>CAVWGW010000013.1:0-567166 GCA_963754615.1 uncultured Chloroflexia bacterium | reverse complement strand
CATTGGGTGCAATTTTGATGATTGAGGCAAGTGTATCCATAACTTGGCACTCCCTATAGCACCAATTCGAGATTGCCATCGTGTACTTCGAACTTTACAAATTAATCCGATAGCCTCTTGCTCAACATGAACCGACTTTAGGTGGTTTTCCGAGCTCAGACGTCGATTTCGATCGGCGGGCTACGGTTTATACCAGCTCGTTATACAGCTCTTCCAGCGACAGGTCTGGCACCACCGTCCCGCGGTGCCGAAGGGTCAGTGAAGCCGCCGAGACGCCCAGCCGCACCGCGTCATCGATCGGCATATCGTTCAATAGCGCAAACAGCACTGTGGCGGTCATCGCATCTCCCGCTCCGATCGGGTCAACGATCTTGGTCTGGATGGCAGGGATATATCCGCTCGTTTCCGAAGTAGCATAACACACGCCAAAGGCTGCCATTGACACGATCACGATATCCACGCCCTGGCTCACCAGGTGTTTGGCGGCTTGTAGCACTTCTCTCCGTCGCGTAGTGTTGAAAGCCTGGTCGGTCAAGATGGCTGCTTCGGCGCTGTTTGGCGTCATCATGCGCAGCTTTTTCAGGTATGGTTTCAGTTTCACTGCCAGCCCGCTCGAGGTCGGGTCAGCGCACACCGGCAGGTGGGCAGCCTTTGCCAAAGACATTGCCGTGCGCAGCAACTCTTTGGGTAAGTTCGCATCCAAAAAGAGCAGCGCAGCCTGGCGGAACAGGTGCTCGTTTTGCCGTAAATAGTCTGGCGAGAGCAGCGTCATTGCCCGCATATCATCCAGCGCCACCTGCAGCTCTCCGCTGGTATTCACCACGCCCAGGTAAGTGCCGGTGGGGTGGAGCGATGTTCGCTTGATCGCCTCCACATTCACTCCCGCTTCAGCGATCGTTTTGATCAGGTGATCTCCATTCTGATCCTCCCCCACCACGGTCAGCAGGTTCACCGCCTGTCCCAGGCGCGCCAGGTTTTCAGCCACGTTCCGCCCCACGCCTCCGCAAGAAGTGCGGATTTGGGCTGGGTTTGAAGTGCCCGCCTGCATCTCACCCTTCAGAACACCTACGATATCCACGCAGGCTGCACCGATAACCAGCACCGGTGCTTCGGGAGTGGGTGAAAATTCATCTGTCATGGTCGCCTCGCTCTCGTATCTCACCTTCACCTGTTATGCTTCAGTCGGAGCCGGTTCACTTTCACCGTTCGGGAGCTGGCTTTCAGAACCAGATACTTTGCTCATCGATTCCAGTACCTGTGCGGTTTGGATCAGGAACATGTTCACGACGGCCTGGTTCTTTTGTTCTTCAGGGATTTCCAGGGAATTCAGGGAATGGATAATGCTCATCAAGAGTTCTGCCTGGGCTTCCGCCCGCCCCAGCTCCTGGAAGACCTGTCTTTGGGATGAGCCGTAAGCCTGGATAACTTTGGCGTCTCCCACCCATTCGGCTCCCCAGGTTTCGATCCGCTGGTCATCGACTGGTTTTTCGAGTGAGAAATGCCCGGTATCGAACCAGATCAGCTCCGCTCCCATATCCTTCAGCCGCAAGCGGGTATCTGCTGAGAGCAGCCTCTGGCGGATTTTCTTGCGTGGGTCGTCGCTGCCGTTAGCCGGCGCAGTCACTGCGTCTACCTGGTTCCCACGGATGAAATCCAGGATAGCCCCTTCCACCACCAGTTGTACCGCTGCATTCCAGGTGGTCAGGCCATCGCCGCGCACTGCCCGGTTATAGACCTGGCTGTAGACCGATTGGACCGAGAATGGGTAAGGATTTTCTGGAGACCGGCCTGTCCCTCCGCCCGCCTTGCGGTTTCCCCACAGTCGGTAGCGAAAGTGAACGTCGTGCACATTGACCAGGATGCCATCCTTCGACATTGCTGTAGCTTTTTCGATATACCCGTGCTGGTCGTTTAGGTCGATGATCTCTTTGATCGAACTCGAACCTGGAGATGAAATGCCATCCGGCAGCCAATACGTTTGATGGGTGCGAGAAATGCTCGAACAGCACCGCGTTCCCTGGCCTGATCATCACATATCCCGGCCCGCCGATCGTCGCCAGAGTATTCACCTCATCCGGCTTGACCATCTTGCGTCCGTTATCGATCTGTAAACGTGGGTACCCGATGCCGAAGATGCACGCCAGCAAGTAGCGCATGCCTACCCAATAGCTCTCTAATTCGTAGATATCTTGCACATAATGCGCGCCTACCAGCATGGCGATCGTAAAGGCGGCCAGCGGCACCAGGATGAAGCGTAGAGAGTGCAGAGTAGCCGTAAAAAGATAGGTTAAAGTCTGGGGCGCAGAAGCTCCAACGATCGGAAGCTCGAAAATTGACAGGTGATTTACTAAGCTAAGGATCAGCGTTTCGGTGATTATGACGATCAGCAGGAACAAGGCTACCAACCCCACCAGGACGAGGATGCGGAATTTCCCCCAGAACAGGTCACCTTCCAGGAAGCCCTGGAAGAGGTAACCTGTTTGCCAAAAGCGTTTGGAGAGTTTCTTTTTGATGCTCATGCCTGGCTCTCACTCATCGAGGGACGACTTTTCGGGATTCGGAGGGGGAGATGTGCTGCGTACCAGAAGGCAGCAGCAGTTCGTGCAGGATCCACAGCGCATTCTGTGTCTCTTTCGGGAGCAATTTTTCCGTTTGCGGTTCCTTGGCGAAAGCTTCCATCATCTGAAAAAGCCGAATCGCTACGGCTTCACGGGTAAGGTCATCAGACTTGAGCAGATTCGACAGCGCCTTCACCATATCTTGCTGCGCCTGGGCGCGGGCGTGCGAGCGGATTTTCATTTCTTTGTAGTCGAATTCTGCCATGGTCAGGTTGGACTCTTTCTGCCAGCGGGCGCGCCAGTGGTCCAGGCGCTGCTGCAAAACCGCTGGATTGGATGGGCGCAGCTCGGCAAAGCCTGCCGCGATCACGCGGATACCTCGGTCGCGCAGTATCTTGGAGGAGCGCAGGATCTGCGAGGGATAATCAGTGACAAAGCTTCGGTCCCAAGGATGACCTTTCTCCAGGAGGTGTCCGTCAAGGCCCAGGGCCATCTGGTACCCAAGCACGCCCAGGTTGCGCACCCGTTTTGCGAAGCGTGGACGGAACTCATCTCGAAAGGGGAACGTCACCGGATCCTCGGGCAGGTAAAGGGAATCATAATTTTCCATGGCGACCATGTCATGGTAGGCTTCTACTGCCACCTTCAGAGGCAGCTCGGTCCAATCCTCCATCAACCCCTCTTTGATGACCCGTGCATTGCCATAGACAGCATTGAAGACTCGTTCGGGATCGAAGATATAAGGCGCTAAAGCCTGGTCAGGATCCTTTTTCTTGACAGGCTCCACAGACGGGTTAGGCTCACTTTTATATTTTTGGAACCAGCGGTGGATCTCGTTCTTGTCATCTTGGTCCAGTTCATCTGAAAAGCCTTTGATTGTATTCGTCTTCTCGTCGATCAGGATCACCTGGATGAACTCGGGGCCTTCTCCGGTATAGGTCACCTTGAGCACTTCAGGCGGTTCCCCTAGCGTGAAGAGGGCAAAGACATGCGAAAACACCTCGAAGCCGTCGCGGGTGATCCCCTTGACATTTGTCCGCAGCCGGAACTGCCTGCGTAAGCTCACCACGCCCCGGATGCGCTCACCGCTGCCGGTGAACACGATCCCTGGGCCAGCGGCACGGGCATTTTGCACGTTTGGAGGGGCCTCTTTCCCTTTTTGGGCTTTCCGCTTGCGAGAGCCTCCCCTCTTTCTCATTACCCCAGCCCCTGCTACCGTCTTAGAGCCTCCCGCAAAATACTGCTTTTCCAGCACGATGGCGCTGGAGAGGTCCACGAATGCCACCCCGGCTTGCGAGCTGCGCAGCTCCTCGGGCTTGGCGATCTCTCTCCCCTCGCGCACGAAAACCGCCGGACCATGAGAACGACTGAGATATCTCAGCATACGGTCGAAGACCCGCTTTCGATCAGAAGCAGTGTGCACCGGAAGCACAAATTGGGATACGAACATCATCGAGAAGTAGAGGATCGCGAAGAAGCCGACCATTGAGACCGCCAGGATGAATAAGTTGCGCACCTGGCTCAGGTCGGTTACCAAAAGGGGCTGCTCCCCGGTAGCCCAATCCTTGATGAAGCTCAGTTCTTTCCAGAATGAAATGATCAACAAGACGATGAGGGCAATCGAAATCCCCCAGCGCCAAAAGCCGGGATTCTTATAGAAGTATCTCTTCGTCAGCATGCCAGGCATATCAAAAGGTCCTGTCCGAAATTCTTGGGGAGTATGTTCACCCATTTTCGGATATACACTAACTCAGTATATACGTTCTATATAAATATTGTCAAGCTGAAAAGCTGCCTGGAAAATGCAAGGCACCGCTTCTCCTCTCTTCATCATTTGTGTCAGCTAATCTCGCCTGGGCCATGTTACAATAAATCAGCATTTGGATCACGGAGGTAATCATGCCCAATTTTCCTGGGAAAGGAAAAGTTGCTGTTCTCAAGACCTCGCCGGAGACCGTCCTCGACGATTATGAGCGCCTGATGAAGCTGGCTTCCTTTGAAGCTGCCCTGCCCAAGGGGAACAGGACCGGCTTGAAGATCAACATCTCTTGGCAAACCTGGTACCCGGCCTGCTCGACAGAGCCCTGGCAGCTTGAGGGTGTCATCCGTACACTGCTGCACGGCGGTTACACCAATCTGGTGGGTGTGCACAACGATACCGTGGTGGTCAATACCGAAAACGCCGAGCAGAACAACAAGCACCGCTTTGTCACCGACCTGTATGACATCCCTTGCCTGTACCTGTACAACCAGGATTTCGAATGGATCGAGTATAAGCCAAAGAGACCCTTCCTGGTTCTGGACAAGGTCTACCCGCAGGGGGTCTTCATCCCGAAGGCACTGGTGGGGATGAACATCCTCCACCTACCCACAGTCAAGACGCACGTCTTTACCACCATCACTGGGGCGATGAAGAACGCCTTTGGCGGCTTGCTGCACCGCCAGCGGCACTGGACGCACGCCGTGATCCACGATACCTTGGTCGACCTGCTCATGATCCAGCAGGACATCCACCCCGGGATCTTTGCCGTGATGGATGGCACTTTTGCCGGAGATGGCCCTGGACCGCGCGCCATGCGCTGGCACGAGAAGGATATTTTGCTGGCCTCCTCCGATCAGGTGGCCATCGACGCAGTCTCAGCCAGGCTGCAGGGCTTTGATCCGATGAATATCCGCTTTATCCGCCAGGCGCACGAGATGGATTTGGGCGTTGGCGACCCACGGCAGATCGAGATCGTCGGCTACGACATCAACCAGGAGGAGCCCTGGGGTTTCATCCAGGAAGACACCTTTGCCAGCCGCGGTCAGAAGCTGATCTACCACGGCCCCCTGAAGCCCTTCGAGAAAGTGCTCCTGCAGAGCCCGCTGGTGCCCTGGGCGTACTTCGCCAGCAACTTCTATCATAACGTGTACTGGTATCCCTTTGTGGGTCGCAAGCGCGTCGAAGCGGCCCTGCAAACCAGGTGGGGCAAGCTCTTCAAAAACTATGCTGACGGACGGGTGGTGATGCCGGGTATGGAGCCCAAGACGGTCGTCCAGGCGGCGGTGGGACTTACCGTGCTGGCTACCCTGGCGGCCGGGGCAGCCGTGCTGCTGGGCAAGCGGCGTAAAGGCTCATAAGTCTGTGCTGCGCGTCGACTTTCACTGCCACACCCTACGCTCCAAAGACAGCCTGACCTCTTATGCAGACCTGCTGCAAGCTTGCCAGCGCAAGGGGCTAGACAAGGTTGTGGTCACCGACCATAACACCATCCTCGGCGCGCTGGAAGCCCAGGCGCTTGACCCTGGGCGGGTGATCGTGGGTGAGGAGATCATGACCGAGCAGGGGGAGATCCTGGCAGCTTTTGTGCAGGAAGAGATCCCGCGCGGCTTGCCTCCCATGGAAGTGATCCAGCGCCTGAGAGAGCAGGGGGCTTTCATCAGCGTTTCGCACCCCTTCGACCGGAACCGCAACGGAGCCTGGAATCTGGCTGACCTTGAGCAGATCGCACCACTGGTGGATGCCATCGAGGTCTTCAACGCCCGCTGCCTGCAAGCTGATTTTAACCGCAAGGCGCAGGATTTTGCCCAAAACCATCAACTGGCGGGTACGGCAGGCTCGGACGGGCATGCCGCCTTCGAGATTGGAGCAGCCCACCTGCTCCTGCCGGAGTTCGATGACGCGGTTTCGCTGCGCAAGGCCATCCAGGAAGCCCAGGTTGCCGGCAAGCTTTCTCCAGCGTGGGTGCATTTCGCCTCGGTGTATGCTCGTTGGGTGAAGGGCATGCGGGCAAAAAAGTGACTCTTTTCTGCCTCCTGATTTTGGTGTAGAATAGGCGCAGCAACCGGGGCGATGGCGGAATTAGGCAGACGCAGGGGACTTAAAATCCTCCGAGCTAAACACTCTTGTGGGTTCGATTCCCACTCGCCCCATGAGATCCCGCAGGCACAGGCTTGCGGGATTTGCGTTTTTTTCGATATTATGGTAGCTTGGAATAAATATGATCTTCGATGATGATCAAGCCGCAAGCGGAGCTTTGCGGAAACAGATTTCCAACAGAATCAGAAA
Source organism: uncultured Chloroflexia bacterium (assembly GCA_963754615.1). Taxonomy (GTDB): domain Bacteria; phylum Chloroflexota; class Anaerolineae; order Anaerolineales; family UBA4823; genus CAVVUF01. The sequence continues at coordinate 560,560 of CAVWGW010000013.1, read as the reverse complement.
AGCGGTCATTGTGCTCGTTCAGCTAGCGCTGATTAATTTCTATGCCTTCCTGGCGGCAACGACCTTCTTCATGTCAGAGCTTGTGGAATTCGTGGCGTTCACCGGGGCAGGTAGAAAAACCCTGGCGCTTGAGTCGCCATTTGGATCTTATGTAACGGCGCACGGGGCTTCGGTATTCCAATCGGTGCCGTGGTTAGCCTGGTTATTTGTTCCGCTGGCTTTGTTACCCCTTCATCCTGCCTGGCTTTTGTTTGTGACCCTTAACATTGGGCTCCTTCTCGGCATTTTCATTGTGAACCTGTCCAAGGATGCGAAGAGGCTTTCTCCACTGAACTTGATCTATCTTTTTTCATGCGTTTTGGCTTTATCTTATTCTTCTTTGGCTTTTGGGCAGGTGACCATCTTGCAACTATGGGTCATCACCCTGGTGATCGTTTTCTTGCAGCGCGGCAACCAAACTTGGGCAGGGATGCTGATGCCGTTTGTGCTGATCAAGCCGCACCTGGTGATCTGGTTTCTGATTTATTGCTTTGCGCTGGGTAAACGGCGGTTCGTGATGACCAGTATCCTGGCGATTCTCTTGATCTCAGCCGCGGCTTTTGCCTTGCAGCCAACCTGGCTGTTCGATCTGTTTGATGCATTTCTCGCCGGGCAAGCCCAATCAACGATGGAGAGCTGGCGGTTCAGCACCCTTGCCGGGCTGTTCTCCTTGCCGCCGATCTACGGGCTGGTCGTCTTGCCGCTAGCCATTCCGGCTTTGTTCTGGGTGCGCCGGCGTACCATGGGGCTTTCAATTAAAACCCAACTGGCGATCGCCTTAGCATTCTCGCTCGCCACCAGCCCGTATGCCTTTGCTTATGATCTGCCGCTGTTGCTGCCTTGCTGGTTCTTGTTGTCTCGGAGGTGGTCTTGTCGAGCGCTCCTTTTTTGGACTTTGGGGACGGCTTTTGTCATTGGGGTAGGATTTCGAGGCTTTTCCTATGTCGTGACGCTGGCAACTTGCGCCCTGATCGTGGTTAAGCTGGTAAGATCACCGGGAGGAGAACCAGTGGTGCTCTAAACACTCTTGTGGGTTCGATTCCCACTCGCCCCATCCGGTCCCGCAGGCACAGGCTTGCGGGATTTGCGTTTTAAGGTGCAATGCACTTTCATATCCATTTGCATGTCCTTTTCAAGAGTGAAAAGTGCATTGCACCTCTTGATCCATGAATTGTTTGACCAATCCAGCGTTACAAAATCACCTATTTTGATGAAAATAGTGGTAAACTGTTCGCGACGTAGAATCTCGGCTTACCGCACCTGTTCAACAGAGGTCATAAAAAAGTATGCACAACATTAATAGCAATATAAGGGAATTGTCACCAGAACAACGTGAAGAGCTGCTCAGAGCATTGAAAGCCCGTTTTGAGAATAACATGCCTCGCCATAAAGGTCTTGAATGGGCTAAAGTACAAGCAAAGCTGGAAGCTAATCCTGAAAAACTGTGGTCCCTCCATGAAATGGAAAGAACTGGCGGTGAACCGGATGTTGTTGGTCATGATGAAAAGACGGGCGAAACCATCTTTTATGATTGTTCAGCGGAAAGCCCTAAAGACCGCAGAAATGTTTGTTATGACCGTGAAGCGCTGGAGGCAAGGAAAGAATTTAAACCAAAAGATTCCGCTGTGGATATGGCAGCTGCCATGGGTATCGAGATTTTAACAGAAGAACAATATCGAGCGCTGCAGAAACTTGGAAATTTCGATACGAAGACGTCGAGCTGGTTGAAAACACCTGCTGAAATTAGAAAACTCGGCGGCGCCATCTTTGGCGATCGCCGCTACGACCATGTCTTCGTGTATCACAACGGTGCAGAATCTTACTATGGCGCCAGGGCGTTCCGTGGCGCGCTAAGGGTCTAATTTTTGCACAGACAGCTGGATTCGAATTTGAGAAAAATTCACCTGAAAAAGGAAAGAAATTTTCGCGGATTAAGGTTAATTTAATTCGCGTACTGGCGAGTATTCGGTGGGGGGCTAAGGGAATTGAGGATAACCTTTGCCATCAGCTTCATTCGGGGAATGGCATACAAAATCTCCCATACCATCCATGATATTGAGCTTTAAGCTCGAGATCCTTCCCGCGTTGGCTATTCTTTGGGACAGAAGGAACCAGAGATAAAAGCCTCCCTTAGCTTTGTGTCCAGTTTTTTGGGTCCATTACGTGATATCATATATGCAATCACGATGAGAGGGCACACCTAAGGTTCGTCCGAAGGTTACTCCCTCTTTTTTTTTCTATTTTCGATACTCCAATTTTGCTTTAATAATCCCCATCCCTTCCCGCAGGCACAGGCTTGCGGGATGTGCGTTTTAAGGTGCAATGCACTTCCACATCCAGCTGCATGTCCTTTTCTAGAGTGAAAAGTGCATTGCACCTCTTGATCCATGAATTGTTTGACCAATCCAGCGTTCTATACTATGCTTAAGAAGCGAGTAGTAGAATCTAAGTCTGGTGATTTACGGGATGCTGGCGCAGATTGGCAATCCTTTCTAAGATGGCTGGGCATGTAAACGTGCAAATAAACGCCCGTTATGACCGTAGGCCAGAAGAGGCGAATCCAAAATATGAAAAGCTGTTCCATTTGAGTTTTTGAGATATTTATGGTTTAAAATAGTCTATGGGGCGACAGTATATAAAAGATGCCTTGATCATATTTTTCCTTCTCGCATTTGTCTATGGTTATTTTTATCAAGACAGTGGGTGGAATGGTAATTCTCGGTTCGGCTTGATATTTGCCATTGTGCGTGAAGGTCGCCTGACGATCGATACCTTCCATGATAAAGAGGGTACCATTACGGGGGACAAATCTTTTCTCAACGGTCATTATTATTCGGATAAAGGCATTGGTCCAGCCATTGCCGGGGCTGTGGTTTACGCGCCTTTGTATTGGATTAAGCGAAATTTCAACCTTATCAGTCAACCTGTTGCCAAAATGATCATAACCTTCGTGGTTATTGGCCTTCCTTCAGCAGTTGCTGGGAGCCTCATTTACATTCTGGTCTTGTATTTATCGAAGAGGCGTTTACACGCCTTTGTGATTACACTGGCAATCGCTTTGGGCACGCTGTTTTTTCCGTACAGTATTACCTTCTTCAGCCACCAGTTTTCTTCTTCTCTGCTCTTTATTGCCTTTTGTATGATTTTTTTCCTTAAACAAAAACCTGGGTTATGGCAAGATTGGTATTTATTCCTCATCGGTTTGCTCGCAGGTTGGGCGCTGATCAGCGAGTATCCGACCGCAATCATTATCTTAGCCCTGGCAATCTATTACATTTCCATCGTTATGAGAAATCATACCTTCCCTCGATTTCGTGCTTTCATATTGCCGATCTTGGGAGGATCTATTCCGGTCGTGCTCCAGCTTGTCTATAACCAGGTGTGTTTTGGGAATTTTTTCTCATCAGGGTATGCCTATGAAGACTCACCCATTTTTAGCTCGGCAATGAGCCAGGGATTGATGGGCATCCAATGGCCTGATTTGCGGGTGCTCTTCTATATGACCCTCCATCCAACCATGGGATTATTTTGGCAGTCGCCCGTTTTAATTTTTTCGATTATCGGCGCCGTTGCCATGTTCAGAGAACACCGCTACAGAAGTGAAGCAATCTTGGTGGTGTGGACTATTGTTAGCTACCTTGTCATCATGTCCGGTTATTATATGTGGTGGGGAGGCTATTCATTAGGTCCGCGCCACCTCATTCCAATCCTGCCGTATTTCTGTGTTTTATTCGCTTTTATTCCCAGGCGGTTCACCTGGCTTTTAATTGTTCTTTGCTTGGTCTCGATCGGGCAGATGTTTATCGGCGCGGCCAATACCGTTCTAGTGCCGGATACGATGATGGAGAAAATAACTACATTAGGTTTTTTCGAGTATTCAAATCTTTACAGCTATGGTTTAAAGCAGCTCTTTGCAGGACATTTCACCCAAAATCTCGGTCAGCGATTTTTTGGCTTGAAAAACTGGAGCAGTCTCATTCCAGTTTTGGGTGTTATCGTGTTGGTAACAATTTATTTTGTAAAGAAACAAACCAGAGAGATTCCTTCCACGTTTTGAGGCGAAATGGAAAATCAAACCTCTTTAGAACATTTACCTAAATCTCATGCGGTTTCTTTAATCCTGACTTTTTGTTCGATCAGTGCTTTGTTTATCTATCTGGTTATTTCACGAAATTTCATTTTTGGCTCAATCAAAGGTAATTGGGTTTATGAATATTTCGGGACAACCAATCGTTTTCCGTTTTGGATCCCAATCATATCTTTGCTTCTTCTGGGAGTGTTTATTTTCATCGGCACGAACCAGATCCGCAACCACGAAAAATTGACTTTACTGGGATGCTTATTGGTTGCCATTACCCTGCAAATGCTCATGCATCGAGCCTACCCGATCCCCTTGGGTAAAATCGTTACAAGCGCTGGGGCGAATTCTTTTTATACCCCTGCCTTACAATACTCACCCATCGAGATCTTATCGCAATATCTAGATTTGGCACCCTCATTCCCAAAACATGCCAGAACAAACATGCCAGGGAAAATTTTGTTTTATCAATTGTTAAATTTATTTACAGAATCTCCCCAGACATTGGGATATATGATAATTTCAATTTCCACATTAGGAGGGTTGTTACTCTACGGAATCTGTAAAAGGTTGTTCCAGGATAAGACAGTAGCTCTCTATTCTTTTGTGTTATATACCCTTATCCCATGTAAACTTTTCTTTTTCCCAACCCTGAATACAGTCACCCCTGTATTCATCTTGAGTTGTATGTATCTTTTCTTAGTCTACCTGGATTCAAAGAACAACTGGTTGCTTATCCTTTTAGGGGTTGCTTTATATATCCTATTTCTTTTCGAACCTTCCCCATTCACGACAGGAATTCTATTTATTGGCATCTTATTGAACGCGATTGGTGAAAAGAAAATATCGCTGAAGCAGACCTTAAACGTGGTGCTTATTCCCATAATTTCATTTGCTGCAATCTATTTAATATTTTTAATCGTTTTTTCTTTTGATCTAAACCAGGCTTTCCAGTATATTTTGAAGGATGCAGTGGAATTTAATATAAGGCGTGATCGTAATTATTTGATTTGGATCGGGGAAAACTTGAAAGAATTTTTTTATGTGGCTGGTTTACCCGTCATGATGATATTCATATACTTTACATTTAGCATTCTTAGCCAGTGGAGGGCATTGAAAAAGAATCTGCTCCATTGGTCAGCCATTGACTTGTTCGTTTTGAGCCTTTTATTAACCTTAATCATCATCCTGTTTCTCGGCATCAATCGAGGTGAAGTTACCCGTTTATGGATTTACCTGGCAGTTTTCTTTCAAATTCCAGCTGCGTACTTCATGGCAAAAATCATCAAAAGTAATGCCTTGTTTTATATACTTGCAGTAACGCTGATGGCACAGTCTTTTATCACCCTGGCGAAAATTTCCTTTTTATTTCTTTGAAAAAAATTAGCTTCTTTTCCAATAATTAAAATTGCTTGTGAACGGAGGTCCAATGGATATCAAACGTGTGATCGTGATTGTTCTGGACGGCGTCGGAGCAGGCGAGGCGCCGGATGCGGCGGATTATGGCGATGTGGGGAGCAACTCTTTAGCCAACACGGCCAGGGCGGTGGGCGGGCTGCACCTCCCGCACATGGGGGCGCTGGGGATCGGGCACATCACCGCCATCCAGGGGGTGCCGCCGGAGGCGCATCCCACCGGCTGCTACGGGAAGATGCAGCCCCGCTCGGCTGGGAAGGATACGATCTCGGGGCACTGGGAGCTGATGGGGATCTATCTGCCGGCCGCTCTCCCGACCTTTCCGCATGGGTTCCCGGAAGAGGTGCTGGCGGAATTCAAGCGCAGGACGGGGAAAGAAGTGCTGGGGAATAAACCGGCTTCAGGCACTGAGATCCTCGGCGAGCTGGGCGTGGAGCACATGCGGACAGGGAAGCCCATCGTCTATACTTCGGCCGACAGCGTCTTTCAAGTGGCGGCCCACGAAGCCATCATTCCAATTCCTGAGCTTTACCACCTGTGCGAGACGGCCCGAGCCATGCTCACCGGCGAGCATGCGGTGGGAAGGGTGATTGCGCGGCCTTTCGTGGGGGATGCCCCGGAGAATTTCAAACGGACCGAGCGCAGGAAGGATTATCCCCTGCTGCCGGAGGGCGATACCACGCTTGACCTGCTGGAAAAGGCGGGCAAGACGGTCTATTCGATCGGCAAGATTGACGATATCTTCGGGCACCGGGGGATCACGAAGGGGAAGCATACCGTATCCAACCAGGACAGCTCGCTGGCTTTATTGGATGCGCTGGACGAAGATTTCGAAGGGCTGCTGTTCGCCAACCTGATCGAGTTCGATATGATCTACGGGCACCGCAATGACGCACGCGGGTATGCGAATGCCTTGGAGAATTTTGATAAGCATGTACCGGAGATCCAAAGGCGGATGAGGGATACGGACCTGGCGATGATCGTGGCAGACCACGGTGTCGACCCGACCACACCGAGCACGGACCATTCGCGCGAGTATATCCCGCTGCTGGTGTTTGGACCGCAGGTAACGGCGAACGCAAGCCTGGGAATCCGCAAGACCTTCAGCGACGTGGCGGCTACCCTGGCGGAGCTGTTTTGGCTGAATCCGCCGGAATATGGGATGAGCTTCGTTGGGGAATTGACTAAGAAATAAGAAAGAAAAGTCACTCAACGGGGATCCTTCGGTCGTAAAGTGCACTCCCTCAGGATGACAAATGCGGCATACCTTAAAAAGGGAACAACTTGAGTTAATTAGGTTTCAGAATAGGTACGGAACACGCCAAAAAGGCAAAGGGTAGTTATGGCAAACACACAGGACATAAAAACACCGTTCATCGACAATCTCGCTCTAAAGCTGGCCCGCTTGTATTATCGAAAGGACCGTGCCAGGGCGCGGGAAGTCTGGCAGATGGCAGAGCAGCAGGTGAACCCTGCACTGCCGTGCGAGGATTTTCTTGATGAGACCACAATCTTACCTGGGGGTAATTCGGTGTGGGAGATTGCCTTCATTAACGGCTCCGGTCATGTGGATCCGCCTCAGCGTGGCGAAGCAGGCGATGTCATTGTTCAAAATAGCTGCCTCAAGCTCCAGGTGAGGAACGATCCGAATTTTAGCAAAAAGGGGGCAAAGTGGCTGAAGGGGGCTGCCGCAGCCGAGAAATATAACAATGCTTACGTTGTCGGTTTGGGCGGGTTCATGCCTACGCCCCACCAGTCGATCCTCATCAAATGCCGCATGAAAATCAGCGCAGGCTTCCATGGCTCGACGGGCATCTGGGTTCAGGAAGCAAAAACCTTCGATCCGAAAACGGGCATTATGGTCAAGCCATTCCGCTCGTTTGGGTTTTCTTATCTCGGGGAGGCCTCGGATCCCTATATCCGCGGCCTGGCCTTTGAGACGGTGCTCGGTTTGTCGATCCAGGATAAACAGACCGTCAGCGATGTTGATATCACGGGTTGGCATGCCTACGAAATGAAGTGGTCATGGATCAAGCCGGATTTGCAGAGAGTGGTATTTCGGATCGACGATCAATCCATCGGGCAGTTCCAGATGCATCCGTTCGGCCCTTGCGAAATCCAGCTGTGGGCAGATAACTACCAGATCGGCCGGGGATTGAAGATCGGCTTTCTCAACGTGCCCAAGGTCGACGAAACCTTATATGACTGGGTACGGATCACAGCCATCGGAGCGTAGCACGCTTTTTTTATTATAAGTCTTCGTGCTTTTTGTGGAGGGGCTTGATGGATTATGCTACACTATCCAAAATAAAGAATTAATAGGGGACAGGTAATAAAATGGGCTTTATAAGATTTTAAACTAGGAGGCCAATATGTCAATTTCGGAGCAAACTGCCCCTAACGAGTACAATGAGCAAAGCGAATCTGTCCCCGGTGAAATATCTACGCCCGATGGGTCTGGTGAGTCGACAACTGCTGCCCAAGATTTGCTTATAGAAAGCGAATCAACCAATCCAACCGCATCCCCAACAGTCATCCCTGGCCAGGTCGAAGAAGCGCAAAACCCTGCCATCTACAATCCAAAAATCCACTGCCAGAAGTGCAAGTTGGAAAATCCGCCGACGGCATTACGCTGCCAGAATTGTGGAGAGAATTGTGCTGCCCGCTGAGGGGATCATTCAAAGGTTGGCTTCCTTTGTCGGCTTAATGGCTGGCTCGGCATTTTTGGGTTACCTGTTCTACAGGTTTTATATACAAGTCCCCGATTCCGCTCCGGATATTATAATTTGCAATGTGGGTGCACTGGCAGGAGGGGCAATTGCATGTTTTGTTATGGCTTTTGTTTTCCTGCTGAGAAAAACTCCAGCATATCTAAAATATGAGAATCGTGCGAAACGGCATATAAACCTCAACGCCTGGCAGGCATTGGACGACTTTAACCGCGCCATGGACCTGGCTGAAGAAAAAGAGCAGGGTAATCTGATCAAACAGCGCGTGGAGGTCTACAAAAAACTCGGTTTGACCGAGCAGGCTGAGCGAGATTACCTGGCCCTGGCTACATCGCCGGGTGCTTATAAGGATGCAGGTGAATGGATTGCTGCTTTGACCGGGGCGGATGCAGAAACGATTTCATCCGGAGTGCGCTCATCGCAAAATACCATGCTGCTGCAGTCGGGCAAGGCAAAAGCGGTGGGATTTTGCGAGCAGTGTGGTGATGCAGTCGTTTTGAACACCGATCTGCGCTGTCAAACTCACCCGAAGAAAAAAGTGAAAGAGGTTGAATATGTCATTCCCAGCGATGTGGTGGTTGGAAAATTGACTGTGCTGCAGAAGGTGGAACCAAGATCCAAAAAGCTTTCTGCAAAGATCACAGATCTGTTGGACTCAGGTAAAGCCAGAGCCATCGGTTATTGCAGACGCTGTAAAGCGGTCGTTCAATTAGAACTCCAACCGTCAATGTCCAAGCCATCCAAAGGTGAAAGGGCAGTATGTGCTATTTGTTATCGCAGGGAATGAAGCAGAGAAAAAACGGGCTATCCTGCGCTGGCGGCGGGATAAGCAGGTCGCCGGGCGGAGGCGGAATATACAGATCATTGCTTTAATTGTAGCGGCATTTGCTCTGTATGTAATTTTTGGAAGAGGATTCTAGCCTTCATAGTCACTTTGGAAATCGATGAGAAAGCGCTCGACTTCCTCATGCTGGATGTCGGCCAGGATGCGCTAGCGGGGATTCATAAGGGGTTCTCTTCAACGAGGCGCGCCAGGCCGTGCGGGTTGCGGATGATAACCTGCTCGCGGTTGGCGATGACGAGGCCCTGCTCTTCCCAACGGCTGAGCATGCGGCTGGCGGTGAAAAGGGTGGTGCCAGAAATCTCCGCCAGGTCCTGGCGGGTGAGGGTCAGGTCAATTAATATGCCTTCTTCTATTTGTTTACCCGATTGGGCGGAGAGGCGGATTAAGGTGTGCGCCAGGCGCTTTTCGACCGGCTCGGTGGTTGCCTGGCGAAAGCGTTCCTGGATCTCTTGGATCTGCTCAGCCATGATACGCATCGCATTCACCGCCATGGCCGGGACGCGAATGATAGTCTCCATCAGCTCATCGTGCGTCCAGTAGAGCGCCTGGCTGTCTTCAGCAGCCTGGGCGGTGACCAGGTAGCTGTTAGCGGTGGTGAGGGCGACCAGGGCAAACAGGCTGACGGGAGTGATCACCCGGATCAGGGCTTGCTGCCCGTCAGGACCCACCTGGCTGAGCTTGACCCGCCCTTTCAACAGCACGTACATATTATCGGCCTCGTCGCCCTGCAGGAAGAAGAACTCCCCAGCCTGCAGCTGCCTGCGGTGAGCAGCCTGAACCAGTGCCTGGAGGTCATTCTTCGGCACGCCCTGGAACAGGGGGATTTTGGCGATCTCTGCCAGCGGGATGGGAACGTCCTTATCCATGTTGATAATTTTATCCTGGTTTCCATGAACAAGAAATACAAGATTCACGGCAATTCCAAAAGACCCAGGTTCACAGGATCGCAAACCGGCCTCTTTGCGCTGGCGCAAAGAGGGATTTGATGGGATGGGGTATAAACAAGATGAATGTTTTACAGCTGGTTTGAATAAAAGCGCTGACATAAAGGCTTATCAGAAAAATCGAGAAAGGAAAGAAAGACATGAAAGCGACGAATGTTTTATCGGAAGAGCACCGGGTGATCGAGCGGGTGCTGAATACGTTAGAGGCTGGGGTAGGCAAGTTGGAAAGCGGGCAGGCTGTACGACCGGAATTTTTCCTGTCTGCTACCGATTTCATCAAAGGCTTTGCAGATGGCTGCCACCACCAGAAAGAAGAAGGGGTTTTATTTAAGCGAATGGAGTCGAATGGGATCCCGGTGCAGGGGGGACCGCTGGGCGTGATGCTGGCGGAACACGAGCAGGGACGGCAGTATACACGCGCGCTGCGCGCAGCTGCATTGGAACTGCAGGCCGGAGATGCGCAGGCCAGCAAAAAGATCGTTCAAAATGCCCGCGGATATGTAACCCTGCTCCGCCAGCACATCTATAAAGAGGATAATATCCTCTTTCCGATGGCTGACCGGGTGATCCCCGCCGCGCAGTACGACGAGGTGTGGGAGGGTTTTGAGCATGTGGAGCACGTAGAGACCGGCGAAGGTGTGCACGAGAAATACCTGGCACTGGCAGAGGCTCTGGAGAAAGAGATCAGCGCTTAAGGGTTGAAAAAATGATCCCGCAGGGAAAAGCCTGCGGGATTTTGCTGATGAATCGATTAAGGCTTCTTCGTGAAAATGCGCGGGTAAACGTCTGCCAGGCAGTCTGAATATTCATTATTGGCGCGCGCTGGAAAGATGGTTATCTCTTGATAATCTCCTGACTCCAGGGTGTCTTTCAGCCAGCCTTTGTCATATTTTTGAGCGACCAGGATAAAGTCAGCCTCCTTGGCCCATTGAAGGCCGAGGGATTTGTCCCACCACCCGTAGCGCAGCAGTTCATCCGTCTCCCCGCCCAGGCGGAAGGAGTAATCCCCATTCAGTTGGGCAGGATATATGGCAGCCTGGGGCAGGTGGAGCAGGGTAACTGGAGAGATGCCTCGCCAGAATATTAGCGCCCGAGGCGCGATCGCCTCTGGCAGAGCTTTGCCTGCCAGCTCATCCGCGGCGAGGACATCCCCAGCACAGTCATAGCGGTGATAGCCGTTCCCTAGCCAGGCGGTGGGTGAAAGGATCCAGCCTGCCAGAAGGATAAAACTCAGAACTTGTGTGCCAGCGGAGATTTGCGTGGGGAAGCGTTTGTACAGACGCGGCAGCATTATGGCGATCAATAAACCTATCCCGCAGCATACCACGCCGAAAAGTACCGGAATGACCATCGAAAAGATGGGGACCAGGGCTTCTAGTTCCAGGTGGAATTTATTGGAAATCACCTGCCATAATTCAGCATTCCCGGGTAAAAAATGCATTGAACGGATGCGAGGCACAGGCAGCTCCATAACCTTTTCGATAAAGGCGGCAGGGATAAGGTTAAAACCGATCCCAGCAAAGACGGCGATGATGATCAATCCCGCCGCGATCTGCCGCCAGCGATCAAGCCTGGTCTGCCAGGAAGCGATCGTCACAATGACCAGCAGCAATCCGATCGATGCAAAAAACGATAAATAAATTGGGAAGCAATAGACACAGTAATTTTGGATGAGGGAAGCCCAGGCATGCAGGGCCAAGAGTGATAAAAACAGAGCTGAGAGAAATACAGCAATCCGGTAGAGGGCAGGGCTTTTCCAGGTTGATTTGCGCGGCCACAATACCCAGGCTGTCAACGCCCCAATCACGGGTATAAAATAAAAACGAACCCCGTCCATCAAGCTGCTGAGGCGCACAGCCAGGGTCACGGTTGGGTTCCAAAAAGGAAGAGCACCTAAGGGTGGGCGCCATGCTTTCAGGAATGGCACGAGGTTTTCGGGCAGCCAGTAAGCCCATAAGCGCAGGATATTTGGCCAGTAGAAGGCATGGGAGATGACAACCGTAAGCGCGCACGCCAGGGTTGCCCAGGCTGCAGATTTCCAGCCGTTCTGCCAGAGGATGTACAAGCATAGGAGCGGCAGCAGAGGCAGCAGGTTTATGCGGACCATTACAACCAGTCCAGCCAGGATTGAACCGAGCACCAGCTGCCAGAGCTGACGCTTTTCGCCCAGGGTAAGGAACATGACCCACACAAGCAGGCAGGCGATCAATCCTTCAGAGATCGCCATGCTGTATATTTTTGACGCAGCAGGGATGAGGGCAAACACCCATACGGCTCCAGCTGCCAGCCAGGGATTGGTCAAGCGGCGGCTGGTCAACCATAATCCCAGGATCATGAATAAGCTCAATAAAACTGCAAAATACCGGCCTACTCTCAAACCCGGCCCGAAAAGAAATTGCACGACCCCAGGGATTAAAAAAGCGAACGGCATCTGGTTGGTAAGAGGGCCATAATCCTGGAATGGCTGGTAGCGCCCGCTGACGAACAGCAGCCCTTTATATAAGTACAAGCCTTCATCCAAGACGGATACCTGAAAGTGGGCATTCAAGCCCAGCTGAATGGCAAACAGAAGCATGCCAGCAGCCGCTAATAAATCAGCCGCTCGATTCCCAATTTTTGTTTCCCAACCCTGTGCCTTCATAACCACCCTAAAAAGAATTTAGTTTTGGTAAAACAGTATCTTTATATTTTCTCACCTTGTCAAAGTGGAGTGCGTAACGTTGGCGATCGGATCCAATCCTTAAGTTAATTATACAATCAAATCGATCTGGCGCACCTCATTAATTGCCAGGTTCTTGATCCCGAGGCGTCGATTCGATGCCTGCTCGCCCCAGGTAATCATGCAGGCGTGATTGTGAAGGATTTCTGGGGAAAATTTAATTGCAAATTCCTGTTTAGCGCGATAATTATCTCAAGTTGCTGCCTGAATTAGATTTGCTGGAACTGCCATAATGAATGATTTCTATACTGCATTCTATTCTGCTATCGAACACAGCTCCGTACACCATGCGTTTTGCGAGCGCGTGTTTGGCATTGACCTCTGCCAGCACGGTTTCGCCGACCTGGAGCAGCTCGAGCGGCTGCTTCAGGTGACCCGCCTGGGTCCCACTCACCGGGCGCTCGACCTGGGCTGCGGTAACGGGTTGATTGCCGAATACCTGTCAGACCGCAGCGGGGCACATATCACCGGGTTGGATTACATCCCATCAGCCATCCGCCAGGCTCGAGAGGTCACAGCCCTAAAAGCAGGCCGGCTTTCCTTCATCGTGGGGGATATCAATGCGCTTGCGCTCCCAGAGCAAGCTTTCGATGTGATCATCTCCATCGACAGCATCTACTTCAGCCAGGATTACCCTCTCACCCTCAGTGCCTTGAGGGCTGCCCTGCGTCCTGGCGGGCAGATGGCATTCCTCTATTCGCAGGGACGCGAGCCCTGGGTGCCCATCGATGAGTTCCCGAAAGAGTCGATCCTGCCCGACCAGACGCCGCTGGCGAAGGCGCTGCAGGCGAACGACCTGGTGTACCAGACCTGGGATCTCACTTCCCAGGATTATGCCTTGGCGGTGAAGCGCAAAGCCATCCTGTTGGAGTTGAAACCATATTTCGAGGCTGAAGGGAACCTGTTTATTTTCGAAAACCGGCTGGGCGATGCAGAAGGTGTCCAGCAGGCAGTCGAGGAGGGTTTGCACGCAAGATATCTATATCTTGCTTCCGTAGCCTAGCCGCAAAAATATCGGGTAGAATCTGCTACTCAGGAGTGAAAATCATGCGCATCGGGTTTGTTTCTACACGTTTGAAGGGCACAGATGGTGTTTCGCTGGAAGTGGAAAAATGGGCCAGGATCTTGAGCAGGCATGGGCATGAAGTTTTCTTCTGCGCAGGTGAATTGGGAGGCTATGCCAGCGCAGGCACCCTGATCCCTTTGATGCACTTCCAGCATCCAGTCATTCTTGGCTTGAACGAAAGAGCCTTTCGTGAGAAGGCTGAACAGGATAGAGGCCGGCTGTTGGAGGATATCCATAGGCTGGCAGCGGAGATCCTGCCTCCGTTACGTCGCTTCGTGCTCTCTGAGCGGTTAGATCTGCTGGTGGTCCAAAACGCTCTGGCAATCCCCATGAACCTGCCGCTGGGTTTATGCTTGGCAGAATTGATCGGTGAATTGCAGATTGAGACAATTTGTCATCACCACGATTTTTTCTGGGAACGGACGCGTTTCCAGGTTGGTACGCTGCTCGATTTCCTGGACACCTATTTCCCGCCAAACTTGCCGGGCATCCAGCATGTGACCATCAACTGCCTGGCGCAGCACCGGTTGAAAGCTCGCCGAGGGATTGAATCGATCATCGTGCCCAATGTGCTGGATTTTGCCACGCCTCCGCCGGGGATCGATGCTTATAACACTGACTTCCGCACAACGATCGGTTTGAAAGGGGATGATCTTTTAGTCTTGCAGCCGACGCGCGTGATCCAGCGCAAGGGGATTGAACTTTCCTTGGAATTGTTGAACCGGCTCCAACTGCCCAAGGCAAAACTGGTGATCACACACAGTGCAGGTGACGAGGGGCTTGCTTATTGGAACTGGATCCAACATGAAGCCGCCTGCATGGGGGTACCGCTCCTGCTGGTTGACCAATGGGTCGCGGAGGAACGGGCGACCTCTCAGGGCCGCAAACAGTATACTTTGTGGGATGCTTATCCGCACGCCGACCTGGTGACCTACCCCAGCCTGTACGAGGGTTTTGGGAATGCGCTGCTGGAAACCATTTATTTCAAGCGCCTGGCTCTGGTGAACCGCTATCCGGTTTACGTGGCTGACCTGGCACCTCTGGGTTTTGAATTTATTGAGCTGGAGGACTGCGTGGATGAAAAAGCGATCAGCCAGGTGCACCAGCTGCTCCATTCTCCAGAGCAGGTACGGCAGATGACCGAGGTAAACTATCGGATCGCCCGGGAACACTTTTCGCTTGAAGTGTTGGAAAAGAAAATCCAGCACCTCTTATCAAACCTCTCTTAAATCCGAAAAGAAGGATATGGAACTGCGAAAAATAAAAAAAGAAAAAGAAAGGAGCAAGGGATGACTCCAGCTGAAAGCCGCCTGCTAGAGTACTTAGCTGCCCTTTACGATGCAAGAACGGTGCAATCGGTCTGGAAGGAGCTGCAGGAGAAGTTAGAGCATTTTACCGAGCTGCATCCTGAGCTGAGAGAGCCAGTCTTCACCCGTCCACTGACCCAGGCCGACAATATGCTCATCACCTATGGCGACCAGGTGTACGAGGCTGGCCGCCCCATGCTGCGCAGCCTGGCTGAATTCTTAGAGGCCCAAGTTGGAGGTTGGGTGACGAACCTGCACATCTTGCCGTTTTACCCGTTTTCATCGGACGATGGCTTCTCGGTGATCGATTATATGCGTGTAGATGAACGACTGGGCACCTGGGAAGATGTCAGGCGCTTGGGCCAGGGCTTCGCACTGATGTTTGATGCCGTTATCAACCACATTTCAAGCCAGAGTGCCTGGTTCAAGAATTATTTACAGGGAGTTTCACCCTATTCAGGCTATTTTATCGAGGTCGATCCTGCCCAGGATCTCTCGCAGGTCTTTCGCCCGCGCACCTTGCCTTTATTGACCGAAGTTCAAGTGGGGCAGGAGAGGCGCCATGTCTGGACGACCTTCAGCGCTGACCAGGTTGATTTGAATTATGCAAACCCGCAGGTGCTCCTGGAAATTCTGGATGTCCTGCTGTTTTACCTGGCAAACCGGGCCCGCTTCATCCGCCTGGATGCCATTGCTTTCCTTTGGAAAGAGATCGGCACGCCCTGCCCTCCATCTCCCCCAGACCCACGCGGTGGTCAAGCTGATGCATGCCTTGTGCGCGGTTGCAGCCCCTGGGACGAAGCTGATCACGGAAACGAATGTGCCGCATCAAGAGAATATCTCTTACTTTGGCAATGGAGAAGATGAAGCTCACCTGGTGTATAACTTTGCCTTGCCTCCCCTGGTGCTGCACAGCTTCAGGGTCGGAGAGGCTGCCAAGCTCTCAGCTTGGGCAGCCGGATTGAGTTTGCCCTCCAGCCGGGTGACTTTCTTCAATTTCCTGGCTTCCCACGATGGCATTGGCGTGACGCCTGCGCGCGGCATCCTTTCAGAATTGGAGATCGATGGGCTGGTCGAACAGGTCCGCACGCATGGCGGATTGGTCTCCTCACGCAACATGCCGGACGGCTCACAGATCCCCTATGAGCTGAATATCAGCTACTTTGACGCCCTCTCAGACCCGCAGTCTGACGAGCCATCTGAAGTTCAGCTCTCCAGGTTCATTACAGCGCATGCCATCATGCTGTCACTGGTTGGGATGCCCGGTATTTATTTCCACAGCTTGTTCGGCTCGCGCAGCTGGAAGCAGGGCGTGGCGCTCACGGGACACAACCGCACGATTAACCGGCAGAAGCTGGACCGCAAGGAATTGGAAAGCGAGCTGTCTTCCCCTACCTCCCTGCGGGCAGGAGTCTTTCAAAGGATGAAGACCTTGCTCCAGGTACGCGCCGACCACCAGGCTTTTTCACCCTATGCCGCTCAGCAAATCCTCGATCTATCTCCAGCCGTTTTTTGTATCTTGCGCGGTGACCCCGATGGCAGCCAGGCCGTCTGCCTGCACAATGTCTCCGGCAGCAGCCAGGTCTTAACGCTGGACCTGGCGAGCCTGGGTGCTTTGAGAGCCAGCAATTTGCTGAGCGGCCAATCCCTGGCTGGCGAGAAGCTCGCCTTGGAATTGCCTCCGTACGGGATGTTGTGGCTGGGATTAATCAAAGATTAGTAACCATTCCTGGAGGCTCAGACTGGCTTGTGGATAGGTTGGGATGATGCTTGGAGATCAGGTGCACCAATGGAGATAAACTCACCGTCTGCTCGTTTGCTCGACGACCTTTATCGCCTGCCTGTTGAAAATGCGGTTTCGGATTATTATGGGTGGAAATGGTGTGTCAATGATTTTAAGGATATGGATGACTTTGCTTCCCATCCATCTGCGATTCTTTCGGATGGCAAGCGCTCTGTGTTTGTCAAGCTCAGTGAAGCCGCGCATGGTCTGGACCAGTTCGAGGTAGAGCTGGCAGGCTTGCAGATGCTCTCAGAACGGGCAGGCGTGCTGACCCCTGCTCCGATCGGCATTGTCCCGGTTACAGGGGGCGTCATCATGGTCCTGGAAGCGGCTGAAGCTGTGGAAAGGAGAGGCGACCAATGGCGGGAAATTGGGCGCACGCTCGCCCGTATTCACCAGGTGAGGGGAGCTCACTTCGGCCTGGACAGGCAAGGCTACTTCGGGCCGCTTTACCAGGACAACCGGCCCACCCAGGATTGGCTTTCTTTTTATATCGAGCGCCGGCTTTGGCCCCGTTTGGTGGGAGCCATCGACTCTGGAAACCTGCCCACAGATATGATTCGTCAAGTCGAGTATCTCATCCTCCACCTGCCCGATCTGGATATTCCAGATTGTGAGCCAAGGTTATTACACGGAGATGCCCAGCAAAACAACTTCATCAGCACCTCCATAGGAGCCATGGTGATTGATCCAGCCGTTCATTATGGGAACCCAGAGATGGATCTGGCCTATGTCGATTATTTTCAGCCTGTGCCGGAAGCGGTCTTTTTGGGCTACCAGGAGCTCATGCCGATCGATCCGGGCTTCAGCGAACGGCGAGATTTATGGCGGATATCGGCTTACCTTGCCGCGGTCATGGTGGAAGGGACGATCCACCTACATAGACTCGCTACCGCGCTTCAGAAATACCGGTTATCTCGATGAGGCGCGATCGATCTCTACAACCAGTTCCGCTTCTTGAAGTAAAGGATCATCCCGACTGCTGCCAGGATGCAGACGAGCCAGAAGGCTGGGTATCCCCACACCTTTTCTAGGATTGGGAAGTAGTGGAAGTTCATCCCGAACACGCCAGACAGGAAGGTTAGTGGAATGAAGATGGTGCCGATGACGGTGAGCACCTTCATAATCTCGTTCATGCGGTTCGAAACGGTGGACATATACGTTTCGGTGAGGTCGCTGGCGATCTCACGGTAGGTTTCGATCAGGTCGATAATTAATAACACATGATCGTAAAGATCACGCAGGTAGACGCGCGTGGTATCGCTGACGCATTCGTGTGGGTCACGCTGCATCGTAGAGACAACCTCGCGCATCGGCCAGACCACCCAGCGCAGCAGGAGCAGGTCACGCTTGAGCTGGTGGATCTCGTTGATCAAGTTCGGATGTGCCTCATCGAGGAGCTGGATTTCGAGCTCATTGGCGCGATCGCTGTAGGTCTCCAGGATTGGAAAGCAGCTGTCGACGATGGCATCCAGCAGCGAATATGCCAGGAAGCTGGCATCATTACTGCGCAGGCGCGAGCCCTTCGATTTGATGCGCTGGCGGACAGGTTCCCATTCGCTGCTGAGACCGTCCTGGAAGGTCAGGAGGGTGTTATGTCCCAGGAAGATCGAGACTTGCTGGTTATGCAAGCGACCCTCCTTGATCTGCAGTGCGTGGGTAACAATGAACAAACGGGCCAGGTATTCACTATCCTCGCCGCCGTACGTTTCGATCTTTGGGCGTTGTGTGATGTGGAGCAGATCTTCGATTGTGAGCGGGTGCAGGTCGTACTTGGTTGCCAGGGCATGGATGGCGTGCATATCTGATAAGCCGTCCATGCAGATCCAGCGCACAACAGACCACTCGGGGCGGTGCTTGCCCACGAATTCCTCCAGGTCAGAGATCTCCTGGACGACAAACTGGCTTGGGTTATAGTCGGTGCAGGTAATGTGGACGGGTTCTTTTCCACCCGGCAAGCGGGTGATTTCATCGAGTTCGATACCGGGGGCGGTGCCTGGAGTGTGTTGGGCAGACCTGAAGCGCTTTTTCATCGGGCGAACCTCCTGTTCATGAAGCGTAGAAGGATGTCTGATGAATAGTATAATCCAAATTCCCCCGTGTCATCGAGGTGGTGAATTAATAGATAAAGCTTAACGCAAAGAAGCCAAGATGCAATGGCGCAAAGCATTATGAAAATACTAGGATCTTCGCGTAATTCGACTTATAACTTATTCACCACGCGGTGAATTCCATCTTTGACCAGTTTTTCCCCAAAATTGATCACCATGCCCAGCTTCACCCCAGTCAACCGCAGATAAGTCAATACCTGGGTCTCAAAGATTGGGTTGTAGTCGATTGTGGCTTTGCATTCTACGATAACTTTTTCATTGATGAGTAAATCGATCCGTAGAGGATAACCAAGCGTTTGCCCTTTATACACAACTGGCACAATTTTCTCAATCTCCACTTTACACTCCTTTTGAGTGAGTTCCCATGCCAGTGCTTCCTGATAAACACTTTCTAATAAACCGGGTCCTCCCAAAGTGCGATGGACTTCAATTGCTGCAATCACAATGATTTTGCTAATCTCATTTTCATCCATGGCAAAAATCCTTCGCTAACCCAAGGCGGAGTGGTTTGTTATCCCAATGCTTTTCCTTGCGCCTTTGCACCCTGGCGTCTTTGCGTTTCTCTTTTTTACCTCACAATCAAGAATCCCAGGATTTCCCCGACGCTCTGCAGGACATTCGTATAGAAGTTTCCCCCAAGCTGGCGGAAGAGCTCGAAAGGGGTGCCAGGTGCGCCGATGAAGGGGCGGATTGTCCAGGCCATCTGGCTGCCCACGAAGGCATACACGAACATCCACAGGATTAATACCATCCGGCGCGTGTTGACTCCCTCCGTCTCCGGTCCCGAGACAACCTTCATCCCCTGGTATAGGAACACAATCCCCATCAGCCCGGAGATGGCGAAGACGGCCACGTTGAGCAATTTAAAGAACTGGTACTGGCTGGTGGTGAGCAGGAAAAAGAGGGTGATCGGCGCAAAGGAGAGCAGCAGCACCGCCGTTACGCTGATGGCGGTCAGGATCACGGTCAGGTTTTGGCGCAAGCTCTGGTTCGAACCGAAGAGCAGGCTGAAGAAGTACAGGCTGGGTACGCAGATCAACAGGGTTGCTACAAACAAGATTGGGAGTTTGGCAGCCGAGCTGAGTGTCTGCCAGAGGCTGTGGGTGGAGCCCATCACTGCCCCGTAGATGGCGAAGAAGATCGTGCTGGAAACGATCATGGATTTGATCTTGGTGGTCAGGTCGATGCCCTCGCGCACTTCCGTGAAAAATTCATACCGGCTGCGTAGTATTTTTTCGATGATGGCAAAATCTTGTGCGCTCACGATTTTGGTCGGTGAAGGGAAGGTGGTTTTCGTGTCAGGCGTAATTTTTGTATTCGACATGGGGCTTCCTTATTTATATAAATAGCTTAGAGAAGAAAGTGGGTTTTAAAGATGCTAAATGCGGACACGGAAAAGTCTAAAAAAAAGAAAAGGCGGATTTTAACTGAATAAGCTCGTTGAGGATAACGGGTTTACATAGATTTATAGGGTGTTTACCAATGGTTGATGCTCGGAAAAATGACGAAGATCACCGTCAGCAGCCAGAAGAAGATCCAGCCTGCCAGGGCATAGCGCCTGTGCCGGAACCAAAGTCCTGGAATGATCAACGCAGTCGCGGCGATAATCCAGAAGCCCGGGCGGGTGAGGAGCTGCTGCCAGTCGCGTGCGGAACCATCCGGCGTGAATGCCAGCCAGCGCAGGACCAGGGCGAACAAGACCGGGACTGCTACCAGGGCAATCGCATCGAGCGATTCGGGGCCGGTGTGCACCTCCTGGAGCTCTGCTGCGGCCTCCTCCACACCAAACTGTTCGGCGGCTTTGAGCAGGGCGGTCTGCTCATCAGTCCCTTGGCTCAACGCACCGGCGACCGCCTCCTCCAGGTGGGTGCGGATTTCAATCAGCATTTCATGTTCGGTTTCCTTGCTCAGGTGCAGGTTTGCCGCAATCCTCAAGAGCACATCATCGATCGTTAGCTGGCTCATCATTCGCCCGAATCCAGCACAGCCCCCAATCGCTCGATAAAGGTCTTCCATTCAGAAGTCTGCTCCCCCAACACCTTTTTTCCCTGGGGGGTCAGGGCATAGTATTTGCGCGAACGCCCATCGATCTCCTGCCACTCAGAGGTCAGCAAACCGTTCTGCTGCATGCGGTGCAGCGCCGGGTATAGCAGTCCTTCTTTCATCTCGAAATACCCACCGCTGCGCTGCTCCAACTTTTGGCTGATCTCGTAGCCGTACATGGGTCCTTCAGCCAGCAGGCTGAGGATGATGAATTCGGTACTGCCTTTGCGCATCTGATCGCGGGGTGTCATAAGCTATATTATACCTAACTTGCTTAGGTAATAAGATTAATCGAGATTCTATTTGCTGTCAAGTGCCTTGCGTTATGAGAATCGCATGACTTTTCCTTTCTCCATGCAAGAGTTTTCTAAATTGTCATTGGATTGTCACAGGTTTGTTACCCAGATCAACGCTACTCAGAGTAGAATTAGGGTGGAAAGTGCATAAGGCCAATTAACGATGCCCAGCCTGACCTATCTCAATTTTGTTTTGGTCCTGGAGAAAGCCCCCAAGGGCTATCGCGCCGCGGTGCTGGATTCCCCTGCCGGCCAGGCTGAGACAATTTTCAAGATTCCTTTTACCAAGAAAGACCTGGAAATTTTCAACCTGCGGGTGGGGCAGGCGCGCAAAGGGATGCGCAGGGTGGATTCGCCAGAGATGGAGCTGGCCAGGGAATATGGGAAGCGGCTTTTCGAGGCGGTCTTCACCGGGGATGTGTATGCAGGCTTCCGTCTGAGCAGCGACCAGGCGCGGTTGGAAGGCAAGGGGCTGCGCTTGCAGCTGCGCCTCAAGGATGCCCGGCTGGCTTCCCTGCCCTGGGAATACCTGTATAACCCGGGCCTGAACCGCTTCTTATCACAAGGAACTGATACGCCGGTGGTGCGCTGCATTGACATCCCCGAGCCAGTCCGTCCGCTGGAAGCTTCCCTGCCGCTCAAGGTACTGGTGGTGATCGCCAATCCAGCGCGATCTCCCCCGGCTGGATACAGAAGGGGAATGGCAGCGTCTGAACAGCTCCCTGGCGTCGCTGGTGAGCGTGCGGCCAGGTGAAAGTGGAGCGCCTGGAAAAGCCCGGATTGGAAGCTTTGCAGATGCGCCTGCGCAGCGGTGGACCTTACCATGTGCTGCATTTCGTCGGTCACGGGGCTTTTGATGAACAGAACCAGGATGGGCTGCTGGTCTTCGAGGATAGCACTGGAGCCGCTCAGATGGTGAATGGTCAGCGCCTGGGGACGATCTTGCACAACCATCACAGCCTGCGCCTGGCAGTTTTGAACGCCTGCGAGGGGGGGCGCACATCGGCGGAAGACCCGTTCTCAGGGGTGGCGCACAGCCTGGTGCAGCAGGGTTTGCCTGCCGTGATAGCCATGCATTACCCCATCACCGATGGGGCAGCCCTGACCTTTGCGCGGGAGTTTTATGCAGCCCTGGCAGATGGTTTTTCATTGGACGCTGCCCTGGCAGAGGCACGTGTGGCGATCTTCGCTGGCGGAAACGATATCGAATGGGGCACGCCGATCCTGTTCATGCGCTCTCCAGACCAGAACTTGTTTGATTTTGAGAAGGCGTCTTTGGGTGGGAAGCCAACCGCTGGGCAGGCGCCTCCAAAAGGTTCTCGGGGTCGGGCCCAATGGGCGCGCTGGGGGGGCTTTGCCATCCTGCTCGGGCTGTTGGTCATATTCCTCAGCATTGGTCTTCTGAAACCGGTGATCTTTCCGCCCACCTCTACACCGACCTTATTGATCCATTCTCCAACTTTTACCTCCACCTCCACCTCGACCCCTGAGCCCTCCTGGACTCCTACTCCGCCAGACCCGACCAGCACAGCCTCGCCTACGCCTACACTGACGGAAACCCTCACACCCACCGCCAGTCCAACCGAGACGCTTTCCACGACACCAACACCCACCCTGACCGTCAGCCCTGAGCTGACCTCCACACCCACGTCCACTCCTACAACCACGCCTACCCAAACCCTCACGCCTACCAGTACTCCACGCCCGATCATGCCATACCAGGTCAGGCAGCGCATTACCCAGGAAGCTGCCCTGGTGATGACAAAGAACCCCTCCGAGTCCGCCATGGACGCGCTCTTTTGGGAGGGCGCTCAGGTGAGCGACGCCTCCACCGGGCAGCAGTGGAGCTACCGGGATTACTATTCCCAATTGGAAACGACCATCACCGAATACCGGCACGAAAACCTGTCGATCGTGGAATTTGCCTCTCCTGGCCTGGTCCTGTTTTCCGATGCCTGTTGGCTCGAGAAAGGACAGGGCAACGCTGAAGTACCCAGGGGAACCATCCTGGGGACGCAGTGGCAGTTTGAGCTGCGCAATGGCTTGTGGAAGATCACCGCTCTGTCGATCAACAACCCGCCGCCTGCCTCTACTACTTATACTTTCGAAGATGGCTCACTGGGCTGCTGGCAGATCGGCAGCGAGGCAGGCTCCTCCCTCGGCCTGCGGTTGGTAAACTCAACTGACCTGGTTAATGATGGCAGCCGGGCGTTGGCGTTGGATTTGGCCCTTGCCCAACCGCCCTTGGAGCCGCGTGCTCGCCTTGAGCATCTCGCCAGCCAGCCCCTGGAAGGTATTCAGATGCTCTCCGCCTGGGTGTACATCTTCCCAGAAGCCCAGCCTGCTGCGTTGGAAGTTCAGTTTTTTGTAGAATCTTCCAGCGGTACCAGGAGCCTCAGCGCAGCCCAGGTGGTCCAGACCGGCGCCTGGAACTATTTAGAGGCGGCGGTCTTCACCCCCGACGCATCCCAGGTTTCTACGCAGAAAATTGGGTTGGAGGTGCGCCTGCCGGCCAATTCGGAGCTGGCGGAATTCCAGGGGATTGCCTTCATCGACCAGTTTCGGATAGACGGAAGACCGTGACAAATTTGGCTCCTCACAGGTTGGTCACTATAATCCAGGCAACCAGGGTAAAATGAGTTAGGAGGATTGGTAACAAGCTCGCCATCCAGTGCGTTTTCCTGTAGAAAGCTTATACTCAACGCAGTTCCCATATTTACCTGCGGCGTGAATCCCAATGGAGTCGAATGCCAGGGCTAATCTACCTTAATTTCATATTGCGAGTTGAAAAAGCTGAAGATAAGATTCCGCGCCTCTGTGATTGAATCCCCAATGGGACCGGCTGATAATACTTTCGATCTGCCATTCAAGGAAGAAGAGTTAAATAACTTTAGTGTTACACTTGGGCAGTTGCGCCAGGGAGTGGACGACGTGCGAACCTCTGCCTTAGCCCAAGCACAAGATTATGGAGCCCGGCTGTTCCAGGCTGTGTTTTCAGAGCAGGTGTACACCAATTTTGTTACCAGTTATAACCTGGCGTTGCAATTGGGCAAGGGTCTGAGACTGCAGTTACGCATTAGTGATCCAAGGTTAATGAATCTTCCTTGGGAGTATCTTTATAATCCCGACTCAAAAAGTTATCTTTCACAAGACAATAAATCTCCTGTAGTGCGTTACCTAGATTGGGGCGGACAGGTGGTGCCATTGTCGGTTGAGTTGCCGTTGAGGATTCTGGTAGTGATCGCCAGTCCCGATGGTTTACCAAATTTGAAGGTAGAAGAGGAATGGCTGCGCTTAAATCGAGCCCTTGACCCTTTGATTAAGCGAAGGTTGGTGCAGGTGGACCGTCTTAAAAAGCCGACTCTGGATTTCCTGCAGAGCTACTTACGCAGAAACACTTGCCATATATTACATTTCATCGGTCATGGCGTTTTTAACCCTACTACCAAGGAAGGGTTACTGAACTTTGAAAATGACGAAGGTAAAAATCAGGAAGTAAAAGGGCAGCACCTAGGGTCGATACTTCGCAACCATGCTAGCTTGCGTTTGGTAGTTTTAAATGCTTGCGAGGGTGCCCAAACCGCAATCAATGATCCCTTTGCTGGCATAGCCCAAAGCTTGGTGCAGCAGGGCTTACCAGCAGTGATTGCTATGCAATTTCCGATCACTGACCAGGCTGCGCTCAAATTCTCTCATGAATTTTACGCTGCACTGGCAGACGGTTATGCGTTGGATGCCGCGTTAACGGAAGCACGAGTGGCAATTTTTGCCACTGGAAATAATATCGAGTGGGGCACACCGGTGCTCTTTATGCGCTCTACGGATGGAAAGTTGTTCAATTTTAAGCCAGCGAGATGGTACTGGATTGCAGCGATCATAGGAATCACGGTCATCTTGCTTGCAGCAATAGGGCTTCTCAAGCTGATTCCTTCCCTTTTTCCTCCTCTCCTACTTTTACACAGATCTCCCAAATTTCAACTCTTTCTCCTCAACCCTCCTTCACTTCTAGTCCACCTTCACCTACATTGTCTTTTACACGCACGCCCACTCTCACAACCCTTCCCACCTCGAGCCAGACCCCCACGCCCTCCATCACTCCCCGTCCCCTCCTCCCGAACCAGGTCAAGCAAGCCATTACCCAGGAGGCCAGCCTGGAGATGACCCGGAACCCGAGTGCGGCGGCCTTGGAGGCTATCTTCTGGCCGGATGCGCAAGTGAAGGATATGTCCACTGGACAAGAATGGATTTATACAGATTTTTATCAGCAGGCACATGCCACGATCACCGAGAATCGCCATGAAAATGTGACGACCACGGAATTTTCTGCCTCACACATTACCCTATTGACAGATAACTGCCGGGTATATAAGAATTCAGGCAAAGAAGAGCCCTTTGGGAATATCCTGGGCGATCAATGGGAATTCGATTTGCGAGAGGGCGTCTGGAAGATTACGAATTTATCGATCAAAAGCGCTTCGCCTTCATCCATCACGTACACTTTTGAAGACGGCACGCGCGGGTGTTGGAATATCTCTGGAGAGGCTGGAAGAGAGCCTCGGCGCCAACCTGGCGAACTCGACGGATCTCTCTCAGGAAGGAAGCCATTCGTTAGCCCTCGAATATGATCTTGCAGCCACCCCAGACGAGCCTCGCGCTCGCATCGAGCACTATGCCAGCGCGCCGCTCAATGGGCTTCGGAAGCTCTCTGCCTGGATCTATATCTCTGCCGAGACTCAGCTTACCCCCCTGCAGGTCCAGTTCTTTGCCTGGACTACCAGCGAGGTGTGGAGCGTGAACGAATTTCAGGTGGTTCAACCGAATACCTGGACCTACCTGGAAACTTCCGCATTCAATCCCGTCCTGACTTATGCCCAGGTGAAAATGCTTGGAATTGAGCTAAAGCTCCCTGCCAGCTCGGCCGTTACCAGCCTGAAGGGGACTGCTTTTATCGATCAGTTTCATATTGAAAGCAATCCATGATAAGCGCTCCAGACCAACCGAAAAATCCGAGGATTCTGGCTCGGGGTCGATCCAGGGCATTCATTTTTACCTGCCTCCTTGGGCTAATTCTTTCACTGATCTGGTTATTTTACAAAGGTATCGAACCAGGCTCATCCGCTTTCCAACGGTTGCAGATCGGCGCTGACGCTCAAATCACGGTCATCCCAGATCAGATGGTTTTCAGCGGGGATGTCGTTACGAAGTTAAACTGCACGAACCTGGCCGTATGCAGTTGGCTTGCAGAGTCGCCCTCAGGCTCGATCATCATTGGAGTAGACCCTGCCTCAACCCAGAGCAGTGATTGGGATGGCGGCTCTGCAGCCGTGACGCTTGCTTTTACGGACATCCTCTCGCCAACCGTCGCTACGGTACGTGTAGCCTGGCCTGAGCAGGATGGCAAGGGCATCCATTCCCCAGTCCCTGATGTGATGGCAGAAGTGCTTCTCGATGACCTGCCCATCTGGAAAAAGCAGGCTTTGACCCCGATCACCTTTGGGGATTATTACGCTGCGCAAAATTCACCCATCGCATTCACGTTTGTTGTCACTCAGACAGTCACCCATACATTGACCTTTAAAGTCCCTGGTGCTGCAGCCTGGGATATCTCCGAGATTACGATTGAGACGAACGCTCTGCCTGAAACCCTGCGGGGTGTGGCCTACAGCCCTTATCGCAGCTGTCAGAGTCCCAACCTCAATATCTTTCCAACTATGGATGAGATCGAGGCTGACATGGCTTTCCTGGCGCATAACGCGCAATGGAATTCGAACCTATAATTCTTGCGGTATCCACGATCGAGTCTATCAATATGCACAGAAATATGGCCTTCCGGTGGCGGCAGGAGCCTGGCTGGGTCCCGACCTGGCTGAAAATGAAAAGCAGATTACTTGCTTGATCAATGCCACAAAGAAATATTCCACCATTCAATCGGTTATCGTGGGGAGTGAGGTGCTTTTACGGAAGGACCTGACGGAAGCGCAGCTGCTGGATTACATCCAGCGCGTCAAAGCTCAGGTAGATGTGCCTGTGACAACTGCGGATATTTGGGTTACCCTGGAGAACCATCCCGCCCTCATCCAGGCTTCAGATTATATAATGCTCCATATCTATTCTTTTTGGGATGCCTGGTGGGGAGGGGCAACCTTCAATAATTCTGCTGAATATGTGGTCGGCATCTATCAGAACTTTCAGCAAAAGTATCCCGGGAAAAAGGTGGTGATCGGGGAAACTGGTTGGCCTGCCCATGGAGAAGGTAAGCATCTGGGTATCCCGACCACGAAAAATCAGTGCCAATTTTACAAAGATTTCCTCCAATTGGCTGCCAAAGAAAATGTTGAGTTCTACTACTTTAACTTTTTTGATGAACCCTGGAAAAAAGGCGAAGAAGATGGCGATGTAGGAGAGCATTGGGGGGTGAATTATACGAACCGCAGTGCGAAATATAATTTGCAAGGCTTTCTACTCCAGGGATCGATTTTAAACGAGGAGCGCATCTGTGATTTAATGAGCCGGGCGGTTTTCCTGCCTCAAATTGTAAACTCCTTGCAGCAAACACCTGCTCCCACATCAACCCCAAGGCCAACCATTACACCTACGCCGACTCTGACGCCTACCTGGCAGGCTTTCAAAGTCTTTGAGGAACACGCTTCGACGAATAATCACTTCATCCCCTCGGGAATAATGGGTGATGTCGATGATCTTGGTCTTTATGATTGCTGTCAAAATGATCCTCAGGCGGGTAAAGATGCGATCAAGGTGAACTATTCGGCGGAAAAATCGCGTGGGTTGGGTTGGGCAAGTATGTACTGGCAGGATCCGGAGGGGAACTGGGGGCAGCTCCCGGGTGGGATTCGACCTGGCTGGGGTCACTGCTCTCACCTTCTGGGCAAAAGGCCAACTGGGAGATGAGCAGGTGGAATTTTTCACTGGAGGACAGTGGCGGGATCAATGCGAAGCCTTTCGAAATATCGATTCCCTTCAGCCTGCGGCAGCCACAGACGTGCTCACATTGACTCGAGAGTGGGAGCAATACAGTCTTGATCTGAGGGGGAAAAACCTGACCAAGGTGATTGGCGGTTTTGGGTTCGTGACCAATACCTGCCTCAATCCAATGGGGGCGATTTTTTACCTGGATAATATCGAATATGTGTATGGCGATAATAAAACACCTCCCTCTCCAACAGCAACTCCCAGCGTCCCTTATTCCTTCAACATTTATACTGACAAAGATATCCCTGGAAACCATTATTTGCCCGATGCTTTAATGGGAGATATCGATGATCTTCACCTGGACGAATGCTGGCGAGAAGATACCCATTCGGGGCTGACCGCGATCAAGCTTCAATATGATGCCACAGGCGCCGGGGGAAACAGCTGGTCTGCATTGGGGTGGAATTCATCCCGGTGGCAATTGGGGAGATCGACCGGGTGGTTATGACCTCAGCGGAGCCAAGGATTTGTGTTTCTGGGCGAAAGGGGCTCAAGGAGGGAGCAAATCAAGTTCAAGTTTGGCGGAATGGGGTACGAGCCGGATACCTGCACCCTAAACCGCTTAACTTGTGGTCAGGTGGTCTCTTATCCCGATTCGGTGTGCCCAGCCCAAAGCTCGACCGCGATCACTTTAACGAACCAATGGCAAGAGTATTGTCTGCCAATCTATGAAAATGTAGATTTGAGTCATGTTGTAGGTGGATTCTTATGGTCGGCGGATCGCAGCCTGAATCCGAACGGGGCGATATTCTACCTGGATGATATTTCTTATAAGTTCAACATCCCTGCTCATGCAAAACCAGTCTATATGGGAGCCACGTTATCACAGGGGTACGATATGGGTGTATCTGCTTCGTTTGCCTCTTCCCTCGTGGTGCAAAATGAGGTCGGCTCCATGTGCATGGATTACAATCCTGGGGGAGGAGCGCTCTCCTGGGGATCGGCATTTATCACGTTCGGGCCACCCGTGCAGCCGCCCAGGCCGGGTCAAAACCTCTCCGGCTATCGCACTTTATCCCTGGAGCTAAAAGGCGACCTGGGAGGAGAAAATGTTGCCGTTGGTCTGAAGGATAATACCGACCCTGATGATGGGAGTGAAGTGAAACTTAACGCAAGTGGTATTACAACTGACTGGCAAACCTTTACCTTTCCACTGGCGAGTTTCACAACGGCTGACCTGACCCAGCTTTATGTCGTCACGGAATTCGTTTTATCGGGTGAGTCCGCTCAAAGGGTTTGTTTCCGAAACATCCAGTACCTGCCATAAGCTGAATATGAAAAATCTCACTGATGTTGTCCATCCAGAGCTTCAAAAATTCGCCAGGTTGACGCCTCAGATGACTTTCAGCGCCAAGAATTTATGGTTGTGGCGATTCTTAACTCGTTTCCAGCCGGGGAAAAGGAAACCAAAAGATATTCACATCGAGAATATCTTGATACCCAGGCAGGCGGATCCAAAGCCGGTCCGTTTGCGGATTTATCGTCGTAAAGTGCAGGCCTCCCTGGCTCCGGTCCTGGTCTGGCTGCACGGCGGTGGGTATATCATCGGTAAGCCTGAACAAGATGATCCTGCCTGCATCCAATATGTGCATGCATTGGGTATCACCGTCGTCTCGGTGGACTACCGCTGCGCCCCGGAGCATCCCTTTCCGAGGGCGCTGGAAGACAGCTATGCAGCCTTGAAGTGGGTGCAGGTGCAGGGTGGGCTGCAAGGGATGGATGTCTCTCGCATCGCTGTCGGCGGGGCCAGCGCGGGAGGGGGATTGGCGGCTGCCCTCGTGCAGTATGTGAAGGCCCGCAATGAAATCCAGCTGCTTTTCCAGCTCTTGGTCTACCCGATGCTGGATGATCGAACCTGTGGGCGCTCCGACCTGGTGGAGCGAGAATTTTTGGCCTGGAGCCTTGAGAGCAACCGCTTTGGGTGGGAAGCTTACCTGGGAATCAAGTGCGGCTCCGCAGTTGTTCCACCTTATTCCGTGCCAGCCCGAACAGAAGACTTGCGCGGTTTGCCCCCAACCTGGATCGGCGTGGGGACCTTGGACCTGTTCTATGACGAAGACGTTGCCTATGGCAAAAGGCTCACAGACAGCGGCGTGGCGTGTGAAACTTACCTCGTTCCGGGTGCATTCCACGGCTTCGATTTGGCAGGCCTGGGGGCTCAGGTGGTGCGGGATTTTCGCCAGTCGCAGATTGAGGCGTTGAAACGAAATCTGTTTCAGGATGACCGTGATCAGTTTTAAATTTGCTCAATTCCAGCGCTTTTCGGAATGGCTTACGCGTGATTTTTTCTCCTAAAATCTCTCCGCGCTCTCCCGCGTCTCTGCGGTGATATCCTTTATTATTCGTTTAGAACCTGTCCTGAACAAAGTGAAGGATTAACAAAAACTACTCGTACTTGAACTTCCAGGCTGCCACCAGCATGAAGACCAGGGCGAAACCCAGCAGAATGCCCACTTCAGGCAGCACGTCAACCAACCCCTTGCCCTGGATGAGCAAAGCATCGTAGCCGAGCAAGGCGTGGGCATGCGGGATGAACTTGCTGATCATCTCCATTGTCCCACCGCCCTTGTAGATCGGTACGGCACTAAATGCGAAGCAGCCCCCCAGCCCTGCCAGGATGAAACCCAGCAGCGTTCCGATCGTATCTGCCTGGCGGTCGGTCTTCGAGAGGGCGGCCACCAGCATGCCCAGGCCTGTGGCTGCCAGGCCCATCGAGATGGTCACCAGCGCCAGCCCAATGAAGGAATTACCCAGCGGCATATCAAAGATCAAGTTCGCCCCGCCGAAGATGAGCGTCACCTGTGCCATCACCAGCACAACGAAGGCCAGCATTTTGCCCGCGATGATTGTCCAGCGCGGCAGGGGGGCGGTCATCAACCGCCGCAGTGTGCCTTCCTGCCTCTCTTTCAGCAAATCCGAGGCCATCGCGCCGACGATGAAGAATGCGAACATCACCACGAAGCTGGGCACCACCATGGCAAAGATATTCTCAGGCACAATCACCAGGTCTTTGCCCGTAGAAGTAATCGCCGCTACCTTCACCCAGGGCTCTGCCTGCTGCTTCTGAACCTGGGCCATGTTGACTGCCAGCGATTGCGCTTCCAGGCCGCGCTTGGTGGCTTCATCAGCCTGCTGATAGGAGGGGTAATCTTGGAGCAAGGTGCGGATGCCATAAGACAGCTCACCCACCAGCGTCACAGGTGAGACGATATCGTTCAGGATGCCCGGGATGATGCGGGCGTAATCCTCTTGCGTGGGATCGAGGAGCACCTGGATCTCAGAGGCTTGGTATGTATTCACATTTTGCGTCAGGCCTGGCGGGATCAACACCACGGCCATCACCTGGCTGCTGCGTACCTGTTCTTCAGCTTCAGCAGGTGTGACCAGGATCGTGATTTTAAAGCTTCGATGTTCCCCATTATTTTTGCAATTTGCTCCCCGTAGCTTCCCTCATCCTGGTTGACCAGGGCAATGGGGAGGGTGATGCTGCTGTTAGAATTGTCCATGGCCTTCTGGTTGATGGAGCCAAACAGCATCGAGAACACTGACGGTAGGAAGATCACCACTACCAGGAAGCCCCGGTCCTTGAAGATCACCTGCAGGTCTTTCCAGGCTACCGAAATGATTGAGCGAAGTGGATTGATTGGTTTCATAGTCGGGCCTCTATTCAAACCTGAAGCGGCGCAGGCCGATGAAAAAGAAGATTCCTGAGAAAACGAGCAGCATCCCCAGCTCTGGCAGCACCTCTGCCAGTCCGGCGCCACGCGCCAGGATATCATAGTATGCCCGTGTGGCATAGGATTGCGGGACAAACCGCGAGAGCACATTCAGCATGGGGATCTGCTGGATCAAGAAGGTCGGGATCAGTGCTCCGCCCAAGAAGCCCGCCACCCACAGCAGGGCATTGCTGAGGCCGCTGATCTGCCCTCGGTCTTGGCCAGCGAAAAGATCATGATTCCCAGGCTGGTGGAGCACAGGGCGATGATCATAGAAGTCACAGCCCAGGCGAAGATGTTCATGCCTGCGCCTAGCGTGCCGATGCCCAAGAGCGGCAGGATTACCGCCCCGAATAGGAAAATCACCACGATCTGGATGAGGGTCAACAGCCAGATCGGCAGTGTCTTCCCCGATAGCAGCTCGCTGCGTCTGAGCGGCGCCGATACCAGGCGCCTCAAGCAGCCTAGCTTGCGCTCCTCGTAGATGGCGCGCGCCACCACAGTCGAGGCCAAAAAGACGAACAGCACGGTCATGCCAGGTACGGTGGAAGTGCTCAAGTCGATCGTATCCTCGACTTGACTTCCCGCTGTCTGAAGGGTGCCGGCAGAGATGGCGATTAAAGGTGTGGTTCGAGATTGTTCGAATTGGCTCTTTGCCTGTGCCAGGGTCTTTTCCACCGGGAAAGCTTCTTGCGCTGCGGGGTTGCCGGCTTGCATCTCACCCATCTGCCGGATGCCATCCAGGAGCTGTAGCTCCAAAGAGATGTCGCTTGCCACCCCGTTCACCACCTTCAAAAGCGTCTCCGTGCCAGCCAGGTTGCCATCGGGGTGAACGACTACCGTTACACTCACTGGCTTGCCTTGTTCCAGGTCGGCGCTGAAATTCTCCGGGATCACCAGGTAGCGTGAAACCTTCAGATACTTAAGGTTTTCGTCTGCGAGAGCCTGTGAAGCAATCTCGAGCCGGAAGATGCCGGACTGGTCTAGATCATCGAGGAAGCGTGTACTCAGTTCGCCTTGCGGATCTTCATTCACAACGATCAGTCGCGTGCGGGTGTCGGTCTCTTGGCTGCTTGCAGAGCCGCCCATAGCCAGGTTGGTTAGAAATGAAAAAATCGTGATGAAGACCACTGGAAGGATGAACAGCCAGGTGATGGCTGCCCGGTCTTTCAAGAAGATCTTCAAATCTTTCTTAGTCATGTTCCATATGTTCTTCATACTGCCTCCGGATTACTCGCGTAATTTCTTTCCGGTCAGGTGTAAGAAGACCAATTCGAGATTCGGATCGAGGATATCCAGCGAAGTGATGGTGATATCTTGATCGTTCATAAACCCGAGCACGTTGACAATTGCCTTGCGGCTGTTCTCAGCTTCGATCTTGACAATCATCGCCTCGCTGGCGATCCCTTCGCCTTGCTCATCCGTGGGTTGAGAGGTGAGGCTGGCGGTTTGAACGGCTTCAAGCTGGCTGAGCTGGGTCAACAGGTTTTCATCCACTTGTTTCAAGCCGATCTGGATGATGCCACCGCCCAGCATCGCCACCAGATTTTTGATCGTGTCCAATGCGATGATTAAACCCTGGTCGATAATGGCAACCCGGTTGCAGAGCAGCTCGACCTCTTCCATGTAGTGGCTGGTATAGATGATGCTCATGCCGCGCTCGCGGTTCAGCTTGAGCACGCTCTCGAAGATATGGTTGCGGCTCTGCGGGTCCACGCCTACCGTAGGCTCATCCAGGAAGAGCAGATGCGGTTGGTGGACCAGTCCCGCGGCGATGTTCACGCGCCGCTTCATCCCGCCCGAGAATTTTTCGATCGGGTCGTTCTGGCGGTCGGTCAGCGCCACTACCTCCAGCACATCATCCACCCGCTCTCTGAGCTGCTTCCCACCCAACCCATACAGGCTGCCAAAGAAATTCAGGTTGGCGCGGGCGCTGAGCGTTGGATAGAGGGCCAGGTCCTGTGGAACCAAACCAGTCAGGTGTTTCACCTTGATGGGATCCTTGCTGATGTCGATGCCCCCGATGCGAGCCGAGCCAGACGTTGGTTCCAGGATCCCGGTCAGCATTGAGATCGTGGTGGTCTTCCCGGCCCCGTTCGGTCCCAGCAGTCCAAAGACCTCTCCGGCTTCAACGCTGAAGCTCACCCCTTTTACGGCAGGGAATTCGCCAAAATTCTTAACCAGGTTTTCAACTTCCAGAATATTGGGCATTGTGCGTTTCTCCTTTCTGAGCAACAGTATTAGCATATATTAAATCTAATTTAATTGCAAGTTAGACTTTGAAAATAATTTTGATCAAGTTGACCATGACGGTTTATCTTTGTATAATCTTGAGTATGAACCTTTCTCACCTCGATGATGGGATCTTGCTCAACCTGGTCACAAATGCTCAGGAAGACGCAATAAGCGAGCTTTACGATCGTTATAGCGTGCTGGTTTACAGCGTGGCAATGAATGCCCTGTCTGACCAGGCGCTTGCGGAGGAAATTACACAAGATGTATTCGTGCGTGTCTGGGAAAGGGCCTCTACCTATCGAAACGAACAGGGGAGTGTAGCGACCTGGCTGGCAAGCATTGCTCGACACCGGGCTATTGATATTTTCAGGCAAAACCGGGCGCGCCATACGAATTTGAAATTCCTCCTGGGAAGCAGCAGAGAACCTGGATTTGCCTGCTTCACAAAATGTGGAAGCAGAGGTCGACCTGGCACAGCGTGTTCAGCATGTTCGTTGGGCGGTTGCCCAGCTCCCTGAAGAACAAAGGTCAGCTTTGAGCCTGGCATATTTCCAGGGACTTACTCATCCAGAGATCGCTCAAAGGCTTGGAGAACCTTTCGGCACCATCAAGACGCGCATCCGTCTGGCGATGGAGAAGCTTCGAGTTCTTTTACAGGTTGAAGTTTAAAAAGAAATCTATCGGTTTCTTTTTTCCGTATTGTATATCAGGAGGCGAATGGGTTTTTCTTTGAATAACGAAGAACATGTTAAGGATCTTCTTCCCGCATATGCCCTGGATATCTTGACCGAGGATGAGAAGGGACAAGTTTTGGACCACTTAGATGCGTGCCCTGAGTGCCGCGCCGAGCTGCGCGCTTATCAGGTCACAGCAGATGAGCTGGCGCTGGCCTCAGTACAGTCTGTACCTCGTCCAGCGGTCAAGACGAACTTGATGAGGCAGATTAAATCCCGTCAAAAGCTAACTGCTGCACCTGTCCATCAGGCACCCTGGCAGGGTTGGTTCCGCAACGTTCGCCGAAGTGTTCCGGTGTGGAGCCTGGTATTAGTCGTCATCCTGGCAGTGGCGAGCGGTTTCCTTTGGGGTCGTCTCCATCAATCTTCTACGCGCGACACCTCTGCGAATAGTAGCACTGGCAAATACGGATAACGCCCCAGAGGCGCGCGGCAGCCTGGTCATCAGTCAGAATGGCGAATACGGTACCCTCATTGTTGACAATCTGGATACGCTGGATGACGACCACCAATACCAGCTCTGGCTGATCGATGACGGACAGCGGAGCAGTGGAGGGGTATTCTCCGTTAATTCGGAAGGCTATGCCTCATTACCCATATCAGGTCCAATGTCGCTTAATCAATATCAAGCCGTTGGGATTACCATTGAGCCCGCTGGAGGCAGCCCTAAACCGACCGGCGCCAAAGTCTTGGGGGGTGAGCTGTAAGTCATATAGCTTTTTCTCTGATTGCCAGTAAATTGTAACGACCGTCATTGATGGCGGTCGTTTTTTAATCTTGCTTTTCGAGCGATGGTTATATTCAGGTTGGATTGTATGATTTTCTCCGAGAAATACATCTAAATTTGATCTTATTACGTATATTATTCCAGATCTAACAAATTTCAAAATAGGAGAAAAATAATGAACAAGAATACGTTCCTTTCGTTGGTAAAGAACCCGGCCTGGAAGCTTGGCCTGTTGGTTATTGCGATGCTCGTCCTAGCAGCCTGTCAATCTGCGGCTGCTCAAAAGCCGGTCTCAGTGAGTAATTCGCCAACCGCCACGACTGCCCCGAAAGCAAATCCTACTCTGGCAACCGCTCCTGAAGCGGTGATTAATATCGTTGCGGATCCAAAGCTAGGCAATATCCTGGTAGGTGACAAGGGGATGACCCTGTACATGTTCACCCAGGATGGTCCGGATCAATCGAACTGCACCGGCGACTGCCTGGTCAAATGGCCGCCTCTGCTGACCCAGGGCAGCCCCAAGCTGGGTGAAGGCGTTGATGCTTCGCTGGTTGGCACGGCCACCCTGGCAGACGGCTCAAAGATTGTTACCTACAATAAAATGCCGCTGTACTACTGGTTCAAAGATGTGCAGCCTGGGGATACCTCCGGTCAGGGTGTAGGCGATGTGTGGTACGTGGTCTCACCAGACGGCAAGGTAGTCGGTGCTGCAAAAGAGGCCTCTTAAATATCGTTGAGGATGCCAAGCTGGGCAATATCCTGGTAGGCGATAACGGGTTGACCCTGTATATGTATACCAAGGATGGTCCGGATCAATCGAACTGCACGGGTGACTGCCTGGTCAAATGGCCCCCCTTGCTGACGCAGGGCAATCCCACGTTGGGCGAAGGCGTGGATGCTGCGCTGGTGGGCACTGCCATCCTGGCAGACGGCTCGAAGATCGTGACTTATAACAAGATGCCCCTGTACTACTGGTTCAAAGATACAAAGCCAGGGGATACATCTGGACAAGGTGTCGGAAGTGTTTGGTATGTGGTCTCTCCGGATGGAAAAGTAGTCGGCAATGAGGCTGTATCGAGTGTGTCTCCCACTGAAACACCTTCAACTGGAGCAGATGACTATAGTTCGCCAGCCGCGAATGAAGCGACCCTCAATGTTGTAGAGGATGTCAAGCTGGGCAAGATCCTGGTGGACGGTAAGGGAATGACCTTGTATATCTACACCCAGGATGGTCCGGATCAATCGAACTGCACTGGCGACTGCCTGGTCAAATGGCCGCCTCTGCTGACCCAAGGCAGCCCGATATTAGGTGATGGCGTGGATGATTCCCTGATTGGGACAGCCGCCCTGGCAGATGGCTCCATGATCGTCACATATAACAAGATGCCGCTCTATTACTGGTTTAAAGATGCCAAGCCAGGCGATACGACTGGGCAAGATGTCGGGGGCGTTTGGTATGTGATTTCCCCCGATGGCCAGCTTATTGACTAATGATCTTTTTCAGGCAATTTGGGAGGGGGAGAGGCCAAATATCCCGGATAAGGCTTGCCGAAAGATCTGCATAAACGATATGGCTCCTGAGATCGACCAAATCTCGGGAGCTTTTCTTTTGTATCGCCTTGGTTTTCGTAGTAATCTAAAACCAGGGTTGGCGCAGATTAGCGGATTCTTTTATAATAGGCACTTGCATGAAAAAAAAGGTGTTTGAGGTTAACCAATGACTGAAACTTTCTATGTTCCTGAATCTGCCATGGCGATCATGGCGCACCCGGATGATATCGAGTTTACCTGCGCGGGCACGTTGGCGCGTTGGGCAAAGGCGGGTTCGCGCATTATCTATGTGTTATGCACCAGTGGTGATGTGGGCATCGATAAACCGGGCATGACGCGTGAGCAAGCCACCGAGATCCGTGAAGCCGAATCACGCCAGGCAGCGGAGATCGCTGGAGCAAGCGATATCGTCTTCTTGCGCGAACCCGATGGTTTGCTCGTCGCAACCCTTGAGCTGCGCAAGCGCCTGGTGCGCGAGATCTCGGCGCTACCGGCCTGAAGTGGTCGTCACTGGCGACCCAACCTCGCTCTGGTCTGGGAGTGATTATATCAACCATCCTGA
Organism: uncultured Chloroflexia bacterium; assembly: GCA_963754615.1. GTDB lineage: Bacteria > Chloroflexota > Anaerolineae > Anaerolineales > UBA4823 > CAVVUF01. The sequence continues at coordinate 522,670 of CAVWGW010000013.1, read as the reverse complement.
CCACCGCGCTGCCGCGCTGGCTGCTATCGATGCCGTTTTCCCGGCTGCCGGGCAGCCGCATGTCTTCCAGGAGCTGGAGGCTGAGGAGCTTTGTGCTCACAAAGTCCGCAAGGTTTATGCGACGAGCTGGGAGCATGTCGACCAGTATGTGAGCATCGACGAGACCATCGATCTTAAGGTGACCGCCCTGCGCGCCCATAAAAGCCAGATGGGCGAGTGGGACCCCGAGCCGATGATTAAGGATTGGGCTGCCAACAGAGCCAAAGGCAAAGAGATGTGCTACGCAGAATCCTTCCGCGTGGTGACGCTGGTGGATGATGAGACTTGGAAGAAAAGTCCCTCTTAATGAGATGGCTGACTTCTGTAGAAAAGCGGCGCTTCAGCTTTCCTGTTGAAAGTCATCTCCTTCGAAATCTCCACCGGGTAGTTCCGGTAATTGGTCGGCAGGAATGACTTCATGGCTGTCCAACTCGTGCGTGGAAAGGTGATAGTGGGTTTTTAAGGCGTCGAACAGGGTACCTTTCCAGAGCGGGATGCCGTCGAAATAAGCGGCGCGGCCGATCATATGTGCTGCAACCGGTGCAGTGATCAGTATGAAAGTAATCACGGCAAAGGAACGGGATGTTATGCTGAAGTTATTAAAGAAAATTGCTACGCCGGCGAGTATCAAACCGACTCCCAGCGTGCCAGCTTTGGAGCTTGCTGACATGCGTAGGAAAAGGTCAGGCATACGTAATATCCCGACCGCTGCCGTTAGGATGAAGAAGGCCCCTGTTAACATAATCAATAATACCAACCATTCAGTCATCAGGTTCTCCGCTCCAGGTAATAGGCAAAAGCAACTGTTCCAATAAAAGTAAGCAGCGCCATGACAATCGCTACATCAAGGAAGATAGGTTGGTTGTAGCGCACAGAATATAAGCAGATGAATGCCATCACAACAACACTCATTAAATCCAGCGCTACCACCCGATCAGCCAGGTTAGGGCCGCGCACGAGCCGGATAAAGGTAATCACCAGGGCTGCGGATAAAGTGACTGAAATTATTCCCAATAACAGCTCCTTCATCACTCCATCAACTCCTTAATCCGTCGTTCATAGCCATTCTTCAATTCCTCGCGGAATTTATCGGCATCTTCGAGCCATAAAACATGCACAAATAAAATGCTCCGGTCCGAAGAAACATCCAGGCTGAGGGTTCCCGGGGTGAGAGTGATCAGATTGGAGAGCAAGGTGATGCTGTTTTCGCTGCGTAAATCGAGCGGGACGGAAACCACAGCCGGGCGTAAAGCAAGGCGGGGTGAAAGCACCGTTTTGGCAACCCGCAGGTTGGCTTTGACAATGTCGATGGTCAATATACCAATCAGTTGCAGCACCAGGATGCTTTTATGTATATAGCGGGTCTGACCAGCCGAAAGACTGCGCTCACTCAGCCCAAGGATTAAGTAGCCAGAAAAAAACCGAACAACAGATTGAGCGGTTCAAATGATCCAACCAGAGCACCCCACGCTAACGCCAGTAGCAAATTGAGCAAAAATAAATTCATTTCACACTCCCCAACACCGCCTGGATATAAGCTTGCGGTTCCAGGAGCTCTACTGCCGCCTGTTCTGTGATCTCAATCAGCGGGTTGGCAAACACACCAATGACGATTACCAAAATACCTAAGATGATTACCGGGATCCACATGGAAATTGATATGGTTTTTTGGCGATCTACCTGCGCGGATTGGTTTATCTCGGGGGAAACCGGCGCGGGCTTCCAGAATACCTCATTCCAAATCTTGGTCATAGAGAACAGGGTCAATAGACTAACCACCAGTGCCACAATCACAATGAGATAACTGTGTAGCTCAAGCCCAGCCATGATGAGCAGGATTTTGGCAAAGAATCCAGACAATGGAGGCAGCCCAGCCAATGCCATAGCTGGCAGCAAGAAAGCAAACGAGAGGGCAGGATATTGGCGATACAGCCCACCCAAACGGCGCAAGTCATAGCTGCCTCTCAAAGTTTGTACCATACCGGCAATCAGAAAGAGGGCCATCTTAGCGAAAATGACATGCACCGTAAAGAAGATTGCCGCTCCAATCGATGCACTGCTGAAGAGAGCCAGCCCCATGATCAGATATCCGATCTGACTGATGATGTGAAAAGAGAGCAAACGGCGGAAATCGGTCTGGGCGGCAGCGCCAAGCACGCCTGTTAACATCGTAAAACCTGCCAGGACGAGTAATAATGGCTGGATAAACATCTGCTGCTCGCTGAAAAGCAACGTGAAAATACGCAGAAATGCGTAGAAGCCTACTTTGGTCAAAAGGCCGGAAAAGAGAGCAGTGATGGTCACTGGTGGCGTGTGGTAAGAAGCAGGCAGCCAAAAGAAGAACGGGAAAAGACCGGCTTTAATCCCAAACCCTGCCAGGAAGAGAACCGCGATTAACACTGGAATTCCTGCTGATTGAATCTGTGCCATTCTCAGCGACAGATCTGCCAGGTTGAGCGCACCTGTGAAATGATAGGTGAGTCCAGTAGCTGAAAGAAAAAGCATGGAAGAAAGCAGGTTGAGGATGACATACTTTAATCCGCCTTCAAGCTGGCGGCGCTCACCTCCCAGTACGATGAGCACAAAAGAAGCCATTAGCATGACCTCAAACCAAACATAGAGATTGAACAGATCACCAGTCGAAAAGGCGCCATTGACACCGATCATGAGGAAAAAGAAGAGCGGGTAATAACCCCAGCGGGCGCGCGGTGGATCGATACCCGCCAGGCTGAAAACTGCGATGACCAGGGCTGCTAGTGAGGTAGTCAATAAAAGAATGGCACTGAGTAAGTCTACCACCAGGCTGATCCCAAATGGGGCAGGCCAGTTGCCGACTTGAGAAGATTGAATCCCGTTACGCTGTACCTGCAGAAATAAAGCCAGGTTTACGCCCGTCAATAAGGCGCTGCCTGAAATCGCCAGCCCCTTTTGTATCTTTTGGGATCTCCAGGCAAGCAAGGATAAAATGGCAAATATTAAAGGTAGGAGGATGGGCAGGTAGATCATTAATCTTCCTCCTCCTCCTCACACCGTTCAATATTCTCTTCATCCAGGTCACGGCTTTCATCTCGTTCTGCAAAGGCATCGGTAGCACGCAGCTCATCCAGGTCATCCACACCAACCACCTGGTAGGTTTGGCGCAGGAGCACGACGGCAAAGGCAGTCAGACCAAAACTGATCACGATAGCCGTGAGAACGAGGGCTTGTGGAATCGGGTCAGCATAACTGGCTGGATTCGCGCTTGGGTTAGTGCTTGATAGAATCGGTGGGCGACCCGGCGTCAGGCTTCCCGTGGCAAAGAGAAGTAAATTGACCGCGTGGCTGAGCAAGAGCAATCCAACCAGGATCTTCACCAGGCTGCGGCGGAGCATCATGTACAAGCCCGCAGCAAATAAAACACCGACAACAACGGCTAACAATCCGGTCATCTTGACTGGTCCTCCCTCGCCAGATTGAGTAATATCAGCAGCGTGACGCCAATGACCGTCAGAAAAACGCCAATATCGAACAATACTGGCGTGCCCAACTTTCCGAGCACCGGCAGCAGCTCAGGAAGCCACATGCCAGTCATCATGGGTAGACCGAAGAACAGCGGCAGGCTGGCGCTGATCGCTGCTACCAGCAAGCCGATCGTCATCAAAATGCGCGGGTGGAGGGGAAGCAAACGCAAGGCTGCTTGAGGTGAATTGGCAATCCCATAGAGTATGAAAGCCGCTGCGGCTACCAAACCGCCGACAAACCCCCCGCCCGCCTCATTGTGTCCGCGCAGCAGCAAGAAGATTGAAAAAACCAGCAGCAGCGGCATCAAATAGCGCGTTGCCACAGGCAGGATGATAGAACGCTGGATGGGTTTGTTTTCAGGTGAGCCGGCAGACTTTAACCGGGCAGCTTTGGATCGGGATCCTGCGAGTGACGCCAGCCAGCGTGGCCGGATGTTAAGCCCCAACAGCGCCAGGACACCCAAAGCCGCGATCGCTAATACATTGATCTCGCCGAGGGTATCCAGACCCCGGAAATCAACCAGGATCACGTTGACGACATTGCGTCCGTTAGCCAGCTCCTGCGCATTTTCGATATAATATTCTGCCAGAGCAGAAGGGGCAGGGTTCGAGGTGACCATTAACATCAACGCTGCCATCAACCCTCCCCCAAGACTGGCTGCCACCACGTCTAATGCTCGCCTCGGTGGTTTGGTCAGGCGGGTGAACTTGGGCAGGCGGTAGATCACCAAGATGAAAAGAATCACAGTCAGAGTTTCGATGGCAATCTGTACCATGGCCAGGTCGGGCGCGCTGTAGAATAAGTAGATCAACGCGATGCTGTAGCCGATCGTGCCCAGTAATGCAATTGTCGCCAGGCGCGACCGCTCTTGCACCACCAGGATGGTTGCAATAATGATGATTGCCACTAATATAACATCGTAAAAGCGCAGCGGTTCTGGAGCGTGGGCTGGCAGTTGTAGAAGGCCTGGAGCAAATAGGACCAAAGCCAGTGCACTCAAAAAAACAGTGGTGAGAGTTATGATCAGGATATAACGGCGTAAATATCCAGATTGTAAGAGGCGGGTTTGCCAGGCTGCCAGGTGTTTGAGATTGTGAATGATGTGGTCATAACCTTCAGCCGGTCCGAATTTGCTAAGGCGTAAGAAGATCATGTGGGCGTGTGGTTCGATCCACCCATATGAGAAATAGAACCCGAGACCGATCGTTAGTGTCAGCAGACTGAGTCCCAGCGGCAGAGTGAAGCCGTGCCACAAGGACAAGTTGAAGCTTAAGGATTGCTGAAGGGTGGCTTGGGCAGCGGCATTCATCAGTGGGGTTATCATCTGCGGGAATATTCCCAAACCGAGCCCGAGCAGAGAGAGCAGAAGCGGTGGGAGCCAGAAATCGAGGGTATTTTCGTGGGGAACATTCCCATGCTCGTGCTCCCCGGTCGGGACCGGTTTCGAGAGCTGCTGCTTACGCCGCAGGAAAGGCTGCCAGCCAACCCAGCCAGCGCAGGCAGTCATGATGCTGTTGGAAAATACAAGACCAGGCACCAGTATCCTTACCGCATTGGATGCTAATCCGCTCTCATAAACCAATTCCTTGGCAATAAAGCCCAAAAAGGGAGCCACTCCAGCCATCGAAAGCGCTGCGGTTAAGCTGGCAACCATGGTGAATGGCATAAATCTCGCCAAATTTCCCAATCGGCGCACATCACGCGTACCCGCTGCATGGTCAATACCACCCGCTATGAGAAAAAGCGCCCCCTTATACAATCCATGCGCCACAAGGAAAACCACCAGTGCTTCAATGGCCACTTTACTGCCCAATCCAATCAATGTCACCATTAACCCCAGTGCGCCGACTGTGCTGTAGGCCAGCAGGCGCTTGAGGTCGTGCTGTGCAAGGAGGAGCAGCATCGTTGCCAGCAAGGTCAGCATCCCGAGCCCTGGCAGTACGGAATTCCAGAGCCCTGTACCCCCCAGGACTGGCAGCAACCGCGCCAGGAGATAAATCCCGGCCTTAACCATGGTAGCTGAGTGCAGATAAGCGCTCACCGGTGTGGGGGCAGCCATTGCATTCGGCAGCCAAAAATGGAACGGGAACTGAGCGGATTTCGTCGCTGCGCCTGTTAATATCAGCCAAAAAACAGCTGGGTATAATGAGCTGGCTTGCACAATCGATCCGCTGCTCAACCATACTTGCATTGACCAACTCTCGGTGATCTGCGACAGCAGGACGAAGCCTGCCAGCATGGCAAGACCTCCAAAGCTCGTTATCAACAGAGCTTGCCAGGCAGCCGCACGGGCGGCTGCTTGATCATGTTCAAACCCGATCAGCAAAAAGGATGAAATGCTGGTCAGCTCCCAAAAAATGAAAAGTAGCAGACCATTATCGCTGACTACCACACCGAGCATCGCAGACATAAAGAAAATCGTCAACCCATAAAAGCGCGGCAAGTAAGCATGCCCGCTCAAGTAACCACCCCCGTAAACCAACACCAGGGCTCCGATCCCGCTCACCAGCAGCGCCATCAGTAAAGCCAATCCATCCAGGCGTATCGCAAGCTCCAACCCCAGAGATGGCATCCACGCAAGGGTCTCACTCAGACCGGGTGACTCGATCTGCATCAGGAGAAATACAAAAACCACTGCGGGATAAAGCGCCAGGCAAAGGCCAGTCCACTTTTTTAAAAATTTAAATATTAAGGGTGATAACCCTGCCAGGATGAATCCTGCTGCGATGAAGGCTAACATTGATAACCTCAATAATTATTTGGGCAATCTCCGCATCCTTAACTTTCTGACTCCCTTAGCTATCTCTACAGCAGAAAAGACAATCAAGCTGAAACCGAAGCTGATCAGCAGATCTCGCAGGCTGAGCGGAGTGGTCGAAAAAGCCTTATTGAGGAAAGGCAGATAGATCACAGCTAACTGCAAGATAAAGGTCAGCAGAACGGAGCCCAGCATGGCTTTGTTGGATAAAAAGCCAATGCGAAAGATGGAATCTTGTTCTGAGCGGGTTGCCAGGGCATTTCCCATTTGCGACAGCGTCAGGGTCGTAAAGATGACTGTTTGCCAAACGGCTGGCGAGACCGATGGATCGATCTGATAGTAAACAAAACCGACTCCCAGCGAGACTACCCCCATCAAAAGCCCAATCCATAAAATGTCACGCGCCATCCCCCGCCCAAAGATGTTTTCGTTGGGCGGATAAGGCGGGCGCTGCATTACCTTTTTCTCTGCGGGTTCGACAGCTAATGCCAGGCCGGGCAATCCATCCGTCACCAGGTTGACCCATAAGATCTGCAGCGATGTGAGCGGCATGGGCATCCCAATGAAAGGGGCCAGCAGCATCACCCAAATCTCTCCGGCATTTGAGGTTAGCGTGTACTTGATAAACTTGCGGATATTGTCGTAAATCCGCCGGCCTTCTTTAACAGAGGTGACAATGGTGGCAAAATTGTCATCGAGCAGGATCATATCGGCGGCTTCCTTGGAAACATCTGTGCCGGTAATCCCCATGGCTACACCAATTTCTGCCTTCTTGAGGGCTGGAGCATCGTTGACGCCATCTCCTGTCATGGCGACGATATGCCCGCGGTTCTGTAAGGCTTGCACCAGCTTAAGCTTGTGCTCCGGAGAGACACGCGCATAAACCGGCACATCTTCAACCACTTCATCGAGTTGCTCAAGACTCATCTTGTCCAGGTCACGACCGGTGAGGGTTTTTCTGGACTGTGCGATCCCTAATTCTTCGGCAATGTAGGCAGCCGTGAGCGGGTGATCTCCAGTAATCATGATTGGGCGGATCCCAGCTGTTTTTGCTTCGCGAACAGCTTCCTGGACCTCGGGTCGAGCCGGGTCGATCATGCCCACCATGCCAATGAAAATCAAATTGCTTTCAACCGGCTTTGGATGATCGCTCTGGCAGAAGGCAAGCCCTAACACGCGCATCCCATTCTGAGCCATGTCGTTATTGGCTTTCATAATGCGCTCGCGCCAGTGCTCGTTTAATGTTTCCGTTTGCCCTCCCGACCAAACGCGATCCGAAACCTCGATCAAGCCGTCCACGGCACCCTTGGTTATCACCAGGTAATGTCCAGGCTCAAAAAAGTCCGGACGCTTATCTTGATAGGGGTTGAGCAGCTCAGGGACCAGGTCTGGATTTGGACGATGAACGGTTGTCATCCGTTTGCGGTCAGAATCGAAAGGCAGCTCTGCCACACGTGGGAAAGCTTGTTCCAATTCAGCTTTCCATAATCCTGCCCGGGCGCTGGCGATCACCAGTGCGCCTTCGGTAGGGTCTCCAACGCTGGAAAAAGTCCCCGGTTCTCCTGGGATTGCTTCGAGGACGGCATCATTACACAGGGCGCTGCCTGCCAGCGTCAAAACAACCGCGGGGCTTTCTTGCAGCAGAGGCTCAACCGGTTCTTCCTTGCTGACGGTGGGGCTAAAACTTCGTAAGCGTTCCTTCAAATTAAGTGAATTCTCAGCCACATCCACGAAGGTCACAGTCATCCGATTTTGGGTGAGTGTTCCAGTTTTGTCGGAGCAGATGACCGTGACAGAGCCAAGCGTTTCGACTGCATGCAGCTTGCGGATTAACGCGTTGCGCTTGAGCAGGCGCTGAGCGCCGAGTGCCAATGCTACAGTGACCACGGCTGCTAACCCTTCTGGCACCGCAGCCACTGCCATGGCGACAGAGACGCTGAACATATCCACCCAATCTTCTCCACGTAATATACCCAAGATAAAGACAATCACCACCAGCACCAGTGCCGCGATTGCCAATCCGCGGGCAAGCTGTTCGAGCCGGCGCTGGAGAGGGGTTTTTTCGCTGCCTACCGATTGAAGTAAGTTGGCGATCTTGCCCAGCTGCGTCTTCATTCCCGTATCGGTCACCAATGCCGTTCCGCGCCCATAGGTGACGATCGTGCCCATATAGATAGAATTGATCCTGTCACCTAACGGAGGGTTTTCCTCAGCCAGGGGGTCTGGATTCTTCTCGACTGCCTCTGATTCTCCAGTCAGCACCGCTTCTTGAACCCGCAAGTTGGCAGTTTCTAACAACCTGGCGTCAGCCGGAATGGTATTTCCTGTTTCCAGGATGATGATATCGCCAGGGACCAATTCACGCGCCGTAATCTCTTGTAAATGGTCATCCCGCCGCACACGCACATGCGGGACAGCCATGCGTTTAAGGGCTGCCATGGCTTTCTCAGCCTTATACTCCTGGGTGAAGCCAAGGATGGCATTCAAGACGACAATGATCATGATCACAAGCGCATCTATCGTCTCTCCCAATAGGGCGGAAATCACTGCAGAGACGATCAGAATAATGATGATGATGCCTGTGAACTGCTCCAGTAAAATTTTCCATGGGCTTATTCCCCCGCGTTCGACCAGCTCATTGGGGCCATTTTCTGCCAGTCGCCGGGAAGCCTCCGCAGAAGTGAGACCTTTAGAAAGATCGCTGTTGATCTGGCGGACAGCCTCTTCTGGAGTGAGTCTATGCCATTCGTTCACACTGCCTCCTTGTATCTCGGTTCGGAAATGAATTCTTTAAGCAATATTTTACCATTTCCTTCAGATTGGGTTTCCCTCACTATTTGTAGAAAAGGTTGGGTGTGAACGCGTTAACATAAAAGAATACCCTAAAATGATCATCTTAGGGTATTCTTGTTCATGCAGCCAGAACTTCAGGCCGGTTCACTTCACGGTGTGCCGCAGGGAACTCCGTCAAAGACGCAGGAGTTGTGAACTGTCCACCAGGAAGCCGGGAATGTGAAGTCGGGTGGGATCAGGGGGAGGTAGGATACATTTGGATAGGCCCTATCGATTCGGACACCTTCCTCAGGCCATTGGTAGTCACCGAATGGGATGCTCAACAGGCGTACATCGCCCTGATGAATATATTCACTGATGTTGAGTACCAGCAGAATGGGGTCAAAGAATAAGTTCTGCCCATGCGGTTGGAAGAGGGCGTTTGGATCATAATCAAACGAAGTAGGTGTGTCGAAAGTGATGGAGAGATCCGCGTACCTTTGGGCGGGAAAGGTTGGATTTCCTTCTATGGTATTAACGATCGAGCCTGGGAAGACTTCTGAAGTCTTGGCGAAGATCACATAGGTATTCTCGATATTGCTGGAAAAAGTTTCCGTCTTTTGGCTGATGAGGTTATGGTTCTCATCGTACACATTGATCACAACCGTTCCATTGGTGCTAAAAGTCTGGGCAGGAAAACGGATCAAGAAGCTGTGGTCATAGGTACCACCCCGCGTGCGAGGCTCGAAACCCAAGGTAAAGCGCTTCAGCATGGTGCTTGGCTCCAACGTGAACTCGAAGTTTCCGTCAATCGCCACAGCCCAGTCATTGTAATCGAAGTCATTCTGACCGGTTATGAGAGAAAGATCCTCATATCCGAGCATTCCATTCCAGGATTCCACCGATTCATTTGGTAGCCTTTGGATTACCGGGAACCAGAGCCTATAGAGCATGTTGGTGATGGTATTGGTATCCGAGTCGCTGTTATCATTTGGATATGAATTGACTATGCCGGGGGGTGGGGTGATGATGGCAATGTTGGTTACCGTGCCGGAGGCTGCCGTTACATTGGCAGAAAGCAGGATCTCGTAGAACTGTCCGGCAGTGAGCAGCGGCAAAGTCGCGCCTGTGCTGGTCAGGTCGTTCAGCAGAGGCGCAGTGATACACTGGTTTCCCACCGCAGTCGAACAAGTTACTCCGCTGAGCGATAATCCGGCTCCCGCGCTGTCGATAAGCTTTGCCCCGGTGACAGAGTCTGGACCAATGTTGGTGACACGTATAGCATAAGTGGTCACACTGTTGGGAGCCACAAAGATCACGCCATCATCCTTTGTCACGGCGAGATTGGCTTGGGGAGGTGGGATGACTTCATTGGTATCCTCGGCAGTATTGTTGCTCAGGTCAGGATCAGGGATATTTTCTGGAGGGGTGACAATCGCTGAGTTGGTTGTGATGCAAGAGAAGTCTGCTGCTCGGGCAATCAGCTTGATCTCGTAGAACTGCCCAGGGGCAAGGGTTGGCAGGGTAATGCCATCCGTCATCATGAGTGGGAGATCAGGTTTCGTAACACATGTGTTTAGCGCTACCGTCGAGCAGACTGCGTCGAGCAGGGTCAATCCTGAGTTTGCTGTATCGTATAAGTTGGCGCCTATGACCGTAGCGGGTCCCTTGTTGGTAACACGAATGGTGTAGGTCGTTATTTCTCCGGTTAGGATAATATCTACCCCATCGGTCTTGGTGACTTCCAGATCAGCGACCAGGTCTCCTACGATGGTATCCGTATCCGAGGCAACGTTATTTTCTAGATTGGGATCGATGGTATCCTTGGGAGGCAGGACCGTGGCGGTGTTGGTCACCGTGCCGGAGGTGGCTGTGATATTAACAGTCAGTAGGATCTCGTAGAACTGCCCAGGGGTGAGGGTGGGCAGGGAGATTCCGGTGCCGATCAGATCAGCCAATAGAGGCGCGGCAACGCACTGGTTGTCCACCGCAGTTGAACAAACCACGGCGGTTGGCATCAAGCCTGCGCCGGCAGAATCGATCAGGATCGCCTCGGAGACCGTGGCGGGTCCGTTGTTGGTAACGCGCACGGTGTACGTAGTTTCTCCGCCAGCATTCACCACGTCCACGCCATTGGTCTTGGTGACTTCCAGGTCTGCTTTTGAGGTGGTTATGATCTTATTTGTATCTGTGGCAACGTTATTATCCAGGTTGGTATCAATGATCTCCTTGGGAGGCATGACCTTAGCGGTGTTGGTCACTGTGCCGGAGGTGGCTGTGATATTTACAGTCAGCAGGATCTCGTAGAACTGCCCAGGGGTGAGGGTGGGCAGGGAGATACCGGCGCCGATCAGATCAGCCAGCACAGGCGCAGAAACGCACTGGTTGCCCACAGCAGTTGAACAAACCACGGCGGTTGGCTCCAGGCCTGCCCCGGCAGCATCTTCCAGGGTTGCGCCGGTGACTGTAGCGGGTCCGTTGTTGGTGACGCGCACGGTGTAGGTAGTCACTCCGCCAGCGGGCACCTCATCCACGCCATCGGTCTTGGTGACCGCCAGGTCAGTTTTGCGGGCCAGGACGATCAATGTGTCTTGAGCTGGTGCGCCGACCAGCCCGGTCTCTGTGGTGAGTTCGCTGGTGATGTTGAAATGTTCTCCCGGAACTGAAGAAGTTACGTTCACCTGGATTGTGCAGGTCCCTCTACCTGGCAGGGTCCCAAAGAAAGTCAGGACGGTTGCACCGGGAGTTGGATTAAACTCAACATCCAGGCAGGTGGAGCTGGCGGCTGGGTCGGCTGCCACTTGAACGCCAGCAGGCAGTGGGTCAGTGAAAGCTGCACCTGTTAGATCCATCCACACCTCGTTTACGATGGTGAAGGTGAGGGTGGAAATCTCGCCGACATAGATTGGATTGGGATTGAATTTCTTGGTGAATACCGGCGGCCAATCGGGGGCGTCTGGGCCTGTTGGCGCTAGGATTAAGCTGGTGTTGGCCTTGATTGCTCCAACAGAGGACTTATCCAGGCTGATATTGTCCTTACCCAATCCAGCTTGTTGGTCGATAGGCGCGGCAGCTTGGGCCGCTAAGACAGGCTGGAACAAGGATAAGAAAATCGACAAGATTGAGATGATTGCAATTACAGCCTTGGATGATGAACGAATAACTGCATAATGAGAGGTTAGTTTCATTGTCTTACTCCAGGAAAAATGAAAAAGAATGATGGTTAATATATTAACGTAAAAGAGGCTAAAAAGGGTTATATGCTACTTGCATTTTTAAAGAACTAATTTACACTAATATACTCTTATTATACCACTTTACCAGCGCCGTACATTTACCATTACCATCCGGCGCCGGCTGGCGAGCAGTAATCCTGTTATAACCCCAAAAAGAAACCCGCCGTTTTACGCCTAAAATGCTGCTCCACCCACATCTGGTCCTCCCAAGCCCAGCACCCCGCTGAAGCGCGTAACCCAAAATCCAGCACGATATTATGATCACTATTAATTATAGCGCAAATTCCATTTTTCTATACCAAATCTTCACCTGAATAACCCCCCCCCATCCAGGTTTACACAGCTGACCCGGCAGACCTGATCATCGGTAAACGCAGCTCAATGTTCAAATTTCTTCGCCTCATTGCCTCATGGCGCCTTGGCGTTAAGGTTTTCCAACCAGTAACTCGATCTTCTCCCGGCAGCTTTCCAGCAGTGCCCGCTGTTCGGGCCACAGCATCTCGGGGAGCTCGTCGATTGGGAACCACTCGCAGATATAGGAATGCTCTGGATCAGTGGGTTTGCCCTCTGTTTGATCCGTCGTGAAAAGGTAATAATGGGTCGTGATCCACTTCTTTTTATCGAAACTCAGGCGTTCGCGGGTGCCCAGGTATTCGATGAGCTGCAGTTCTTTCAAGCCGGCTTCCTCTTCGATCTCGCGCCGGGCAGCTAGCAGCGGATCTTCACCCCGCTCAACGCCTCCCTTGGGCAGGATATAAATTTCATAGGGCTGTTCCTTGACGAGGGCGATGCGCGCCTTCCCGTTCTCGATCTGTACAACAACCCCGCCAGCCGAAGTTCTCAAGCCTGCTTTTGGAGGCCGAACATACCACGATTTATCTATTTTCATACTTTTATTATCTCACGAAACCAATTCTATAAAATGCCTGGAACCGCTCTTATCCCCTCCCCCATATCCCCTTTGTTGAAGATTAGCGTCAATTCGCGGATTCTTTTTTATGCTAAAATCATCCCATGCCGCCGCGCCTTGTTTTCATGGGTTCTCCCGAATTTGCCCTGCCCACCCTGCGCCTGCTTGCCGAGAGCTACCCTGTGGTGGGGGTGATCACGCAGCCCGACCGGCCTTCTGGCCGCGGCAAGCTGCTGACCCCGCCCCCCGTCAAGCAGTTAACGCTTGAGCTGGCGCTGCCCCTGATCCAGCCAGAGCGCCTGCGCCGCCCGGAGGCAATGCAGGTGCTGCGTGATTGGCAGCCTGAGCTGATCGTGGTGGCTGCCTTCGGGCAGATCCTGCGCCAGGAGGTTCTTGACCTGCCGCCCTACGGCTGCATCAACGTGCATGGCTCGCTCCTGCCGCGCTGGCGCGGGGCTGCGCCGCTCCAGGCTGCCATCTTGCATGGCGACACTGAAACGGGCATCACCATCATGCGCATGGACGCCGGAGTCGACACCGGTCCCCTGCTCAGCCAGCGCTCGCTCCCCATCCGTCCTGATGAGACGGCCGCCTCGCTTAGCAGTGTGATGGCAGAGCTGGGCGCCAGGCTGCTGCTCGAGACCCTTCCCGCTTACCTGGCTGGCAGCCTCCAGCCGCAGCCGCAGGATGAGACCCTGGCGACTTACGCCCCCATGCTGCAGAAAGAAGCAGGATTACTGGATTTTCACTTGCCTGCCATCCAGCTGGAGCGCCGCGTGCGTGCCTACAACCCCTGGCCCTCTGCCTATACTTTCTACCAGGAGCAAATCCTCAAGGTCCATCGCGCCCGGGCTGTTGATGCCGAGGGGGTTGCTCCCGGCACCCGCCTGGTCTTTCAGGGTGTTCCCGCCGTGGCATGCACCGAGGGCTTGCTCGTCCTGGATGAGGTTCAGCCTGCCGGAAAGAAACCCATGCCCGGTAGAGTCTTTTTACAGGGGGCGCGTGCATGGGTCAGTGTCTAAATAATGTTGCTAAATATTCAACGTTTAGCCGCCGAGTTGCGGAGGATTATAAAAAATCCTTTGCGACTTTGCCTCCCTGCGGCTTTGCGTTAAGTTTTGATCTTTTCCATTTCCAAAATTCTGAAAGCAGCTGAATATTGAAACCTATATGCACGAGAAAATTTCCAAACGCCTCTTCCTTTTTCCTGTCAGCACCGTCGTCCAGCTCAGCGCGGGCGGCACGGCGCTGACCATCGCTTCGCAGGACCTGGCTTCACTGGCAGAGCAGTACGGCACTCCCCTCTACCTGTATGACCAGGCCTCCCTCGAGGCTGCCCTGTGCGAGTACCGCCTTTCCCTCAAGCGCTACTATCCCGGTGAGGCAGGCATTACCTATGCTGGGAAAGCCTTCCTGTGCACCGCCATGGCACAGTGGGTCAAGGCCCAGGGTCTCATCCTCGACTGCACCGGCGCTGGTGAGCTGCATATCGCCGAGACAGCTGGTCTGCCTCGCTCACTCGTCTTGGTGCACGGCGTCAATAAAACAGATCAAGACCTCGCCGCCGCGGTCAGGTTGGCCGGGACGATTGTGGTCGACAACATCACCGAGTTGGGACGCCTGGAGGCGCTTTATCGCTCCGGCGTCCGCCCTTTCCCTGATCTCTGGCTGCGCCTCAAGCCCGGCATGGCCGTTGATACACATGCCTATACCCAGACCGGGCAGCAGGACAGCAAGTTTGGCATGGACCTGGAGGAAGCCCCCGAGGCGGTGCAGCGCTGCCTTCAGGAAGGGCTGCCGCTCACGGGCTTGCACTTCCACCTCGGCTCCCATTTCCACGAGCCTTCACCCCTGCGCCTGGCCCTCATGACCGTGCTGGACTTTATCTATACTGCCGGGTCTCAGCAGCGCTGGTCGCCGCAGGTGCTGTGCGTGGGCGGCGGGTGGGGCGTCCCTTACCACGAAGATGACCTGCCTCATCCCAACGTCGACAGCTATATCCATTACCTGGCGGATAACCTGAAAGAGCTGTGTGCGGCGCGCCGTCTGCCCCTGCCCAGGCTGCAGGTAGAGCCAGGACGCAGCCTGGTGGCGCGTGCCGGTGTTGCCCTGTACCGCGTGGGGGCGGTCAAACATACCCCCAGCCGCCGCTGGCTGCTCCTGGACGGCGGCATGGCCGATAACCCCCGCCCGGCGCTCTACGGGGCGCGCTATGCTGCGCTGCCTGTTCAGGACCCTGACCGCACTCCCACGGCTCCCACCTGGCTGGCAGGCCCTTTCTGCGAGAGCGGAGATGTGCTCATCGAGAACCTGCTCCTGCCGGAGATTGCTCCTGGAGAGCTGGTGGCTGTACCGGTCAGCGGCGCCTACCACCTCAGTATGGGCAGCAACTACAACGGCGCGCGCCGCCCGGCTGTCCTCTGGCTGGATGATCACGGCGCCCACCTGATTAAAGAGCGCGAATCCCTCGCCAATCTGACCGCTCGCGACCATCCCCTCCCCGGTTTATGACTTTCGAAACATTTCCAATCCTGCGCTGATTTCCTAACCCTTCCCCCCTATTCCCCACTGCCTACTCCCTACTCTCTTCCCTCCTACTCCCTTCCCCTATGTTCACCCCTGCTTCTTCCGCCTCCCCTTTCTACACCATCGTTCTCCTGCGGCATGGAGAGTCGGTGGGCAACGTGGAGGGCTTTCACCAGGGGCAGGTGGATTACGCCCTCACACCCAGGGGCGCCGCGCAAGTGAAGTCGCTGCTGCGGCGTTGGAAGCGCGAAGCGGTGACCTTCGACCGCATCATTGCCAGCCCTCTCAAGCGCGCCAGCCAGACAGCGGAGCTGATCGCCCAGGCGCTGGAGATTCCCTTGCAGCTCGATCCGGATTGGATGGAACGCGATGTGGGCTTGCTGGGTGGGTTGCGTCCTGAGGAAGCCGCAGAAGTGGCACCCCGCCCGGTTTTCATGCACCCTTACCAGGCAGTTGGAGAGACCGGAGAGAGCCAGTGGGAGCTGTACCTGCGCGCCGGCCGTGCCGTGCAGAGTTTGATCAAGAATCCGCCCGGTCGCTACCTGGTTGTCTCGCACGGAGGCATCTTGAACCTGGCTTTCTATGCCATCCTGGGCATCGCCCCGCAGGCTAATTTCACTGGACCGCGCTTCCGCTTTGCCAATACCGCCTTTGCCACTCTAACCTACCGCCCCGACGAGCACAAATGGGCGGTGTTGGGTGTCAATGACCATGCCCATTGGAAAGAGAAGCAGGCCTGATATGCACGCTTTTGTCTTCTTGCGTCACGCCGAATCCCAGGGCAACGCCCAGGGCTACCTGCAGGGGCAGATCGACTCTCCATTGAGCGAACAGGGTAAAAGCCAGGCTGCCGCGTTAGCCGAGCGTTGGAAGGCACTGGGCCTCACCTTTGACCACCTGATCTGCAGCCCGCTCCTGCGCGCCCGCCAGACCGCCTCTCCCATCGCCAAAGCCCTGGGCATGCAGATCGAAATTGAGCCGCTCTGGAAAGAGCGCAGCTTTGGAGAGCTTGAGGGCATAGCTTTTGCAGAGATTAATCAGCTTCAGCCGCCTGTTGATTTTTTTGCTCCCTTTATCCGTGTAGGTCAGACCGGCGAATCGCAGGTTGACCTGTACCTGCGTGCCTGCCAGGCTCTTCAGAAGCTGGTCAATCGGCCGCAAGGGCGTTATCTCATCGTCGCTCACGGCTCGATCCTCAACAAAACCATGTTTGCGGTCCTGGGCATCACCCCGCAGGGTCATGGCAGGAGCACGACCTTTCATTTTGATAACATGAGTTATGCCCACCTGACCTATGACGCTGCCAGCCTGCGCTGGCGCTGGATCGGTTTTACCAGCCCCGGGCAGTGGGACGGAAGCCTGGAGGTAAAATGAATCCCTTGAACTGGCTGGTGTTCGGCGCCGGCGCCATCGGCACCTATGTCGGCGGCAGCCTGGCCCTCTTGAAGCGCCAGGGGCAGCGGATCGTCTTCGTCGAACGCCCAGAAATTGCTGCGCAGGTCCGCCAGCAGGGGCTGCGTCTGAACCTGGACGGTACCCTCCAGGCGCTTCCCGACCCCAAAATCTCCGGTTCGCTGGCTGAAGCCCTGGCCATGGGTCCCTTTGATATCGGCATCCTGGCGCTCAAATCATACGATACGCAGGCTTTCCTGGATGGCCTGGCTGGGCTGGCAGACCGCCTGCCGCCGATCTTATGCCTGCAGAACGGCGTTGAAAATGAGGTGCTCCTTGAAGCTGCCCTGGGTAAAGGGCGAGTCATCCCTGGCACCGTCACCAGTGCAGTTGGGCGCCTGGGGGCCGGGGATATCGTCCTGGAGCGCCGGCGCGGCATTGGCGTGGCGGAGGGCCATCCCCTTTCGCAGCGCATCTTTGATGAGTTTACGGCTGCCGGCATCTTTCCGCTCCTGTATGCGCACCCTCTGGATATGAAGTGGTCGAAGATGCTCACCAACTTGCTGGCGAACGCCTCGTCTGCCATTTTAAACCTGACCCCCGCCCAGATCTTCGCCCACCCGGGGCTTTACAACCTGGAGCGGAGGCAGCTTCAAGAAGCCCTGGCGGTGATGGCTAAGCTGGACATCCATGTGGTGAGCCTGCCGGGCACCCCCGTGCGCCTGCTCGCCTTTGCTGTAAAGTCACTCCCCGCCTCCCTCTCCCGCCCGCTGTTGCAGCGCGCCGTGGGCAAGGGTCGTGGGGAAAAGATGCCCTCCTTCCACATCGACTTGTATGCCGGGCGTAAACAGAGTGAGGTCGATTACCTCAACGGCGCGGTTGTGCGCTTTGGCGCCCAGGTTGGCGTTCCAACACCCGTCAACCGGCTGCTCACCGAGACCCTGCTCGCCCTGGCCAGTGGAGAGATGCCGCGGGAGACTTATGCCCTCCAGCCCGAAAAGCTGCTGGAGAGGGTCAACCTTCGTTAATGCCTTCCTGTCTTTTCGACAAAGGAAGAGCCTTTAGGCCTTGACTGTTCTGAAATATGCTTTAGCATGTTCCTCTTATCAGGCTGTAATTCATTTGCAGCCTCATTTGTGATCCTGGTAATCCCTCTTTGGCCTCTTCTTAAATTTCTTACGGTCTGTTTGTCCGAAAATTTAGCCGCCTCAGGCTTATTGCTTTCTTTTTCGAATCGGTGTATTCTTATTCAGGATAGCTTGAGGGAGAAAAGTCTTTTCACAATTTATCATCCATTTCATTTAGAGAATCAGGAGGGAATATGTCTCGTAATAAAGTCAGTCGACGTGAGTTTTTGTATATGTCAGGCCTCGGCGCAGCCTCGCTTTTATTGAGTGCTGTCGTCGCCAGGGGAAAAGCTGCCCCGGAAAATAAGCCTGACGAAAAGCATGCCAACCAACTTCCCGATGCTCCACCATCTCAGGAAATACCTATCACCTCAGAAAAAGAAGCCCCTGAATTGGCCAGGTTAGTACAAGAAGGCTTGCTGCCTCCATTAGTAGATCGCCTTCCAACACATCCATTGGTGCTGGCACCAATCAATGCCATCGGCCAATATGGTGGGCGCTTGAAGATGGCCTCCTGGTGGCAGGACGGTGGTATCACCAGTAAGATGTATGGCCATTCACCAATTCGCTTTGTGGATGATGGTCTGAGGTTAGCCCCCGGCATGGTCGAGTCCTGGTCCGCTAACGCCAATAACACGGTTTGGACGTTGAATTTCCGCGCAGGCCTGAAATGGTCGGATGGCTCACCCTGCACCACCGCCGATGTGCTGTATTGGTGGAACGATATGGTGCTCGAACCGGATCATCCCGAGCTGCCACCCTGGGAATTCAGGGCTATTGACGGTGTGCTGCCTGTATTTGCAGCTGTAGATGCTTACACGCTGACCATCTCGTATACCAAGGCTGCTCCGCTGACTGCCAAATTCCTTGCCATGTGGGTCAATGGCACCATCGGCTATCGCTGGATTGTCCCCAGCGCGTATGCCAAGCAGTTCAACCCCAAGTACGCTCCCGCATACACGGATTACGTAGAGCACGATGCCAGGATCAATTACAATACCAATCCAGATTGTCCAGTGTTGAATTCATGGGTGCTGACCGCATACGAGGGAGGTGTCTCTTCCACTTATGAGCGCAACGCGTATTATTACTGCGTGGACACGGTTGGCCGCCAGCTGCCTTACGTTAACGGTATTGATGATACGTTATCTCCTGATCATGATTACTTGGTGAATCAGATCAAGCAGGGCAATATTGATTTTGAAGCGCATACTTTACAGCTTACCTTGGGCGACGTTGATACGCTTAAGGCATTCGAGACCCTCGGTAATTATGAGGTGCGCTTATGGGATACCGGCTCAGGCACAGGCATGGTTTACTTCTGGAATTATGATCATCCCGATGACAAAAAACGCCTCTTGTATCGCAACCCGAAGTTTAAGCAGGCCATGTCCTTTGCCCTCAACCGCCCCTTGATCCAGGCGAGTGTTTATTTAGGCTATGGAACGATCACCACCGGGACCTTGAGCCCGAAAGCGCTTGAGTTCAACTATAACGCTGAGGCGCGTACGCGCTATGCTGCTTACCGGGATGCTTATGCTGCTTACAACCCTACCCAGGCGAATACTTTACTCGACAGCATTGGCGTGGTCGATGTCGAGCCGAAGGATGGCTGGCGGGAATATCCGGATGGTTCTCCATTAGAGATCCGTATTGATTATCCAGACCCTCCCACCCAGGATTGTTTGGATGTGTTGCAGATTGCCAAGCAGAATTGGGAAACCATTGGTCTGAAGATCGTTACAAACCCGGTTCTCGGTGGCATAGGTGGTTTCTGGGAAACTGGTCAGGGAGAGATCCAAACGGATTGGGAAGTTGGCGATGGACCCGATCACCTGCTTTATCCCTCCTGGGTTATGCCGAACGAGCCGCAGCGCTGGGCGCCCTTGTGCGGTCGGACCTACCAGGTAAAAGGCACAGCCCTCGAGAATACCGAATGTGGGATCGATCCCTGGTCGCGTACCCCGCCGCGTTACTGTACCGCTGATCCCCAATACGCCGGTTCCACAGCGTTAACCTTGCAGCAGCTTTACGAAGAGGCGATCCTTGAGGTCGATGAATTAAAGCGTATCCAGAAAGTCTGGCAGATGGATGATCTGCACCTAAACCAAGGTCCCTTCTTCATCGGCACGGTTGGAGACATACCACGTATCGTCATTGTCAGCAAGGACCTGGAAAATGTCCCTCGCAAAGACCAGCTCTACCTGGGCGGCTTTTGCAATCCGTGGATCATTCCATATCCCGCGATCACCAACCCCGAGACCTATTCCTTCGGTAAAGGATCTATCGTATATCTGCCCTTTATCAAGAAATAGGAAGAAATCGTGCTGGCACGCCATACTGCTGCTCTGCCTTTTTAATAAAAACTGCGCCCATCGCTGTAAAATAGTTCTTGTAAAATAGATTCCGAGGATCATCCTTAATTCTTTTCACTGGATGGTCCTCAGAATCTTATAATAAGCTTTTTCCCCGGCGCTTAATTGGTCTCATGGCGTTTTTATTCATCACGCTTTTTACCCCTCTTTTCGATTTTCATGCTGCAATTCACTTGAAGGCAATATCAGGAACAATTCTTTATCTTGCCTTGCTTATCAAGTCCTTTTTTGCCCTGGACCAATCGATACGCAAGAAGTGGCTGTAATGCATGGTATGATAGTCTCATGCTGCCCATACTAACCTCGGCTACTCCCGAAATGGCTCCTGTGGCCTCTGCTCTCATTTACCTCACCATGGGGAAAATGGCCAAGTACTTGTTCGGGTCAGGCGAGCCAAAAGTAGCCCGCCGTTTATTGAAGCGCCTCTTTCAAGCCAGTACCAACCGGTTTAGCTATCAATATACCCAAGTGGTTACATTATCCGGAAAAGTGGTTGGGTTAGCCATTTCCTATTCGGGTCGCAGGCTGAAATCGCTTGAGCTTCCCATGGCCTTGCGCCTGGTCCAATCCAATGGAATCTTAGGATTTTTCCGTTTCGTTCGCCGCGCAAGTCCTTTGATCGGCATCAAAGAAGTGGAAAATGATGAATATTTCATCAGCAACCTGGCTGTCTTGCCGGAGAATCAAGGATACGGCTTGGGGAAGTTCTTGCTCGAGCAGATTGAGAACAAGGCCATGGAGTTGGGCTTCCATAAACTTGCCCTGACTGTTGATGTGGACAATCCCCGCGCGATAGCGTTGTATCAACAGACAGGCTTCAGATTGATCCAAACGATCGAAGTCGAGCGTTTAAGCAAACTGATTGGGTACAGCGGCTTTCATCGCATGCTGAAAGATTTGAGCTAAAGCGTTCCCACACCAGTCCAACCGCCATGTTTCCTCTAAAAACCGCTCGTTTGATCCTGCGTCCATTTCAAGAAACAGATCTCCCAGCCTTTGCAGCCTATCGTTCTGATCCAGAAGTAGCCCGCTACCAATCCTGGGAGGCTCCCTACTCGCTCGCTCAGGCACAAAATTATTTTAAAGAGCTGAAGCAGGCTCATCCAGGCATGCCTGGCGAGTGGTTTGCCTTCGCCATCGAGCGCCAATCCACCCCCGGCCTCATCGGCGACTGCGCCTTCCAGGTGCTGCCCAAGGATCCCCTCCAGGCGCAGATCGGTTATACCCTGGCCCGAGAACATTGGAAGCACGGCTATGCGGTTGAAGCCGTGCAGGGCTTGCTGGACTGCCTGTTTGAAGAATTCAACCTTCACCGTATCACGGCAACTTGCGATGCAGAAAACAGCGCTTCTTTCCGGCTGATGGAGCGGGTTGGCATGCGCTGCGAAGCCCATTTTATTGAGAACATCTGGTTCAAGGGCAGCTGGGGCAGCGAATATGTGTATGCGCTGCTGCGCAGCGAGTGGAAAAGCTTGCGCGGATGACAAGGTTCTTTTCGTGTAGATCTGTGTAGATTAGTGGATCCAAGTTCCAGGTATAATTTCTCCATGCTTTTACTTGCGTTTAAAATGATTCGAAAAGCCTGGGTTTTACTGCTGCTGGTTTTAGCTTTGCCCGCCTGCGCTCCAACGCCGACCGCCCTGCCCACCTCCACCGCCCTGCGGGTCGGCGCTCTCACCCCATACCTCCCGCCAGCGCTGACCCTCACCCCGACTCTCGCTGTCACCCTCCCTGCCCCCACCGAGACCCCGGCGCCTACACCCACGCCCTTCACTTATACCGTCAAGAAAGGCGACACGATGGGTGGCATCGCCTTCAATTATGGGCTCTCGCTTGACCAGCTCCTGGCCGCCAACCCTACCGTCCAGCCCCGCATGCTTTCGGTAGGCACTGTGTTGGTCATCCCGCTGGAGGCTGAGCTGCCCACGGCTGCTCCCCAGCCGACTTCAATTCCCCTCCAGGTTGCTGCCCCGCTGTGCTACGTGCAGGCCGATGGCGGGATGTGGTGCTTTTTACCGGTGACCAATGACCAACCCCAGGCTGTCGAGAGCCTCTCGGGTACCATCAGCCTGGTTTCAACCGCTGGAGAAAACCTGGCCAGCCAGCCTGCCTCAGCCCTTCTGGACCTGCTCCGCCCCGGTGAAACGCTTCCCCTGGTGGCTTACTTCCCAGCGCCTATTGCCGGGGAGGTTCTCCCCCAGGTTGGACCGCTCTCGGCTTTGCCTGTTCCCGAAGAAGATACCCGCTACCTGCCGGCTAGCTTCCAGCCTGCGCAGACCACCCTCAGCGCAGACGGATTGAGTGCCCACATCACAGGGCAGGTCATCCTGCCGCAAGGGGATCTGGCTGCAGAAGCGATCTGGCTGGCAGGAGTGGCTTATGACTCCCAAGGTAAAGTCGTAGGGGTGCGCAAGTGGGAGCTGGTCTCCCCTTGTTCTTCTGCCGCGCAGGATGCTGGCACGCCGCAGCCCGAAGCCGGCTGCAGCCAGCTTCCCTTCGAAGGTGAAATCTACAGCCTCGGTCCTGCGATCGATCGGGTCGAGATCCTCATCGAAGCCCGCCCCTGACCCCTCCTTGGATTGTCATTGCGAGCGTTTTTGGCGAAGCAATCTCATCCCCCTTCCCCCTGGTTTTCGATTAGCGTAAATTCGCGGATTCTTTTTCCTACATCCCCCCAAAGACCTGCACCAGCGGCACGGGCGTGAAGACCAGGAAGAACATCACCACTCCGACGATCGCCAGCAGTTTGCGCTGCGGGTCGAGTGGGGTGATCAGGTCCAAGGGTTCCATAAAGACGCGTCCTAAGATCAGGATCAGGAATGCCCACAGCCACCATCCCGACCAGGCGAAACCGAGCAGGAAGAGAGCCCCAATGATGAAAGGTGCAAAGCGGGCTGCCTTTTTGCCCATCAACGTGTACATCACGTGCCCGCCGTCGAGCTGACCGGCGGGGATCAGGTTGAGAGCGGTCACCAGCAGCCCAGCCCAACCCGCCCAGGCAATGGGGTGCATCATCACATCCCGACCTCCCCAGGGCAGCGGAGAACCGGTGAAAATATAGCGCAGCCAGTACAAGGCCGGCTGTTCAGGTGCGATGGCAGGCTGCGGCAGCAGCTCTCCTTTGATGACAAACTTAGCCATCAGGTACAGCGCTGAATTGCCTTCCAGCATAAACGATTGCTGGGCGGGCACAGAAGTGGGCAGCGTTTCAACCGGGGAAAGGGCAATCCCCAGCAAAAGGATCGGGATGCAGACCACCAGCCCTGCCAGCGGACCTGTCAATCCAATATCAAGCATGTTGCGCCTGTTGCGCGGCAGCTCTTTGATATTGATAAAAGCGCCCATAGTGCCAAACAGGCTTAGCGGGAAGGGGATAAAATAAGGCAGGCTGACCTTCGTCTTATGATAGCGCGCCGCCAGGTAGTGACCAAACTCGTGCGCCAGCAAGATCGCCATCAGGCTGATCGCAAACGGCAGTCCTCTCCAAATGCTGAGCAGCAGGTTGTACGCCAGCTCGGTGGGGTCGGAGGGTTCCGGCCCCTGGTAGGCATTGATGGCCCCTGCCAGGATCACGGAGATCACCGTGAGGACGAAGAGCAAGATGTTCACCCAGGTCTTGGACTCTTTCGGCTTGATGATCCCTTTCATCAGAAGCACGGCATGCTGCTTCCCTTCCCAGCGGAAGAGCGGGGTGATTTCCATTGGGCGCAGCGCCTCAGCTAGCTGGTCGTAAGCTGCTTCAGTATCCGTATTGTACAATTTCCCACGGTAGCGGACAATCTCACCCTTCTTGGGATCTCCCAGGGTAATCGCTTCAATATTGAGAACGCGTTTGACGATATCAGTAAGCGCTTCAGTTTCGGGTTGGCTCTCAGTCATTCATTCTACCTGTATATCTTAATGGATCTGTCATTGCGAGTAACTTCACAACGCTCTGCACATCTCTTTCTGGAGGAAACTGTCATTAGTATGATAACAGCCCAAGGGTATAGAATCGAGAAGACACGGCAGATCGAATGTCATTCGGTCGCAGAAGACCGTTTCGCAGCTTGGATCGCCGTGTCTTACCCGAGAGAGCCCGAACAGTTGCGTGGTCGTCAGAGGCCGAATTAGCTAGTGTGGGCTCACCAACATTATACAGAAAGGGCTGCCAGATGACAAGTGAAGCATATGTCGGGATAGACGTAAGTAAGCGCTGGTTAGAAGTGTGTGTGGATGGGGAGCCAGAGAGTTTGAAAGTAGGCAATGATGCAGACGGGCATCGGACCTTAATCGAAAAGATGAAAACCTTGCAGCCGGTGCTGATCGTATTTGAGGCAACTGGTGGATATGAACACCGCGCAGTGAAAGCCTTGCGAGAGGCAGGGTTGGCCGTGGCGGTGGTCAATCCAACCCGGGTACGCCGGTTTGCCGAAGCACTGGGGAAGCTGGCCAAGACAGACAAGATCGATGCCCAGGTGATCGCCCATTTTGCTTCTGTGGTCAAACCAGCTGTCAATGGTGTGCAAACCCCCCTGGAAGAGCGGTTAGCGGCTTGTGTGGAACGCCGTAGGCAGCTCCTGGTAGAGTTGGTCGCTGAAAAGAACCGCCTTTCCACCAGTCCAGACTGTGTGCGGGATAGCCTCGAAGAGCATATCACCTGGCTCGAAGAACATATCGAGGCTCTAGAAGCCGGGATCCAGGCACTCATCTTACAGAAACCAGAATGGCAAGCGCGGTCTGAGATCATTGATAGTGTCCCCGGCGTCGGACCTGTGACCGCTGCTACGCTGGTGGCTGAACTGCCCGAACTCGGCCAATGCAATCGCCAAGAGATTGCTGCCCTGGTGGGATTGGCTCCCTTCAACAAAGACAGCGGACCAAAGCAAGGCAAACGTCGCATCTTCGGTGGGCGCTCTGGCGTACGCCGTAC
Organism: uncultured Chloroflexia bacterium; assembly: GCA_963754615.1. Classification (GTDB taxonomy): domain Bacteria; phylum Chloroflexota; class Anaerolineae; order Anaerolineales; family UBA4823; genus CAVVUF01. Next base: position 497,122 of record CAVWGW010000013.1, on the reverse strand, counting down.
CTTATTCATGGCTACCCTTTCGGCTTCGAAACATAATCCCGTCATTCGTGCTTTTTACGACTCCTTACTCAAACGTGGAAAAGAAAAGATGGTCGCTCTCACTGCTTGTATGCGTAAATTGTTAGTCATTATCAATGCGATGGTTCGTAAGGGCGAAGCTTGGCATTTTTCTCCTGCTTGATTTGCCCTTTTACCCTTGACTTTTATCACAGTTGCTGCGAAGGAGCCGCGATGTACTCATCGCAGGCGACTGAAGCAATCTCAACGCAAAGAAAGGACAGTTTCTTTAGAGACCCTGCGATTTTTGCAGGGTCGTGGCAATCTAAACTCAACTAGGCGGGAGTGGATGGGAGTCGAACCCACCGCGGCCCGCAACGCGACCCGCCACCGGTTTTGAAGACCGGGGAACCCACCGGGACTCAACCACTCCCACAATGCGGTTAAGCATACCGTAAAGGAAGGCGTTACGCAAGGTGAAGGTGAAAATTTGTTATAATCATTTCATGCCAACAATATTCAACCATTGGATTGAGAGGTTTACATGATTATCCATGTCGTTGGTTTAAAAGTTATTCATCCTTACGTTCTTGATCTATTATTTGATAACGGTGAACAGAAGCGAGTCGATTTGCGTAGAGAGCTTTATGGTCCTGTTTTTGAACCGCTGATCGATCCAGCCTATTTTGTCCGCGCCTTTATTTATCCAGACTCACGCACGGTAACCTGGCCGAATGGAGCGGACTTTGCACCTGATTTTCTTTACCAGCTCGAGCCTTACGAAGTTGAAGTGTCGGCTGATTGATTTTTAGCTGATGTTTACCTGTACGATAATCCCCACCACCTGCAGCCAGGGGGGCTCAGGCAGCGGATTCCTCTCGATGCGCATGCCCAGCTTGCGCATCACCCCCATCGAAGCGGCATTGTCATAGGTGGTTGTGGCAATTACCCGCCTTAATTTTAATTCTTTGAATGCATAATCGATCAGTGCCTGGGCAGCTTCTGTGGCATATCCCTGGCGCTGGTGCGCGGGAGAAATGGCGTAGAACAATCCGAACTCAGTCGAGTAAAGTCCCTCAGCCTGCGTCTTAAGCTTGCCGCCGAATCCGGGCAGCTGCTCAAAGGGCATCAGGCAGGGTACATAGCCGCACGCGCCGATCAGCTGTCCCGTCGATTTGAGCACCACGGCCCGGTCGCCGTAAGGCGGTTGGTAGAGCTTTGCCAGCTGCGCATGGTTCATCACTGCCCATTGCAGCCATTCCGTCCGTTCGCTCAGGCTTTCATATTTATCGGTGCCCAGGTGCGCTTCAGCCAGCTCAACATCCAGCAAGCGGTGTACATCCTGCAGATCATCCATGATAAAAGGCCTGATCAGCAGGCGTGTGCTTTCGAGAGGGGGCATTTGAAGCAAAAAGTTTTATCCTATCTAGGTGCACTGCACCTGGGGTTCATCAATGCGCATTTCGCGTCATCTTGAAGTGCGCGGCGCCTTTCTAATTTTCGCGCCACCGCTTCAAGATCTCCACCCTGGGTGGGGGCTTTATTGGGAAGCGCGCCTCTTCGATTTGCGTCCCCACTACCTCGATTTTCGACAGATCCCCGCAGCCATAGCCGTCCTGGGTGGCGTACACCAGGTAACCGACCTCCTGCGGGTCGAATCCCAGCAGGGTGGTGGTGAGGGTGTCCACAGCCACAAAATCAGCCCCTGCAGCGGCGAACTTCGGGTAAACCAGGTCGCCCCTGGCACACTGCGGTACCGTGCCAGCTTCGAAGGAGTGGTAGGCATCCAAGACGGCCACATCCGGTCGGACATGGCTAAGCAGTGTGCGCAGGTTCTTGTGGATGGTGTGCGTGCAGGCCACCAGGTTGTCGTCGCCGCCAAATTCACGCACTCCGTGGATATGCCATTCTTGCCCGTGCACCAGGAACCCCATCATATTCTTGCCTGAGAGCGTCACCACCGCGTCGCTGTGCGCCTTGGGCACGGAGAGGGAGATCAGGCAATCGCACTCGCGGAAAGCCTGGCAGAGCGGCGCTTCAAAGGTGGTGTTCTCGATGGTTTGCAGCTTGATGGGCTGCTCTCTCAGCTCGTTAAAATCCAAGAACTCAACCGCGTAATCTTTCTTGAGCTCAAAAAAGCCGTGGTTCTCGAAGATCTCCAGCGGGTTCGGGTTCACGCTCGATTCCCCCACCCACACCCGCTCCAGCTGGAGCGGCTTGAGGTATTCCAGGACCGCCCGCAGTGCATCGGGATGCGTATCGGCCAGCGAGCCAGCTCCCATCACGGTGTTCACCTTGATCAGCACGCGGCCGTGGATTTTCTTGCGGACTTCGTCCCCGGCGTTTTCGAGCGCTTGCAGTACGTTTGTAAAACGATCTTCCCCTTTGACCAATCCTACCTTCGGCATGCTGTACCTCCTGACTTTGGCATTATTGTACAACGGAATCCCTAGAAGATCTGTGCAGTAGAACACTCCTGAAAACCCAGGTAAATTGAGATAATTGATATTATCTTGTCATTCTGAGCCGCTGCGCTCTTTACAGCGGCGAAGAATCCCTGTAACCCAGTCTAGTTTATACCTTCATGGCCAAAAATCGATCATTGTCACAGAGATTCATCAATACATTCGAGTGATGTACTGTAGCATATTTCTGATTAATCTATTTTTCGTGTGGTTCGTGGTTAGATCAAATGAACGGTCATACATATACAATACACCCTCTCCGGGCGAGCGCTTCCAGGCAGCCTGGTTTTTCCTCTAGCCGGTTCCAGCGCAAGTCGATTTTCCTTAATCTCGTCAACTGGCCTAAATCTTCCGGCAGCTCTTTCAGCGCGTTGGCGCGCAGATCCAGATATTCCAAAGAATGCAGCTCCGCAAAGCTGGATGGCAGCGCGGACAGGTGGTTGAATCTCAAGTCCAGGTCGGTCAGGCGAGCCAGGCTGCCAATTGAGTCCGGCAGCGCCGTCAGCCGGTTGGACTGCAGGTTTAACCGCTGAAGCGAGCAGAGACTTCCGATGCCCTCCGGTAAATCCGATATCAGGTTGTTTTGGGCGTGCAGCTCCACCAGTTTCGTCAGCCCTTCGATCCGCTCCGGCAGGGCCGCAAGCTGGTTATTGTAAACCCGCAGCTCGACCAGGCTGCACAGGCTTCCAATCCAGGCGGGCAGCGCCTCGAGTCCGTTGTCGGTGAGGTTCAAATAGCGCAAATTCTTCAGCGAGGCGAGCGACTCAGGCAGTTCTCGTAAATGGTTGTTGCTGGCATACAGAAAAACAAGCTTGTGTAAATTCTCCAAGGATTCGGGTACCTGGTGGAGCTGGTTATGCCCCAGGTCGAGCATTTCAAGCTGCTCCAGCTTGCCCAGGCTTTCTGGAAGGCTCGCCAACCGGTTCTCACCCAGGTTAAGCGTGCGCAGGAGGGGCAGGGATGCAATTGCCTCTGGCACCTGGGTCAATTGGTTATCGTACAGGCTCAGAAAGGTGAGCTTCGCCAGGTCAAAGATACCCGCGGGTATCTCTTCCAACCCGCAGCCATCCAGGTCGGCGCTTTGCCAGCCGCTCAGGTCAGCGCCATCCGCGAGCGCCTCCAACAGCTTGCCCCCGCTGATTTCTAAAGGGTGTTGGTGGTTCATTCTTCCCATTGTACACCTCATGATTAACCAGAAATTGCTCTTCGTGCTCCGCTACTCTGCGTTAAAATTCTTATAGCGTCGATTGGCGTTGATTAGCGGACTCTCTGCGGTAAAACCCTCATTGTTGGCCTCCCCAGGCGCCGCACACCTGCGCCTCTTTCGCCAGGTGCTTACCTCCTTCGAAGCCTGGTGGGACCTGGACCCTGACCAATCCCTCTTCGTCTCCGGCCTGGGCAGCGGGTTCGCCCTCAACACGGCTGCTCGCTCTGCCTCAGGGCGCTGGATCATCGCCTACCTCAGCGAGCCTTGTTCCATCTCCCTGCGCCTGGGCATCCTGGCTGGCTCATCTCGTGCCCAGTCCTGGTGGATCGGTCCCATAAGCGGGGAGTGCTTCACCGCTGGAGCGCATCCAATCTCCGCCCCTGCTGTCTTCGAAACCCCGCCCGGTTGGGTGGATGCGGTCCTGCTTGCAGAGCCTTTAACCTGACCTCAAACCATCCATGCTTCGTACGGGCGGTCTTTTAATGGGTCGGAGCCGAAGCGCAAGATATTGCCGTCCAGGTCTTCTACATGCATCTCGAGCGCCCAGGAGTAGTTCCTCGGCGCGTGGTGGATTCGAGCGCCTTTTGCCTTAAACGCCTCGTAGAGCGCCTGTGCATCTGAAACGCCTATCCAAACCCAGGTGCCTGGGTGCCCCTGCTCACCCTGCACCAGGTAGATGCCGGCGTTGTCCCTGGATACATTGGAGAAGTTGCCATTGCCCCAATCCGCCTCCACGAATCCAAGCACTTCCACATAATACTTCACTGCCGCAGCCATATCCTCCACCCGCAGGATCGGAGTGGCATTTTCAAAGTGAATCTGTTTTTCTTCGCTCATAAAACCTCTCAGATAGATTATCTAAATTTGAGTATTGATTGCTATAGTGTAGCACAAACCCCTGGCCTTCGGGCAGCAGGAAACCTGCTGGAAGGATGGTTCCCATACCAGGCTGCCATCCGACTGCAGCACATCCTGCAGCCAACCTGGCAGCCTTTTTCCATGGTAACATTCGAATGCAACGATTATCCCAAACAGGATGATTCAAATCCGTGAAATCCGTGTCAATCCGTGAGCCAAAATAAAAAATCCGCCCTTTCCCTCTTTTCGATTTTTCCGTGTGCTTTTTTTTATTATTGTTGGGCTATTCCTGTGAATCTGCCCTTAACACTTGTTTATCTCTATTAAATTCTCTGCGTTCTCTGCGTCTCAGCGATGAATCCTTTCTTGACTCATCCTTCCCAGGAGGTGCTGCATGTCCATTATTACCCTGTTAACCGATTTCGGCCTCAAAGACGGCAATGTAGGCGTCATGAAAGGCGTCATCTGGAAGATCGCTCCCGAAGCACAGATCGCTGATCTGAGCCACCTCATCCCCCCGCAGGATGTGCAGGATGGAGCGCTGATCCTCTCGCGTTCCGCCCCCTATTTTCCTCCCGGCACCGTCCATGTGGCGGTGGTCGACCCGGGAGTGGGCACCACCCGGCGACCCATCGCAGCCCGCCTGGGTGGCCAATTCTTCGTCTTGCCCGATAACGGCTTGATCACCCTGCTGCTCGAGCAGGCGGAAGCCGCCTCAGAAATTGTGGAGTTCGTCCACCTTGACCAGGCCCAATACTGGCTGCCTGCAGTCAGCCATGTCTTCCACGGGCGCGACATTTTCGCTCCCAGTGCCGCCCACCTGGCCAATGGCGTTTTGCTCACTGAGCTGGGCACGCCCATCCATGATCCCCAGCGACTCAAGTTCCCTGTCCCAACCCGTACAGATCTCGGTCTGCTCGGCGAGGTGATCCATATCGATCATTTCGGCAACCTCTCCACCAGCATCCGCCGCCAGCACCTGGGTGAGCTTGCCGCCTTCGCGCGTGCGCCTGGCGGGGGTGGAGATCGCTGGACTCGTGCGCACCTTTGGCGAGCGCCCGTCCGGAGAATTGGTGGCTCTTTACGGTTCCACGGATTATCTCATCGTCAGCGTGGTCAATGGCAGCGCCGCCCAAACCCTGGGTGTCAAAGTCGGTGATCCCGTCGAAGTAATTTGGTAGATCGTTTATGTCCCTCTAGATTCCCCGACGAAGTCCCTTATACCGCATCTCGTTTTGATCCTCTGCCAATAAAAGCTGCCAGCACTTACCGTGTTTACTTATTCGCGATGATTGGCGAAGAACTTGTCCTGAACAACGTGAAGGATTAGCGGATTTTTTAATCCACTTCGCCAATTCAGCGGTATAATTCCCCCTTTAGATTACCCAAATTAGATATTATCTGGTATACACAACCAAAGGAGATTATATGGATAAGAAGGAACTGCGCGAAAGAGTAAAAGCGGATGATGTAAAGTTCATCTCACTGCAGTTCACCGATGTAACCGGCGTGGTGAAATCGGTCGACATTCCTGCTCACCGCCTGGATATTGCCCTCGAAGATGGAGTCTGGTTCGATGGCTCCTCCGTGGAAGGCTTTTCCCGCATCCAGGAGAGCGACATGCGCTTGATCCTGGATATTGACACCTATGCCGTCTTGCCCTGGACGCCGGAGGATTACCGCCGGGCGCGTATCTTCTGCGATATTTACCAGCCCGATGGCGCTCCGTTCCCCGGTGACCCTCGCGGCGCCCTCAAGCGAGTGCTTGCTTTGGTCGAAAAGCGCGGGCTGGACCTACTATATCGGCCCCGAGCCTGAGTTCTTCCTCTTCAAGCCCGCAGATGGCAACGGCATCCATCCGGTGCCCCACGATGTCGGCAGCTACTTTGATTTTTCGGCCAATGACGAAGCTGTGCGCGTGCGCACTGAGCTGATGGAAGCCCTCTTAGGGATGGGCTTGAATGTCGAGATGGGTCATCACGAGGTTGCCATCGGCCAGCATGAGATCGACTTCCAATATGATCATGCTTTGCGCACTGCTGATAACGTCCTCACCCTGAAGTACACCGTCAAAGCCATCGCTGCCCAACACGGCCTGGTGGCCTCCTTCATGCCCAAGCCCATTTTCGGGATCAACGGCTCCGGGATGCACTGCCACCAGTCGCTGTTCAATGCCAAGGGCGAGAACCTGTTCTATGATCCCAAAGATGATTTCCGCCTCTCTCCCATCGCTTACGGCTTCATCGCCGGGCAGTTAGCCCATGCAAGATCTTTCTCTGCTGTTGTTGCTCCCACGATCAACTCCTACAAGCGCCTGGTGCCCGGTTACGAAGCCCCTGTTTACATCGGTTGGGCGCAGATCAACCGGTCGGCGCTCATCCGCATCCCGCGCTTCACTGCCGGCAACATCAAAGCCATGCGCGCCGAGCTGCGCTGCCCCGATCCCTCAGCCAACCCTTACCTGGCCTTCACGGTCATGTTAGCCGCAGCCCTGGATGGCATCGATAAGAACTTGCCCGCCCCCAAGCCGCTCAACAATGTCAATATCTACCACCTCACCGCTGAAGAAAGGGCTGCCATGAAGATCGCCGAGCTGCCCGGCTCGCTGGCTGAAGCTCTTGCGCGAGCTGGAAAAAGACGAGGTGGTTAAGCATGCCCTCAGCCCGGTACTTTATGAAGCCTTCACCCGTGCCAAGTGGGCCGAGGTCGAAGAATCGCGCATGAAAGTCACCGATTGGGAAGTCGAGCGCTACCTCGAGCTGGCCTGATCAGCCAGGGGCGTATGGAACGCCTGTTATTTTAATTGACAGAACCTGTAGGGGCGGGGTCACCCCGCCCCTACATTTCCCCTTCATCTTGCGCATCTGGTTTAATATTGGGGTGGATAGAGCCAGTTCAGGATCATCACGAGGATCACCAGCATAACCACCGAACCCACCGGCAGCGCAACCAGCTGCAGGGCTGCCGCGACAGCCCAAAGTCGCAGCGCTTGCTTCCAATCTTGTTTGAGCATCCATTTGATTATGAACAGTCCCGAAAGCAGTGTCATCGCCAGGCCGCTGCCGATGGAAATTAGCGGTTCATTCTTGATGGTCCTGACGATCATTAAAATAATTACCCCCAGCAAGATTTGGAGAAACGCAGCAGAATATAGGAGCTTCGCACCAGGAGGTTCCAGCTTGTTGATGCGGAAGCTGATCCGGATTGTCCAAGCAGTGATCACACAAAGGACGAAGAGGATGAGTCCCAGACCGAGGAATAGGGCGATGGCAGGTTGTTGATCAAAGATGTCAGTCTTTTCGAAGAGGCTGTGGGTACTCAAAAAGAAAATCATCATAGGAACGCTTTCATCATTTTCACCATCGCCCGGGAAAAGCTGCGGTAGCGCTCGAATCGTTTTGCGTACAGCTTTTGTTTGCCAGGGTCCGGCTCAAAGCGCTGCCCCAGGCGCACCATGGCATCTGTGCCGTCCCGCAGGGATGGGAACAGCCCGGAGCCGGTCCCGGCCAGGATGGCCGCGCCCAAGGCGCCGGCTTCGTGCACCTGCAGGCGTACAAAGGGTCGTCCGAGGATGTCGGCGCTGAGCTGCACCCAGGCATCCGACTGGCTGCCGCCGCCGGCCGCCGTAAATTCGCGAATCAGCGATCCCTGCCCCAGGCAGAGCTCTCAAGACATTCGCGCAGGTAGAAAGTGGCTGCCTCGACGATGCCTTTTAGGATCTCCCCGCGGCTGGTCTCCAGCTTTAGGCCGGCGATCACGCCGCTCGAGTCGTCGATGAAATGCGGCGGACCGGTGATGGTGAAGTGCGGCAGCACCAGGAGTCCGATGGGGCTAGCCGGGCATCTCGGCAAACAGAGCCGGGTAAAGGTTCTGCCCGCGTGCCGCTGCCTGCCGGTGCTCCGCTGCGGCAAAGGTGTCGCGGAACCACTTGACCAGCACCCCGCCCTGGTTGTAGATAAAGCTGACAAACTGCCCGGGCACGGCGTGGTGCTCCGTGTTCAGCCCGCGCTCAATCATCGCCCCGCGCCTCGGGGCGCCTGGAGAAAGACCGGCACCATGCACAGGTAAGAGCCCATGCCGTACATGGCCCGCCCGGTTCGATCACCCCGCAGCCGACCGCGTTGCAGCACTGGTCGTGCCCGCCGCTGACGATCGGGATGCCCGGCCGGCAGGCCCAGCTCGTCGGCCGCTGGACCGCGAAACTGCGCCGATCACCTGCCCGGAGGGGACGGTAGGCGGGCAGCTTTTCGCGGTCGAGCCCGGCCCAGTCCAGCAGTTCGTCCGACCAGTCGCTCGCTGATCGAGATCAAACAGCAGCGTGCGGTTGGCCAGGCTGTAGTCCACGCGCGGTTCTGCGCCGAGCATGAAGGAAACGAACCCGCTCCAATGCAGAAAGAGCGTCCGCTGCGCCCGTAAAGGTCCGGCTGGTGTTGCTTGAGCCACATCAGCTTGGTCAGGGTGTAGGGGCTGCCCAGGGTGTTCCCGTTGATCGCGTACAGGCGCTCGGCGGGCATCCAGGCTGCCGAGATCGGGCAGGTATTCATCTCCGCGGGCGTCAAAGTTGAGCAGCGACGGCCCCAGGATGTCGCGGTCGGCGTGTCACCGGCACAACCGCTTCGCCCATCGAAGACACGCACAGCGCCGTGCACCGGATCGCCGCCTGCGCTCCGGCAGCCGCCTTGCGGATGGTCTGCTTCACCTGTGCCCACACCGCGGGCGCATCCAGCTCTGCCCAGCCCGGCTGCGGGTGCTGGATAATCATACTCTTCGTACGCCAGCGCCAGCAGCTCGCCGCTCTCCGAAAATACCGCCGTTTTGCAGCCGCTGGTGCCGACGTCGATCCCTAACAGGCTCATCTTTACCCACCACCTTTCCGCGGATCCCTGCCAGCCCCAAGAAATCGTTGATGACCCAGCGGGTGCGCTCGTACACTGCCTGCTGCGCCTTGAGCCGCGCTGCCGGTCTCCTTCAAGGTCACTTCATAGGCCTGGCGGATCTCGGTGCCGATGTTGATCTTGGCAATGCCGCGCTTCATCGCCGCCTGCACAGTCCTCCGCCTGGATCCCCGACCCGCCGTGCAGGACCAGTGGAATACCGGCCGCCTGGTGGATCTGGTCCAGCCGTTCCAGGTTCAGGCGGGCCTCGATCTTCTTGTGATCCTTACGCCCGGCGGCAATTGCCCCGTGGATGTTGCCGATGGCCACCGAGAGCCAGTCGCAGCCGGTCTCGCGATACAAAATGGCGCGCTTCGTCCGGGTCCGTGAAGCCCTTGCCCGAGGCATACAGCTCTTCATAGGAGGGCAGCGGCCCGTTCTCGTGGCCCAGCACCGCCCCCAGTTCCGCCTCGACCGGGATGCCGGCCGCGTGGGCCAGGTCGACCACCGGGCGCATGGCCTGGATATTCTCCTCCAGCCTCAGGCGCGAGCCGTCGACCATCAGCGACTCGTAGCCCGAGCCGGACGGCTTCGCTGAAAGATGGGCAGGTAATCGACCCGCAGGTTGTCCTCGTCGATCACCGGCACGTGGTCGAGATGCAGCCGGACATAGTCCGGGCTTGTTCCAGCGGGCAAACTCTCTGGCGACCTGAGCGAGCCCTCCCGCTTCGAACTTGATCCATTCCAGGCGGGCGGTGTCGATCAGGGCAAAAGAATCCAGGTCGACCACCGCCTGCACGACCGGTTCCATCATGGGCAGGTAAGGGATGTTGAATGCCGGGATCGCCAACTCCAAGGCGGTGGGCGTGTCTTGCAGGACTGCTTTCATCAGCATTCCTGGTTTGGGTCGCTCGATATGGCCCATATCAGCCTTGGGGAAGTGGAATATTTCGAATCCCAGGTAATGTCCCAGCGCCTCCACCAGCGGCTTGCGCACGCTGGCCGGGGGCGACCGAGACGTGGTGGCGGTGGCCGTTCACACCAATGTGCAGCAGCACATCCTGCAGGTTGGGGATCTCGGCCACGCCTGCCACGCCGAAGAAATTGTCCGGGATCGGGTCGTGCGTGAAGCGGCCCTCGCCCAGGTACACCTTCACCCGGCCTTCATCGGTCATCAGGCTGCCGAAGGTGAAGTCCATCGGCTTGATGCGCCCCACGTTGCAGCCATAAGCCGTTGCCCTCGCCGACCGAGTTCATCAGGATGGCATGATCGGTGACCTGGCCCTTTGCCTTCCATCAGGCTGGCGGCATCGGCCCGCAGTGGAACAGGATGCACTTGTCGTCCTCGTCGTAGTAGTTGTTGTTCCAGTCCAGCAGGCCGACCGGTTGGTACGAGGCCAGGTGCAGGGCCTTCATCGCCACCGCATTGCCGAGGTCGACCTCGCAGGCGGCTGCCAGCCCCAGGTCGTTGAGCGCGCCCATCGCCACGCAGGGCGAAATGCCCATCTGCAGCCTGGATCTCGGTCCAGCAGCGGATGGCGACGGCATCCAGACGGGCTTCCTGCGATCATCTGGTCGAGGGTGACGCCCAGGCGCACGATCTGGTCGAAGGCTGCTGTCGGGCACGCCGTCCCAGGTGGTCATCTCGCGCAGCAGGGTGCGCTTTGTCGCTGTAGGCGTGCGTCCGGCAGGTCTTGACCGAGCGCATGCGCTGGAAGACATCCGACATATCGAAGGTTTCGACCGTCACGCCGTGCCGCTGCAGGGCGACCTCGTCGATGCGCACGGTCTTGAACGGCGTGGTGCGCGCGCCGATCGCGCCGACCACCATGCCCTTGACGCCGTTGACCACCTGGCAGATGCGGTCGAACTCATCGACGTTGGCGCTGAACCGCTCGCTGCCCGGGCGCACGGTGTGCGGCTTGAGCGCGGTGAACTTGACCCCATACTGGCGGAAGACATCCATGATCGAGAACTTGCCGCAGAACGAATCGCGGCGGGTAGCCGGGCCCATCTTGTCGTAATCATCCGGGTAGGCCTGGATCCAGATCGGCACGCCCGCCTCCTGCAGCGCAGCCACCGCCCCGTTTTCGTCGCCGAAGTTGGGCAGGCACAGGATCACCCCGCCGAACTTGCCGCGGTTCGCGCGCAGGAAGTTGGCGTACACCTCGCCCTCCTGCGGCGTTTCCACCGCGCCGTAGCGCGTGGCGGTTTCGTCCAGCATCAGCACCTCGTGCCCGAGCGCCTTCAGCGTGCGCTGCATCTCCTCGCGCGCTCCTGCGATCAACGAAGCCGGGAAAAATCCACGATTGCCAAAAAATACTGCAAATCTTGACTTTTTCATTTTATCTCCTTCTCCGATCGAATTGTCATTGCGAACAAAGTAGCCTGCCCAGAGCAAAGCGAAGGGAAGCAATCTCGTTTTCCCCCTCCCCTATTCATGGTTTTATGAATGGGGGAGGCTGGGGAGGGGGCTCTGCGATGCAATCTCATTTTTCCTCCCTCCTCGAGCTGCGGCGGACCACCAGCCTGGGCTCAAGCACCAGCGCAGAGGCTGGCTCCTGCACCTGTCCGCTGCGCTTGTTTTCGATTTCGCGTGATTAAAACATCGACGGCTGCACGCCCTGTCCGGCTGAGAGGCTGGTCGATGGTGGTCAAGGGAGGCTGGAAGTAAGCCGATTGGGGGATGTTATCAAAACCGACCAGGGCCATCTCTTCTGGGATGCGTCGACCGGCTTGAGAAGCTGCAGTCAGTGCGCCCAGGGCGATATCGTCGCTGCTGGCAAAGACCGCCTCGATTTCAGGATCCTGTTCAAGCAGCCGTCTCATGGCCTGCGCGCCGCTTTCAACTGACCATTCTGCCTGGGCGATCCTCTTGGGATCAGGCTCCAAACCACTGCGCAAGAGAGCCTCCTGCCAGCCCGCCAGGCGTTCCTGAGTTTCCCACCATTCCGGCGGTCCGCTGATGATGCCGATCCTTTTTCGCCCCTGGTCCAACAGGTGCTGCACAGCCAGGTCCCCTCCCCGGCGGTTGTCCACTGAGATTGAATTCCAACCCCGGGATGCCTTGTGTACTTAAGAACACCACCGGGGGGAGGTTTTCCAAAGCGTTGAGCTGTATCCAGGCATGGTTCTCGCCCACCTCCGGGACAGCCCAGATGATCCCCTCCACGCGGTGGTCAGCCAGCGTATTGAGAATGCGTCCAGCGCTTGAATTGGTCGGATGTGACATCAAGTGCAGGAACAGAGAATACCCCAGCTCCCTGGAGCGCTGTTCAATGCCTACTACGATGCGGGATGGCGCATAATAGTCCAGCCCCCAGGCGATGACGCCCAGCATCCCGCTGCGCTGGCTGACCAGGCTGCGTGCCAGGATATTGGGTCGGTATCCCAGCTCATCGATGACCGCCTGGACGCGCTTTCGGGTTTCTAAACGGATCTCTCCCTGGTGATTGATCACTCGGGAAACCGTCTTGGTAGACACGCCAGCCTGCTTTGCGACATCGTGGATGGTGACGATCGTGGACCTCCTGGTGAAGAAGCAGTCTCACTTACTCAATTAGAGCTGCCAGTCCTAATTTGCTTAATTGCTGTTCTGTCGGTACGCCATTAGCATTCCACCCCACCAGGGTGTAATATTCATCCAACATGGGGTCCAAGTCCACCACCTGCCCTTTCGCCGGTCCGGCAGGCAGGGGTTGGTTCAGGTTGCGGGCGGGCAGGATATCCTGCTGGCGGTCGAGGCCTTCGCGGGTATTAAACAGGCGCGCCAGGGTCGAAATGCGCTCCCCGACCAGCTCGAATTCCTTGGCGCTGGTGTAATCGAACCCGGTTGTGGCATTCACCAGCTGCCACAGCTCTTTCAAGCTCATACCAAACCCCGGGAAGCAGCACAAGACGGCGCTGTTCCACAGGGCGCTCTCCGCCTGGTGGTCGCGAAACAGGTGCGCTTTACCCTGGGTGGTGAGCGGATCTGTCCCTCCCAGCACTTCCGTGAGCGGCGCGCCGCGCAAGTGGCAAGCGCCGCGCTCCGAGATGGCATAGCCCAGCGCCATCCCTTTGGCTGCGTTGGGGTGGTAAGCCGGCATCTCCAGGCCCTTGACGTGCATGGCAAAGGCTTCGCTGCCAGGATAACGCCGGGCGATGGCAGCTACCCCCTCGCTCAGCCATTCCCCGCACCCTTCCATTTTCCCCATCTTTTCCATCAGGGCCTGCGCCGATGAGCAGTCGCCCCACCTCGCTTCGATTCCATCCAGGTCCGCGGCGCGACAGGAAGCCTTTTTCGAACAGCTCCATGATAAAGCCGATGATCCCTCCGGCGCTGATCGTATCCATGCCATACTCGTCGCACACCTGGGAGAGGCGGATGATCCCCTCCTGCGAGCCAATCGCGCAGTTCGAGCCCACCGCAAAGATGGTCTCATACTCAGGCCCTTCCAATACCTTACCATCTACGGCCTTGGTGATCTTGGAGCACGCAATCGGGCAGCCGAAGCAGGCATACTTCTTAACCCAAAACTTCTCGCTGAACGCTGCCCCGTTTATCTCATCGGCCAGCTCAAACTGGCCGGCCTGGAAATTGCGCGTGGGGAGCGCGCCGACAATGTTAACAAACTCGAGGATATTGGCGGTGCCATCTGCGCTCATGCGCGTGATGGAGGATGACATGCGGATAGCGCGCCCTGCCAGCTGGAGCGCCCGGTCGTAGCGGCGGCGGTCGGCGACATAAACTTTTCCTGTGCCGCGGGCGACGATTGCCTTGAGGTTCTTGGTTCCCATCACCGCGCCCACCCCGCCGCGTGCCAGGGCGCGCGTCTCGTTGAAGATCGAGGCGATATTGGAACGCTTCTCGCCAGGCGGTCCGATCACCAGCGACTCATACCCGGCGCCGAAGGCTGCCCGCAAATGCTCCGTGGCAGCCGGGATGGTCTTGCCCCACAGGTCACCCGCCGGGCGGATTTCGACCCGGCTGTCGTCGATGACCAGCATGGCCGGTTCGGTTGCCGCTCCGCTGATGACGATCGCATCATACCCCGCATATTTCATCGTCTGTCCGAAGTAGCCGCCGCAGTAGCTGTCAGAGTAGGTGCCGGTGGCGGGGCTCTTGGTGGTCGCGCCTAATCGCCCCGCAGTGGGGGCTGTCGTGCCGGTCAAGGGTCCCACGTTAAGGATCAATGGGTTCTCGGGTGAGTGGGGGTCGATGCCAGGGGGAACATCTTTGTAGAGCAGGTACGCCCCCAAACCTTTCCCGCCCAGCAGCAGGCGCATGGCCTCTTCGCTGGGGAGCGGCTCCCGTTCGATCGAGCCGCTGGATAGGTCCACTCGCAGAATGGTGTCACAGTAGCCAGAATGTCTCAGGTCCATATCAGCTCACCTTCAGCCGTTCATCGACATAGATCGCCCCGGTCGGGCAGATCTTCGCACAGGCCGGCTCGCCGCCGCACAGGTCGCAGATCACCGGGTACCAGGGCAGGCTGGCAGGTCCGTGGCCTGTTTCGACCGTGATCCCCTGGTCGCTCTTCACGATTACCCTTGTCGGGCAAACCGCCACGCATTGGTCGCAGGCGGTGCAAAGATCCACCAGCAGCGCCACCGCCCCGCTCTGGGCCTGCCATTGGAGAGCCCCGCTCGGGCAGATATCGATGCACTTCTTGCACAGCGTGCAGAAAAGCACTTTATGCTGCCCCAGCTGTGGGGTGTCAATGTGCAGGCGGGCGTTGTGGGTGCTGAAGCCGCCTCTGCCTCCCGCCAGGTCATCTTCGTGGACGCCTACGCAAGCTGTGACGCACAGGTCGCAGCCGGTGCATTTCGCAGGAGCCGCCTTCAGGCGCACTTTTTCCCACTTGCGCCCGCGCAGGCGCCTCCTCGACGCTGTAACCTTCGTGGGCAATCTGCACCATCTGCTGCACCAGCTTTTCGGGGTCGGGGCTCTTGGTCACATTGCGCCCCATCAGGCAGCCGCTGCAGCCGGCTTCCAGGCCCTCGGCAAACAGCTCCAGCGCGTCGCGCTCATTGTCGGAGCGCGCCCCGCCCAGCACCAAAACCGGCACCTGTGAAACGCTGACCAGGTGCGCGAAAGAGTCGCACATCGCCGGTGTACGGGATCTTCAGGGCATCCGCTCCCAGCTCCACGCTCATCCTGGCGCCCAGGGTGAGGATTTCGACCGTGGTCGCGCCGGTGGCCAGTGCCGACCAAACGCCAGCGGCTCCAGGATGCAGGGCAGCCCGGCTTTACGACATTCCGAGATAAATTTGGCCGCATTTTTGACGCCCGCAGCTTCGACTTCGTCGTCGTAGCCCAGGAAGAGATAGATCGTGATCGCCGTTGCTCCCAGCGACAGGGCTTGTTCTGCCGTGAGCATCTTCTGGTTGACCAGCCGCTTCTGCGGCACGGCGTTGGTGACATTGGAAGAACCCAGGCGGGGCATATTCATCCAGTCCGCCCGCACGATCAGGGCCGGCCCGTTCCGCCCCTGGTAGAATGCCCCCAGGCGGATCGCTTGCCCCGGGCTCATCAAGATGCCATCCACCCCGCCGCGTATCACCGCCTCGGTGATGGGGCGCAGCTTCACCACGTTGGGGGTCACGTCGCTCATATACCCGTGGTCTGCTGCCACGCACACCGCCCGTCCATCGCCCCGCCGGTTGAACAAGCGCTCCATGCGAGCTTGAATGCCGTCTCTCATTTCGGACCGCCTTCTTTTTGCACTGAAGGGCTCTCGTTCTTATGGATCTGTTCCGATAGCGTTCGCAGCGTTTGGATCGGGTCAGGTTGGCTGAAAAGGGTGTGATCGAGCCACAGCCCTGAGCAGCCCAGCGCCAGGGCTTCCGCCAGCTCTTGCCGGGCGGTGCTTAATGAGGATGGTTTCAGCAGCCAGGGCACGCTGACGAACTGGCTGATGGTCTTCAGCGAAGCCGAGCCAGGGTAGGGCAGGGCGATCACATCCGCGCCGCCCTCCAGCGCATAAGATGCGCCCAGCTCCACTGCTTTTCCGGGCAGCATCACGCGCGGCCCCGTGGGGCAGACCTCCACCACCAGCGGCATGCCGCAGGTTTTTCCTTCCAGCGCCAGCGTGACCGTGCTTTTCATGCACGCTGCCTCAATTTCCTCATCGTAACCGAGCAAGAAAGAGATCACCATCCCCACCGCTCCGAAATCTGAGGCCTCACGCTCAGAGAAGAGTGGGAAATGGTGGATTTGGGTTGGCGGTAAAACGAAGTCCTGACCGCGCCGGCTGTTGTTCCAATCCATGCGCATCAGCAAGCCCGCCTCCTGCATCGTCCTGCCTTCCAACCGTCTCAGCTGGCCCGGCGCGCAGACCACACCATCAACCAGCGGGAGGCTGGGGTATAGGGCGGCAGCAAAATCTTCCAGACCAGGCAGCACACCTAAAACCATCCCTGCACTGGCGTCCAGGATCAGGCTGCGTGAGTCCGCTCCATTAAAAAATTCCTTCATGCGCAGCATGGGTGTGTAGTACCTCCAATTTAGATTTGAAAAAGGGAATGAAACTTGATGACAACGTTGTCGATAACGCTAATTCATTATACAACCGGTTATATGTCCCTGTCAACAATCTTTTCATCCCCTCGCCCTATGGGAGAGGGCCAGGGTAGGGCCCAGGGCGAGGGCATTTCCCCTCTCCCTCCAATGGCCTGGCTGGATCTGCAATTCGGTATTCTCCCCTCTCCGTTTCGGAGAGGGGTCGGGGGTGAGGTCTGAGTAAGAATTTCCCCTCTCCCTTTGGGAGAAGCCTGTCCTGAGCTTGCCCTGAGGAACGAAGGGTGGGACGAAGGAGCTTAGGGGTGAGGTTCCCCCTCCCGAAATCACCCCCACCAGCCTCACCGCATCCCCCGCCTCCAGCCGGCAGTCTCCCCCGATCATCTCCCCCTTCCGGATCGCCAGCACCCTCTCCGGGTCGATGCCCAGCGCTTCCAGCGCCTCCACCAGTGTCAGGCTGGCTTTAACTTCATAAACCTGGTTTCGATAGGTAATCTGGACCGAGTTTTCCACTTCAAGCCTGCTCTGCCGCCGGTCTCGCTCGAGACCCCAGCGTGCTCGCTCCAAACAAGATCAGAGCCGCCGCGGAGCAAAAAGCCATCACCAAAAAGATCCCGTGTGCCCCGATCTGGTCGAACAGTACCCCCATCAGCAAGGCGCTCACCACCCCCGCCAGGTTGATCGTTGAATTCAGCAGCCCCTGTGAAGTAGCGTTGAGGGTTGGCGGCGCCAACTTCTTTGCATAAGCCACGCTGCACGTTGCCAGAAGACCGTAGGCTGGACCGTTGAGAATATTGATAAAAAATGCCCATTCGGGTGAAGGCATCCACCACAAGAGCACATAACGCAGCACCATTAAAATCATCGACACGATCAGCAGGCGCGTCAGCCCTGCTTTGCGGATGAACCAACCGCTGAAAAACAAAAATGGGATCTCAACGATTGCCCCGGAGGTAGACGCCAGCCCGATCAGGCTTTGGCTGGCGCCCATGCTCAGCAGCGCCACGCCCTGGTACATAATGCTTGCATAATTGGCCACCCAGATCAAGAAGATGCTGGCGGCGAAGACCATCCAGGCCGGTTGGCGCATCATCCGCCCAATTTGGGCTGCGGCGCGCTTCTCCAGTCTCACGGGGATATCCGGCAGCAGCAGCGCCGTCAGGGCAAACAGCCCCATCATCACGCCATACACTGGAAAGATCAGCGAAAGACCTGCGCGGTCATAAATAAAGCCCGAAGTGCTCGCAGCCAGGATATAGCCGATCGAGCCGCCCATCCGGTAGCGTCCATAATTCTCACTTTTCGATCCCAGCATCGCCAGCGTAACCCCATCCACCAGCGTTCCCAGCGCCGACGACATGATGCTCGCCAGGATGGATAGCCCGTAGAACGCCCAGAACGTATGCACCAGCGGGTAGAACTGCGCCACAACCACCGCTCCCATTGCCCCGCCTGCAATCAAGAGCCTCGGCTTTCCTGTCCGATCGCTCAGATAACCCCAGCCGATCGCGCTCACCACCCCGATGATCGAGCTGCTCATCGAAATAATCCCGATCTGTGTGCCGCTCAATCCTGCCTGCCGGTAATAAACGTTCAAGTAAACAAAGTACGCCCCCACTGCCAGGAATTGGAAGAAAAATAACATCCACGCCACCCACATGCGTTTGGATGGCGGCTGGTCCGCATTCAGCGAAGTCTGTTGAGTTTGCGATTTCTCTGAGAAGTCAGATGGGCTGGTGATATGCTCCTCCACTTTGATTTGTTTTTCCGTATACTTCTTAAAAATCCGTGTCATCCGTGCAATCCGTGAGCTTCCTAAAAATCCGCCTTTTCCTTTTTTTCTGCTCTTTCCGTGTACATGTTTTAATTCGTGTTCTTCTGCAAGTTTTTTTATTAGCGTTGATTGGCGTAGATTAGCGGATTCATCTTATTGTTTTTTTTTTCGTGAGCTTCCTAAAAAATCCGCCTTTTCTGGAGTTTATTTTAATCGTGTAGATTAGTGCTGCTCCCTCATATCGATTCGGTAGGTCTTCCCCCTCTCCCATCGGGAGAGGGGCAGGGGTGAGGGATCATGCCCTCGCTTTTTTAGCTCTTTCCGTGTACATGTTTTAATTCGTGTTCTTCTGCAAGTTTTTTTATTAGCGTTGATTGGCGTAGATTAGCGGATTTATCTTATTGTTTTTTTTTTCGTGAGCTTCCTAAAAAATCCGCCTTTTCTGGAGTTTTTTTATTCGTGTAGATTAGTGAAGATTAGCGGATTTATCCTTTTGGTTTTCATCCTTGGCACCCTTGCTTCCTGACGTCTTTGCGTTAAGCTCCTGATCCCGCGATAAACTCCCTCACCATCCCGTTCACCTCCTCAGTCTTTTCCAGGTGCGGATGGTGCCCGCAGCCCTCCAGCGGAAAACCCTGTGCGTTCGGCAGAGCCCCCACCAGCTTCGGAAACGACTTCGGAAACAGCACCCGGTTCCGCCTGCCCCAGACCACCCACACCGGCAGGGCAATCCCTCCCAACCTCGGCGTCAGGTCCTCCACCCCCCTCACCAGGCGCGTCACCAGCTTCGAAGCACGCAGCAGATCGCGGCTCTTCTGCCTCCGCGAGGCCTCTGGCATCGGCGAATACGGCTCGAACGTCATATTCAGCACCCGCTCCACCATCCTCTCCGGCGCAGCGTGCAGCATCCTCTGCCCAAAGTCCAGCATCTGCGGCGCCCGCACCACCGCTTCGGGCATCTGCTCGGTGCTGAACAGCGGATCGATCAAGAACAGCCCGCCCAGCCTTTCGGGGAACTCCAGGGCCAGCTGCAAGCCGAGATACCCCCCCATGGAATGTCCCACCAGCACCAACGGCTCCTCCAGGCCCAGCCCCTCGATCCACGCCACCAGGCTGGCATATACTGCTGGGAGATGGCAGCACTCCTGATCTTGTTCCTTTGGGCTGTCGCCGTGGTTCAGCAGGTCGCAGGCGTAGCTGCGCCAGCCCGCCCCCGTCAGCACCGGCGTCAGCAGATCCCACTCATGCAGCGATGAAGCCAGCCCGTGCACCAGCACCACCGCCTTCCCTGCTCCCTGCACGCTGAAATTTAACTTCTCTGGGTGAGTCATTGAATGGGTTCTTTCCATCTCGGAGATCTATGTGATCTCAGAGATCTACTGGATCTCATAAGTCTACCGCACAATCCCCAACTCTGCCTTTTCATTTTACCGCCTTTTCCCTCTTCGCGTCGATTAGCGCTGATTAGCGCCGATTAGCGGATTCATTCTTTTGGTTTTAATCCGTTTATCCGTGTTCATCCGTGACTTGACTGAAAAAACTGTACTTTAACAACAGAAAAATTGCAGGCGAACAAAAAGAAACCGAAAAACAGGCCTAAAGGCGGTCAAAAAATCAACAGAGCTCAAAGAATGAGCCTGATCCACATCGGATTTATGCTGCCGGAAGCGCAAGATACTGCGGATATTAGCCGATGGCTGCCGAGGCGACAACCATACAGGATGCTCGAAATAGCCCTCGAACTGGGAGCTTACCCGCCGGGAAAGGATGTTTGACCGAGCGAACTGCGGCTTCAATGGCTGCTCTGGGGTTCTCGGCAGATTGCCGGGTGCTCTCATAACGTTTTCTGCGCCTGGACCAGTTGACTTCCTGTTGGGTGAAGCTGAGCTTGAAGCTTGGGTCTTTCTTTCCAGGGGTTGCCCGGCAGCGGTTCTGTAAAGCGAAAGGGCAGGTTTGGCAGATGTATGGGTCAAAGCGGGCGATGTAGCCAGTTGTCCGACCAGGCTCTACCAGCACTGCTTGCCCGTCTGGGGCAGGTAAGGGTGTGCGGTTTGCCCTTCTCGTCGGTGGTGAAGTCAAAGTGAGATAGGTTGAGCTTGTTCTCGGCAGGCGCTTTGCCACGAATGCCGGTTTGGAGCAACTCAACCTGGTGCTGGTTCAACTGTTCATCGGCAGCCGGGCTGCCGTAAGCGCCGTCGGCGTCACGGGTCTGCAGCCCGGTGCGTTCTTTTCAAACCCGGGACGGCCTGGGCCAATAGGTCGGCATCGTCCACATCGTCGGGCGTCACTTGCACCTTGGTGATCAATTGGACAGGATCTTCCGGGTCACAGGTTCCGGCGCAGGCTTCTTGGCAACGTATTCCTTGAATCGACGGCCCTTTTCGCCGGAAGGTGGCTTCCTGGTCGTCCAGAGATTCCAGGTGGAACCCGCCCCGATTTCTTCATCGGGCTTGATCTGAACGCCCGTTTCTCCGAGCGTGAAATTCTCCCGCAATAGCCGTTCCAGCACCCGGTAAGGCGGAGCTTCTCCATAAGTCGCCTGGGTTTCCCTTTCGATAAGCGTTGGATCGCCCGCCCAACTCGCTGGGTGTGCTTTGCCGACGCTTCCTGGCCTTTCACCCGGTAGACATACCGCCCTGAGCCCGCTTCTGACGTACTCGCCCGGCTCCGGCCTCGTAACCCTGCCGTTCGGCTTCGCTCAATTCTCGCCACAGGCGTTGGACGCCTTCCACTAAGAGCTGCAACCGGCTCATGTCCAGGAATATCGCTGATTTGTGTGCTGTCCATGCGCTGGATGCCTGCCTTCACCTTCAAGGCTAGCATCGTCGATCGATCCGGCGCCTTCCAAACGCCTGTGCCACCAGGTCTTCCTTGCTCACATCGCAGACTTGCTTGGAGGCGTTGCCGAAAGTCTGATAAACGTGCGTAGTCGAATCTCTCCTTCATGAGTTCTATACCCAAGTGCATAGCGTACCTGCAGGTTGAAGTTATATCTCATCATACAACCTTCGTCGCACCATCGATAACCTGCCTTGAGGGTTTCGAGCCCAGCAGCATGTTCACCGGTATGTTTGGCCGGGAAGGCACATCCGCAGCAGCTTCGCAAAGCTCTCCTCGGATCCGACTGAAGAACTCTCGATAGAACTCTCCCGCCAACTGCTTTCCAGCCGAGGCGTTGTTCTTCCGGCAAATCGCTTACATTACTGATCAGAGAGTTGTATGTTTTTGTTCGCTTTCTGTACATGTTCCATCTCGCTTTTGTGTTGCACCGATTATATTAAACTTTTTCTATTCCCGCGTCTTTTCAGGGGGAAAAGTCACCTGTGTTTATCGTGAGCTAATCAAGCCCGCCCTTTTCCTCTTTTCAGCCCTTTCCGTGTACAGGTTTTAATATGTGTTCTTCTGTGAGTTAATATATTCGTGTAGATTAGTTGGGCTTTACCCCATAGAATGGACACCAAGTTAAGGAGAACATATAATCAACTTGGAGACCAACATGAGCCAGAAGCGGAAGAAATATAGCAAGCAGTTCAAATTGGATGCCCTGGAGATGTATGAGAAGGGTGAGAAGTCCATGAGCCAGGTAGAGCGTGAGCTGGGGGTCACGGCGGGGCTGCTGGGTAAATGGCGAGAAGAGCTGCAGCAGGCCAAAGACCCAGGCGAAGCCTTTCCTGGGAATGGGAACCTGCCTGACAGTGAAGCGCGGATTCGGCAGTTGGAGCGAGAGAATGCTCAGCTGAGGCAGGAAAAGGAAATCCTAAAAAAAGTGCTGGGGATCTACTCAAAGGATGCGAGATGAAATACCGGTTCATCGAGAAGCAGCAGCACAAATATGCGATCAGGCAGCAGTGTGGGGCCTTAGGCGTAGCGCGGAGCGGGTATTATGCATGGCGAGTGCGCCAGAAGAAGGGAAAAGAAAACAGCCATCAGGCGCTGATCGAGCATATACAGCGCATATACGCCAAGAGCCGCCGGACCTATGGCAGCCCCTCGTATCCAGGCGGAGTTGAGAGCGGAAGGCGTGGTGTGTAATCACAAGCGGGTGGCGCGTTTGATGCGTTTAGCGGGCCTTCAAGCACGCAGGCACCGGCGAAAAGTGACTACAACGGACAGCAAACACGATTTTCCCATCGCACCGAACCTGCTGAACCGCGAATTCGAAACGGAAAGACCCAACCTCAAATGGGTCAGTGACATCACCTACATTCCAACTCGAGAAGGCTGGTTGTACTTGGCTGTAATCATGGACTTGTATTCGTGTAGGATCGTTGGGTGGAGCATGGGACCCGCAATCACGGCTGATCTGGTAGAAGATGCCCTGCGCATGGCGCTCGATGAACGTGAACCGAACCCAGGCTTGCTTCACCATTCCGATCGGGGCAGTCAATATGCCAGTGCTCAGATCCACCAGATACTGGTCGCTAACCATATCCAGGTAAGCATGAGCCGGACCGGCAACTGTTACGACAATGCGGTTATCGAGAGTTTCTTTAGCACCCTAAAGTGTGAGCTTATCTACCACAAAGACTACCAAACCCGAATGGAGGCCAGTGGAGATATTTTCGAATTCATCGCAGCATTTTATAATACCGTCAGACGCCATTCGACTTTGGGCTATCTTTCGCCCAACCAGTTCGAGAACGACGGCCAGCATTCCCCTTAACTCTCTGTCCACTTTTTGGGGTAAAGCCCATAGTGAAGATTAGTGGATTCGCCTTTTAGTTTTCATCCGTGTTTACCCGTGTTGATCCGTGAGCTAATTAAAAACCCGCCTTTTCCTCTTTTCAGCCCTTTCCGTGTACATCTTTTAATCCGTGTCACCCGTGTTTATCCGTGAGCTAATTAAAAATCGCCTTTTCTGGAGTTCTTTATTCGTGCAGATTTGTGAAGATTAGTGGATTCTTTTGCCTTAAGATTTCTCCGCCTCTCAGCGGTAAAATAGGATTGCCATCACAACTCAAATGACCTAAAAGGACTCCCCATGCCCCTCTCCGAATACTACGAATTTGCCGTCCAGACCGCCTACCTGGCTGGCCGCCTGACCCTCGGCTACTACCAGACCGGCCTGCAGCCCGATCTCAAAAGCAACGACACCCCCGTCACCCTCGCCGACAAACTCTCCGAGCAGCTCATCCGCCAGCGCATCGAAGAACGCTACCCCGCCCACGCCATCGTCGGCGAAGAATTCGCCGACAAAGAAGTCGCCCAGTCCCCCTTCCGCTGGTACATCGACCCCATCGACGGCACCCAGTCCTTCATCCACGGCGTCCCGCTCTACGCCGTTCTGCTCGGGCTGGAGATCGAAGGCGTGCCCTCTGTCGGCGCCGCCTACTTCCCCGCCCTCGACGAGATGATCGCCGCCGCCGCCGGGATGGGCTGCTGGTGGAACTGCAAGCGGGCGCATGTCTCCCCCGTCTCCCGCCTGCAGGATGCCACCCTCTCCTTCACCGACCCGCTCCAATTCGTCAAAAAAGGCCGCACCGACGCCTGGGACCGCCTCATCCAGTCCACCCGCTACCGCGCCGGCTGGACGGACGCCTACGGCTACCTCCTCGTCGCCACCGGGCGCATCGAGCTGGCCGTCGACCCCTTCATGTGCCCCTGGGACTGCGGCCCCTTCCCCCCCATCCTCAGCGAAGCGGGTGGCTACTTCGGCGACTGGCGCGGCACCGTCACCCTGCACGGCGGCGAAGCCTTCGCCACCACCCACAAGCTGCTCCCCGAAGTGCTCGAGCTGCTGGCGCTGAAAGAGTGAACCACCAAGGCAGCTCGATAAGGGACCTCCCGCTCTGTCGTGCTGAGTGAAACGAAGCACCCCCTTGACGTGGGCTGTTCCGGTTACCGGTTGTGGGAAGTGATCTCGGGTGAGGTCAACACCCCTCCCGCTCTGTCGTGCTGAAGCGGCGTACTCTGCCGCTGAGCGATGTACTCATCGCCAACGATGTACTCATCGTCAACCCCATAAGCAAACCACCCCCCGTTCTGTCGACCCAGTTACCCAGGCACCAGCGTCCGGATCCCTTCAAAACGTTTGAAATGCTTCTGGTCAAAGGTGCAAACCGAGGCGATCCCTTGCTGCTGCATCCAGGCCGCGTTGAAGGCGTCGATAAAATCGACATTCTTTTCGACATACCAGTGGATCGCCTGTAAAACCAGGTCGCTATCCATCACATCCAACCCGGGCGTGTTCAAGATGGCCAGGATTTGGGACTGGATCCGACTTTTCGGAAGCTGATAGTACGATTCGAGCGTCCAGACAATTTCTGCGACCACCATTGGATTGATCACAAACTGAAATTCCCCTCTGGCGGCCTTGTTCAGCAGATCAACAAACACATCCACCTGGTCGGGCACATCATCCGTCAGCAGGCGCAAGAACAGGTTCGTATCCGCAAAAATCCGTTCACTCCCCATCGCTCAGCCTCCTGCCGCGCCCGGTGATCACTTTTTCGCGGATTTCAGCGAAATCTTGCGGACCTTTGACCGGAACACTGCCGCGCAGATCCAATAGAGTTTGCGAGATGGGCTGTAGGATCACCTGGTTTTCTTCGATAATAAAAGCCAGCCCGTCACCCTCTTTCAATTCCAAGACCTGCCGCACTTTGCGGGGAACGGTGATTTGTCCGCGTCTTCCAATTTTGACAGTCAACATATACTTTCTCCGTAAATTCTGAACTTACTGATATTTATACTATAACTTGTATTTTCAAAAGTGTCAATAATGCGAAGACGGGCTGCTCGATGCTGCGCTTGGCCGCCTGTGTCTTCTCCCCTCTCCGTTTCGGAGAGGAGCCTGTCCTGAGTGGAACGAAGGAGCTGGGGGTGAGGGCAACACCCCTCCCGCTCTGTCCTGAGCTTGCCCCAGGAACGAAAGGTGAAACAGCTTGCCCTGAGAGTAACGAAGGGAAGCACCCCTTTGACGCGGGCTGTTTCGGTTACCGGTTGTGGGAAGTGATCTCACCCCTCTCCCAGGTTTTGGGAGAGGAGCTTGTCCTGAGTGTAATGAAGGAGTCAGGGGTGAGGTCAACACCCCCCCGCTTTGCCGTTCTGCGTGAGCTGGCTGGCCTTTAGGAGCAGCCGCAGCGCTTCATTTACGGCTTCATCACTTTTGAAGGCTTTGGCTACATCTGGTTCTAAAACAACGATGTTGCTCCCGATCCTTCGCTTGGGATCAAAACGCCCCTTGGGCAGAATAGTCATCTTCGAGAGGTCATATTCCTCAAGCAGCTCGTAATCATCTTGCTTCTTGGTAGAATTTTTCTTCATTTTTTGTCGCTTCTCTGGCGCTAATAATTCGGATCGTGTTATTTCGTTCCGCGTGGGCTACCAGTAATAACCGATTCTTATTTGAGAACCCAATCGTAATATATCGTTCCTCATCACTCGAGTGTTCTTCATCCAGGAAAGTGATGAATTCAAGGTCATCGAAAGGACAGTTTCTTAGGAGGCTTACCTGGAGGAACGATGGGCGCTCCTTTAAGACTGCAAGCCTTCTTGTTGAATCGCTTGATACATGCCATCCAATGCTCCAACAGGCAATGTACGCAGCAGCTCTTGAAAATACGACTCAAAACGTTGCTCGGGCGGCTTCGGATATTGTTTGAAAGCCCGGAATAGGACCACTGACAGCTTGTGCGAACCCTCATCATGCTTGGCAAAATAGCTCAGCGGATCTTTCTCCAAACCCAGCCTGGCGGTAGCGAATACCGCCATGGCTTCAACAATGTTCTCTTCGATAAAACCATCGATCGTGGGATAACCATATTGGGGTTTCTTTGTGCGAAAAGATTCTTGGACCAGGGGGTCTTTCTCAAGGTCCGTCTCATCCTCTTGCAGCTGCCGGCGGTCATACGGCGGGTGAAACATTTCGTGAATGAGGTTGCCAAACACCTCCTCATTCGAATTACTCACCCCCGTAATGAAGCGTAAGCCGCTGATGCGGATCCCATGCGGCTCGGTAAGTCCACACAGGTAAAGAGTTATGATCTCAGGCGCCCGACCAGGCCCTAACATGGATTCGATTTCACTGCTGAGGTCGTATTGGATCAGCCAGCGGGACAATTCATCTTGTCGCAGCTGAACCTTGGATAAGTATTGCTCACGCCAGTAATCCCCGAAACCTTTCATTTCCACTTCGCGTGCCACAGTGCCTAGCAATTTCATCCCGATTGCCGTCCGGAGCCAGGCTTTCCATTTGCTTTCCATCGGTGCGTACTGCGAAAGGCTTCGCTGTATCTTTTTTGTGTCTTTTAACAGATCGGACATTTTGCCAGATTCGAAACCGGGCACAGCCGAAACGATCCAGGTTGCCCAAGCGCTGATCATATTGCTGTGGGTAAATTGAGTCACCAACTTCAGGCATAGCCTGGATCTGAGCGATAAATTTCTGCCAAATTTTTGGAATGCCTGTTCGTGATAAGCGATATACCACGGATCGCCGGTTAGCACATTCATCAAGCACAGCAGGTCCAGGTTAGGCGAGGAAAGGATATCAAGCTTCATCTTATTCTCCAGCTCCCACGGAGCCTTGCAGCCTCGCCTCATATTTCGCCATGTCTGCTGCTGGCTGCCACACCGGTTCGCCCAGTTTTGCATATTGGTTTCGCCTCATATCTGCCCCTATTATCGTCTCAATCCCCCCAAAATACAACCATCCCTCGTCACCCCCCAGGCGCCTGTGTCTTATCCCCTCTCCCAGGTTTGGGAGAGGGCGATCGAGCGCAGCTCGATTCGGGTGAGGGGACTGCCCGCTCTGTCGTGCTGAGTGAAACGAAGCACCCCCTTGACGCGGGCTGTTTCGGTTACCGGTTGTGGGAAGTGATCTCACCCCTCGCCCAGGTTTTGGGAGAGGGGCCAGGGGTGAGGGCAGGTTTAGGGGTGAGGTCAACACCCCCCTCGCTTCGTTCGCTGCTTCATCCTACCTGGTAATCGTAGATCGATAGAATTATCCAAATAAATCCAGACTTACAGACTTACACCCTTAAAAGCGATTCGGTAAATTGTCAAGGGAGAAATAGATATAAGAAAAGGAAAGAGGAGGCAGAAAACAGGCATGCAAAGCCGGACCTGCCAGCAGCACCCTAACAAAGCAAGCCAGAATAGATGCGGAGCGAAGAGAAAATCAAATCGCTGGCATTAGGATCAGGCAATTGTCTGGATGGCGGAAGAGATAGACGGGCTAAGCCATCCTTGGCTGAAATGGCTGGTTGGTCGCCAGTAGATGAACAACCAGTCGGATCAGCTTACGAGCAGTGAGCACCATAGCCCGTTTGTGGCGATGTTTACGGGCTTCGTCAAACTTTTTCTGGAAGAAAGCGGCATACTCTGGATCACACCTCTGAACCGAGAGAGCTGCTTCGCAGAAGTAGTAACGTAAGTAGGCGTTACCGTTACGAGTGAGTGGAGTTTCTTCGGCCTGGAAATCAGCCGAGCTGGATTGGCGCCATTTGAGGCCAGCGAACTTGGCGACTTTGTTCTGGTCATGGTCGAAGCGTTCCGCATGCCCGATCTCAGCGATGATGCCCGCGGAGAAGACCGGGCCGAAGCCGTGAATGGTATCCAAGGTTTGCGGAATAGTTTGCATCGTCTCTGTGATGGCAACATCCACCCGTTTTTGCTGCTCTTCCAGGGTGGCGATGTGTTTGAGGCTCAGGCTGAGAATGAGATTGACCGGAGGCAGCAAGGCTTCGGGTAAGTGGTAGGAGTCCTGCGCCAGGCGTTGCAGCTTACGAGCATTGTCGGCCGGGTCAGCGAAGCGACGTTTGCCGTGAACATCGACAAACTCAACCAGTGCGCCAAAGGGAAGTGCGGCGACTTCTTCGATAGAAGCAAACTCCTGCAAAACGGCCCGACTGGCTGCCCCGAATAGGTTGGTAAAGGCTTGGCGATCGTCCCGCGAGTATTCACTGGCCTTCAAGTACATAATCGCGGTGCAGTAGGCTTTCTCGCGTGCCAGGTTGTGTACCACATGGTAGCGATAACGGGTGAGAAAGCGCAATGCCAGGTAGCGTTCTTCGTAGCTAAAAGGCTTGGGAATGTCACGTCCCCAGCGCAGCCGGTCGGCAATCACAAAGGCGTCAATTGGATCGCTCTTGTCCATATCCACGTAGCTCTTCTTGAAGTTGGCCGTCAGTCGTGGATTGAGGGCAAACAATTCGACTGGCCAGGCCTGCAGCAACTCGTCCTGCTGTAAGGTCTGAAAGAAGTGAAACCAATACCAACCTGTGGCTTCTGCCGCCAGGCGCAGCTCCGTGAACTCTTCGCTTTGCATCACTTCGACGACTTGCTCTACAAATTGTTGTGTCCCTGGACGATTGTTGTCCAGGCTGAACCGGGAGCGTTGTTCCACACCCGCTTGATCCATCAAACAGAATGTGTTGGTCTTGCGGTGGATATCAACGCCCACAATCAGTGGATTGTTCATGATTGCACCTCCTGAAAAGTGGCATCGGCTCCGGAAGATTGGGATCTCTGACCCTGATGAGCAGCAGCCTCGTGGTCAATGAGCACTTGGTCACCCGAGGAGGTGTTCTTGGGTCTACTGCCCCAGGCACTAGGTGACGACTGTGAAAGATTCGGGTTAGCAGTACCCACCAGGCCGAGAGTACGCATGCTTTCATAGCAGTTTCACTGCAGGGGGTGACAGCATCTCTCTCCCTGAGCCAGCTCTTAGAATGCCAGAGATCCTATCATTCGTCAAGTGGTGGCTAGCTGGCGGCCCACATCACATATCATACGAGGGGGTGTAAGTCTGTAAGTCTAAGATTTTTAACGCCCTCCGCTAAAACTGCTCGGTTTTTTCGCTGCCTTGGAGAACCTGGTCCAGGCAGTGCGCCCCGCCCTAACCCAAAAGAATGGCTGCATTTCTAAACCAGATAAAATAGAGTATAATCATCCAGTTTATTCACACCCTCATCCCAATATCCCCTAAGGAGCAGCAAACATGCCGCAGAAATCATCGTTATTCATCTTCAGAAAAGCGTTATGGGTGACCGGCGCATTGGCGCTGCTGGCAGCCGTCTTAACCGCCTGCGCCGCCCAGCCCACCCCGACCCAGGCCCCTGGGTCTTATCCCCTCGCCCAGGTTTTGGGAGAGGGGTCAGGGGTGAGGGCTGAGCCAGCGGCTGTGGAGCCCACCCCCACCCCCCTCCCCACCGCGGCCCCTACCGCCACCCCCGAAGCCTTGGGCAGCGGGTCGACCGAGCCTGTTGAAGCCTCGCTGAGGATCATAGCCGAGTCCGGTTTGGGCGAGTACCTGGCGGATGGCAAGGGCATGACCCTCTACATCTACACCGAAGATGAGCCGGATAAGAGCAGCTGCACCGGCGATTGCCTGGTGAAATGGCCGCCGCTCCTCACCCTGGGCAGCCCGGTCTTGGGCGCGGGCGTGGATGAAGCCCTGGTCGGGACGACCACGCTGCCAGATGGCAGGCTGGTCGTCACCTACAACCAGATGCCGCTGTATTACTGGTCCGGCGATCAGAAACCCACCGACGCCCTCGGGCAGGGCGTGGGCGGCGTTTGGTATGCCGTCCGTTTTGACGGCGTACCGATCACCGAATAAGCCCTTTTGTGCATCTTGGCAGGGTCCCAGTAAGCTCAGCCCCGGTTTCTGGATCGGGGTTTTTTCTTAGGTGCGCGACCCTGATCGAGGCAGGCCTGGCGTGGTGAGGCGCAGTGTTGTGCTCATCGCAAGAGGCCGAAACAATCCCCTCTGAAAAGGGTCAGGCGTGAGGGGACCGCCTAGTTTGTCGTTCTGAGGGAGCGTAGCGACCGAAGAACCCCTTAAGCAAAACACCCCCCCGGTCTGCGTGAGTTGTCTGGCCTTTAAGAGCAGTGGCTGCGCTTCGCGCTGATTTCTCCTGTCGCGCTGAGCGTCGCGAAGCGCCCCTAATGCGCGGCTCTAGAAATGAGCCGTGTTAGGAAGCAGCGAAAATCATTCCAGATTCTCTCGTGTGATAGATCAATCATAATCGTGCTACAATGAAATCAGCTGTAGGGGCGCAGTGCCTGCGCCCGCCACGTAAAACGATCTCGATCAAAGAAGTGTACAGAGGTTTGGAGGGATATGAATGGATAAAAAAGAGCTTGAAACGGCCGTTTTCCATCACAAGGTGCTGCTGCTGTGCGTTAACAACAGCGCCGCTGAGACAACGCCTTACGAGGCAGCCCGCTTCGCCTGGAAGGTCGACAGGCGTAGAGTCGAGCAGGCTGAAGTCATCCTCGCGCATAGGCATGGCCTCATCATCGGGGCCTTCATTGCCTATGCCTGGCTGGATGCCACGCCAGCGAACTTCCCGGGGCGTAAAGAGGCTCCCGGGCGTCTGGGTTTTG
The DNA here is from genome assembly GCA_963754615.1 of uncultured Chloroflexia bacterium. Classification (GTDB taxonomy): domain Bacteria; phylum Chloroflexota; class Anaerolineae; order Anaerolineales; family UBA4823; genus CAVVUF01. Next base: position 466,113 of record CAVWGW010000013.1, on the reverse strand, counting down.
TGGGTGGGGATGCGTCCCCTGCCATCAGCAGGCTGTACGTGGGGAAGCGCGTGCCGGATGAGTACCGAAAGCGTGGAGCGGCAAATCCGGTCAAGTACACCTGGCACTTGTAAAGGGAATTAGCGAAATAAAGTCGTTGTTCTTTATAGGCAATTTACATCGTTCTAATAAACGAATTATTCGCTCTTCTTTTCCCTCACTATCACTTTCCAGGTCTCGTAGAGAGCCTTGCACTCATTTTCCCTAAAAGCCGGCTCATCCGCCTCAGCTTCAGATTTTAATTTCCCTAATTGTCGAGCCAATTCATAGAAACCCTCACTCGGTTTACCCTGGGAACTTACAGCCAAGGCACTGAGCATCGGTCTTCCTTGCAGGAATTCATCCTCAGAGATTTCGCCAAGCAATTGACCCAATTCCCTCCCCATATAATTTCCAGAAAGTGGCAGCCCTGTCAATTGGGCAATCTGCTGGTAATATACGACCCCATGATAATGAGCAGCAGTGATAAGCTCAGCAAATGCCAGGAAGTAGGATTTTGTGCCGCGGTATTTACTTTTTACGATTGTCATTGGTTTTCCTCTTTTATGAAATTTGTTAATCTGACTGGTACCCGGCTGTTTATTTCTTCCGGTCAAAGTATTCCAATTCATCCAGCCTGCGCCGCGCCTCGGCGATCTCAGCTTGAGTAAATAGGGGTTGATATCGTTCCTGGATCACCAGAGCTTCCATCGATTGCCCCAGGCAATTCAGCTCCCAAAGCTTCATCAATCCTTCTTGAATCTCCTGTGTAGCCAATAAGCGCTTGGCGGCACCCAGGCCGCCATATTGATCGATCATGCGTTTGAAATAGGTGGCGAAATAATCGTGTTCTTTGGCGTTTTCGTAAACGCCGATCATGGCATGGTGAAATTGTTCTTCGAGTGAATTCATGCGACTCACATTCTACCTGTCGAAATTTATGAATCAAACCTAATAATAAAGTCGAATTGGACCCTGGCTATAACCTACCCCCGGTAAACTGGCCAAAATCGCAGCCACATAAGCTGGATTATTTGACGAGTGGTGTTGTTGGATCTCGGTGCGCGTAATCTCCCCCTGGATTCTCAATTCACGGCATGCCCCTTCAATCTCCTCCCGGCGGATCGTGCGTGGATTTTCTGATGAGTGGATGAAAATTTCGACTTTTGAATCTGTAACCTGTAATATATCAAACTCTCTCCCAAGGTTCAGCGTTTTCAATGTCTGACCTTGTAATTTCCTGACTTCCTGCCAGCAATCAGCCTTTTCAAAATTTCCCTCTTTTTTACATCCTGATACCTTCTCCTTCGGAACATCATCAACGCCATGGCTCATTTGACCAATCTCCGTAATCGACCGGTCTGTCCATTCCAACAGGTCGAAGCTATTCTCATACTGACGAAACCTTGGCCGCGGGGACACTCCCCCCTTGGTAACATTACAGAAATTAATTGTATATCTTCCCTGGTTCTGTCCGCTTTTATTCTGTCGTGCCTCTTTGACCAACTCCAGTGATGGAATCACCCAATAAAAATTTGCTTGTTCAGAATAGAATATGAAATAAAAATTTTCTCTTGGCTTGCGAATTTCCATTGCTGCAAAGGTACCGGCATTTTTCGGAGCACAATCCTTTGACCTGGCTTTGATTTGGATATCCAGATAGCGCAGTTCACCATCTTTTTCCTGCCTGATCACGCAGTCGATTTGCTGGTCATCTACCAGTGTCATATAGACATCATGTCCGCGGCGAAGCAATTCTGCCACAGCAACATATTCCTGTCGCTTGCCAAAGGATGCCGATGATCGAAAATTCATGACTCACCTCCCAAAATGATCAGAACATATAAATCTCTAACACTTCCCCCGAGCGCTTTTCGCAGCGATGTACTTATTGCGAGCTTCCGCCTCCTTTCGCGGCTTTCGCGATCCAGCTCACCTCCCCTCCACAATCGCTATTTCCGCCTCCGTCAGCCCGTACAACTCGTACACCAGTCGGTCAATCTGCACCACCAACTCACTCATATCAGCCTGAGGATTTCCTAATTTATCTGCCAATATTTTATTAGCAAGATAAATAAATGGTTTTTGATTTTCAAACAATACTTCTGGAATAGGGATCGTGCCCAAGTCGTTATGCCCAATTCGAATATAACCTCCTGCGAGTGCAAGCGACCTATAAATAACTTTATACCAGAAAGAAATCAATTTGCTATTCAGAATTGCAAGTACATATTTTATATTCAATTTCCCACTACCATAAATAATTGACGTTGATTTCCCTGCTATTGCTTTCCCGTTATCATAAGCACATTCCAATTCGCATAGTTATTCCCCCGACAATGATTTTTTCGTAACAGGATTGCTCATATCTTGATTGATTGTAATTTCGTAATTCCTCATCTAAAACAATAGGGGCTATATAACTTTTCTTAATATAACGGGTTGGATGATGTGACCAAAGAAGGGAATATTTATCTATTGTTCCGGTATTTACTAGTAGTCAGTCAATCTGATATGGATGGATAAAGTTGCTTCAGTTTGATGCGAGCGTCAGAGGTAAAGAACTGCCAATTCACTTTGGTCTGGTTTTCATTGCGTTCAATCGTCAAAGCCTGCACTTCCATCAAGAGCATTTCTTCGGTGGGGATATGTTTTTTCAAGCTACGACTATAAACACTCAATTCGATTTCAGCCATGTTCAGCCAACTGCCATGTTTGGGCGTATAGTGGAATTCCAGCTTTTTCACAATGCGCCGGGCTTCTTCAGGCGAGAAGGCCTCATACAGAGCAGCCGGTTTGTGTGGTCCGAGATTGTCCAAAACCACCCGAATGACTTCCGCTTCCGGATGGATCTCATCCACCAGCCATTGCATGCAGTGAGCAAAGTCCTGGCTGGTATGCCGCTCCGTTATACGGACATGCCGCTTGCCAAGCAAGGGCTCAAAGGCCATATTCAAGTTGCGAACCCCATTGCGCTTGTATTCGTAATCGTAGCGCTCCACCTGGCCGGTTTTGCCTGGCATTCCTTGACGGGTCTCTTCGATCAACTGCTTGAGGCCTTCGTCATAACAAACCAGGGGACGATTGGGATCATAGGGCCGCTCATATTGGTCCAGCACGTCTTCCATATGGGCTACATATTCGGCATTGGCTTCTGGAACGCACCACATTTGTTTTTGCCAGGGCTTTACATCATTTTTTTGAGCGTCAGACGCACTGTTTCGTGCGAAATGCTCTCCACAATGCCCAATTCTACCAGTTTGCCAGCCAATAGACGCATGGTCCAATGCTCATGCCCTAATGGAGCCTTACTGCAAGCCGTTGCCACTAATTGGGCTTCACCTCGACCATCCAGCTTGCGCTTCTGGCCTGGGCGTGGATCTTCATTCAAGGCTCGTTCCAGCCCGCCCTCGACAAAGCGTTTACGTAACCGTTCCACGCAAGGGCGGCTAACGTTGAGAGCTGCCATGATTTGCGGGTCGCTGAGGCCATCATTGGCTTTGAGCAGAATCATAGCTCGTTTGAACTTGCGGGCTTTGATTTCACCCTTGCGGGTCAGGTCAGTTAGGGTCTGGCTTTCTTCGTCGCTTAGATTGATAAGGTACTTTTTATTGGGCATCTTCAGGGTCTCCTTAGTCCTGAAGGTTGCAAGTTTCTGTCCATCCTAATCAAATGGTCAAACTACTAGGATTTTGAAAGGTTTTACTAAACCGGAATTATATTCTCTCACAATCTTTTTTATCTCATAAGCGTCGCTTACTGTAGCGGCACTCGCAACAGACAAGAATTGGTCTAAACGTGGAAACGTGTTACATTTTAATACAATGGCTAAAACTTCACTTGGCACAAACCATTTATCCCAAAAAACGTCAGTATAAAAGGACGCTGCAGGAATAGAATTGTTAATTTTTGACAAAAATAGATCTCCCATAATTTTAGTAGATACATTAGTTTTGTTTTTACTGTTGGCTAACACGAAAGTAATCGGATAAACATCAACATCTTTGAAAACATCGACTTTCGAATAATCACGAATCTCAATAATGGAATACCCAAGCATTAATTTCTTAATATTTTCTGCGTAAGAAGCACCAATTAGCTTGTTCGGAACAATATACGTTAATATGCCTTCATTTCGAATAAGGTGTAAACCTTTTTCTATGAATATTACAAACAAATCCCAATTACCTTTTGCAGACAAAAATATGTCAACACATGTATCTCTTAAGTCGGGAAATATTCTTGTCATTAATTCTGAATCAACATAAGGCGGGTTAGCAACAACAATATCGAATCCATCTTTATTCCCAAACATCCACTCCGGGTCGAAGAACCCCGCACTTGCATTCTGATCGTACGGGTCCCAGCTTGCCAGTTGGGCCGCCGATTCACCGCCCCAGCCGCTCTTCTTGAGCAGCTCCGCCAATTCGGTGCGCAACCGGGCATCAATCTCCCGGTACTTGCGCTTGGTGGCTGGCGTGCGGGCTGAGAAGTGCTCGCGGCGCACCCGTCCCAGCTCGTTCTCCAGGCGCTGGATTTCCGGGCTGGTCAGCAGCAAGGCTTTAGGCTGCCCGGCTTTGGGGAGCGAGGTCAATTGCCCCAGCGCATATTCGTAATTTACGGCCAGGTTGAATAACGCATTGGAATCCAAACGCCGAGTGGCATGACTCTTTTCCAGCAGTTGGTTGATTTCCTGGCAGAGCTCATCCCCTTGGGTACGCCATCTTTCCTGCGTGGCGGGGGAGCGCGCCAGGAAAAACTGCCGCAGGGTGTCGCGCAATTCAGCCTCTTTCGCCACCAGGCGCGGGTCAGCTTTTGTTTTCTCGCCGGCCTTCTCTTCCTTGCCGCGTTCGATCCCGATCAGCGTATTGGCCGCCACGAACTTCGTCTCCAGGTTCGGCAGCGGGCGGATGCCCAGGTTGGACTGGCTGCTCTCCACCTTCTGTTCCACCACCAGCGAGATGAAGAAGCGCAGTTTGGCGATCTGCACGGCAATGGGTTGGATATCCACCCCATAGATGCAGTTCTCGATCAGGTACAGCTTGCGCCCGTAATCATCGTAATTGTTCTCGAAGACTTGCTCGATCGATTGGATCGCCGCTTCGCGCGCCAGTGCGTCTTGTATCTCGCTGGCTTTGGCGATCTGCTTCTCTTTCCAACCCTCGTTGTGCGGATCAAGCTTGCCCAGGATGTAAACCAGCTTGTGTAACATACCCATCGGGAAGGCTCCCGATCCACAGGCCGGGTCGAGCACCTTCACAGAGTTGATTGCTTCAATCAGGCGAGTCACTTCAAACTCGCTGAAATTATGCGGCGTTTCCTCATAAGACAGCAAGAGACGCAGCCTGTCTAAGAGCGCATTATCTCCTCCCTCTGAGCGTTCAGAGGAGAGGGCTGTTTCCAGGTAAGCTATCAGCGCCTCGTCCACCATGTAATTGACGATCTCCCTGGGCGTATAGAAGGAGCCGGTCTGCTTGCGGGCTGTCGTGCCTGTCTCGGGGTTGTAAGCCGCCAGCAGGTTCTCGAACACCTTGCCCAGCAGCTCCGGGTCGAGGGCAATTTCTTCCTCGATGGGTGTGTTTTCTTCAATGGTGAATTTGTAGCTCTCGAAGATCTTGACCAGCCCGCGCACCTTGTACTGCTTGTTATGCGTGCCATAGGCTTCGTTCAGATCAATGACCTGTTCCCCTCCAAAGAATAGCTCGTCTGGCACGCACAGCGGGTTATCCGGCCTGTCTGAGAAGCCATCCACCCGCACGATTGTCTTCGGGTTATCCGGGTCAGGATGATCCAGGCATTCGAACAAACCGCCATTCAGAAAGGGGATTTCCTCGAAAAGCTTGAGCGCCGTCTGCGGTTCTTTGAAGTAACTTTCGTACCGGTACACGTTGTGGATCATGTAGTGCTGGTCGAACCCTTGCTCGTTCTTGCCTCGAAATTTACGCTCCTCGCCCATCTCCGTGTTGAGCGTGGCAAAGAACAGGTTTTGCAGGATGGCCTTGTAATAGGTACAGTCTTGTAGATCGATATGGTTAAGATGCTCAGACATCCGCTTCTCATCGAATAGAGCTTCGTTTACCAATCCCTTTTCTTTGATGAACCAGACGAAGATCAGTCTTGTGATTAAGCGGATCACGTTCACCGCATTGCGGCTTTCTACTTCAGCCCCCGCCCCTGCGGGGAAAACAACTTTTTAACCGCCCAGAAGTACCAGTTGGAAAGCTCCTTGAAGAAGCGCTTGTTCAGCTCCGAGATATTCAGCGTCTCCTGCCAGGCTTTGTGCAGCTCGAGGAAGTTGGTGAAGCGGTGCTTCTCGTAAAGCTCATCCAGCGCCAGGTCAGCCAGGATTTCCAGGTGGGCGCGGTGCGGGTTCGCCTGGCGGATGTCCTTGATCAGCGTCACCTTCTCCAACACATCCTTCTCGGTCTCTTTTTTTTGCGGTCTGCGGTGGATGATTGCCAGGGTCAGGGTTTGCCCATGCTGGAAGAGCACCATGACCGGCATGGGGAACAGGCGGTTGATCTCGCGCGTGATCCCCGCCAGTTGCCCACGCGTGTAGGCCTCCCCTTTCAGTGCCACGGCGAAGAACAGGTAGGAACGGAAGATGGTTGGGTCGACTTTCGAAGCGCTGTCGAAGACCATGTGTAACTGTGGATCTCTCCCCGCAGAGCTGATCTCCTCATCGGTCAGTTGGAAGAGCAGGTGAATAGACTGCCAATCCTCAGCCAGCGCCTTTTCAGGACGCAGGCTTTGCGGGCTGCCGAAGGCTTCTGCCAGGTTATCCGCAGAAAGCTGCAAGCCTGCAAGGCGCCGGCTGCTGCGGTATCCCAATGTTTCGAACAGGCCTATGGCGTTCTGTTCCAGGCTGCCGGAATGGAATGCTCCAAGTGTTGATGAAATTTTTTCCAGAAGCGTTTGCCGGCTCATGCGATCTCCGTAATCATTCGTAAAAATTCCTTATTGACTCTTGAGCAGAAATAAGTTATTTTTAGGGTGTAAAAGCGAAAAGCTTACCCCACCCCGCGAAAAGTAGCCATCTGTGGCTGCCTGCCCCCTTCTCCTTGTGAAAGATCGGGCTAGTGGGGTGGGTTGTTTACTGAATGCAAGATCCATTCTATGATTCCAATCTTTTCCTCAAGGTTTCGAAATATTGACGAAACTCTTTTGGATCAATATCCGCCTCGGCAGAACGCGGCAGAATAGTTCTATAATGCGCTTCCAACGTCTCCCAATTCACCAAATTCTGCTTGACCAGGAATTCCACATCTTCTAAATCGGACTCAAACCCCCGCGCAATCTTGCTTAAGGCAATGCTGTACAGGTCGTAGATATACACATCCACCATGCCATACCGCCCAACAAAGCGCCTTCTCTGTTTGGCATCTGGAGGTAGTGGGATAAATTCTCCCAGCGGGACCAGCTCCACAATCAATCTCAGTTCGTCAGCAATTTGCTCGATGGTTTTCCAGGCCTCAGAAGGCGCCTCTTCGATCGAGCAATCCACATCCAGGGTTTCACGCGGAGAACCGAGCAAGCACAACGCGCTGCCTCCTGACAGGTAGATGGTCGCCGGAAAAGGCAGCGCTTCTCCCAAGCGTTGAAAAAAAGCCTGCAAAGTTTGCAACGTCACACTTTCCATTTTTCCTCCACTTCCCAGCGGCGTAGCAGATTACGGGCCGCGCTCTCATAAGTGCCTTCCCAATTCAAGAATTCCCCACTCGCCTGGGCGTGCAAATGCGCCAGGTTGCGGATGCGGTCAGCGTTCGCCTCCCCCGCTACGCCTAATTCACCTGAAAACAAGTCGGGGAGTCTTCGCCAGCGAGATTTTAAACCCCCCCTCAGTGAACGGGCGTATTTCTGCTGTAAATAAACCGCTGCTGTATAGAAGAAGCGCAGGGTTTGCGCATCTTTGGGTCCTAACCCCTCCAGTGCTTGCGGAATAAACCTGGCAAAATCTGGATGCGCCAACAGCAGGGCGATCAAAGCTGCCCTAACCCGGCTGGATGGCTGGCAGACCAGGTCCGCCAGCAGCTCATGCGGCGCATGTGAAGCTGGAGAGGCGACCTCCTGTTGGCGCGAAAGATAATCCACACCAAGCGAATGAAGCTCAGCAACCAGTTGCTCTTCTAACAAATAAGCCCTTGCGTTCATTTCTTTGCTATTAACAGATGACCAGCCAGGTGATCAATTCAAACTCGGTTTGATCGTTGACTTGTTCCTGTGCAGGCAGCAGCACAGCACCGCGACCTTCCGTCAGCCTTCCTGCGGCACGTTTGCGGAAGGTGCTTTCAATGGCTTTGATCGCTTTCTCCAGCAGGTTATTGTAAGCGGTCATATCCTTTCCGTTTTGGGTTTGCTCATTAAAGAAATTGCACAGACTTTCATAGGGGAAGCTTTTTCCGGAACATAAAGCCCGCATGATCTCCAGGATCTGCTTGGGATGAGTGAAATTGAGCCGCACCGTGCCATCTTCGATGATGTAAACCAGGAAATAGGGTTGCAGGGGGTTGACCGTCTCACTGGAAACCTCTTCCTTCTGCTTCAGGCAGAAGATCACCCCCGGACGGATGACTGCGTATTCCGGGTCGGTGGGCACAACCGTATAGAGCCCGAAGGGCGCTTCTTGGAGCAGCTTACGGTTTGCTTCTATGTAGCGGCTCAGCTCGGCGCGGAAGTCATCCAGGGTGAAATCGGTGAGGGTGACCGATTCGGTGAAATCTTCCAGGTCCAACACTTCATCCCGCAGCCTCTTCAACTGTTTGTCCCGGTATTTGAGCTCATCGGTGATCAGGTCTTCGATGGCTTCGGTATTCAACAGGTTATCATCGGCTGTGGCAGAAAGGTCCACCAAGGCCATGCGCGCTTCCACACGCGTCTTCAGGGCAATGTACTTGTCCAAATCTGCGGTCGGCCAAAAGTTGATCAGGTACACATTTGGATTTATGCTGCCGATGCGGTCGATGCGCCCGAACCGCTGGATCACGCGCACCGGGTTCCAATGGATATCATAATTGATCAGCGCGTCGCAGTCCTGCAGGTTCTGCCCCTCCGAGATGCAGTCGGTGGCAATCAACAGGTCAATCTCCGCCTCTTGCGGCATGTTTTGCATCTTTGAGCGATATTTCGAATGAGGGGAGAAGTTGGTCAGGATTTGGTTGAAATCGTTCTTGCCGAATGTCGTCTTGTTCTCGACGGAACCGCCAGAGACCAGAGCTATGTGGATCCCCAATTCATCCCGCGCCCAATCTCTCAAAGCCTCGTACAGGTAAGCAGCCGTATCGGCAAAGGCGGTGAAGACCAATGCCTTGCGGTTTGGCTTTCCTTGCTTATCCAAGGTAGGATGCTTGACTTTACCTTCGATCAATCCCTTGAGCTTTGCCAGCTTGGCATCCCGCTCTTGAGTGATATCCTTCGCTAATAGCTCGAGAATGTGGAGCTGCTCGCGATCGCGCTGTAAATCGATTAACCAGCGCTCCAGCTCCAGGTGCGCCATCTTGATGCGCCGCTTACTCACCTCGAACGCTTCGGTCAGTTCTTCATCATCCAGGTCTTCAGGTCGCAGCGCCTCGAAGTCAAACTCCGGGTTTTCAGCCTGGAACTGCTGGAAACGCTCGATCCGGTTCTTCAAATCATCGATCTTAGCAATTGTGCGCCTCAAGGTCAGGTCGAATGAATACACCGAGCTTTCCAGGCGCTTGAGAAAATTCACCTTCATCATCCCAATCAAGTAATTCTCGCGCTTGGCCTGGGTGAATCCGGCGACTACATCCCGCTCGTAAAGCTCGCGGAATTCTGGCTTGAGATAATGGGATGGGTTGAACAAGGAAAGTTGGTAGCGTTCGATCTGATCGTTCAAGGAATCGTAGGAAAGGAACTCTCCCTTGAGATCAATTGGCGGGTAAACCGATAATGGTTTTTCACGCTTCGGGAAACCTCCCAGTTGGATGACACTGTCCTTGTAGAACTTCTGCACATGCTTGCGGGAGCGGGCAATCGTCAAGCCATCCAATAGCTTGAAGAAACCCGAGCTCAGCTTGTTCAACAGCTCACTGGTCTTGCGCTCCTGGCTGTTCTTTGCCCAATCATTGAACGATATTTGAGCTCCTCGCAGGGTATCCTGGATGCTGGAGATGCCCATGGCTTCACGCAGCGCATCATCCATGCCTTCGGTAATAAAGTAAATCTGGTTGCGCAGGTCGGTGAGATTGTTGTTGACCGGGGTTGCTGAAAGCATCAATACCTTCGTTTTCACGCCCTGTTGGATGATGTCTTCCATCAGCTTCTTATACCGGCTCTTGCGCACCAACTGCCCATTTTCATAGCGACTGGGGGTATCGTTGCGGAAGTTATGTGACTCGTCGATCACCACCAGGTCATAGTTCCCCCAATTGAGATTTGCCAGGTCAATATCCCCCGAACGACCGCCCTCCCGGCTCAAGTCGGTATGGCAAAGCACGGTATAGTTGAAGCGGTCGCGCAGCAGCGGATTGAGCTCGCTGTTATTCTGCGCCTGGTAAACCGTCCAGTTCTCGCGCAACTTCTTGGGGCACAGCACCAGCACCCGGTCGTTGCGCAGCTCGAAATACTTGATCACCGCCAGCGCTTCGAAGGTCTTGCCCAACCCAACACTGTCCGCCAAAATGCAGCCGTTGTAGGTGAGCAGCTTGTTGATTGCACCCTTGACCCCATCTTTTTGGAATTCAAACAACATTTTCCAGATTTCCGTATCGATGATCTGGGTCTGGATATCTGCCAGGCCACCTTTTGCCTGGTCTGTCAGGAATTCCTCAAAAATATGAAACAAGGTTTTGAAATAGATAAACTCTGGGGTATTGTCCTGGTAAAGCTGCGCCAGGTAAGTCAACACCTTCTGTTTGACATCCTCAACCAATTCTTCGTCCATCCAAAGAGCATCGAACCACCGGATCAAATCCTGCCGGTCCCGTTTGCTGTCCACGATCAAGTTGAGCTCGATATTATTATTTGTCGTCCCGAGTCCCAGCCCGCTCACGGTAAAGTTGGAGCTTCCCAGGATCGCTTCTTCAACCCCATTGTGGGCTAAATGATACATCTTTCCGTGCAGAAAGCTCGCCTTTCGAATAGAGCGAATATCCACTTTACGATCGATCCACTCTGCGCATTCCCGCGCCACTCTTCGTTGCTCCAACCGGTTCTTGAGCTGCAAACCATTATCTTCAATTTGATATGCCTTCGTGTCGGTTTTTTCAGGGTCCAACGTTTTGATAAAGCGCGGTTCTCCGAAAAGAAAACGCAGGTGCTCGATATCGTCTAATTGCTCTTGGAGTGCCGCGTAAGCATATATGGTGAAATATGCCGAAACAACCGATAAAGTTGAACCGGTCTGGATATTTTCTTTCAGGAACTCCCCCACGCTGCCGCGCTCATAATTATCTCGAATGCCTGTTTCGAAAGATGGAGAAGGATTAGTCGACATTGTACCCCTGCCCGCAAATATTCATTACGTAAGTGAATTTTTATATTGGAAACGAACCTTCGAGTTACAATGCTTTGGTTTTCGCATAATCCAGTATAACCGAAAATTCGTAATCTTCCTGATAATTATCTTTCCCTAATCATGGCGCATGCCGCCTCAAATGGGTCCTTCGCAAGCTCAGGACGGCAAAAAAGGCACTGATTCGTTGTCGGTCTATTCCCTTCCCCTAATCCCATTCCTGGCCGCAATGTGTCTGATCATTACAAATTTCTTGTCAATTCGCGCCGCGATGCTCTTTATCGCAGATTAGCGGATTCCCCCACTGCCTACTGCCTACTCCCTATTCCCCTGCCCACCGGGTTCCCCCTTCTCTTAAATCCCATTCCTGGCTACAATGGTGATTGGCTGCCTCAGAACCTGCCCTTGGTTTTTGTCTTTTGAACCAAATGGATCTTAAAAAATCCGTACTTTCCTGTTTTCTGCCCCGATGGTTTTTATCGGCTGTTTCCGTGTACTTCCTTTAAAATCCGTGTTTTCCGAAACGATGTACCCCATGTACTCATGGGCTGTCATCGTAAGTATCCGTGAGCCTTATGATCTTTATCAAAAAATCCGTACTTTCCTGTTTTCCGCTTTTTCCGTGTACTTATTTACCCATCCGTGTTCTCCGTGTTTATCCGTGAGCCTTTATTTCAAATTCGTGCTGATCCGTGGATTTTTTTCCCTTAACCCTCATCCCCTACTCCCCACTGCCCACTCCCTATTCCCCTTCCCCTATGCCCTACGTCACCCCCTTCCAGACCTCCCGCTGGGTCGAGACCGACCGTGAGTTCGTCAGTTGTTTACGTGAACGCTTGACATTGATACTAAATATGATACTATTGAGGTGTGGATGACCAAACGCGAAAAGCTCCTTGAACGCTTCCGAAAGAATGATAAAAATGTCAGATTCGACGAGATCGATGGGCTGCTCATCAACCTCGGTTTTGAAAGGAGAAGCTCCGGAAGTCATTTCGTATATCGAATGCAGAAAATTCAAATCACCATCCCTATGCGAAAACCCTTCATCTTGCCTGTTTATGTCAAAAATGTCTTGCGCATCATAGATGAGCTTCTCGAAGATGACGAAAAGTGATTAAAGGTGAGTATATGGCAAAAAAAACCTTAGATTTTTACCTGAATCTTCCCTATACAATCGAAGTCACTCGGGATGAGGGTGAAGTGTATTCTGGCTTGTTTGCCCGTGTGGTTGAGTTGCCCGGCTGTATGACGCAGGCTGATACATTCAATGAGCTTGAGGAAATGATCTCAGACGCCATGCGTGGATGGATCGAAGCCGCCCTGGAGAGCGGTCAGGATATTCCTGAGCCCCACCCTAAAGAAAAGTACAGCGGAAAATTCATCGTACGCGTGCCGTGTTCTCTGCACCGCGCTTTGGTGGAGGCCGCCGAGCGAGAAGGGGTGAGCCTGAATTTGTTTGTCAGCACTGCATTGGGAAAAGCAATCGGTCATGAGAGCTCTGAAATCAAAAAAGAGTACCCGCTAAGCTACCCTCAACCGCGTCCAAAGCGGTTGGTGAACGATAAAACCGATCCTTCTCTTTAAACCCATTCCTGGCTAAAATGGGCTTGATAGGTTGGGCGCAGGCACTGCGCCCCTACCCACATTCCTTGCCTGTAATCCGTTCAATCCGTTGATTGCATCTATTCCTTCCCAGCCTCGGCGCACTTCCACAGCCGCCTCAAAGGGGTCCTTCGCAAGCTCAGAGGTTGTGAAAAAAATTCCCTCTCCTCAAAAGAGAACAAAAAAGGTAAGATAGGGACAATACAGAAAGGACTGGAGAGAAGAATGGTCGAGAGCCTGTTTACCCTGCCTGAAGAGGAACCAGCCGCAAAGGAAAGAAAAGGGGGCCAACCCAGGCTGGAGAAGCCAGAACGGCAACAAATCAAGATGCATCTAGCGAGCTTGGATGAGCTATTGCCGGAAGATCACCGAGTACGGCTGGTGTGGGAGATGGTGCAGGGATATGATCTTGAGCCATTGTATGCCCGGATAAGAGCAGTGGAAGGCTGGGCAGGACGGCCAGCGATCGAGCCGAAAGTATTGGTGGGGATGTGGTTGTATGCGACGCTGGAAGGGGTGGGCAGTGCCCGGGAGTTGGGTCGGCTGTGTGAGGAAAGTCTACCCTATCAATGGTTGCTGGGAGGCATCACGGTGAATTACCATACGCTCTCGGACTTTCGGGTGGAGAGCGGGCAAGCATTGGAGAATATCCTGACGAAAAGTGTAGCGGCCTTGATCAGCGAGGGGGTGATCAGCGTAGAAAAGACAGCCCAGGATGGGATCCGTATACGAGCCAGTGCGGGGGCGAGTTCCTTTCGGCGGAAGCCGACCTTGGAAGAGAGCCTGAAACAAGCTCAAGGGGTGATGGACCAATTGAAAGTGCAGGAGGAAGAGAAGCAGGACGAAGGGGAGCGTTCTGCAGGTCAAAAAGCAGCTCAAGAACGCCAAGCTACAGAGAAACTAGTGCGCGTGAAGAAAGCCTTGGAAGAAGTGGAAAAGGTAGCCGCCAAGCTGGCGAAGAGGCGGGACTTGAAAGTCAAGAACCGTGCGGCGCGGGCCTCGACCACAGACCCGGAAGCGTGGGTGATGAAGATGCCAGATGGGGGTTTTCGACCGGCCTACAATGGGCAGTTCTCGATTGATATGGACAGCGGTGTGATCGTGGGGGTGCAAGCCAATAATGAAGCGGACACCAACCTGTTGAATCCCATGCTGGATCAAATCGAAAAACGTTGCCAGCGCTTTCCCAAAGAGCATTATGTGGATGGTGGCTATCGCAACAACGCCAGCTTTGAGAAAGCCACCGAAAAAGGCGTGAGCCTTTATTGTCCAATCCCCAAGAGTTATAGCGCCAAGAGTCAGAAGCGTCCTGAGGATATCTTACCCACCGATGGAAGCGGGGTGAGAGCCTGGAAAGAACGCATGATTACCCCACAAGCCAAAGAGAAATACAAACAGAGAGCAGCCACCATCGAGTGGGCGAATGCTTTGGCTCGCAATCGGGGATTGTATCGGTTACTGGTGCGCGGACTGCGGAAGGTGGAAGCGATCTTATTATGGTATGCACTCGCTCATAATCTGGTTCAGGTAAGGAATTTGCGAGCAAAAATGATCTCCTAATTCGGAGATTGGGTAATGACCCGCTCAGGGTGAGGCCTGAGCGGGGAGTAAGATCCTTATTGGCACTTTAAAAACGTTTTTATCCATGTCCTCCCTTTTTTGAAAGTGGTTTTTTTCATTTTTTTCTCATTCTCTCAGGACGACAAACTGGAAAGTCTTCCGTTGCCGGTCTCTTCCCCTCCTCTATCCGTGGTTTTTCGGACGGCGGAGACCGGGATTTGGTCAACCTCCCCTTCCCTACCAGGGAAGGGGTTGGGGTTAGGTTCCCCCTTCTCTTTAAACCCATTCCTGGCTACAATGTGTCTGAAACATATGAATTTCTTGCTAATTCGCGTTGATTAGCGGATTTCCCTACTCCCTACTCCCTACTCCCCACTCCCCTATGATCATCACCCTCCACCACCTTTGCATGCCCTACGTGGCACCCTTCCAGACCTCCCGCTGGGTCGAGACCGACCGCCAGTTCATCCTTATCCAGCTCCAGTCCGGTGGCCTCACCGCCTGGGGCGAATGTACCGCCACCCAGCACTGCGCCTACTCCTACGAGACCACCCAGACCAACTGGCACATCCTGGAGGACTTCATCATCCCTGCCGTCTTCGCCGCCGATGCAAGCGATCCCCACGGGATAGCAGACGTACCCGCCTACCGCTCCGCCATCAGCCACCTCACCGGTCACCCCATGGCCAAAGCCGGCATGGAGATGGCCCTCTGGGACCTCTTCGCCCAGCGCCAGGGGCTCCCCCTCCAGCGCCTGCTCGGCGGCTCCCGTGATCGCGTGATAGTCGGCGTCTCCGTCGGCATCCAGCCCACCACCGAGGTGCTCCTCGAGACGGTCGCTGGCTACCTCGCCCTGGGCTACACCCGCATCAAGCTCAAGATCAAGCCCGGCCGCGATGTGGACGATGTGGCTGCCGTGCGCCGCCTCCACCCGGGCATCCTCCTGCAGGTGGACGGCAACTCCGTCTACCGCCTGGAAGACGCCTCCCACCTTAAAACGCTGAAAGCGCTAGACGCCTACGACCTCCTCCTCATCGAGCAGCCCCTCGCCGAAGACGATATCATCGACCATGCCAAGCTCCAGCCGCAGCTCAAGACCGCCCTCTGCCTTGACGAGTTCATCCTCTCGCTGAGGCATGCCCGCTGGGCCCTCGAGCTCGGCGCTTGCCGCATCATCAACATCAAGCCCGGCCGTGTCGGCGGCATGTATGAAGGCAAGCTGATCCACGACTACTGCCTCGAGCGGGGCGTCCCCGTCTGGATGGGCGGCATGCTCGAGAGCGGCATCGGCCGCGCCGCGAACCTCGCCCTGGCCTCCCTGCCCGGCTTCACCCTCCCCGGCGACATCTCCGCCTCCGCCCGCTACTACGCCGAAGACCTGGTCGAGCCCCCCTTCGTCCTCAACCCCGATAGCACCCTCACCGTCCCCCAGTCCCCCGGGCTGGGCATCACGGTCAGGCAAGATCTAATTAAAAGAGCCACCCTTTATCAAAAGACCTTCACCCGATGAATCCCATCACAGTGTCTTTCTGAGCCCCCGCAGGGGGCGAAGAATCCCTATAAAGATTGTGATCGGCACATTCCATAGGGATTTTTCATCGCTGCGCGGCTCAAAATGACATATCACCGGCAGGATGTTTCGGCTTGAGCTAAATTAAGGTTCGTCAAATAGATCCCATCAAAGTGTCTTTCTGAGCCCCCGCAGGAGGCGAAGAATCCCTATAAAGATTGCTGATCGGCACATTCCACAGGGATTTTTCACCGCTGCTCGGCTCAAAATGACAAATCACCGGCAGGATGTTTTGGCTTGAGCTTAAATTAAGCTTCGTCAAATTGATCCCATCACAGTGTCTTTCTGAGCCCCCGCAGGGGGCGAAGAATCCCTTTAAAGATTGCTGATCGGCACATTCCATAGGGTTTTTCACCGCTGCGCGGCTCAAAATGATAAATCATCGGCAGGATGTTTCGGCTTGAGCTAAATTAAGGTTCGTCGAATAGATCCCATCAAAGTGTCTTTCTGAGCCCCCGCAGGGGGCGAAGAATCCCTATAAAGATTGCTGATCGGCACATTCCATAGGATTTTTCACAGCCGCGCGGCTCAAAATGACAAATCACCGGCAGGATGTTTCGGCTTGAGCTTAAATTAAGCTTCGTCAAATAGATCCCATCAAAGTGTCTTTCTGAGCCCCCGCAGGGGGCGAAGAATCCCTATAAAGATTGCCCCTCACTTTAGAACGGCTTCAACACCATCAGCCAGGCCAGCAGCGCCAGGCCGCCGTACCCAATCGCAGCCAGCAGTCCGGGTTTCGCCTTTTTCAGGATCGCATCGATCTCTTCCGGGCTCTTGGTTGCCTCCCCTGGCACCATTTCCCCGTTTTCAACATGCGGCATCCCGATAGCGCTCCTGGCAGCTCCAAAAATGGCAGTCCCCAGGGGGTACATCGCACCCGCAATCCCGATCAGCAGCACCAATGAAGCCCAAATCCAGCCGGACTTCCACCACTGCCCCTGGAACCCTGCGGTGATCCCCGTCACCACGATCACCAGCAGCGCTGGGTACATCGTGCGGTATGAGCTGGCGGAGAGCTGGAGCAGAGCACGCAGTCTTTCCAGGTCTCTCTCACGCTGAACGGCAAATGCCATGTGCACAGACGCCCCGTGCGAGAGCAGGAACCCGAAGACACCCAAGATATGGAAAAATATTAACCATCGATACATTGAAATCTCCTCAATTGCCCGGTAGTTGGAGTAAAATCAGACCAAACGAATGCTTAATCTGTATGGATTATATCAGATAATACCTATCCAATTAGTATTAAATGTACCCAATTGATCTTTCCTTCCCCTGGATCCAGCCGCTCACCCTGCCAGGTAAGCTGCTGCGCCTCCTCCCCCTGGTGCCGCTCAGCCTGCCAGGTAAGCTGGCGCGCCTCCTCCCCCTGGTGCCGCTCCGCCCGCCGCCCGCCGCCCTCCTGGTCGAGCCCCCCTTCGCCCTCCTCCCCAACAGCACCTTTGCGGTCCCGCAGTCCCCCGGGCTGAGCCTAACATTGCGCATAGATATACTTAAAAAGGATACCCTGCCCAGCCAGCGTTTTCCAATTGTTCCTCATTGATTTACTGAAACAATTATGTCCAAAATTTTCGCCTCCCCCGTTATCCTTTCCGGTCGCCTCGTCCGCCTTGAGCCGCTCTCCCTGGCGCATGTCCCCGACCTGGCGCAGGCCGGGAAGGAGGCGAGCCTGTGGCAGTACATGCGCTACGGGCAGGTGACCACGCCGGAGAAGATGGGTGGCCTGGTGGGGCTGCTCCTGGAATGGCAGAGGCGCGGCACAGACCTGCCCTTTGCCGTCATCCACCTGGAGAGCAGCCGGGCCATCGGCATGACCCGCTATATGAACATCTCACCCTCCGACCGAAACCTGGAGATCGGCGGCACGTGGTATGCGCCGGACTGCCAGCGCACGGGCGTCAACACCGAGAGCAAGTACCTGCTGCTCGGGCATGCCTTCGAGCACCTGGGTTGCCTGCGCGTGCAGTTCCGCACCGACGTGCGCAACCTGCGCTCGCAGCAGGCCATCGAGCGCCTGGGGGCGGTGCGTGAGGGCCTCCTGCGCGACCACATGCTCCTGCCAGACGGCACGCTGCGCTCATCGATCATCTACAGCATCCTGCGAGGCGAGTGGGAGGCGGTCAAACGTCATCTTGAAGCGCTGATGGAGAGGTGAGGGGGGTTCCCCTCTCCCAAACTTGGGAGAGGGGCTAGGGGTGAGGGAATTCAAAAAGATGAGTTGCCCGCTGGCGGCTGGTTATGTATAATTGATGGGCAAATCCAATTGATTAGCGTTGGATTTGCGAAGAACCTGTCTTGAACAAAGTGAAAGATTAGCGGATAAGGAGACCTGTATGCCAAAAATTTCTTTCCTCGGCGCCGGAAGCACCGTGTTCGCCAAGAACCTGCTGGGAGATATCCTCAGCTACCCCGAGCTGGCTGAAGCAACCATCAGCCTGCACGACATCAACCCCGAACGCCTGCGCACCACGGAGATTGTGGCGCAGCGCATCGCCAAGACGCTCGGCGCCCGGCCGGTCATCGAAGCCACCCTCGACCGGCGCAGGTCGCTGGATGGGGCGGATTATGCCATCAGCATGTTCCAGATCGCTGGCTACAAGCCCGGCACAGTGGTCGATTTCGAAGTGCCCAAGCAGTACGGCCTGCGCCAGACCATCGCCGACACGCTGGGCATCGGCGGCATTATGCGTGCCCTGCGCACCATCCCGGTCTTTTTGGAGGTGTGCCGCGATATGGAAGCCCTGTGCCCGTCGGCGACGCTGCTGAACTACGTGAACCCCATGGCGATGATCACCTGGGCGATCAACCGGGCCAGCAAGATCAAGACGGTGGGGCTGTGCCACAGCGTGCAGGGTACGGCGGAGCAGCTGGCTTACGACATCGGCGTGCCGATCGAAGAGATCAATTACCTGTGCGCGGGGATCAACCACATGGCTTTTTACCTGCGCTTCGAGCGAAAAACGGCTGATGGTGTGGAAGACCTGTACCCGCGCCTCCGCCAGGTGGTGGCGGAGGGGCGCATCCCAGAATGGAACCGCGTGCGCTACGAGGCCCTCACCCGGCTGGGCTACTTTGTGACCGAGTTCGAGCGAGCACTTCAGCGAATACGTGCCCTGGTTCATCAAGCGCGACCGCCCCGACCTGATCGAGAAGTTCGGTGTGCCGCTGGACGAGTACATCCGGCGCTGCGAGCACCAGATTGCGGGCTGGGAGTTCGTCAAGAAGGAGATGGAGGATCCCAATTCTGATTACCTCGACGAAGTGCACCGCAGCCACGAGTACGGCTCTTCGATCATTCACAGCCTGGAGACGGGGACGGCGCGGGTGGTGTACGGAAATGTGCTGAACCGCGGGCTGATCGATAACCTGCCGCAGGGCTGCTGCGTGGAGGTGCCCTGCCTGGTGGATAAGAGCGGCATCCAGCCCACGCAGGTGGGCGCGCTTCCTCCCCAGCTCGCCGCTTTGATGCAGACGAATATCAACGTGCAGGCGCTGACGGTCGAGGCAGCGCTGACCCTCAAGAAGGAGCACATCTACCACGCCGCCATGCTCGATCCGCACACGGCCGCCGAATTGGACCTGGACCAAATCTGGAGCCTGGTGGACGATTTGCTGGAAGCCCATCAGGGCTGGCTGCCAGCGTATCAGTAGAAATAAGCTTCCGGAGGCCCTGCGCCTCCGGAAGCTTTCATATCGACCGAGGGCTAATGAAATTTCTCCAGAAGTATTGGCAGCGGCTGATTTTGGGGGCGCCGGTGATCCTATTTGCGGTCAGCATGCTGCAGCTCCTTCAGGTGGGTGATACTTACGCTCTATTGTGGCTAAAAAGGATCTGGCGGAACCGGGACCAGACCGCCTTTGAGCGCAGCGCGAATTTCTATTTGGGGGACAGCGGCACGAAGTTCATGCGCTTCCTCGACGAAACGATCCCAGTGGATAAAGCCGTGGTGGTTGCAGAACGCTCGGCGCAGTTCTCGCACCAGGAGATTCTTGCAGTATTTTTTGTTCCCGCGTCCGATCGTGGCCTGCAGCTGTGACTTGGGGCAGGCATGCACAGCCTGCCTGATGGAGCCTGATCATTATGTCCCCATCACGAGCCAGTTCCCGCCGCCGGAATTCTCTGCAGAACAGTTTGCCGGGATTAAGCAGTATCTTCCAGCCTCGGTCGGTTCCGATTATTACCTGGGTGTTTACACCCCGCTTTTATATGCGAGCTTTGGCGAAGCCCAAACCTTTAAGGAGCAATCTTTTGATCTTTTGAGACTGCTGATCCTGGATTTGACCATCTTATTGGCTCTGGGTTTGTTCGGCGGGGCCATTGTCCATCTCATCCTACCGGCCTTATCTTGGATCGAGACCGGAAGTCTGGCAATTCCTGTTGGAACAGGGATCTTCACCTGGGTGTTGTTCTTGACCTCCTGGGCAGGGTTCTCCCTCACCCCGCTCAGCGTGATCCTGGTTTACCTGGCTTGCGGTATGCTGGTCTTCGGGGCTGCAAAGCTGACCGGCACGAATTACTGCTTCCACCGGCCGAATTTTCACAGCCCCGATTTCCAGTGGATCAACCTGGTGGGTTGGTGTGTGATTGGGCTGACCTGGACCCTTCTGGTGATCCTCGCGGTAGGGAGATCTTATTCTTTGTTTGACGATATTGTGATCTGGAGCGCCAAAGGTCATGGGATTGCCTATGCAGGCAGCATTTTCGCCGGTCGCTTGCTGGGAGGCCACGGCCTGGCTTACCCGCTGAATATCCCGCTGCTCGTCACGATTTTTACCATCTTCGATGGTGATCTTTTGCCCGGTTCAAAATTCTTCTTTCCTTTTGCACTCCTGGCACTGCTCGTGGGAGTCTATCGGTTCTGCCGGCGTCACGGTGTTTCAGCTTTGATCGCCACGGGAGGCACGCTGTTGATCCTGACCACGCCGGCGATCTTTTTTTACGGGACGTCTGGCTTTGCAAACATCCCTTTCACCAGCTACCTGGTGTTAGGCACGCTGTGGAGTTTTGAAGGATTGGAGCAAGACAATCCCAGAGTTCTGCTGTTAGGCGGGCTGCTGCTGGCATTGGCAGGCTGGACGCGCCCTGAAGGATTGCCTTATGCTTTTGTGTTGGCGGCTGCGCTGCTGGCTGCGCGCTGGGTCACTCGCCAGCCCTTGCATTTTCATGTAAGTTGGCTGCTGCCTTTGTTGGTTATTACAGGGTCATGGCTGATTTTTGCCACACATTTTATTGCCGGAGATCAAGCGGGCGGCGCTCTGAAAGGTTTATCCCAACAGGTGATGAACGGGCAGATCAACTTGAATCCGCTCAAAACGCTGGTAATTTTCATCGCCGGTCGACTTTTTAGCGGGGTGGATTGGCGGTACCTGATGCCGCTGGTGTTGTTCTTCCTCCTGGCGGCTTTGGTCCGGCAAGGATTCCGCCCCGGTCCTTTGATCCCCATGCTGCTGATCGTAACCCTGGCTTCATTTGGTTTTGTGATCGCAATTTTCTTCATCTTGAGTGAGCCGGATTTTGTAACCTTTCTGGAAGTGTCGTTCGATCGCGCTTTTTTTCCTACGGTTGTACTGCTGATCGTAACCGGATTGATGGCTTTTCGCCGAAACTTTGATTAAGGCCTCTAGGAGCAAGGAACAGGCAAATCTATTGAAAGGCTAGTCGCCACCCGCTGGGTTGGAGGGCTCCCAGTTTAGAAAGGCATCCAGGACCTTCAAGTTGATCTCAAAATCGGTGTCGCGGTGGTTGGTCAGCTCGATATCGACGGAGGGGATGCCCTGCATGGCAAGCCAGTTCACCATCTCGCCGGTGTAAATGCAGCCGATATCCATGGGCGGGTAGCGGTAACCGCTCACGGCTGCCAGGGTCTCGGCCAGGTTGATAGCGTCTTGATCTGGCGGCAGTCCGCCGGGGAAGATACCCAGGGCGGCGGAATGGTAGCTGATGGCAGCCTGGAGGCCGGGGTAACCGGTGACGAAGGCGATGACTGCCTGCGTCTCAGGCTCGGAGGCAGGCGCCAGCCCGGCGGTCATGGGGCGCTCCTGCCAGCAGCCGGAGCGGCGGTAGTTCTTCTCCCAGTTGGCGGGGAAGTTGCGGTTCAGGTCGACACCGTTGGCATTTGCCCGCCCGTCAGGCCCGTGGGCACGCCTCTCGCCATCAGGGTTCAGGTTCCGCAGGATGTAGAGGGTTTTGCCAGCGGGGATCACCTGAGGGTTGTCTTGCAAGTAAGCGATCAGCTCATCGGCGAGGGCGGTGGAATTCCACTCGTACCCGCCGTGGATGCCGGCGATGATCAGGCGCTTATCTGCGCCGCTGCCAAAGGTGTAGACCTCCAAGGGACGCCCCTCCACCGAGAGCCCGATAACCTTGTAGGAGTCTTCCAGGGTGGGAGAGGGTGAAACCGCTGGGGTCTGACGGCGCTCTGCATCATCTAAGACTGCAGGGGTCGAAACAGGTGGTGTTTGGGCAGTTGTCGTCGGTGTGAAAACCTCTGGGTTTTGGCGAGGCACAGCTTCGTTCGGAATCCCTGCGACTGGGGTGTGGGTGAGATAGACCTCAGGGGTCTGACGATGCAGAGCAACGTCTTTTACCTCTGGGGCTTCAGTGGGCAGGGTCGACTGGCAGCCAGACTGTTCCAAGAGGATGGCTGCCAAGAGGCAGGCGTTGATGAGAAAACTAAGCGACCTTGACATCCGCTTGGGTGGAGATTGGCTCAGTGTTTTCCTTTTCGAGCATGGTCTTGAAGGCTGTGATCGCCACTTCCAACATTTCGAAAGTTGGTTGGCGGGTGGTGAGGCGCTGTAAAGCCAGGTTGGGCTTCATCAAACAGCGGACGATAGGGGAGTCCATGTAGCGGGCAGTCAGGCGGATGTATTCATAAGCCAGCATAGCTAACACGGGGATCAGCAGGATGCGGCTGAGCAAACGCCATGCCAGGGGCAGCGGTCCGAGCAGGCTGAAGACCAACACCGAAAGGACAACTAAGGTTAGCAGGAAGGATGTCCCGCAGCGTGGGTGCTCCAAGGGGAAGCGGGACACGTTTTCAGGGGTGAGATCGGCGCGGCCTTCATAGGCATTGATGGTTTTATGCTCGGCGCCGTGATAGGCGAAGACACGGGCGATGTCGGGGATGCGCCCGATGGCCCAGATATACCCCACTAATAGGCACAGCCGGAAGACGCCTTCCATCAGGTTGCCCCACCAAGCGGTCCCAGACAGGCTGGTTTTATTCAGCAAGAACTCGGTGAGCTGCCCCACTGCGGCGGGTGCCAGGAAGAACAGGGCGATCCCGAAGGTCAGGGAGATTCCCAGAGTCAAGTATAAGGCAGGGCCTTCCAGCTTCTCATCCTCACCGGTCTGGACATTGGCGGACAGCGTCAGGGCGCGCATACCCAATCCTAAGGAGTCCCAGAGCATGACCAGGCCGCGCAAGAAGGGGATCTTGGAAATTCTGTTGTTGTACAGGCTGCCCAGCGGTTCCTGGTGGATGACGATCTGCTGGTCGGGGGCGCGCATGGCAATGGCGCAGGTGCGCGAACCGCGCATCATCACGCCTTCCATCACCGCCTGCCCCCCATAGGTCGGCAGCCGCTCTACTTTCGCTTGGGTCGGGCTCATTTGGCCTGCCCTTCAGCCAGGTTGAAGAAGAAGTGCACCAGCATGTCGGTGCCCCGGTACCAGGTGGGCAGGTGCAGCTTTTCGTTCGGGCTGTGCAGGTTGTCACTGGCCATGGCGAAGCCGGTATTGACCGACTCAACGCCCAAGATCTGGCGGAAGTGCAGCACCACGGGCACCGAGCCGCCTTCGCGTTTGAACATGGGCGGTTTGCCCCACACGGTCTGCATGGCTCTCGAAAGGGCTTTCACACCCGGCGAATGCCGGTCTGAGGCGGCGGCCGGGCTGCCGCCGTAAAAATGCAGGCTCCATTGGATTGTGGAGGGCGCGTGGCTCTCAAGATACTTTATCATCTGCTGGTGGACCTCTTCGGGCTGCTGGTCGGGGACCAGGCGGCAGGAGATTTTCGCCATCGCCCAGGAAGGGAGCACGGTCTTGGTGCCCTCAGCGGTGTACCCGGAGAGCAGGCCGTTCACATCCAGGGTAGGCCTGGCGCTGGCGCGCTCACCGGCAGGTAGCCGGGATCGCCCCAGGCCTGGGGGGAGCCGGTCTGCTCGATATAATACTGCTCGTCCATAGGCAGGCGGGCCAACTCCGCGTGTTCTTCAGCACTGATGGGGGTGACCCGGTCGTAAAACCCTGGCAGGGTGACGCGCCCCTGGGCATCGTGCATGCCGGCAATCAATTGGCTAAGGGCGTTGGCGGGGTTGTGCACCACACCGCCGAATGAACCCGAGTGCAGGTCATGGTCGGGACCCTGCACGCGCAGCTCGAAGTATGCCAGCCCGCGCAGCGCATAAACGATGCTGGGCTGTTCGGCTGACAGGATCCCCGAATCGGGATTGAGCGCCAGGTCGCAGGCTAAGAGGTCTTTGTGCTCGCGAATGAATGGGGGTAGGTTGGGCGAGCCGATCTCCTCCTCGCCTTCGATCAAGAATTTCAGGTTCACCGGCATCGCACTGGTTTTCAAGATTCCTTCGATGGCGTTGAAAACGGCCAGCACCTGGCCTTTCATATCGGTGACGCCGCGAGCGTAGATGTACTCGCCGCGCACGCTGGGTTCAAAGGCGCCGCTGACCCATAAATCGAGCGGCTCGGCCGGCTGGACATCGTAATGACCGTAAACCAGCACTGTCGGGGCATCCTTGCCGGCTTTGAGATACTCTCCATAGACAATTGGGTGCCTGGCTGTCTGGAAGATCTGCACCTTTTCGATGCCCAACCCCTGCAGGTGATCGGCGAGCCATGCGGCAGTCTGCTGGATATCGGGCTTGGAAGCAGGATTGGTCGAGATGGAAGGGAAGGAAGCGAGGGTCTTTAACTCCTCGAGGAAGCGGCTGTGGGATTGGTGAAGGTATTGGATGGCAGCCGTACGTTGGTCGGTCATGGAATCTCCTTTGATATTAAACCCTAAGAGTTCTCCGAGACCCTTAGGGTTTGGGTATTGACTTTATCGATGGGCGGCGCGGGCAACCTGGCGCAGGTGGTCGGGCGAGGTACCGCAGCAGCCACCCACGATCTGGGCACCCGCCGCGCGCCACTCGGGAACGAACGCGCCCATCTGCTCGGGCGTGGTGGCGTAATAGGGATTGCCCTGTGCATCCACCTCGGGCAGCCCGGCGTTGGGCTTGAACCAGATGGGCAGGTCTGTGGAGAGGCGCAGCTCTTTGAGGTTGGCCAGGTTCTCCGCCAGGCTGCGCCCGCAGTTGATCCCCAGCACAGTCACGTCCAAATCTTGCAGTTCGGAGGCGAGCTGACCCGGTTTAACGCCCATCATCGTGCGCGTGCCGCGGTCGAAGCTGAAGGAACATACCACCGGCAGGCTGCTCACCTGGCGAATGCCTCTCAAGACCGCTTTGGCTTCGTTCAGGTCGAATTGGGTCTCGACGACCAGCAAGTCCACCCCGGCTTTATCGAGCGCCTGGGCTTGCTCTGCAAAGTTTTGCATGGCGTCTTCTTCGCCCAGGGGACCGTAGGGCTTGAGCAGCTTGCCGGCCGGACCGATGGAACCGCCCACCAGCACAGGCTTGTCAGCAATAGCCTGGCGCGCCAGCACCACCGCCTTCTGGTTGATCTCCAGAGCGCGTCCTGCCAGGTCACCACCCTCCAGCCGCAGCGGCGAAGCACTGAAGGTGCAGGTCAGGATGATGTCCGCTCCCGCTTCAACGAAATCCCGCTCCAGGCGGACGATCTCCTCCGGCTTGTCCAGCACCCAATTCTCACCGGAGAGGCCGCGCGACAGACCGCGTTGAAAGAGGTTTGTGCCCGTGGCCCCGTCAGAGACCAGGATCTGCCCCAATTTAAGTTTTTCTTGGAATAGATTGCTCATATTTCACCTGCAAAGTCCAGAATAGAACTCGGATATTATAATCGCATTGTGCGGACAATCCATTATAATTACCTAAGGATCGGTGGTCGTCACAGGCGTACCTGTGATGGCGTCGGATGCAAGGTCCGTCGAAAAGTGCCGCCGTATTGAAAGATTGACAGGAGCTCCGCCGATCCCATGTTTCTCTGGCAGAAATACCATATCGCCGTCAATACAACTGATGCGCTGCAGGCGTTGGCTGGCGCTGCAGGCCCGGCGCGCCTAGTAGCCGGGGGCACCGACCTGCTGCTTGACCTGCAGCAGGGGCGCTGCCCTCCTGTGCACACCCTGGTGGATGTCACCCGCTGCGCCGAACTGACCTGCCTGGAAGTGCGCGGCGAGCGTTTGTTTATCGGCGCTGCAATTCCACTCAGCCAGTTAGTGGCTTCTCCGCTCGTCCAGGAGCATGCCTGGGCGCTGTGGGAAGCCTGTGGATTGATTGCCGGGCCGCAGGTGCGCAATACCGCCACTCTGGGCGGCAATGTGGCGCACGCCCTGCCAGCCGGCGATGGCAGCATCGCCCTGCTGGCGCTGCGCGCCCAGGCCGAGATCGCCAGCCTGAGCGGGAGCCGCACAGCGCCTCTTGAGAGCTTGTTCCTGGGACCCGGGCGCTCAGCTCTTCTCCCGGGGCAGGAGCTCCTGGTGGGGTTTTACATCCCATTAAAAGCCCCTGGGCAGACCTCAGCTTTCAAACGCTTGATGCGCCCGCAGGGGGTGGCGCTGCCTATCTTGAATATGGCGGCCTGGCTGCACCGGGATGGGGAGACCCTGGCTGATCTTGCCCTCGCTATCGGTCCCGCCGGAGGGGGTACCCTGCCGCGCCAGGGAAGTGGAAAAAACGCTGATCGGGAAGCCTCTGACCGAATCAGGGCTCCAGGAGGCCAGCCAAATCCTCCTCGAAAGCGTGCATTTCCGCACCAGCCCTCACCGTGCTTCTTCAGCCTACCGCCAGCTCCTGGCCACCTGGCTCCTGCGCCAAACGTTGGAGGCAGCTATATCTCTCAGTGATCATTTGCCATCCTGAGGCACAGCAAAGATGTACACGGAAAAAGGGAAAAATCGGAACAAGCGAATAGTCTCTATGTATGAAAATTCGTGTAGAACTTGTCCCTAACAAAATGTAGGATCAGTGGTTTCTTTACAGATTTGTGATAATTCGTGAAGATTAGTGGATTCTTTTGTGATTAGCGAGGATTAGCGGACGGATTCTATGAATTTTACAGTTAATGGTAACTCAGTAACAATCGATCCTCAACCCGGCGAGATGCTGGCAGACCTGCTGCGCCAGCGCCTGGGACTGACCGGCACGAAGATCGGCTGCAACGAGGCGGAATGCGGAGCCTGCACCGTATTGGTGGACGGCCTGCCGGTGCTCTCTTGCACCTACCCGGCAGAGCGTGCCCAGGGCCAGCACGTCCTGACCATCGAAGGGCTGTCCGGTGCCCTGGAAAGTGGAAATTTGGAAGCTCTGCATCCCTTGCAGCAAGCCTTTGTCCTGCATGGGGCAGTGCAGTGCGGCTTCTGCATCCCCGGGCAGATCATGACGGCTTATGCCCTGCTCCAGATGAAACCGGACCCCAGCCAGGCGGATATCCGCCAGGCCCTCAAGGATACCCTCTGCCGCTGCGGCGGCTACCCCACCATCGAGCGGGCCATCCTGGCTGCGGCTGAAGCGCTGCGCACCGGCGCCTCGGTAGAGCCCCCCGACCTGGCCACAATCCCAGCTGCCCTATACCGTCATTGGCAAGCAGCAGGTCCGCCCCGATGCGCTGGGTAAGGTGACCGGTGGGGCGAAGTTTACCGACGACCTGAGCTTCGCTGGCATGCTGCAGGCGCGCGTCAAGCGCGCCGGTGTGCCGCACGCCTTCCTGAAGCGCATCGATGTCTCAAAGGCGGCGCGCCTGCCGGGGGTGGTGGCCGTTTTGACCGCCGCGGACCTGCCTGGCCGAGCGCAACCACGGCCTGGTCATCCTCGATTGGCCGATCCTGGTGGGGGTGGGGGAGCGTGTGCGCTACGTGGGCGATGCCCTGGCCATCGTGGCCGCCGAGACGCGGAGATCGCCTCGCAAGCCCTGGAGCTGATCGAGGTAGAATTCGACCTCCAGCCGGTCGTCATCGGGTCCGGTGCAGGCCATGCAGCCCGAGACGCCCTCCACTGCACCCTGCGGGTAATTTACTGAAGCACATCAAGGTGCGCAAGGGTGATATGGCAGCCGGGTTTGCCCAGGCGGACGTCATCCTCGAGCACACCTTTCAAACCCTCAGCCATCGACCATGCCTTCATCGAGCCGGAGTGCAGCATTGCCAACCCAACCCCCGACGGGCGCATGGAGATCTACGTTGGCTCGCAGATCCCCTATTCCGACCGCAACCAGGTGGCGCGCGCCCTGGGCTGGCCTGATGAGCGCGTGCGCGTCATCGGGCAGTTGATGGGCGGTGGGTTCGGCGGCAAGGAAGACATCGCCGGGCAGATCCATGCCGCCCTGCTGGCGCAGGTCACCGGGCGCCCGGTGAAGCTGCTCTTCGACCGGCAGGAGAGCCTGCTGGTGCACCCCAAGCGGCATGCCACCCAGATCCGGGTCAAGCTGGGCGCCACACGAGATGGGACGCTCGTGGCGGCCGAAAGCGAGCTGTACGGCGATACCGGCGCTTATGCCTCCCTGGGCGAGAAGGTGCTGACGCGCGCCACCACCCATTCCTCCGGTCCGTACGAAGTCCCTATCGTGCGTGCCGACTGCTACGCCATGTACACCAACAACCCGCCCGCCGGCGCCTTCCGCGGCTTTGGCGTGACCCAGTCCGCCTTTGCCGTGGAGAGCATGATCGATATGCTGGCCGAAAGGCTGGATATGGACCCGGTGGCGCTGCGCCGGCTGAACGCCCTGCGCCAGGGCAGCGTGACCAACACCGGGCAGGTGCTGCGCGAGAGCGTGGGGTTGCTGGAGTGCATCGACAAGGTGGATGCAGAAATGAGGCGCCTGGCAGGCGAAGAGCCGTTCAAACCCCGGCCTGTGGCAGGCTCGCCGGACTGCGTGCGCGCCTGGGGCTTTGCCGCGGCCTATAAGAACACCGGCCTGGGCGGCGGCGCGCCGGATAAGGCCGGCGCAGAAGTGGAGCTCTATCCCGATGGCACCCTCGAAGTGCGCACCTCCTCCGCCGAGCTGGGCCAGGGCCTGGTGACCGTCTTGCAGATGATCGTGGCTGAAGAATTCCAGCAGCCGCCCGCGCGGGTGCGTGTGCTGGTGATGGATACCGACCTGACCCCCGACGGCGGGCCGACCACCGCCTCCCGCCAGACCTATCGTCACCGGCAACGCCGCCCGGCATGCCGCCCAAACCCTGCGCCAGGCGGTGACGGCGACCCTGGCGGAGAAATTCGACCTCCCGCCCGAGCAGGTGCGCTTTATCGAAGGGCTGGCGCAGGTGGGCGAGCACACCCTCCCCCTGGGCGAGATTGTTGAGCTCCTGCGCCAGGAGGGCAGGGAAGCGCGGGTTTTGTATGAATACTGGGCGCCTGCCACCCAGCCCCTGGGCGAGGGTGGCGATATGCACTTCGCCTTTTCCTTCGCCGCCCAGGCTGCCGAGGTGGAAGTGAACACGACCACCGGTGAGGTCAGGGTATTGCGCGTGATTGCCGCCAACGATGTCGGGCGCGCCCTCAACCCCCTGGGCTTGCAGGCGCAGGTGGAGGGCGGGGTGGTGATGGGCCTGGGCAATGCCCTGACGGAGGCCTTCATCGTCGAGGAGGGCCGCGTGGTCACCGACCGGCTGGCGCGCTACCGCATCCCCTCCATCACCCACACGCCCGAGATCACCTCCATCGTGGTTGAGCACCCCATCTCCGCACGGCCCTTACGGTGCCAAGGGTGCCGGTGAGCTGGTCAGCATTCCCACCACGCCCGCCATCACCAATGCCATCTACAACGCCGTCGGTGTGCGCATCGATCACCTCCCTGTTGACCAGGAGGAGATCGCCATGACATTACAAATGGGGCACAGATAAACACGGATGGGCGCAGATGATAAAAAATCCGCCTTTTCCTTCTTTCCGATTTTTCCGTGTACGCTTTTGGTTTTTCTTGGCGTGCTTTGCGGTTAGACGTGAGATAATACGTTTAAGGTTTATTTTTGTGTATTTTTTTCGATTTGTGCAGATTTGTGTTGATCCGTGGATTCCAAGGATTTTCGAATGACCAACTCTTCCAACCTATCCCCCCGCTGGCTGGACTGGGCGCGCGAGATCCAGGCCCTCTCCCAGAGCGGCAGCCATTACGCCGTCAACGACTACGACCGCCAGCGCTACGAGCGCCTGACCGAGATCGCCATCGAGATCATCCAGGAGCACAGCGGGCTGCCTGGAGATGACCTGGCGAACTGGTATGCCCAGCAGAAAGGCTACGCCACCCCCAAGGTGGATGTACGCGGGGCGGTCTTTCGGGAGGGCGAGCTGCTGATGGTCCGCGAGCGCATGGACGGCGGCTGGACCCTGCCGGGCGGCTGGGCCGACGTAGGCAATGTGCCCTCCGAAGCGGCCGAGCGGGAGGTTTGGGAGGAGGCCGGTTTCAAGGTGAAAGCCAGGCGCGTGATCGGCGTCTATGATGCCAATCGCAGCGGCCCGCTGGAGCTCTTCCACGCCTTCAAGGTCGTCTTCCTGTGCGAGCTGCTCAGCGGCGAGGCGGTGCCCAGCCTCGAGACCTCCGAGGTGGCCTTCTTCCCGCGCACGCCATCCCCGGGCACCTCTCCGGCGAGCGCACCCGGCCTCGCCACATCCTGGATGCCTTTGCCGCCCTGGATGATCCCGCCTGCCCTACGGTGTTCGACTGATGAGCCTTTCTTCCTTCGAGCCTGCCGCATTGACCGAGCTGGATTTCGGCACCCCTGGGCGCATCTACCGCAGCCCCATGCCCTTCGGCCCCTATGATGCGGATCATACCTTGATCCAGGCCTACGGAAACGCCGCCATCTCCGCCGTCGTAGTGCTGGCCGAGGCGGAGGAATGCCTGCGCAAGACCGGCCGGGACCTGTTGGCTGGTTACCGTGAGCAGGGGCTGGAAGTGATCCACTGCCCCATCCCCGATTACGCCATCCCCACCTGGCAGCCCTTCGAGCGGGCGCTGCTCGGCGTGGCAGAGCGGGCGCGCCTCGGGCAGCACACCGTCGTGCACTGCTCGGCGGGGATCGGGCGCACGGGCCTCTTCATGGCCTGCCTGGCGCATCACCTGCTGGGCATGGATGGAGAGGCCGCCATTGCCTGGGTGCGCCAGGCCATCCCTACCGCCGTCGAGACGGAAGAACAGAAACAGTTTGTCAGGGAGTACTGCGCATGAACACAGACCTTTTGATCACCCACGCCAACCTGATCACCTGGGAGGACCCCAACCGCATCTTGGAGGGCTACGCCCTGCTCCTGCGGGATGGGCTGATCCAGGAGCTGGCTCCCACGAAGGAGCTGGAAGAGCGCTTCCCGGCTGCGGAGCGCCTGGATGCCCGCGGCCAGTACGTCATGCCCGGGAACATCTGCGCCCACACCCACTTCTACGGTGCCTTTGCGCGCGGTCTGGCCATCCCTGGCGCAGCCCCCGACGCCTTCCCGCAGATCCTCAAGAAGCTGTGGTGGCCGCTCGACCTGGCGCTGGACGAGGAAGCCGTTCGTTGTTCGGCCCTGGTCTGCCTGGTGGATGCCATCCGCCACGGCACCACCACGCTGCTCGACCACCACGCCTCGCCCAATGCCATCCCCGGCTCGCTGGACATCATCGCTGAAGCCGTCGAGCAGGCCGGGCTGCGCGCCGTGCTGTGCTACGAGGTCACCGACCGCAACGGGGCGGCCGGGGCGCAGGCGGGCATCGCCGAGAACCTGCGCTTCATCAAGAAGTGCCAGCAAGACCAGGGGGAAAGGGTGGCGGCTACTTTCGGCCTGCACGCCAGCCTGACCCTCTCTGATGAGACCCTGCGAGCCTGCCGGGAGGCCGCCCCGCGCGGCACCGGCTTCCACATCCACGTCGCCGAGGCGGAGGTCGACCAGTACGACAGCCTGGCCAAGACGGGCGAACGGGTGGTGGATAAGCTGCACCGCCTGGGCATCCTGGGTCCCGACAGCATCTGCGTGCACGCCGTGCACGTGGACGCCAGGGAGATCAGCCTGCTGGCTGAGACGGGCACCTGGGTGACCCACCAGCCGCGCTCGAACATGAACAACGCCGTCGGCATTGGCGAGGTCGAGTCGATGCTGCGCGCCGGGGTGCGGGTGGGGCTGGGCAACGACGGCTTCTCCAACGCCATGTGGGAGGAGTGGAAGGCGGCTTATCTGGTGCACAAGGCCTGGCAGCGTGACCCCCGCCGCATGAGCGCCCAGGACGTGGTGCACATGGCCGTCTACAACAACGCCGCATTGACGGGGCGCTTCTTCCCCGGGGCGCCGCTGGGGGTGATCCAGCCGGGGGCACGCGCCGACCTGATCTTCGTCGACTACCACCCCTTTACCCCGCTGACCTTCGGAAACCTGCCCTGGCACATCGTCTTCGGCTTCCACGAGAGCATGATCACGACCACCATTGTGGCGGGGGAGGTGCTGATGAAGGACCGCCAGCTCCTGACGCTGGATGATGCCGCCATCGCTGCCCGGGCCCGGCAAGCTGCCACGCGGGTGTGGGCGCGCTACCGGGCGAACGTGAAAGATTGAAGAATAAAGATTACCGCGGAGAAAACCAATTCTTAAGGAATACCTTTTACCACCAAGCAACTGTGTTAAATGTCAAGGATGAATTTAACTAAGAGAAGGCGAGAAAGGGCGCATATCCCGGAGCATGGCATTCAGAATGGTGATGAACTTACGCATGCAAGCCACGAGAGCGACCTTTTTGAGTTTGCCTTGTTTGAGTAAATGTTGATAAAAAGGTTTGATTACGAGATTGGAACGTGCTGCAGCGACAGTTGCCATGTATAAAACTCTTCTGACATCTTCTCTACCTCCTTTGGTTTTCCGTTTACCCCGTCTGCGGCCGCTATCATCGTTGAAGGGGGCTACACCGACGAGGGCGGCGATCTTTTTGCGGTTCAAAGTGCCCAACTCGGGTAAGCCCGAAAGGAGCTTAGCGGCTAACACCGGACCAACCCCTTTGGCGCTGCGTAGGATGGTTTCTTTCTCCTGGAAGCGAGGGATTTGGCGGATCTGGTCAGCGATCTGTTCGTCCAAAACCTTCACTTCTTTTTCCAACCAGGTGAGATGCTCTTCCACTTTAGAGCGGAGATCCAGGCGAGTACTGACCAGGTGGTTCTTTTCATCCACCAGAATGTCAAGAAGCTGGCGGCGACGTAACATTAGTGCATTCAGGTACTGCTCCGCTTCGCCAGGCAGACGGGTCAGGGGCGGTTTGACCGCTTCCCCGAATAGGGCTAACAGCCGGGCATCTAGTTTGTCGGTCTTGGCCAGCAACCCGATCGCACGCGCAAAAGCTCTCACCCGGCCCGGATGGACTAAAGCAAAGGACAGGCCGGCTGCATACAGCTCGGTGATCAGCGCCATTTCGAGACCTCCAGTCGACTCGATTACAATTAGAACCGGCTGGATGGTTTTTAAACGCTCCACCACTTTGCGGATGCCCACTGCATCGTTGCTGGCTTGCCAATACTCACCATCCTTACCGAACGCCACATCGAGCTGGGTTTTGGAGACATCGATCCCTACGTATATATCAGAAAGTTTCTCGTTCATTTTTGACCTCGCTAGCTGTATAATGAGAGTGACCCGTTCTAGCTTGGATTCGGGCTCTTTATGGCCCTCGCAACTGTTCGGGTTCTTTGAATTAGGACACGGCGACCACGCTTGGTGACGGTTTACTCAAACCTTGGCACAGAATCGGCCTGCCGTGTCCTTTACAATTGTATTTCATTCTTCTCTCAATATACTAGGCACGGAGATCACCAAGAAAACCATTCTTAAGGAATACCTTTTACCACCAAGGCATGGAGATCACCAAGAAAAGCATTTTTTTAGGAAAACCTTTTACCACCAAGGCACCAGGCGATGTGCGATGAACTGCATCGCGCTACATCGCAAATACAAAGAAAACCATTAAGGAAAACTGAACAATGAATTGCTCGGATGAGATTAAAATTGGTTTTAAGTTTTATTCGCTAAGATTTGCCTGGATTGGCGGATTTTTTTTATAGATCAGCGGATTCTTTAGGAGATCTTATGACATCATCACAATCACTCCCCACCCTCGCCATCCTGGGCGGCACCGGCAAAGAAGGCCCGGGGCTGGCGCTGCGCTGGGCGAAGGCGGGCTACCCGATTATCATCGGCTCGCGGCAGGCGGAGAAGGCGCTGTCCACCGCCCAGGAGCTCAACGCCAGGCTGGGCCTCGACAGCATCCGCGGCATGGAGAACGCCGCCGCGGCGCGCCTGGCTGAGATCAGCGTGCTCACCGTGGTGCAGGCCGCCCACCAGGAAGCGCTGCTGAGTGTGAAGGAGGCCCTGCAGGGAAAGATCCTGGTGGATGCCACCGCCCGGGTGGACTTCCGCAACCCCAAGCCACCCGAGCCGCCTTCGGCTGCCCGCCAGGCGCAGGACCTGCTGGGGGAAGGGGTGCGCGTGGTGGCGGCTTTCCAGAACGTGCCCGCCCATGCGCTGAAGAAGGACCTTGACCTGCCCCTGGATGCGGATGTGCTTGTGTGCGCCGACGACCTGGCCGCGGCGCAAGCGGTGATGTCCCTGGCGCAGGGGGGCGGGATGCGGGCCTACTACGCCGGGGGGCTGGATAACGCCCTGACGGTGGAGGGGCTGACGGCGTTGCTGATCGCCATCAATGGGTACTATAAGATCAAAACGGCCAGCATCCAGGTGGCGGGGATTGAAGCGTAAGGTCAAAACCTTTAACCACGAAGGCTCGAAGGGCACCAAGAAAAACCGGGCGGAGGGAAAAGATTGACGCAGAGCGCTGAGAAAAGTATTTCTTTGGAAATCCTTGAACCACCAAGAAAATCAAAAGAATGAAGCAAAACCTTTAACCACTACACCGGGCGGAGGCAAAAGATTGACGCAGAGCGCTGAGAATACCATTTCTTAGGAAAACCTTGAGCCTTCAAGAGTCAAGAAAAATCGAGAAGCTCACATCGGCTTGAACGGATTGGGAACCATCTATGAATGCCCGTCCGGTTTGTCGGGCTGAGTGAAACGAAGCACCCCCTTGACGCGCCCACGGAGATGCACCGGGCAGGGATGAGCCAGGCCGTCAACAAATAAGGAACAACGCATGAGCGAATTTTATCCTTCTTGAATGGTTTTCTCCTGGTAAAATCAAGGTATCCGGATGCGCAGGACCAGAGATTGAACCTTCAGAGGAGGTGTGCATGGATTCGAGATTTATCCAAACCCTGTCGGGGTATGCAGCCTATAAGGGTGGGAAAGGCTTTTGGGCTTTTTTACTGCACCGGGTCACCGGCCTGGGCACCTTGCTCTTCCTGACCGTGCATGTGACCACCACTGCCACGGTATATTTTTACCCGGCCGGGTACAACCGGCTCATGGAGATGTTCCGCTGGCCGCCGGCGATGCTGGCAGAGATCGTTTTGGTCTTTTGCGTGATCTACCATGGGGCCAACGGCCTGCGCATTGCTTATATCGACCTGGTGAGGCCCCAAATGCTGGCAGCCAGGCAGTCGGAGAAGGCGGTGGTGACGACCCTGGTGGTCGCCATCCTCCTTTGGCTGCCCACCGCGGCAGTGATGGGCTACAACCTGCTGAAGCATGGCTTTGGGCTTTGGGGAGGCGCATAGGACCCGGTTATGACTACCCATGACTCGCACGTCTCAATGCTTTCTAAAAACGAAGCCGCGCGGTGGAAGTGGATGCGCTACAGTGCCATCCTGCTCGTCCCGCTGGCCTGGGGGCATGTGCTGATCCAGGATGTGCTGGTGGGGGGGCACGCGATCAGCCTGGATTATGTGGCCCTGCGCTGGTCGATGATCGGCTGGCGGATCTATGACTTTCTTCTGTTGGCGTTTGCTTTTGCGCATGGCATGAACGGCTTACGCCAGGTGCTGTTCGATTATATTCAGGGTGCGAAAGCCCGGCAGGTGGTGGGGGTGGGGTTGTTTGTTTTTTGGCTGCTGGTCACGCTGGTGGGCGCCGTGGCGATTATTGGCGGAGTGAGGATTTGAGGGCGCTGGTGTTGAAGAAATTTGTATTGTGTGTGAACTGCGGTCCAGAAAGTGTATAATAGATTAAGGTTTTCGGTTTGGATTTTTGAGAAAGGATCGAAGATGACATTACTGGAACAAATTCAAAATCACTTACGCCAGCTCCCAGCGGAGAAGCAGCGTGAAGTGTTGGATTTTGTCACATTCTTACAGTTACAGGCGAGTTCACAAACCAAGCTGCGGAGAAGCTCACTTAAAAAACATCCGGCGTTCGGTTCGTGGAAAGAGCGCAAGATTGACGCGCTTGATTATGAGCAAAACCTGCGTGCGGAGTGGGATAACCGCTCATGATCGCTGTCTTCTTTTTTAGGGTTTCGATAGTGGTATGATCAGTAGAAATATGGATAGAACTGCCAACTTGTTTCCCAAAAGCCTCATTACCCAATTTTGCCAGCATTGGAAAATTAAAGAGCTGGCGGTCTTTGGCTCGGTGCTAAGAGAGGATTTCTCCGACCAGAGCGATGTAGATGTGTTGGTCACATTTGGATTGGGAGCGGAATGGAGCTTGATCGACCATATCCAGATGGAAGAAGAATTAGAAAGTATCCTGGGTCGACCGGTGGACTTATTGACGAAGAAGTCTGTCGAACAGAGCCAGAATTGGATCAGGCGCGAAGCCATTCTCAACAGCGCAGAGGTCGTGTATGCCCAGGGATGAAGCTGTCCTGCTGGATCTTGAACGTGCCGCTCGATATGCTTTGGCTTTTGTTGAAGGCTTTTCCAGGTACGAATTCTTAGCGGATGTCAAAACACAATCGGCAATAATTCACCAATTACTTATCCTTGGAGAAGCAACCAAGCGCTTATCGGATGATTTTAAAGCCTTGCATCCCGAAATCCCCTGGCGATATATCAGTGGAATGCGCGATCACCTGGTTCATGGATACGATACCATTGATCTGGAAGAAGTTTGGAATGTATTGGAACATGATCTGCCAGATTTGTTAAGCCAGATCAAACTTCTTCTGCCGAAACCACCAAGTTAATCCAACGCAAACCGAAAATAAATCCGTTCACATCACAGGGGCGGGGGGAACAGTTCTCACCCGGCCACCCCGGCAGCGGGGGTTTTCTGCGCCAGGTGGGTATTGAAGATGGCTCCAGCCAGGCCGATGCCCAGCACCATGCCCACGTTGAATGCCGCCGCCAGCACGCCCGAAGCGGTGAGGACCCACCATTTACGGTCGATGTTGGCGGTCATCGGTTCTCTGTGGAAGGTGGAAGGCACTTTTTGTTCAAAAGGTAAGTATGAAATGGTTATGGTAAGTGCCTTGCACTTGAAAGAAGGGTTTCCGAATCCGGCCTGGATGGAATATAATTCCAGATAGAATTGGTGCAATTTAATCCAAATTTGAAGGTTGGAGGAGCGTGAAATATGTATCAGACCGATCTGTACGAGGGCCTGCTGGCCGAAACCGTGATGCTGCAGGGTTTTCACGGAGATTACTTGAATGCTTATTATGCGCGCCCGTTGGGGCCGGGACCTTTTCGCGGGGATGGTGCTGGCGCACCATATGCCAGGTTGGGACGAGTGGTATAAAGAGGTCACGCTGCGCTTTGCCCGGCAGGGGTATGCGACGCTCTGCCCGAACCTGTATTTCCGGACCGGGCACGGCACGCCGGAGGATGTGGCCGCTAAGGCGCGCGCCGCGGGCGGGGTGCCGGATGACCAGGCGGTGGGAGACCTGGAAGCTGCGGCGCGCTTCTTGAAGGCGCTGCCAACGAGCAATGGGAAGGCGGGTATCTTCGGCACCTGCTCGGGAGGCCGGCACGCGTACCTGACCGCTTGCCGGGCGCCGGTCTTCGAGGCGGTGGTGGACTGCTGGGGCGGGCGGGTGGTGATGACGGAGGCGGACCTTTCGCCGAACCAGCCGGTGGCGCCGCTAGACTATACCAAGGACCTGAGCTGCCCGGTGTTGGGGGTGTTTGGCGCAGATGACCAGAGCCCCACGTTGGAGCAGGTTGGCCGGCACGAGCAGGTGCTCAAGCAGCTTGGGAAGGCGTATGAATTCCATGTTTACCCGGGCGCCGGGCATGGGTTCTTCTACCACAACCGCCCAGCCTACCGGCAGGAGCAGGCGGTGGATGGCTGGAATAAAGTGTTCGCTTTCCTTGATAAATATTTGAGGAGCTGACAGCATGTGCACTATGATTGCCCAACAAGCCCAGATTGAGGGCAGCGGTAAGGGGACGAGCGGTTGGTTTGCGCTGCGCGAGGTGGATGTGTCTTACGACCATCCCTTCGATGCGCCTTTCGAGCATGCGCTGAATATCGATTTCGTGAACGAGGCGCAGGGCCCGGGGGCACGTGTGGCGGTGGAGCTGAGCGTGGAGGCGGCCAGGACGCTGGTGGAGACGATCCAGGCGGTCTTGAGCCGGGCGGAGGCAGGTGGATTTTTGGCCGGACCGAATGTATAATTAGATAAAACTATGCCGTTGACCCTCAACTCTCTTTCTGGCATTCCCCTCATCCACCCTGGAGACGACCTGGTGGATATGATCGAGGCAGCTCTGCAGAGGGCGGGCATCACGCTGCAGGATGGAGATATCTTGGTGCTGGCGCAGAAGATCGTGTCGAAGGCGGAGGGGCGGCTGGTGAACCTGGCCGAGGTGAGACCCTCTCAGCGGGCGGCTGCGCTGGGTGCGCAGATCGATAAGGACGCCAGGCTGGTGGAGCTGGTGCTGCAGGAGAGCCGGGAGGTGCTGCGCACGCGCCCGGGGACAATGATTGTGGAGCACCGGCTGGGGTTTGTGTGCGCTAACGCGGGGATCGATCATTCGAACGTGGCTGGGACTGGAAGCGAGGACGAAGAATGGGTGCTGCTGCTGCCGGAGGATCCGGATGGGTCGGCGCAGCGCATCCGCCTGGGGTTGGAGGGTGCCTGCGGGGTGCGCCTGGGGGTGATGATCATCGATTTGCACGGGCGGGCCTGGCGGCAGGGGACGGTGGGAGCGGCGATTGGTCTTTCGGGGATGCCGGGGCTGGTGGACCTGCGCGGCACGCCAGATTTGTTCGATTACACGCTGCGCATCACGCAGGTGGGGGCTGCCGACGAGCTGGCAGCAGCCGCCTCGCTGCTGATGGGGCAGGCGGCGGAGGGGACGCCGGCTGTGCATGTGCGCGGCTTTCCTTATCCGCTGCGAGAGGGCTCTCTCACGGAGCTGCTCCGCCCGAGAGAACAGGATCTGTTCAGGTAAAGCGATGGAAGGTGTCGTAACGATCTTAGGTGAGCCTTTTTACGAGATGGTCGAAACCATCTGGAAGAATGTGGATGCGGTTTGCGGCCTGGCGAGCGTCAAGGCGACCGATATCCCGCATTTCTCGTGGCACGTGGCTGATACTTACCCGGAGCAAAAATTGGCTGCGATCTTGGAAGAAACCTGCGCAAAGGCACAGCCTTTTTGGGTGCGGACGGCAGGCTTGGGGATTTTTACCGCCGAGAAGTGCGTTTTGTATATTTCGATGGTGACCGACGCGCCCCTGATCCAATTCCATAAGCAGTTGTGGGAGCGCTTGGATGGGATTGGGGTGCGGGCGAGCCCGTATTATTCGCCCGGGCAGTGGGTGCCGCATATCACGCTGGCGCTGGATGGTCTGGAAGCGGAAGGTTTGAGCTGTGCGGTGCGGGAGCTGGCCTGCCGGCCTTATATCTGGGAGATGAAGGTGGATCACCTGGCGGTGATTGGGGAGGCGGGGTTGGAGAGCGGGGTTGATCTGCTGAGGTTCCCTTTTGGAGGGGTGTGAATTAAGCTCACGGATGACACGGATAAACACGGATGGAAGAAAAGGCGGACACGGACAAGGCGGAAACAAGGAAAGAGCGGATTCTTTTACAAAAAAGTCACTATTTGGTATGGAAATTCGTTAATTAATATGTGAGAATGGCGTATTATTAGCGAAGATTAGCGGATAATAGGAGAATATAGGATGTTGAAAGAAGTTCCGGAAAATTTTCTTGATTTGCTGGCAGATGAAACCCGCGCCTTCGCGTACCTGGCGACGACGATGAAAGATGGCTCGCCGCAGGTGACGCCGGTGTGGTTCAACACAGACGGTGGATATATCCTGGTGAATTCTGCGAAAGGGCGGGTGAAGGATACCAATATGCGCAAGCGGCCGCAGGTGGCGCTGGCGATCGCCGATCCGAAGGACCCTTACCGCTATATGAGCGTGCGCGGTTCGGTGGTGGAAACCACGGAGCAGGGTGCCGCCGAGCATATCGATGCGTT
The DNA here is from genome assembly GCA_963754615.1 of uncultured Chloroflexia bacterium. Taxonomy (GTDB): domain Bacteria; phylum Chloroflexota; class Anaerolineae; order Anaerolineales; family UBA4823; genus CAVVUF01. The sequence goes on along the minus strand of CAVWGW010000013.1, from coordinate 425,474 downwards.
GGCGAAGAAATACAGCGGCGTCGATCTGTACCCGGGTCCCCGGGATGACCGGGTGATCTATAAGATCAGACCAGAAAAGATTAACACGCGGGGTTAAGACAGATTTGGCTCATTCTTTACGCGTGGTGGCGTTGGCGGGTGGGGTGGGCGGGGCAAAGTTCGCCGATGGGCTGAGCCGCCTGCTGCCGCCGGACCGCCTGACGATCATTGTCAACACGGGGGATGATTTCGAGCACCTGGGGCTGCGCATCTGCCCGGACCTGGATACGGTGTGCTATACCCTGGCTGGGATGGCGAACACGCAGACCGGCTGGGGGCTGGCGGATGAGAGCTTCAAGGCGCTGGAGAACCTGGCGGCGCTGGGGGGGCCGGACTGGTTCCACGTGGGCGACCGCGACTTGGGCACGCACCTGGAGCGCACCCGCCGCTTGAGGTTGGGGCAGCCTCTGAGCCAGGTGACAGAGGCGTTCTGCCAGGCCTGGAAGGTGCAGGCGCAGGTGTTGCCCATGACGGATGACCCGGCGCCCACGGTGGTGCTGACTTCGGAAGGGGAGCTGCCCTTTCAGGAGTATTTCGTCCACCGGCAGTGCCAGCCTGCCGTGACAGGCTTCCGCTTCGAGGGGATGGAGCAAGCCCGCGCGGCGCAGGGTGTGCTGGAGGCGCTGCGCAGGGCGGACCTGGTGGTTTTCTGCCCCTCGAACCCGTGGGTGAGCATCGATCCCATCCTGGCGGTGGAGGGGGTGCGCAAGACGCTGCAAGAAGAACGCGAGCGCCGCGAGCTGCCTGTTGCGGCGATCTCCCCGATCATCGGGGGGAAAACGGTGAAAGGGCCGGCTGCCAAGATGTTCAGCGAGCTGGGGATCACCCCTTCGGCGCTGGCAGTGGCAGAGCATTACCGGGAGCTTTGTTCAGGGTTCGTGCTTGACCGGCTGGATGACGAGCAGGCGCAAGCGGTCCGGGTGCTAGGGATGCAGACCCTGGTGACCGACACGCTGATGAATTCCAGCGCTGACCGGATCAGGTTGGCAGATGAGGTGTTGAGTTTCTTTGGAGGTGTGCAAGGATGACGTTTTGGGCAATCTTACCCGTTAAACCACTGCGCCTGGGAAAGTCTCGGCTGGCGGGTGTTTTGGATGAAGATGAGCGCTTCAGGCTGAACCAGGATTTACTTAAGAATACGCTCCAGGTGCTGATGGCTGTACCGGAGTTCGAGCGGGTGCTGGTGATCAGCCGTGATCCGCAGGTGCTGGCGTTTGCACGCGACTTCAGGGCGTGTACGCTGCAGGAGGGCGGCCACTCGGGCTTGAATACGGCGCTCAATAAAGCGACCCAGATGGCACGCAGCTTTGCTGTGCAGAGCGTGCTGGCAGTGCCAGCAGACCTGCCGCTCATCAATGTGGCGGATATCCAGGAGCTGCTGGCGCTGGCGGTGCACCCACCCGTGGTGGTGATTGCCCCCGACCGGCACCGCCGCGGGACGAATGCGCTGGTCGTTAACCCGCTCGGCGCGCTGCGCTATGCTTTCGGGCGAAATTCCTTCCACACGCACTGCCAGGAAGCGCTGTGCTCGGATGTGCGCCTGGAGGTGGCAGAGCTGCCGCGCCTGGCTGTGGACCTGGATACACCGGATGATCTGGAATACCTGAGAAGGTTGGACGCGCAGGTCAATTTTAATGATGCATTCCTTTTTTCTGCTGAGATGCTGAGACCGCAGAGAGCTTATATTTACCGCCAAGGCACAGAGAAGCATACAGGCTCTGAACCACCCAGTTACGGAGTTCATGGAGAAAATCTAAGGCTTTGAACCACCAAGACACGGAGATCACGGAGAAAATCTAAGGTTTTGAACCACCCAGTTACGGAGATCACGGAGAAGATCAAAGGCTTTGAACCACTAAGGCACGGAGTTCATGGAGAAGATTAAAGGCTTTGAACCACCAAGATACGGAGATCACGGAGAAGATCAAAGGCTTTGAACCACTAAGGCACGGAGTTCATGGAGAAAATCAAAGGCTTTGAACCACCAAGGCGCCAAGTTCACCAAGAAACCACAAAATTTCTTGCTCACTCTCACCGTGAATTTCTTGGTGTACTCCGTGGCTTGGTGGTTCAGGATTACTGAATGGAGGCAGCTGTGACTGAACGAGTAGCGCTTTATTTACAGGATGCACATGACCTGCGGGATGGGTTGGAGTACGCCCGCTACGCCGAAGCACATGGCTTCGAGGCGGTCTGGCAGGCGGAATCGAGGCTGGTGCGCGATGCCATCGTGCCGATGGCGGCTTACGCCGCCGTGACCGAGCGCATCAAGGTGGGCTCAGGGGTGATCAACAACTGGACGCGCAATATCGGCCTGCTGGCAGCCACTTACCTGACGCTGGATGACCTGGCACCCGACCGGATCATCTGCGGGATCGGGGCGTGGTGGGACCCGCTGGCGCGCAACGTGGGCATCGAGCGCAAGAAGCCGCTGACGGCGATGCGCGAGACGGTGACGATCTTGCGCCGGCTGCTCAACCTGGAACGCGTCACTTTCCACGGCGAGTTCGTGAACGTGGAGGGCATCGAGCTGGATGTGGTGCACGGGCGGCGCGAGCCAAGGAAGGTGCCGATCATGATCGGGGCGACAGGCGACCAGATGATGGAGCTGACGGGTGAGATCGCCGATGGGGCGGTGCTCAACTACTGCGTGCCTCCAGAATATAACGATAAGGCATTGGAGCTGCTGGATAAGGGGGCCAGGAAGGCGGGCAGGCGGCTGGAGGATATCGACCGCCCGCAGCTGATCGTCTGTTCGGTGGAGCACGACCACGACCGGGCTATCGACGCTTCGCGCATGCTGCTCACGCAGTACCTGGCGCAGCAGCCGCACATCGCCAAGGCTTCGGGGGTCTCGCAGGAGGTGGTAACGGAAATCCAATCCATCTTGGGCTGGCCGGCGACCAAGGAGCAGATCCAGCGCGCCAAGCACCTGGTGCCGGAGGAGCTGATCCTGCGCATCACGGCCTCAGGAACGCCGGAGGAGGCACGCGCAAAGGTGGAGGAGTACAAGAAGCGCGGCTGTACCTGCCCGATCCTGTACCCGGCGGGGGGCGAGGTGAAGCTGCTGATCGACACCTTTGGAGTCCGCTAATCCGCGCTAATCATCGCGAATAAAAAAGAATCCACCAATCTTCACCGATTTTCACGAAACGGAAAACCAATCCGTTAATCATGCAATTATTAAAAGTTTTTGATTAGCGATAATTCGCGAAGAACTTGTCCTGAAAGAATTGAAGGATTAGCGGATTCTGTTGCAAGTATTAATTTCATCTTTCGTCAGCCAGCGCCACCCGCCGGGCGGGAGACTCCCCAGGCGGAGGGGGCCGATAGCCACTCGCACCAGGCGCAGGGTGGGGAAGCCGGCAGCGGCGGTCATGTGGCGGATCTGGCGCTTCTTGCCCTCGGTGAGGGTGAGCTCGATCCAGGAGGGTGTGGCATGCGGGGTGATGGGCTTGCGGCGGGGAGGCAGGTCTGGCTCGGGGATGGCGACAGCCTGGCAGGGACGCGTGCGCCAGCCCTGGATGGTGACACCTTTGGATAGCTGATCCAGTGCTTCTGGCGTGATGAGCCCCTCCACCTGCACCCAGTAGGTCTTGGGCAAGTGGTGGCGCGGGTCCGTCAGGCGCTTGACCAGGGCACCGTCATCGGTGAGCAGGAGCAGGCCTTCAGAGTCGTAGTCTAGGCGTCCGGCGGCATACACGCCCGGCACAGAGAGATAGGCTTTGAGGGTCTCGCGGCCGGAGGGGTCGGTGAAGCTGGAGAGCACGCCGTAGGGTTTGTGGAAGAGCAGGGAGGGCATGGGGGGAATAAACAGGGGAGTGGGCAATAGGGAGTAGGGAGTGGGGGAAACTCAAGAAAAACACGAACCACACGAACGAAAAATTTTAAAGGAAAGTGGAAAGAGAAAGCGTTTATTCATATTTCTCTCGTTTTTCGTGGATGCTGATTGCCTGGGATGATTGTTTGTTAGCAGATGGCTTACTGGCAAGTGGATATTTCTGGGCAAGAACTTCCAGGGAGATGCCCAACCCCTCAGAAAGTCGGCGCATCATGGATAAAGTTAAAGACCGTTTGCGGTTCAGGATTTCTGAAACCCTGGAGCGGCTGCCAAGATAAGGCTCAAGGTCGTGGCGGTGGAGACCCAATCTTTCCATGTGATATTCGATGGCTTCGATCGGATCAGGTAGTGGAATCGCGTAATATTTTTCCTCGTAAGCTTCAACAAGCGTGACCCACACATCCAACTGGTCACCCTCCGGCGTGCCAGGCTCAGCTTCGAACAAGCGTTCAATTTCGGCGAGGGCTTCCTGGTACTCTTGCTCTGTGCGGATGGGTTTTATATACATGCGATATCCTTTATATCTTCATCACATCAATTTTGTCTTATTCAGAATGCGTACCGATAAAGCGAATATAGCAGATTGACGATTTGTAAAGGATCTGGACAATCAACCGGTATTGGTTCCCTTTGATCTTGAAAACTGCCCAGTTATGCGGAAGAATAACCTCATCTCCGTAATCTTTGGCTAATTCAGCGGGGTTCTGCCAGTGAGCTCTTTTGACATGCTCCAGCCAGGCTTCTAAAGAGCCACGCGCATCAGCATGCTTTTCCCAGAAGAGGCGTAAAGTCTTCTCTGCAATGACGCGCATAGGGGGATTATATCATTTTGTTCCCAATTTGGGAACATTTATTCTAGCCAATACCTGCCCCGCCTGGCGATGAGATTCCGCACCACTTCTTCGAGCACCAGGTGTCTGCCGTATTCACGCGCTGCGGTGGCTTCTTTAACTGTAAGGGAAGCCGCCAGCTCATCAGCAGCCTTTTGGATGGTGGGCAGAGCGGGCTTGCCGAGGATGGCGGGGTGATAGTCGATGCCCTCCAGGCGCGGGTGGCTGAGCACAAAGTGGAGCAGCTCGAGCGCTAAGCGCTTGCGCATAGTCGAATCATCTTCCTCCACCAGCAGGTCGGCATAGAAGTACAGCCCAAAGAGCGCCCAATCGGTGTAGTGGTTCGCCAGGCAGGCGTGGATGAACCGGGTCAGGTGTGTGCGGGCGGCGGCGAAGTCGCCCAGGTGCATCTCGGCGCGGGCTAACCATTCCAGCGGCTCGACCCACGGATCGCCCCAAGCGTGGTAGAAGCCTGCCTGGCGGTAAAGCTCGAGGGCTTGCAGCGCCTGGCGCTGCATAGCCTCATATTCCCCTTCATCTTCCAGCACCTGGCAGTACATCAGTTGAAAGTGCGTTCTTATGGGCAGCACCGCCGTCTCACCCTGGTCGGCGCGCTGCTGGAGGCGTTGCAGACCCTGCTCAAAGAAGCCGTTGGCCTCCGTGAAGCATCCCTGCCTCCAGGCAAGGAGCCCGCAGTCGCAGAGATGATAAGCTTCTACTTCCCATTCGCCAACCCTGACCACCAGCCCTTGCAGCTCCTGGAATAGCTTCTCGGCAACGGAAAGGTCTCCTTTCATAAGACTGATGATAAATAGCCATTGGACAGATTGCATCTCAAATTTTAAAAATTGGTTCTCCCGACAAATTCCCAAGGCTGTTTGAAAGCAGGGCTCGCTTTTCGAGAGGAATCCGCTGGCAAACCATACTCTACCCATCCACATATAAGCGGCGGTGATGTAACCCTTTTCCCCAAATTGTTGGAAGATGGGGATGCTTTTTTCAAAATTTTGAATGCTTTCTTGAAAGTCATCCTTGATCTAAGTCATGGCAATGAAATAGCAGGTGTAGGCTGAATAATCCTGAAGCCCATGGCGATCGATCAATTCCTGTACTTGAGCCAGGATTTGTAATCCAACAAATTCTTTCCCAATTTAATCAGGCAAGCTGCTCTTTTTATGAACAACCAGATCAAGCATTTTGCTGGAGGGTCACCCGGCAAGATCGACAGGATTTCTTCGACCAGGGTCAGGAATTCGTTATCCCAGAGCATCTCTTGGAAAAACATGGACATTGGGTGGCAGGCTGCCTCCAGGCTGGCGTAATCGCCTTGGGCGGCGGCGCTGATCCAGGCTGCGCGCAGGTTGTCTGTGTCAGCTTTCGACCTCGCCAGGTCGTCAGCCATCGCCGATCCCATGGGGTCCAAACTCTGGATGAACTCCAGGTAATAATGGCTGTGCGCCGTGCGGGTGTGATCTTCTTCCTCTGCGTCCAGACTCAGCTTCTCTTCAGCGAACTGGCGCAGCAGCTCATGCAGCTCGAAGCGCCCGTTGGGGTGGTGCACCACCAGGCACTGGTCCACCAGGGAGGTCAAAATCAGGAGTGAAGCCCCAGTCACAGCTTCGAAAGCCCCTCGGGTGAAGCCGCCGCGAAAGACGGAGAGCTTGCGAAAGGCAGCTTGCTCCTCAACGGAGAGCCGCTGCCAGGTAGATTCGAAGACCGCCTGGACCGAACGGTGGCGGGCTTGCAGCTCGCGGTCGTCGCTGGACAGGAAGCCCAAGCTGCGCTCGATCTCGGAAGCGATCTCGGAGCAAGTTCAGTGCGCGTGTCCAGCTAGCGGCGATCTTGATCGCCAGGGGCATCCCGCTGACGGAGCGGCAGATGCGCACCACCTCGGGCAGCTCTGGGTCGGAGATGGGAGAGCCTCTCTGGCGCTGGGCAGTCTGTAGGAAGAACTGGACGGCGTCGAAAGCACGCACTTCAGCCGCCTGCGGGGGGTCAGGCAGGCGCATGCCTTCGAGGAGATAGATGACTTCGGAATCTAGGTGCAGGCGCTCACGGGAGGTGACCAGCAGCTTGACTTGCGGAGCAGCTTGCAGGATCTCGATCAACACCTCTGCCCCCTCGGGCAGGAGCTGCTCGAAGTTGTCCAGGACGAACAGCAGCTCTTTCTTGCGGATGAAACTAAACAGGGCGTGCTGGATGTCGGCGGAAGGGTTGGTGACCCCCAGGGCGTGCAGGAGAGCGGGAAGCACGGCTTCGGCTTTCTCTGAGGCGACCAGGGGGACGAAGCTGGCGCCGTCTCGGAAATGGGGGCTTTCCCGGGCAGCGGTCTCAACCGCCAGGCGGGTCTTGCCGCAGCCACCCGGGCCGACCAGGGTGAGCAGGCGGCATTCGGGGTCGTGGAGCAGGGCGGCGATTTCCTTGAGCTCCTCCTGCCGTCCCACCAGGGGAGTGAAGTAGGCGGGCAGGCTGGCGGCATGGTCAGGGATGGGCTGGGGCTGGGAAAACTTGCCGGAGCGGATGCTTTCGTAAAGCTGGAGAGTCTCGGCAGAAGGCGAAAGATCCAGCTCCTCCTGCAGGCGCTGGCGGCAGACCTGGAACTGCTCCAGGGCCTCGGATGCCTTGCCATTCAAAGCCAGCAGGCGGATCAGGTGGGCATGCGCCTGCTCCTGCCAGGGCTCGATGGCGATGCGGCGGCGGGCGTAAGCGGCGGCAGCCTCATAATTGCAGCGTGACTCGTGGTAGGCAGCCAGGCGGGCGAGGGCGGTGGCAGCCTTGTGCAGCAGCCTTTCACGCACAAAGTAGCACCAGTCGTCGAAGGCTGGGCAGTCCTTGATGGTAAAGCCTTCGAGGAATCCACCGCGGTAGAGTGCTATGGCAGATTGGTAATGCTGCATGGCGGAGGGTAGGTCTTCGGTGTGCACCAGGATGGATTCGGCTTCGCCGATCTCCTGCTCGAAGGTAGTGACATCCACGCAGCAGTCAGCGAAAAGGGTGAGCTGGACGGTCTCACGGTCCGCTTCGAGGGTGGCAATCTCGCAGGGGTTGGATTTCAGGATGAGGCGCAAGTTGGAGAGGGCGCTGCGCAGGCTGGCGTGGGCGGCCTGGGGAGGGTGTTCGGGCCAGAAGATCTCCACCAGGTGTTCGCGGGGATGGGTACGGTCCCCTTCGACCGCCAGGTAAGCCAGCAGGAGGCGCACCTTATCGCTGGCAAAACCTGAAAGAGGCTTGCCGTCCAGCCTGGCGCTGCAGGATCCCAGGAGTGTCAGCTCGAAGCGGGCCATCGGTTCCCCTCCCGATGTTGCGACAGTTAATGATGAAAAGTGGGATTGCGGGGCTGCTTTGCTTGCGGCGCGACGATTGCTCCCCAATTGTCAGGTTAATTGTAGCATATTTCACAATTTTAAATGTTAGTTTACGATCTCTTTACGATGAGGTGGTATGTTATGAACAGGTGGAGAGGTTCCATCTGGACAAAACCACATTTTTGTTCGCAAAAAAGGAGAAAAAATAAGAAAAATTCAAGGGCTACGTTTTTGCTACGCGGATTTGCTTTATTAATGCCAGAAATTCTGAAAGCCTGAGCTCAAAATCTAAATACGATCTAATAGAAGAAAGGAAAAAACAAATGAACCGAAAAATCTTTTTTACTCTTCTCTGCATCTGCCTGATTGCTGTAACGTCCCTCGTACCCTCAACAATGGCTCTTGCACTTACCAAAACTCCGTTTAGTTCGGATTTTCCTTTTGATACTCCAGTATGGACTACTTGTTCGGATGGCGCTGTAATCAGTGAACATCTTATGATCCATGTTGACGATGTTCCATTCGTGGATGACGATGGAAACATTCATCAATGGATGCAGACCGTTCTGGTCGAAGGTGGGCTTACGGACACAAGCAGTGGTGCCTTTTTGCCTTATAAACACGAAAAAGACAAGGGAATTACCAACGGGAATTATTACGCACCGACAGAAGGGCAATATATGAAGGTAGAGTGGCATATTAGTTTACTCACCTTACCTGGCTACGGCAGAGTCTATCATTGGACAGGTCATTGGGTATATAAGGTGGACAGCCAGGGTATGTGGAATGTTGTCTTCCAAAGTAGCGAAGTTAAAATCAATTATGATGCGGTTTGTACTTACTTTGGCCACTAAAGACAGATGAAATAGACAGAACCGTAGATATCTCCTTTAGGAGGAAATCACATGCTGCGTAAAATTGTCTTTCTAACTATTGCTGCTCTGGTTCTGGCATCGGTTCTTCCGGCGTCCGCTGCCGGCCCGCTGCCAGGGATATCCAATACCAAAACAGAGGTCCTTATTTCCATGAGCGGGGGGACAGATGCCCTTGCTGCTTACCTCCAGAATAATGGGGGCGTTGTGCGGATAAAATACCAGAATGTTCCCGTTCTGGCGGCTGAGGTGCCAGTGCTGAAGCTGGGTGAGATCGCCAGCTTCCCTGGGGTGCTTTCAGTCACCAAAAATGTGAAGGTGGCGTTGGAGCCCAACCCGCTTGAGCGGTTCGGCGTAAAGACCCGGATGCCCCTGGCTGCCACCCAGAAGATGAAAGCCATCGCGCCTCAGACCATCCAGCCGTCATCTCTTCCGGCCGGCTTTGTGAACTACACTTTCACCGGGGCTGATCAGGTCTGGCAGGAAACCGATCTTGGTTCAGGCTCGATCATCGCCGTCCTGGATACCGGCGTGACTCCCATCCCCTGCCTTGAGCAGGCTGTCATCGGAGCGCCAGGCTTCCCCGATGGCTTCAATGCCACCGGAGATGGCATTTCTCCCACGGACCCCCAAAACGATGGCCACGGCACCTTTGTATCCTTCGTGGCGGCGGCTTCGTGCGCTCTCAGCTTCTCAGATGCGAGCGATCCTCTCTGGCAGGCGATCCATGCTTACCAGCCTCAATACACGATGGACTATGTCCCACTCTTTGGCCAGGCACCCGGGGCGAAAATCTACCCGGTCAAGGTGTTCTCACCGGTCCTAGACACCTATTGGGAACCCGTCCTGACGGGCCTGGACCATGTCATTACATTGAAAAAGAGCGGCGCGCTGGATATCGATATCGTCAACATGAGCCTGGCATACATCTCTTTACAGGATGGCAAGGATATTATCGACCGGTTTGTAGAGGCGACGCAGGCTGCCAATATCCTCGTCGTCGCCGCGGCGGCTAACTATGGCCCAACCCCCAACACCGTCGGCACTCCGGCTGCATCTTATGCGGCCCTATCCGTCGGCGCGCTGGATTATGGAACTTCATCACGCATTTTCTATGAATGGCTGGGGCTGACCAACTCGCTGGGAGCCGGCACGGGCATGGCCATGCGCTCGACTGGCGAAACCAGGTTGGCGAGTTTTTCATCACGCGGCCCCCTCAGCGATGGGCGCCTGGCGCCTGAGATTACTGCCCTGGGCTGGCCAAATTTTGGATTTGATAATCAAAACTACTGGGGGTGGGGAGGTGGCACCTCCTTTGCTTCTCCCACGGTGGCGGGCGGGGCAGCCTTATTAAATGCCTGGTGGGAAGCCCAGGGACAGGAAACGGATCCGGTCGCGCTGGAAAACGCCTTGTTGAAAGGGGCCAATCCGAACGAAGTCGGGCCTGAATGGCGCCGCCCGGAGGACCAGGGCTACGGCGTTTTGGATATCCCCGCTGCCCTGGCTGTTTTGAAGTCAGGAGATTTGACGCTCAATGAAAAGAAATTGAGTCAGCTAAAGGCGAATATCCTCGGCATGCCGGTCAAGGGAAAAACCGAGACCTGGAGCAGCGGCGTTGTCTCGATGAATCCTTCCCAATTCTACGATCTCATCTTCGAGATTAGCCCGGATACCAGTCGGGTGACCATTGAAGTCAGCGGTATTGCTGTACCCGATAATTCCGCCACCACCGTTTGGCCCAACGGTCTGTATTTCAACCTGCAAAGCGCTGACCGGTCGGCGGCATATCCGCCCATCTATGGGTGGATTTGGTGGCCGTATTGGGATGGGGGTTCGTTTACAATCACCGTTGAGGATGGCCAGTGGATCGTGGATTCGCAGTATGGCCCCTGGCCAATCTCCAGCCAGCAGATGGAGCCGGGGCTGATGAAGCTCTCGCTTGGCGGCGATATGGTCAACGATTCTCCTGTTTCCTTCAATGTTCTCATCACCCGCGAGAACTACGCCGTTCCCAAGATGAACCGGATTGCCAATGGGTTGGTTAAACCAGATGATATGCTGTTCGTCCCGGTTCAGATCCCGGCTGGAACCAGCCAGGCGGTCTTTGACCTGGTGTTTCACCGCGATTGGAGTAAGTTCCCAACCAGCGACGTCGACCTGTGGATCTTCGATCCAGATGGGAACCTGGCAAGTACTGAAGGGGTAAATATTCACGCTCCTGAGCGAGCCACCCTGGATAATCCCGTTCCCGGCACCTGGACTGCGTTAGTCTGGGGCTCCTATTATAACAATCCAGACAATTTTGATCTTTACCTGACGTTGAAATAACTTCACTCCCAACCACATCTGGGGGGATCCATGATATGGGTGCAGCGCAGACTCTCAGCCAAACGGACCCAGGATTCTACGCTGCACCCAATGGTATTTCATTTTTTCATAAAGCAGGAGGAAACTATGAAGAAATTAACGCGGTTCCTCTGGGCTGCGGCCGTGCTGTGCCTGCTGGTCAGCCCAGGCTGCAGTAAAAAAGAAGAAGCTGCCCAAGCCGACCCAAACTGGGAGAAGGTATTGTCCTTCGATGACGATCCGCTGATCGAGTCAATCCAATCGCTGGCGGTGTTCAAGGATCAATTATTTGTCGGGGCATCCGACTATTATTACGGCGGGACGGTATGGAGCTCGAAGGATGGGAAAAAATGGTCGCGGGTGTCTGAGCCTGGCTTTGGAACCAAAACCAACTACATGATCACCAGCCTTTACGTTTTCCAGGACCGGTTATATGCCGGCACGGGCTGTCCAACATGGCACAACCACGGGGATGCAAACACGGATTCAAATTGCGGCAAGGCGATGCTCTACCGCACCGCGGATGGAAAAAAGTGGGAAGCAGTCGAAACGGCTGGTTTTGGTTATGAAAATGAACCCATAACAACCCTGGCAGAGTTTCAGGACAGCCTATATGCCGGCACTAACAATTCAGCGGGCAGCCAGATCTGGCGCAGCCGGACAGGTACTCCTGGTGATTGGGAACAGGTGAAAGGGGACTTTTTAGCTAATAATAGTAGTCCTTACTTGATTGTTTTTAAGGATCAGCTCTATGTTAACGTGAATACGGGTTAGGCTGGGAGAAGAGCCAAGGGCTCCAGACTCAGGGACGGTTTTGAAGGTTTGTGGCAATAAGCGATCAAGCCACACAGAACATTAACAAGAAAGTTGAATACACTGCGATGTCGGGAATGCTCCACCTGAGAGATATTTTTGAGCTGATCGATGATCGACTCTGCAATGGCTCGTTTCCGCAGCATCAGGCGATCTTCCAAGAGCATCAAGCGGTTCTTCATGTTCGATTTGAGCCTGGTGATCAATTGGATGGAGAAGGTGCGGTAGAGATATTCGAACAAGGGCTGGGATAGATAGCCTTTGTCGGCGAAGATCTTGCCGAAGAGTTGTTCGACGAGAAACGGGACTGGTTTACGGTCATCGACATTTCCTGGGGAGAGCATCACATCGAGCAACTCGCCCCGATCATTGAAGACCAGATGGAGCTTGAAGCCAAAGAACCAACCGGTAGAACTGTGGCCGCGAGCTGCCAGCCCTGCAAACACCTTATGGTTATGAATGCGGGCATTGTGACACACCACCAAGGGGGTCGAGTCCATGAAGGAAATCCCTGTACAGGAGCCCAAACAGCAGGTGCGCAAGTACACGGCCAAGGGAACCAAAGCCGATGGAGTGTAATCGATGAAACGTTGGTAACTTACCAGTCCAGGAAAATCGCTCCGCCAATACGGTAAAACATGCTGGCAGTAGTAAGCTTTGAAGTCCCGATAGTGGGATTGATGAAAAGCGATCAGGATGGTCATGATCTCACTCATACATAGTGATCGTGGGCGTTGGCGCTGGATCGCTCCACTTGCTAACAACTGAGCTTGCCAGATTGGCAGGAATGCTTGGCAAAAATCATCGACATGACAGAACATTTCAACTAAACTATCCATTGGGGCTCCTCCTGAGTGTCACTTTTTGTTCGGACAAACATAAGTTTACTCAGTTGGCGCCCCTTATCCCGTATTCACGTTATGTTACTTTTTGGCCGTTTGAATGGAGCCCCTTTCCAATCTACAGGACGGCAGATGGGGAAAATTGGGAGCAGGTGAGTATTGCGGGCTTGCCAGGCTCTGTTCCCGGGGGAGCAGTGGTCTGGAAGGATGCTCTTTACCTGGGTATTTTCAACGGTGCGACCCATAGCAACCTGGCTGGGGGAGGGGGTTTATCGAACGGAGGATGGGACGAACTGGAGCATTGCTGCTCCGAGTGGTTTCGGCGATCCCAAGGCTTCCACCGTTTTCGGCCTCCAGGTTTATCGAGATCACCTGTATGCCGCGGCGCTATCTTTCAGGACTGGTATGGTGGTGTGGGAGACTGCCGACGAGGTACAGTGGAATCCTGTGACCCGAGATGCGTTCGGTTCCCAGTCGGCTTTTTATAATTCTGGAGCCATGGCAGTTTTCAAAGACAGGTTGTACATTGGCTCCTGGGGACGCGGCGAAGTCTTTCGTTCGAGCTTGCCCACCAAATGAGATTACAGGCATGGAAGGAGTGCTCAATATGTTTCGCAAAATAATGATCAGGGTTGCAATTCTGCTGGTGTTGGTACTGACCGCCTGCGGTGAGTTGACAGCCAGTCCAAAGACGACTCCAGTCACAGGAATTTTTAATGGGAAAATTGATATTGGGGGACGAAGTTTGAGCTTGCGTTGTAGAGGTTCAGGCAGCGCAACCATACTCCTCGAAGGAGATCAAGGCGAGAACCTAGATGTTTGGACCGGCTTATTACTGGATGTTGAGAATTATGGATATGTCTGCACCTATACCCGGGCGAACATGACTGGCAGCGATCCTGCGCCGAGGCCGCGCACTTCGCAGGAGCTCATGCAAGACTTGCGCTCGCTGTTAGACAATGCACAGATCCCGGGTCCCTACCTCCTGGTGGGGCATGGCATGGGTGCTTGGAATGTATTATTGTTTGCTCAGAAGTACCCAAAGGAGGTGGCAGGCTTGGTGTTGGTGGAACCCTTGCATCCGGATGAGTACACGCGTGCTCTGGCAGCTTTACCCACTGAATCTTCATCCAATCCCGACGCAATGGAAATGTGCCGCCAGGGACTGAAAAAAATAAATGCTCTCAATGATCCTACGCCGTATGTACCGTTAACCTCTGGTTATATTCTGGAGCCTATGGATTTTCCGAAGAGTGCTGACAAGGTACGAAAAGTGAAATCTTTAGGAGATGTCCCCCTGACCGTGATCACCACCCAGGGGATCTATTCCGGAGCGCCTTGGGACGGGAATTGTGCGGAGTTTGCCTCCACCCTCGATCCCCTGCACCAGCAGAACAACAAGGAGTTCCTGGCTTTATCCACCCAGAGCAAGGAGATGGTCAGTGAATATGCTGATGATGGCGACATTTTAAACACATGGAGCAGCGAGGTGACGGCGGTAGTGAAAGAGATGGTGGACGCGGTGAAGTAAGCGCTAAGGTTAGTCTAGGAGGTCAAAATGGACCCTCCTGTCAATTTCACAAACCACACGCATTACCACTCGTATTTACTGCGCCTTTGGGAAGCCGGAGCTGAGGGGGCTCCGGCTCTGCGCATCGTGCTGGTCAGCCCGCACACTGGGGAGAAGCACAGCTTCAGCAGTTTGGAGGAGATGGTGAGGTTCTTGGAGGGGGAAGTGAAAGAGGATCAGGGGGGTGGGGATAAGGGATAGGGGGGCTTATACCTTGGGTGGGTGCCAACCAACGATTACCCAGGCCTGTCTCGCCTTCACAAGCGAAGGACGATTCAGGTTCAAAGCCAGAACGGTTGCCCTACCCGTTGGGGTCATACCAAGAATCATATCTCCGTCTGGTGACCAAATGAAATGAGTGTGCCAATCCTGGAACCGTGGATTGAACAGCCGGACGATTTCACCTGTTTCTGGATCAATTCCAGCAATCCTCTCACCTTTATGGTCGTTACATAAAGAACAAGAAAGCCATAGATTCTCTTCTTCTGTCGGTCCGCCCAATGATGACGGGATGATATGATCGATCTCCATCGGGGCTCCAATCACATTTTCCGATGTAAGGCAATATCCACACCTATGATGAGCCTGGGTGGTAACCTTCTCGCGCAAAGCCTTGGGTATATACGTGTCGGTCATACACCAGGGAGTAAACTTGAAAGATCGTGCCCTCTATTTTTTAGAAGCACGGCAGCCTGAGCTCTTACCAGCATCGTCTTCTCATACTGCCTGATTAAACCAGCCAGAGTTTGAACCTCAGCTTCGTTCAAACCTTCCTGTTGGCGTTTTAAATGCAATTTTTCCAATGCTGATGATGTCTCTGCTGGAAGCTGGCTGCGCGCTGCTCTCCATAAGGCATCATCATCGAGCAATTTTAAATTTGAAACTGCCTCGGCGAGCTCTTCTGGCAGTTCGTCATTCGTTGGAACGGCAGAGGCAACAACATCTAATAATTCCGCTTCAACTGAACGGCGTGACTTTTCAGCTCTGCGGCGGATTTGGTTATAGAGCGACTTCGGCAAGTGTAAGGTAACAGGTTGGAGGCTCATATGAAATCTCCTAAAGGTTTGAAATAACCGATATCCTTGATCTAATCATACCCCATCATTTCGTCAGGTGCAATGCACTTTTTATCTTATCGCTAAAACCTATTTTGAACAGAAAAGCGCGTTGCACCTGTAAAGTTTCGAGGTTTTTTCGTACGAATTACAATATAATAAAGGGAAACTTTCTGTTGGAGATGATATCTTTGCCAACCCCTCAACCCAACTCACGCCACTGCTTCGTCTGCGGACTGGCCAACCCCTTCAGCCTGCACCTGCGCTTCTACGACAACGCCCCTGGAGAAGTGATCGCCGATATGACCATCGGCGACCAATACCAGGGCTACCCGGGTGTGGTGCACGGGGGGATCGTCTCAGCCATGCTGGATGAAGCCGCGGGAAGGTCGCATAGTGCGGATGGCAAGCTGCGCTTCATGTACACGGCTCGCTTAGAAGTGCGCTATCGCCAGAACGTGCCGGTGGGGGTACCGCTGCACCTGGTGGGCAGGGTGGGTAAGTCGAAGAGGCGCACGGCTACAGCCACCTCGGCGCTCTACCTGGAAGATGGCACCCTGCTGGCGGAGGCGGAAGTGCTGCTGGTGGATATCCCTGGTCTGGAGATGACCGCGGAACAGTTGGCTGAGCTGGGCTGGAAGGTTTATCCGGAGGATATTACTTCGGTTGATTGAGAGATTATTTTGCTCACGGATGAACACGGAGTATAAAAAGAAGGAGTCAGAAAAGGCTGAAAATGACCTGTCATTCTGAGGAGGCGCTGGTCGTACTTTGACCAGCCGCGACTGAAGAATCCCTATGGAAATTGCCTTTTATGGAACTAAAGGAAAATGAGCACACGGAAAAATCGGAAAGAAGGGAAGATCAGATTTTTAAAAAATATAAACCTGCTTGAGCAGGCTCCATTTGTAAGGCCTCGGATTCATCCGATGCTGACCTTAGCGAGGATTTGCGGACTCAAATTATGATCATCGAATATCATCGACCAACAACTTTAGAAGCAGCCTTGGAGCTGCTGGCTCGCCAGTCGCCGCATACGCGGCCGCTGGGCGGGGGCACGGTGCTGAACCGCCCCGATCCTGAGAAGGTAGCAGCCGTGGACCTGCAGGCTTTAGGCCTGGATGGCCTGCACGTCACTGGGAAGAGTCTGTTAATCGGAGCCGCGGTCACGCTGAACCGGTTCGCCAGGCAGCCTGGCTTACAGCCCGCCCTGATCGAGGCGATCAACCTGGAGCTGAACTATCACCTGCGCCAGGCGGCGACCGTGGCGGGTGCGCTGGTCTCGGCGGACGGGCGCTCGGGTTTCACGTGTGGGATGCTGGCGCTGGATGCGGAGCTGGAGCTGCGCGCCCACCCTGGAGGGGTTTTCCTGGAGCAAGAGAAAGCGGACCTGGGCGCCCTGCTGCCGCTGCGCGAGCGGCTATTGCGCGGCAGGCTGATCACGCAGGTGAAGATCCCGCTAAACGTGCGGTTGTGCTATGAGATGGCGGCGCGCACGCCGGCTGACCTGCCGATCGTGTGCGTGGCGCTGGCGAAGTGGGCTTCGGGGCGCACAAGGCTGGTGGTGGGCGGCTTCGGATCTGCACCCAGATTGGCGATGGACGGACCGGAGGATGCTGGGGCGGAGGCCGCCGCGCGGGCAGCGTGCCAGGCGGCGGAGGATGAATGGGCGAGCGCAGCCTACCGCAGTGATGCGGCGGGGAAGCTGGTAAAGAGGTGCCTGGAGAAATTGCTCACGGATGAAAATGAGTAAAAAGAAGGACACGGAAAAATCGAAAAATTACCTGTCATTCTGAGGGAGCGCCGGTCGTACTTTGACCGGCCGCGACTGAAGAACCCCTATAGAATATTCTTTTTATTCACCCAGAAGTTAAGAAACCCCCGCATAATAGGGGTTCTTCCCCTTCGCTCCGCTCAGGGTCAGAACGACAGAGTGATGCAATTAGATTGGTGTAGATTAGTTGGGCTTTACCCCATAGAATGGACACCAAGTTAAGGAGAACATATAATCAACTTGGAGACCAACATGAGCCAGAAGCGGAAGAAATATAGCAAGCAGTTCAAATTGGATGCCCTGGAGATGTATGAGAAGGGTGAGAAGTCCATGAGCCAGGTAGAGCGTGAGCTGGGGGTCACGGCGGGGCTGCTGGGTAAATGGCGAGAAGAGCTGCAGCAGGCCAAAGACCCAGGCGAAGCCTTTCCTGGGAATGGGAACCTGCCTGACAGTGAAGCGCGCATTCGGCAGTTGGAGCGAGAGAATGCTCAGCTGAGGCAGGAAAAGGAAATCCTAAAAAAAGTGCTGGGGATCTACTCAAAGGATGCGAGATGAAATACCGGTTCATCGAGAAGCAGCAGCACAAATATGCGATCAGGCAGCAGTGTGGGGCCTTAGGCGTAGCGCGGAGCGGGTATTATGCATGGCGAGTGCGCCAGAAGAAGGGAAAAGAAAACAGCCATCAGGCGCTGATCGAGCATATACAGCGCATATACGCCAAGAGCCGCCGGACCTATGGCAGCCCTCGTATCCAGGCGGAGTTGAGAGCGGAAGGCGTGGTGTGTAATCACAAGCGGGTGGCGCGTTTGATGCGTTTAGCGGGCCTTCAAGCACGCAGGCACCGGCGAAAAGTGACTACAACGGACAGCAAACACGATTTTCCCATCGCACCGAACCTGCTGAACCGCGAATTCGAAACGGAAAGACCCAACCTCAAATGGGTCAGTGACATCACCTACATTCCAACTCGAGAAGGCTGGTTGTACTTGGCTGTAATCATGGACTTGTATTCGCGTAGGATCGTTGGGTGGAGCATGGGACCCGCAATCACGGCTGATCTGGTAGAAGATGCCCTGCGCATGGCGCTCTATGAACGTGAACCGAACCCAGGCTTGCTTCACCATTCCGATCGGGGCAGTCAATATGCCAGTGCTCAGATCCACCAGATACTGGTCGCTAACCATATCCAGGTAAGCATGAGCCGGACCGGCAACTGTTACGACAATGCGGTTATCGAGAGTTTCTTTAGCACCCTAAAGTGTGAGCTTATCTACCACAAAGACTACCAAACCCGAATGGAGGCCAGTGGAGATATTTTCGAATTCATCGCAGCATTTTATAATACCGTCAGACGCCATTCGACTTTGGGCTATCTTTCGCCCAACCAGTTCGAGAACGACGGCCAGCATTCCCCTTAACTCTCTGTCCACTTTTTGGGGTAAAGCCCAATTAGTGGATTCAATGGATAACCCCTAACCCTTAACCCTTTCCCCTTCGGGAAATGGGAAACAATAGAAGGAGACTAATTAGAATGTTATTGCAACATGGTTTTGAGTTGGTCAAAGAGCAATTTATCAAGGAATTGAATACGAAGGCGCGCCTGTTCCGGCATGTGAAGACCGGGGCGCGGCTGCTTTCATTGGAAAACCAGGAAGAGAATAAGGTCTTCGGGATCAGCTTCCGCACCCCACCGCCGGATTCGACGGGGCTGCCGCACATCATGGAGCACTCGGTACTGGGTGGGTCGCGGCGCTACCCGGTGAAAGAACCCTTCGTCGAGCTGCTCAAGGGCTCGCTGAAGACTTTCCTCAACGCATTAACGGGACATGATAAAACGATGTACCCGGTGGCCAGCCAGAACCTGAAGGATTTCTACAACCTGGTGGAGGTGTACCTGGACGCGGTCTTTTACCCGCTGCTGGCTCCACATACCCTGCAGCAGGAAGGCTGGCATTATGAATTAGACAGCCTGGAAGCTCCCTTGACGTACAAGGGGATCGTGTTCAATGAGATGAAAGGGAATTATTCCGATCCAGATAATTTGCTTGGTAAGCATATTCAGGAATCGCTTTTCCCCGACAGCGTCTATTCACGGGATGCCGGCGGTGACCCGCTATATATCCCCGATCTGACCTACGCGCAGTTCAAGGCTTTCCACCAGACTTACTACCACCCCTCAAATTCTTATATCTTTTTCTACGGCGACGATGATCCCTCAGAGCGCCTGCGCCTGATGGATGGCTGGCTGAAAGATTTCGAGGCCATCCAGATGGATTCGGGGGTTCCCCTGCAGCCGCGGTTCAAGTCAGTGAAAAAGCTGGAATTCTCTTACGCTGTCAGCCAGGCAGAAGGCGAGGCACCCGCGAAGAAAGCCATGCTGACGACCAACTGGATGCTGGATGAGACCCGCGATCCGCAGCTCGCCCTGGCGCTCCAAATCCTGTCTGACATCCTGATCGGCACGCCGGCTTCCCCGCTGCGCAAAGCCCTGATCGATTCGGGCTTGGGCGAAGACCTGGCGGGGGTCGGGCTGGATGACCAGACCCGCCAGGCCTATTTCTCCACCGGCTTGAAGGGGATTGCCCTGCAAGATGCTGACAAAGTGGAAGCGCTGGTGCTGCAGACGCTGGAAAAGCTGGTTGAAGAGGGCATCGATCCCGATATGATCGCCGCGGCAGTGAATACTTATGAGTTCAGGCTGCGCGAGAACAACTTTGGTTCCTTCCCGCAAGGATTGGTGCTGATGCTCCGGGCGCTGTCGACCTGGCTGCGCGAGGATGATCCGCTCAAGCCGCTGGCTTTCGAAGCGCCGCTTGCAGCGATCAAAACGGCGCTGGCAGCGGGGAAGCGCTATTTCGAAGATCTGATCGATTCTTATTTCTTGAAAAACACCCACCGCGTAACGGTGCTGCTGAAGCCTGACCCAGAATTGGGGAAACAGATCGAAGAAGCTGAGGCGCAGCGCCTGGCGAAGGTGCGGGAGGGCCTGTCAACGCAGGAGCTTCAAGCGATCCTGGAGAACACTGCCGCACTGAAGGAGAGGCAGGTGGCGCCCGATAGCCCCGAAGCGCTGGCGACCATCCCGGGTCTGCAGCTCGGCGACCTGGATAAGCAGGTCAGGACCATCCCGCTGGAGGTAGATAAGTTGGAAGAAAGCCCAATCCTGTTCCATGACCTGTTCACCAACGGCATCGTGTACCTGGACCTGGGCTTCGACCTGCAGAATTTACCGCAGAAGTACCTGCCCTATGTAACCCTCTTCGGGCGCGCCCTGCTGGAGATGGGCACAGAGAAAGAAGATTATGTCAAGCTCTCACAGCACATCGGCCGCACCACAGGCGGAATCGTGCCCACTACGCTGGCTTCCATGAAGAGCGGGGGGAAGGGGAGTTTTGTCAAGCTGTTCCTGCGCGGCAAGGCAGTCCGTTCCCAGGTGGATGAGCTGC
The DNA here is from genome assembly GCA_963754615.1 of uncultured Chloroflexia bacterium. GTDB lineage: Bacteria > Chloroflexota > Anaerolineae > Anaerolineales > UBA4823 > CAVVUF01. Next base: position 404,741 of record CAVWGW010000013.1, on the reverse strand, counting down.
TGGGAATTCTCAAAGATGTCTTGCTGACTGCCAGGCTGGATAACCCAGAGCGCTTCATGCAGATCGTGCTGGAAGAGAAAGCCAGCCAGGAGGCGGGTTTGGTACCGGCGGGGCACAGCGTGACCAACCTGCGTTTGCGCGCCCTGTTCAACGAGGCAGATTGGGCAAACGAACAGATGCAAGGGCCGAGCTACCTGTTCTTCCTGCGCGAGCTGGCGGAACGCCTGGAGACGGATTGGGCGGGCGTGCTGGCAGACCTGGAAGCTGTGCGCCGGGTGATCATTAACCGCGGGGGTTTGATCTGCAACGTCACCGTGGACCGGAAAAGCTGGAAAGCCATCCAGCCTAAGCTGGGCGCCTTCTTGAAGGCGCTGCCAGCCTCAGTCCAGACGCCCGTTCCCTGGACGAAGGGTGAGGCGATTCCCTACGAAGGTCTTTCCATCCCTGCGCAGGTGAATTTCGTGGGCAAGGGCGATGACCTTTTCAAGCTGGGGTATAAGCTGAATGGCTCGGTGCAGGTGATCCTCAACTTCTTGCGCACCACCTGGCTGTGGGAACGCGTGCGCGTGCAGGGCGGGGCCTACGGTGGGTTCGCTTCCTTTGATATTCGTTCGGGAGTCTTTACCTACCTGTCTTACCGCGACCCCAACCTGCTGAAGACGATCGAGAACTATGATGGAGCCGCCGCGTATCTGAAGAATGTGGATGAGGAGCGCTTGAGCCCCGCCGAGCTGACCAAGAGCATCATCGGCGCCATCGGCGCGCTGGACGCTTACCAACTGCCGGATGCCAAGGGCTTTACCTCGCTGGTGCGCTACCTGGCGGGTGAAAACGATGAATTGCGCCAGCAGTTCCGCGACCAGGTGCTGGGAGCTTCCATCGAGGATGTCAAAGCCTTTGGAAGTGTGTTGGAGAAGGTGGTTCAGTCTGGCAAGGTGGTGGTGGTTGGCGCGCAGGAGGCGCTGCAGGCGGCCAACCAGGAGCGGGAAGGCTGGCTGACCATCCAAAAGCTGTTATAGAAGCAAGACCCCTGGGGTTTAAGCGCTGCAAAGCAGCGCAAACCCCAGGGGTCTAAAAAAGAACATGGAAAAATCGGAAGGATGGAAAAGGCTGATTTTGTGATGTGGTGATACTGGAAAGTAAAAAGAGGATTGTCGTTCTGAGCGAAGCGAAGAACCCCTGTGACATAAGAAACCTGTGATCTGGAATTTTAGATGGGTGGTTGGCAGGTTAAGGGGTGCTTCGCCGGTGTTCAAAGGCTTGTCCTGAGTTTACGAAGGAACGAACACCGCTCAGCGGGACAAGATTCGAACGTAATTAGCAAAGATTGGCGTAGATTAGCGGATTCAATAGGTACGATGCTGGATACTAAGGAAATCGATGAACATTAATCTCAATGTCAACAACCAATCTCTTGAGCTTGAGGTACACCCCGGCGACAGCCTGCTGAAGGTGCTGCGTGGGCAGGGCTTCTTCGGCGTCAAGCACGGCTGCGAAACGGGTGAGTGTGGGGCGTGCGCTGTGCTGCTGGACGGCAAGCCGGTCAATACCTGCCTGCTGCTGGCTGCCCAGGCGGAGGGGCATGCCATCCAGACCATCGAAGCCCAGGGTGAGCACCCACAGCAGGGCTGGCGGGAGACCCCAGGCCTGCATGCCCTGCAGCGGGCTTTCGTCGAGAGCGGGGCAGTGCAGTGCGGCTACTGCACCCCGGCGCAGATCCTGGCAGCTAAAGCCCTCCTGGAGCAAAACCCGGCACCGTCGGAAGCGGAGGTGCGGGAAGCGCTCTCGGGGGTGCTGTGCCGCTGCACGGGCTATCTCAAACCGGTGCAGGCAGTGCTGCGGGCGGCGGCCTGGCTGCGTGGGGAAGCGTTGGAGGCGGAGGAGGAGACCTTTCCAATTCGCCCCGGGGAGCCTGGCATAGGTCCGGCTGAGACTGGGTGGGGCGGGGCGCCTGTACAACCGGACGAGCTAACATCTCATCCTACTGTGACCCAGCGGGTCATGCCGAAGATGGTGGTTGCGCCGCGGACTGAAAAGATGGAGCGGGTGGGTAAACCGGAGCCCAAGGTGGACGCGGTCAAGCTGGTGCAGGGCAAGCCGGCTTTCACGGCGGATGTGGAGATGCGCGGCCTGCTGTATGCCAAGGTGCTGCACAGCCCGCTGGCGCATGCCCGCATCAAGAAGATCGACCTCAGCCGGGCACGTGCCCTGGAAGGTGTGGCGGCAGTGCTGACCTGGCAGGATATTCCGCGCGTGGTGTATTCCACCGCCGGGCAGTCCGACCCCATCCCCGGACCGCTGGACAGCTTCTCGCTGGACAGCAAGGTGCGCTTCGTGGGCGACCGGGTGGCATTCGTGGCGGCTGAAACGGAGGAAATCGCCGAGCAAGCCTTGAAGCTGATCGAGGTGGACGTATGAAGAGCTGCCAGCTTTGCTCGATCCCGCCGGAGGCCATGCAGGAGGGAGCGCCGCGGCTGCACGACGAGCCGGAATATGTCAATTTTGCCGACTCGGACCCGCAGCGCAACCTGGCGGCGCACATCCATATCGATATCGGCGATGTGGAAAAGGGCTTTGCAGAGGCGGACTATATCTTCGAAGAGGATTACGAAGTGCCCAAGGTGCAGCAGGCGCACATCGAGCCGCACGTGACGCTCACCTATTGGGACGAAGACGACCGCCTGGTGATCCGCACCAGCACCCAGGTGCCCTTCCATGCCCGGCGCATCCTGGCACCGGTATTGGGGCTGCCGGTCAAGCGCATCCGGGTGATCAAACCGCGCATTGGCGGCGGTTTTGGCGGCAAGCAGGAGATCCTGATCGAAGATGTGGCCGCCCACCTGACCATCGCCACGCGCCGCCCGGTGATCTACGAAATACACCCGTGAGGAGGAATTCATCGCGGCGCGCTCGCGCCACCCCATGCGCATTCACATGAAGACGGGCGTGCTCAAGGACGGCACGCTGACCGCCAACGCCATGCACGTGCTGACCGATACGGGCGCCTACGGCTGCCACGCCCTGACCGTGACCGGCAACACCGGGCATAAGTCCATGGCGCTGTACGTGGGCGATGGACCTTACCGGGAGAAGCCGAACATCCAGTTCGTGGCGCACGTGGTGTATACCAATCACCCGCCCGCCGGGGCCTACCGCGGTTACGGCGTGCCGCAGGGTTATTGGCCGGTGGAGCGGCATATGGAACGGATTGCCCGCAAGCTGGGGCTCGATCCGCTGGAGTTCCGCCTGAAGAATGCCCTGCGAGCGGGCGAGCTGCACCCCTTCAGCACCGCCTGGAGCGAGGGCCGCGAGCCGCGCCCGGAAATTATCCAGACCTGCGGGTTGGAGGAATGTGTGCGCCAGGGCAGAGCGGCGATCGGTTGGGACCAGAAATATAATAACCCGGCATGGCACGCCGGGGCGGGAGCCTCCCGCCCCTACACACGGCGGGGGATCGGGGCGGCGCTGGTGATGCAGGGCACGGCCATCCCGTACCTGGATATGGGTGCTGCCAGCCTAAAAATGAACGATGACGGTTCATTCAACCTGCTGATCGGCGCCACAGACCTGGGGACAGGCTCGGATACAGTCCTGGCGCAGATGGCGGCGGAGGTGCTGGGTGTGCGAGCTGGAGGATGTGATCACCTATTCATCGGACACCGACTTCACCCCCTTCGATAAAGGGGCGTATGCCTCAGTCGACTACCTACATCTCTGGAACAGCGGTGACCCGCGCTGCCCAACAGGTGGCTCTAAGGATCAAAGAACGCGCCAGCCGCCTGTTCAATGCGCAGGAAGCGGCACTAAAACTGCAACCAGTGAAGCCAGAAGAGATCCGGTTGAAGGAGCGCATGGCGCTGGCGCCAGATGGGCGCACGCTCGCGCTGAGCAAGATCGCCCACAACGCCTTGCATCAAGAAGACCAGGAGCAGATCATGGCCACCGCTTCGTATATGTCTCCAGTATCACCGCCGCCCTTTGCAGCCCAGTTTGCAGAAGTGACGGTCGATGTTGAGACCGGGCAGGTCACCGTCGATAAGCTGGTCATGGCCGTGGATTCGGGCGTGATTGTCAACCCGCTGACGGCTTCTGGGCAGGTCGAAGGCGGGCTGGTGCAGGCTTTGGGGTATGCAGTTTGCGAAGAAATGGTGTATGATGAGGCAGGCAAGGCCCGTGAGCGCGACTTCACCAATTACCATATCTTCCGCGCCCATGAGACGCCCGTTTTAGAGACGATCTTCGTCGAGACCTTCGAGCCCTCACACCCCTTTGGGGTCAAAGCCGTGGCTGAGATCCCCATGGATGGTGTGGCGCCTGCGGTGGGGAATGCCGTCCTGGATGCCTGCGGGGCGGATATTCGAGAAAACCCGCTGACACCAGAGAGCGTGTGGCGGGCGCTGCAAAATCAGTCAAACCAGGAATAGCTCATGACATCGCCACTACCCACTTTCCTTTACCCTGAAGAGCGCCGCTATGCGACTGTCTTGTTTGCCGACGTGCAGGGTTTTACGGCTTTATTCGAAAAGTATGACTTCGAGACCATCAGCAACCTGATCAAGGATGTCTGGCTGAAGCTGGATACGGTAATCGAGGCGCACGGCGGGTTTATTGATAAGCACATCGGCGATGCGGTGATGGCGGTGTGGGGAGCGCCTTATGCGGGCGAGAACGATGCGGAACGGGCGGTGACGACAGGCCTGGCGGTGCAGGAGGCGATGAAGGAGTTCGCCACAGAGTTCGAGCGCCCAGGGGCGGGGGAGCTGCGCATCAGGGTGGGGATCAATACGGGCCTGGTGCTTTCGGGTTACGTTGGACTGCGCAACGAATATACGGTGATGGGGGATACGGTGAACGTCTCGAACCGCCTGGAAAATTTTGCTGAAGCAGGCACGGTGGTGATCAGCGAAGCCACCTTCCGCCTGGTGCGCGGCATCTTCCAGGTGCGGCGGCTGGCAATTCCGCTGCAGCTCAAGGGGAAGACGGAGCCGGTACAGGCTTACCTGGTGGATGGGGTCATGCCCCAACCCAGCCGGCTGCGCTACCGCAGCTCTGACAGCCTGGAGACCTGCATGGTGGGGCGTGAGTTGGAAATGGAGCGCCTGACCAGCCTGTACCAGCAGGCCGTGCAGTCAGATCAGCCCACCATGGTGTTAGTGACAGGGGAAGCCGGCCTGGGTAAATCTCGCCTATTGATGGAATTTACCAGCTCACTGGAAGTCAATGAGAATGGCGTGACGCTCATGTCAGCCCGCGCCCTGGCACAGGCCTCGCAGGTGCCGTTCTTCTTGTGGAAATCGCTGTGGTACCTGCGCTTTGGCTTGCAGGACAGCGACCCCCCTGAAGTGGCCCGCGAGAAGTTTATGCGTGAAGTCCAGCGTTTGTGGGGCTTTCAATTAGGCCCGGCCTCTTCGGTCGAAGCTGCTCACCTGATCGGCAGCCTGATCGGGCTGTCGTGGCCAGAAAGCACTTTTTTAATGTCTTTTGAGAACAATCCGCAGGGCAGGGTGAAGCGCGCTTTCGAGTTGACGCGCGAGCTGCTGCGGCGCATCTGTGCATATCGCCCGACGGTGATCTTGTTCGATGACCTGCAGTGGGCAGACAACAGCAGCCTGGACTTGCTGGCGTATCTCTTCGAGCCGGTGGATTTGGCCTTGCAGCTGATGATTCTAGGCGGGGCGCGGTTGGAGTTCGCCCGCCAGCACCCGCAGTATTTAAATATTGCCTATATCTTGCAGCTCGAGCCGCTGCCCGTGGAGCCTGGCATTGTGGGTTCGGCTTACCCGGACCTGCGCACACTGCCAGACGAAGTTCTGCTGGAGATCGCTGACCGGGCAGATGGCAACCCTTATTTTATGGAGGAGATGGCGAAAAGCCTGGTGAAAGCTGGGATGAACCAGGAAAGCCTATCTACCGAAGACATGTTGAGCCGTCTGCACTCCAACCCGCCTAAGTCACTGCGGGTGATGCTGCAAGCGCGCCTTGACAGCCTGACACGCGAGGCCCGCGCCGTGGCTCTCCTGGCGGCGGTGGCGGGGCGGGTGTTTTGGGTAGGGGCGGTGGTGGCCGCGGCGCGTGTGGCTGAGGGGATGGGGACGGGACCGTTGGTATCCATCCCCGATGAGGTCATCGACCGTTTGATCCAAGATTCACTGCGCCAGCTGATCCGGGCAGAGCTGGCCTTCCCCAAGGCGAACACCCCCTATTCAGAGGAGCAGGAATTTATCTTCAAGCACTCGCTGCTGCGGGAGGTGGCTTACGGGTTGATCCCGGTGAAGAACCGCACGCGCTATCACCTGGCGGTGGCATTATGGCTGTCAGAACATGAGAACCTGGACTTCAAGATCATGGCGGCCGAGCACTTTGAGCTGGGTGGGGCCTTGGTGGAGGCAGTGCAGCACTTTGAGATGGCTGCAGAAGCCGCCCGCCTGCGTGGGGCTGCCAGTGATGCCGATGCCTTAACCGCCCGCTGTCCGCAAGCTGCGCGAGCGCCTGAGCACCCGGAGCCTGACGGGCCTGAAATGAGCCGTCTCTACGTCATTGGACATGTCAACCCGGATACCGATTCGATCGCCGCGGCGATGGGGTATGCCTGGCTGCTGCGTGAGCAGGCTGAAGAAGATGCGGTGGCGGCCAGGGCCGGGGCAGTCAACCCGCAGACAACCTGGGTCCTGAAGCGCCTGGAGCTTGAGCCTCCGATTTTGCTGGCCGATGCCTCACCGCGCTTCGATTCGGTCACGCGCCGCCTGGATACGGCCCACCCCGACAGCCCCCTGCGCGACGCCTGGACGATCACAGCACGTACGGGTGGGATTGCGCCTATCGTTCACGAAGACGGCAAACCCTACGGCTTGATCGATGGCTTCAGCCTCTACCGCTACCTGAACCAGCTCGTAGGCCGGCACCTGAACCGCCAAGATTTGACGATCAGCGAAATCCTGGATGAGCCCTGCAAAGAAGCCTGTGATACCGATGTGCCGCGCTTTTTGCACAGCATCCGCATCCGCGATGTATTGAACCGGATTTTGCGAGAGGAACACAACGATTTTCTGGTGGTGGATGAAGAGGGGCGCTATATCGGCGTCAGCCGGCAGCGAGATGTGCTTAACCCGCCGCGGCTGCGGCTGATCTTGGTGGACCACAATGAGCCCGGGCAGGCGCTTGGGGCGCTGGAAGAGGCGGAGCTGATCGAAATCCTCGACCACCACCGGCTTGGAAACGCCTCCACGCACATCCCCATCCGCTTCACGGTGGATATCGTCGGCAGCACGAGCACGCTGGTGTCGGAGCGCATCGAGGACGCCGGGCTGAGCGCCCCACCGGCGCTGGCGGGCATGCTGCTGGCAGGTTTGCTCTCCGACACCTTAATCCTGACCTCTCCGACGACTACGGAGCGCGACCGGCGCGCCGCAGAACGCCTTGGGCGCTGGGCCTTTGTGGGCAGCGGTCCCCTGGCAGGGGAGAGCGTGCACAGCTATGGCAAGCAAGTTTTGAGCGCTGGCTCCGGACTGCAGACGCGCCAGCCGAAGGAGATTGTCAGCACGGACCTGAAGCTCTATGAAGCCGGGGGATGGAAGTTCGCCATCGCCCAGGTGGAAGTGACGAACCTGGTCCAGCTCACTGAGCACCTGGAAGGATTGCGCCTTGCGTTGAACGAGCTGCGTCAGCAGAGAGGGTTGGACTTTGCGATGCTGATGGTGACGGATGTGGTGGATAACCGCAGCAGCCTGGTGGCGGTGAATGCTCCGCCGCTGCTCGACGACCTGCCCTATCCGTGCCAGCCGGATGGCACTTACCTGGCGGAAGGGGTGGTCAGCCGCAAGAAGCAGCTCCTGCCCTCGGTGTTGGGGTTGTTGGAGGAGTAAAGATTTAACCACCAAGCAACTGTGTTAAATGTCAAGGATGAATTGGAACTAATAGAGAAGGCGAGAAAGGGCGCATATCCCGGAGCATGGCATTCAGAATGGTGATGAACTTACGCATGCAAGCCACGAGAGCGACCTTTTTGAGTTTGCCTTGTTTGAGTAAATGTTGATAAAAAGGTTTGATTACGAGATTGGAACGTGCTGCAGCGACAGTTGCCATGTATAAAACTCTTCTGACATCTTCTCTACCTCCTTTGGTTTTCCGTTTACCCCGTCTGCGGCCGCTATCATCGTTGAAGGGGGCTACACCGACGAGGGCGGCGATCTTTTTGCGGTTCAAAGTGCCCAACTCGGGTAAGCCCGAAAGGAGCTTAGCGGCTAACACCGGACCAACCCCTTTGGCGCTGCGTAGGATGGTTTCTTTCTCCTGGAAGCGAGGGATTTGGCGGATCTGGTCAGCGATCTGTTCGTCCAAAACCTTCACTTCTTTTTCCAACCAGGTGAGATGCTCTTCCACTTTAGAGCGGAGATCCAGGCGAGTACTGACCAGGTGGTTCTTTTCATCCACCAGAATGTCAAGAAGCTGGCGGCGACGTAACATTAGTGCATTCAGGTACTGCTCCGCTTCGCCAGGCAGACGGGTCAGGGGCGGTTTGACCGCTTCCCCGAATAGGGCTAACAGCCGGGCATCTAGTTTGTCGGTCTTGGCCAGCAACCCGATCGCACGCGCAAAAGCTCTCACCCGGCCCGGATGGACTAAAGCAAAGGACAGGCCGGCTGCATACAGCTCGGTGATCAGCGCCGTTTCGAGACCTCCAGTCAACTCGATTACAATTAGAACCGGCTCGATGGTCTTTAAAACGCTCCACCACTTTGCGGATGCCCACTGCATCGTTGCTGGCTTGCCAATACTCACCATCCTTACCGAACGCCACATCGAGCTGGGTTTTGGAGACATCGATCCTACGTATATATCAGAAAGTTTCTCGTTCATTTTTGACCTCGCTAGCTGTATAATGAGAGTGACCCGTTCTAGCTTCAATTCGGGCTCTTTATGGCCCTCGCAACTGTTCGGGTTCTTTAATTAGGACACGGCGACCACGCTTGGTGACGGTTTACTCAAACCTTGGCACAAATTGGCCTGCCGTGTCCTTTACAATTGTATTTCATTCTTCTCTCAATATACTAGGCACGGAGTACACCTAGAAGATCAATAGCTTTGGACTATCAAGGTAAAGTGTACACCAAGAAAAATTTATAAAATTCCTTTGTGATTTCTTGGTGCTCTTGGTGGCTCCGTGGTTAAAAGTTTTTACCTCAAATGCAAAATGAATGAGAAAAAATAGGGTAAAAAGAAAATGAGTTTTCAAAAATCATCTTTTTACTTGGAAAAGTCCACCGAAGATAAAATCGGAGCTCAGACCGTAGATGCTGCTTTGAAAATCCATAAGCAGCTCGGACCCGGGTTGCTTGAATCCGCTTATCAAGTCTGCCTGGCACACGAGTTGAGGAAGAGAGGTTTGAGAGTGGAGTGTGAGGTGGATCAACCGGTGGAATATGATGGGGAAAAGATCGAGGTTGGCTACCGGCTTGATATGCTGGTCGAAGAAAAAGTGATTGTCGAGAATAAAACGGTGGAAAAGCTTTTACCTGTGCACGAAGCACAGTTATTGACCTATCTGAAGTTGAGAAAATGTCACATCGGTTATTTGATTAACTGGCATGTCCCCTTGATCAAAGATGGCATAAAACGAATGGCATTATAATAAAATTCTTAGTGTTACTTGGTGACCTTGGTGACTTGGTGGTTCAAAGATTAACAAAATGAAATCGATTTACGAAGCGATTGTTGAGATTGAGGCTCAAAACGAGACAGCGGCCCTGTGCACGATCGTGCGCAGCCTGGGCTCGACGCCGCGCCACACCACCAGCAAGATGCTGGTCTACCCCGATGGGCGCATCTTGGGGACGGTAGGAGGGGGAGAGGTGGAGAACCGTGTGCACGCTGAAGCCCTGCAGGCGATTGCTGAGGGCAGGCCGCGCCTGCTAGCTTACAACATGGCCGATCCCGGGCGCGGCGATCCGGGGGTGTGTGGAGGCCAATTGGAGATTTATGTGGAACCGATTATCCCGAAACCTGTATTGCTCTTGATCGGCGCGGGGCACGTGGGCAAGGCGGTGGCGCACCTGGCGAAGTGGCTGGACTTTTACGTGATAGTCAGCGACGACCGCCCGGATTTCTGCACGCCGGAGTCCGTTCCCGCTGCCGACGAATACCAGGCTGTGGCGATGCGTTTGCTGCCGGAGAGGGTGAAAATCACGCCCTGGACTTATATCGTCTTGACCACGCGGGGGATGAACGTCGATGTGGAGGGGCTGCCAGCCCTGCTCAGCGAGCCATATGCTTATCTTGGGATCATCGGCTCGCAGCGGCGCTGGGCGCTGGCGCGTAAAGCCTTGGCGGAGAAAGGGATTTCGGAAGAAGTGCTGGAGGGGATCCATTCGCCGATCGGGCTTGAGATTGGAGCCGAGACGCCGGAAGAGATTGCGGTGAGCATTATGGCTGAGATCCTTTTGCTCAGGAATAGAAAACAAGGTTAAGCACACGGATGAACACGGAGAAAAGATAATTTGATGTTGATTTTGTCCAAATTTATGCTATAGTAAAACTAAATAGTGGATTGATCCCTGCGTAATTACACTGCAGGCGGGACCCACACTGTGCCAGTATCCCTTTTCCTTGCCCGCCATACCCTGTGGTGGGTTTTTGTTTTCAGGACCATTCACGAAAGAGAGGAAAACAATGACTGTTATTACGATTTCACGACAATTTGGCAGCGGTGGGGATGAAATTGCCGAGATCATCAGCAAAAGGATCGGTTACCGGATATTTGATAAACAGCTCCTGGTAAAAGCCACCCATGAAGCTGGTCTATCAAGCCAGGAAATCGTTGACTATTCTGAGGATCATTACAAAGCCCAGAATTTCCTTGACCGCTTATTTGGGCGCTCGAGGACTGTGGCTCAGATGAGCACATGGGTTGAAACTAAAGATGGGGTAAGGATCACTGAGCAGCTGAGTGTTAATGAAGAACAGGCGCTGGGATTTGTACGCAAGGCGGTCATTGCCGCTCACAAGATGGGCGACATGGTGATCGTGGGGCGCGGGGGGCAGGCGATCTTGCATGATCAACCGGATGTAGTGCACGTCCGCGTTGAGGCTCCGCTGGAGGAGCGGATCATGCGTGTGCGCAGCGATCCAGAGATAGCCAAGCGTGGTTATGGGGATTCGGTGGAAGCGCGCCGGATTGCCCAGGATCTCATCGAAAAAAGTGACATTGCCTCAGCCGATTACCTGAAGCGATTCTACGATGTCAATTGGTCGGACTCCAGCCTCTATCACCTGACCATCAATACAGGCAAACTCGACCTTGAAAATGCAGCCGAGTTAATTATTGTTCTTGTCCAGCAGCTCGAGAAAACTCCGGAACCGGTTCTGTAATTTCTGGCATGAAAGAACTAGGCGTTGTGAATGTGATCACCTGCAATTCCTACTGGTGCAATGAGGGCTATTCCTATTTTGGAATCGATGCATATCCCAATATCGAAGCGAATATGAAAATGATGCAAGCATTGGAAGGATTGGGCTGGAAGCAGGCGATTGACTCTTATACCTTGCTGGGGATTCCCATGCCAGAAGGAGCGTAACGTCTCGGAAGGTTCTGGTCAACTGTCGCACATCAGGGTGACACCTGTTTTGTCATGCTGAACAAAGGGAAGCATTTCTTCGGCGCGGGTCCGAGCTAAGACCCCAGGGGTCTCCCAGACCCCTGGGGTCTTACAAACGAACTTGTGAGGCCTATTTTTCTATGTTATACTGCCAAATCGTTGGCAGATGGTTTGATTCTGCCGAGCAGATAAGGAGAAGAAAGAGATGACCAAAAAAATATTCTATGTATTGATCTTGTTCAGCCTGGTGCTGGGGGCATGCTCCCCAAAAGCGACTGAGGCGCCTGCGCCCGAGGCGACGACCGCCGCGGAACCGACGGCTTACCCCGGACCAGAAGCAGCAGTGCTAGAACCGACGGCTTACCCGGCACCAGAAGAGGTGGTGGGAGAACCGACCGCTTACCCGGCGCCGGAAGAAGCTGTGGAGCCGAGCGAAGCTCCCACGCCAGCTGCTGTTGAAGAGGCTGGTGTAGCCAATACGCTGCGCCTGCCCGACCTGGGAGGGCTGGCGGTGGTGGCGGTAACCGGCAACGATTTCACCCCGCTGAACTTCGTGGACCCCAAGACGGGTCAGGCGGTGGGCTGGGAGTACGATGCGGTGAACGAGATCTGCCGGCGGCTGAACTGCACGGTGGACTGGCAGGTGACCTCCTGGGATACGATGATTGCGGCGGTGCAGGAGGGGCAGTTCGATGTGGGCATGGACGGGATCACGATCACCGACGAGCGCAAGGGGCAGGTGGACTTCTCGGACCCGTACATGGTGTCGCAGCAGTACATGCTGGTGCGGGCGGACGAAGAGCGCTTCAGCACGCCGGCGGAGTTTTCGGTAGACCCGAACCTGCTGATCGGCTCGCAGGCTGGCACGACGAACTTCTACACGGCGGTGTACGAGGTGCTGGATGGGGACGAGGCCAACCCGCGTATCAAGCTGTTCGAGAACTTCGGAGCGGCAGTGCAGGCGCTGATCGGCGGGGATGTGGACATGGTGCTGATGGATGCCGCTTCGAGCAAGGGGTACATCGGGGCGAACCCCGACAAGCTGAAGATCGTGGGTGACCCGCTGGGGACCGAGGAATTCGGCTTTATCTTCCAGCAGGGTTCCCCCCTGGTGGGGCAATTCAACGCCGCCATCGCCCAGATGAAAGCCGATGGCTACCTGGATTACCTGAACAACCGCTGGTTCTTCCTGACCGATCCCAATGCGGAAGATATCTACGACAAACTTCCCGACCTGAGAGGGCTGGCGGTGGTGGCGGTAACCGGCAATGATTACACCCCGCTGAACTTCGTGGACCCCAAGACGGGTCAGGCGGTGGGCTGGGAGTACGATGCAGTGAACGAGATCTGCCGGCGGCTGAACTGCACGGTGGACTGGCAGGTGACCTCCTGGGATACGATGATCGCGGCGGTGCAGGAGGGGCAGTTCGATGTGGGCATGGACGGGATCACGATCACCGACGAGCGCAAGGGGCAGGTGGACTTCTCGGACCCGTACATGGTGTCGCAGCAGTACATGCTGGTGCGGGCGGACGAAGAGCGCTTCAGCACGCCGGCGGAGTTTTCGGCAGACCCGAACCTGCTGATCGGCTCGCAGGCTGGCACGACGAACTTCTACACGGCGGTGTACGAGGTGCTGGATGGGGACGAGGCCAACCCGCGTATCAAGCTGTTCGAGAACTTCGGAGCGGCAGTGCAGGCGCTGATCGGCGGGGATGTGGACATGGTGCTGATGGATGCTGCTTCGAGCAAGGGGTACATCGGGGCGAACCCCGACCAGCTGAAGATCGTGGGTGACCCGCTTGGGACCGAAGAGTTCGGCTTTATATTCAGGCAGGGCTCCCCCCTGGTGGGGCAATTCAACGCAGTCATCCAGACGATGAAGGAGGATGGCTTCCTCGACCACCTGAACACACGCTGGTTCTACTTGTACGATCCAACCCAGTAAGAACAAAAACAAACCCGGCAGGCGCACAACCTGCCGGGAGTTCTATTTAGTCGAAAGTTCCTCAATCAAAGAATTTGTTGTTTTGGAGGCAGATATGAGTGTAATGCAAACCAGTCCAGGTGGCGTGCCGCCGTCGCGCTCGCATCTCATCCCTGCCACAGACCGTTTGTCCAGGCTGCCCTATTGGCTGCTGGCAGCCCTCCTGTTGGGGATAATGGCCTTTTGGGTGATTGCCAACAATGAGAACTACCGGATCATCTTCGCGGCGGTCAGCAAAGGCGTAACGACGACAATCTATGTGTCACTCGTCGCCTACACCCTGGCGCTCTTTACCGGGCTGGCCTGGTGCTTGATGCGAGTTTCGCACAGCCGCGCCCTGCAGGAGATCTCCTCATTCTTTGTGGAAATCCTGCGCGGCGTCCCGATGCTGGTGCTGCTCTATTACATCTCCTTCGTCGGAGCGCCTGCATTGGTGGCGCTGTTGAACTGGATGGGAGGCCCCCTGATCTCGGCAGGCTTGATCGATGCGCTCAATATCCGCCAGGTGGACTTCACCGCCCGGGCTGTGCTGGCGCTGTCGATCGGTTATGGGGCATTCATCTCGGAAATTTTCCGGGCCGGGATCGAATTCGATCGAAAAGCAGCAGACTGAAGCAGCGCAAACGGAAGGGGCCACCTATTGGCAGACGATGCGCTTCATCCTACTCCCGCAGGCAGTGCGCAATGTCCTGCCCGCCCTGGGTAATGAGTTTATCGCCATGCTGAAGGATTCAGCGTTGGTGTCGGTGTTGGGGGTGCAGGATATCACCCAATTGGGCAAGGTGTATGCGGCTTCGACCTTTAATTTCTTTGGTACGTACAGCATCGCAGCCATGCTTTATTTGACGATGACCCTGGGATTGGCGCTCTTCGTGCGCTGGGTGGAGAAGAATCTAAAAATTTAATCGCTCACGGATCAACACGGATTACACGGAAAGAAAAGAAGCACATAGAAAGGGCTGAAAGCAGGAAAAACAGAGCGCCTATTTAACCAGAAAGGCAAGCTCGGTCTGGTATTTCTTGGGATCTTTTTCTAAATCCGGATCGGACAAATAAAACTCGACCCTCCCATTCCACCACTCGATGTCATTCTTAATGGATGTACTCCAAACGATGTGATTTTCGTTTGCCCATTCGATTAGCGCGACCGTTGCTTTGTAGATTCCTTTTCCTTTATAGGGTCCAGTGTATAAGAGGGTGGCATACTGACCTGCAGGTAGAACATCTACAGTGACACGGTCATCCCCAGGCAGGGCTTTATCAATCGTAAAGCCAACGTCAATATCCAGGTTTCTGGACATATCTGTGGTGAGGTAACGAATGATCGATGGGCCAGAGGCGGTGATGGGGATACCCTTACCCTTCAACCAGACGAGAACTTCATCCCATAAAGGGGGCAAGTATTTTACGAATGGAATGGGCACTGCCGTGCGAATGGCTGCATAAACCTGTTCCTTACGTTGTTCTAATTTTGGTTCCGTTATCATAAGATACTTTCCTCTGTTTGTTCCTTCTTTTTGCCGCCAGACAGATTGTACGCCACGGCGGATCGAATGAGGTCCTTCAAAGCGGATTCGTCAATCTCGTCCCCTTCAAAAAGATCAATGGCGCGTGAAGCCTTCGCTTCCAAGCCTGCGTTGAATAGACCGTATGGATCCTCCAGGGAGGCACCTTTGAAGAAGTTTAACTTCACATGGTCCTTGAAAACCCCGGCAGCCACGACATTTCCCTTTTGAGACCAAACTGCGGTTTCCCACTTCCATTCTTCGACGATATCAGGGGCGGCTTCGTGGACCACTTCGCGCAGCCTGGCTAAAAGTTTACCGCGCCAGTCAGGCAGTCCTGCAATCTGGTTGGTGATGAACTGAGAAGGGGTCATGCCAATTTTCGATTCTACTTCTTTCATAATTTCTCCTTATTTGATCGAATGGACAAACTAACAGTTTGGCCTAAATTTTAGAACAAATAATCTAGACTGTCAAGATATGAATTGTCTAATTATATTATTATCGCTCCACGATTGATGATGAACGGGCTTATTACCTGTTCTGGGCTCGAACCTTGCAACGCATTGTCTTATGATGTATCATTCTGTTAAGCTATCCGAAATTCTGGATATAGCTCTGAGATCCGTTGGTAAAGAAGAATAACAGCAATGTGGAAAAATTACCTCAACGCAGTCACAATCGATGAAGCTCTACAGGTGCTTTCCAGCCAGGGCAGTGCTGCCCGCATTGTGGCGGGAGCCACAGATTTGATCCTGGAGCTGGAGCGTGGGGTGCGCTCTGGTATCGATACTTTGGTGGATATCACCCGCATCCCGGGTTTAAGCCAGGTGTACCAGGATGGCACGGGATTGATCCATATCCCGCCGCTGGCAACGCACAACGACTGCGTGGCCTCCAAGGAGGTGGTGGAATGGGCTTTCCCACTGGCGCAGGCAGCCTGGGAGGTGGGTGCCCCCCAAATCCGCAACCGGGGCACCGTGGCTGGGAACCTGATCACGGCTTCGCCGGCGAACGACACCATTACCCCCTTGATTGCCCTGGGAGCCAGCCTGGTGCTGCGCTCGGTGAATGGAAGGCGAGTCGTCCCTTTGGGCGAGTTCTATACCGGCGTGCGCAAGACCGTGATGCGCCCGGATGAGATGCTGGTAGATATCCTGGTGCCAGCCATGAAAGCTTCGGAATGCGGCGTGTTTGTCAAGATCGGCTTGCGGCGCGCCCAGGCGATCTCGATCGTCAACGCGGCCGTGGTGCTGCGGATTGAAGATGGGAAGGTCAGCAAGGCAGCCATCACCCTGGGGGCGGTGGCGCCGACCATCATCCATGCCGCTCGGGCGGAAGAATTCTTAGTGGGGAAGGCGCTGGATGAGGGTACCATCGACCAGGCGGCACGCCTGGCGCAAGCAGCGGCGCGGCCGATTGACGATGTGCGCGGCTCCGCCGCCTACCGGTCAGAGATGGTGCGCGTGGCGGTGCTGCGCGGGCTGCGCTCCCTGGCACAGGGGAAAGAACGGACAGGGTTCCCGGACCAACCGGTACTGCTGCGCAAGCGCCAGCGCAAAGGGGCGGTCAGGCTGGAACAAACGGTATGGGAGTCTGGCAATGGGAGTGGCCAAACCCCGATCGTCACCCGGATCAATGGGAAGGAATATTCATTTCTGAATGCCCACCAAAAGACCCTCCTGGCTCTGCTGCGCGAAGATGCCGGCTTAACCGGCACCAAGGAGGGCTGTGCGGAGGGTGAGTGCGGGGCTTGCACGGTGATCCTGGATGGGATGGCAGTGATGAGCTGCCTGGTGCCCGCCCCTCGGGCGCACGGTGCAGAGATCGTCACGGTGGAGGGATTAGCCCACGCTGGGCAGCTCCACCCGGTCCAGCAGGCGTTTGTGGATGAAGGCGCAGTCCAGTGCGGGTACTGCACGCCAGGCTTCTTGATGTCTGCAGCGGTGCTCCTGGAAGAAAAAGACCATCCCGACAGCGAGCAGATCAAGCAGGCGATCACGGGGAATTTGTGCCGCTGCACCGGGTATTACAAGATTGTCTCAGCGATTGAAAAAGCCTCACGGTTGAGCACAGCTGGAGTGAATACTCAGGCGCGCTGAGCCTACCTCCAGGATGAAGGCTGTTTTAGGAGCGATAAGATGAGCAATTACAGAACCAAGATTAAGAAAGAAGATCGTCCCTGGAAAATCCATCCGATCTGGCGCGGGATTGGCTGCATCTGGCTGGCACTCCTGCCAGTGATGGCTTATGCGGCTGCCTGGCTGATCACCCGCCAGGTCATGTTTAAACCCGCATTCCAAACTTTCATCAATAATACCTATATCTCCACGGGTGTAAATTTCATCCCGCAGAATATGTACACTCGCATCATCTTGCCTTCAGTCCAGCTTAACCAGTTCTTCTTTGACTTTAATGTGTTGATCCGCTGGCTGCCTGGGATGCCGCTGTATTATATCGACTTGCTGCTATTTCTCGCTTTTGCTTTCCTGGGAGTTGGAATCGCTTCATTGGTCTATGCTCTCTTGTACCGCAGCTTCGGCCCGCCGAAAAGCCCTTACGATGCGGTTGAAGAACGCTATCGCCCGGGACCGTACGGTTAATCACTTCCAACGCAGGCCGCGCGGATAATGGTTCTTGAGCACATCACCGGTTCGCTTTCCCCATCCCACGGGGAAAGCTTTCTTTAAGCTATCTACCTCGATCGTTACCAGCACCCAGCCGCTTTCTCCGGGGATTCTGCTACTTTCACCGTGCAGGTAAGCTGGCAGGTCAGGCCCATCCAGGCACAGACGTATCTGCCGCTTCGCCTCTTTGGGCGACATCGCCATGGCAAGGGCTTGTGCAGGCTCGCAGCGCCCGGCTTTTAACTCGCCCACCCACCAACCGGGATGGATGGTCCGTAAGCTTCCCAGGGAGGGCAACAACCGGGGGCGGGCATAAAAGTAGGTGCCTTCCAGGTGGATTTCTGGTGGGAGTGCTTCTGCCAGTGAAGCTGACAGGTTTTCGGCACAGAAGCGCTGGAAAATGTCCCGCGCGGCGGGTGGAAGCTTCGCCTGGAAGGGCTTGAAGACTGCCGGAGGGCCGTCGTCGATGCGCTTCATGATTGCTACGCAGTGACCTTCCGGGGCACCCCGGTGGGGCCACAAGCGCACGAGCTGCAGCCTCTCAAAGCATGGCGAGCTGCCGGCTGCTCGGCTTTCTAAAAAACGGTCAATCACACCTTCATTTTCTTCCGTCGAAAAAGTGCAGGTGGCATAAGCCAGGATCCCACCCGGGCGTACCAGGCGGGCGGCCTGGGCGAGGATATGGTTCTGGCGCAGGGCGCAGCTCTGCACCAAGGCGGGCGACCAGGCAGAGCGAGCGGGCTGGCTCTTGCGGAACATCCCTTCGCCCGAACAGGGCGCATCGACAAGCACACGGTCGAAGAAGGCGCCGAAATGGTCTGCCAGGCGCTGAGGCTCTTCGTTGAGGATAACCGCCTGGCGCGCCCCCCAGCGCTCCAGGTTCTCTGCCAGGTCCCAGGCGCGCCTGGGATGCATCTCGTTGGCCACCAGGAGGCCCTGGTTGCCCATGCGGCTGGCGATGTGGGTCGATTTCCCACCTGGGGCAGCAGAGAGGTCGAGCACTTTTTCTCCCGGCTGGGGATCGAGTAGGGCCGCGACTGCCATGGCGGAAGGGTCCTGGAGATAGTACAGGCCGGCGGCATGGTAGGGGTGCTTTCCGGGCTGGAAAGGCGGATCAGTGGGCAGCAGGCGGAAGCCCTCCTTTGTCCAGGGCAGGGCTTCGAGCGGGAAAGGGGTGAATTGGATAAATTCATCGACAGAGACCTTGAGCGTGTTGATACGCAAGCCTGAGACGGCGGGTTGCGTATAGATATCCAAAAACTGCGCGAATTCGCCGCCAAGCAGGGCTTGCATGCGGGTCAGGTATTCGGGAGGGAGGTCAGCTATCAGCGAGTCCAATTTGATTTGTCAGCGTTCATCTGCGCTCGTCAGCGTCCAATCTACTGAAACTCTCAGGTGGCTTGGTATATTCATTTTATAGAATTGTTTTTCCAACGACATCCCGAGCAGCGATCTTGGCCGCAGCCGATGGGCTGGAGGGGTATTGGGAGGCGAGCAGCGTCCAGACCATCGTATCGCGCCAGGTGCCATCTTCGAGCTCGAGACGCTGCTTCAGTACGGCTTCGAGGGTGTAGCCCAGCTTGCGCGGCACGGCAGCGCTGCGCACATTCTGGGGATCGCAGTGGATTTCGACGCGGTTCACGAGCATGATCTCGAAGGCTACTTTGGTCAGGGCAGCAGATACTTCGGTGGCGTAACCCTGGTTGATGAAATCCTTGTGGATCCAGTAGCCGATCTCCAGGGCATCCTTGCCCAGGCGCGTGTGCAGCCCAGTCCCACCCAAGACACGCGTCTGCTCGGGGTTGAAGATGCCGAACACATAATCTTCGTCCAGGTCAAACCTTCCCCGCCAGCGCCTCAGCCAACAGGTGCGTTCCTCCAGGCTGGGGATCTGTTCTTTCACCCAGGGCATCCAGGGGAGGAGGTGTTCCTGGCTTTCTTTGATAGCCTGGTTCAGCAGGGCAGCATCTTCGGGGTTCCAGCAGCGGATGACGGTGCGCTGGGTTTGGATGCAGTAGGCGGGTCTGAGAGGGGTATCTGGCATGGTAGGCTCCTTTAATTCACGTGATGGGCAGGGGATTTTTTCAGACTCCGATCACAACCAGAATTGCTTTTAAAATCTCTTTCACCTGGGCAGTCTGTAAAGTACCAATGTGGTGGACAAACCTTTCGTGAGCAACAGGACGGATTTGTAGGGCATCCGCTGCAGAGGGATTGTCGAGTCCGTTGTTTTGATCAGGATTGATCAACACCATCCATGGAGCCTCTTGATAACGTGCTTTCCAATCCGTCAATGGGACAATTACACGCAACGGTAGAATCCCGATGGCATCCTCGCTGACGATCACCGCAGGGCGTGTTTTACGTATTTCTGCCCCGATCGTTGGATCTAGATTGATCAGCCAAATCTCTCCTTTACGCATGGAACTCATCCCCATCTATGATCGAGAAAGAGGTGAGTTCAGGATCGTTTTGGTAATCACTCAGAAGAGCCTTTGCTGCCGCAGTCAGCTCCAACTTTTTCCGCTCAGCAAGCTGCTGGTCAACCATATCTCGAATGAGATCGGATATGCTCCGTTTTTCCTCTCTGGATATTTTTTTCAGCGCCTGTTGTTGTTCAGGGTTCAAGAGAATTTGAAGGCGGTACATTGCATTCTCCTTATGTAGGTTTATTACATGGGATCTACATGTATAAATTATACATCAATAGGAGTCTGCGTCAAGCCAAGCATAGGGTATTTGGCCTCGAAGAGGAGTTCTTATCACCGTATGAAGGGTATTGCACCTCGAAAACCGATGTGTGTATAATCCATGAATAGGGACAACTGCCCCACTTCCTGTGGTTCGTCCGCCGAGGCGGGGCTTGTTCTATCTCTTCGCCTGATCGGTTTTTTCAGAACTTGTTGGAGAGCTTAGTTCGCAGGTATATCAGGCATTATATTTCCCAAAACCTTCAATAAGGGGGGTAGATCTTGCTGAATGACCTCCCACACCACGTCTTCGTCAACATTCAAATAATCATGGACAATCCGATGCCGCATCCCAATGATCTCCCGCCAAGGAATTTGTGGATGTTTTTCTTGGAACTCCTCGGATACAAGCCTGGCAGCTTCTCCAATTACTTGTACGAGATGAGTAAGTGCCAGGCGAAGCTTTTCATCTTGGTCATATGAAGATTTTTGAACCCCGGCTGAAAGTTCGAGCGCTTTCTTGCTCATGTCCAGCATATGACCGACGTAAACCCAATCATCCCTGGTCATACTGTACCTGTGCTTCAGCTTCTACCCTTTGACGGATACGATGATTTAAGAATTTTGGGGTAACAAGATCAACCTCGCGACCACCAAAGATCCCTGAAAGCTCATCCTGCATGCGGATTAGTGCCAATCCAGGGATATGACCAGGTTTGAATTCTACTAAGACGTCGATATCGCTGTCAGGTCTGAAATATTCATGGAGAACCGAACCGAACAGTGACAATTTCTGAATGTGATTGCGTTGGCAAAAATCAGCGAGTCGATCGTGGGGTATGTTTATCATTGGTTTGGACACGTTCTTTTCCCTTTAGCACTTGAACTTTCCGTTATTATAGCTGATTTTTCTACCTCACAACCCCATCTGTAATTTTCAACGCCTCGTCCAGCACTTTAAACCCCTCCTCGAGCTGTTCTTCGGTGATGATCAAAGGCGGGATGATCAGAACCGTGTGCCAGTGGGTGTAGAGATATACGCCGTGGTCGAGCATATATTTTCGGAAGGCGACCATCTCCGGGCTGGATCCGTCGAAAGGTGCCATAGGCTCCTTGGTGCGGCGGTCCTTGACCAGCTCGAGGATGCCGAACAGGCCAATCGAGCGCACCTCGCCGACGGAGGGGTGCTGCTCGCCCAGGTCGACCAGCTTGCGGTGCAGCACCGCACCCATCTGGCGGGCGTGCTCCACCAGGCCGTCTTCCTGCATCACCTGGATGTTGGCGATGGCGGCTGCCAGCGAGATGGGGTGGGCGTTGTAAGTCAAGCCGGACTGGAATACCTTATCTTTGAAGAATTCGGCGATCTCGGGCCGCATGGCTACTGCTCCCAGGGGAGCGTAGGCGGAGGTGAGACCCTTCGCCATGGTCATCAGGTCGGGGATGACGCCCCAATGGTCGACGGCGAACCAGGCACCCGTGCGCCCGAACCCGCTCATCACCTCGTCTGAAATCATCAGGATGCCGTAGCGGTCGCAGAGCTGCCGCACGCCTTGCAGGTAGCCCTCTGGCGGGATGATCACGCCGTTGGTGCCGGTGACCGATTCCATCAGGATGGCTGCGATGGTCTGCGGACCTTCGTATTGGATGATCTCCTCCAGGTGGTTGAGGTAGTCCTGGGTGAACTCGGCTTCGGAGAGTTCCGGGTTTGTGCGGTGGAAGGTGGAGCGGTAGCGGTAGGGGTCGAGGAAATGCACCACCCCGCCCATCAGGTTCGGTTCCCAGGCCAGGCGGCGCGGGTCGCCGGTGAGGGCCATGGCGCCAGCGGTGGCGCCGTGGTAAGAGCGGTAGCGCGCCAGAACTTTGTGCTTGCCGGTGTAGGCCTGCGCCAGCTTGACGGCATTCTCGTTGGCGTCCGCACCGCCCAGGGTGTATAGGAAGTGATCCAGGTCGCCGGGCGTGATCTCGCTGAGGAGCGCCCCCAGCAGGGCGCGCGGCTTGGTGGTCATGGGGGGACCGGCATAGGGCAGCGCTCGCGCCTGGGCGACGATGGCCTCGATGACGCGCTCGTCGCCGTGGCCGATGTTGACACACATGGTCATGGAGTTGAAGTCCAGGTAGCGCTTGCCTGAAACATCCCAGAAGTAGACGCCCTTGGCGCTTTTCACCGGAATGGGCGCGACCTTACCCTGGGCTGACCAGGTCCAAAAGGAGTGCTCGAGAGAGAGGGCAGGATATCGGAGTCGGGTAGTTCGAACATAGAACCTCTTTAGGAATTTAGCTCACGGATAAACACGGATCACACGGATTTTTTTTGGGGTAAAAGTTTGTGATCCACGATAATGGATTAACTTTGAGAGATGACGCAAATTTATTCCACCTGCTGATTATACCTTTAGGACAAAGAGCTTTCCATAAAATTATCATAGTATAAGAATGGAAAACCCACCGGCACGGTGATTTCTCTTCACCGACCTCCAGGGCTCGACATCCTTATGGGAGCATGCCTCGGAGAAAATGGTGGAGCCGCTGCTGATCCACAACTTGGCTCTGTGGTAGGGCGATCGAGGTAAACAGCGTGGTTTATACCTAAGTCGCCTGATGGGGGTAAATGGTACAGAAATGGGTGATGATAAATCTATAAAGGGTGGCCATTCCTGGATAAATAGTATATAATTTATCATTAATGTCATATTAATTCTAAATCCATAACGCCTTCTTATGCCTGGAGGAAACTCATGAACGGGTCCAAGAAAATGTCGTTACAAGCATTCCTGCTGGTTCTATTAACCGTATTCGCGTTAGCCTGGGTATTCCAGGCTGTTTTTTTTCAAAAACAAGAAGTGTTCTCTGTCCGTGCACAACAGCCATGTGTTGAGATCACAGATCCCAAGCAGATCCCCTCTCCAACCACCATCACTTTCGAGGAATTGGCCAATAAAACGGTGATCGGCAACAATTACCGGCTCAGCCAGGGCGTTGTATTTGAGAATGCTCGGACGAATCTTGCTCGAATTAACGGGGACGGTCCTAGCCTGCCACATTCAAAACCAAATGTTGCCATCAATGATACAACCAACAGCGCGCTCCCGATGCTGATTACGTTCGAAACTGCCAAGACGCATGTCGGTTTTTGGTTGGGGAATGACACGGCGGCCGCGCCGACCACTGCACTGGTAACTGCTCTCGATGCAGATGGGGCGATCATCTGTGAGGCGTTTTATGCTGAGATCCCCATTGACCATACGCTTTTCGTCGGCTTTTCCGATCCTGACCAGCGGATTTCATCCATAAGCATTGATTATGGTCAATCCCTGCAAACTGAATCGATCGACGATTTTACCTTCTCCCCCAACAAGCTGGCGCCCACCCGCACCCCCTTGCCAACCTGGACGCCCATACCAACGGCTAAACCGACCGTAGGCCCACCACCCACACCGACCCCGGTCGTGCCATTGATGTCTTATATTTACCCATCGGTGCAGATACCGCTTGGCTTACTTTCTGTCGATTATTCGATCCACGGCATCGAGATCACCGAAGGGATCCAATGTTTCAATCCCAGCCTGGGTTTGACCTCCTGTACAGATAATTCTGTGCCGCTGGTGACCAAGAAAGACGCCGCAGCGCGAATTTATCTCAAGGTTGGCAGCGGCTCGGTGAGCAACGTTCCGGTGCGCCTGTACCTGCGTGCCAACAACGTCTGGTACCAGGCTGATTCGACGGGTAAAGCCACGACTTCCATCAACCAGGGTACAACGGACAGCGCCAATGTTTATTTCAATGTGAATTTCAGCAGTACGGTCGCAGTTGATTTTTATGCAGTGGTCGATCCGAATAACTTGTTGGCCGAATCCAACGAAGGGAACAACCGCTTTCCGGCGGTCGGTTATCTTACTTTAAACTTTACCCCGCGGCGGTCACTGAATATCGTCGGGGAACGGCTGCGCTACCACCCTTCCGGTTACAGCGGAACGCAGTATGCCGGCGGTTGGGCGGTGAATGGGGGCGCAGTGGATTGGTTCGAACAGGTGCTCCCCATCCGCAACAACGGGGTGAATTATACGGTACGCAGCGGATACCTGGACTTTACCCAGTCACTCGGCAGCGGCGATAACCAACACAACCTGATCAAGTCTTTGAACTCCTGGTGGACGCTTGAAAATGTGTTTTCCTTCTGGTTCTCCGGGGCTTTCACTGGCGCCAGGCATGTGTATGGTTGGGCTCCCAGCGCTGGTTACAGCGGAGGGCATGCAGATATGCCCATTTACCCACATGCGGGCGGGCTGGGCGTGGTGGGCATCGGTAGTGATGCTGCCGGATCGAGCACCGACAACCCCGGCTCGGGAGCGTTTATCTTTGGGCATGAATTGGTCCATGACTATAACTTGTACCACACCAACACCGTGGATGCCTGCGGTTCCAACGATGGCAACTCCGACTTCCCGTATGGCAATTCCAGCATCCAGGAGTTTGGCTTCAACCCAATCACCGGTAAGATTTATGATCCGGCGACAACCCACGACCTGATGAGCTACTGTCCATCCGGTGGTTCGAAGCAAGGTTGGATTGCTCCCTTCACCTGGACAAAGATGTTTGGTAAGCTGACCCCCCCGCCGTTTAAACCCATTCAAAGCGCGCCGATGCCCCTCGTGTTCACCCAAGAATTTGCTACTGAATCTTTACAGGTGAATGCTTCAATTAACAATCCATTATATAATCCGCCAACGCAGGGCAATTTAGGCAGCCTGTATCGCCTTCCGGGCGGGGTGGCGTATGCGCTGCCGCAGGGTGACTATGTTGTCGAGCTGCATGACCAGGCCAATCAAATCCTCGCCAGTATGACTTTCACCGTCACCTTCGAGAGTGAGTACGATGCTCATGCTGGACCCTCCGACCCCGATTCTCCCCCACCTTTCCCGCCTGAGCCGACGAAAAAGGAAGATGTTTCTTTCATTATGCCCTGGGTGGATGGGACAACCCAGATCGTGTTGACACACCTGGGCGAAGTGATCGATTCTCGGCCGGTGAGCGCTGCTCCTCCCCAAGTGAAGATCACCAGCCCGCTGGAACAGGAGACCTGGCTGCCAAAAAGCAGCCACGCGTTAACCTGGGAGGGTACAGATGAAGATGGCGACTTGCTCACTTACTCGATTTTCTACAGCAATAATGGAGGCGCCACATGGATTCTATTCGATACAGACCTGACCGGCACCTCTCGGCAGATCAACACGGACGAGATGGCTGGTGGCAGCGATACACGCTTCCGCGTGGTGGCAACCGACGGCGTGAATACCGGTTTTGATGAAACAGACCAGGCCATCACCATCCCGAACCAGCCTCCCCAGGCGCTGGTCCTCAGTCCAGAAAACGGCAGTAGCTTCCTGCCCGGGTCACTGGTGGTGCTGGAAGGCATCGGCACGGATATGGAAGATGGCACACTGCCCGACGATGCCCTGACCTGGTCGAGTGATGTGCAAGGCAGCCTGGGCATTGGCCCTTCACTGCCCTTGAATGTATTGTCATTCGGCACGCACCTGATCACCCTGATGGTTAAGGATAGCTACGGGATCTCATCCACGTATTCGGTTAAGATTTAGATAGCTTATCGGACTTACTTACCTTCGGCATTGCGACCATAATCTTAGCCGGAAGGTTATCGAATGTCAGAATACTCATCGCCAGCTCCTGGTAGGCGGCCAGGAGCTGGCGGACTGGACTGAATTTAATATTTTTATCAATGCGAGCCAAGCACTATCATCGGACAGTCCGTTGACAACCCATTTCGCCTCTGATAGGATTGATTTAATCGTACCGCCTCTTTCAGAAAGGGAGATGAGTCATGCATGACATCTTGCTCGCTTTACACAATATCCTCCGCTGGGTGGTGGTGGTCTTGGGGATCATCGTCCTGGGACGCGCCCTAAGGGGTTGGATCGGGCAGAGGGCCTGGGAAAAGACAGACCGCGTGTTGGGGGTGGCTTTCACGTCTGCCTATGATATACAGATCCTGTTGGGGATCCTGCTGTACTTCTTTTCCAGCAGCTATGGCTTGTCCGCTTTTCTCAACCTGCCGATGGGGGAGGTGATGGGTAACAGCGCTTACCGGTTGTATGCCGTTGAGCATCCCTTGATCATGATCCTGGCAGTCGTCTTTGCCCACCTGGGGAATATGCTGCCCAAGAAAGCCAAGGATGATCGGACCCGGCACAAGCAAGCTGCGCTGTTCTTCGGATTGGCGATCCTCTTGACCCTGGCAGCCATGCCCTGGGCCAGGCCGCTGTTCCCTGGGTAAAGCGCTTACCCTTTCACGCTGTTTGCCAGCTCTTCCAGCCGGTGGCGGTCGGTCAGGCTGAATTCAGTGCGGGTAATATCGATCAGACCATCGCTGGCAAAGCGGTGTAAGAACCGGCAGACCATCTCGCGCGTCGAGCCTATCCGGGCGGCCATCTCGTCCAGGGTCAGGTCACGCGAGACGCGTTCTGTTGTGCCTGCGTCAGATTGTTCGAGCAGCAAGCGCGCCAAACGTCCAGAAACAGACTGAAAGGCCAATTTTTCGACGATATCGCTGGCAAGCTGCACCCTGCCGACGATCATTTTAGCCAGCTCCCACGCCAGCCGCCCATCTTTGAGCAAGAATGGGAGCATTACCTGGCGTGACCACAGCAGAAGCACGCAATCTTGTTCCGCTCGCAGTCCAGCCGGCATGGGGGCGTTTTCGATAAAAAATCCTAATCCCCAAAACACCTCCCCTGCGCCAATGGTTGTCAGCACCAGGCTGCGGCCTTCAAACGATTCCTTCACTGCAGTTACTTTACCAGATTGGATCAAAAAAAGATAAGGCCAGACTTCATCCGAAAGGACGATAAAATCGCCAGCAGCATAACGGCGCCTTTGGGCGCGTTCAACCAAAATCTGTCGCTCCGCAGGGGTAAGGTGAGCAAAGAGCGGATTCTTTCCGATGGGATCCATATTGATTATCCTTATTTGCCTTTTAGCAAAGACTTCCTGGCTGGTTTGCGCTATATTTCACTTGTATGAAAAAATCCACGCTGATACCAATACTGCTCTTGATGTTGTGCTGTGCCGCCTGCCAGGCAGACGAACCCGTCTGCCCGCCGGTCACTGGCACCCCTAAGTACCTGGACCCGCTTTCTGAAGCCAGCCTGAGCGCACCCTCCCCAGCGGCATCTCCAACCCCGGCATGGATAGAGATCGGCGGTAAGGAAATCCGCGTGGATAAGCTTGTGGAAGGTCCGCTGTGCAACGACACCTGGAATGGGGTGGTGTATGTAGGTTGCGAAGTACAGGTTTTTGCCTGGCAGGACCAACCGCTGTTCTTGAAGGACTGCAGCCTGAACATTGAGCCGGGAACGGTGGTGTATGTGGCAGACCACAACGACACGGCTTATTATAACGGCTGTTCTTGCCACACAGGTGAAGAAACTACCCCATAATTAGGAGAAAACCATGAAAAATAAAAATATGTTAGGCGGCATCCTGGCAGTGGTCGCAGCGCTGATGGGAATCTTTGGTCATATTTATTTGTTCCTCGCCTGGTACCGCATCGGCATGTCAGCCGAATTCGGCGGAGCCGGGATGCGAGATCTTGTTGAAATATATCCACCCGGCGCTTTCGGACCTGGGCATTTTGGGCGGGGCGATCTTCGCCGTGAGCGCTTATGGCTTCTTCACCCGTAAAAATTGGGCTTTTCCCCTCTCGGTGATCGGGATGGTCCTGGCGCTGCTGAGCTCGTGGTTTATCAACGTGCCCTACATGGCTGCCGGCCTGCCTCCGGTGTACTTCCCGCTGTTTTGGCCCTACCTGCTGCTCTACTTTCTGTTTATGCGCAGCGTGGGAGGCATACCCTGGAAAACCACTTTGTTTGCACTGCTGACGGGCATGGCTTATATTTTCTGCTTTATGAACGGTGTTTCCAGCACCAGCCGCATCATCACGCATGGCGCCCCGATCTTTGTCCTGGTCCAGCGTTTGCACTTTGTCTCTTGTATAGCCCTGGGGGTGATCACAGCAGGCATCCTGCTGAAGCCCAAAGAGTGGATGCGCGTGACGGGGCTGGTCGCAGCCGTCGTCGAGCTGGCAGTGGGTATTCCGCTGGCATTCGAGACTGCCCAGCAGCTGGGAAGGTTCTCCCTCTTCGCCCTGGCACCCATTGCCTGCATGATCCTGATAGTGCTGCTGGTATGGCCTGGAGTTTGGGAAAAGCTGACCGGTCTAGGGAACGAATCCGGCTCTTCATCCTAAAGGCATTCACCCGGTTGGGTTTCTTAAGCTATGCGGTAATTATACAATATCTTGACATGATATCGATGTAGGCATATAATCTCCTGGTTCGTACGAATCCAAGGAGTTTATATGCGAAAAAGCAACCTGCTCTCAATCTTTCTGGTCGTCTTCATCGACCTGCTTGGTTTTGGCTTGATCCTGCCGCTGCTGCCGTATTATGCGGAGGAGTACGGTGCCACCCCTTTCATCGTGGGGTTGTTAGCGGCTTCCTACGCCGCGGCGCAGTTGATCGGCGCGCCCATCTTGGGGCGGCTTTCAGACCGCGTGGGGCGCAGGCCGGTCTTGTTGGTCAGCATCGCCGGCACGCTGGTTGGCTTCTTGCTGCTTGGCCTGGCGGAACCTCTGGGCAAGGCGCTAGCCGGCTTGACCGGCATTTCTCCCAACCTGGGAGTTTTATTCGTGCTCTTTTTCAGCCGCATTCTGGATGGGCTGACGGGTGGGAATATTACCGTTGCCCAGGCGTATATCACCGATGTCACCGATGCATCCAACCGGGCGAAGGGCTTGGGGTTGATCGGGGCGGCTTTTGGCCTGGGCTTTATCCTCGGTCCTGCGACGGGCGGCCTGCTCAGCACCTATGGATATAGTGTGCCGGCTTTCGCTGCTGCGGGATTGGCTGCTATCAACCTGATTTCTGTATTTTTCTTCCTGCCTGAGTCCCTGACGGCTGAGGTGCGCGCGCAGCGGCAGGCTGCCCAGGTTCAAAAGCCACCTTTCACGCTGGAGGCGCTGTGGAATGCCCTCAACCGCCCGCGCGTCGGTCCACTCCTGCACATCCGCTTCTTTTACGGTCTGGCTTTTGCTGTTTTCCAGTCGGTCTTTGCCCTGTATTCCCAATACCGCCTGGGGTTAGATGCCAGGCAGACCGGGTTCATCCTGGCTTATGTGGGGCTTCTCTCTGTATTGGTGCAGGGGGTGGGGGTGGGGCGCTTGTCAAAGCGCTATGCGGATACAAAGCTGATTTTCAGCGGGACGATCATCATGGGGCTGGCGCTCCTGGGTTGGGCGTTCACGCCCAGTGTGTGGGTGCTGCTGGTCTTGCTCCTACCGCTTTCATTATCAGGCGGGGTGCTGAATACGGTTCTCAGCAGCGCACTGACCAAGTCTGTTTACCCGGAAGAGATCGGTGGCACGCTGGGATTGTCGGCTTCGGTGGAGAGCACCACGCGGGTGATCGCACCTTCGGTGGGGGGCTTCCTGCTGGGGCAGTTCGGCGCCTGGGCGCCGGGCATCTTTGCCGCCCTCCTGATGGGCTGGGTGGTCACATTTGTCTACCGGCGGTTGGTGGTCAACCCTGACCCGCCGCTGGAGCCGAGACCTCCGGTGGGAGCAAGAGAAGCACCGGTTTCATAAGCAGCCTGTTGGAAATTTACAGCCCTGGGTTAAACAACCCGGGGTTTTCTTTTATTTACCAGATCCCAGCCAGCTCCAGCAAGGTAATACGGACAAACCCACGGTAACTCCCAATGAGCCGTTTATTTTTGGCAAGGTATAATCGCCTGTGACGGATAACCCAACGGGTATTGAGGAGATATGATGAAAGCAGTCAAGTGGAACCGTTTATTCTTTATTCTGGTCCTGGGATTATGCCTGGTTGGTACGGCTTGTGGGCAAGCAGCGCCCCAAGTTTTGCCACCAGCCGATAATCCGGAAGTGGAAAGCCCTCAGCCTTCTCCAACACCCAGCCTGGCAGGAGAAGAGATTGAAAAAGCCCTGTACCAGGATCCTTCGCAGCCAGTTGACGCGAGGGTGGAGGACCTGTTGAGCCGCATGACCCTGGAAGAGAAGCTGGGGCAGATGGCACAGGTGGAAAAGAACTCGCTGCCTGCTGACGACGCTGGCAAGTACTTCATTGGATCGGTGTTGAGCGGCGGCGGTGGATCGCCGGAACCGAATGACGCAGGGAATTGGGTGAAGATGGTGGATGGCTTCCAAGCCAGCGCTCTCTCAACCCGCCTGGGGATTCCCATGCTGTATGGCGTGGACGCGGTGCACGGGCACAACAACCTGAACGGCGCGACGATCTTTCCGCACAACATCGGCCTGGGGGCAGCGAACGATCCTGATTTGATGGAGCAGATCGGGCGCGGCTACAGCCGAAGAGATGGTCGCTACAGGTGTGCGGTGGAATTTTGGACCGGTGCGTCGCTGTCGTGCAGGATATCCGCTGGGGGCGCACCTATGAAAGCTACAGCGAAAACACCGCCCTGGTCACTTCGCTGGCGACAGCCTATCTTGGGCATGCAGGAGACCGGCAGCGGGGCAGGCTTGAGCGACCCGCTCTGGCGGCCATTGGCACGCCCAAGCACTACGTCGGCGATGGCGGCACGGCTGGGGCACCTCGACGAATGGGAATTACCAGATCGACCAGGGCGATATGCAGGTGGATGAGGCGGCTTTGCGCGAGCATTCCCTGCCGCCCTACCAGGCTGCCCTGGAAGCGGGCGCTAGAGCGTGATGGTCTCTTTCTCGAGCTGGAACGGCGTCAAGATGCACGGCCAGAAATACCTCCTGACCGATGTGCTCAAAGGCGAGCTGGGCTTTACCGGCTTCGTGGTCTCCGATTGGGCCGGCATCGACCAGCTCCCCGGGATTACTACCGCGCCGTGGTCACCTCCATCAATGCCGGCCTCGACATGAACATGGTGCCCACGGACTACAGAACGCTTCCTGACCACCCTGAAACAGGCGGTCGAAAACGGCGATATCTCTCAATGAGCGCATCGATGACGCCGTGCGGCGCATCCTGCGCGTCAAGTTCAAGCTGGGCCTGTTCGAAAAGCCCTATGCCGACCCGGCGTATCTTTCTTTGGTCGGCTCGGACGCGCACCGCGTCCTGGCCCGGCAGGCGGTGGCGAAATCGCTGGTGCTGCTCAAGAACGAGAACGTGGCGCTGCCGCTGGCGAAGGATACCCCGCTGATCCTGGTGGCGGGAGCCAGTGCGGACAATATCGGCGAGCAGTGCGGCGGCTGGACCATCACCTGGCAGGGGGAATCGGGGAAGATCACCCCCGGCAGCACGGTTTTGGAGGGCATTCGGAATGCTGTGTCAGCGGGGAGCCAGGTGGAGTTCGATCGCACCGGCGTTTTTAAAGATCTAACCAATGCCGACGGGAGCCTGCTGAAGGCGGAGGTGGGCATTGTGGTGGTGGGCGAAATCCCTTATGCGGAGGGTCAGGGTGATCAAGTCGACCTGCGCCTCGCCGCGAAAGACCAGCAGGTGGTGGCGAAGATGCGCGAGCGAGTGGACAAGCTGATCGTGGTGGTGATTGCCGGGCGCCCGTTGGTTCTGGGTGAACCTTTGGAGCTGGCGGATGCGGTGGTGGTCGCCTGGCTGCCAGGAACGGAGGGGGCGGGGGTGGCAGACGGACTGTTCGGTGACACGCCTTTCACCGGCAAGCTGCCCTATGCCTGGCCAGAGTCGAATGAGCAGCTCCCGCTCGGACCGGCCTATCCGGAGAGTGCGCAGAAGAGGCCCTTGTTCCCGCTGGGATATGGTATATCAAATTATCCTGACTAAAGGAGATATAATAGGGATAAATAGTCTGGTTTTTATGGGCTCTACTAATCACATGCGAATAATGCCATTAGAAAAAATCAAGAAAGGATGGGAGAAGGTTTGGACGACTTAAATGTATCTATCAGTGAGACGCTGGATCCCCAAGATTGGCAAGCACAACGAAAACTTGCACACCAAATGGTTGATGATATGTTTGATTACATTCAATCTGTCCGGCAGAGAGAAGTTTGGAAGCCTATCCCGGACGATTGTTTAATTAATCTAAACCAACCATTACCCGATGAACCCGTTGGCGCAGAGGCGACGTACCAGGTATTCAAAGAAACAATCCTGCCTCATCCCATGGGAAATATCCATCCCCGGTTTTGGAGCTGGTATATGGGCAATGGCACAATAACGGGAGCATTGGCTGATTTCCTTGCCTCTATTATGAATCCCAATTTGGGCGGTGGGAACCACATTGCCAATTACGTTGAACGACAGGTGATCAATTGGCTGATTCAGATGGTTGGGTTTCCAGCTAATGCGAGTGGTATATTAGTAAGCGGCGGGTCAATGGCTAATTTTATTGGGATTGCCGTAGCGCGAAACGCCAAAGCAGGTTTCGACGTCCGCAGCCAGGGGATGCAAGCATCATCTGCCCACTTGACGCTGTATGGTTCTACTGAAACGCATTCATGCTTGCAGAAAGCAGTCGAGCTGCTTGGATTGGGAAACCAATCTTATCGTCGGATTCCGGTCAATAAAGATTATCAGATCGATATCAAGATATTGAAAGATACCATTCGAGCAGATAAGGAAGCAGGTTTTACGCCGTTTTGCATTATTGGGAATGCTGGAACCGTTAATACCGGAGCGATCGATGACCTCCCAGCTTTAGCGGAATTAAGTAGAAGCGAGGGTTTGTGGTTCCATGTCGATGGTGCGATTGGGGCGTTGGTTGCTTTAGCGCCCAAAAACCAGAGTTTGGTATCAGGCTTACAGTTCGCAGATTCATTAGCGATGGACCTGCATAAGTGGTTACATGTCCCCTTTGAAGCGGGTGCAGCTCTTATCCGCAGTGAACTGGATCATCGAAACACATTCTCATTAACGCCAGCTTATCTGGCTCATTCTGAGCGCGGCCTAGCTGGAGGTGCATTATGGTTCAGTGATTATGGTTTGCAATTGTCGCGCGGTTTCCGTGCTCTGAAAGTTTGGTTCATGCTAAAAGAACATGGCAGCCTGAAGTTTGGCCGTTTGATTGACCAGAATATAAACCAGGCCAAATACCTGGCAGACCGAATAAATCAGACGCCAAAGCTTGAATTATTAGCCCCAGTCGTATTAAATATTGTTTGCTTTCGTTACAACCCAGGCGGACTGAGTGACTCCGCGTTAAACGACTTAAATCAAGAACTGCTTACGCGGCTGCACGAAAGTGGTCTGGCTGCTCCATCATATACTACTTTAAACAACCAGTATTGTATTCGAGCAGCGATTGCCAACCATCGCACATTGATTTCAGATTTAGATTTGTTGATTCGTGAGGTGGTTCGTACAGGAAATGAGCTGACCATATCCCAATCAGCATGAATCTTAAGAGGTTTCATTGACAGCCTGAAAAAGGGGGTGTATAATCCTGTAGGTTACCGACCGACGGTCGGTCTTAACAAAGGTTACCGTTTATGTCCAGAATCGTCAAAGAATCTTCGCAGAGACGCCGCGAAATCCTCGAGGCAGCCCAGCGCCTGGTGTATACCAAGGGTTACGAGCAGATGACCATCCAGGATATTTTGGATGAGGTGCACATTTCCAAGGGCGCCTTCTACCATTATTTTGATTCCAAACAAGCGCTGCTGGAGGCGCTCATCGAGCGGTTATCAGATGAAGCGGAGCAGTTCATCCTGCCGATCCTGAACGACCCACACTCGCCGGCTCTCGATAAATTGGAGCGTTTCTTTGTTGCCACCGGGCGCTGGAAGTCGGGTCAGAAGGCTTACCTGCTCTCGCTATTGAAGGTTTGGTATGCAGACGAAAATGCCATCGTGCGCGAGAAAATGCTCGCTGCCACTGTGAAACGGTTTGCACCTTTACTCTCGACAGTCATCCGCCAAGGAGTGCAGGAAGGCGTGCTCAACACCTCCTACCCTGATTCGATTGCTGAAGCGCTGATCAACTTGATCAAGAGCCTGGGTGATATGTTTATGGAACCACTCTTGTCTGGTGAGCATTGTGAAGAGGACTTCCAACGGATTGAAAACGCAGTGGCTGCTTATACGGACGCGCTAGAGCGCATTCTCGGGGCCTCTAGGGGCTCCTTGCACCTCATGGATCGGGAAACCCTTGCGGAGTGGTTTCCCCCTCCATAAAAAGAATCCACTAATCCACACTAATCTTCACCAATTATAAATATTCGTGGAAAATTCGTGAAGATTAGTGGATGCTTTTGACCGGTAATTTTTACGGATAGCTTTAACAATTTATGAGGAAGGAGAAAGCAAAATGAAATTATACTTACGTCTTGCCTGGCGCAACGTCTGGCGCCACCGCCGCCGAACACTGCTCATCGTTATTGCCATGGGCTTAACCCTGTCCATGATGATGATGTACGATGGATTGGTGACAGGGTTTAACCAGGCGATCTATGGGAACGCCATCAAGGTGTTGGGGGGGAACATCCAGGTGCATGCCCCAGGGTATGCGGCAGAGACGGGCCAGACGCCCCTGATCCCGCTGCCAGATGACAGCGCCGTTGTGAAAGCTGCTGAGGCAGACCCCCGCGTGGAAGCCGCTTTGCGCCGCATCATTACCGGCGGCCTGGTAACCAGCCCGGAGGGGGCTTTTGGGGTGAGTATCCTTGGCATCGAGCCGGATAAAGAAGCCCAAACGAACCTGGCTGCCCAGAACATCGCGGCAGGGCGGTTCCTGCAAGAAGAGGATGCCGATATGGTCTTGATCGGCAAAGGGCTGGCAGATGCCATGGGCGTGCAGGTCGGCGACCGCATTTCTTTGGCGGGTCGCGCCGTGCACCAGCAGATGCGCAACCGCACCATGACCGTGGTCGGTGTCTTTGACCTGGGGATCCCCGATATCGAAAAACAGATGGTGTATATCTCGCTGCCCGAAGCCCAGGACTTGTATAACCTGAGCGGGCAGTCCACCGAGGTTTCGATCGTGCTCAAACAGATTGGGGATGAAAAATCGGTGATCACCGGCCTTAAGACGGGTTTGCCCGACTACGAGATGAAATCGTATGATGAAAGTTATCCCGAGCTGGCCCAGGCCCTCACCACCAAGGGCACTGCCATGACCGTATTCAGCATTGTCATTATGATCATCGCCGCGATCGGCATCTTGAACCTGCTGTTGATGGCGGTTTACGAGCGCACGCGTGAGATCGGTGTGCTGGGAGCAATAGGCTTCAAGCCAAAACAGATCTCGCTGCTCTTCATCCTCGAAGGCGCGCTAATTGGCCTGGTGGGGGTGGCGGCGGGGATCGTGATGGGGTTGGCATTTAACGGCATGCTCCGGGCCGTGGGCCTGGATTTCACGGCCTTCTCCGGCATGACCAGCTATACCGCCTTGATCACTGGGAAAGTTTATCCGAGCTGGGGCATGGAGAAGGTGATCGGGCGCGGCCTGTTGATGGCAGGTATCGCCGCCCTCGCCGCCCTCTTCCCTGCCCGAGTAGCTGCCGGGCATGACCCTGCCCGGGCGCTGCATTTTGTGTGAGGTGTGCAATGATCCAAATTTTTCGAATGGCCTGGCGTGACCTGGGGCGCAATCGCCGCCGCTCTTTCCTTTCAGCCTTGGCGGTGGGGTTGGCATTGATGCTGCTGCTCTTCCTGGCGGCTTTTATTCAAGGGGAAATGAAAGCTTCGATCGATACTTCCATCCGCCTGATCAGCGGGCATCTCCAGGTGCGCGCCAATTCTTATGACGAAGTGAAAACCAGCTTGAAATGGGCAGATTTGGTGGAAAATCCCCAGCAGATCGCTGACCAGATTGCCGCTTTGGAACCAGTGCAGGTAGCCTCCCCGCGCCTGTATGCCAGCGGGATCGTGGCAGTAGGCGATGAAACCACCGGTGTGCGGGTGATTGGCCTTGATCCTGCCTCCGAGGCCAGCCTTCCTTATAAAGATGGGATGCTCGAAGGAGAATTCTTAACCGCCGACGACCGGGAGGGGGTCTTACTCGGCGAGGCGCTGGCAGAAAAGCTGGGATTGAAAGTCGGCGACCCATTCAGCCTGTCGGTCAATACCGCCAATGGCGAGGTGTCGGAGCAAACCTTTACACTGCGAGGTATTTTCTCCACGGAGACATATGCTTTCGACAGCGCCAACGCTCTCCTGCCGCTGGCGAAAGCCCAGGCGATTACCGGAGCAGAAAACCATGCTAGCACGATCTATATCCTGCTGAAGGATATGAATCAAATTGATGCGGTGGCGCCTGCGCTGCAGTCTTCGCAGTTGAAGGTCCTGACCTGGAAACAGATGAATGAGCTGCTGCTCCAGGTGGAACAGCTCGCCAATTCGTACATGGTCTTCTTTTATTTGATCGTGCTGGGCATTTCCGCCACGGTGGTGGTCAACACCCTGATCATGTCGGTCTTTGAGCGGACGCGCGAGATTGGCATCCTGACTGCCATCGGCATGCGCAGCCGCCGTATTATGGGCATGTTCCTGGCGGAATCGACCCTGCTGGCTGTGGGCGGCATTCTCATGGGTTTGATCCTGGGCATCATCTTGTCTACCTGGCTGGGGCAGGTTGGCTTCCCGATCGCGCAGATGAAAGTCACCGGTTTTGTGGTTGGCGACCGGATTTACCCGGTGCTGACCCTCAAAGACAGTGTCAACTTAAGCCTGCTGGCGCTGATCGTTACCCTGCTGGCAGGCATCTACCCGGCCTGGCTGGCGTCTCATATGGAGCCCGTCGAAGCACTGCGCGGCGGAAAAGTATAACATTAAGACCCCTGGGGTTTTAAGCGATGTGGGATGAACTTCATCGCCTTACATCGCAAACCCCAGGGTCTGGAAATCGAAGGAGATTACAATGGAAGTCACTCGTGTTGAAAATGTTACCCGTGTTTATAAGACAGGCCAATTGGAAACGCAGGCGCTGCGGGGAGTCAGTTTATCGATCGAAAATGGTGAGTTTACTGCCCTGGTGGGGCCTTCAGGCTCGGGCAAGACCACGCTCTTACAATTAATTGGCTGTTTGGACCAGCCCTCCAGTGGGCAGGTGTTCATTAACGGCAAAGATGTCAGCACTCTCAACCGCAACCAGCGCGCCGATATGCGCCGCGGCACAATCGGCTTCATCTTTCAATTCTTCGCTCTCATCCCGACCCTGTCGGCCTATGAGAACGTGGAAATGCCGCTGCTGCTAACCGGCACAGGCGCTGTCGAACGCAAACAGCGCGTTTCGGAACTGCTGGAGGCAGTTGGACTGGCGGATCGCGCCCAGCATCGCCCCGATCAGCTCAGCGGTGGTGAGCAGCAGCGCGTGGCGGTGGCGCGCTCCCTGGCTACCAAACCATCTCTCATCCTGGCGGATGAGCCGACGGCGAACCTGGATACCCCGAATGGAAAAGCAGTCATGGAGACCATGACGCGCCTCAACCAGGAGACGGGGGTGACCTTTGTGTTTGCCACGCATGACCCGCGCGTCATCCAATATGCGCGGCGTACGATCACTTTGCGGGATGGCGTGGTGGTAGAGAATCATGCTGGTGAGGCGGCTGCCTAGAAAAAAAAACTTAACGCAAGGCGCAGAGGTTCTAAGATGCAAAGGATTGGTTAGAGCCTTTACACCCTGTTTTAGAATGAGGTTCCAATGAGAAGAAGTTTCGTTATCACTTTATTTGTTTTGTTGGTTGTGGTTCTATCCGCCTGCAGCGGAAATATAGGCAGCAAGCCTACCCCGCTGCCGACCCTCATGTTAGACCAGGGCAGTGCTGCCAGCCAGCCCCAAGAGCAATCATCCGGTGGTGCCACGGCTGCTTCTGCCACGGTGGTCTCGGCGCAGCAGGCCAGGCTGGCCTTCGGTTCGCCTGGGAAGGTGCAGACGATCTCGGTGACACTCGGCGAAGCCGTCAAGGCTGGGCAGGAATTGGCTGCGCTGGACGACACCAGGCTGAAAGCGGGTGTGGCGCAGGCGGAAGCAAACCTGGCAGCGGCCCAGGCCAGCTATGACCAGGCGGCTGCCACCCTGCCAGCCCAGCACACAGCCAATATTGCCTCCGCCAGCCTGGCACTGCAGCAGGCGCAGAATGCGCTGGCTGACCTGCAAGAAAATGCCCCGCTTGCGGCTGCCGAAGCGCAGTCCAGCGTGGCTGCAGCCCGAAAGGCTCTGGATGAGGCTCAACGTGTGCGCACCAATCTGAACTACCCGCGCGCCAACCAGACCACTATCGACGGTGCGAAAGCTGCTTACGATCTCAAAGTGGATGACCTGGAGAAAGCCCGCGAAGCATACGATAACGTCAGTGGGCTGGCAGCCGACGACCCCGAAAGGGCCAAGGCGCTGCTCGACCTGACCGACGCACAAAAAGCGCGCGATAAAGCCCTGATCACCCTCAATTGGTATCAAGGCAAGAACAGCGAGCAGGATTTAGCTGAAGCCGACGCGGCTCTGGCGCTGGCCAGGGAGCAGCTGGCAGCAGCCGAACGGGAGTTCGCAGACGTGAAAGATGGGCCGGCTGCCAAGGACCTGGCCATGGCAACAGAAAAGGTGACCCAGGCGCAGGCGCTCCTGGATGTTGCCAATGCCCAATCGGCGGAAATGCAGCTCGAGCAGTCTCGGGCGCAGCTGGATGTGGCGCGTGCCAGCCTGGACCTGGCAAAGGCTTCCCTGGCAGATGGCACCCTGGTAGCGCCTTTCGACGGCGTGGTGGCTGCGCGAGAGGTGCAGCCGAATGAATATGTCAACGCGGGGCAGCCTGTACTGATCCTGGCGGACATGAGTCATTTGCGCGTGGAGACGACCGACCTGAGCGAGAAGGATGTGTCGGATGTGAGCATTGGGCAGGCAGCGACAATTTATGTCAAGGCCCTCGACCTGAACACGACAGGGAAGGTGATCGAGTTGTCGCCCCTGGCAGATACCCTGGGCGGGGATGTGGTTTATAAGACGGTGATCCAATTAGATGAAACGCCACCGGGCTTACTGCTGGGGATGAGCGCGGAAGTCAGGTTCGGAGCTGCGCCTTAAAATTCAAGAAAGATTAACGCGGAGAGTGATAATATTGTCGGGGCGGGGTTACCCCGCCCCTACGTCGCGGCTGAGCGGTGATATTTAAGTCTCACTTTTTTTGAAGCGCCAGACCGCCAGCAGGAAGAAACCCAGCGCATAAGCCAGCAGGATGGCGACGGGCATCCAAACCGATTCCAGTCCCTGCCCGCGGATGAGGATGTTTTGAAATCCGTTCATCGCCCAGGCAGAAGGCATCAGCCGGCTGATAGCACTAAAACCACCGCTGGTGGCTTCGAGCGCAAACCATACCCCTCCCAGGGCTGAAAAGATGAACATGGCCATCAGCGAGAAGACCACCACCTGTGAGTCATCTTTGACCAGCACGCCGATGAGCAATCCCATTGAGGCGATCCACAGGCCGAGCGCTACCGCCACGAGCAGCACAGCGATTGGCTGGCGGGCATAGTCCACACCCAAGACGAGCTGCCCGAAGAGGATCAGCAGGAGCTCCTGCACCAAGACCACGCTGAACATCGCCAGAAGGTGCCCGGCGATGATCTGCCAGGAATGCATTGAGGTGGTCATCATGCGCTGCAGGGTGTGTGACTTGCGCTCTGTGACCAGGATTTGTCCGGAAGTGGTCAGCCCAAAAATCACAAACATCACGATGATGCCCGGTGAAGCCTGGTTGTAGGGGTTGTCGCCATACCAGGCGGGCACTTCTTCTGCAACCGCCATTTCTACTTTCACCAGGGCAGCAGAATCGGCTGCAGACCAAGCCTGGGAGGCCGCTGTGAAGCCAGCCTGCCTCTCAGCCGTGTCGGAGGGCTTTCCGACCATCTCAGCGCTGAGCTGCCCGATCTCAACGGAGCTCATCAGCCGGGTAACGACCGGTCGCAAGAGCTGGAATACCGATTGGCCAGTTGCTGAACCCGGACCGGTAACCAGGGTAAGCTGCGCAGCTTTGTTCCAGGCTGAATTACTAAAATCCACTGGGACCACCAATACAGCCGCTGCGTCTCCTTTAAGGACGGAGTCATCCACATCCTCCACCTTCAGCTCGACCAGGCGGAGAGAGTCGGAGTTCGATAGGGTGTCGTAAAGCTGCTGTGCGATAGGGTCTTCGGGGTCCTGGTTCACCCAGCCCAGGACGAGGCGTGGGTCGGTCTCCTTTGGCTCGGTACCGCTCTTGTAGGCGAAACCCATGAAGAGGGTGAAAGCAATGGGCATCCCCACCAGGAAGACCAGGGAGAGTTTATCACGGAAGATTTGGGAAAGATCTTTTAGGACGATATCGAGAATTCGCATAAGATTACCTTCTTATAGTCAAACAGGATA
This sequence comes from uncultured Chloroflexia bacterium, assembly GCA_963754615.1. GTDB lineage: Bacteria > Chloroflexota > Anaerolineae > Anaerolineales > UBA4823 > CAVVUF01. The sequence goes on along the minus strand of CAVWGW010000013.1, from coordinate 364,002 downwards.
TGCAGGATAGACAGGATTGGATCCGATCCAATTTTGTCTCGTTTCGGTCCTGTGAGCAGCGATCAGGCATAGCGTTTGCGGAACAGCGTTGCTCCGATGGCAAACATCACCACACCCATCCCCACCAAGACAAAGAAAGGCAGGAGAAGCTGGCTGGGGGGCTGTCCGGCTAAGGAAAGCTCCCAGGCTTTGAGCGCCCAACCCTGGGGGGTGAATTTAGCCATGGCGTTGAAGGAGGCGGGCATGTCGATGTTGGTGGTGAACAGCCCGCTGAGCATGCCCAAGGCAGTCAGCACGCCTCCAAAGACAATCCCAGCTTGCTTGCTCGATTTCAAGAAAGAAACCAGGAGCGCTGCCAGGCCAACCGCGGCAGCCATCTGCCCCAATAAACTCAGGATGACTGAACCCAACTGCCCCCAATCGATGCTGAACAGGAAGTGGGAAATGGTGGTCAGCACCAGCCCCTGGAGCAGGACGATCAGGAAAACATACAGGAATTTTCCAGCCAGGATGGCAGTGCGTTGGGTGGGGGTGGTGAAGAGACGGCTGAGGGTGCCCTCCTCGTCTTCTTGCAGGATGTTCATCATCGCATACGCGCCTGTGAAGAAGGAGAAGAATATTAGCTGCCCGGCCATCACCGACCCCATCATATTTTGAAAGGAATCATTGCTGGTGGTCGGAGAGCTGACGACGAGGGCGGCTTTTTCGGGGGAATGGAAAAAAGCCCGCTGTAAGTCGGCATACCAGGCTGAATACTTTTCGAGCAAGGCGGGGATTTTTGCCTGGTCGAGCTCCATCCCGTTGATCTGCTGGCGGGCATTGATCACCTGGTAGGCGATCCCGCCTCCCACCACGCCATCCAGCAAAGAAGTCAGCATATCTTTCACCAGGGTTGGAACCACGGTCAGGGTGGGGTCTTGGATGATCAAGATGGGGGTATCCGTCTGGCCAGCCAGGGTCTTCTCGCTAAATCCGAGTGGGATGATGACGGCTGCGCCGATCTCCTGGTTTTCCACGGCCTGGCGTGCCGCGGTTTCATTGGGGTAGTCGCTGGCCGTGATCCAGGATTTCACGCTGTCATCGTAAAACATGTCGCGAATGTTCTCACCAACCGGCGCTTCAAGGGGTGAATCTGTGGGGAGCGTGTCTAAATTCACTACGCCAACCTTGACTACCAGCTGGCTCACATCCCCTTTATACAGGCTGCCAAAGGCGAAATAGATCAGCCCGGTCAGTAACAGCGGCACAGCAAAAGCCATGCCAACCAGGAAGAAGTTGTGCGTGGAGCGCACCAGATCTTTGAGAGCGATGTCGAGGATTTTCATGATGGCCTCCTTCAGTCGCGCAGTGCCCGACCGGTGAGTTTCATGAAGACCGCTTCCAGGTTGGGCTCCTGGATATCGATGCCGGTGATGCGCACCCCGGCGGCATTGGCAGCCTCGAAGAGGCGTGGCAAGACCCGGTTGCTGTCGTCGACCAACACGGTCACCTTGCCGTCTTCGCTTTTGGCATGCGAAACGCCCTCCACCCGCTTCCAGCTTTCGACGATCTGCCCGCCTTCCATGTTGAGCGCTAGTTCGATGGTCGTCAGCTCACCGACCAATTGGATGAGCTCGGTGTGGGTCCCGTAAGCGATGACCTTACCCTGGTCCATGATGGCGATATGGTCTGAAAGCTCGGCGGCCTCTTCCATATAATGCGTGGTGTAGAGCACGGTCATGCCCTGGCGGTTGAGCTCTTTGACGTTGTCCAGGATATGACGGCGGCTCTGCGGGTCGATGCCCACCGTGGGCTCATCCATGATGATCACGGCGGGCTTGTGCAGCAGGGCAGCGCCGATGTTGACACGCCGCTTCATCCCGCCGGAATACTTGCCCACGCGGTCTTTCTGCCGGTCAGCTAACCCGATAATATCGAGCACTTCGTTAACCCGCTGGTTCAAGGCCGCGCCGCGCAAGCCGTACATCTTCCCCCAGAAGAGCAGGTTCTCGCGCGCCGAAAGGTCAGGGTAGAGAGCGACCTCCTGCGGCACAACCCCCAGACAGGCTTTGGCAGCTTCTGCGTCGCTGCGCAGGGAATGCCCCAGGATGGCAGCTTCGCCCTGGGTGGGCTCGAGCAAGCCGGAGAGGATTGAGATCGTGGTGGATTTACCCGCCCCGTTCGGCCCGAGCAAGCTGAGCACTTCCCCCTCCTCGGCTGAAAAGCTGGCTCCCTGCACGGCCTGCAGGTTGCCGAAGGATTTGTAGAGGGATTGAACTTCGATGGCTTTTTTCATTTGAGATCTCCTGACTGTGGTTTGTGTGATTGAAGCTTAGGATACAGAAGCCAGCCTACGAGGCACCCGAATAGGAATGCTGTTGGGGCGGTTTCGATCAGGTGGCTGAGGCGGACACTGGCGGCTGGCATCAGAGGATTGGGCAAGATCAAGCCGATTGTCTGTGGGATGCTGAAGAATAGCCCCGTCATGACGGCTGTCTGCCAGCATGGCAGGTTGCTGCCTCTCACGAAGAGGGCTGCGCCAGCAATCCAAATCAGCGCCCGTAGAATTTGGAAAGGAAGTGCCATTGGAGAGTAGGTGATGATGTCGAGCATTACCCTGATGAACGGCAGAGCGCTGCCAGACTGGTTGTAAAATGCGCGCAGCTCAGGGTTTTGCCAGGCGATGTAGTAGCCAGCGCAGTAATAGATTACCAGGCACGCCAGGGTGAGAAGCGCTATCCTACCAACCCATGATGAGATCGAAAAATGTGCTGCTGGTGCCGGGGCGGCTTCTCCGGCAGGGGAGGTGAAGCGACCGAGAACCACCACTGCCGTAGGGATGAAAATGAAAGCCAGGGGTAATCCTTGCAGGAATAAGCTCCGCAGGAGCTCGGGACCGATGGTCTTACCGTACAGGTAAAACCAGGATTTCGAGCTGGGTGACGACTGTCACCACGGTGTAGTAAGCAAGCGACAAAGTGAGGATTAACTTCCAGCCAACCCAGCGTGAGCTGTAGATTGCCAGGGTGATGACCAGGGCGGTGGTGGTGCAAACGATCAGGTAACCTATGATGAAGGGGAAAGGTCCAGGTTCTGGCGTGAGGTCTGGCAGGAAGGGTGCCAAAAGCTGCCCGCTGAGTGTGAAAATGATCGTATACAGAAGGATCAAAACAACCAGGCGGAGAAATACTTGGATCGACTTTTTATAACTTTGGATTATAGGAGTGCGGGAAATGGTTAACGTGCTCATAATTCCTCCTGCCCAAACTTGGGGTCCGGTAAGTAATTTACCGAAATTAACGCGATGCCGAGGTCTCGGATGAAGCTCAGCAAGCCGAACAGGGCCGCCTGGTCCTTGACGGTTCCGGTGAGGGCGGTGACCGCAACAGGGCCGTGCCCTTCTGCCGTCACTACCAGGTCAGATAACCAGTCTGACCAATCCGCAGAAATTTGACCTTGCAGGCGAACCTGGTAGCGAGTAGGGAGGGTGGGATGAATGATATCCGTGGGTTCCATACTCGTAGTATAGTCCCCTACAAGTTGAGCGACATCACCTTAAGGGTGGATTGGCTGGGTGGATTCCTTGGTGGAGAATTAATGGAGAGGGATTAATCCCAATTCTTTAAGGCGGGTAAGGGCTTGCATACGGTTGGAAACGCCGAGCTTGTTATAAATATTGTTGATATGCGTTTTGACCGTTGCCAACGAAATGAACAAGCGCTCCGCGATTTCCTGGTTGGACAAGCCCTCAGCGACCAGCAGGATCACCTCGCGCTCGCGCTCGCTGAGCAAGGCAGCCTGAGAAGTCTTTTGAGCTGCACCAACCTGGGGAGGAAAGGCTGCCAGGATCTGCCTGGCATACGGGGCACCTTCCAAGCGGGCCAGCAGGAGGCGCAGCGGATCGCCTTCGTCCACGAAGCTGCTGAGATAACCTTCGGGCTCTGCCAGGTGTACGGCTTCTGCGAGTTCCTTCAGAGCCTCGGGGATTTTCACCAGCAGGGCGCAGGTCTTTGCCAGCACCAGCTTGCCCTGCAGGACGGTGTGCAGGCGCCCGCACGCTTCGGCAGATTGGACGATGCTTCTGGCCAGGGCGAGCGCATCATCCCCTCTGCCCAACACGCTCATCAGCCTGGCTGCATCCAACAGCACCAGCTCGTTGAACGGCAGCGGAAGGGTTTGTGAGGTGATGCCACTGGCATCCAGCCAGGCCGCAGCGAGTTTTATTTCGCCATCTTGCGCCAGCCATAAAGCGCGCAGCGCTTTGACCGGGATGAGCATGCCTGCCTCGGGAGGATCTTTGAGATCTTCCAGGCAGGCCAGGGCTTTTGCAGAATCGCCCTGCCGGCGTTGGAGGCGCGCCAGGCCGGTTTGGTTGTACAGAATGATCTCCCAAAGGTTCCAAAGCCTGGCCAGCGCCAACCCAGCTTGAAAATGCTGCTCTGCCGCCGGAAGGTTACCCCATTCATAATTCAGGATACCTAACCCGGCGTGTGCCAGGCTGACATGGGGCGATTTTCCCCCGGCCGCCTGGAACCCAAGTGCTTGCGCATGAGTTTGGTACGCGGCGTGGAGCTTTCCCTGGGCAAGCTGGATGTTCGCCAGGTGTCCTATGCCAAGATGCAGGAGGTGGAAATTGTTATCCTGGCGCGCAAGGGTGATTGTCTCGCTAAAGCAGCTGGCTGCGGACTCAGCCTGTCCTGCCCACTCTGCTTGCAGACCAAGATCGAAAAACAGCACAGGCTTGAGGCTGGCGACAGTGTTGAACAAGCAGGATTGGTCGTCTGGAAAGCTGGTGAGCTGCTGTTGGATGGAGAGAAGCTGTTTCTGTTTTTCTTCGGTGAAAGTTTCATAGGGCATTTGCTGGCGAACGATGAGCACTTCCAAAAGTGCGGCTCTCACAGCCGGATCGAGAGCAGGCTCATCGACGGCAGCCGTGGCTTTCAACCCATAATGCCGTTCGATACTTTGTAACCAAGGATCAGGAGATTGATTGGTAGCCAGGGTTGCCCAGGCAATGGCCATGTTAAGATCAGGGTGGTTTTCTTTAATTTCTGCTGGCAGAGCATTCGCAAAATCGACGAGCTGCGGGAGCTCGCCTTGCATAAAGAACAAGCCAGCAAACTTCTTCAGAAAAGCAGCCACTTGCACTTCATCGGGTATCTGCCGCGCGTGCTGGATGGCAGCATAAACCTCCCCATGCTCTTCGTACCACCGGCTGGCAGCCCGATGCAGGTTTCCAATTGCCTCAGGGGACAAGCTTTCTTTCAGGCGCTGGCGCAGCAGGTCGGCGAACAGATGGTGGTAGCGGTACCATTCGCGCCGGTTGTCTAGCGGGATCAGGAAGAGGTTGGATTTATCGATAAAATCCAAGGTGCTGGATGAAGAAAGGGGATAAAGGGGAGGGGATAAGGGATGCGGTTCGTCCCCTATCCCCTTTCCCCTATCCCTTAAGACGGCGTCACATAGGGAACCATTCATACGTTCGAGAATGGAGGTGCGCAGTAAAAAATCACGCACCTGTTCAGTCTGCCGTTCCAACACTTCTTCGATCAGGTAGTCAGCGATATAGCGGTCATCTCCCATAAAAGATTGGAAAAACACCTTTGGATCCTGGCCGTGCAGCGATAGGGCTGCCATTTGCAGACCAGCAATCCAGCCTTCGGTGAGGCGTTCCAGGGTAGCGACCTGCTCGGGAGTGAGGGCTAATTCCATCGAGTGGAGGAAAGAGATCGTCTCGCCTATGTCAAAACGTAATTCAACGGCGCGGATTTCCATCATCTGGCCACGCGCCCGCCTGCGCGCCAGGTTGAGGGGCGGGTCCTCACGGGTCAAGATGAAAATATGAAGATTCTCAGGCAGGTGGTCCAGGAGGAAGATGAGACCTTTGTGTACTTCGGGGTTTTGTACCAGGTGATAATCGTCAAGCACCAGCAGGAGAGCCCGGTCGAAGCTGGCGATTTCATTGATCAGTGTAGCCAGGATCGTTTCGATGGGGGGCGCTTTTGGGACCGTGAGCATGACCTGGGCTGTCTCCGCCAGGCCGGGGCAGCAGTGCTGCAGCGCACCGACCATGTATCGCCAAAAAGCGGTGGGCTGGCTGTCGGCTTCATCGAGTGAAAGCCAGCCCACCTGGTAGTCAGCCTGTGACCTGGCCCACTGCGCAGCCAGCATCGTTTTCCCAAACCCTGGTGGCGCTGAGATGAGCGTCAGTGGATGACGAGCGCCCTGCTCGAGCATTTCCCTCAGGCGCGCCCGCAGCACCAGGTCGCTGCGCTGGGTAGGGATATTGAACTTCGTGGCAATCAGCGGGGTTGGATTGGACATTCAGAAGATTATTATACATCAAGGCCGATTCGGAATCTTGCGGCTGACTGAATAACAGGCGAGCAGGTTGCCTGAACCTTCCCAGGTACGCGTGTAGTCGAGTTTAAGGCACACTGGCGGGCGGCCTTCGAACAAAGGTGTTCCCGCGCCTGCGATCAGCGGAAAAAATGTCAGGCGTAGCTCGTCTACCAGATCATGCACCAGCAGATCATTCCAGAGCAGGCGGCTCTGGAACACCAGGATGTCTTTGCCGGGCTGCAGTTTGAGTGCGGCAATCTCTTTGTAAGCATCTGCCCTTTTGATGATGCGCGTATTTTCCCAAGGTGCCAGCTCCGCGGCGGTCAGGTTATCCGAAATGACGATTTTCTTGATAGAGCTCATGAGCTCCGCAATCTCATGTCTCACAGCGGTGGCATTGGGGTCCACTGTCACTCCCGACCAATAATCCTTATTGCCTAAAAAAGCCGTGCGGCTGTACATCAGGAAATCAGCTGCACGCAGCTGTTCCGCGTTGTAGTCATCGAAGCTGTGGTCGCCGGCATAATCTTCGTGGTAGTAATCAAATAGAGATTCGACATTTTTGTTCTTCCCTTCATAGTAGCCGTCTAATGTGACAAAATTGCTAACAATGAGTTTGCGCATGATCCTGCTCCATCAAACCTTGATTCTGTTTATCATTTTTTAGCATATTAGCCAAGGTGGATCGACTTACTCTATTGAACTTTCGCTACCTGTTATACCGGATTTCGACCGCGTCCCCATCCGTTTTCACCAGCCGGCCCTGGGGGGTATCTTCCACCGGGGCCTGGGCCGTAGCGGTGTGGTTGTTCACGAGCAGCACCTGCCAGCTCTCCGTGGGGCCTTGTTTTTTCACGTGCAGCACCTCTTGCTCCCTGTGGAAGGTGAAGACTGTTTCAATATCTCCTTCTAGAGAGGGGATTTCCACCCGGACGGATTGTCCGGCCTCCAGCTCATAAACTTGCAGCGTAACGCCAGCGCTGTACGCGTAGGCGGGATGCTCAGCGTCCTTTCCCAGCGGGATGACGGAGCCGGGGCGTACCAGCAGCGGCAGGCTCAAGAAGGAGTGCGTTTCATGCAGCCAGCCGGGGCCTTCGACCACCTGCCCGCTCAGCAGGCTTGTCCAGCTTCCCTTGGGAACGTAGTAGTCTACCGTATGATCATGGCTGAATACCGGTGCCACGAGCAAGGAGTCGCCCAGCATATACTGGCGGTCCAGGTAATGGCAAGCCGGGTCATCCGGGAATTCCAGCAGCATGGGACGCAAAACGGGCAGACCTTGCCGGTGCGCCTGGAGGGCAGCGTTATAGAGATAAGGCATCAGGCGGCATTTCAGCTGCGTGAAGAAGCGCAGCACATCCACCGCTTCCTCGTCAAACAGCCAGGGGACGCGGTAAGAGGTGGAGCCATGCAGCCGGCTGTGAGAGGAGAGCAAGCCGAAGGCGCACCAGCGTTTGTATACATCGGCTGAGGCAGTTTGCTCGAAGCCGCCGATATCGTGGCTCCAGAAGCCAAACCCCGACAGGCTCAGCGACAGACCCCCGCGCAAGCTCTCCGCCATCGACTCGAAGGTAGCGGTGGAGTCGCCGCCCCAATGTACCGGGAACTGCTGCCCGCCGACCGTCGCCGAGCGGGCGAAGACGGTCGCTTTCCCCTTGCCAAACTTCTCTTCCAATACTTCAAAGACCGTCTTGTTGTAAAGGTAGGTGTAGTAGTTGTGCATCAAGAGCGGGTCTGAGCCAGCGTGGTAGACGGCATCGGTTGGGATGCGCTCTCCGAAATCGGTCTTGAAGCAGTCCACGCCCATCTCCAGCAGCGCTCTCAATTTCTCGCCAAACCACCGGCAGGCAGCCGGGTTGGTGAAATCCACCAGCCCCATCCCGCTCTGCCACTGGTCGGTCTGGTAGACGCCCCCATCTGGTTTTTTCAACAGGTAACCGCCAGCCATGCCTTCCTCAAAAAGGCGGGAGCGTTGGGCGATGTAAGGGTTGATCCAGACGCAGATGTGCAAACCGCGCCGCTTGAGCCGCTCCAGCATATCCTTGGGTTCGGGGAAGACCGCCGGGTCCCACTCGAAGTTCACCCAATGGAACTCTTTCATCCAGAAGCAGTCGAAGTGAAAGACATGCAAAGGGATATTGCGTTCCTGCATGCCTTCAATAAAGCTCGTGACGGTGGCTTCATCGTAATTCGTCGTAAAGGAAGTCGAGAGCCACAATCCGAAGGACCAGGGAGGCGGCAGCGCCGGTCGTCCGGTGAGGGCCGTATAGCGCTCCAGCACCTGCCGCGGGGTGGGGCCATAGATGAGAAAATATTCCAGGTACTCACCGGGGACGCTGAATTGTATGCGCTCCACCTTCTCAGAGCCAACCTCGAAAGAGACCTTCTCGGGGTGATTAACCAACACGCCGTAGCCGCGGTTGGTGATATAGAAGGGGATGTTCTTATAGGCGATCTCGCTGCTCGTGCCGCCGTCTTCGTTCCACATCTCTACCACCTGCCCGTTCTTGACAAAGGGTGTGAAGCGCTCTCCCAGGCCATAGACGCATTCACCCACCCCCAGGCCAAGCTGCTCGTGGATGAAGCGCCCCTCCGGCGTATCCACCATCCCCATGCCCTTCGAGCCGCTGAACGTGACGTGTACCTCTCCATCCAGGAAGTCGATGCGCCATTCCGACTTGCTGACCCGCACGCTGAGCTGACCAGCGGTCAGCACGGCAGCTTGAGAATCTTCAAAGATGCTAACTTGAGGAGGGTTTTCGTAGATCGTGAATTTTGGCTGGCGGGGCTGGCCGCCTTTGTGGTGGGATAGCTGCACCCGGATGATATTTTCCATGGGAGATGAGAAGCGCACGGTCAGGGTGGCGGTGTTGAGCGTGTCGCCGCGGTGTTGGATGCGCCGAGTGGGGGCGTAGACGGTGAGGGAATTTTCGTCAATTTGGATGTCTCTGGCCTCAGAGGCAAAGTAGGGGGTATTTCCTGGGCGCATGTTCCAGTAGCCAGCGGTGAATTTCATGGGGTTGCTCCTTTTTTGATTGAAAATCGAGATTGCACCACTCTATTCGCAATGACATGTGATCAATGATCTATTTTAACGCGGAGTTGCAGAGTACGCTGAGTATTTTTAAACGAAAAGCACCATGAGCTCCCTAATTTAGACCCCAGGGTTTCTATAATGCGAAGCATCCTTAATCCCTGGGTCCTGTATAATTGCATGAGATATCTTCCGCACCACAGGAGGGGCAGCATGTCACGAAAATTGATCCCAACAAAATGGAATACCGAACGGCTCGTTGTGGCCGACAGCACCCTGGATGAGATCGAGACATTACAAGAGATCAACGATCTCGTCCCGCAAACGAAAAGCTGGATGCAGGTGGATGATCAAAATGAAGCATGCTCGATGCGGTTGGCGCTGGAGAAGGGTGTCTTGCCGCCTGTTCCAGAACGATCGATTGAATTCTTCAGGCTGCAGTCGATCCGGATAAGCAGCTCTCAGGAGCTGATCGGGTTCCTGGGAGTGTACCACGGCTTTCCGCAAGAGGATGTTTTTTGGATCAACACGGTTACCTTCCATCCCAAAAATCAAGGGTTGGGATACGGAGTGGAGCTGCTGATCGGTTTGTGCGAGATCGTCCGCCAGCTGGGGAGCTACACTTGTATGCGCACTTATGTAAGCCTGAATAATTTCCGTTCGCTGAAGTTATGTGTGAAGGTGGGTTTGAATAAAATGATAGAGATTGCCGGAGATAAGGTATATTCCGAGCAGGCGCATGTGCTGCTTGAGAAGACGATCAAATCCGATTAAAAACCCAGATCGATATATCGATTTTCTACAAATTTAAATCCCCTGGCACGTTACTTGCACTATTCCTGTCAATTGGTTCTTTTACCTGCATTCTAGCGGCCCGGCGCTGGATCGCAGCAGGGTTCACGGGTCAGGAGGGTCTCCCATGTACGTTGATTACCAGGCTTCTTATAATGACAGTGTCATCATGATGGATATGAGTTTGGATGCAGAGCGCACCATGACGCTGACCAAGCAGTTCAAAGGGCTGGAGCTCAGCCAGCCGGTGCGCCTGCTGGAGGCCAGGCCAGATTGCGCCGTGCTCCAGGCGACGGATAAAACTCTCGTCCCGCTCTTGGATGGGGCGGTTTTCTTGCGCAGCAAGGCTTTTTCCACCTCGATTGTCGGCCATGTGAAAAATATGAACTATGTGGATGGCGTATTCCACCTGGCAGATTTCTCGATTCAGGATTGGAAGGAACGCTCATCCGAGCGTGTGCAGCCCAATGGGCCGGTGTATGTGACCCTGCATTGGCGGAATAAAGAAGCCCGGGTGTGCATGGAAGATATCTCTGCCATCGGCATGGGAGTCTTTGCTGGCAGCGAGGTGGGACGCCTGATCCATATCCAGCCTGGCCTGGGGGTGCGCCTGGAGTTCGATCTGGTTGAAACCCCCTTCGAGAACCTGGAAGGGCGCATCTTGTACCGCCAGCGGGTTGGGCAGTATGTAGATAAGCTGGGGCTGCGCCTGTTCCCCAATGCGAAGCAGCGCCGCTGTTTGGATGAGTATATCAAACAGCGCCGCAGGGAGATCCTCGATGAGATCGGCGAGATCTATCTGCGCTCACGCCAGCCGCGCGGCATCGAGAGCCAGTATTTTTAGAATTCACTTATCCCCATTATTCGATCGCCCCCACAGGGCAAAGAGCTGGCTGGAAGCACCTCCATTATTCGCTTTCAGCCGGTTTCTTTTTGTTCTTCACCGAATAAATCCAAAAGGGGATGCCATCCCCATTTAAGCCATCCATATACCTTTCGGGAGACATGCCGATCTTCTCGGCGACGCGCTGTGAGGCGATATTATCCGGATCGATCAGGCAGATCAGCCTCATAAATTTCAAGGTATTGAAAGCGTACTGGAGGATTCCGCCGGCCGCCTCGCTAGCCAACCCCTGTCCCCAGAAGGCTCGGGCGATCGTGTAAGCTACTTCGATCTCTTGCTGATCTGCGATGGTCCACGGAAGCAGGCCGCAGCGCCCGATAAAACGCCCGGTACCTTTATGGATGGCCGCCCACAGACCCAGGTCTGGGTTGTGGGGGTGGCCGTTGCGGTGCCATTCCAATTCTTCGCGGGCTTCCTGAAAGGTCTTGGGAGCATCAGGGATATAGCGCGTGATCTCCGGGTCGCAGTACAGCGCCCACAGGTCATCCAAATCTTCCAATACCTGGCGGCGCAGGACCAGGCGGGGTGTTTCGAGGATGATCATGGGTTAGATGCGTCCGTATCCAAACAGGTATCTGGAGCGGTCGATAGGCGCAGGACTGTGCAGGGCGACGGTGACTTCGAAACGAGGCATGAATAAGTTTCTTGTTTTGATGACATCGCGGAGAGGGTCTCGAGGATCGAGGGTGAGTGCCAGGGTAGTGGCCTGGTCTCTTAATTTCCAACGCAGTGTTTCCCAAAGAAACTGGGCTGGTTTGACCTGGCCCGGCTCATGCCAGAGGCCAATCACCGCCGCGTCACGAAGAATAAAGTCAGGAGGCAGTATGTGGGCTACTTTATTTAGAAAACGGACGGGCTTAGGTGGGTTCGAAAAGAAATCTGATTTAAGCAAACCGCGCCGCCAGATTTTTACCCCGGCGAGCAGGTTGTCGTGCAAATCCACTGCGACAAAGAAGCCATAAGGTTTTTTTTCTTCCGCAGAGACTTCCAAGGTGCGCGTGATGGAATCCATATCGTTTGAGGGGTAGAGGTTATAGGATTGGTAATACGCGTTCTGTTTGAAGGCAAATTGCTCATATTCATCCGAGGCGAGTTCGCGCACCTGCACTCCCCTTAGGGGTTTAGGCGGGCGTTTGCGAACGGGTAGGATCAAAGGCTGGAAGGCAGTCTCGATGAACTCACTGCACCATTTGCGTGCAACAGCCCGGGAGGCAGCATTGCTGCGTAATAGGCCAGTGGCGATCACGCAGTTTTCTCCCCAGATTTCCCGAGCACGTTGGATTCGCCAGCTGGCAATCTGGCGTCCAAGACCTTGACCGCGGAAGTCTTTATTAACTTTTAAGCCCATCTAAAAAAGCGAGAGGGAAGCTTTCTCCGTTAAAGCGGACTTTACTAAATCGAACCGTACCCATGCCTACCAGCCCCTCGACCCCGGCGCATTCCACACCAACCCCCAGGGTCATGTTTTCAGTGCCACAGATCAAGGCAGAATAGGCATCTACCTGAAATTGAGTGGTCATGTCGCCATCAAACGAGGAGATCAGATTGACCAAAGACGGGCTGTCGGAAGGTTGCAATTGCCGAAGTGAAAATTTGTTATCGGTCATTTAGTTGAAACCTAAAACGGCTTAAGTACCATCAAGGCTGCAATGACGAGGATGATAATTTCCTCGGCATGATGCCCCCATTTGTTCTTTTTATCACCGAGGACAGCCGTCAATTCTGGAGTCATTTGCTCATCTGCAAGAGCCTTTTGTAAAACAGATTCCACTTTTTTATTGTGGGGTATAAATAGAAAAGGGATTAGTGCGAGCATAATAATAAGCAGGATATTGGATACCAACAACCAGTTTTGAGAGGCACCCTGCAAAAATCCAAAGATGGGCCACTTTAACATGACTGCTAAAACGATACCCACGAGAAGAATGATATTGCTCCATGGAATAACCATGGTGCGGTCGATACGGATTGCGGCATGGGTGAGCGAAGCAACGGTATTCACATCGCTGCTTTTGCTGGCTATGCCGCGCACCAACTGCCGGGCAAACATCCCGCCGATGGTGATCGTTACGGCAAGGATGTGAATATACTTGACAATAAGATACCAACTCATTCAGCATTCCTTTTAAGAACTAACTTGGGTCCCAGAAATAATATGATAAATTATACCCTTATTATCGTATTACGTGAATGGCTCAAAATGCACTTTCGAGCATTTGTTTGTTCTTGTATTTCACGGATGTGCCAAAAACCAATTGAATTGCCCGGCTCCGCCTATCTCAAATAAACTTTCCGCCCAAGGCTGAGGTAACGGTTGATGGACTTATCTGATTGAGAGTAAAATATAGCAGCAATCATATTAAGAAGCTGCTCGAACTGCGTAAGCCCTCCAAAACGATCCATTAATATGTAGGACAAGCTGTCAGCTTGTCCATTCGATTAATATAGAGGAATTCTATGGCGAACCCCGACCGAAAGCATTGGAACCAGCAACAGCAAGTTTTACAGCGCCTGTTTGCCAGGGGAGAAGATTTCCCGCAGGCGATCGAGCTCTTCTTCAGCCAGCATGCTGTGCTGCACGCGGCTGAGATGGCTCAAACGGGCTTCGCAACCTTCGAGGATGAGATTTGGGATGGGTTGAGCGAAGATGCGGCGCGCCACATCCCAAAGGCAGCCGAGCACTCGATTGCCTGGAACTTCTGGCACCTGGCGCGCATCGAAGATGTCACCATGAACCTGCTCGTGGCAGGCAGCCCGCAGGTCTTCGTAGGAGAGAACTGGCTGAGCCGCCTGGGGGTAGTGGATAAGGATACCGGCAACGCCATGAGCGAGCCGCGCATTGCAGAAATCAGCGCGCGGGTAGATCTGGGGGTGCTGCGCGCTTACCGTACGGCGGTGGGGAGGCGGACACGCGAAATCGTGCAAGGGCTTCGTCCCGAGGACTTGAAGAAAAAGGTCGCCCCAGAGCGTTTGCAGCGCGTGCTGGCGGAGGGGGCGGTTGAGCCGGCTGCCATGGGCTTGATCGAATACTGGGGCGGGCGCACCACTGCGGGCTTGCTGCTCATGCCGCCCACCCGGCATAATTTCGTGCACCTGAACGAAGCGCTTAGGTTGAAGCAGAAAACCATTAAATAACCTAAGTTGCTACTTTATTCTCTGGCTATCACTTTTATGTCATTCTGAGCCGCTGATGATCCTTCGTAAACTCAGGACTAGCCTCCCAGCGGCGAAGAATCCCTGAAAAGTCACTCAATGGGGATCCTTCGGTCGCTTGCGGTCAACAAACGACCGCTGCACTCCCTCAGGATGACAAATGCGGTATACCTAAAAAGGTAGCAACTTGGGTTAAATAACCATCGACAACCTGGTTTTCTGACAAAAACTTGATTGGAATGTCAGGAGTTTGTCAGCGCGATATCAATCCATCTCATCTCTTTTTTGCTACACTGGAATCAGATCAAAAAGGAGATGAAAAAATGAACGCCAAACTTCTAAAACTCTCTCTTATCCCAGCCTTCTTCATTTTTCTTGGTGCTCTATACCAGTACCAATCTGCCCTCGCTTCACAGCCCAAGCCTCAGTTTCACACCAATTTCACTGCCTTTCTCAACCCCGGAGTGTGGATCAGGGTGGTGGTTGGCCCCACTTCTCTGGAGGGAGGTTATGTGGTGGATATCTCGCCCATGCACGCCTCTGCCGATGGCGCGTACGTTCAGCACAAGATCGTCCCCGAGTTCGACGGCGAGCAGTGGAACGATGTGCTCTGGATGCTCCAGCCCGTGGGGAGTGAGCCCCTCAAAGTGAAAGTAAACCTCTTCTCCACGGTCGATTGGCCGTTAGCCTTCCAGAATACGCTGGAGCTGACCCCGGGCGAGCTGCAAGGGTACATTATCCAGGATGCAGCTTTCCGTGCCGGCTACGTGGTCGAGGTCGACCCGCTCGACCTGGGCAAGGCGGGCGACACCTTCGAGAACCTCTTCGTGCAGCCCGAGTTCCCCGGCGACTGGTACGATGTGCTGCGCATCCAGATCCCTGCCAGCCAACCTGCCTTGCGGGTGAATGTGAAAGTCTATAGGACCCCTGAAGACCTGCCTGTCCAATCAGAGTTCATTGTGCACCTGGAGCCCGGCGAGTGGAAGGGTTTCGTGCTGGGCGAGAGCAAGCCGCGTATGGGCTATGTGATTGAGGTTACCCCACTTCATGACGAGGATAACCAGATCCTGACCTACCGGGTGCAGCCCGAATTCAACGGCTCCGACTGGCTGGATGTCGCCCGCCTGATGATCCCCGCCGAACGCCCCGCCACAGATGTGATGATCACGATCTATAATGTATGGTAACCGATCCCCAAAAACATCGATTTACCTCCGCCCTGAGAGATTGGAAGGGCGGAGTTTTTTTTATATTGGAAAATAATTTCCGAAATTCTAATAGAATTCACCAGTCTTTGGCGCGACAATGATGAAAGAAGAAAAGAGAAGGGGTTCTTCGCTTCGCTCAGAACGACACATTCAAGTTTGTCGTCCTGAACGAAGTGGTGCGATGTACTCATCGCCGACCCCTTCAACGTGACTCCGGCAGTCATTTTGACAGGTTGGAGACTCTTTTACCCCTCTCCTCTCTCCTCCCCTTTGAAGTTACTTCAAATACCCCAGCCCTTTCATTTCTATTGCCAGAATCGGTTTCCCATACTTACTCCAGATATCCAAGCCACTTCTCCTGGTAAGCGATCATGGTGTCGAGCATCTCTTCCATGTGGTTGACTTTATTGACCACCGGGTCCACCAGCAGCGCCTGCAGTGCAGCAGCTTTGGACTTGTGGATCACCGCTTCGGCGGTCAGGTCATGCACCGCGGCCTGGTTCAGCAGGAGTCCTCCAAAGCCGCGCGGCAGCTCTCCCAGCGGCACGCCGTGCAGGCCGTTCTTATCGACGATGGCGGGCACTTCAACAGCGATCCAATCCGGCAGGTTCTTGATCAAGCCATAATTGGGGATATTGACCGCCGCTTCTTCATAACCCGCGTCGGTGAGGATGCCTTCGATGATCGGCACGACGCGCTCTTCCAGGCGCAGCTCGATCTTGGGCTGCACCTTCGACAGAAATTCCTTGTAGAAGTTATAGAAGTCCAGGATACCCTTGTGGTCGGTCACATCATAGGCCCATTGGATATATTCGCCGAAATGGCTGTCGGAGGTGATAGGCATCAGGCCGAACTTCTCCAGGATCACCTGGAAGACCTTGCGCTCAGGCCAGGCTTCTTTCTCGACTGCCGCGAAATCCTCGGGCTTTTCGGGCCTTTTGCCAGTCTCTTTGAAATACTTATACATGGCATCTAAGGATGGCATGCTGCCGAAGAAGGCGGGGGCTTTGAGGCGGATATCGGGGTAGGCGTCTTTACCGGTGGCTTTGTATTTGGCCGTCAGCACGCAGCTGAAGTGGTTTAAGCCGCCGGCGCGCACGTCTAATTCATCGTAGGGCACCCCCAGGATCAAGGGTAGAAAGTTGGGCAGGGAGGCAATCTCGTGGCACAGGCCGATGAACTTCAGATCGGGGAAAGCACGCTGCACGGTGGTGCAGATGCGGCTCATGGGGTTGCTGAAGTTGAAGATAGTCGCTTCTGGGCAGATCTTCTGCGCATCGGCGCAGATCTCCAGGATGGGCGGGATGATGCGCAGTGAGTGGAACAGCCCGCCAGGGCCGCCGTTCTCACCGTAGACCTGCTGGATGCCGTACTGCTGTGGGATGCGCCAATCTTGCTCCCAAAGCTCGAAGCGGTTGCCCACCTCGATCGAGCTGACCAGGAAGTCGGCGCCCTGGAAGGCTTCTGGGCGGCTGGTAGTAGCCGAGATGGTGAAGGGCAGCTTGTGCTCCTCAATGAAAGCCTTGCCGGTATCGTAGGTGACCTGGAGGGTGACCGGGTTGATGTCGTGCAGCACGATGTGGCTGCCGGCTAATACCTTGCTCTGCAAGATATCGCCGATGGTGCCGTAGCCGAACTGGGCGCTGCCGGCGCCGATTAGAACGATCCGTTTTTGCATGGAATGTCTCCTAAGTTAGATTCTTGTGAATTCAATCACATATTGTACTAAAGAAATATCCTTTGTGACAATAAAACTCCCTTCTTTGATTGAATGGGCAAACTGAAGCTGCCTTCAGGCATTTTATTTTCTGTAACCCCCTCCCAAATAGCTGCATTTCCCTTAGAATCTGGGCATGTGTCGAAATATCCGCCCACTATTCAATATCGAACCTCCCGCTACCCCGGAAGAGATTGAAGACGCTGCGCTCCAGTTCGTGCGCAAGGTGTCTGGGTATCAAAAGCCTTCTCGTTTGAACCAAGTCGCCTTCGATCAGGCCGTCGCCCAGGTCGCCGCGGCGCTCCAGGTCTTGCTCGAGGATCTGGAAACCAGCGCTCCAAAGCGGCCTGCTCCTCGCCGGCACACTTCCCCAAGTGTTCATTGAGGTTATCACCCAAATCGGGTGATGACTTCCCTCCTCTTCTCCGGTATCCTATGGATGGTATCTGAGAATTGGAGGTATAAATGGCTGTTCGTGTTCTACCCAATCGTGTTTCTGTTGTTCAGCGTGCCGTTGAGAATGAGGGCGTCAAGCTGGTCGCGAGAAATAAGCCGCGCCGCAGTATCGTCATTTCAACGGCATTACTGCTTGGCGGCTTGAGCATCCCTTTGTTGATGGCGGCCGGGGTGCTTCCAGTCTCGTTCCTGCTTGGTTTTATCGGTTTCATCTTGACAGGTGCTGGCGGGATGAGCCTACTCATCTTTTGGGGAGAAATTTGAGATGGACGGTCCAGCCGTCTACGAAATTCACGTTCGAGATGTGCTGGATGAGAAATGGAAAGATCATTTCGCTCCATTTACCCTGACCGTTGAAGGGGATGTGTCCTTGATCTCCGGCATTGCCCGAGACCAGGCGGAGCTGTTCGGTGTGCTGCTGAAAATTCGCGACTGCGGGTTGACATTGATTTCGGTTACCCCGCTTTTACCCCATTGAAAATGGGGTTTTCTCACATACAAATCCCATGAACCTATGGAGGGCAGGGGTCTTGTGAGTATAATCAACTTGTGACGATCCTGCTGCCGACCAAATTTTACCTCCCGCCCCTCCCGAGCGGGTTTGTGGCGCGCCCTCAGCTGATGGAAAAGCTGGACGAGGCGGTGACGCACCGCTTGACGCTGGTTTCTGCCCCTGCGGGAGCCGGGAAGTCCTTGCTGGTCAGTGCCTGGGCGCATTCCAGGCGCTATCGGGCGATGCCTTTTGGCTGGCTGTCGCTCGATCAAGGTGATAATGACCCTGGGCTCTTCCTGGAATACCTGGCAGCTTGCCTGGAGGAATGGGGCACGGCCATCGATACGGCTTTACTTTCCAACCGGATGGATGAAGGCGCAACGGTTGAAAATATCCTGCGAGATTTCATCCGCGGGATCATCAATTCCAAACGACCTTTGATCCTCATCCTGGATGATTATCATCTCATTCAAAATATTGAAGTCCACAGCCTGGTGGATGAATTGCTTGCCCATGCCTGCCCGCCTTTACACCTGGTCATCTTGACGCGCTCAGACCCACCCCTGGAGCTGGCGCGCTTGCGAGTGACAGGTCAGTTAGCGGAGCTGCGCATGGAACATCTGCGCTTTTCTGATCGAGAAGCGAGAGAATTTCTGAATAAGAGCGGCGAAATACACCTGGCTGATGAGGACATCACTGTGCTCAACGAGCGGGCTGAAGGCTGGGTGGCGGGTCTGCAAATGGCAGCCATCTCGCTGCGCGGTCGCGAGGATGGGCCTGCCTTTGTGGCTGCGTTTGCAGGGAGCCATCGTTTTGTGTTCGATTACCTGTTCGAAGAAGTACTCAACCGGCAACCTCCTGAGGTACGTGAATTTTTACTCAGAACCTCGATCCTGGAGCGTCTGACACCCTCTCTGTGTGATGTGGTGGCGGGGACGCGCGGGGCTGCCGCAGGCCTGCTCGACCTGCTGGAGCGCAATAATCTCTTCGTGGTACCCCTTGAAGATGAGCGCACCTGGTTTCGCTACCATCATTTGTTTGCCAGTTTGCTGCAAAAAGTTTTGGAGCAAACCCATCCAGACTCTTTAGCAGAATTCCACAGCCGGGCTTGTTTTTGGTACGAAGAACAGGGGATGCTGCCCGAAGCTCTGCACCACGCCCTGGAAGCGTGTGATATGGAGATGGCGGCGCGCATGGTTTCTACGAATGTGCTGGTTTTGGTAGAACATGCCGAGCTGACACCTATCTTGCTGAATATGGAATTGGTGCCCCGGGAAAGGCGCGCCTCCATGCCCTGGCTGGGGGTGGCGCATGCCTGGGGGCTGGTTTATGCCGGTCAAATGGATAAAGCCGGTAGGGAGCTTTCACTGGCTGAAAAACAGGCTGCTGGGTTGTCAATTGAGGAACGCAGCCGGCTGAGGGGGCATATCACTGCCGTGAGGGCTTACCTGGCATGGTCGAATGGGGACCAACGCGCAGCAGTGGCATACGCAGAAGAAGCCGCCAGCTTGATCCCGCTAGAAGAAATTGCTGTGCGGGCGCTCAACCTCACCACGCTTGGAAACGCCTTGAGCCAATATGGCGCTGATCCACTTGCTGTTGAAGTTCTCACCCAGGCTATGCAGCTTGCCCGCCAGTCTGGCCAAGCGCATGTGTTCATGATGGCAGCCACCGCCATGGCTTATGCCTGCGTGATATCGGGATATTTTCACCGGGCTCATGCAGCTTGCGTGGAGGCGATTGCCATCGCCGAGGAATACCAGCGCACCAGCCTCCGATCGCTCACCGCCTCGGCCAGTGTTTATGCGTTCCTATCTCGTGTCCTCACGGAATGGGGTGAGATGGAAAAAGCCGTCCAGGCTGCTCGCAAAGGATTGGCTTTGAGCGAGCAGTGGGGACAGGCTGACACGATCATGGTCTGCCTGCTCTACCTGGCAAGAACCCTGGCGTCTGCCGGGGAGGCGGAGGGTGCTGCCCAGGTGCTCCAACGGGCGCGCCGGCTTGCTCAAAAAATATCCCCCTGGCATTCACTGAACGTGGAAGTGCAGGAGCTGGAGGCGCTGCTGGATGCGGGTGAGCTGGAGGCGACGGAGTTAGTGCGCGCAGTGCAGCGGGTGCAAGCGATCGGGATCAAGGTTCCAGATGAGATCCTGGCCAGGCTGCTCCTCAAACAGAGCCATCCCGACGAAGCTCTGAGGTTGCTTGAAAGCCTGCTCCCTGCCGCGGTTCTGAATTCCTCCTACGAGAATGCGAGAATTTATGTGCTTCAAGCCCTGGCTTATTACCATAAAAAAGATTTCCCCCAAGCGTTGGCTGCGCTGGAACAGGCCCTTGCGTTGGCTGAGCCAGAGAACCGCCTGGCAACCTTTGTGCGCGAGGGTGAGGCGATGGAAAAGCTGTTGGCGAGCGCTCTTCGGAAAACCAGCTATAAGGGGTTTGTCGAACGCTTGTTGAAACTCTTTGAAGACTGCCGAAAATACCAGGCCGAACCCATCACAGCCAGGGAAACCCTCATCGAGCCCTTGAGTGCGCGTGAGCTTGAGATTTTGGGTTACCTAAACGGTTACTTGTCGGCAATTGAGATTGCCGGAAAGTTATTTGTCTCCGTGAACACCGTCAGGACGCATATGAAAAGTATTTATGGGAAGCTCGATGTCCACGGCCGGAGCGAGGCGGTCAGAAGAGCAAAAGAAATCGGATTATTGATATAGATCTTGAAAATGGATGAATTGCACCAAGCTAACCAGCGCTATTGGGACGGGATCGCCCAGGATTGGCATGCGCTGCGCGACCGGGACCAGCTCTGGAAGGTGATCCCTCAGCAGCCTGCGCTGGCTTTCGATGGCGAGGCCCTGGCAATGATCCGGCAGTATGCCCCCGATTTGAGGGGGAAGCGAGCCTGCGTGGTGGGCAGCGGAGATAACTACGTAGCCTTTGCCCTGGCGGGCATGGGGGCAAAGGTCACTTCCACGGATATTTCGACTCGGCAGCTCGAGATCGCCCGCCAGCGCGCCGCTTCCCTTGGGTTGGCAATCACCTTTCACCAGTCTGATGCCACCCGCCTGGATGGGCTCGCAGACGGAGCGTTTGACCTGGCCTGTTCCTCCAATGGCTTCTTCGTCTGGATCTCTGAGCCGGGGTCTGTCTTTCGATCTATTTTCCGGGTGTTGAAACCGGGTGGTTATTATATCTTCTACGACGTGCATCCTTTCCAGCGCCCCTGGAAGGACCAGGCTGCCCCGCTCGAGATGGAAAAACCCTATTCGGAGACCGGACCTTTTGTAAATGAAGAGGCTGGGCAGGTGAATTATGAATTTAACTGGCGGCTCAGCGACCTGCTCAACCCACTGCTTGACTCAGGCTTGGTGATCTGCAAGCTGGCAGAGACTCCTGCGCAGGCGCGCTTCTGGCAAGACTTTTCTTATGAGGCCGGTGGGGAATCGCGCCTGCTGGACTGGCGGGACAACCCGCGTGCGGCCTGCCGGCCTGGCTGACGGTGGCAGCGCAGAAACCTGGGTGAACAATTAATCGCGTGGATTGGCGTAAATAGACGGATTATTTTATAAAGTTTTAGAAAGGAAGTACAGATGGCCACTTTGCAGCATTTTGAAACCGATATTTTTTACACCTCTGCTGGGGATCTGAAGATCACCAGCCTCGGTCATGGCAGCTTGCTGCTGGCTTTGGTGGGCAAATACATCTATATCGACCCCTTTGGCAAGGTCGCCGATTATACGAAGCTGCCCAAGGCCGACCTGGTGCTGATCACCCACGAGCACTTCGACCACCTTGATCCCCAGGCGCTGGCAGCCTTGCGCACCGATCAGACCGTCCTGGTGGTCACCCCGGCCTGTGCGAAGCAGGCGCCTGGTTCCATTGTCTTAAAGAATGGCGAGTCCTGCGCCGCCGCAGGCATACCGGTCGAAGCTGTGCCGGCTTACAACCTGGTGCATAAGCGCCAGGACGGGCAGCCCTTCCATCCCAAGGGGGCGGGAAACGGCTACATCTTGACCCTGGGCGACCTGCGCCTGTATATTGCTGGCGATACGGAGAATATCCCCGAGATGAAAAACCTGAAGGATATTTCGGTTGCTTTCCTGCCCATGAACCTGCCCTATACCATGACGCCTGAAATGGTGGCTGAGGCGGCCAGGGCCTTCAAGCCCAAGATCTTGTATCCATACCACTTCGGGGATACCGATACGGGGAAGCTCGTCGCGTTACTAAAGGATACGCCTGATATCGAGGTGAGGATCCGCAGGCTGGCGTAATCCCACTGATCACCGCTCTGCCTTTCTGGAACGGTCAGGAATTGAATTACGGCACGATAACGGTGCGGACGCCTCCCTCGAACTTTTCCAGAGCGTCGAGGGTTTCATTGATCGCCTCAGCTTCCAGCGGTATGGTGCGTGTGACAACGCGCCTGGTATCGAGTACCCCTCGTCGGGCCAGTTCGATGAGTAAAGGCAGCTCTTGAAGTAAGTGATCGTTCGAGCCGATGATCTCCACCTCCTTACCTAACAGCTCGCCATAAGTATTAATCTCCATAGGCAAATCGCTGATACCGGCTATGACAGCCCGCCCCATGACGCCCAGACATTGCACGGCTTGGCGCATCGTCTGCGTCAGGCCGATCAATTCCAGCGACACACCCACTCCCCGGTCGTGAGTGAGATGGCGAATCTCAGCCACCGGGTCAACGCGCTGCGCGTTCACCGGAATCACCTTATATTGCGCAGCAAGGTGCAGCTTATCGTCATTAATATCCACTGCAAATACGTCGAGGGCGCCAAAGGCTTTTGCCAGTTGGATAGCCGAAAGACCCAGCCCGCCCACCCCGAACACAGCCACCGTTTCGCCAGCCTTCAGTCTCGACTTGCGCAGTGCGTGGAACGCGGTAGCCGAAGCGCACATCAGTGTAGCGCCTGGCTCAAAAGGAATTTCGTCCGGCAGAGGGAGCGCATTCCGTGCGGGGACGGCGATGTATTCGGCATAGCCGCCGTCCGTATAATGACCTAACATCAGCCCGCTGGGGCAAAACTGCTCGTTACCCGTGCTGCAGTAATAACAGTCGCCGCAGGTGACATTATAGTGCAGGCATACCCGGTCGCCTTCCTTGATTCGTGCAACCTGCTCGCCAACCCGCTCCACCACCCCGGCCACTTCGTGGCCCAGTGTCATAGGGAGCGGACGCACAGGTGAGCGTCCAGCACGGTAATGTGCGTCTGAGTGGCAAATGCCGGCAGCGCGTACACGCACCAAAACATCTCGCTCGCCAATCATCGGCAAAGGAACTTCACACATCTGTAAAGGTTGGCCTGCTTTTACCATTCGGACTGCCTTCATAGCGCGATCTCCTTGTTATTGTTCATAATTAGACTATTGAAACTGAATTATATTGCAATTATCTTGGATTAAGTTCTGCAACCTTTCTTAGAACTTATTTTTATGGCTATAATATGACCACGGTCCTAACTTTGGTTATAAGGATTGGAGATATTTTATGATCCATATAATCTCAAAAAGCAAGTTGAAAGCTAAAATGCTGGAAATCTTTCGGCAATTGGAGGCCAGCGGCGGTGAGCTGATCGTCACTGACCAGGGAAAACCTGTTCTAAAAATTATCCCGATTAAACAAAAATCTTCAGTAAAGGAATTATTTGCTGACTATCAAGGGCAGGTTGCTTACCAGGAAGATATTAACACGCCCTCTCTGCAGGAATGGGATGAAGTTTAAGTGATTGTCCTGGATACTTCTGCCTTACTTTATTGGACCTTGGACCCAGCAAAGTTATCTTTTAATGCCAGCCGGGCTATCGAAGAGGCTGAAAAAGTCGTGGTTAGCTCGATTTCCGTTTGGGAAATTGCATTAAAAGTTAGAAGAGGCAAACTCACCATTCTATTACCGATGGCATCATTGCCGATTATTACCCAAAAACGCTGTGGTGATTGAGATATGGATGCGCAAAATCTCAAGCCTCTTGTTTTGTGGAAATCGCTGCTGCTCACCTTAGTCCCCGCAGTGGCAGCTTATCTTGCGCTTCATTACCTGGTTCCCGCTCTGCTGGCAGGTTCGGGACGACCCTTCTTCAATGGTTACATAATCTGGTGGATGACCTGGATGGGGTTGGTCCTCATCGTCTCGCTGGCAGCTTACAAGCTGGAAGGCAATCCCCTGACCATGCGGGCGTTCGCCTCTCGCTACAGGCTGCGGCGGTTAACCCGCAGAGATTGGCTGTGGACCGCCGGGCTCCTGGCCTCACAAGTGATCGGCGTCCTGCTAGTGGGTTTATTGGGAAAATGGTTTGCTTCAATCCCCCTGTTCTCGATGCCAGCTTCCTTCCCACCTGAGCTCCAACCCGGCGGAACGAGTCAGCTCATCCCAGGTGAGTTCATGGGTATGGCCTTAAAAGGTAGATGGTGGATCGTGCTCCTTTATTTTCTGGGATGGGTATGCAATATCCTGGGTGAAGAGTTCTGGTGGCGCGGTTATATGCTGCCTCGGCAGGAATTAGCCCATGGGAGATGGACCTGGGTGGTCCATGGTACCCTGTGGGGGGCAAACCACCTCTTCCAAAAATGGACCTTGCCTGTGCTGCTCCCTCGGCTCTGCTTTATGCCTATGCTGCCCAGAAGGTTAAAAATACCTGGATGCTGGTCATCGTCCACGGATTGATGAACCTTACCACTCTCGTTTTTATCATTATCGGGGTGGTGGGTTGATCTGTCGTGGTGGGATTTCCCAGACTTAAAAACCCATTTTCCGGCAGAAAACCGGTTTCAAAGCCTAATTCAGAGCATGGGCAAATGGTTGACTTAAGCTTGCGGCTTCTTCCAGAAGACTCCAGCGCCCAGCAAACCGCCGATGGCGCCAAAGATGGGGTAGAAGAACATGTTGCCGCACAGGAAAGCTCCGAACATGGGCAAAAATTCAAGCTGCTGACCGCCCATGTCAATTTCCATCAGTTTGGCTAGCTGGTTCATCATCGGCGTGGTGATGAAGCTGGTCACAGCAAAAACCACCGCGCCAACCACCACACCGACTACCCCTGCCAGAGCCCCAATGCCAGCGCCTTGCCCGACGGTTGCGCTTGCCTCAGCGGTCTGTGTGCGGTTGCGCTCGTAGCGGTTGTACAAGTAGACGGCAAGGATGCCACCCAGCCAGATCCACAGGCATAGGAAGCAATTGAATAAGTTCAGCACCGGCAGATTGGCAAGGGTGCCAAGCACTGCCCCGGCAACCAGGGCGGATAGAAGTAGCGAGCGCGTGTTCATATGAAGATCTCCTGTTTCTGCAGAGTGGATATGTTGCATGGTTGTACCCGGATTCCACGCAGCAATAAATTTGACAAGATTTTCAACTGTAATGGATGATTATTGGGATGTAACTTAGTATAGCATTATTCCTACATTTTGCATCAATTTTTCCGTGTGCTTCTATTAGCAATACCCCTGGGGTTTCCGAAACCCCAGAGGTCTTATAAAAATAAGCCAACTGGCTTGACCCGCAAACCCGCCTAACGCCTGGGTGGATCGTGGCGGGCTGGCATCTGCACCGCCGCAGCCTAAGGCACTTGACAAACGATTAACCTATTGTATAATATAAATACCATCCATATACCATCTAAATGGATGGTATATGGAGTATATATGAAAAAATCGATCCAAATCCATCACTTTAATGTCAAGGAAGCCAGCCAGGTTGAATATGCTGCCTTGAGCAAACAAAATAATGTCATGCGCCGAGAGCGTCTGCCGGATGATCCTCCCATTCCTGTGGAGGAGACCGTTCAAGAAATGCGGAACCTGCCGCCTTTCGTTGAACTAAAAATGTGGTGCGCCTGGGAGCAGGCGGAGATGATTGGGCAGTGCCATATCGTGCTGATCCGGATGGAAGAGAACCGCCACCTGGCGCAGTTCGATATCGCAGTTCAACCCGCTTACCGCCGCCAGGGGTTGGGTCGCCAATTCCTTGGGCTGGTTGCCGAGGCTGCCCGCCAGGATAACCGCCGCCTGCTCCTCACAGAGACGGGTGACCGCGTTCCGGGGGGTGAAGCCTTTATGCGCCGCATCGGGGCCCAAAAAGGTCTGGAGAGTCATGTAAACCAGCTGCGCCTGACCGAGCTTGACCGTGACCAGCTCGCCCGTTGGCTGGAGCGCGGTCAGGAACGCTCTTCTAAATATTCCCTGGGTGTGTGGGAAGGTCCTTACCCTGAAGAACAGCTCCCTGAGGTAGCCGAGCTCTTTGATCTAACCAACCAGCAGCCCATCGGCGAACTGGAAATCGAAGATACCCACATGACGCCCGAACGATTGCGCCAGATGGAGCAGATGCTCTTTTCGCGTGGCAGCCAACGCTGGACGTTTTACGTGGTTGAAAAGGCGACTGGTAAATTTGCAGGGTTTACGGAGACAGTCTGGAATCCGAACCGGCCTGAGATCTTGCGCCAGGATATGACCGGGGTCTTTCCCGAATTCCGCAATCAGGGACTCGGGCGCTGGATGAAGGCAGCCATGCTGGCTAAGGTTCTGAAGGAACGTCCTGAAGTCAAATACGTGCGCACTGGCAATGCGGATACCAATGCAGCCATGCTTAAGATCAACCACGAATTGGGTTTTCGTCCTTACTTTGCAACTGCCGTTTGGCAAGTTGAGCTCCAGCATGTCCAAGATTACCTGGAGAAAGGAAAATAGAGAGGGAAATGCCTGATTCTGAAAAAATCACCATTAACATGTCCGCGGTTGACCTGGGTAAAGTCGATCTACTGGTGCAAGAGGGTTTATACTCCAACCGGACGGACTTTATCCGCACTGCCATCCGCTCCCAGTTAGAGAAACACACCTTTGAGATCCAGCAGTCTGTGACGCGTTATTCGTATGTTGTCGGCGTGCTCTCCTATGACCGCAGTGATTTTGAAAAACTTAAGCAAAAGGGTGAAAAACTGACCATCGCGATCATGGGCATGCTGCACTTGCATGATGATATTCCCCCTGAATTAGCGGGAGAAGTGGTCGAGTCAATCCGGGTGCGCGGCGTGTTTATTGCCAAGGAAGACATCAAGGCAGCCCTGTCTGAACGCATGAAGTAGATATTCCTGGTTCTAAAGAAATATTTGGCTTCAGTTTACCGGAGGGGTCCCTATGAAACCTGGTTATAGAACATATCTTGAGTTGTTGAAGAGCATTCCTATGATAGGACTTTTGATCCTACTCAGATGTCCTAGGCGGATGTAAGCCAGCACCTTCACAACCGACTCCTAATCCGACCGTGACTTTATCTCCCGTCGATCAGACTTTATCTGCAGATGACATTGCTACGCTCAGCTCGCTCGAGCAGGTGGATGATTACCCGCTTTATGCGATGCCTTATGTGAGCGCGTACACTTCTCCTATGCTCACAGATGCAAGTCTTTCTCAACTTAGGGCGCTTGACCTGGAAGTACCTCAGGCTTGCCAGACAGCTTGGGGCTGCGCCCTGTTTGCTGCGTTGGCTGATGCAGGGACGCGGCTGTATGGGCGCAACTTCGACTGGCGCTTCAGCCCGGCGCTGCTCTTGTTCACCGATCCACCAGATGGCTATGCCTCAGTCTCGATGGTCGACATCGCTTACCTGGGTTTTGAGGGCGATCGGAGCGAGAGCCTGCTCGATCTGCCGCTGAGTGAGCGCCAATCGTTATTAGGTGCCCCAGCATTGCCCTTTGATGGCATGAACGAGCAGGGTTTGGCGATTGGGATGGCTTCCGTGCCTCCTGGCGAGATGCAGCCGGACCCGAATAAAAAGACGATCGACCAATTGGCGGTGATCCGGGAGATCCTCGACCACGCCGCCACGGTAGATGAGGCGGTCGAAATCCTGTCGAGCTACAACATCGACATGGGGCAGGTCCCGCTGCACTACCTGGTTGCCAGCGCAGCCGGGGAAGCCGCATTGGTGGAGTTTTACCAGGGTGAGATACAAGTGTTCCGCAGTGAAGACCCCTGGCAGATCGCCACCAATTTCCTGGTGGCATCGACGGCTGGGCATCCAGCAAGGCCAGTGCCCCCGCTATGATCGCATCAGCCAAAAGCTGGAAGAGCCAGGAGGCCAGCTCCTGCCCAGGAGGCGCTCAACCTGTTAGCAGATGTATCTCAAGACCACCCCCAGGAGGGATCGAATACGCAGTGGTCGATCGTCTACAACATGATCGGATGGTGAAATCCAGGTTGTCATGGGGCGGAGATTATGCTGCAGGCGCTCATACATTGCATTTGGACCTTGCAAGCCGGTGACCTTATAAACGATAAAAGCCTGGATCGCTTCAATCTGAAAGCCAACTCGCCTGGCTTTCCCAGAAGAATTCGATCGGTGTATAATCCTGATAAAAGATCCCAAAAATCCTACGAACAAAAGAATAAAGCGAAGGCTGCATATGTCCAAAAATATGGATTGTTATACGCCATTTACTACTATGCATTATTTTGATCGGTTTGGCTGCCTGTAGCTCTGTAAGCGAGATGGTGGGTGAGCTTCTACCCACGCCTTCACCACAGCCAACCCTCACCCCAACGCCTTTTGTGGGGCAAGTGGGGCAGCGTATGGAGTGGGGCGGGTGGGCCATCACTGTGAATAATGTGCTCCGTTCATCTCTTGACCCACGTGAGCTTAATCCTTATCAAAATCGTCCCGGTGACCGGGATTACATCAGTATGGATGTGACCGTAGAAAGGACCATTGATGAGCCTGGTAATGTTGATGGCGAAAAATTTTCTTTAGTCGATGGTTCTGGTAAGGTTTATAAGGAACGTTATCCTTTGCTGAACTGGATTTATGATCGAGGCGTGTACACCTTGAATCAGAAGGGCACTGATCGGATTGTCATCCCGGTACCAAAAACCGTTGAAGAGATCAAATTACATTTTACGCCCTATCCGCCGATCCCGGCGCCGTTAGAAATAGCTTTGGATCAGGTGCGACAGGTACGCAGGATTGATCTGCGGGAAGCCATCGAGCTGGGTTTGCTGAACACGGAAGTAAATGGTCTGAGCCTGGAAAGCATTGAAGTAGAATTCGATGTTTCTGCAGAGCTGGAAAATTCATTTGAGTTGAGCATTGCCCCAGGAACGATGTTTCTGGCGCCTTCGCCTGACCTGCAAACGATGGTGGTCCGCGAGTGAAATGATCGTGTTCCTGGCCCCCAAGCGAGAATTATCGGTGAAGCTTGACGTGGCATGCGCTAACATAGACTCTGAAAGCCCCCCGGGGGGTGGAGAAACCTACATTGTTCAGATCGAGCCCCCTGCCGAGGAGGTACTGCGCAAGCTGCTGGGACTGCCTGAATTCCAGGATAGCTCATTCCGCCTGCAGCAATTTGCGATCTGGACAATTACTGATAATCCTTCATCTGGTGGATATGTCGGGTTGGGGAGCGGCAATCAAGGCAGCCCTCCCCTTCCCGAGATGAGCTGGCGCAAATCCGCCAATGGTTTGAGCAAGCAGGAATAGAAGCTGCGAATTACGCTGGACTGCGTTGAAATTTGCAATTTTACCTCCATTTCTCTCGGTGTATAATCCACATAGGAGACCCCATGGGGTCTGCGATGGTTGCGATGCAGTTTATCGCACATCGCCATGAGACCCCTGGGGTCTATAAACAAAAGGAGTTTTTCTATGTCCATCGTCGGCCAATCTGTCAGCGTGTGGATGCAGTCAGCAAAGTCACCGGAGAAGCGCTCTTCCCGGGCGATATCAACAAACCGGACCAGGCGTACATGAAGATCCTCTTCGCAGGCCGGGCGCATGCCATCATCCGGCGCATCGATACATCGCGCGCTCGAAGCGCTGGAGGGGGTGATCGCCGTCTTTACCGCCAAGGATGTGCCGGTCAACGAATATGGATTGATCATGCCTGACCAGCCCGTGCTTGTGCGGACCGGGCTCGAGCAAGCCCTACGCCGAGCGGGTGCGCTTTGAGGGCGACCAGGTGGCGCTGGTGGTGGCTGAGACGGAGCAGATCGCCGCGGCAGGCCTCAAGCTGATCGAGGTGGAATACGAGGACCTGCCCGTGGTTACCGATGTAGAAGAGGCCATGCAGGCTGATGCGCCACTGCTCCACCCGGACCGGGATTCCAATGTCTTTGTCCGCTACCGCATCCGCAAAGGCGATGTGGAGGCGGGCTTTGCCGCAGCGCGCAGGTGATCGTGGAAGGCGAGTACCGCACCCCGGCCCAGGAGCATGCTTACTTGCAGCCCGAAGCCGGGTTGGGTATATCGATGAAGAGGGGCGTGTGACGGTGGTGGTGGGCGGGCAGTGGACGCACGAAGACCAGGAGCAGATCGCCCATGCCCTGGGGCTGCCGCTGGAGCAGGTGCGCGTCATCTACCCGACTATCGGCGGCGCCTTTGGCGGGCGTGAAGATATGTCGGTGCAGATCGTGCTGGCGCTGGCAGCCTGGCGGCTGCACCAGCGCGGCATCGACCGCCCGGTGAAGATCATGTGGTGCCGCGAAGAGTCGATGATCGGGCACCATAAACGCCATCCCTACCTGATCCGCACCAAGTGGGGGGCTACCAAAGAGGGTAAGGTGGTGGCTGCCGAGGTCGATCTGATCGCCGATGGCGGGGCTTACGCCTACACCTCCACCAAGGTGCTGGGCAATGCCACGCTGATGTGCACCGGGCCGTATGAAATTCCCGAATGTCAAAGTTGATGCCTACGCGGTGTATACCAACAACCTGCCCAACGGCGCCTTCCGCGGCTTCGGCGGACCGCAGGCCGCCTTTGCCGCCGAGACGCAGATGAACAAGCTGGCTGAAGCCCTGCGTATGGACCCGGTGGAGATCCGCGCGCGCAACCTGCTACGCGAAGGGGCCTTGCTTTCGGTGGGCACACCGCTGCCGAAGGGTGTGAGCATGACGCAGGTGGTCGAGCACTGCGCTGAATGCCGGCTGGCTGGCAGAAGACCGCCCTGGGCTGGCTGCGCCGCAAAGACCTCACCCAACCTTATCAAGACCCCCATCTAAAGCGCGGGGTGGGCTTTGCCTGCGCCTTCAAGAACGTGGGCTTTTCCTTCGGCGCGCCTGAGAACTGCTGGGCGACGGTAGAGCTGCACGGCACCGGAGAGATCGAGCATGTCGTCGTGCACCATGCTGCGGCAGAAGTGGGGCAGGGCTCGCACACCGTCATCGCCCAGATGGCTGCTGAGGCTGCCGGTGTGCCGCTCGAGACGCGTCAGCTTGATCACCGCGGATACCGCCTATACGGAGAATTCTGGCAGCGTCTCGGCCTCGCGCATGACTTTCATGGCTGGCAATGCGGTCAAAGGTGCGGTGGCGGCCGCGTTGGAAAAATGGAATGCAGAAGAACGCCCGGCCATCGCCACCTACCAGTACCGGCCGCCGCGCACCACCCCACTCGACCCGCAGACCGGCAAGTCAGAGCCGAATTTTGCTTATGGCTACGTGGCCCAGGTTGTCAAAGTGGAAGTCGATACCGAAACTGGCCTGGTGCGCATCCTGGATGTGATCTCGACGAACGATGTGGGGAAAGCGATCAATCCGCAGCAGGTGCAGGGGCAGATTGAAGGCGGCGTCGTTCAGGCGGCTGGCTATGCTGTGTTAGAGAATTTTGTGCAGATGGACGGCAAGGTGCTCACCCGTCACCTTTCCACTTACCTGATCCCGACCGTGCTGGACGTACCCGACCAGGTACATGCACTCGTGATGGAATTCCCCGACCCCATCGGACCGTGGGGGGCGCGCGGCATGGCAGAGATGCCCTTCCTGCCATTGGCGCCGGCGGTGATCGCCGCGGTGCGCAATGCCACCGGCATCTGGTTCAACGAGTTCCCACTCACCCCAGAGCGCATCTTGCGTGGGCTGGATAAGCTGGGAAGCCGGTCAGACTGAGATGGATCTTTCAGCCACCATCCACCTGCTGGGTGACATGCTCGGGCGGGTGATTGCAGAGCAGGAATCTCCGGAAATTTATGCGATCATCGAGCGCATCCGGCAGCTCGCCAAAGGACGCCGCCAGGATGAAGTGGGAGCAGCAGCGGCGCTGACCGCCGAGGTCGAAGCGCTTTCGACCTGCCCAGGCGCGCGCCGTCGCCTGCTGCTTTCACCTTATACTTCGACCTGGTCAACCTGGCGGAGGAGCACTACCGGGTCGAGAACCTGCGCGCGCGTGAATTGGAGAACTACCCGGACCCGCTGCCCGAATCGATTGGCGAGGCGGTCCGCCGGTTGAAGGAAAATGGAGTGACCAAAGAGGAAATGTCCGGGCTCCTCCAGGACCTCTCGATCGAGATGGTGCTCACCGCCCATCCCACCGAAGCCAAGCGCCGCACGGTCCTTTCCAAGATCCAGCGCATTGCGGCGATCTTCAGATCCCCTCAACCGTCAAGATCTGCTGCCGCGCGAGGTGGAAGCTTTCCATGCGGCGATTTATGCTGATATTACTGCCATCTGGCTGACCGACCGGGCGCGCACCTTGCGCCCCACGGTGACGGATGAGGCCCGTACAGGCTTATATTTTATCGATGAAGTGTTCTGGGAGCTTCTGCCAGAGCTGTATGGCGAGCTCGACCGCGCCCTGGAAAAGCATTACCCAGGGTTGAAGGCAGAGCATGCCTGGCTGAGCCTGGCTTCCTGGATCGGCGGTGACCGGGACGGCAACCCGAATGTGACGACGGCCCTGACTGCCGAAACGCTGCGCCTGCACCGGGGGTTGGCGGTGGAGAAGCACCGCCCACAGCTTCAGGAGCTGGGGCGCAGGCTGAGCATCAGCTCCCGGCGCATCCCGCCTCCGCCTGAGCTGGAGGGCTGGCTGGAGAGCCGCAGACCCTTCCCAGCCCACGTGGCTTATCTCGAACAGCGATATGCAACGGAGCCTTACCGTCTGGCGCTTTCGCTGCTGGCGATGGATCTGGCAGAAGCTTCGCAGGATGATGTAAAGGGGCGGCTTTTATCTTCGACGGAAAGCCCCGAGCAGCTGCATGCTGCTCATTTCATCGAAGCGCTGGACAGCATCCGCTGCTCTGTGCCCTACAGCCTGACGGCGAACCTGTTCCGCATCGTGGACCGCCAGCTCCAGATCTTTGGGCTGCATGCCGCCCGGCTGGATATCCGGCAGGACTCAGGCAAGCTCAGGCTGGCGCTGGGTGAGATCTTGCGCGCCTTGCAGATTGCTGATTTTTTTGAAGGAATGGACGAGCCTGCGCGTCTCAGTTTGCTGGAGAGGCTCCTCTCCGAAGCACCTCCTGCGCTGGCAGAACACCCGGGCGTGACCCCTGAGACAGCCGAGACCTGGGCGCTCTTCCAGCTCCTGGGGCGGGTTCAAAAGATTTATGGGGCAGAGCTGCTGGGTCCTTTTATTATTTCGATGACGCGCGGGGCTGCGGACGTTTTGACCGTGCTGCTGCTGGCGAAGTGGACGGGCTGCGATCATTGTCTTTCCATTGTCCCCTTGTTCGAAACGCTGGCTGACCTGAAAGCCGCAGCGGGTATCTTGAGGCAGCTCTTTGCCATGCCCGTTTATCGCCAGCACCTGGCTGCTTGCGGGAACGAGCAGATGGTGATGATCGGGTATTCGGACAGCAACAAGGACGGGGGCTACCTGGCAGCCAACTGGGCCCTTTACCAGGCGCAGGAAGCCATCTCGCAGGCTTGCCAGGAGCAGGGTGTGCCGCTGACCCTTTTCCACGGTAGGGGTGGAACAACCGCGCGCGCGGCGGCGGCCCCACCAACCGGGCCATCCTGGCGCAGCCGCCCACTTCAATCCAGGGACGCTTCCGGCTGACCGAGCAGGGTGAGACAATCAGTCGCGCGCTATTCCCACCAGGAGATCGCCCGCCGCCACCTGGAACAGGTGGTCAATGCGGTCTTATTGGCTTCCTGCGCCTCGGCGGACTCAAGAGAACCTTCCCGCCACCTGGCGAGAGGCGATGGACCGCATGTCCGATATGGCTTATCAAGCTTATCGTGCCCTGGTCTTCGAGACAGAGGGTTTCACCCCTTTTTGGCAGGCAGCCACGCCTTTGGATGAGATCAAGCGCCTGCAAATTGGCTCGCGCCCTTCGGCCCGTCAAGCAGGCGCCGACTCGGTGGAGAAGATCCGCGCCATCCCCTGGGTTTTCTCGTGGATGCAGAGCCGCGGCAACCTGCCGGGTTGGTTCGGCCTGGGCAGCGGCTTGGGGGCGATAGAGGACCTGCCGCTTTTGCAAGAAATGTATGCGCGCTGGCCTTTCTTCAGCGCCCTGCTGGATAACGCTGAGATGTCACTCGTCAAGGCAGATATGCAGATCGCCGCGCTGTATGCTGACCTTGCGCCAGAACCTTTAAAGGCTATGCGGTGCCTTGCGATTATCCAATTGGAATATGAGCGCACGCGGGAGATGATCCTGAAGGTGACCGGGCACACGGAATTGATGGAGAACGAGCCAACCGTGCAGCGCTCAATCTTGCTGCGCAACCCCTATGTGGACCCGCTCAATTATATCCAGGTGATGCTGCTCAAGCGTCTGCGCCGGCTGGAGGGGCAGGAAGAAGAAGCAGAAGCGCTGCACGAGGCCGTGCTGCTGACGATCAACGGCATCGCCGCAGGTTAAGGAATACAGGATAATACAAACTCACCGCAGCCGTAGAGAGCGCTGAGAGAAAAGGCCGAGGGCATAATGCATTTTCTCCGTGCCCTTGGTGACTTGGTGGTTCAATTTTTTATGAGTCGATTTACCAGCCGCCCGCGTATTGAACGGAATAGGGGGCAGCCTGTTTCTCATTCCAGGCATACAGCAGCTCGTTGACCTGGCGCAGGTGGAGGAAATCGTGCGCCACCCAAGAGACGAGCACATCTCCGGCACGAAGGATCAGCACCTCATCCTCAGGACTGAACACAGCCTTTGAAGTCGCATCCCAGTCCGGTGATTCAAGGGCTTTGAGCCATGCAATCGAAGCTTCCCGCTCGATCAGGAAGCCCTCCAGCGCCTGGCGGCAGCTCTTGACTTCGATGTAATCCACGGAATTGAACTTCCCCCAGGGTAGGGGTGGGTCGCTGAACATTTCCTTCAAATGCTTGCGGAAGTCGATCCGCTCTTCATTATAAAAGTGCTCCAGCACTTCCTGCATCGACCAGGATTCAGGATCAGGCTTCCATTGGGCTTGTTCATCCGAGATGGAGTCGACCAGGTGGCGCAAGGCCCGGGCATTGGCAGTCATTTGACGGGTAATTTCTTGGATATCGATCATTTTATTTGGTTTTGACAACGTCCAGCCGGCACCAGGCATATAGGGCGTCGTAGACTTCGAACTGGCGCTCAAGGTTTTCCAAATCCTCCGGAAAGCGCAAGCTGTAACCACTGGCAATCGCTTCTAATCCACGTGCAATTGGATCTGAATCGATATCTTCAGCCACATCTGCTCCATGGACGATCTTCGCCAGGCGCAGCAGGCCTGGTTCTTTCAACCCATACTTCAAGATGATCGATTCAAACGAGCAGCGCCCGGGCGATGTACCATCGCCTCCATGATGTCCCAGCTCAACGCCGGGCGCATCGAAGGGAATCGCCCCAGTCTCTTTGACCACCTGTTCAATCTGGCTGGCAGGGACAAACAAAAACTCGGCATCGCTGTCAATAAAGCGCGTGATCAGCCACGGGCAGGCGATGCGGTCTACGTGTACGTGCGAACGAGTAACCCATTTCATAAGTCAAATCTCTCCTTTCGAGTTTTGCAAACACATGATCATTTTACTCCCAGTCACCTCTTAATAGAAACGCAATAGAGGCAAAACCTGCCTGGTGAATGCGTTGCATTCTAAATAGAGGTAGTGTATGATATTAACAATGGGGGATGTCGTACTTTTAGACGCAGAACTATTGGATAAGTCTTGACCGACGGGGGGAATCTTATTCACAGCCGGGTAGGCTGAAAGGAGAATAAGCGATGACTCCGGAATTAGCCCAGTACAAGAAGATTACCGATGAGGAACTGTCTTCA
Organism: uncultured Chloroflexia bacterium; assembly: GCA_963754615.1. Taxonomy (GTDB): domain Bacteria; phylum Chloroflexota; class Anaerolineae; order Anaerolineales; family UBA4823; genus CAVVUF01. The sequence goes on along the minus strand of CAVWGW010000013.1, from coordinate 327,953 downwards.
GCTTTGCAAGTGGCGACTGCCAGCCGGGAAGCCGCCACCCAATTCTGGCGCTCGGTGACGGATTATCCAAACTCCCTTCTTCGAGAGGGGAATGCCGCGCAGGCCCAGGTTTTACTTCTAAACCTGCTTAATAAATGCCGCAGCCTGGCTCCAGCGGACTATCTCAAAATACATAAGGGAAGCCCTTATTACTGGCTGGGGATAGCGGCATTCCTGCTGCACGATTACCAGACAGCCGATTTTTTCATGGATGCAACCATCACCGAAGACCTGAAGTGGGGGGCGGAGGTAGAAAAGTCGCCCACACCGGCAATGTCATTCTTGCTGCTGGAAGGCAGCCAGCTCAACCCGAACGCTCAAAAGTTAGCCCAGGCGGCTGAGGCGAAGCTGCAATTATGCCTGGAGTTCTACAAATCACGGGCGGGCAAGCCAACCTGGCTCCCGGACCTGTCTTTACCGAGGTTAAGATTGAAGTTCTTGCGCCCGGCTTTGAGCAGGAATGACCCGAGCTGGCGTAGGCTGGCGGTCTCTTTGATCAGTTTCTTGCTCGAGTGGGATTTCCGCAAAGATCTCCTCCCCTTGAGACCTTTGGATGGGACTTTCGAGCCGTTCTATCTGCACCTCCTCAAGGGCTGCGTCTTATTCGAGGGCTTTTTAAACGAAAATCCGAAGAAGAAGCCGGCGGGAGGGGATCTCGGGGCTGTCGTCGATCAGCTGCATGCAGAGCTGGGGATCAACCCGCCCTCCAATCTTTCTGCAGGGTTCAACGATTTGCTTGGTGACCTGGCCCAGGCGGATAACCGCATCGAAACAGCAGTTGGGTTCACTCTCCGGCTGCGCAAGGCAGTCTTACAGGCCTCTGGTGATGGGGAAGCCGTCAGCCTGGCGCAATATCAGCAGCTGTTCGAGATGACAACTGCTGCGGGGTTGTACGCGCTGGCATGTTTGTATTGATGAGGTTTGAACCAACTCTGCTTGTGGCTGACCTCCCTTCTAGGATCCGTATTTCTGTATATTCTACTTCATCGACCACCTGCAGATCGAGCTGAACTCCGTCAGGAAGTTGGGCGAACGGCATAGGGTGGGATATAATCATATCTGGTGTTCGCTTCCAAAATGAACCGTGAAACTCTATATTAAAGAAAATGATCTACTTGACTTTGATATTAGCAATTTTTGGCTTTTTGTTATAATAAATTTGTCAAAGTTCTTATGACTCACGAGAAGATTATATCCTTACTAAAAGAATTAAAAAAAGGGTTAACAGCCCTTTATGGCAACCAGCTAAAGGTGGTTTACCTTTTTGGCTCCTATGCACGCGGTGAGCAGATCAAGAATCTGATTTTGATATTTTGATCGTTTTGTCCCATATGAAACTTTACAGCGCTGAGATTGAGCGTACTGGGGATTTAGTAAGCTCATTATCGCTAAAATATGGCGTTTCGATCAGCCGGAAATTCATGACTTCTCGGGCATTGGACAGGATCTGACTCTGCCATTCATCGAAACATCCGCGCGGAGGCCGTAAAGGTATGAAAGAAGCCTCTCGATTATTACTAGAAAAAGCTCAACGAGCAATCGAAGCAGCGAAAACACTACTTGTCGACGGAAATTATCCTGATTTTTCAACAGGCCGAGCATATTACGCAATGTTCTATATTGCCGAGGCGTTGTTGGAAGAAAAAGAATTACGCTTCAGTAAGCATGGCGGTGTGCATGGTGCATTTGGTGAACTTTGTCAAAACGGGCTTGTTTGATGTCAAATATCATCGCTGGTTGTTAAATGCTTTCGACCAGCGTATTGAGGCTGATTATGGAATTAGGGTAATTTCCGTTGTCGAAGATGCTGAAAAGTTGATTGGCCAAGCTGAAGAATTTCTTGGGGCTGCCCACAAGTTTTTAGAAAGTCAATCATCGTGATTGTCCTCATTCGCGGTGGTGGCGATTTAGCTACAGGCGTGGCGCTGCGCTTGCACCGGGCAGGGATGCGCATAGTAGTCGCTGAGCTGCCCCAACCCCTGGCGGTGCGGCGGTTAGTCTCCTTTGCGGAGGCGGTGAACAGCAGCGAGGTGACGGTGGAGGGGGTGACAGGGCGTAAGGTGGCCGACCCGACCGACTCGCTGCGCATCCTGCAGATCCTCTCGAAGGGGCAGGTACCGGTGCTGGTGGATCCTGATGCGAAAGCTGCCCAGGCGCTGCACCCCTCGGTGATTGTGGATGGGCGCATGCTCAAGCGCGCCCCGGAGCCGCTGCGCCACACGGCGCGCCTGTACATCGGCCTGGGTCCCGGTTTTACGGCACCTAAAGACTGCAGCGCGGTGATCGAAACGCAGCGCGGACACAGGTTGGGACGGGTGATCTGGCAAGGAGCGGCGGAGAACGACACTGGGCAGCCTGAGACCGTGGGTGAAAGGCGCAGCGAGCGCGTCTTGCGGGCTCCGACGGATGGCGTCTTGCATACCTTTACCGAGATCGAGGCATACCTGGAGGCTGGGGAGGCGGTGGCAAAGGTGGGTGGTGAGGTGATCAAGGCACCTTTTACGGGAGTGCTGCGTGGTTTGCTGCCAGAAGGGATGAATGTTACCCAGGGATTGAAGATCGGCGACCTGGATCCGCGCGGAGACCCTGATTTATGCCGGTTGGTATCCGATAAGTCGCTGGCAGTGGGGGGAGGCGTTTTAGAAGCGATTTTCGCCACATTGGATCTGCGACCCTTGATTTGGAAATGAACGGCTTATCCCTGGCGCAGGCTCTGCGGTATGTGGGAGGCAGTGCAGTTTTCAAACAGCCCCCTTGCCTGGCTTTTGTAGGTGCGGGGGGGAAGACGACGGCGATGTTCATGCTGGCACGTGATTTGATTGAAGGGGGAACTGAGTCGGTGTTCGTCAGCACGTCCACGCACTTAGGCGTAGAACAGGCAAAGCTGGCGGATCGGCATTTGTGCATCGATAAATTTGTGGATCTGCTTTCCAGCGCTCCAAAAGGGGTGACCTTATTCACCGGATATGAAGTGGCAGACGCCAGGCTGGCAGGACTGGATGAAGAAGTATTGAGTTTGTTGAGTGTGAGAGCAGGCTCAGAAAATGTCCCGCTGCTGGTCGAGGCAGATGGCTCACGGATGCGCCCATTAAAAGCTCCTGCAATGCACGAGCCAGACATACCGGGTTTTGTGGATGCGGTCATTGTGGTGGCAGGGCTCACAGGACAGGGAAAACCGCTTTCGAGTGAGTGGGTGCACCGCCCGGAACGCTTTGCGGAGCTGGCAGGCTTGAGGGATGGTGAGGTGATCACTATCCAGGCATTGGCAAAGGTGCTGATCCATCCACTAGGTGGGTTGAAAGGCATCCCAGCGGAGGCGAGGCGCATCTTGCTGTTAAACCAGGCTGAATCTGTGGAGCTGCAAGCCATTGGGAAAGAGGTTGCTGAGGCGTGCCTGGGGGTGTTTCAGAGTGTAATCGTGGCAGCCCTCACCCCTGAAGCGAGTTCTACTCGCTCACCCTCCCCCGAACAGCCAGGGGAAGCAGGCCTTACCCCTAACCCTTATCCCCTGATTGCTTCGGTTTATGAATCCAACGCGATCATCTTGCTCGCTGCCGGCGCTTCCAGCCGCTTTGGCAGCCCCAAGCAGCTCATCGATTGGAGGGGGAAGCCGCTGGTCAGGCACGTAGCCGAGTTAGCGCTCGCCTCGGGCTGTGGGATGGTGCGTGTGGTGGTAGGTGCCTATTCAGAGCAAGTGCGCAGCGTGTTAGCAAATCTGCCGGTAGAGATTGTCGAGAATCATGAATGGCAGGAGGGGCAGGCAGCATCGGTGCGGGCGGGGATCTGGGGGCTGCCCAAGGAGACCGGTGCGGCGTTATTCATGCTGGTGGACCAGCCCCAAGTACCGGTTGAGCTGCTGAAAGGACTCTTCGATCTGCACGCCCAGTCGCTTGCGCCGCTGACCGCACCCCTATGCCGGGGGCGCAGGGCGAATCCGGTGCTCTTTGACCGGGTCACCTTCCCGGACTTGCTGGCATTGAAGGGGGATATGGGGGGGCGAGCGCTCTTCGCCAGCCCTGAAAAATACCCGGTTGCCTGGCTGCCCTGGGAGGATGAGAGGCTGGTCTGGGATGTGGATACACAGGCTGATTTTCACAGACTCTTAAGTGAGTTCTAGCAGGTAAACGACTTCCTTGCCTCCGACGCCTCGGATGATGTGAAGAACATCATTTGCTTCTGGTTGGATACCAATCTTGTGCAGTAAATCTGCAGAAAACATACTGGCGGCTGATCCCGTATCAACTAGAACATTTGAAATAATTATCTCTTTGCCCAATCCCTTATCCCCTGTTAGAATAATCGCATGCTAAGCGCGGTTGTGTTGGCTGCCGGGCAATCCCGGCGCATGGGTTCGCCCAAGATCAACCTGCCCTGGGGGAGGAAGACCGTTTTAGGTCAGGTGGTGGGAACGCTCTTGGAAGCCGGGTTGGATGAGATCATCCTCGTGACGGGGGCGCATGCTGTGGTGGGGGTGGATGAATTTCTAAAGCAAGGTATAAAGCTGGCATTTAACCCGGATTACGCCTCGGGAGAGATGCTGTCTTCATTCCAGGTTGGATTGCAATCTACCGCTGCTGAAAGCCAGGCCGCGCTGCTGGCACTCGGGGACCAGCCTCAGATGGAGCTGGCTGTTGTCCGGGCAGTTGTGCAAGTATATACAGAGAGCTGGCCGCGAATTTTTAATTCCGAGCTATCAAATGCGCCGTGGGCACCCGGGGGTAGTTGGCAGGGAATTGTGGGGGGAGGTTCTTTCGCTAGAACCGCCAACTACATTACGCCAGTTTTTCAACGCACATGCAAGCGAAATCAAGTACATGGAAGTCGAGACGGAGACGGTGATCCAGGATCTGGATACACCAGAAGATTACGAGCGCTACCGGCCAAAGGGGATTTCTTGAAGGATTGAAGCTTTTTCTCCTGAACCGCGTCTAATCCTGTAAAATGTCTATCCCGATTACTGGACATTGCGGCTGGTGAGCGGTCAAGTGGCTGTGCTGGAGTCTTATGCAGGTTTGCCGATGCAGGTTTGGTTACGGTAACGGGTGTTAGTCCGGAGGGTTTGTTTAATCAAGCCGGAATACCTTAATATACTTCGTCGTGTGTACCCAGGTCGATCAAGGCGATTAATTCTTCTTCTGTTTCAGGAATCTGAGAAAAAGTAAAAATAATCCGGCAGTCGTATTCTACCCAGCAAGCCCATAAACCTTGTAATTGTCCACTTAATTTATGCGTACGAAGTGAAGGTTGAAAAGGATCTTGTTCTAATTTTCTTAATGCCCGGAATATTTTTTCTTGCAGATCAGGCTGGTTTTTCGTCCTCTGCTTAAATGCTCGTCGAAAGCTTGTGTCCCAAGCCAGTCTCATGCATCACCAAGAAGATCATTCCTAAGATCGTTGGAAGAGCCAAAATGTGCCTTGCCTTCTTGGATGGCATGTAATAAGATCGATGCGTTTTCAGAAATTTCAGCACGGCGTTTTTCGGTGAGACGGCGCTGGATCAGCTCTACCAGGGTCATCTGATCTTCGGGTGCAAGTGCCTCAACAGTTTCAATAGCTTCTTGTAAAGAGGGAACCCGTAAATTTTCCATCGGAAACTCCTATTTCTATTATAATGCAAGTATTGTGAAATTGGCCTGGCCTCGATATTGGGTCTTTAGGAATTGCCGTGGTAACTCCCAATGAATCTCGATATTAGATTAACGTGAATACGGGATAAGGGGCGCCAACTGAGTAAACTTATGTTTGTCCGAACAAAAAGTGACACTCAGGAGGAGCCCCAATGGATAGTTTAGTTGAAATGTTCTGTCATGTCGATGATTTTTGCCAAGCATTCCTGCCAATCTGGCAAGCTCAGTTGTTAGCAAGTGGAGCGATCCAGCGCCAACGCCCACGATCACTATGTATGAGTGAGATCATGACCATCCTGATCGCTTTTCATCAATCCCACTATCGGGACTTCAAAGCTTACTACTGCCAGCATGTTTTACCGTATTGGCGGAGCGATTTTCCTGGACTGGTAAGTTACCAACGTTTCATCGATTACACTCCATCGGCTTTGGTTCCCTTGGCCGTGTACTTGCGCACCTGCTGTTTGGGCTCCTGTACAGGGATTTCCTTCATGGACTCGACCCCCTTGGTGGTGTGTCACAATGCCCGCATTCATAACCATAAGGTGTTTGCAGGGCTGGCAGCTCGCGGCCACAGTTCTACCGGTTGGTTCTTTGGCTTCAAGCTCCATCTGGTCTTCAATGATCGGGGCGAGTTGCTCGATGTGATGCTCTCCCCAGGAAATGTCGATGACCGTAAACCAGTCCCGTTTCTCGTCAAACAACTCTTCGGCAAGATCTTCGCCGACAAAGGCTATCTATCCCAGCCCTTGTTCGAATATCTCTACCGCACCTTCTCCATCCAATTGATCACCAGGCTCAAATCGAACATGAAGAACCGCTTGATGCTCTTGGAAGATCGCCTGATGCTGCGGAAACGAGCCATTGCAAAGTCGATCATCGATCAGCTCAAAAATATCTCTCAGGTGGAGCATTCCCGACATCGCAGTGTATTCAACTTTCTTGTTAATGTTCTGTGTGGCTTGATCGCTTATTGCCACAAACCTTCAAAACCGTCCCTGAGTCTGGAGCCCTTGGCTCTTCTCCCAGCCTAACCCGTATTCACGTTAGATTAGGTGATCGGCTTGACCTTAAGATCAAAACAAAAACTATGGCGTTCAAAGTTTCTTGAAATATGCGCAGCGAACAAGAAATGCTCGACCTTATCTTGAAAACCGCCCAGGAAGATGAGCGCATCCGCGCCGTCCATCTGAACGGCTCGCGGGTAAACCCTAACGCACCGCGAGATATCTTCCAGGATTTCGATGTGGTCTATTTTGTCACTGACGTCGCACCTTACAAAGAAAACCTGGAATGGATCAAACGTTTTGGCGAGCTGATGATCCTGCAGATGCCGGATGCAATGGATGATCCACCCCCGATGGAGGGGGATCATTTCCAATACCTGATGCAGTTCAGCGATGGCAACCGCATCGATCTGGGGATTTTTCCTCTTCACAGGTTGAAAGATTTTGTTCCCGAAAGCCTGACGGTGGTGCTTTTGGATAAGGACGGGCTTTTCAAATGGATACCACCCACAAGTGACAGCGACGGCATACCCAAACCACCCACCTCTAAGGACTTCGCTGACTGCTGCAATGAGTTCTGGTGGGTCAGCCCATATGTCGCCAAGGGATTGTGGCGCGAAGAGATCCTCTACGCCCGATACATGTTCGATGATGTGGTACGCTTACAGTTAATGAAAATGCTGACCTGGTATATCGGCGTGCGGACCGGGTTTGCGGTGAATCCCGGGAAGATGGGCAAGTATTATCGAAAATACCTGGAGCCAGAGCTGTGGGAGCTGCTTTTGCAGACTTACGCGGATGCCGATTATGACCATACCTGGGAAGCGCTGTTCAAGATGGGGGGGCTTTTCAGAAAGCTTGCCTTGGTGGTCGCAGACCATTTTCGCTACGAATATCCCCATGGCGATGACCAGCGTGTCAGCACGCGCATCTGAGGCATGTGCGGCATTTACCCAAAGACGCCAAGGAAATGTATTAAAATTTATGTATAACCACGCACCCCCAGGATACGCCTGCCCTTTCTGCCAGATCATCGGTAAGACCAGGCAGGTCGAAGATGCGGCTCAGGAATCAGAAGTGATCTATCGATCATCCATGGTGACCGCCTTCCTGGCGATCCACCGGCGGCCGAAGAATCCGGTAAATGTGTTAGTCGTGCCAAACGCGCATTTCGAGAATATTTATGATCTTCCCCTCGACTATGCCAGGCCTATTCACCAGCTTATTCGAGCAATGGCTTTATCTCTGAAGGTGGTTTATCGCTGTGATGGGATTTCTACCCGCCAGCATAATGAGCCTGCTGGCAACCAGGATGTCTGGCATTACCACGTGCATGTCACGCCTCGCTTTGCGAACGATGAGTTCTATAAGTCTCATTGGGTGGATTTCCCGGAAGTGGAAAGGCTGGACAATGCTCACCGGTTGCGCACCTATTTTTACACCCATCTGGATGAATGTCTGCACGCCTGACCTCCTGCCGGAGGCTTGAATTGCCCTTGCCATCTTATCTAACTTATGCTATTTTAGAGGCATGCCTGTTATCCGTGCCTTTATTGCCATCGAGCTGCCAGCAGAGGTGCAGCAGAGCCTGGACGAAGTGATGCGCCAGCTGCGTCACCGCCTGCAGACCTTGCCGAAAGATGCCGTACGCTGGGTACCGGCAGGTAATATTCACTTGACGCTTAAATTCCTGGGCGAGGTCTCCCTGGCAAACTTGGACTTGCTCAAGGAGATGCTGCTGACCGAGGCGAAGGCACACCCTCCTTTCGAGTTCAGCGTAGGTGGTTTGGGCGCTTTCCCCAACGCAAAAAGTCCGCGGGTGGTGTGGGTGGGGGTGCAGGCTCCGCCGGAGCTGCTGACCCTGCAGGGCGCGATCGAGAGCAAGATGGAGATGCTCGGTTACAGCCGGGAGGAGCGCCCCTTCTCGCCTCACCTGACGCTGGGGCGGGTATCTCGTAATACCACCAACCCAGAAGCGCGCCAGGTTGGAGAAGCCTTGCAAGCGATCAAGGTAGGTTTTCTGGGTTTGGTATGTGCGCAAGGGGTGAGCCTGTTCAAAAGTGACTTGCGGCCAACCGGCAGTGTTTATACTTGCCTCTTGACTGCGCCATTAATAGAGAAAAAAGATTAGCTTTTTTCTAGTAAAATATGCAATCTAAGAACTTAACCGAAAATTGTTTAGAAGTTTTTTACTTCTCCCGTTTTTCGGATAGATCCTAAACCATTTCGAGAGGTGAAACCTGGAAGCAATTGAATTCGCACGTGCCATTGTTGAGGCTTTGGAAGAGAAAAAAGGGGAGAACATCCTGTTAATGGATATTCGGGAACAAGCCATTTTCGCAGATTATTTTGTCATCTGTTCTGGAACGAGTGAAAGGATGTTGAAGGCCTTGCAGGATGCTGTGGATGAGCAGATCAGCTTGCAGTTCAAACGGCATGCCCGCATGGAAGGGCGCCCGCAAGATGGCTGGGTGCTGGCTGATTACGGTGAGGTTGTCGTGCACATCTTTTCTCCTGACCGGCGCAATTATTACCGCCTGGAAGATCTCTGGTCGAAGAGCAAGGTCCTCCTGCACGTCCTCTAGCGCCTATGATCACCGATCTGACCGGAACCCAGCTTTTTGTCCGTGAAGCCAATGAAGAAGACCGGCAGAAAATTTCTAACCTGCTGCATTTCGAGCTGCGCGTCCACCGGCATCTGGACTGGCGCACACCTCTGGAATGGTTGGGGATCTCTCCATTTATCGTGGGAGAAGTACAAGGACGCATTGTAGGAGCGCTGGCATGCCCGGTTGATCCAGAAGGCGTAGCCTGGCTGCAGCTCTTTGTAGCTTCCACTGGCCGCCCGGTTGCGGATATCTGGCAACCGCTGTGGGCGAAAGCATTGAGCGTGCTGGAGCCGCAGCAAGGATTGCTCCTGGCAGCCATCCCGATGCACGATTGGCTGGTGACCTTGCTCAAGCAAGACGGTTTTGCCCTGGCAAATGAGGTTGTCGTATTGCAGTGGAGATACGACCAGCCTCTTGAGCGATTTGATGGACCGCCAGTTACCATCCGCCCCATGCAGCCAGAAGAGCTGGAAGAGGTCTGGCGAGTGGATGCAGAAGCTTTTAAGGTGTTGTGGCAAAACTCGCTCCCCTCACTGGAGCTGGCTTATCAGCAGTCGTCGATCGCCACGGTGGCGGAAGACGAGACAGGCATCGTCGGTTACCAGATCAGCACCACCAGCTCAATGGGGGGACATCTGGCACGCCTGGCCGTTTTGCCGTCTTACCAGGGCAGGCGGATCGGTTATGCGCTGGTGAACGACTTACTCAGGCAGTTTGTTTTCCGAGGTATTTTCCACGTGACTGTTAATACCCAGGCTGATAATCTTGCTTCCTTGCGGCTGTATGAGAGCGTGGGTTTTCAGAGAACTGGTGAGGGTTATCCGGTTTATACAAAAACTCCAAGGGTCTCCGAGACCTTTGGGGTATAGGCGAAAAGAAAATGACTCAGGAAGCGTTGCAGATTTACTTGCCGGACCTTTTCATCCAGAGCTTTTGGCAGGCAACCGCCCAGGAGATGAGTGTATACGGCCTCAATATGATCTTGCAGAGGGCAGGGCTGGAAAAATTGATTGAAGGGGAGAAGGACCTGCCAAAGACTGCGCAGGTATCTGTGTTTGAATTTGGGATTTTTCAACACGCCTTGCGGGAATATTATGGGCGCGGGGCACGCGGTCTGCTAATCCGTGCCGGGCGTGGGACTTGGGAGATCATGTCCAAGAACCTGTCCTGGCAGTGGGCAATCCCATCACATTTGATACCTTACTTGCCCTTAACTTATAAAACCAGGCTGGCGTTGAACCAATTACGCGGTCTGTTGAGCTACCCAGGGAGCTGGACGCAAGTGTCTTGCGAGGGCCGGGAGTATTATTACATCGATTGTTCTGGTTTGGGCATCAGCGAGCCGGTGGCCGGGGAGCCGGTCTGCTGGGCGATGTTGGGCTTGATTCAGGGTGCTTTGGAAAGTGTTACGAACCGGGCCTTTGAAGTTGAGGAAGTGTCTTGCCGGGGGGCTGGGTCTGAAGCCTGTAAATTTCGAGTCCATTTCAATACTTAATCTTGCATTAGAGTTGATCTACAGAAGGGAATAATCTCTGGACAAACCCATCTTCGCATGGGAAAATTGGAAACTTCTGCTGAATTAATTATAGACCTTAGGAGAGGATGATGTCGACAAGCTTACGCAAAGATATGAAAGATAAACGAAGAAAACAGGCCCAAAAGAAGCGCCAGACGGCAGCCCTGTTAATCATCGGCGGGGTCGCACTGCTGGTGGGGATAATTGTCCTTTCTGGTTTTCTAAAATCATCTGCTCCGGTGGGGGAATTCACTGTGATTACGCCCAAAGCCCACCCCCAGGTAGATGGCACGGCGATGGGAGACCCGAATGCGCCGGTGCGGATCGATGTCTTCGAGGATTTCCAGTGCCCGGCTTGCCAATATTATTCTGACGAAATCGAGCACCAGGTGATCGATAACTTGATTATAACGGGCCAGGTGTATTATGTCTTCCACAATTATCCTTTCCTGGATGATCGTGCCGCAACCAAGGAATCAGACCAGGCCGCCAATGCGAGCATGTGCGCTGCAGACCAGGAGCGCTTCTGGGATTATCACCAGATGCTGTATGCCAATTGGAATGGGGAGAACCAAGGTAACCTGAGTGATAAGCGCCTGACCGCCTTCGCGGAAGCCTTGGGCTTGGATATGGATAAATTCAACTCCTGCTTTAAGGCCAACCAATTCAAAGATCAGATTAACGCTGACCTGCAAGCCGGACAAGAAATGGGCGCCCAGGGGACGCCCTCTGTCTTCGTAAACGGAAAGATTGTGGCGCCGGGTCAGGTGCCGTCTTTCGAAGAAATCAAAGCCGCTGTAGACGCGGCGCTGAACCAGTAGATCTATCTCAGCCCCGAATAGGGGCTGAGTTTTTTAATCAACCAGGGCAGCGCGTTCAAGCACACTGCCTTGCTGCTCAGCCTGCTTGCGGAACAATTTTACATCGATGCGGGTAAGGATCCAGAGTGAGATGAGCATCAAGAGAGCCATGCCCAAAAAGACGGTCACATAAGCCATCACCGGATTCTGAAAAAACAAGTTGAACGTGTCGCGCAGCGCGCCGCTGATCAGCGAGCCTAGCAGGCGCGAGGTGGCATTCGCCATGCCCCAGGCGCCCATGTACAGCCCAACGCTGGAAGGGATGGTCATATCGAGCATCAGGGAAAGGTTGGAGACAGTCGCTATCCCAGATCCGACACCCAACACGACCAGGCCGGTATAAAAGACCCCGGATGTGGCAAGCACACCGCTGAGGGCGATCAGCATAAAGCCTGACAGTGCAGCCCAGCCACCAATCTTTGCAAGGGTGCGCTTGGATGTTTTGCCTTCCAGCCAACCGGTTATTCCCATGGCAGCCAGGAAGCTGACGCCCCAGATGGAGGTAATGCGCGTGGTGGCGTTCACGGGCATGCCAAAGGCTTCGGCAGCAAAAGGCTCAAGCAAAATATCTTGGCCCAGAATGGCGGAGAGCAAAATGATGAGATATAGGAAGAAGATCTTTACCTGGGGATTGCCTGTTACGAGCTGCAGCATCTCTTTCCAAGTATAGTTTTCAGAAGCAAGCTGCTGATTTTGAGACGAACGGCTTTCCAGGCGGATCAAGCCCAGCATCCCCAAGATCAGAGCTGCCAGACCAACTGCCGAAAAGGCGCGCATCAGGGTCGCAGGGGTGTAAGTGTCGAGCATGCGGCTCAGGGCAATGGCGGTGAAGATGATGCCCAGGATCATCATGGAAAACATGACCGCGATGGTGCGCGAACGACCTTTCTCGCCTGAAATTTCTGTGGCGAGCGACAGATAAGATACCGCGGAGAGGTTGTAACCCAGCCCCCAGGCGCCAAAGGAGAGCAGCCCCAAACCCAACCCTTTCCAGAAGTTCTCTGCAATCAGCAGGGCTACATAGGGAGATAAAACCACCCCTCCCACGCAAAGCAGCAAGCCCAGGGCAATATAAGGGGTGCGGCGCAAGCCCCAGATGGCGTGGCGGTCAGCAAAGGAGCCGATGAAGACCTGAATGGGCGAGATCAGGTACGGCAAAGAGGCCAGCACCGCGACAAGTGTGGCTGAGATGGCCAACTCTTTGATCATCACCCGGTTGAGGGTGCTGTTGATGGGCACGAGGGTCATGGCGACAGCCATGTGAATCAAGCCAAGCTGAATACGTTTGCGGAACATGTGGTCTCCAGAGTGAACTTTACCGCACAACTTTACCAGAAATTATTAAGCTGATGGTGTAAATTATCTGAGAATCTGATGAAGGATATGAGGAACGGGCACTTGTTTATAACCGGATGAACAGTCTTTTTTCCTGGCATAAACGTGAAGGTCTTGACTACCATTACAACTTATGGCACCTCCCAAAGGCAGCTAATTTTCCCAATCGATATGGTAAATCTCTATTAATCCATAAATACCGTTAAATGTATCCACCAAGTTGGCATGGTTCGCTAGGAAAGCTTCCAGCTCTGTTTTGGGGATGTAAATGTATCCCGCGTACGGATAATCGCTGGAATTATCGGTTGTATAGAGACGTGCCTGGTCATCATAAATAAAAATATCTGGGCGAATGCGGTTGAAATCTTTTTCAAGTGTGCTGCTCGGATCGAACCATCGATCGAATGAAATTTGATCGATGGAATAATAACGATTTTCGCTTAAACCAAACCAGAAAATATTGGTTCCCAATATGGTATCCCCGGGTTGTATGGATTGGTTTACACGCTGCTGAACTTGCTCATAAGCTGGATAATCGTTATTCAAGATTGCAGGAATAATATTCACCAGGGATATGCTCAGATATGCAGTCCAAACGTAAACGAATGAGATACGGTAAACCAGGGTATTCTCACGTGGCCGCTTGATAAAATCTAAAAGGTATGACGCCAGGAGGATTTGAAGGATTGGTACAAAGTAGATTTCGTAGAATCCAAATTTCCATCTTACCCACCAGGCATAACCGATTAATATCACGATAACCAAAGTGAAGAAGGTTTTATCTGCCTCCGACCGCCTTTTTAGTAAATTCAGTAATGCCAAAATAAGCACAGGGAATAACAAAACATAGCGAGTGAGCATGAATTTCCAATAATAAGCCAACCCATACCAAAGCTCGGCTGGGTTCATCATCAGGATAGGGGGGCGGTATGCCTCAGCATAAATCGATACCATGATCGCCTGATATGTTTCGGGGTAGAGCAGAACATGGATGATAAGGTAAATACAACCCCCAACCAAACAACCCAAGCAGAAGGACCAAAAAGATCGTTGTTTGAGAATATGCTTGCCGTGGTCAACTAAGAATAAAGTCAATATAACAGGTATAAAAAAGGCTCCATTCGCGTGAATCTCAAACGCCATTACTGCCAACAATCCTGCAGCTGAACTAGCCCACCAACGAGAATGCGAATTGTTCAAATAAATAGCAATAGCCGCGTAACCGAACGCTGCACCGATGATGTCGGGTCGTACCAGGTGTGAAGAAACCAGGAAAGCCCGCGATAAGGCCACCATAATTACCCCCAAGATTGCCAGGGGATAACCCCCGAATTTTTTTCCAATCCAGTAAGCTGCCACAAGTAACCAAAAGCCAAAAAAAAGAACGACCAATCTAGAAGCAAACAATGACGGTGAGCCAGCTATTAATAACCCAATCATCAGAAATCCATTCAATAGCCAGGATAAAATAGTCCAATATCCTTCAAACCGGTCAAAAGCTCCGGCTGCCCAAAGATCAATCACCTGCCCAGAATGGAGGCTTGACCATGCTCTAGATACATAAAGAGGTTCATCGAACCAGGGCGCCGGATAACGCATCAGTGTGATCGAATAAAAAACCATCACCGTGATAAATACGATCAAAGTTTGATCCCTGGGGGACAACTTCTTTAGGATTTGAACAACTTTTTCCATTATTTCACCTGTTCAGTGGTTTTGATAATCATGATCAACGAAGGTCCAAAAAGTCATCTCAGCTTTTGGCAGCCGGTTTTTAGTTTTTTTCAGGCTCAGACCCTTTAGCATTCTTTCTACCTTTGGGTAAGAATTGTTTAATTGTCAGGATTTTGTTTTGATGAAGAATAAATCTCAAAAGGACAATGCATATGCCGAGTCCATACGCAATGCTCTTTCTAAAGCTGATTGAGGAGGCTTCTTCAAAATATCTAGTGACGATCGGGACTTCTTGAAAGAAAAAATTACACGCCATACCTTGGGCGATAATTTCTGTATCAAAAACGAAATCATTGTTGTTGAGTTCAAAACGAACCGTCTCTAGGTATTGGTGGGAGTAGGCGCGAAAACCGGAATGAATTTCAGTAAGGTAACGGCGGAAGGCAAGATTCGCAAGAGCGGTTAAGAATATATTGGCGTTATACTTCCAGCCTGGCATCCCGCCTTCCATTGGATGCCCACCCAACATGCGCGAGCCGAAAACAGCATCCGCTTTACCTTCCAGAATAGGCCTTACTAGATCAGGGATAACAGTGGCATCATATTGGTGATCGGGATGCACCATGACCACAATATCGGCACCATCTGCTAACGCTTCCCCAAAGCAGGTCTTTTGATTACCACCATAACCAAGATTTTTCTCATGGACGAAAACCTTTAAACCCATTTTCCTGGCCAAATCAACCGTGTTGTCATTTGAGGCATCGTCTACGAGGATAATATCGCCACGATATTCTTCGGGTATTTCATTGTAGGTTTTCTTAAGAGTCTTGGCGGCATTATATGCCGGCATTACGATTATGATTTTTGAACGATTATCCATCCGTTATTACCTTTGAAATAGATAGCCATTGGTAACCAAGCAGAGTAGGGAAAATTTTCGTTAGTCTGATTAGAATTTTATACATTAGGATCCCTATTTCATTCCGGCTGAAAAATGGGTGTACCAAATCTAAAGGAATGGGTGTCACACAGATTTCTACCGGCTCTAAACCAATTTCTTGATGCATCCTCAGAAAAGTTTTTCGAGTAAAAAACCGTAGGTGGTTTCGATCAAGTATGCCTCGATCTGAATATTCAAAACGGCCTAACATTAAATTGATCCGTACCCATATATTGGCAATATTTGGGACAGATATGATGAAATCAGATGATCCTGTTTGAAGATCAATCAATCTTCGCAAAGATTTCTCAGGCCAGGGCATGTGTTCCAAAACATCTGCACAAATTACTACCCGAAAATTGGAGATCTTTTCATCTGGAGTATGCTCCAGGTCTGTATCAATCCATTCATCGTAAAATGGGAGTGCTAATCCTGCATAGTTCTTATTGGGTTCAATGCCTGATAAGAAAAATCTCTTGCCCGTGCAGAAGCGACCGATCGTCCCTGAAGCGGCACCCACATCCAGGATACGGGTGCCAGCAGGATACGACTCCAACCAATGAGCAATTACCATGTGACTGGAATCTGGGTGAAATTTATCGACATATAAACTGGCTGGTTGATTATTCATAATCCAATCAATAAGGTTGTTCCTGGTTAATTAAAAAAGGAAATGTCATTGATAAGATAATCTTGAGTGACAATTATAGAAATGTCGATTATTTCGTCACCAACGGTATAAATTTCTGATACTCACGCATAAACCGGATGGCCTCAATCACCACCTCAACTTCCTTTCCATCGGAGGGAGAGCTGCCGTTCATCAGCCACAGGTTGAGGCGGGTATTTTCAGCTCCAGGAGGCGGGTTGTCCGCGCCCTCATAAATCCAGGCTTGGATCTGTTCGCCTGGGTTGGCAGGACTGCCCTGGTAGCTGAGAAAGCTGACGCCGTCTTTGCGCCATTCGAAGAGATGTGTGGAGTGGTTGCTCTGCAGGAAGGCGGCGAAGCGGTGCATATTCCCGGCTTGAGTGTAGGGCTGGATGACGTACTGCGAGTTCAGGGCTTGCGGGTCACCCCAACGGGAGAATTCAATATCGATCTCACGGTAGGTGTTTTGAGGGGCAAGGTCGTCCCAGGTGAACAAACCCAGGATCACGTTGGGATCGAGCTGGTCGAGTGCACTGGCCAGGACGAAAGTATAAGTGCCATAGCCCAGCGACTGGGTGTTGACAATTTCTGTGCAGTGCCAGGTGTCTGCCCGTTGGACGATCTTCAGGTGCAGCTTACCGCTGGCATCCACGAAAACATCGCTTTCCAGGTCGGAGAAATAATTCGGCCCCGGTCCGACGGGTGAGGAGCTGGCTTTAACACCCCAGGTGAAGCCGGAGAACTGGAGCGTGCGGTTATAAGGGTGCCGGTCGACGAATTTATTGGCCATGGCGTTTTGATATCCCTCCTAAAAGAGGCTGATAAGCCACACTACCAGCGGGGCAATGGCCAGGGCAGGCAGGAAGTTGCCCACCCGGATGGGTTTAATCTCCAGCAGGCTGCTGACGGCGATGCCAAGCAGCATAATCCCGCCCACCGCGGTCATCTCATTCATCATCCCTGAGGTGACAAAGGCTTGCACCTGCGCTGCCAGGAGGGTGATGCCGCCCTGATAGAAAAGGATGATCAGGGTTGAGAAGAGCACCCCCACACCCAGCGTCGATGCGAAAGCCAGGGCTGCAAAGCCATCCAGCACCGATTTGATCGCCAGCAAGTTGTAATCACCGGTTAAACCATCCTGGATGGAGCCGAGGATGGTCATGGGACCGACGCAGAAGACCAGCGAAGCGGTCAGGAAGCCCTGGATGAATCGGGAGCGGTTTTCTGCTGCCAGGCCAGGCTGGCTTTCAGCTGGTTTCTGGGGGATAAAGCGCTTCTCCAACCAGGCACCCAGGCCGCGCAGCCCATCTTCGATCTTCCACCATTCACCCAGTAAACCACCGACCAGCAGGCTGCCCAGGACGATAATGGCATTCTCCGTCTTTAGGAACATCTGCAAGCCGAGAGCGCCGGTGAAGAGACCCAATCCGGCGATGACGGTCTGGCGCACGCGCTCAGGCAGGCGGCTGCCGAACAGCAGTCCCAAAACGCCTCCCACAAGCACGGCCGCGATGTTGAGCAGTGTCCCAGTCAATATAAGTCCTATTCTTTTGCCAGGGTGGGTTTTGATTTTCCAGCGGCCTGGTTTTCGACCAGCTCGAGGGCGAAGCACAGCGATGACAGGCGGTTCAAGTAGCGCAGCAGATCCAGATTGTCCAGCTCTCCGGCGTGTACGATCTGAGCCACACGGCGCTCGGCGCGCCGTACGACGGTGCGGGCCAACGCCAAGGAGGCTGAGGCGGGCGAGTCTCCGGGGATTATAAATTCCTTCGGCATCTCCACCTGGCTGCTCAGGAAGTCGGTCTGCCGCTCCAACCAGGTAACCTTCTCAGCATCGATGCTGCGGAAGCGGGAGGCATTCTCGGGCGTGGCAGCCACCTCAGCCATCAGGCCGTAAAGGTCGCGCTGCACCTGGAGCAGGAGGGGAGCGCTGCGGGAGTCATGGCAGATCGCCCTCGCCAGGCCAAGGGCGGCGGTGGCTTCATCGATTGTCCCGACTGCTTCCAGGCGGGGATCAAATTTCGGCACACGGCCTTCTCCGAGCAGCCCTGTGTAGCCATCATCACCAGTTTTCGTATAGAAGGTGGGCATAGGGGTATTATACAGCAGGAAGGGAGATCTTTTACAAACCCCACAGGTCTGATGGGTGAACGATCGTGGGATAGGACCATAAAATCAATCGAAAAATGTCAGTGAGTTCTGCTACTTTTCCCCGAAAGCCATGCCCTCATGCTGCTTTTCAATTTGGCAACAAGCTTACCAATGGCAGTGCTTGGGGAACTTTGCTTTTTCTCCATCTCCATGCGAGCGATTTCGTAACCTTCGGCGATGAGCTCATCGGTATGCTGGAAGTCCCAAATGGGGATCGGCGGTTTGCTTGTCAGGTGAATGTGCGTGATGGGCATTTTGCGCGCTTCGGCCAGCGCTAGCTCCAGATCCTGCTGGCGCTGCTCAACCGTGAAGACCAACTTATTCAAGAAAGGTCCAAAACCACGGTTTGTTGAAAGGGACTCTTGAGGAGGATCAGCCAGATTCAGGGCGATGATCTCGGTAGCACCCACTGCCATGGCTGGCTCGATGGGCAAGTTACTGACCACCCCGCCATCCATCAAAAGCGAGTCGTCCCTTTCATACGGGATTACCCAGGGAGGAAGGGCGGTGGAGGCTAAAAGCCCTTCTAATATGCGATCCTGCTCATCCAGCCCGTAGAGCACTGGTTTACCACTGTTCAAGTCAGAGGCAACCATAATCAGGCGTACATCCTGGATCTCTTTGAACTTAAGCTCAGGAGAGATGCCGTGGGCAATGTAAAAATTGCGCATGTGCTGGGCGGGGTATGCCGCCGGTCGCCTGAACAGCGTCCGTACGGTCAGCCAAAGATAGTTGGGAGGCAAAAGATCAGCTTGGGCGGCTTCCCGCCAAACAATCGCCAGCTTCTCCAAGGTCTGCAGGTTGAATCCATTCAATGCCAGGTAAGCCGCGTTGATCGCACCGACGGAGGTGCCAACCAGGATGTCTGGATGCAAGCCGGCCTCGTACAGCGCCCGGAGGGCACCTACCTGCAGTGCCCCGCGTGACCCTCCACCCGATAAGACGAAAGCAAGCTGCTTTTTCATGATGAAGATAGTTTACACCAATAAGTGTCTACAGTTAGCCTTTGTTCTGGACGATCAAATTCGTACGAGTGGGTTATAATCATTATATTCATACATGTTGAATTTCGCAGACCCCTGGGGTCTGGAAGGAAAGGAGTTTTTTTATGCAAGTACGCTGCCAGCAGTGCCACAAACCTTTTGCCCTGAGCAAGGAGACCGTTTATGCTGCATTGGATATGATGGCTGAGCAAGAGATGCACCATTTCAACGCCAAGTGCCCTCACTGCCGTAAAACCACGCAGGTCCCCAAGGATGAGATGCTGCGCCATGCCCCGGACTGGGCAAAGAAAGATAAAGATCAGGAACCGCCTGTAAAAGCCTGATCCATAATTAACCACAAAGCCTACGAACGATTTTCGATTGCGTTCGTAGGCTTTTGTTTAAAATTAAGATTGTCAGAAAAGCACTGACGCCAGCTCGCTGCGGTACTGGCGGGTGAGGGGGCTTTCGTCACCAATCATCTCGAACATGCCCAGCAGTACTTTGCGAACTTCATCATTGCGGTAGTGCTTATCCTGGCGGAGCACGTCGAGCATGCCGTCCATGGCGGCTTCGAAATTGCCCAGGCTAATCAGACGGAGGGCGTTGAGGTAGGCCGCTTCGAGGGGATCATCACTGAAAGGAGGGGCGTCCTGTAAGCGCACGAGGGCAACCACCAGCGGGGTTAGAAGCTGGGCGGAGTTGTATTCCTTGCTGGCAGGGAAGCTGCCCAGGATCAGGCGGGTCTCTTTGATCTTGCACTGCAGCATCAGGCTGCGCGCCAAACCCAACATAGCGGCAGGATTTTCTGGGGCTTTGGCCAGGAATTGTCGGAAAACCGCTTCGGCTTCCTTTGCTTCGCCCAACAGCAGCAATCCCTGAGCTTTTTCAAGGAGCAGGTCGTGCTCTGAGGGAGCCAGGTTGCGGATGAATTCTCGAATGCGCGACTCGGGCTGCATGCCCAGGAACTCGGCAACCACCTGTCCATCCTGGAAGGCTTTGACGTTGGGGATGCTGCGCACGCTGAAGCGCAGGGCAAGGTTGGGGTTGGAATCGACATCCACCTTGGCAAGGCGGAAAGCGCCATTCGCTTCCTGCGCCAGGTTTTCGAGGATGGGGCCGAGCTGCTTGCAAGGGGCGCACCATTCTGCCCAAAAGTCAACCACCACCGGCACCTGCCGGGAGTAAGCGATCACCTCGTATTCGAAATCAGCTTCTGTAACGTTCATGATATTTTCGGAAGCCATGCTTGCCATCCTTTTTATCATTTTACTACAGGAGTGTTAATTTTTTATCAATAATTCTGTAAGGTTGTTAGGCTGATAAATTTGAAAAACGCTATTCATCCCCTTCGGCGGATATCCCAGGCTGGTTCACATTCAGCACTTCGCCGTGGACATTAATGGTGATGCGGAAGCCTGCCATGCCCAGGTAGGCGCGGCCTTCTTCGGGTATGCCAGCATCCAGGACCTGCTCGAATTGGTTCTCGATATTTTTGAGCTGGGTTTCGAGCATGGCTTTTGAAAAGATGTCATCTTGCCCAAGCATCTTGGCCGCCTGTTCGGCGAGCAAGCCTTCACTGCCCTGGATCAAATCTTTCATAATTTGCAGCACCTGGCAGTCGACCTGCTCAGAGGGGATGTGGCGGCGGAAACCGGCATCATTGACCACGTAGCATGGCTCATTGCCAACGTAAGCCGTCTCGGCTGGCTGGTCGTTTTCGTCAAATACTAATCCGGCAAATAAAGGAGCGCGTGCCAATCTATCACCTCACTCATCATCGAGATTAACCTTTAAGTTAATTTTACCGTTAAATCAATGCGTTCAGATTAGCAGATTCTTTATACTGTTCCCCAGGTCTCCTGGTCGATGACCTGGATGGGGGTGCCGTACCGCTCATAAGTCATGATGTCGCCGGGGGGTACGACTGGCATGGTCCAACGGTAGACCCATTTGGCAGCTTGAGGGGTGAGGTTGATGCAGCCATGGCTGCGCGGGTATCCAAAATTATTGTGCCAGTAGGTACCATGGAAAGAGATGCCGCTCTCGGTGAAGTAGCAGATCCAGGGCACACCGGGCAGGTCATAGCCATTGGCAGCCAGGTTGCCGGCTGCCATGTGGCGGGTGGGGCGTTTATGAAAGGTCATGTAATTGCCGGGTTGGGTGGAAAAATCTCCATTCCTGAACTTGGCGCCCGAAGCCACCCGCGCCATGAACACGGGTTTGTCCATCTCGTAGGCAATCACAACCTGCTCGGGGATGTGCACTTCCAGGCGTTTAAAGCCCGGAGGGACTTCTGGCGAGAGGGGAGTTAGCTCCTCCTGCGGCAAGATACGCAAGTGGCTGGCTTGCACATAATAGATATATTCCCACTTGTCATCTAAAACGGCATACCATGCCAGCCCTTGGGTGTCGTATTTGATATGCGAAACCCAATGGGTGGTGGCATAATAAAAGCGGTAAGCTACATAATCATCGGGACCGGGATTCCAGTGTGCATCGGAGAAAGGTACCGTCACCTCAGCCAGCGCGCCGCTTTCGGGCAGCCCCGTGATCACTTCGTTGAGCTGGGTGCGGACTGGCTGGACAGACCCGGAATGCACATAGCCCTCTCCACCCACTTTGTACCAAACCCGGTTATGCGAGTCGGTGTCTCCCCGGTAAACGGCCTCGCTGATCGGGATGACTGCGTCTTTCCACAAGAATTTCACCCGGTTGGCATCGAAAGAAGGCTGGTCGAAGAGGGCAACATATGCGTCGAGCACACGCCCCTGTTGGGGAAAGTCTTGCTGGTCAGCGTTGAGCGCCTGCCAGCGCCTGGAGGCGGGGACCCAGGCTTGTAGAGTACTCAAGAGAGAGGCTGAATCTGCAAATCCTTCACTTTGTTCAGGCCAAGTTCTCCGCCAAACCTGGCGAATATCAGAAAATGAAATTCGATTGGCAGAGGTGTCAGGAATGAAGGGGACGATTAAGCCAAACAAGCCGGCGCCGGAAAATTTAAGGAAGTTCCGCCGGGTCAGAGCCTGTTGAGAAGTAGATTTTGCCTGATTATGCATACCTAGTAATGTACATTCACCAGCGTGCCCACGTTGGCAAAATCGAAAAGCCAGCCCGCATCCTCCGTGGAGAGATTGACGCAGCCGTGGCTCATCGGCGTGCCGAAGTTGTTATGCCAATAGGTACCGTGCAGCCCGTACCCTTTGTAAAAATACATTACATAGGGTACGTTTGGGAGGTAGTAACCTGGACCAGCCATATCGGCATACTGATATTTGACATAGATATTATAAGCTCCCGTAACAGTGGGGTGAAGGTATGTGCCGGTAGAAACCGCAAAGGACCCGACCACGTCATTTCCATCATAGGCGTAAAGACGCTGTTCAGACAGGTTGACGTCGATCCAATGCTCACCCTCATACGCCTGTGGGGCAGGCTCTTCATATACGGGCGGCGGAGGTACTTCCGTGGGGGGTGGTTCCGTAGGCAGAGGGGTTTCTGTGGGGAGTGGTGTTTCGGTTGGCAGGGGGGTGGGGGTCGCTGTGGGCGTGACGGTGGGCGTAGAGGTAGGCGTAAAGGTGGGGGTTGGTGTGGGGGTGCGCGTCGCTTTGCCGATGGCGACCTCGGCGATCTGTAAGACTTCGCTGCCAAAGCGGGTGCCTTTGCCCGCCATGGAGAGCGGCGTCCAGACGAGCCAGGCGCAGATGAAAGCCAGGCAGGTGAGGGCCGCGATGAACAGAGGCCGGCGCAACTGCGTAACATTAATTTTTCGAGAGCTTATTACACCAGGTGTGATCCTAATGGGCTGTGTCTGTTCGATGGATGAGACAGCCGATCTCTCTGAAATCTTGATGGGTTGGGTTTTTTCGATTGACGAGACAGTTGGAATCTCTGAGACCCCATGGGGTTGAACCCTTGCAGTCGTCGTTTTTCGCTGCCGCTGCACAGCCCAATGAATCCCTTTGCGCGCCCGGCTGCTGTTGGGGTTGATCTCCAGCGCTTTATTCAGGTATACCAGGCTGGCTTTGGGGCTGGAAACCGAAGCAAGCCACAACCAGGCTGCTTCGTTGCGAGGGTCAATCTCCAAAACCTGCTGAACCCAATGGCGGACAGCAGGATGATCTCCCCTTTGATAAGCTTTACGGGCTTCAGTGAGAGCTTGTCGAATGGGGGCTTGCAGATCGTTCATGGGGCGGTTTGGGTAGGGATATCCTCGTTACGCAGGTAGCAGAGGATGCCTTTGGAGATTCCATTGGCCGCCAAATCGGGTTTCTGCGTCAGAAAATCGCGATCCAGGTTCAAGAAACCGGTTTCGATAATAGCTGCCGGAGTGTTGCCGTTGATCTCCTCAAAGGAGTGGTAGTTCGTCATATCGTTTGTCACACTGCCAGCGTGGAAGCTCAGCCCAGTCTCGTCAGCGTAGCGAGTGCGCAGGCAGTTCGTCAGGCGCAGGGCGCGCTCGGGGTAGGTGGTCGACATGGCTGCGGCAACCTTGTAGCCGGTAGCCTGGTCATTGATGTATTGACATGAGTCAGCGTGGATCGAAACCAACACCAGGGCACGGTAATTTCGCAGCAAGGGGTCAAACTCGGTGAGCAAATCTACCTGGTACCCCTCTCTCTCGAGGCTGCTGCGCACACGCTCGGCAATATCGAGATTCACATCTACCTCGCGAATGCCTCCCAAAGCCTCTGGGCAGACTGCCCCCGAGTCGTTGCCCGAATGCCCAGCCACAATGCCGATATGTTCCAGGGTGCGGGCGGTGGGTGTGGGATACACCCCCTCGATACCCGATTCAGCGGGCTGCAAGGCGCTGTTGAAGCGATCTGCCAGGCTGCTGGGCAGCAAGCCCGGCTCGGTCCAACCTGTAAAAAGGGTGGCCAGGATAATCCCGGTGATGAAGACGATCTTGAGATTATTGAAAAGACCACCCCGGGAGGGTTTTGGGTTGGGATCGACGGCTGCGGGGGGTGTTTCGGATGAAGATGATATCTTTGAGTTCATTTAGATAGATATTACCGTACCTTTATCAAGATGGCAAGAGTGCTATTGACTCGTTTACCGCTAAGTTGTATATTCATTAAGAGACTTTTCAAACCTCTGATGAATTTTGACAAAGGATAATGACGACCTTTCAGGTGCAATTACGATGCCAGATCAATTAAGCGAATCCGAACGATTAGCTCTATTGAAGATTGCCCGCCAGGCTTTGGAAGCGGCGGTAAGCAGCCAGCCTTTCCATGAGCTGGACCGGAAAGAGCTGCCAGCCAGTTTCTTGGAGCCTGGTGCGGTGTTCGTCACCCTTACCCGCCGCGGCGAGCTGCGCGGCTGCATTGGTGCTCTTGAAGCTTACCAACCGCTGGTCGATGATGTCTGCGAGCATGCCGCGGCTGCAGCTCTGCAAGATTACCGCTTTCCGCCGGTCACAGTGGAGGAGCTGGCTGAGATCGAGATCGAAATTTCACGCCTCACCAAGCCCACCCCATTGGCTTATGCCGATGCCTCAGACTTGCTGAAAAAGCTGCGACCAAACGTAGATGGTGTGATCTTGCGAGACGGCTGGCGGCGGGCTACCTTTCTCCCGCAGGTGTGGGACAAAATCGATTCGCCGGAAGAATTCTTATCCCACCTGTGTTATAAAATGGGTGCCTCGCCCAATTTATGGCAGCACAAGAAGCTGGATGTTTCGATCTACCGGGTTGAAGAATTCCACGAGTAAGAGCTTAGATTAATTCGTCATCTTCGTCGCTGCCGTAGGAGAAGAGGCTGCCGATGGAAAGGCGGTTGTAGTTCTTCCAAATTGCATCGCCGATGACTGGGGCTACTGAGAGGACCGTCAGGCGGGGACGGCATTTTTCGGGTGGGAAGGGCGTTGTATCGGTGGTGATGATCTCATTCACCTGCGGGATCGCCAGGATGCGTTCCAGGGCACCTCCGATCAACAGCCCATGCGTACAAGTAATGATAATTTCCTCGATACCGCTTTGCACCAGCAGCCTGCAGAGTGTGAGCATCGAGCCGCCGGTAGCGATCTCATCGTCGTAGATGATGGCTTTCTTGAAACCTTCTACCTGTTTGATAATCAGGTCCTTGATGACCACATCTGTATCGGAGATGCGGCTTTTTTCGGCGGAGAGGGCTGGCAGCCCCAGGCTGTCAGCCAGCCTGCCCGCTGAGCCAGCGCGCCCAAAATCAGGTGCGATGACAACCACTTTCGTGGGGTCGTAGGCCTCGCCGGAGGTGGCTGCCTTGTCTTTCAGGTAAGTCACGAACAGGTCTCGGGCCGTGAGTGGATCGGTGGGGATGCTGAAAAAGCCATGCACCTGGGGTGAGTGCAGCGTCATGGTCATCACATGCGTGGCGCCTGCCGTCTGAAGCAAGTCAGCGATCAGCCGGGCGGTAATGGAAATGCGCGGGGCGTCTTTTTTATCCGAGCGGGCATAAGAATAGTATGGGATCACCGCGTGTACTTCGCTGGCGCCTGCACTGCGCGCGATATCGAGCATGATGAACAGCTCCATTAAGTTTTCGCTGACAGGCGGGATCAGGGATTGGAATATGTAAACAGAACGGCTGCGTACCGTAGCGCCCAGCTGGATGAACATGTTGTCATTGCTGAAACGTGAGAAAACCGTTTTGACGAGGGGAACATCCACGTAGCTGGCGATCTTTTGCGCTAATTCAGGATGCGATCTCCCACTGAAGAAGCGCACATCATCTGGATCAATGCGTTTGATCATAACCCCCCTATTGGTTATATCTGGTCAAAACGGGCGACATCGAGAACGAACAGCGTGGCTCGATGTAAGTTAGGATCGGTGGTAGGAGTACACTTTTCGTGAATCGCCTGGAAGGCCTGGTCAACTTTTTCATCATCGACGCCGACCATAAAGGTGGTGTAGCCTCTGCGCAGGAAACCACCGGTGGAAGCAATGCGTGTCACACGGAAACCAGCTACAATCAGCCCTTGGGACACCGCTTCAGTATCTTCGTCACGTAGAATGGCAAGGATTAATTTCATGGTTAGAACTCCTCGTAGCGTTCAACTTCCAGGGTAAAAATGGTGGCTCCGCCGACTGTAATCGGCGTTGGCGCTGGGATGGGCAAGGGTGTGCCCTCCAGGGGAATGGTGACATATTCGACACGCGTCCGGCATTTTTTCTGCAGAGTCTTGACGGTGGTCTCTTCCTCCCCCGCTGTAAAACCGATCAGTAATGTTGTGCTGCGCCTGCCCAGGAACCCCCCCGTGGAGGGCAGGCGGGTGACCGCCAGGCTCATTTTTTGCAGGGCACGCACCGCGCCTTCGACGTCCTGTTCTTGGACGACTGCCGCCATCAGACGGTTGACTTTCTTCTCTGGTGATTCGCCTTCCATTGTTACCTCCGGTCGGTTCAGAAAGGATTACAGCAAGGTGATGATGGATGGGGTGGACTTGTCCGTGGACAGCGTCTGCCCATCGGGAAAAACAACGGTGGTCTTATCTTTTTGGCGCAGGATCGTTGTACCTCGATATTTTACCGTAACTGGCCAAGGAAATGGGTTGAATCCTTCGATGAATATCCGTTTTGGAGAGATAATTCTGACTCCCAGGGTATCCAGGAACAGGCGAAAGGGCGCCAATCCCTGGAGCGCATTGCGCTCTCCCCCACCCACACCGCTTTCTGCCTGGTAATTGCGGTGAAAGGCTCCGCTCTGCCCGAAGGCGATAATGACCCCCTGCATCAGCCGCTCGACCAACGCAGCGGTTTCCTCCCGAAAGCCATAGGCCAGCATGCCCTCCCCGATCAGCTCATTCCAGGGGAGCTGGATGTGGTGATAAGACCCGCTTTCGGGACCGGCAGGCTCGTCTGTGAAGATCTGCAAGCCATAGGGCTGGTAGAACCCAGCCGGGTTGAGGATGGTCTTTTGGATGAGCTCTGCGGCGCGTTCTTTTTCGGGGATATGCCCCCACAGCGGTAGCAAGTTCGTTTGGTCCCGGTTGAAGAGCCCGGCAGTGGCAATCGTCAATCGGTCGCTATCTTTCAAACCTTGGACTTCGACACGTTCCAGGGAAATGTAGGTCCTTTCGGTAGAAGCGTGGGCATGTCTACCAAACCAGGTGAAGCTCTCGGCGGTCAGGCGCTCAATGCGGTGGGCGCCGCTGGAGCTGCTGCCATGCAGGAAGACGAGCACCCGGCGGGTGGATTCATCGGTGAATTCGAGCTGCAAGGCTAGGCGGACAGGCACCGCAAATTCTTTATGAATGATCAATTCACCCGATCCATCCCGGTTTCCGATTAGCTCAAAATCGGTGGTTTCATGCGTATCGCGGTCGCGGTAGTGATAGCAGGCATCTTTTTCATGCCAGGTGGATTCGACAGCAGCCTTCAGGCGCAGGGAAGTGGTCTTAAGGTAAGCGAAGTCCTCTTTTTTATTCAACATCTTCGCCATTTCATGCAGGAGGCGGCATTCCCGGTACAGCCAGGCACATAGGTCGGGGCTTTCTACCATGGCAGGGTGGATGCCCTGCGACCAGGTGTGGTAATGGGCGAGGAGAGGATGATCGTCGAGCCCGGTCTGGAAGACCTGCTCCCATTCCGGGATGCCATCGCGGTCGCGGTCGAAGGTAGATTCGAACCAGGCCTTTAAAAAGGACAGCAGCTTGGGATAGCAGTCCTCAATCAAGCCGCGGTCTTCAGTGGCTTCGTAAATGCGCCAGGCCAGGCTCGCCAGGAGTGGGGTAGCCATGAACTGGCTGCGCTGGCCTCCCAGGCCGGGTTTCAGGTCGATCTCGCCATTTTCAGCCTGGGTCGAGAGAAAATTTAGCAGCAAGCCGCGGGCCAGGTCGGGGGCGGCGGGGAGGAGCAGCCCGCACAGGTAATAAGCGTCCAGCGGGGTTTGCCCATTCCAGAGGTGCGGGTAATCTTGCCCATCGCCGCGCAGCGAATAACCCTGGTCGGGCTGGCGCGTGAGGGTGAAGGATGGGTGAGGCAGGTGCTGGGTTGGCCCAACCAGCAGGCTGTGGGCCAGGATCTGTGAGCGGGTGAAAACGTGGTCCCAGGCCGGGTCGCCGGTGCGGATCTCAACGAGTCCGGCGTTGAGTTGCTCCAGGCGGGCAAGGCCTGCTTCCCAACTGCCGGAGGCAGCCTGACGAGCCTGCTTGAACGAAGCTGCCACATCTCCCAGGGCTGCCTCGGCCCAGGTGACCTTTTTGGAGCCTTTGGGCGGGAGGTCAACCCGGACGGGCAGGCTGGTGAGTGCACCACTGGGCGGTCCTGCACCGCCTACCAGGTAGATGACCGGGACCAGGCCATCGGTCTGACCGGTGAGGAGATTGGCAGCCTCGAATTCCTCCAGCCTGATGCGGGTGCCCTGTGGGCCGGGGCTGAGGATTCCGACCACCTCCAGGTCGATCTTGCGTGGGTTGGAGGTGAGGTTGGTCAAGGTGAAGCGGCCGAGCGCCGATTGAGAGGTCGGGATCCAAAATTCAGCCAGGAGCGCGAGCCCCGGCAGTGGCGAAAAGGAAAGGCGAGCGTAATTCGGGAAGTAGCGCTGTACGGTGATGGGAGTTTGGAAGCGAATTGGGTCGCTTACGAAGGTTTCGCCCTCGCCAAAGCGCGGGAAGATCTTGAAGCTGCGGGCGCGCATGCCAAAGGTGGTCTGCAGGGCAATGGCGGGCGGCTCGCTGCGGCCGATCACCAGCTCCCAGATTTGATCATCCGTGTAGCTGACGGGGCCGACCCGGATATCGGCTGCGAGGGTGAGGAAGGCCGGGTCACCAGACTTGAGGGTCCATTCCAGCATATCTATATTGTAGGGGAGGAATGAGGAATGGTCAAATCAAATCCATTAATCGAGATCACGATTTCCAATAACATTCCCCACGGCATCGGTTTCCAGCAGCCCTTTGGAGAAGTCAAGGATTACCAGCGGATTGCTCCAGGGATCATGTAACCTGGCATACAGGCCGACTTGAATTTCTATCGGCCCGGTCACGAGCTTGCCACCGGCGTTTTTAATGCGTTCGATGGCTTTGGGGACAGACTGAACTAGAAAATAGGTCTCAATAGGACGGTTGTCAGTATGGATTACGATCTCGGCATCCGATTCGGGCAGGCGCAGCCCTGCGGCATGAGCTCCATCGCGCCAAATCAGCTGATGCCCCAGGGCTTCGTAAAATGTGAGAGCTGTATCTAGGTTCTCAACCGGCAGGCTGTAGCAATCGAGTTTACGAAAGAGCGGTTCTGATAAATTTTCGGTTTTTGATTGTATGTTCAATCTACTTTCCTTCTAAACATCGTCTGAAGTGAAATGTGAAACTCTTTTCTACTTGGCGATCTCCCAGATGTAACCACCGGGATCGATGAAGCTGGCGGTGCGGATGCCCCAGGGACGATCCATCGGGCCGTTCAGGAGCTCCACGCCGCGGGCAGTTAGCTCTGCGCACATGGCATCGACGTCATCCACGTGGATGGTGAAGACAAAGCGGGATCCGGACTGGCGGCTTGCCACTTGGGCAGGTTCGACAAGCTCGCTTGCCGCGGTGGTCTTCAATAGATTGATGAGCGTGGATCCAAATTTGAACACAGCCGAATTGTCGTCTTCATAATCAACTGGCAAGCCGAACACTCGAAGATAAAACTGCTTGGCAGCCGGTAAGTCTTCGACGAAAAGGGTGATGGCGAATAATCCTGTGGGCCAGGGATCTATAATTCTTGTCGTTTTTTCCATGGGTGATGTCCTTTTTTGATTTAACAGGGATGGTCGTTGAGTACAACGGGTCGTTGAGTACAACGGAACAGGATGAACAGGATAGACAGGATGGGATAAAAAGGTCGGCAGGCTGGGTGGCGAAGGCGTGCAAAGTTTTTTATTGTAGCATGATTCTTATTTCTAAAGTTTTTCCGATCCACGCGTTTGAAGATAGCGTAAGCAGAAGGGGCGCTTCACTGCGTTCAGCGCGACAAAGCCTGGGGGAGAGAGGAAACATCTCTCCTGTTGTTGTGAGGAAAGGGATGATTTATGCGTTGATGTCTAATGCTGCTTGTCCATCCTCGCTCCGCTATCACTTCAGGAGATGCGCCGCTTAAGGGGTCCTTCGCTGGAAGAGCCCCAGCTCAGGACGACAAGGCTTTGCGAACCCGGCGCCTGTGTGGTGATGGTTTTCAGAAGCTAATTTAATGAAGGCAATGTTCTCGCATGCGACACTGGCTGCAGATCAATCGCGCATGGAAGGGAGAGTACCTCAGCTGTGTAAAATCCGGCTTGCTTTCGATAGTCTAATCAGCTTTAGGTTTCATCAATCCGAAAGCCTGTTGGATCGCCTCAACCAGCTCTGAAAATTTTCGCTCAAAAATAGAATTATTAACACTCGCAGTTACTAACGAATGTTCTTCTACGGGCTTTAATTTCAACTCAATCACCTTTCCAACACGGTTCGATTCTGTGATCCTAGGTTCACGATCTGCGAAAACCTTTGTCCCCTCAAAATTAAATTCGGTGATATCTTCTGGAAATCTCCAATCAAAAATTGGATAGTTAACAGGTTCGATTAATACGTAACTTAAAATTCTTTTTTCATCTGAATCGTCAGGGTCAACGATATTCCACTTGCTTTTTTTCTTCTCATCAAGCCAATCTTTCAGCCAGGATACGATGATCTCCGGTTTTACTTTCACTTCGAATTGAATCGTTTTACTCATCGTGTCACCTCCAACAAAAAAGCCGTCTGTGTAGCAGACGGTTTGACAAAATTTGATCCTGCTTGTCAGACCTCCCGCTGATTTGCCCACACTCCGGTGGTAGAACGCGAGGAGAGGCTTTATTACCTTCCTTATAATCCAGTTTGCAAAGTTCGTCAACTAAAAATCAGGCTGATAACAATCACCCAGGTGCTTATTTAGTACGGCAATGATCTCTTTCCGGGTGTTCAGCAGCCCCCTTTGATAATCCGGTAAATCCGCTTTGATAACCGCGTGTGACTTCGCTAGGATTTAGCATGGAACTTAGCCAAAGGGACGGTTCACCAAGTTCCGCTTACAGCTCAGCGGGATCAGGTGTTTAAAGGATCCTTCGCTGGAAGAGCCCCAGCTCAGGTCGACAAGGTTTTGCGAACCCAGCGCCTCGAAGCAAGGATTGCCAAGTGGGCGCTTCACTCCGTTCAGCGCGACAAAATAGGTTCTGTCAAGAAGGCGCTTCACTCCGTTCCACTAGTCAATGTTTGAAAAAAAGGGTGCTTATCGTTTTCGACAAGCACCCGGTCAAAGAACAGATCTCTTTTCGACTAGTTGAAATCGATTTCCATCTCGGGGATGGTGGTTTCTTTGATATTGACCTGGATTTTCAGCCTGAGGCCACCTTCGACGACGGAGACTTCTTGGAAGACGACTTCACCGTTAGAATTTGCGAGCATATCGGTGAAAGCTTCTTCCAGCTCCTGGTTGGCTTCGGTGACAACCTCATCACCAAGCTCGAAACCGGGTATGTCAACGGCGATCACTTCGGCTTTGAGCATGCCATCTTCGGCGGTGAGGCTCAGGTCGAAGCTGCCCTCCACCGAGTTATTTTCTCCGATGAAGCGGATGTAACCATCGTGAAGCTCTACGCGGGTGATCCGATCCAGCAGGTCCTCGAAGGTGCTGCCGCCCACATGGAAATCGGTCTTTTGTGAGGCGCGATCGAAGAGACTCTGCGGGAGGGTAATGTCGATGGTGGGGGAGATTGGGCTGATATGGATGGGGCTGATCCTGACCGGGTTGGAGGAGCAGGCCAGGGAGGTGAGGGCGAGGACGGCGATGAAGATGGTGACGATTAATATGGGGTTTTTAGGGGGTTGAGCGTTCATGCTTGGCTTCCTTTCTTGATCTGTGCTTTGTTCTGAACTATATACGGAGGAGTTCCATTAGAGTTGCTTAAATTTAAGATCAAAAGAAGCACACGGAAAGAGCTGTGAATAAAGGAAAAGGCGGATTTTTTTGGCAGGGGAGTGGAACTGAGGAAATCTTTCGTTCAGACTTTCTTGAAGTCGATGAACCCTTGCTCGACATCGGTACCGACGAGCTGAACGCGCAGGTGGTCGCCAACATCGACGCCTTGATAACCTTCGACCAATTTGCCTTCGACGGGCAGCTTCAGCAGGCGCACCCAGGTGCCCTTGGAGGCCGCGCCTGTGACAAGCGAGTCGAACTGCTCGCCAGTGCGGCTTTCCAGCAGCAGGGCGGCGGCTGATTTGCCCACCTGGCGCTCGACTTTGTTGGCGGCATCTTCAGCCTGTGTGCAGCGCTGGGCGAGGCCAACCAGGTCTTCAAGCTGGTAGGAGGCGCGCTGGCGGCGCAGGGCAGCTGAGAGCAGGCGCTGGGTGACCAGGTCGGGGTAGCGGCGGTTGGGGGCAGTGGAGTGCCCATAATCTTTGACTGCCAGGCCGAAGTGCCCCCCTACGGAGTAGCTTTGGACAACCGCTCCACCAGGTTGGGCAGCATATTCACCGGGCCCCAGGAGCTTGATCACCGCCAGGCAAAGATCGGGGTAGTGCTGCGGGTTGGCAGCTTTCTGTTTGACGAGGAAAGTCTCCAGGGACTTTGGATCGGGGTCGTCGGAGAGACGGAAGCCTTTCTCTTTGGCAATGGCTACGATGCGGTCCCAGCGTTTGGGGGTGCGCACGACACGGCGCAGGGTGGGGTAGCCCTGCTCGGTTAGAAAGCGGGCAGTCGCGCCGTTGGCAGCGATCATGAAATCTTCGATGATCTCCTTGGCGCGGTTCTTCTCATCTTCTTCGAGGCCGCTGAGCATGTCGCCAGCGAAGACAGGCCTGGATTGGATGGTTTCGAGGCTCAAGGCGCCGTTAGCTTGGCGGAAGCGCTGCATGGCCTGGGCGGCTTTGTCTTGCAGGCGCAGGTTATCCGCCAGGCCCTCGACCGCAGCCAGGGCTTCGGGCATGGGGGCGGCTCCCTCCAACCAGGCGGCCACGCCGTGATAGGCAAGCCTGGCGTGATTGTGCACAAGCGCCCGGTAGACGGTGGAACTCTGCAAGGCGCCATTGGCACCCACCGTCAATTCGATGATGAACGCCAGCCGGTCTTCTGCAAAATTCAAGGAGGTCAGGCCAGTAGACAGCTTTTCGGGGAGCATGGGGAAAATTTGGGCAGCGGTGTACACCGAGGTGGTGTTGTGCTGGGCATGTTCGTCGATGGCTGAGCCGGGCTTGACGAGGCTCTCGACATCGGCAATGGCGACCAGGATTTTAACCTGTCCGCTGGGCAGGGTTTGCGCGACAGTGAGCTGGTCAAGGTCGCGCGAAGTCATCGTTGTCGATGGAGCACCACAGCAGGCTGCGCAGGTCATGCACGGTCTCGGCTTGCGCTGCCTCAATTGGCTGAATATGTTCCAGCTCAGCCAGCACTGCGGGCGAGAAGTCGGGGAGCAGGCCGCGCTCGAGCATGGCACGGTGGGCGATGCGCTGCAAGATGGCGCGATGCTGTTCATTGGGAAGGGAGGGGTGTGACATAAGGCTGCCTCCAAGGTGAAAGCTGATCAATGGTGATGAAGCATATTTTACTCCTACCGGAACGGAAAAAAGAGGGACATGGAAAAAGAGGATTAATAAGGCTCACGGATGACACGGAGAACACGGATGTGAAAAGCGTACACGGAATAATCGGAAAGATGGAAAGGGCGGATTTCAAACAACGGAAAGTGCTTGAGAAAAGAAGCATATGGCAGCCATAAATTAGTGCAACAAGCATAGTTCAGGGCAGCTATCATGTTGCTGAGAAAAGTTAGAAGCAAGTTTCGGTCTTAGATTCCATCCCGTTTATCGGTAAATAGGATATAATAAAACTGTGATTTCCTCATTCAAAAACGAAGAAACACAAAAGATCTTTACAAGACAATGGTCGACCAGATTGCCCAGGGATATCCAAGGCGCAGCTTACCGAAAGCTTGCCATGCTCCATTCTGCGAACAAACTGCTTGACCTGAAATCGCCGCCGGGTAACCGGCTGGAAAAACTAACTGGGGACAGAACCGGTCAATATGCGATCCGCATCAATGACCGTTGGAGAATTTGCTTCGAATGGGATGAAAAAGATGCATTTAATGTTGAGGTTGTGGATTATCACTAGAGAGGTAGCCAATGGATAAGATTCTGCCTGTTCATCCGGGCGAGGTGCTTCTGGAAGAATTCCTGATTCCTTGGGGGATCAGCCAGAACCAGCTCGCTCAGCATATGGGGATAACAACGACACGTTTGAATGATATTGTGCGTGGGCGGCGCGGTATTACGGGAGATACGGCACTCAGGCTGGCACGCGCCACGAATACAAGCCCGGAATTTTGGCTCAATCTGCAGGCTCTATATGAGCTGGAGACCGCCCGAGATGCCTTGGGTGACCGCCTCCAGACGGAGGTCAGCCCGGTCATGCCTGCAGCTGCAAGGTGATAGTTTAAGCTTATTACGTATGACTCCCTTCATCCAATCCCTGCTGCTCTTCTCCATCATCCTGCTGGCGGCCAAGTCCGCCGGCTATCTGAGCGTGCGCCTGCACCAGCCCTCGGTGCTGGGCGAGCTGCTGGTGGGGCTGCTGCTTGGACCGACTCTGATCGATCTGCTGCACCAGCAGCTTTTTCAGGGGGATGTCATCTTTCTGGAAGAGCTGGTGAAGGAGACGGCGGAGATCGGGGTATTGCTGCTGATGTTCGTGGCCGGGTTGGAGCTGCACCTGAAGGACCTGGCACGCAGCGGGCGGGTTTCGGCGCTGGCTGGGACGCTGGGGGTGATCTTGCCGGTGGGGTTGGGCTTCATTGCAGCACTGGCATTCGGCAGCGATCCGAAGACTGCACTCTTTTTGGGCTTGACGCTCGGGGCGACCTCGGTGAGCATCTCGGCACAAACGCTGATGGAGCTGAAGATCTTGCGCAGCAAGGTGGGGATGGGGCTGCTGGGCGCGGCAGTTTTCGACGATATACTGGTGATCTTATTCTTATCGATCACGCTGGCGGTGGCCTCGGGTGGGAGCGGTTTCCTCCCGATCTTATGGGTATTCCTGCGCATGCTGATCTTTCTGGCTGGCTCGGTGGCCTTCGGGATCTGGGTTTTACCGTGGTCGGTGCGAAAGGTGTCGCACCTGCCGATCAGCCAGGGGATCCTGGCTTTCAGCCTGGTAATCACTTTTATCTATGCCGCCATGGCAGAGATCGTCGGCGGCATGGCAGCCATCACGGGGGCCTTCCTGGCAGGGGTGATGTTTGCCCGCAGCCCTGAGAAGGAGCAGCTCGAGCGCAGCATGAGTGCGGTGGCGTATGGGCTGTTTGTGCCGATCTTCTTTGTCAGCATCGGGCTATCCGTGAACTTGAGCGAGTTCCGAATGGAGAATTTCTGGTTCACGCTGGTGATCTTGCTGGTGGCGGTCTTGGGCAAGCTGATCGGGTCAGGGGGAGGGGCGCTGCTGGCGGGATATGCACGCCTGGATGCGGCGATGCTGGGGGCTGGGATGATCTCGCGCGGTGAGGTGGGCTTGATCATTGCTTCGGTCGGCATCTCTGAGGGGTTGATGGGAGAAGATGGCTTTTCAATGATCGTCTTGATGGTGGTGGTGACGACGATCGTGACACCCCCGCTGCTGCGTTATATCTACAACCTGAAGAAGAAGGAAGATGAGAGAATTCAAGCATCGATGGCTGAAGCATCAAATGCAAAAGCTGCCTCGGAAGGCGAGAAAGGAATCCGCTAATCCTTCACGCTATTCAGGACAGGTTCTGCGCAAATCTTCGCGAATGAAACCCCAAATGATTGGCGAGAATTAGCGGATTCAAGGAGATTTTCGATGTATATGATTTTGTTCGTCCTGGATGATTTTGAGAAGCTGGAGGACCTGCTGGATGCCTGGGAGGTGGCGGGCGTGCCGGGGGTGACCATCTTGCACAGCTACGGCCTGGGGCGGGTGCGCGAGGACGGTCTGCGCGATGACCTGCCGCTGATGCCCAGCCTGGAGGATCTCTTTGAGCACGAGGAAAAATACAGCCGCACGCTCTTTTCGGTGGTGGACAGCGAGGCGACCGTTGACCGGGTGGTGGCAGCCACGGAGCGGGTGGTGGGTGACTTAATGAAGCCCCATGGGGGGCTGCTGGTGGTGCTGCCAACGGCGCGGGTGTACGGGCTGAGAAAGCACCACGAAGGTCCATAATAGAATTAGCGCAGGTGCAATGCACTTCGAAAGTGCATTGCACCTGCTAGTAAGGAAGGCAGGTGAATCTGATGGATGGTCAACCATTCGATATGCCCGGTGGAACTCCTGGTAAGCAGAAGCACCTACCGCCACCTTCTGGGATTGTCACTTTTTTGTTCACGGATATCGAGGGCAGCACACCGCTTTGGGAGCATTACCCGGTAGAAATGGGTGAGGCGGTGGCAATGCATAACGCTATCCTTTACCGTGTCACTGAAGAGAACCAGGGTTATGTAATGAAAACCTTCGGGGATGAATTCCAGATCGCTTTTGTGCTGCCCGAACAGGCGCTGCAGGCGGCGATCGCTGCCCAACGCCTCCTGCGAGAGGCACAGTGGGGTGCTACAGGCTCTCTGAAAGCGCGTATGGGCATCCATACCGGGCAGGTTGAGCTTGAAACGCAGACCCCCGTGGGCCCTGACTACGCCGTTAGCCATACCCTCAACCGTACAGCGCGCATCAGGACGGCTGGGCATGGCGGGCAAATTTTGGTCTCGCTGACGGTAGCGGAGCTGCTGCGCGGCCGGCTGCCCGAGGGTGTATCGCTGCTCGACCTGAATGAGCATTTCTTAAAAGGCCTGCTGCAGCCCGAGCATATCTTCCAGGTGATGGTCGCCGATTTGCCGGGTGAATTCCCGCCATTAAAATCAGAGCTCGCACCTTCACACAACCTGCCTCTCCAACTGAGTAGCTTCATCGGGCGTCAAATGGAGGTCAATGAAGTCCGCAGACTCCTGTCACAGGCGCGGCTGGTAACCTTGATCGGGGCGGGCGGCATCGGGAAAACACGCCTTGAATTAAGAGTCGCCGAAGAGGTTCTGGCGGAGGTACCGGATGGGGTATGGTTTGTGAACCTGGCCTTCCTGAGCGAGCCTGACCAGGTGGCGTTGACGACCGCGCATGTGCTGGGGCTCCGCGAGGAAGTCGGATCTGCCATCGAGCAGTTGATTGTGAAGCATCTCGACAAGAAGCAGCTCCTGCTGGTGATGGATAACTGTGAGCATGTGATCGAGGCCGTTGCTCCGCTTTTAGATACGATCCTGCGCTCCTGCCAGGGAGTACAGGTACTGGCTTCGAGCCGGGAGGAGCTGGGGATCGAAGGCGAAGCAGTTTATTATGTTCCCTCGCTGGCTGTGCCCGAAGTATTTTCAACTGAACAAATAGCAAGCCTGATAGATTATGATGCCGTCAAATTGTTCGTCGAGAGAGCTTCCACCGATCACCGCCATTTTACTTTAGATGAAACCAATGCTTCTTATGTGGTCAAGATCTGCCAAAGGCTGGATGGCATCCCTTTGGCACTGGAATTGGCAGCAGCCCGTGTCAAAGTGCTGGGAGTCTCTCAAATTGCTGGGCGATTGGACGATTGTTTTCGGCTGCTTTCGGCTGGCAGCCGCATGGCGCTGCCGCGGCATAAAACCCTGCACGCTACCATCGATTGGTCCTTCAATCTGCTCACCGAGCCAGAGCGCATTCTATTCCGGCGTTTAGCGGTTTTCGCCGGGGGTTGGACCCTGCAAGCTGTGGAAGGCGTCTGCCCAGATGCTTTGGTAGGCCTGGACGATCTCCTTGATTTACTCGGCGAATTGGTCATGAAGTCGCTGGTCGTGGTGGAAGAAAGTGAGAGCAGTGGCTCCCGTTACCGGATGCTAGAGACGATCCGCCAGTATACTGTCGAAAAGCTGCGCGAGGCTGGGGAGCTGGAGCAAATCCGCCAGCGGCATTTTAGTTATTACCTGGAGGCGGCCGAGCAGAATGAGCAAGAGCTGCACAGTTTAAAACAGCTCAAGGCTTTTATCTGGCTGGCGATCGAACAGCACAATCTGAAGGCGGCTTTGGAATGGGCAAACGTGGGCACCCCAGCCAATGATCCCTCAGGTGCACAACGCTTGTCGGCGGTGATGCACGTGGATTTTCACCATCACGGTACACACCGGCTGGGGAAGAACCCCCCGGCATTTTAATGACCAGCAGCGGCTTTCCAATCCTCCACACGGGCTTTGACAAAGTTTTCGAGACGAAGCATATCGACCGGGAACTCGGCAAGGATCTTCTTCGCGTCGAAAGCCTGGTCCTCGCGATCGTTATAATACGATAACAGCATTATCCGGCTGATCCCAGGTTGGAATGGTTTTAGCAGTATCGACATCAAGCGCAACATGGGCGGCGGTAGGTGGCCAATTTTCGCCTCCCGGCCAGATAAGCGCATATACATTTTTGCTAAATCATTCTTGCTGATATTATCTAACCCGCCAATTTCCAGGGTGCGATTAATGGCACGCGGGTCGTTCAAGGCAATGACCACAAATTTCGCCACGTCACTGGCTGCAATAAAATTCGTCAAGACTTCGCCCTTACCAAGAATGTTAGCTTTACCCTTCTCAAGAATATCCTTGCCGAGGAATATATGAGCATGCCATTCCATAAAAGCAGGTGGGCGCAGGATCGTATAATTCATCCCACTCGACTGCAAATACTGCTCGACGGCAGCCTTGTACCGCATAAAATCTACTGGGCTATCGGGGGAAGCACCCAGCATCGAAGCAAAAACAAAATGTTTCACCCCGGCAGTTTTGGCTGCATCAATCAAAGCCCGCTGACCGGCATCATCGACCGCAGCTGAGCTATACTTTCCCGATCCCAGCAGCGAGTGCGCCGCAGAAACAACTGCATCCATTCCCTGGCAAGCGCGTGCAAGAGAGAGAGAATCAATCAGGTCACCCTGGACAACTTCTGCGCCTAATTTTTGAAGATCGATGGCTTTTTCCGGTGTACGGGTCATAGCCCGCACCATCAATCCAGCGGTCAGGAGCTGCTGGACGGTCTCGCGCCCCATAAATCCCGTTGCACCAATGACCAGAACGTTCATAATTCCTCCTTGAAAAAATTATCTCCTTCCGAGATTCCATGTCGATTAAATTCGACCAACATTTTCGCCTCAAAGGGCGATGATTTTGACAATCTTATCTTGAGGTTAGCGTCATTTCCTCATTAGCCTGGATGCTCATCCAGAGCCCCCTGTCGCTTGGGGTTGGGGGATGCTGAGCTGACGCATAAGATCGGCGCTGTCAAGGATCATCCAATGGTCGACGATCCTGCCTCCCACAACCCGGTAGGTGACAAATATGGGGGAACTGAATGTTTTACCTGTCCCTGGAAAGTCCATGAAAAGGCCTTGATGAGTGCCGTACAATGTCCCACGCACCGAGACTAAATCTTCTTCAGCAATCATCTCCTCGATCTCTATTTGATACATCGGAAAGGCTGCTTCGGAAGCTAAAATGTGCTCGATGAGGGTTTCGTCGGTGATATACTTGCGCAGCAGCTCCTCGGTCTTCGGTTGGCTGCAAACATCTTCCATGTAATGGTGGATAAATTCTTTATTGGCCTGAATGCTCATTCTGAACCTCCTGTGGCTTGCGGTTGGGGGATGCCCAGCTGTTGCATGAGATCGGCGCTATCGATGATCATCCAATGATCGACGACTTTGCCGCCGCTGATGCGGTAAGTGACAAACAGGGGAGTGGCAATTGTTTTCCCTGTCGCGGGCACGCCCATAAATTCACCCAGGTGGGTTCCGCTCCAGGTCGACCGCACAGAAACCAAGTCCCCTTCTGCAATCATTTCGATCGGGTCGATGCGGTAGCATGGAAAGGCTAATTCGCTGGCGAGGGCATGGGCGATCAAGGCCTCATCGGTGGTGTGCTGACGAAGAAGCTCTTCCGTCTTTGGTTTACCGCTAAAGATTTCAAGAAATTTTTGTATCACCTGCTTGTTAGCCTGGGTGGACATTTTGGGATTCTCCTTACTTTATTTTCTGACTGGCAGTTGTGCCTGAGGGATGCCCAATTGACGTAACAATTCGGCTATATCGGCTTCGTCGAGCTTCATCCAATGGTCGACGATTTTGCCAGCCACAACCCGATATGTAACAAACGTGGGTAAACAGAAAGACTTACCCGTCCCGAGTATATCCATGAAAGGACCTAGATGAGTACCAGACATGAGTCCTCGGACCGAGACTAAATCTCCTTCAGTAATCATCTCCTCGACCTCTATTTTGTACATCGGAAAGGCTGCTTCGGAAGTTAAAATATGCTCGATGAGGGTTTCATCGATGATGTACTTGCGGAGCAGCTCCTCCGTCTTCGGTTTACTGCTGACATCTTCTAAGTAGCGGCGGATAAATTCCTTGTTCTCTTGGATACTCATATTGTTCTCCTTGTCCTGGAACCTGGATATTCCATCATGCCTGACTACAAGGAAATTACCGGCAGTAGGATGTGGGATGCTCGCAATGCATCGTGAAAAATTGTATTGATCGCA
This sequence comes from uncultured Chloroflexia bacterium, assembly GCA_963754615.1. Classification (GTDB taxonomy): domain Bacteria; phylum Chloroflexota; class Anaerolineae; order Anaerolineales; family UBA4823; genus CAVVUF01. Next base: position 287,036 of record CAVWGW010000013.1, on the reverse strand, counting down.
GTTTGCCCGCATACCTCTTCTCCAAAGGTGCCGCCTGTGTTAAGGTTGCGATCATAGCGGGGAAAATCGCTGCTGGTCACCTGCACTCGGATCCGATGACCAGGCTGAAAGGTTTGTGCGGTTGCCCACATATCGACATCAAAATGGTAGGTCATGCCGGGTTCTAAAAGCTCCTCGTGCTCGAGTGAGTTACGGTATCTTGCTCTCATGACACCATCGCAAACCGATATCGATCTCCCATCTGGCCAAACATCACACAGCCGCACCACCCAATCCGTATCTTTGGCGGAGGAAAGCCCAAGTAAAATTGTTTTTACCGGTCCAATAATGGTCAGTGGTTTATTGAGCACATCTGATGTATAGGTGAGCATTCTTTCTTCGAGTGATCGATAATCCACAGGGAGGGCATCTATGTCACTCGCGAGACTGGGGATGGGATTTTCAGGATCATAAACAAAGCTATCAGCCTTTTCGACATTTCCCGCCATCTCGAAGGACAACCGTCTATCATTCAATGAAGTATTGTTCTTATCGTTGCCTCCTCTGAAATACATCGGTTCGAAGCGTGCTTCTGCTGGAGGCCAGGTTTCCAAATCGACCCAGCGATTCTCTCCCATCAGGAAAACACGGACACAAGGCCCATCCATAACGCGGTTATCGATCTCTTTCAACCAGAAGTCGAACCACTTGAGCCGGGTCGAATTGACATCGAAAACTGCGTCCGGACCAAAATCTAATTCCCCAATTTTCCGCTCACCAATGCTCAAATGCCCCCACGGACCGACGATCAGGCGCTGCGCCTTACGACATTGTTCGCTCAGGCCATTTTTCTGGATGCCGGAGAAATAATTTAAGGAAAACTTTAATGCGAAATCAAACCATCCCGTAAGGTGTACGATGGGGACATCGATCTCGTTGAATTTGAGCGACACGTCCGTCATCGACCAATACGGGTCATTCTCGGGATGTTCCAAAACTTTAAAGAACCAATTCTGCCAGCTGTCTGCTGGGGGAAACGACTTCAACGGCAGGTGACGGAACCAGGCTGCCATTTCAATCGGATCCTGGCTTGTTTTCTCCAGGTAGCTTTTAACTGGTTCCTTCTCGGGGGAAGCTGTGGGAACCTGCAATTGGTGCAGTTGGTACCAAAAAGCCACCCCTCGATGCGTGGATAGCCGGTATACATTGTCCCGAAAGAAATAATTCCGGTGCGCTCCACCAACGATGATTGATAAAGCCTTCAGATGGGGTGGACGTGTCGGAGCAACTAGGGATTGAGTCATACCAGAATTACACCCGCCAACCATTCCCACATTCCCATTACACCAGGGCTGCTGGGCGGCCCATTCAATGGTATCAAAGCCGTCCTGGTGGTTACCCCAGCCATCATCCTCGGCGAAGGTGAACTCCCCTTCGGATTCATACGCGCCACGGACATCTTGTGCGAATTAAACATACCCTCGGGGAGCGAGATCCTTCCCTGTTCGGTGACATTGGTTAAAACCTCCCTCACCTTTCCAGAGCATTGTGCGCTCGATGATGACCGGAAATTGCCCCTCTACGTCTGGCCGGAAAACATCGGCTCGTAATATGGTGCCATCCCGCATCGGAACGGACACATTCGTTTCTAGCAGAATTGTGTAATCCTGTTTCGGAATATCTAAGGTAATCATCGATTACTCCTTTTCAATTCGCTTGGAAAATTCACAGGATCCATTTGATGCAGAGGGAGGGATGGTTCATGCTTTATTGTTACTCAACTACGCCAATTCCCAACAACCGTCTGGTTAAAATAAATGCCTCTCACAGCAGGTATGAGAGGTGGTTCAACCAACGATAAAGCTATCGCATTTGGATAGCTGCAATGTGTCCCCGCACTTTGATTATACATCTAAAACACTGGTTTTGCTACTACTTATCAATTAACCAGCGGAGGTGAATTTCCACTATTTGATCACAACATCAACGAGTTCCTTGGAGTCGATTAAATTCTCACAATTCCATAGGAGCGCTTCTAAGGCTTGAATTTCCAGCTCCGAGTAGCGCGTAGCGGACAGCCAGCGGAACTTCTCGAGCAGCTCCCCGTCAGTGGGTGGGTCTGATGGCTCCCAATTTGGCTCGGTTTCTTTGGAAGTGTAGACTTTGCCGGACCGGGTATGAAGTTCCAGGCGGGCAAAGCGGCGCTCAGGGAACTGGGCGCTCAGGGCAGGGTCATGGATCAGCTCAATCGAGTCCGATAAAGCCAGGAGGGCTGGATCATGAAGGTTTTCCCCGATCAGCTCTTCGACGCCCAGCTTGCCGTGGACCAAGGCAGCAGCCAGTGGGAAAGGCAGGCTGTATTGGGCTTCTTCGGTATTCTTGGGGCGGTGGCAGGTGAGGCAGGTGGCTTGATAGAAGGTGTGCACTCGGATGCGGGTGATCTGCCGGACATCCAGGTGATGTTCCTTTAGCAAGGTGAGAGCAGCCACGATAGATGGCTGCGCCCAACGGCAGACGGCGTAAGGTTTGAAATAGGTTTCCAGGATGCGCCAGCGGCTGCCCAGGTCAGCCCAGTAAACCGCTACGTCGGCACCTTCGATGGTAATGGCCGGAGCGCCCGTAAAGCCGCCAGCAGCCAGCAGGCCGGCGCTGACCCCGCTCATGGCTCCCCAGCCCGAGCCGTCTTTGACCATGGTCGGAAATTCAATATCGCGCATCATTTGCGAGCGCGGGCCGTGGTATTCGGCGATGCCCAGCGCCTGGCGGGTGAGAGAAGGGCCCAGGTCCAGGCGGCGGCTCGTCACGGCCGCGCAGCCCAGGGCGTTCCAGGCGCCGGAGGTGTGGTAGTCGCAGGCGGTGGCGTGTAGGGCGATCCCGGCGCGCAGGGCAATCTCGTAGCCGACGACAAGACTGGTGAGCAGCTCTTTGCCGGAGATGGGTTCGCCGGTCTGTAATGAGAGCGTGGCAAACAGGGCTGGGACGACGGCCGCGCCGGCATGGCCTTTGACCAGCTTGTGCCCATCATGGATATCGAAAGAGTTGATGGTCATGGCGTTGGCCAGGGCAGCCCCGGGTGGGGAGACCTGGCGGCCATCTTGCCACAGCCAGGCGCCGCTGCCCCCGAAGGCCAGGGCGGCAAAATCGTGGGTGATGCGCGACAGCTCCGTTTTTCGGCCAGCGATGGCCGTGCCGACGGTATCGAGCAAACAGCGGCGCGCCTGCCTGCGCACGGCCTCGGGCAGGTCTTCCCAGGTGAGGGCATGGATAAATTCGTATGGGTTCATTTTTTTAAAAGCTCACGGATAAACACGGAGAACACAGATTTGATAGCAGGTTTCTCCATAATTTCAAAGGTGGATCTCAAATCTCTGACGGATTTGTTGATCCATGTTTGGGTCCAGAAGGGAGAGCTGTTCCATACCCAGGATTTTCTCGACCAGCTTCGCAGCCCGGGCACGTGAATCCTGCTCACCAGCTTCTTTCCAGCTGGCCCGGTTTTGGCGGTCGGAGAGGCGGGGATTGATATATTCCTGGCGCATGAACTGCAAGGTGTGCTCATCCTCCAGGTAATGGCCGCCTGGCCCGACGCGCTGGATGGCCTCGACCGCCAGGTGAGCCGGGGAGGTCTCGACCCCACCCAAGACGCGCTTGACCATCTGCACAATGTCGTTGTCCAGGACCATCTGCTCATAGGAAACCAGGTTCATGTTCTCCAGCATGCCCACGGCGTGGTGGATGAACGAGGCACCGCTGAGAGCAGTGAGGAGCAGGGTGAGCATTTTCTCGTAGCCGGCCTGCTGGTCGGGGATCTTCGAGTTGGTCATGCCGGCCGAGCAGTAGATGGGCACATCATAGAACTGGGCGAGCTGGGCAGCCCCGGCCTGCATGAGGGCGAACTCGGGCGTGCCGCCCAGGTAGCCGCCAGAGCGCAGGTTCATCTGACCGGGGATATACCCGGCCAGGACGGGAGCCCCTTTGCGGACCAATTGCGTATAGGTGATACCAGCCAGCTGCTCGGCGTTGAGCTGCGTGAGGGTGCCAGCCAGGGTGATGGGAGAGGTGGAGCCGGCCATGGGCGCAGAAGAGAGGGCGACCGGCAGGCCCTGCTGGGACCAAAACGTAAGGATATCGGTGACATGCGGGTCGAAAGTCAGCGGGGAGATCATCCAGGAAGTCATGCAAGAGATGAAAGGCCGCTGGCGCAGGGCTTCAGCGCTGCCTGCCAGGAGGAGACCCATTTCAAAAACATCCTGGGCCCCCTGCAAGTTGATCAGCCCGCCCATGATATGCTTGTGGGTGTGGCGCAGGGCGGCATAGAAGCGGTTGACCGCAATGGCGGGCAGTGGCAGGTCGGAGGGCGTGACAGGCAGCACAAAGAAATCCACATTCTCCAGGCGCTCTGCCAGCAAGGCCAGGTCGGCCACATCTTGAAGGGTAGCCTGGCGAGCTTGATCCGTGCCGGGTGGCAGGACGAAGGAAGGCGAGCCGCCCGTGCCGAAATGCACCTTGCGGCCTGAAAGGAGCAAGTCTTGGGCTGGGTCTCTCGCCGCCAGGAGCACCGCGTGCGGAACAGTAGCCAGCCCATCTTCGATGAGGCTCTGGCTGAGCCTCACCCGATCACCCTCCAGGCTGGCACCAGCCTGGCGAAAGATCTCCAGGGCGGCCTGGTTCGGCACCTGGATGCCGGTCTCGGCGAGGATCTGCAAGGAAGCCGCGTGGATCGTCTGGATATCGGATGCGGAAAGCGGGCGGTATTGACCGCCGGCGGCTGTTGGCTTGTTCAATGACGATGAATATATTGTGGACGATGAATACATCGTGGCCTTATTTCCAATGCGGGCTTTCCCACAGGGGCAGAACCCGCCCAATGCCGCGCTCCCGGGCGACTTTGTAGATGCGGTAGGCCTCGCTGACATCATGGATGCCCATGCCGATGGGGTTGAAGATGATCTTGTCCTGGGGGCTCTGCCGCCCGGGTACTTTTTTGATGATGATGTCGCCGATGTTTTTTACCTTGTCGCGCGGGATCACCTGGTCGCGCACGGCGCGAAAAGCAACATCGACACCGTGGTGCTCGACCGCAGAATAATCGTCACAGACGACCAAATCCAGGGCGCTCAGCACTTCAGTGGGCGTATCCCAAAAACTGACTTCGCATTGCAGGGTACCGGGCTTGTACCAGTCGGCTTTGACGTAGGGGAATGAGCTCATCGTGGCGGTGACGAAGACGTCGGCACCGGCACAGGCCTCCTCGGCAGAAGATACAGCCCGGATGGCAAAACCAAGCTCTTTGCTCATCTCGGCGGCGAAGGTCTCGGCTTTTTCGGGCAATAGGTCGAAGACACGCCCTTCTTTCAGGTCCGGCAGCACAGCCTGCATGGCCATGGCCTGGGTGCGCATCTGCACGCCAGCACCGACCATGCCCAGCGTGGTGGAACCGGGCAGGGCCAGGTACTTGGCGCCGACCCCAGAGGCAGCCCCGGTGCGCATGGCGCTGACGATGGTGCCATCCATCACGGCGATCGGGAAGAGGGTCTCGGGGTCGTTCAGGATGATGAGGGCATTGGCGCGCGGCATGCCGTACTTGACCGGGTTGCTGGGCTTGGAGGGGATCCACTTTATGCCGGCAATCTTTAAATCGCCGCCCAGGTAAGCGGGCATGGCCATGATCCGCCCGGTGACCTCTTCCGATTCGGGTCCACCCCAGCGCAGGACAGGCTTGTGCGGCAGGATGGTCTCTCCGGAGGCATGCAGGGTGAAGCTTTTTTCGATGGTTTTGACGGTCTCAGCCATATCGAGACCGCCCGCGGCGATCACATCTTCCTGGCTGAGGTATAAAAATTCTACTTTGGGGTCCATAAATCCTTCTCCTTTATTTAATTTAAAAATCGTACGCGGAAAAGGCGGAAAGAATGGAAAGACCTGGATTTTTGGGTCTTATCTGCACTTTCCGCTTTTTCATGGATTTTCCGCGTCCTTCTTTTTGTTTACATCTTGAGTGATCAATATCATATGATCAGTTTTATTATTTCGTATGTGGATTTTTAGAACTGATCGGGAAATGCGAGCCGATGGGGTAGCGGCCGTATTCCCAGGTGGTTTCGATCAGCGCCAGGATATTCTCGAGGGGCAGGTTATCGAACAATTCTTCGGAAGAAGAGCCCAGGATCAAGCCCCCACCAGGAGCGGCGAGGTGCAGCGCATTCAGGACGGCGCGGCGCACATCGTCAACGCTGCCGCGGCGCAGGATGTTCTCGACATCGATGCCGCCGACAAATGCGAGGCGGTCTCCGTAGGCTTGCTTGAGCCCTCCCAGGTCCATGCCCGCCATGGTATCCACCGGAGCGATAGCGTCCACACCCGCCGAGATCAATTCGGGGATGATGGGGGTGATGAAGCCATCGGAGTGGAAGATGACTTTGAGCTGGTAGCTGTGGTACAGGTCGCAGATTTCGGCGATATTCTTGAAAAACCCATGCCGCTTAAGGAAAGCCGGAGAAAAGATGAGCCGGTCTTTATAGGCGACGTCGCCGAAGATCCAGGCCACGGGGGAGATTTGACGACAGTTGGATTCGGCATCCAGGCGACGCATGAGCTGGGCGTGGCGCGCCGCGATCCAGGTTTGGATGAGGCCAGGCTCTTCGGATTCAAGCCAGATGAACCAATCGAGACCCACTTCGATATAGCAGTCCTGCAAGGCTTCTCCAGCCCAGCTTGCGGGCAGGACGGTTGAACCGTAGCGCCGCTTCCAAAGGAGCATGTCAGCCAGGAATTCTTGAGGGTCCGCCGGCTGCCAGGCTGCCAGGCGCTCGATCTCTTCTTGAACGTAGCGCAGCATGCCGGGCATATCCTGGAAAGGCAGGCGCACCATCCACTCGTTGAACCAGTCGCGGCGCTCGTAGGTAAAGCCGCGCGAGTCGGTACGCGTCTCGAGGGGGCCCGGGAGGAAGATGCGGGTGGTGTCGAGGGCTGCATCCATGGCGCGCGGAACCACCCGTTCGGCATTCTCCAGGGTAAGCACCTCGCCGCCGAAATGCTCGAGCATGGCCCGGGAGGAGACCAGGTCATATAACGGCACCCGGTCAGGCTCCTGGCGGCTCAGGGCGCAAAGAATGCGTTCTTCTTTGGTCATCTCACTCATGGGTTTTCTGCATGGCTTTCTGCTTCAGGCCAGGTTCTCCTGTACGGCCACAAGCTCCTGGGGCGGGATATGGCAGAAGATGATGTGCTCCCCAGCGATGGAGGCGGGTGGGGGAACGTTTTCGCAGATCTCGCCGAGCTTACGCGGGCAGCGCGTGTGGAAGCGGCAGCCCCTGGGAGGGTTGATGGCGCTGGGTACACTGCCCTCCAGGTTGATGCGTACTTTGCGGATGGTGGGGTCAGGCTCGGGCAGGGCGGAAAGCAGGGCTTCGGTATAGGGGTGATAAGGCTTGGTGAACACCTTTTCGACCGGGCCGAATTCGGAGAACTGCCCCAGGTAGATCACCCCGATGTAATCAGAGATGTAGCGCACCACGCTCAGATCGTGGGAGATGAATAAGATCGAGACGCCTAATTCCTTCTGCAGGGTCTGCAGCAGATTCAATACCATGGATTGGACCGAGACATCCAGCGAGGAGGTGGGCTCATCACATAAGACCAATTGAGGGGCACCCGCAAAGGCACGCGCAATGGCGACCCTCTGTTTTTCGCCCCCGCTCAGCTGGGCCGGGTAGCGCTGGCGGTAGGTCTGGTCGAGGTTGACCGCCTCTAAGAGCTGGTCGATGAGGTGATCTTCGTCGCTGCGCGGCACGATCTGGAACAACCGGATGGGGCGGCGCAGCTCCTGTTCCACCGTCTTCTGTGGGTTGAGGGTGGAATCAGGGTTTTGGAAGACCATCTGCAGCATCTTCAGCTCAGACTTAGAGCGCTTATTGACCGGCTTGGAGAGATCCTGGCGATCCAGGATGATGCCGCCAGCGTGCAGCGGCAGCAGGCCGGCGATGGCGCGCGCCAGCGTGCTCTTGCCGCAGCCACTTTCACCGACGATGCCCACCGTTTTCTGGGCGGGAATCTGGAAGGTGATCCCGTCCAGGGCTTTGACAGTATCCTTGGCAGGATTGAGCGAGAACATATTGCCGGTGATCTTAAAATGGACCTTGAGATCATTGACCTGCAGCCCTTCCTGTGACTGCTTATAAGCAGAGACAAAGGGCAGATCGATGGGAGGCGAAGCGGTGTGGGCGAACTGCTGGAGCAAGTCCTGGTTCCAATACAGGCAGCGGCTGCTGCGCGTAGGGCTGGTCTGCTGCAGCTTTGGCTGCGTTTGGTAGCAATCAGCCTGGGCGATACCGCAGCGGGCGGCGAAAATGCAGTGGTCAGGCAAGGAATTCAAGGGAGGGACGTGACCTGGGATAGACCACAGCGGGTTATCGCTCCGGCTGCTGGACTTGCGCGGGATGCAGCCCAATAAGCTGATGGTATAGGGATGTTGCGGGCTGGTGAAGAGATCCTTCACAGAGGCTTCTTCAACCATCTCACCGGCATACATCACGCCGACGCGATCGCACAGCCGGGCGATCACGCCCATATTGTGGCTGATGAAGAGGATGGCAGTGTTAAATTCCTGGCGCAAGGAGTTCACCAGGTCGAGAACGGCCGCCTCAATGGTCACATCCAGACCAGTGGTGGGCTCATCCATGATCAGCAGGGAGGGCTTGAGCAGCAGAGCCATGGCGATAATGACGCGCTGCTGCATACCGCCGCTCAATTGGTGGGGGTAGCGCTTGGAGACATCAGCCGGATCGGCGATGTTGACTTTTTCGAGGAGCGCCAGGCAGCGAGCGTTGGCCTCCTTGCCCGAGCTCTTTTCATGCACGACCAGGATCTCTTCCATCTGTGAGATGATCGTCATGGAGGGATTCAAGGCAGATTGGGGGTCTTGGTAGACCATGGCCACACGGTTGCCGCGCAGGTGGCGCAAGTCCTGGTCGTTGAGGGTGAGCAGGTTCTGCCCGAGCAGGCTGACCTCTCCCTGGATGACCGTCTTGGCAGGCAGGTAGCGCACGCAGGCCAGCGCTACCGTCGATTTACCGCAGCCCGATTCGCCCACCAGGCCATAGACTTCGCGTTCGTGGATTTTCAATGTAAGGTCGCGCACCGCAGGGGTGCGGGAAAATTGGGTGACATATTCAACCCATAGATGGCTGACGTCGATTACGGTGGGGTTGTCTGATCTGGCATCCATGTCAATCTACCCAGCCGGTTTCGCGCAGTCCATCAGCAATCAAGTTGAAGGAGACCACCAGTGAGCTGATGGCAATGATGGGCGGGATGGGGGCCCAAGGGAACTGGAAAATCCAGGTGCGGCCTTCGCCGATCATGACACCCCAATCGGGATAAGGGGGTGGGACGCCTAACCCCAGGTATCCCAGGCTGCCGGTGGCAAACATGGCAAAGGCGATGCGGATGCAGGCATCGACGATCACGGGGCCGGTGATATTGGGGAGGATTTCACGGAACATGATGTACAGGTTGCTCTCACCGCGCATCTTGGCGGCGAGGACAAATTCACGATTACGCATATCCATGGTGAGCCCGCGCACCAGCCGGGCAATGCCCGGCGTGGTGCCGATGGCAATGGCCCAGATGACATTCACCGCCGAGGGGCCGATGGCGAAGATGACCAGCAGGTAAATCATCAGCATAGGGAAGGCCATCAAGATATCCATGATGCGCATGACCACTTCATCCACGGTCCCACCGATATAGCCTGTGAGCAGCCCGATGAAAGAGCCAGCCAAAACGCTCACGAGGATGGCAGTGGTGGGGAGCACCAGCATCAGCCGGGCGCCATAGGCGATGCGTGTGAACATATCACGACCCATGCGGTCTGTGCCGAGCCAATACTGGCTGGAGGGGCTTTGCCAGGGCAGGTCGACCATATCCTCGAAGGTGAACGGACGTAAATAGCCGCCGAAGAGGGCCAGGAGGATCCAAAACAATACCACGGCTGAACCGATGACCACCTTTGGATTTCGACGGGTGAGTCTCAAGCGCTGGCGGGTGATCGAAGTAACCGGGGCTTCTTTTTTCGGAGCTGGCTTCTCCTGCAAGGATCCATTCGCTTCAGATGCTATCGTCACGGTTTTTTCCTTCATAGATCAAAAATGCTCACGGATAACACGGGTAAACACGGATTTTTTATAGATCAACTGTACCGGATGCGGGGATTCAGGTAGGCATACAATATATCAGCTGTCAATTGAGATAAGGCAGCAAACATCACTCCGACCAAAGCGGAGGCTTCAAGCAAGGGAATATCATTAAAAATCGCCGCGCCGGCGAACAGCCTGCCCAGGCCAGGGTAGCTGAAAACGCTCTCGACCACAATCAAGCCTCCGATCATCCAGCCCAGTTGGGTCGTGATGACCGTAATGGGAGCTAACAAGGCGTTGCGCAGCACGTGACGAAAGATCACAACCCTGAAGGGGAGGCCTTTCAAGACCGCAGTGCGCACATAGGCTGATTTCATCACCTTGGCTACGCTGACACGAGTGATGCGGGTAATGTAGCTGAACTGGCCTATGACGATCACCAGGGCAGGCAGGATGAGCCGGGAAGGTTCGGCGAGTGGATTGCCATCCTCGCCGCCCGGCAAGCTGTTGCCGGGGAGGATGTTCAACCACCAGGAGAAGACAATGATCAAAACGATGCCGGTCACAAATTCGGGGAGCGATGTAAAAATAAGGCCGACCGTGGAAATGGCCGTATCAGGCCAGCTTCCTTCTTTCAGCCCGGATAAGATGCCCGCTAAGAGAGAAAACGGGATCATGATGATCAAGGCGAGGGCTGCCAGGTAAAGTGAATTGCGTAAACGGGTCATTAACAAAGGGCGAATGGCCACCCCCAAGCGGAACGATTCGCCTAAATCGCCCCGCACTGCCTTGGTTAACCAGGTCACATAGCGTTCCACGATGGGCTTATCCAGCCCCATTTTTAACCGCAAAGCGGCGACATTGGCGTCCGTGGTATACGCCCCCAGGATCGAACGGGCTGGGTCAACCGGCACCACTTCGGCCATGATGAAAATGATGACAGAGATGACAAACAAGGTCAGCAGCATGTACAAAAGGCGGCGGGTGATATAACGCAGCATAAGCAATCCTGTTCCAGAGGGTGGTTTGGAGAGGCTGGGCATGCCAACCTCTCCAAAACGTTAATGCGGTCGGGCTATAGTAAGGGGTCGGGTTACATGTTCAGCCACGACCTGGCATAATTCGTGAAGCCAACCGGGTTGATCTCAACGCCCTTCAAGAAGTCTGACTGGGCATACAGGACTTTGTAGTGACCACAAGTGAGCAGGCCGCCGTCATCCTTGATGAGATTGCAGAGGTCAGCAAGCAGGGTCTTGCGCTCGGCTGCATCCGTCGAAGCATCGTATGCAGCGAGTTTTTCGTCGAAGGTGGGGTTCTTCCAATGGGTTTCATTCCAAACGGCAGTGGATTGGTAGGCGATGTTGAAATACTCGCTGGGGGTGGAGCGCATACCCCAGTTCGACACGCCGATGATGCCCTCTCCCCAGTCATCCAGCCAGGTCTGCCAGTATTCAGGATTCGGCTCCAGCTTGATATTGAAACCGGCTTCCTTGGCAGAAGCAGCCAGCCAGGTGGCAGATTGGGTGGAGAGCTCGTCATTGATGAAGCGGGCGGTAATGTCGAGGCCATTGGGGTAACCGGCTTCGGTGAGCAGCGCTTTGGCCTTCTCGATATCTTGCGCGGTGGGCGGAATGTCGGGACCATCTGCGTAGATGGGAGCCAGGGGCGTGTCGTTGCCGGGGATGGCATACCCAAAGTAGACCGCCTGCACCCACTTGGCACGATCGACGGCGATCTTCAAAGCCTGGCGCACGCGCACATCGTCAAAGGGTTTTTCGTTGACATGGATCACGGCGTTGAAGAAACCACCGGACTGGTAGTAGGTGGGCTTGATGTTCTCCATGCCCATCACCTGCGGCAGGGTGGCCATGCTGATGCCGGTGAGATGGATCTCGCCTTTGGTCAAGGCATCCAGGTAAGAGGCATCGTCGGGGTAGTTGCGGATTTCGAGAGTGTCGATATAAGGTAAGGGTTTTCCATCCACACCGATATCCCAATAGTCTTCGCGGCGCTGGAAGATGATCCTTTCGTCTGGGAGGAATTCCTTGATGGTAAAGGGACCCGTTCCCCAAGGCTCTGTGTAAAAATCGCCGCCCCAGTCCGTCGGCAAGACAGCGGCCATGTAGGCATACAGGTGATAGGGGAAATCACCGACCGCCCGGTCGCAGTAGAACTTGACATTGTAATCGTCCACTTTTTCGATGCTGCCGGGTTTGAGGTAGTTGGCAATGCCGGTAAAGCCCGAGCCAGTGGCTGGGTCGACCAGGCGCTCAAAGGTGAAGACCACATCGTCAGCGGTGAAATCTTTGCCGTGGTTGAACTTCACACCCTGGCGCAGGGCAATATCCCAGACTTTCCCATCGGCGGAGGGCGTCCAGCTGGTGGCCAGCGCGGGTTGGACGACCATGTCCTGATCGACATACACCATGTATTCAGCAACCTGGCGCAGCGTATTGCTGACGAAGTAGTTGCTGATGATGGCAGGGTCATTGAAGCGCTCGGTGGAATAAAAGAAGTTGGAATTTAAATTCCCGCCGCGCTTGACACCACCGGGGACAGTGGGCTCGGGGGTGGCGGTGATGAGTTTCTCGACCACCTGGGTCACCTGGACTTCTTTTTCGACGACGACGGTTTTCTCAACCACTTCGGGGGCAGCCTGGGTGGCTTCTGTGGTGGGAGAGGCGCAGGCGCCCATCCCTAGAGCAGCCAACGAAGCGCCCATGACCGAGGCGTAGCGGAGGAATTCACGGCGGCTGATCTTGTTCTGCAGCATCTGGTTGTAGGCATCACGAACCCGATCGTCTCTGATGCGCTTATCTTTATTTTCTTTCATCTTTATCTCCTTAATCGAATGGGAACAACGGCTGATGGTTGATAAGTTGACAGGCGTATTTTCTTCTTGTTTAGGATCCTCCTTCCGGAATTCACTTCCGGCTAGCTCCGTTCAAAGGCGTTTTTCAGTCTTGCTTGACTCCGGCAATGCGGAAGAAATTTGCCAGGAGGGCCCGGCCATCCCGGTTCTCCGCAGAATTCACTTCTGGGTGGAATTGGGTGCCGTAAATAGGAAACTGTTTGTGACGGATGGTTTGAACTTTGCATTCATCGGTGCTGGCTAATAATTCAAATTTGGGGGGAACCTGCTTGATCTCCCAGTAGTGGCTCTCGAAGAAGACGGGCTGCTGCCCGAGCCCAGAAAAAATGGGGTCTTCTTGGACCACCTTGACAGGTAGAAAACCAACTTCTTTAAACCAGCCCGGGGCGAAATCTCCGACTTCAGCTTCGCCGGGTTTTAGCTTGCGCAGGGGGCCGCATTCGACGTTATAGGCGAGTGCAATCAATTGGTGCCCACCGCACAGACCGATCACGGGCAGCGTGCCGCTCTTGATGATCTCGAACAAGGGGGCAAAGGTGGTAAAGTCGTAGTATTCCCAATCGGTGGTGTTGCCGCTGATGGCAATCGCTTTGATGTTTTTCTGCCTGGCCAATTCGGGGGTGACCTGCTGATAAAGGATAGGCTCACAGGTGACGCCGGCAATATCTTCCATCACCCAGGCACGCTGGTTGCGCACCTTCTCAAAATTGGGAGCGCGCTCCGGGTCTGCCAGGGCGTCTTCGTGCTCAATATCGACATACCAAATCATGGATGGTTCCTCCTGTGTGGGAATGGGTGCGGGGATATTCTCAACGATACGGGTGGCTTCAACAGTAATCGCAACAATGCGGGTGGCTTCAACCACGCGGGTCACTTCAATGGGGGGGACTTTTCCAGGGGTAACCTCCACCTGCGCCTGGCAGGCTCCCAGGCCAAGCAGGCCGAGCGAGGCTCCAGAAGCCCCCAGCCACTTTAAAAACTGCCTGCGGGAGAGCGGATATGGGTTTTCCTGGCGATCTTGAGACGTTTTTTTCATTCAACCTTTTGCACAGACAAACCATCAACAAATTAACACCATTTGAAAGCACAGGTCACGTAGCGCTCCGGGTGACGGTGGACCGCGTCATAAACTTCACCGGCGAGGGCTGGCTCGCTCACTTCAGTGATGAGGCCGTGCGTGGTGATCTTGCCGGCTGCCATCATCGCCAGCGCCTCCTGGGTCAGCTCGGGCGTTTCGCCTACCGTGCAGGAGAGGGTCAGGTTTTTGCCGAACAGCATGCGGAGCACATCGGGCGGGGCAGCTTCGAGGTACATCCCCTGGGCATGCACAATACCATAAGGCTGCACCAGCTCCAAAGCCTGGCAGAGGGGTTCTCTCTCACCGGTCACCTCGATCACGACGTTCGGGCGCTCGCCGCCTGAGTAATTTAAAAACGCCTTGACGAGGGTGTCTTTTTCGCACAGGAGGGTTTCCGCCAGGCCGTTCGCCCGCGCAAACCCCAGCCGGTTTTCGAATTGGTCGACCACGATGACGCGCGCCCCGAAGGCCTTACAGAGCTGGGCGGCAAAAATCCCGATCACCCCCTGCCCGATCACCAGGACCAGGTCTCCGGGCTTGGGCTTCACTTTCTCTTTGACGCCGTGCCAGGCCACCCCAGCCAGCATGGCTAACCCGGCCTGGTCGGGAGGCAGGCCCTCAGGGACTTTGACGGCACGCAGGGCACCCAGGTGAGGATGGCTGGCTTTGGAGATTACCACGAACTGGGTGTGCCCGGCCCAGGCGGGGCAGAAGCGGTCGTCAAACCCGGTGAAGAGGTTGGAACCCACCACACGGTCGCCCACCTGGATGTGGCGGATGTTTTTACCTGCTTCCTCAACAATCCCGACTGGCATGTAGCCAGGGAGCATTGGGTACCACTGCGTGTCGGTGCCGCGCCCGTGCATTTGACCGGTATAAAGATCCAGCTCGGTACCCCGGCTGATGGTGCTGTATTCGGTGCGGACCAAGACACCGTCAGCATCCATTTTGGGCATGGATACATTGGAACACAGCTCGGCGTGCAGCGGTCGGGTAAATGCAATGGCTTCGGCTTTGATTAATGACATGCAGGTTGCCTCATCGGGTGGTCGGATTCTCGGATCAAATTTTTACACCAATGTCACGGAACTGCCTGGTTAATGCGGCGGCAGTTTTAAGGGTTATATCGATCCACTCAGCGAGCTGTTCAGGCGTGACTTGATAAACCGGGAAAACCAGGTCCAGGCATCCTACCACACTTTGGGTGGCATCTTGCACAGCGGCACTGATGCAGGATACGCCGGGACCATATTCCTCCCGGTCTAAGGCATAGCGGTTCAGCCGGATTTGAGCCAGCTCCTGGAGCAGCTTCTCGGGATCGGTCAAGGTTGAGGCGGTAAAGCGTTCCAAGCGGGTGCGGCTGAGATAATCCTGCAGCTCTTGCTCGGGGAGAAAAGCCAGCAAGAGCTTACCCGACCCGGTGGCATGCAGGGTGGAGGTTTCCAGAGGGGCGGCTTTGGCAGAAAGCATCTGCTGGCTGGTGGTGCCTAAAATCCCCATGCGGAACAGCCCATTGAAAGCCAGCAAGGAACAGCTCTGCCCGGTGATTTGCGCAAGCTGCTCGACTGGCTGCCGGGCAATGCGGGCAAGCGAGGTGGAAGCCAGGGCAGAATTGCCCAGCTCGATCAGGTGAATGCCTAAGCGGTAGCGCTTTGAGATGGGGTCTTGTTCGGCAATATGGTGGACGACGAGGGTATTGATGAGGTGATGCGCAGTGCTGGGGCCGATGCCCACCTGTTTGCTCATATCCCCCAGGGACAGGCCGTTGATGCCGCTGTGCGCGAGCACGTCCAGGATCTTGATGGACCGTTCGACAGATTGAATGAGGTTGTTGGAACGGGGCAAGGGTTTTCCTTTCTCACGAGCATAGATGGATTGGAAACCAAGATTCTGTCAGCAACGATAAGAGAGCATTGATAAACTGTCAGAAATTCGAAGGCCTAAAAAAGATAACCCTATTTCATAATGTGAAAAGCATTCAACAATGTTAATTATTGCATATTTTCGAGGCAGAGTCAATAAGCAATTTTCGAATATAATACCGCATTGGCAGAATCTTCTACGAGATGGTTTTCAAATGCTGGGGTGAAACCGCCTCGCAAGGCCTTTTCGAGGGTTTAAGCCTTGAAGAGAGTTTTCTATAAAGACATGCTTGCCTTTCAACGCTGAGAAGCACAGTCCGCTGAGTTTTTCTAAATAATGCTCTTCGTGCTCGGCGACTCAGGGTTGAAAATCTTGCTTTGCAAGATAATCTAAATTCCTGTCAATGGAGGTACATCTTAATGGAAAGCGTACTTTACACCAATCGCGGGCGGTATTTTGAAGAATTCGGGGTCGGACAGAAGATCGTTACCCCGGCACGCACTGTAACAGAAGGCGATATCGTCACTTTTGCAGGGGTATCGGGCGATTATAACCAGATCCACACCGATGCAGAGTTCGGCAAGAGCACGCCTTACGGGCAGCGGATCGCCCACGGTCTGCTGGTGCTGGCGATCGCTTCGGGATTGGCGATGCGCACGGGCGTCCTGGAGGGCACAGTTCTTGCATTCCGAGAGATCAATGAGTGGAAATTCTCCAAGCCCACGTTTATCGGAGATACGGTGCACGTGGTGTTGGAAGTGATGGAGTCAAAGGCACTGCCCAGGCTGGGCGGCGGGTTGGTGGTGATCACTTTGGAGGTTAAGAATCAGAAGAACGAGACGGTCATGAAGGGAGCCTGGACGGTGCTGGTGGCTTCAAAACCTTAAAAGAAAGAGCTTTCACCGCAGAGCCGCGGAGAGTGCTGAGAAACATAGAGCTAAAGAATGAGAAAGAGCGTTCACCTCAAAGCAGCCCCTAGGGGATTCATGGTGATGGGGATGAATTTCCTTCCGGAATTATTTTTTTTCTCCTCCGCGCTCGTCTGTGCTCGTCCGCGTCCAATTTCTCAAACTATCAGGTCTATAGATTATTTTGTGGGAGAAAGTTAAGAAAAGTTTAAGGAACATGCCTGCGCCTGGAGATATGCATTTCGGGTGAAGAAAGAATGGTATGATTCAAATCAGCATTTATGACTGAACAACCGCCCTCAAACCCAAACGAAGACCCCGGCAAGCGCTTCCGGAGGCTGTTGAGCGCCTCTGAAGAGGAGGCGTATTCTGATTCCGGCTTGCCATCGGAGGTCGGTTCTGAAGCCTCCCAAGAGGCGCGCGTCCAAAGTGAAGCGGCTGAAGCAGGTGCAGCCGAAGAGCCACCCGCTCCAGAGCCTGCGGAGGCCAGGCAGGAACCCCTCCAAAGCGAAGCAGTAGAAGCAAGTACAGCCGAGGAGCCGCCTGCTCCAGAGCCTGCGGATGCCAGGCAGGAACCCCTCCAAAGCGAAGCGGCTGAAGTAGGTGCAGCCGAGGAGCCGCCTGCTCCAGAGCCTGCGGAGACCAGGCAGGAGCCCCTCCAAAGCGAAGCGGCAGAAGCAAGGATGGTTGAGGAGCAGGAGTTTGAGGAAGCGGAGATCCGGCTGGAAGCTAACCTGCCCGGGGAATTCGGTGCTATCCATTGGCAGGGGGAGGAAGATGACAGCCTTGATGAAGGCGAGGTTCAACCTGCGGAACCGGAACCGGAAAGTGAAGAGGCTTTCTTCGGCTTGACAACCGCCCAGCCGGTACGGCCCCTGGAACCTGAACCCAAGCCTGAAACCAAAGTAGAACCCTGGGTGGGAGCCGCGGCCGCGGCGAAGATTTTATCAGAGCCTGAGAAGCCAGTTGAGAAGGCGGTGGGAGAGCAGACCCCCCAGGCGCCTGTGCAAGGCAGTGCATCCTCGTACATCCCCCCGCCCCCGCCACTGGGATCCACCCCACACAGGCGTACCCCGGCGCTGGGCACTGAGGCGATGCCGCTGCCGCGCCGCGTAGATGAGATTGACATGGACGCCACGCGGGCAACCCCGTCTGCGCTACCGCCTGTCAGGAGCTCCAACCGGCCTGCCTCCGGGCGGCCAATCCCGGTCTCGAAGCCGGTCCAATACCCCCCGCAAGGCCAGGTGCATAAAAAACCTGCGCTGACCAAGCCCAAACCGCCGAAGCAGAAAACCGACTGGCGGCAAGGGATGGGCTGCCTTCTGCGCATGTTCATCCTGGGGTTGTTTGTGTCGATCTGCCTGCTGCTGACGGGAGCGACCGTCGTGCTTTACGAGTATTACACGGTGGCGGCTACCCTGCCGAGCGTCGATGATCTCAAATTACACGCATCTCAGTTTGAAACAACGCGGCATCCTGGACCGCAACGGCAATGTGCTCTATGAGATCACAGACCCGAACGCCGGAAGGCGCACCTACGTACCGCTCAGTAAAATCTCTCCTTATGTCCTGGCAGCCACGATTGCCACGGAGGATAAGAATTTTTACAGCCACCCAGGTTTCGACCCGTTGGCGATCTTGCGGGCTTTCTGGCAGAATTACCAGAACGAAGGGGAAACAGTCTCGGGGGCTTCCACAATCACGCAGCAGCTGGCGCGCAACTTGCTTTTCTCACCCGAAGAGCGTGTGGAGCAATCATACCAGCGCAAAGTGCGCGAAGCCCTGGCTGCCGCCGAAATCACACGCCGCTACTCCAAAGATGAGATCCTTGAGCTGTACCTGAACGAGTTTTTCTACGGCAACCGGGCCTACGGCATTGAGGCAGCCGCAGAGACTTATTTCAACACCACGGCGGACAAGCTGACCTTCAGCCAGGCGGCTTTTCTGGCCGGGCTGCCGCAGGCACCGGGGGTTTATGATATCTTCACGAACCGTGAAGCCACCCTCAAGCGCCTGCAGCAGGCGCTGGTGCTGACCTATGAGGCTTCCAAGGAGCAGGGCTGCATCCGTGTGAGCAATAACCCGCAGCCCATTTGCATCGACAGCGCCACGGCCCTGGCGGCTTATGATGAAATCCAGAAATATTCCTTCAACCCCCCGCAGGCGATCATGCGCTACCCGCATTGGGTCACCTTTGTTCAAAGCCAGCTCGAAGCCCTCTATGATGCCCAAACAATCTATAAATCGGGGTTTACCATCCATACGACTCTTGACCCTGATCTGCAGGAAGAAGCGCAGCGGATTGTGAGCACGCAGGTGGAGAACCTGGCAGCGAACCATGCCACGAACGGAGCGTTGACTGCTATCAAACCTTCTACCGGTGAGATCCTGGCGTTGGTCGGCTCGGCGGATTTTAACAATGAAGACATCCAGGGGCAGGTAAACATGGCCACCTCACCGACCCGCCAGCCGGGATCTTCGATCAAGCCGTTCACCTACCTGGCGGCTTTCGAGAAAGGTTGGACACCCGCCACCCTGATCTGGGATGTGCCTTCGGAGTTTCCGCCCTCTGGCAAAGCCGATGACCCTCGGGCGCCTTATGTGCCGGTGAACTACGATGGGCGCTTCCACGGACCCGTGACGGTGCGCGCCGCATTGGCTAATTCATATAACGTGCCAGCTGTGAAGACGCTGCAGTATGCGGGCATCTTCGATGACCCGAACACCCCACAGCATGAAGGCCTGGTGGGCATGGCGAAGCGCCTGGGGATCACTTCGCTGACACGCGACGATTATGGGATGTCTTTGACACTTGGCGGTGGAGAGGTAAGCCTGCTAGAGATGACGTCTGCTTACGGCGCGATTGCTAATGGGGGCCTGCGCTTCGCACCCTATGCCATCACCAAGATCCAAGATTTGACTGGCAAGGTGGTGTATGAACACACCGTCTCCAGCGAGCAGGCGATCCGGCCGGAGCACGCTTACCTGATCTCTTCCATCCTATCTGACAATAACGCGCGGGCTCCCATGTTCGGCCCGAACTCGGTGCTGGCGCTGCCTTTCACTGCGGCAGCCAAGACCGGTACCACCAATGATTTCCGTGACAACTGGACGCTCGGCTATACCCCCGACCTGGTGACCGGGGTGTGGGTCGGGAACGCTGATTATACCCCCATGGTCAATACGACCGGCCTGACCGGCGCAGCCCCGATCTGGGCGGAGTTCATGCAGGTTGCGGTGCCCAAGCTGACCGGCAACAACCCTACCGCATTCTTCCGGCCGGCAACGATCGTAGACCGGGTGATCTGCGCCATCTCGGGGGCCGAACCCTCGCAGTGGTGCCCGGAGCAGCGCAGCGAGGTGTTCGCTGCCGACCAGCTCCCTCTGCCCAGGGAGCAGGACTTGTGGACCAAGGTGCTCTTTGATACCTATACCAACCTGCGAGCTTCGGTAGCCTGTGGGAACTTCTCGAAAGAGGACTTTGCCATCAATGTCACTGATCCCTGGGCGATTGCCTGGATCCAGTCTAACCCCGACGGGCAGGCCTGGGCGGAGAAAATGGGCTTCGAAAAACCATTCCGCTTTGTGCCAAGCCGCGACTGCACGGCGAATGATCCGCGCACCTCACTGGCGATCAGCTCGCCAAGCGAGGGACAGGCAATCTCAGTCAACCCGTTGGATATCTTCGGGCAGGCTGATGCCACGGCTGATTTTAAGAGTTATACCCTGAGCTATGGGATGGGGAATGACCCGGTGGAGTGGAAGGTGCTCAAAGAGAGCAACCAACCCATTAACCAGGCGGAGAAGCTGTATACCTGGAACCTGACGGAAGCTTTTCCAGAGGGTATTCCCAGCGGGGTGGTAACGGTAAAGCTGGAAGTATTCAGCATCCGCGATACCTCCGCTGTGATTAAAGTGCATATCAATTTACAGGTGCCCACCCCTACCCCGACGCCCACCAGCACACCCACTGAGACGCCAACCCCCACGCTGACACCAACATCCACGCTGACGCCCACAGAAACGCTTACCCCCACACAGGAGCCCAGTGCGACGGTTACGCCCACACTGACGCCAGAGCCGACCGAAACGCCGACCCCGACCCTAACGGAGACGAGCATCGCTGCGGGGTTCTAGGAAAGAATCCACAAATCTGCACGAATTGAGAATCGTGCAGATTTTATTTTAAGGAGAAAAAGAAAAGATGTACACGGAAAAGGCGGAAAAAGGGAAAGGGCGGATTTTTTGATAAAAAGATTCTGAGCCGCTATAAGAAGTGATACTTCGGGGAAACACTCATTCTTTTGTGCCGAATCTGAGTGCAACTAAGAGAAAGCATCCCTGTGGCGCGTCTCTGGACGGAGGCTGTGCTTAATGGGTTCTTCCTCGCTGCGCTCGTCAGACGACAAGAGTGGGCGCGATCAGGATCCAGGGTGATCAGCCCCGCACCCGATAAATGATAAAAACGAAGGCGGCAAAGCCCAACAGCCCGGCAAAGATCAGCAGGGCAGGACGGTCAGCGTTGGGGGCAGGAGCGGATTGGTGCACGGGAAAGACGGCCGCGTTGGATTCGTCCAAGACCACATCATCGGGTAAAGCGCCGCGCGCTTTCATTAAGTATGCCGTGGTATTCCAAGCCTGCTCGTCGCTCAGGGAGCCAGGGTCCCACCAGGGCATGGTCTCTTTGATATACAGGTAGAGATCCTCAGCGGTCTTGAAGCGGAACAGTGTGTCGGGTCCGATCACTGCCGGGATGGTTTTAGGAAACACAAAGCCATCGGGGGGATGGTTGGCGGCATGGCAGCGGGACTGCCAGCAGTTCATTTCCTGCGGACCCCATTGTTCACGCCACTCATCCGTCAGTCCCTGGCCTTTGTTTCCGTGGCATGCCATGCAGATGCGCCAATATACATCGGCACCGTAATCAGCCTGGGTGGGGTTTTCGGGCAGCTCCGGGCCAATGGTGCGGCTGACCTCGGGCATGGCGGGCGGCATGGAGGGGCGGCTGGAGCAGCCTACCAACAGGAGAAGCAAAATTGAGAGGAGAAAAAGCAGCCAGCGGGAATTTCGAAGAAAGGATGTGGGGAAGAGCATCAAGGCACCTGTTTAATACCGATAAAGGATGTTTTTCAGAACAGCCGCATTTGGGGGGCGGTGTAGGTCAGCCCGTCTTGGGCGAGAATATCCTCCAGGTTATCACGCTGGAGCAGCAGGTTATCGAGCATCTGGCGCAGGTGGCGGAATTTCAAGAAGCGCCAGCCTGCTGTGGTGCCTGGGGCTGAGGCGTTTATGCCGGAAGAGCTTTCCATTCCCGCGCAGAGCGCCCTCAGGTGCGGGTTATGGCGCAGCTTGTAAGCCATCAGGTTGGCGCGCCCGCCGGGGAGGACAATTATAGAGCTGGCGGGAGGAGAGGCTGGACTGTCTGCTTTACCCAGCATGATCTCACCGATTACGGCAGAGGCTACCAGGTAAAACCAGAAGCGCGGCTGGCTTTTTTCATCCACCCAGACCGGGGGCTGTCCTTCCATGGTGTACCCCAGGCGTTTGGCAAGGGCGGTAAGCTGTGCGTTGGCGGCTTCCAGGTCGCTGCGGCGGGCAGCCGGGGATTCCTGCGGACGCAGGTGCCACAGGTCGCTGCCAGGAGGCTCTTCTAAAGCATAAGAGTCCAGGCAGACATGGATCAGCTCAAGGTCGGGGGTAAGCAGGCCTGGGAAGGCGGTGTTCAGGGCGGCTTCGAGCTCAAGGGAATGACAGCCTGGGTGGCGGAGCAGGTAAGTCACCAGGGCCTTTTCGAGGCGGTCTGCAGATGGCAAGGAAGCGCCGCGGGAGTCTTTCAGCCACCAGTAACCTGTCTCGGCTGATTCAGTAGCTTCAAGGCGTAAAAAGCCTCCCCGGTAGGTGAGAACATCCCGGATGGCAGACTGCGCCAGGCTGAAGCTTTCGGCAGGCGAAGGTTCTTTATCGGGCTGGTTCGGGCTGCTTGCTCCTGATGGAAGTTGGATAACAGGTCCAAGACGGAAGGTGTGGTTTAGGACGATCCCGCTGAGGGCAGCAGTGTGCATCGGCAGGTGCGGGGCAGGTTGGCCAGCGTACCGTAAAAAATCCTGGGCCGATTGGCTGGCAGCCTGGTGAGCCGCTGCAGCCAGGGCTGTTGCAGGTAAAGGAGATGAAGCTGCTGTGGAGCTGGTAGAAAGCTGCCAGTGCGCCTGCGCCTGAGCGGGGTCTGAGCGCAATGTCAGGCCTCGCAGCTCTAATCCAGCCAGGTCTGCGCCGAGCAAGGCTGCGGAAAGAAAGCCTGCTTCAGCTTCGTTGACCAAGCCCAAGATGGGGGTGGTGGGACTTAAGATGGGGACCAGGCTGTTGAAAGCGACCGTTAACCCGGCTGTGTGCCAGGCCCAATCATAGCGGCGGCGGCGTAAAACGCTTTTGAACGGCCCAACGGATTGGCGTCCCCACAGCCAGCCGGACCACAAGGCAGACAGCGTCCAAAAAGCCTGGTTCTGGCGCGGCAGCACCGCCAATACTGCCCCGATGCGCTTCTGCAGTTCCTCAGTATGTCCGGCAAGTTCTTCCAGGTCGCGCAGGCGACCTTCGAAGAGGCAGATTCCGCCGCTGGGAGGGGGAAGCTCGGGCCACAGGGTGAGAGGCACGGGAGATTGGTCTGAGGCCCATAAACTGAGGCTGCGTTCCAATGCCAGCCAGATATTGTTTTCGCGGAACTTCGGCGGGATGGAGAGCTGGCGCGGTCGTTCTCGGCGGGGAGGGTACTGCCAGAGCGTATTGGCCTGGTCGCAGGTCGTCAGGAGCAAGGCTGCCAGCATATCGCGGCGGGCATGCGGCAGGTTCAGCCCATCCAGCTTGTTGATCAGGGTGAAGAGGGCATAGACTGCCCTGGGCAGGTAAACTGACAGCGCTTCTTCGGCGTGGATGCGGTCCGGGTCATCGGCAGGGGCGATGCGCTCCAGGGCGCGCGCCCGGTGCAGCCCGCCCGAGGCGAAATGGTGCGATTTTTCGGCATCTGATGCGAGGGCCGGAAACTCTCCATTCGCGCCGCATTTGGAGCAGGAATATATTCTTGTGAAGGGCGCCGCAGCGCCTTTCTCCCACAAAAAGGCTTCGACCATCACCGGCTGAGCGCATTGGCTGCAGGTGGTGGTGTACAAGCCGCGGATATGCGGTTCCATGCGCTCGTCACCTTTGCTGGAAGCGGCCAGCTCTGCCAGGACAGCCTGCAGCTCAGCCTCAGAAGGCGGATGGGCAGTCATTTCGAGCAGGAAGCGGGCGATGGGATTATTGGCCGCCACAAGCACTCGATAGCCTGAACGAGCCGCCTCAATATCGACACGCGGTGAAGCGCCAAAGGGATCGAGGACCCAGAGGGGGTCCGCCTGCCCAGCTTGGAGTGGCAGCACCTCTCTCAGCCAGGCGCTGGCACTGCCCTCCAGGTAGGGCGGCAGGAAGCGCGCCAGGGGGTAGGGCTTGACAGGTGTGGTGCCGCTGATGAAGGGAGTGTCGGGCAGGTCCATTACCTTACAATCGGGATCAGGACGGTATAGACGGCCTGGTAAGTTTGCAGAACCCCGCTGATCTGATCGTTCTGCATGCCCCCCAGGGCCAGGATGTTTTGGTCGAGAGGGACGGAAGCCAGGTAAGCCCAAGGCTGCGGGCTGGGCTGTTCCAATTCGGTCCAGGTGCTGGTGGAAGGGAAGAATTGGTAAGAAGCAGCCGTGGAGGCGGAGGGCGGCACCCCGCCGATGACCAGGATGGAATCGGCGATGGAGGCAGCACCCATGGCGTATCGCCCTTCGGGGAGAGGGGTGGCAGTACCCCAGGGGGAGGCACCGCTGCCTTCCAAACTAGGGGTATAGGTTTCGTTGCGCGTGAGGGGGTTTTGCCCATCAAAGCCGCCCAGCACGTAGATCTTACCGCCGGCTACCGCGGCAGCCGCAGCCCGGCGGGGCAGTGGCAGGGGCGTGCGCTCACTCCAGGTTTTCAGCGCCGGGTCATATTCCAGGACCCGGTCATAGATCGCCTTCCCGTCCCACCCACCGAACAGGTAGAGCTTGCCTTCAAAGGCAGCCAGGGCATAGGCGCTGACCGGGTAAGGCAGATCGGGACCACTTTCCCAGGTATCGCGCAGCGGATCGTAGATTTCAAGGGATTGGGAGGCTTGCCCATTCGCCTGCTTGCCGCCGGGCACGTAGATCTTCCCGCCTAAAACAGCCGCTTGAATCTCAGAGACAGGCAGGGGCTTGGGTTTGCCTCCGAGCCAGGTGGAGCTGGCAGGATCAAAAATTTCGAGGTCGGCAGAGACTCCTTGAGCGGTCTCACCACCGATGGCGTACACCAGGCTGTTCAAGGCCACCGCAGCCAGCTGGCTGCGTGAGGTTGGCATGGAGGGCAAAACCTGCCAGCGAGACAGGGGGGTAGGGGTGGGCGAGACGAGCAGGGGAAAGGCAGCCGCAGCCTGGGTGGGTTGGAGGGTTGGCTTTGGATTGAGAAATAAGCCTGCCCCCACCCATCCGAGCACTAGGAGCGACAGGAGCAGCAGGGCTAATCCTCCAAGCAAAATCCATTTGAGAGCAGGCCTGGGCTTTTTTTGCGGTTGGGGCGGTTCGGCAGCCTCTTCATTCGAGGCTGGTTCCGGGATGGAGATGGGGATGCTGATCGATGGTGCGGGTGGAGAGGTTTTGACCAGCCCATGGTTGATGGCGTACAGGGCAGCTTCGGTGCGCGAGAGCACGCCGATCTTGGCGAAAATATTGCGCAGGTGGACTTTGACCGTGTTGGGGCTGATGTAGAGCTGATTGGCGATCTCTTTGTTGCTGAGGCCAGTGGCAACCAGCCGCAGGATATCCAGCTCGCGCTCGCTGAGAGCGTTGTTTTCGGAGGAGGTCATGCTGCGATTATACATCAGGTTAATGACACCCCAATGGTTTTTAGAAAACCCTGGGGTGTTTTCACCAAGTGATATGCGCAGGTTGAAGGTGGGAGTGAAGAACCGTCTAAAACACGAGAAAAGAGGCGGATTTGGCGGAAGGACGATTGAAATAATGAAGGAGGTTGAAAAAAGAATCTAGGGTTGGTTGGCTAGGATAACCTGACTTTTCCGATGGTCAAACAGCTTGACCGGAGAATTCAGGATGATCATCACGCGAAGTTGGTAAAGACCGGGATTCAATTTTGAAACAGTCAATTCTTCAGAATACGCAAATATATCCTTTATCAGGCATGCCTGGTGAGAAGCCACCAAAGAGGCTTTGTGGAACATGATCTCGCAGGCATAAATTCTGATCTCATACGAATATCCCTTAGCGGTGAATTGAGCAGCCCCAGGATTATAAATCTGGAATCGGGTCTGGACGATCACGCTTTCATCTGGTCCGAGCCTCAAGGCCGTCCAGGTTTGTTTTCCTTTGGGAAAGGCTCGGATCTCGGAGATTGCTTGGTCTCTCTTAAAGACCACCTGCACCTCTGAGAGGATCAGACGTGGTGATTGAACAGGTACAGTTGGCTTTGTCGCCTGGGTTGATGCCGAAACAGCCATTAGAGGAGCAGCTGGCTCAGATGACTCCGCTACCAGCTCTACAGCAAGCGTTTCGGCTTGTTTTGTCTCAATTGGGATGACTTTCTTGGCTTCAACCAGGTTTTGTTCGGCTTCTAACCGTGAATGTTGTTCGCGTTTTAGATCTGCCTGGAGGACTTTCAGATCTTCCTGGCATTCGGCTAGTGCCTCTTCCGCTTTCTGCCTGCTCTTCTCCTCGGCTTTGATGCGGGCTTGGGCGCTTATAACTTCAGCTCTGGCTTTTTTTAGCGCTGTTTTGTTGGCATTATTATTTTTTGCAGGCTGCGTTCGATGTTCCGGTTGTGTAGTCACTGATCCTCCTCTCTTTTTTGAAAGCCTGCCTAATCGGCTTGGAGATGGCCTCGAAGGTGAGTCCCAGAGGGCGCAATCCCTTCGAGGCCATTATTCGATTTATCTTCAGTTCAATCCTCCCTGTTTGGTTATTGCTGGATTGGCTGCACAGCATCAACAATTCACGGAGCTTCACGGCACTAGGATTACTGTATCCTTATGCACTAGGAAAGCACCAGTAGCCATATCAACTCCAACTACCAATATTTCATAGGAATCCATATTGCCAGCAGGTAGAGCTGGGATAAGCGCGGAATCAATCGAATACCAGGTTACAACATCATTTGGGTCATCTTGACCGTGGTCTCCGGCTGGTGGTACTGCCATCAATGCCGGTGGGTCTCCTAAATAAGGTCCAGCGCCAACCAATGCGAGCGTAACAAGGTTTCGAACATAGAAATTCGTAACGAGATTCCCGGAAAATGCAAAAGCATGATCGGTAGCGGTTCTGATCTGGGCTTGTATTCTGAAATCCACCGAGGGTGATATTACATAGTCCGATGGGACGGGATGAAGGCCGCCTTCCAGAATGACGACGCCCTTTGCGGCATCACTTCCATATGGAGCTTTTAAATCCCCAACACTAATCCTTGTACCTGGATATTCATTAAATGGTTGTCCTGCAGATGGCTCAGGCATAGTAATCTCCTTTAAGTTATCTATGGTTTTTATGAACTTGTGAAGACATGTCCTCTACACTATCCTTCTAGCGCATCATGCTAAACCACGGTTAAGTTTTTAATTAATCTGGTGGTATGTATTTTTTAACCTGTAGGATGATCCATCGGATCATGAATTTGGGGATTGCACTGCCTCTCCAGCGTATATCCGATGGTACAGTTCGGTGGTTTCCTGCATGGGGGGGACGCCCAGCTCCCGCCTAAGCGTTTCCACGCAGACATGATACTGCCTGAGCGCCAGGTTGCGTTGACCTTGCCGGCTGAAGCAGCACATCAGGAAGCGGTGTGCATCCTCCCGACAATTATCCCTGGCGAGGATTTTCTGGCAGAATTGGATGCAGATGCCATACTTTTTCTCCTCGAAATAATACTGGTTCAGACGATCCAGAGTGATCAGATAACTCTCTTGCAAGCCCTCCCTGAATGGAATCAACCAATCCTCATACAGATCTTCTTCGAGAAAGTTCCCCTGATAGAGGCTTTCGGCAGCTTCGTATGCTTTCATGGCTTCAATCAGCTCTCCCCTGCGCTCAAAACTTTGACCTGCCTGAAAACGTTTCGTAAACTCTTCAAAATCCACCCATACTTCCAGATCCGGGTTGAGGAAGTAGTGATCATCATAAAAGAGGATATAAGAGAAATCGGGTTGTGAGGATTTAAAAGCCTGCCGTAAGCCGTGAATGGCTACATACATATTTTTACGCGCTGCTTCGGGATCAGCATTTGGCCAGAAAGTCTCGATCACGATATCCTTGAATATTGGTCGACCGCAACTGGCCACCATATACTTTAAAATCGCTTTCCCTTTCCCACTAGGCCAGTTATTAATCAATTGATCGTTCTGATAAACCCTGAACGGTCCAAGACAGTAGATCGTTAAGGACGGGAATGCCTGATCTGGGGGGGGTATTCCCTCGACCGAGGGTAGTGATGGTTCTATCCCATTGAGATCCAGTGAAAGATCAGGTTGTACTTCATTGCTGGTTTCCTTGCATTTATCAACCGAAATATCTACCGGACTGGAAGGTGAAATTGCTTTCCCCTTAAAAATATGGATCAAGCGCTGGGTAATCGTCAACCATTTTTCGGTTATTGAAATATGCTTTAAGTTTTCGCTGGTGAAAGAAGCCAGGGTCGGCGATTGCTGTTCGAGCAGGTCGATCAGATGCTCGAGCTGCTCTTTAAATTCATTCTCCCGTTGACGAGCATCTTCATAGACCTTCTGATGCCAGCCGATATCAACCTGGCACTGTTGGCAGATCAGGCAGATACGCCCTGCTGCTTCTAGCAATTGGGTTATGGCGGAATCACTGGATACCTGGCTGTCCCACAATGCCCTTTGAATGATCTCTTCGGCTTTAGAATACTGGCTCGTCCCAAGTAGTTCTTTGATCTCGCCCCAATTATTTGGCTTGACAGCCAGCTGACCAGAAGGAGGCCTTTTTTTATGTTCCACAGCTCTCCATTCGTCGATTGACACCCCAGCTGTTGGCACAAACCTGCGCATCCCTTAAGGTTTCCAAGGGATGAAAGAATATTTACCATTGCATTGTTATCCGAAGCGAATTCTGTTGGCGGAAGAGAGGGAGATCCTAATCTACAATAGAAAATTAAGAAGCAGCCAACAGCTTATTCGATTTTTTCAGTGTAAGCAAGAGCCCCAGACAGACCAAAAGGATAAGGTTGTCTGCGAGAAATCTGCCTGTAAGGGTGGACATTTTTATTATAGCAAATAATTACTCAGAAAGAATCACCCAAACGTTTCTATCGGGCCGCTTCCGACGACTTGCTCCGATTTCAGATGGATTATGCTGCTCTGCGGAAGGCGATAGAAGCCAATGGGGGCGTGGTCTCCCAGGCAGCTTCGGTGCGCGAGAGCACGCCGATCTTGGCGAAAATGTTGCGCAGGTGGACCTTGACCGTGTTGGGGTTGATATTGTTAGATTCGAGATAAGTGGATATAATAGATAAAATATACATTAATAAATAGAGAGGGCAGGCGATGAGCACCAAGATATTCCTGAGCGTCGGGCGGACATTCACACCCCAGCAAGAAATTTTTGTAAGTACTTTGGAAAGTTTTTTAACCAGCCAGGGGTTGATCCCCCAAACGGTGGGGCGGACTTACTTTTCCAGCCAGCAGCCGCTCAAGGCGGTGATGGAGCTGATGGATGAGTGCGCGGGGTCGATCATCCTGGCGTTCGAGCGCACTCAGATCGTCCAGGCTTTTGAGAAGCGCGGCAGCAAGGATGAGCGCCAGATTGTTGACCTCAAGCTGCCAACCGTGTGGAACCAGATCGAGGCCACCATCGCCTATTCCAAGGGACATCCGCTAATGGTGATCGTTGAAAATGGTCTTAAAGCCGAAGGGCTGCTGGAGCAAGGTTACGATTGGTACGTGCAAAGCGTCCCCTTAAGCCAGGAGGCGCTCTCAGGCCGCGAATTCCAGGGGATGTTCGGGGATTGGAAACGGCGAGTCGAGCAGAATGCTGCGACCAAGCTGTCCTCCAAAGCAAGCCTGCAGTCAAAGACTCAACCCGCTGAAACACCCCAGCCGGCCACTGACCCAATGCGCATGCCAAAAACAGATCCATCGATCGATAAGATCCGCATCCTGTTCCTCACCGCCAACCCCACCGACACGAACCGCCTGCGCCTGGACGAGGAAAGCCGGGCGATCGACCAGAGCCTGCGCAGGGCAGAGTTCCGCGACCGCTTCGTGCTCGAGCAGTTCCAGGCGGTGCGGGTGAGCGACCTGCAGGAGTGCCTGCTGCGCTTCAAACCGCACATCGTGCATTTCAGCGGGCATGGCAGCGAGGAAGGCGAGATCTACCTGCAAGACAGCAGCGGCATGAGCCGCCCGGTCTCTGAAAAATCGCTGGGCAAGCTCTTTGCGGTGTTGAAAGATAATATCCGCTGCGTGGTATTGAATGCCTGCTATTCGCGCACGCAGGCAGATGCCATCGCCGAGCATATCGATGCAGTGGTGGGGATGTCAACGGCCATCGGCGACCAGGCAGCCATCAGCTTTTCAGCGGCGTTTTACCAGGCGCTGGCGTATGGGCGCGACCTGCAGACCGCGTTCGACCTGGGCACGATCCAGATTGACCTCGAGTCGATCCCCGAGGAAGAGACGCCCCAGCTCATCGCCCCGCGGGTGGACGCCAAAGTGCTGCGGCTGATGGGATAATGGTTTTTATTTCGATTTTTGTCCGGTAAAAATCTCACACGAACAGGATCCGATCGAATGCACCAACCCGTCTTTGTGGTCACCGGAGCCTCTCAAGGATTAGGAGCAGCCATCGCCTGCCTCGCAGCGGCGAAAGGCGCCCAGGTGGTTTTGGCAGCCCGGAATACTTCAGCGCTTGAAGCTCAGGCTCAGAAGATCATCCAGAATGGGGGAAAAGCACTGGCTGTAACGGGGGATGTCAGCCGCTATGAGGACTGTCAAAAGATTGTTGATGTTACCCTGCAAGCATTTGGGCGGATTGATGTGCTCATTAACAATGCAGGGGTCATCGAACCGTTTGCGCGCATCGCTGAGGTAAATCACAAGGAGTGGGATGATCACCTGAGGGTCAACCTGCTGGGTCCGGTGTGGTTGTGCCAGTTAGCCATTCCAGCCTTACGTAAAAGCCGAGGCAGGGTGATCAATCTCACCAGCCATGCGGCGGAGATCGAGATTCCGGGCGGCAGCGCCTATAGCACCTCGAAGGCTGCTTTAAACCGTTTTTCAAAAGTGCTGGCCGCGGAAGAGCCTGAAATCACGGTCATCGCTTTCATTCCGGGCGAGACGGACACGCCCATGCAAACTGTGATCCGCGAGAAAAGCAAAGGGATCGCCCCGCAGGCAATTTACCAGTATTTTGCAGACCTGCATGAGCAGGGGAAGCTGCTGCCGCCAGAAATACCAGCCAAGGCGGCAGTTGCCCTGGCGATGAGTGCGCCGCATGAATGGAGTGGTGAAATCCTCCAATGGGATGATGAGAAGGTGCAAGCGTTGGAATAATAAATATGAAGACGGCAGGAGTATGACCTTGAATCAGGTAGTCAGGTATGTTCTGGAGGATTATGATTGAAGGTAGGCTTCTTCAGTGTATAATCTTATTCAATGAAAAGCCCAAGAAAAAAAATTCCTTTATTGTAAGCTTAGGATAATTTAGAACAAAGTCGATGGATAAAAAGAGAGAGCTCATTTCTTTAAAAATTCATCCGGAAGATTTGGAATTTATCCAGGATCAAGAGACGCGCCTGCTTAGATCCATGACGGTTCTGGAAAGCATACAGCAGTATCAAGAGCTGCAGGCTGCCTTTGAGTATCAGATGCAGCAAACCGCAGGTTTATTCGAGGCAAACCACCGGCAGGCGTTGACCGAACTGCAAGATCGACTTTTCCAGCTCAAACGCTGGCTATCTAACAATGGACACTCTCTTTCTCTCGATCCAGAAGATTCAAATATTACTCAATAACGCCAGCGTCCCTTCAATTGTGATTGGTGGGATTGCGATTGCAGCCTGGGGGGAGCCGCGGCTGACACGCGATGTTGACCTTAAAATCCTCCTGAGCAGAGAGGATGCAGATCTTTTGCTTGGCATCCTTGCAGATAGATACACGATGCTCATCCCGAATCCTGGGGAATCTCTCCGGAAACAAGCCCTGGTTTTTATACAAGATGATCTGGGAACCCGGCTGGATCTCATGTTGGCGGATACTCCTTATGATGGCCTGGCGATCCAGCGCGGTCGCGAGGTTGAAATTCAGCCAGGTATTAGAATCCGTGTGTGCAGCCCCGAGGATTTTAATCATCTACAAATTGATTTCATCACGTCTGCGTGATCATGAAGACGCTGAAAGCGTAATTCAACGTCAGGGTTTCTCGCTAGATGAAAAATATATTATTTATTGGCTAAAGCAATTCGAAGAGGCATTCGATGATTCTACTTTGGTCAATGAGTATAAGCGTTTGAGCAAACAGTATAAGCTGAGAAAAAGTTCATGACAACCGGCCTCCCCACCGGTACGGTTACTTTCCTATTTACCGACATCCAAGGCTCGACGCCGCTGTGGGAGTACGAACCCGAGAAGATGGCGGAGGCACTGCAAATGCACAACCAGGTGCTGCGGCAGACAATCGCGGCCAACGGGGGCGTGATTTTCAAGACCGTGGGAGACGCCTTCCAGGCAGCTTTCGCTACCGCGCCGCAGGCGTTGAGGGCTGCCATCGAAGGGCAGCGCTCATTACAATCTGCATCTTGGAATGATCTGGGACCGCTGCAGGTGCGCATGGGTCTGCATACCGGCGAGGCAGAGCTGGACCCGGGCGGGGACGAGTATGCGGTCTCGCACACCAAAAACCGGGTGGCGCGCATCATGTCTGTGGCGTACGGGGGGCAGATCCTAGTCTCTGCTGAAACCTGCGAATTAATTAACCACCAGCTGCCCCATGGAGTGAGCCTGAAGGATTTGGGGGAGCAAAGGCTGAAGGGAATGGCGTTCTTGGAGCACCTGTACCAGGTCTGCATTCCGGGCCTGGCGCAGGATTTTCCCTCTCTGGAGACAGCGATTGCCCACCCAAACAACCTGCCGGAGCTGCTCACCAGCTTCATCGGTCGCCAGGAAGAAATTTCTGAAGTGAGTGAGTTGCTGACGAAGCACCGCCTGGTAACGCTGACCGGCTCGGGCGGGGTGGGCAAGACGCGCCTGGCAGTGCGTGTAGGAAAAGATGCACTGGCGAACTTTCCAGATGGTGTCTGGATGGTGGAGTTGGCGATGTTAGGGGATCCGGAGCGAGTGGTATTGGCAGCAGTCCAGGCGCTTGGACTGCGCGAAGTCTCCGGCGTGCCCATCGAAAATGTGCTGTCTGGCTACATTCGGGACAAACACCTGCTGCTGATCCTGGACAACTGCGAGCACCTGTTGGAGGCTTGCACCCAGATGGCTGACCTGCTCCTGAAAAAGTGCCCCCACCTGACGCTGCTGGCTACTAGCCGCGAAATCCTGGGTGTACCGGGTGAAGCACCTTTTCGCGTGCCCTCCATGCCAACGCCAGACCCGAAACACCTGCCCAACCTGGAAGAAGCTGCCCATTATGATGCTGTGCACCTGTTCACGGAACGGGCGGAGCAGGCTGCGCCCGGCTTTACACTGAACGAGGACAATGCCGTGGCAGTGTCCACCATCTGCCGCAGGCTGGACGGCATCCCGTTAGCCATTGAGCTGGCGGCAGCCCGCACGCGGGTGATGGCACCCCAACAGGTCGCCGCCCGGCTGGATAAAGTCTTCCGCCTGCTGACTGGCGGCAGCCGCAGCGTTTTGCCCCGCCAGCAAACGCTCGAGGCCGCCATCAGCTGGAGCTATACCCTGCTCTCCGAGCAGGAACGCCTGGCGCTGCAGCGGCTTTCTGTTTTCGCTGGGGGCTGGACGCTCGAAGCCGCCGAGGCTGTGGTTGGTGGGAATGCGATCCAGGCGGATGAAGTCCTGGACCTGCTCACCAGCCTGGTGGATAAATCGCTGATTAATCCCGTCAGCGTCGCTGGCGGGATAAACCGATATCGCATGCTGGAGATGGTGCGCCAGTATGCTCATGAGCGGCTGCTCGAGTCGGGAGCTGGAGAGCGCGTGCGTGACCGCCACCTGGTATATTATATGGAGCTGGCAGAACAAGCCGAGCCGCACCTGCGCGGCAAGGGCATGCTGGACTGGCTAAACCGACTTGAGGATGAACATGAAAACCTGCGCCTGGCGCTGGAATGGTCTCTGGCAGGTCACCTGGTTGGAACAGCTGCTGTCCGCCGAGGCGGAGGAACGCGGTAGCCAGCTCCTGGAAGTTTCCAAACAATCGATAGCGTATCTGCGCGCCTGGTGCCGGGCAGTCGGTGCGGTAAATGAACTCGCCAATTATCACTCAGGTTCTTTGACATTAGATCAGAGGCTAGCACTGCTGGAGGAGAGCATCGTTTTGTGCCGAGCCATCGGCCTGGAGGCTAGCCGCGAGCTGGCCTTTGCACTTCTGGTCAGAGGCGGACTTATTACTCGAGATGATGAACGTTCCAACCAATACCTGGAGACCGCCCATAGTCTATGCCGGCAGAGGGGCTATGCCTTTTACGAAGCGGAGTGTTTGCATCTTTTGTTGGTAAAGGCTCTAGCGGCAGGAGAAATCCAGCAGGCTAAGGAGTATGCAGAGTTGAGCCTGGCGATATGCCGGCAGATCGAAGACCTGGATGGAATAGGGTCTCGAATGATTGAGTTAGGTGTTATTGCAAATCTACAAGGAGATCGTTCCAAAGCAATCAATCTCTATCAAGAAGGGTTGGGCTATTACCAAAAAGTTGGAGTTTTTTTTGCATATAATTGGTGGTTGGTTCGTTTTATATATTTTATTCAATATGATCCAGAATTTGTTAAGCAAGCTGAAGTAGCTTTGCATCATTTCCGGGAAACCCAGAATCAACCTATCCTGGTCGATTGTTTAATTATCTTCATAGAGGTGGAGTGGTCGGAAGGAAACTTCGACCGGGCAGAGCGCTTTGGACAGGAGGCTGCTCCCCTCCTAGCCGCTCACAGTCCGGGACCACAATTACTTTCTTATTATCGGTATTTCTTATGGCTGGGCCGACTGGCATTGACGCTTGGAAATCTAACCCAGACCAGGCAGAATTTCATTGCCATGCTGCCCTGGGTGAAATATGAATTGGGTGTTACGCCTATAGATCTGGTGAAAGTCCTGGATGGGCTGGCAGTCTGGTGTGCGGCTGTGGGGCACATGGAGCAAGCGGCGCAGATTTTTGGTGCAGAGGAGGAAATGTACCAGCGTTTTGCACCGGGAATGGTGAGTCGCCAGCGCAGCGAGCACGACTTTGCCCTGGCTGCAGCCCGAGCGGCGCTGGGAGAGGCAGCCTTCACCCAAAACTGGCAAGCAGGCCAGGCACTCACCTTATGGCAGGCACTTGAGGATGTAAAGCGGGCGGAAGGCTGGGAGGATGGGCATGAATAACCCCCTCCCTGACCCTCCCCCATTTGTAGAAATGGGGGAGGAGTAAGCTGGTAGGAGGCTTGTCACAGGGATCGGCGATGTGTACATCGCACCCTTCGTTCAAGATGACACAAGGGTCAGGCAGCTTATCGAGTAAGTGTTGAGATTGGGGCTTAACCTTACATAATTATCAGCAGGTAAAAAAGGTTATCCCTTTATAATAGCCAAAGGAGATGATGATTTGACGATTTCATTTTCCATTTTGGCATTGGTGGCTTTTCTAACCCTTTCGCTCTTCCTGGGTTTCTTGAATCTTGCCTTCTGGCATATCCAGCGTGATGAGCGTACCTCCCTGTGGATGATGGGGTGGATGGCGGCCTGCGCGGTGATGGCAGTGTGCCGGCTGCTGCAGTATGCTCCTTTGAGCGATGGTGCGTATGTTCTCATACCGCGTTTATTGCTGACGGTGATTTATACGCTGGTATGGCTGGGGTATGAAATTACCAATTCATTCCTCAACTTTCAGCCCAAGCCCCGGGAACGCCTCCTTTTCATCACGATCGTAGCTGTCCCGATCCTGCTCCTTTGGACGAGCAATCTCATCCTGACCGACCAGATCGTGATCCGAACGGTGGCTCTTGGTGGAACATATCATGGCGTTCAAGGAGGAATTCTTTATCTGCCGGTAGGATTTCTGCTGGTTGTGATCGGTTCCATCCAACCCATCCGGCTTTTTCATGCCCAGGCGCTCCATCGCCGGGAGAATATTTTGATGGGGGTGGGTTTCTTGTTCGTGATTCTATGCAATGTGAATGATGCGCTTGTTTTCGCCTTCAACCTGACCTGGATCCGCCTTTCAGACTTCAGCTACCTGCCTGTGGCGCTCTTCTTCAGCTACATCCAGGTGCATCGCTATAGCCTTCTTTACAGGGATATGAATGTACTGGTTCAGGAACGCACAGCGAATTTAAGCCAGGCAAATGAAGTCTTGCGAGCGGAAATCGGCGTACGCGAGATGGCGCAAGCTGCCCTGCAAGACAGCGAAGAACGCTACCGCCTGCTGTTCGAGACGAACCCGCACCCCATGTGGGTTTATGACCTGGAAACCCTGACGTTCGTGATGGTCAACGACGCCGCGGTTGAGAAATACGGGTTTACGCGGGATGAATTTCTCCACATGACCCTCAAAGATATCCGCCCGGCAGACGAGCTGCCTGCCCTGATGGAGAACCTGGCCCTGGAACGCCGGGCATATGAATGGTCAGGTCCCTGGAAGCATTTGAATAGAGCAGGGGATGTCTTCTTTGTGGAGGTCCTCTCGCATGATTTCCCATTTGACGGCAGACCGGGGCGCCTGGTATTAGCCAACGATATCTCTGAGCGCAAGCAGGCAGCGGACGAAATTAATCGTCTTTACCAGGAAGCCCGGCAGCAGGCGCGCGAGCTGGAAGTGCTCAACAAGATCGGGCAGATCTTGACCGGGACTCACGATTTGGATGCCATTGTGGAGCAGCTGGGGACTGGAGCCGGGCAGCTCCTGGGTACAGAGAATATCTCTGTCATCATTTATGATGATAAAAGAGGCAGCCTGGAGGGGAGCTTTTACCTTGACCGGAAGATGCGTAAAGAACCGTTCAGCATGCCGATTGGGGAGGGATTGACGAGTGTCGTTGTAAAGGAAAAGAAACCCATCCTGGCGGCTGACTACCTGGTGGAGTGTCAAAACCGTGGGATTGAGCCTTCAGGAGAGGCAGCCAAGGCCTGGTTGTGTGTTCCGATTGTGGGCGATGAGAAAGTTTTGGGTGCCCTGACCGCCTGGGACTATGAAAAAGCAGGTAGTTTTGACCAGCAGGACTTGCAGATCCTTTCGACGCTGGCAGCGCAGGCGGCGATTGCTATTCACAATGCCCAATTGTTCGAACTCTGTGCGCACCTCAGAGCAGAAATTCTTCAGCGCGTTCCAGACTACTCCCGATGCCATCACCATCAACCGCCTGTCCGATGGAATTTACCTGGAGATCAATGCTGGCTTCAGCGCCATGACTGGGTACGGTGCTGAAGAAGTGAAAGGAAAGGGTCCGGCTGAGCTTGGTATTTGGGATGATCCAGCATTCGAAGGCCGCCTGGTTAGAGAGTTAGAGGCACACGGGGAGGTGATCAACCTTGACCTGGCATTCCACAGGAAGGATCGCCAGACCCGGGTGGGGCTGCTGTCTGCCCGGATCATGCAGATTGAGTTTGAAACCTGCATCCTCTCAATCACCCGCGACATCACGGATCTCAAGCTGGCAGAGGCAGAAATCCGCCGCAAAGCAGAAGAGATGACGGCGCTGCATGAGACCACCCATGACCTGGTGATTGAGCAGAAGCTTTCGGAGCTGCTGCAGACCATCGTTGTAAGGGCGGTGGATTTATTGAAAACTTCCGGAGGGGGCTTGTACCTGTGCGATCCCAAGCAGCGCCAGGCGCGCTGCGTGGTGAGCTACCGTACCCGGCGCGACTATACCGGCGTGGTACTTAAGTATGGCGAAGGTGCCGCCGGCCGCGTGGCCGAGATCGGCGAACCCCTGGTGGTGGAGGATTACCGCACCTGGGAAGGACGGTCGGCAGAGTTTGAGCAGGACCAACCCTTCCGCTCCGTTTTGTCGGTCCCGATGCGCTGGCGGGAGCAGGTCATTGGCGTGATCCATGTCCTGGAAAATAACCAAGCGAGGGTTTTTACCCCGCAGGATGTGCGAATTTTGACGCTCTTTGCCAACCAGGCTGCTATTGCCATCGAGAATTCCCGCCTGCTTGAGTTCGAACAGCGCCGCCGCCAGGAAGCGGCAGCCATCGTAGAAGTGGGAAGGGATATCTCTGCCTCCTTGCAGCTCGATGTGGTGCTGGAACGGATTGCCATGCATGCCCGGAACCTGCTGCATTCGGTGACCAGCGCGGTGTATTTGTCTGAACCGTCCAGCCTGGTGCTGCATGCCATTGCCGCAATGGGGCCGGACGCGGAAGAGATCAAGCAGGACCCACTGCAAATTGGTGAGGGCATTCTTGGCAATATTGCCCAGCAGAAGGAGGGTGAGATTGTCAACGACAGCATCAATGACCCGCGTGGGATTACGATTAAAGGTACGGAGAATATCCCCGCCGAACACCTGATGGGGGTGCCGATCCTTTCGAGAAACCATTTATCAGGGCTGATTGCTGTTTGGCGGGAGGGAGCAGGCAATGAATTCACCTCGGAAGATCTTGATTTCCTGACCAGCCTGGCTCAGCAGGTTGCCATCGCCATCGAGAATGCGCGCTTATTCGAAGATACCCGCCTGAGGCTGACTGAGCTGGAAATTTTGCAGCGGATTGCTTCTGCGCTGCGCATGGCGCAAACTCCAGATCAGGCTTTCCCGATCATTTTGGATCAATTAATCAGCGTCTTAAATTTTGGCAGCGCCTGCATTGAGATGCTCGAATCTGACGGTGGGGTTATTGTGACCGTGGCGGCAGAAGGGGCCTGGAGGGGTTCAAAAGGTTTGCGAACAAAGGCGAATGAAGGCGTAAGCGGTTATGTGATCTCAACTGGCAAAGCTTATCTCACTACGGATGTGTTCGCAGATGGCATGATCGTCCAGCCTGAGCTGCTGGCAGGATTTAATGTGGTGGCATGTGTGCCGATCATTTCACAGCACCACCCCATCGGGACGCTGTGGGTAGGCCGAAAAGGCAGCTTGCCAATCACGATCGAGGAGGTCAACCTGCTGATTGCCCTCGGTGAGATGGTGGGGAATACCATTCAGCGCATGAAGCTGCACACCCAAACGGTTGTACAGGCTGAAGAGATCGCCCAGGCATATGACAAGACCTTGGAGGGCTGGGCGAAAGCGCTGGAGCTGCGCGATAAGGAGACCGAGGACATTCTCGCCGGGTGTCTGAGCTCACCCAGCAGCTCGCCTTAAAAGTTGGCATTCCACCGGCTGAAATGGCTCAAATTCACCGCGGGGTTCTCTTGCACGATATTGGCAAGATGGGGGTGCCGGACCAGGTGTTGAAGAAAACAGGACCGCTGGAGTATGATGATTGGGTCGAAATGAAAAAGCACCCGCAGTATGCCTACGATTTATTATCTCCGATCGCTTTCCTGCGCCCAGCCCTGGATATCCCTTACTGCCATCACGAGCGCTGGGATGGGCGGGGCTACCCGCGCGGCCTGAGGGGGGATCAAATTCCGCTGGCCGCGCGCATCTTCGCTGTGGTGGATATTTACGACGCCCTGTCGCACGACCGGCCTTATCGCGAAGCCTGGCCGATCCGGAAGGTTCTAAAGTATTTGCACGAACAAGCTGGGAAGCATTTAGATCCCAAGATCGTGGAGATCTTCTTGCAAATGGTCGAAAACAAGTAAATATCTGCCCCATGTGCTGAATGCGAATTCTTCGCCGCGGTCAAGGCAGGCGAAGCAGCTCCTGCCAAATCCTGGGGGAAATAGGAACGCGGACCTTTAAACCTATTGCATAAAGGTTGAAAATATTATAAGATACTAGGAGAGCCAAATTCTTTTGGGATGGAAGCAATGCTATCATTAGAAGGCAAATCGTTCGGACATTATCGAATTCTTTCCCAGGTGGATGAAGGGGGGATGGCGACAATTTTTATAGCGATCGATACCCACCTGGAGCGGAATGTAGCGATTAAAATTATCCGCAAGGAAAATTTTAGCCCGAATGTCCTCGAACAGGTCCTCAAGCGCTTCGAGCGAGAGGCCAAATCACTGGCACAGCTTTCTCATCCAAATATTGTTAAAGTGATTGATTATGGCGAGTACGAGAACTCTCCCTATCTCGTGATGGAATTTCTTTCAGGGGGAACGCTCAAACAACGCCTGCAAGAGAAGATCAATACAGTTGAGGCCGTGGGATGGCTGATCCCAATTTCTCACGCCCTGGCCTATGCCCATCACCGCGGGGTGATCCACCGGGATGTAAAACCTTCCAACATCCTTTTCACCGAAACGAACGAGCCCATGCTGACGGATTTTGGCATCGCAAAGATCCTGGAAACGCATTCAGGTGATTCGCTAACCGGCTCTGGCGTGGGAATAGGCACCCCTGAATACATGGCACCTGAACAGGGTCTCGGGCAGTCGGTGGATGCGCGTACGGATATCTATGCTTTGGGGATTGTGCTGTATGAGATCCTCACCGGACGAAGACCTTTCCAGGCTGATACGCCCATGGCCATTGTTATCAAACACATGAATGAGCCATTGCCCAATCCCAGGCAGTTTAACCCAGCCATGTCTGAGTTTGCAGAACAAGTGCTCAAGAAAGCCCTGGCAAAAAATCCGGATGAACGTTATGCGGATATGGTCGCCTTTGGCAGGGCACTCTCCCAATTAGCTTCCGAGTACCCCACCGAACCTGGCAGCAGGATGCCCCTCCATGCGGTGGAGGCGGCCGCTTTTACGACAGGACAAGCCGCTGCAGGCAAGCCTGAGGGCACAGGCCCTATTTCAGAAGAAGATACCGGGAAACTCCTGATCCGCATCAGCCGCCTGGAAAAGGTGGTGGAGGAAAGCCTGGCAGCCGAGGATTTCGAAGATGCCGAGAATTTAATCTCCACCATCGATGGTCTTGGCGAACAAGGCCGCCAGTCTGGAGCCCGCCTGCGGGTGACCCTGGAACAAGCCCGCAAGAAAGTGCTCCAGCGCGATAAGGATATATCCAATATCAGATTAGCCTTCCCGAAAGCCTTGGAGGCTGAGGATATCCCAAAAGCAGAAGCGATGCTGCTCCAGCTCAAAAACCTTGGACCGAAGGGGGTTGCGCTCGCCAACCAGTTCCAGATTGCGATCGATACATCCAAGCAGCAAATCAATCTCCGGCAAACTGAAATCAACCGGTTAAAGACCCTGGCCGAGCAGAATATTGCCCAGGAAAATTTTTCTCAAGCCGAAGCCTTCATCTTATCCTTATCGGTCATCGGGACACAAGGAAAGGCTCAGGCCGCCAGGCTCCAGGAAGCTATGGAGAAAAGCCAGCAGCAGGTGGGGCAGCGTAAAGCCCAAATTTATCGTCTGTCGGGATTGGCCGAACAGCAAATTACAGAAAGAAAATGGGATGAGGCGCGCAAATCGCTGCAATCGCTGGAGAAAATGGGCGCGGAGGGAAAAGCCGCGGCTGTAAAGTTAGGCGAAATCCTGAAAAGGGCAGAAAAAGAAGGCACTTTTCTGGAATCCAGACCGGTTAAACCTCCGGTTGAGCAGGCGAAAACAACCGCGGCAATTGCATTGCCCAGCCAACCTGCCCCTGCTGTAAAAGCACCAGAAAAAAAGAGCATCCCGGGCTTGCGCTGGATGATCTTCGGGGCGATTTTCCTGGTCGTGGGCCTTTTAGCCGGCGGGGCCTTAGCGTTCAGCCTGGTTACCAGGCTGATGCCTAAAGAAACGGTGAGCCAGGGTCAGGAGACCGCCGAAGGCGCTCAATTTACTATGGAGAGTCAAGGGGGCAGCCTGGACTTGACCCAAACAGCCCCAACCGCGCTGTCTACTGCAACCACGGCTGGAGGCATTCCCCCAAAACCAAGTGTTACGCCAAGTCCACCTGCTTCGGCAACCGCCGCGCCTTCGCTGACCCCAACCCTGACGCCTACCCCGCCAAGCTATGAGCTGACGGTGGATGCAGAGAATGCCAACATCCGCACTGGCCCCGGGACGGTCTATCTTATCCTGGCCTCAAAGCCACGCGGCACTGTGTTCGAGGTGGTTGGACGCAATGCTGCGGGGGATTGGCTGGTGGTCGAGCTGGAAGACGGCAAGATCGGATGGATCTCTACCAAGGTGATCCTTTACAGCTTCGATGCCAACCTGCTGCCAATCGTCCAGGCGCCGCCCACGCCGATCGTGCCTACGAAGAAACCCACCGATTCAAAATCGGACGGCTCACCCGGCCAACCTTCCAATCCACCGACCTGGACGCCGCCGCCAGCATATCCATAACTAAAACAATTGAGTTCGTTTTTCCGTCTTACAGGGGTGTGACATGCGTACTCATTTTTTCAAGTATATCCGTACATTTTTATGCCTGGTTTTATTGGGCGGGTTATTTTCTAAGGGGGAGGCAGGCAGCCTGGCCCAGACTGTAGGGCTTCAAAGCCTGCTTTCACCGGCGGCAGTGGATGAGGCTGTCCAGGTTGAATTGATAGGGGAATATGCTGGGGAAGTGTCTGCAGTAGCAGTGGCAGGCAAAAATGCGTATATTGGATTTAAAAAGAAATCTGGTGATCCTGGATATTTCTGATCCTGGGAGGCCATTGTTTGTAGGGCAAACTGTTGACCTCCCAGATGTAATCCAGGATATTGCAATTTTGGGCAGCCGTGCTTATCTTGCGGATGGCGCCGGTTATTTAATAGTCATCGACATCACGAATCCGGATGCGCCCGTTGTTGCTTATTCTGTAAAGACCATTGATTCTGCATATGGGGTCGAAGTCTCCGGAAATTATGCATATATTGCTGATTATGCATATGGATTGAGCATTGTCGATTTAGCTAACGCGAACCTGATGGGATCCTGCAGAACTTCTGGAACGGCTTATGATGTGGCGCTCATGGGAAATTATACGCTGGTCGCTGATGGCTTTGGAGGGCTGCAAATCATCGATATAACCGTCCCGACTGCGCCTGATCTAATCGCTACTCAAAATACGCCTGGCTCCGCAACTGGTGTGGCGGTCTTTGGCTCGATTGCTTATGTGGCAGATGGGGACGGTGGTTTACGGATCATCGATGTGTCCGTGCCTACCAAACCAGCTGAAGTCGGCTATCTCAAAACGCCTGATTTTGCCCAAGCTGTGGTAATCTCAGGTGATTACGCTTATGTGGCTGACAGAGGTGGTGGTTTGCGTGTAATTAATATTTACAAGCCAACCTCCCCCTATGAAGTTGGCTATTTTAGATCAAAGGATGATGCGCGAAAAGTTGTTTACTCAAACGATTATGTATATGTAGCGGATCACATGTACGGTTTGGTGATCTTACGCCCATGCAT
Source organism: uncultured Chloroflexia bacterium (assembly GCA_963754615.1). Taxonomy (GTDB): domain Bacteria; phylum Chloroflexota; class Anaerolineae; order Anaerolineales; family UBA4823; genus CAVVUF01. Next base: position 243,598 of record CAVWGW010000013.1, on the reverse strand, counting down.
CGTTCCAGCAGCCCCAGTAAAAATAGACCCGCTTGACGGCAGTACGCATGCTGCGGACAATACACCCACCTTCAGTTGGAATGCTGCCAACGACGCCAACGATTACCAGCTCCAGGTGGATGATGACAGCGATTTTTCCAGCCCAGTGGTTAATACAACCACCCTCGGGACTTCCTATACTCCAGCAACCGCATTGAACAACGCAACCTACTATTGGCGAGTACGAGGGCGTGATACGGTTAACGGGTGCAATTGTTATGGCGCTTTTAGCTCAACATGGTCATTGATCATCGCTGTGCCTCCGGTGGCGTTTGGAAAGACAGCACCTGCCAATGGCGCCCTTGGATTGCCCCATGACCTGATCCCCTTTAGCTGGCAAACGAGTACGTGGGCGACAGCTTACCAGTTCTGCTTTGATACCAGCAACGACAATACGTGCGCCTCCTGGAATGATGTTGGGACATCCACTGCCTTTTATTGGGACGGCTCTTTCAATTATGCCACCACTTATTACTGGCAAGCGCGAGCCTGCAATACGATCTGTACGGATGCTGACTCGAATACCTGGTGGAGCTTCACCACCAACGACCAATATGAAGACGATGATAACTCTGATCAGGCGACCTTGGTCACACCGGGTGTCACCCTCCATAGTATTACCCCTGCCGGGGACGTGGATTGGATCAAGTTTATGCTGGATCGAGAATTAGCGGTTTTCATCCGAACCTCAGGCGTGGGCACACCCAAGACGGATATGTCGCTGTTCAGCAGCAGCGACCTTATCAATCCGATTGAGTTTAACGACGGCGATGGTCATCCTTTTTCTTACATCGATCGGGCGTGTGGTATTGATCCCCTACCGCCAGGTACTTATTATGTGAAAATAGAGGAAAGGGGTAATGATGGGGTAATCCCAGTGTATAACCTGAGCCTGACCACCTGGGGGTGCAGACTGTATCTCCCCCTGGTGTTGAAAGACTATAAACCTTTCTTCGAAGGCCCCTTCGAAATGGAAGACAATGATTTACCTGCCCAGGCGAACGGACCGCTCCGTTCCGGACAGGATTACCAGGGTTATCCGGATGACGACAATGATTATTTTCACTTTACTTCTACTGCCAGCGGGACGATCACAGTGAATATGACCGGTCACACCGGAACAGGCGTGCAGGTACTGCTATATGATCAGGATTTCAGCATGGTTCAGGTTGATAATACGCCACCCTATGCGATCAATTACAGCGCTGCGCCGGGAAAGTACTCCGTGCGCATTTATTCAGCAGGTGGGTTTAACAATACTACGCCGTATACGCTGAAGGTGACATATCCTTAATGAAGCCGCTATGGAGGTTTTGAGATGAAGAATATTAAATACATTTTTCGCAGCCTGACAGCCTTGTTGATGATCGGTGCATTTAATTCTATTCATGTTATGGCATCTCCAATTGGCCAAACGGGAGATTTTCCAGAAGTAAAATATCAAGATCCCCTGGATATCCCTGAAGATGAACCTTCCCTTTTGAACCCTCAAGCCGGCATAGCGCTTCCAGCCCGCTCCAACATACCCACAAAAACCTTTCCGATCTCACTCGTACAGATCCAAGCCGGTTCAACTGCAAAATTGAATACACTGCAAGAATTGGGATTTGCGTGCAGCCAGTTGGGAGTCTGTGAAGTGGAGACCGACCAGGCAGCCTTAACCACGCTGAAATCCTATGGATTTGATTATGAAATCTTGCGCCAAGGGGTAGCCGTGCAGGTCGATGCGGGCATCGAGGCGCCGGATGCTTTGGTCAACAGATTCGGCAGCGATGTCACTGATTACGCGATACCCGATTCGACTACCACCACTTGTGGACGTGCTTATTCAACTGTAGAGATCACTGATGCACCTGGTGGGGCGATGGTTGATTACGTTGAATATCGTGTGCGGGTGCTGCACACCTTCCCCAGCGACCTGCAGCTGTACATCAGCAGTCAAACAACCTATGATCTTGTCTGGGATTTCTTGGGTGGATCGGATGATGGTGGCTACGACGATGATGTTGAGGACGACGATGACATCTATCTTAATCACCGGCTGATCAATACGACCTTTGATGGCGAGCCAGTCAACCAATCCTGGTTTTTAGATGCCTATGACTGTGTAGCAGGTGATACTGGAAACATCGATTATCTCGAAGTATGGATCTGGTACGATGATGGCGGGGGGGCTTTACCCAACCTGACACCGTATTCGCCCACAAACCCAGATTGGGATTTTCCCATCGTGCCCAGCTCCGTAACTGGGACAAACACCGTAAACGATTTATTTACCACGAAAACCACCTATATCGACTGGGCAGTGATCAATAATGGCAGCGCCGATATCGTACCGGCTTTTTCTTCGTGTTTATTTATGGATACAGATATATTACCATTGAGCTGCTGGGATACGCCTGATGGGTTGAAAATCGATTATTATGCTTATGTAACGGACTGGGTGATGATCCCTACTCCCTCCATCGGCTGGCATACTTTAAGAATCGAGACAGATTACAATAAAGTGATTGCTGAATCCAACGAGAATGATAACGTCTGGAGTTATGATTTTTATTGGAACCCCACTCAACAAAAGTTTTACCTGCCATTCGTTACTCGATTAAAACCTGTTTTTGAGGGTCCGTTTGAGGTGGAACCCAATGACAAATACACTCAGGCGAACGGCCCGATCAACTCCGGACAAAACTACCAGGGGTATCCGGATGATGCAAATGATTATTTTAGCTTTACGACTGGCGCGACTGGAGATATCGCTGATTAACCTAAGCAATCACACCGGCTCTGGGGTGCAGGTGATTTTGTATTATCAGTCAACCGATCAGCGTGTGGAGCCAGTTTGCCAGAAGCCTGATGGTGGAACTACTTGTGCAATCACTTATCCATCCCGACCAGGTGGTTTGTATTACCTGCGCATCTATTCAGTAGCGGGTTATAACAATACGACCCCGTATACGCTGCGAGTGACGTACCCGTAACTGCCCTCACCCCTAGCCCCTCTCCCAAAATAATGGGAGAGGGGATTAACGCTGCTCGATGCAAACGACTTCTCCTATGATAATGGGAGAGGAGAATTAGTGCCACTCGCTGCACACGACCTCTTCGCCACGGTCCAGGCAGGCGAAGCAGTCGTCGCAGTATTGGCACTTGACGATCTCGTCCAGGCGGTTTTGCTTCACTTTGAGCGGCCAATCGGGATCGGCAATCAGGCCGCGGCCGACGGCGACCAGGTCGGCGCGTTTTTCGCGCAGCACTTCCAGGGCGCGGGCGGGCTGGTCGAGCTCGTTGACTGCGATGACCGGTACGCCCAGTCCCATGAAGGGAGCGGCGCGGTCTCCGGGGCCGCTCTTGCTGGAAGGGGAAAGGTCGAGGATATCGAGACCGCTATCGATGAGGGCTTGGGCCAGGGCGAGGCTCTCCGGGATGCCGTAGCCGGCCCTGACAGTCGAGTGGCGGTATAGAGCAAGGCTCCCGCTTGCGCAGCCAGCGGCTGGAGGCGTTCCAGGATCTCCAGCGCCAGGCGCATCCGTCCTGCGAGGCTGCCGCCGTAGGCATCCGTGCGCAGGTTCTGCTCGGGAGAAAAGAACTGGTTGAGCAGAAAGCCGTGTGCTCCGTGCGGTTCAAGACCATCGAAGCCAGCCGCCAGGCAGATCTCGGCAGCAAGGCAGAATTGGTCGAGCAGGTTATCAATATCTTCCAGGCTGAGGTCGACGGGTTGGGTTTTTTGGCCGCGCCGGCCGGGGAAGAGCTGGATGGCAGCCAGGGCGCCGCCCTGGTGGATGCCTTCCACCAGGGGCGTGAGGCTCTCGACCGTATAATCTTTTCCGAACAACACACTGTCAGCGGCTTCGACAATCACCAGGGATACACCGCCGCGGGCATGACGAGCATACCATTCCCAGCCAGCGGGTTGGTGGATGCCGCGGTTGACGACCATGGGCGGCATGACGATGCGGTTGTGAAAGGTTTTACCTTTGACCTCTAGGGGTTGGAAGAGAAGCGCATGCATATTCTGTGATTTTACACCCTATCGAACGATTTCAATATCGCTGATGAAGAGCGAGCCACTCGGCGACTGGTCAAACAACAACGCGATCTCCTGGATTGCAGACAGATTGACGTCGCTGAAATCACGCATCGGTATCCTGATAGAAGTCATGGGAACGCGGCCTGTAAAAAACCCCCCTTCAAATATATCACTTTCCTCTTGATTACCTTCTGGGAATTGCAGCGCTGGCTCATCAGCGCGTGTGTGCACTGAGGCGGTATTACCCTGCTGATCGACCAATTGGATTGTGAAAGCCTGGTCAGCGTTGGCTTGATTCAGGTGCGAAAGCGGATCAAGGGCCGCGCGCAAGCTGATGGAAGAAAACTGGCTCAGGTCGCTTGCCTCGGGCAGCGAGAAGCGCAATGCCGCGCCGCTTTGCGACCAGGATGCCACGAGCATGGCAGGGTTGCCCGGGATAACCAGGTTTACCCGCTTGCAGGGCTCGCTGCCTGGTTTGACCATAGGCGGTACTAATACCCTTCCTCGCAATAGAAGGTCGTTACACCCTCAGCGGTTACGCTGCCGCCCGCCAGGTTGGTTTCCATCTCGGCCGCGCTGCCAGGCAGCAGCAATCGCAGGCGGTCATCGGCGGGCGCCAGGGAAGCAACACGGGCAGGTAGCCCGTACAGCTTAGATGGCGCCTGCGCCTGGAGATCCATCCCCAGGCGACTCAGTGCATCTTGATCCTCGTTGAAGATCTGCGTTAAGAAGTCTTTTGAATACGCGCTGAGAAAGTCCCGCTGCGCTTCTGGCTGCAATATTGGCTCACAATCGGGTCTGCCCGGGCGCGCGACCGCTTCATCCGCCAGTGTGCTGTTGAAAGTAATTGTGGTTGGCGTGTCTCCAGCCAAACGGACGAAGCCCACGAGTTTTTTTCCGGGTCTAGCCGGCTGATTTCATAAAAGAGCTGCCCTTCCTGGTTGATCACATCGTTATCGCAAGCCGGTAAGATCAATGCCAGCGGCAAGCGCGCGCCTCTCGCTCCCCCCCAATTCGCCGACGGCGCTAGCATGAGGATGCCGTAAACCGGTCCATAACCATGGTTTTTAAAACTATCCGGTGTATCCAGAGCTGATTTTTCGGTCAGCCAGTAAGCGCCTTCCCCTCCCTGCGAATGACCGATGAACGCCATCCGGCTCAAATCGGCGCGACCTTGCAGCTCCACCCCAAACTTATTCTCCTCCCCGCTTGATGCGGCAGCCAGGGCTTTCAGGTGCATGTCCACCAATTGCCCCAGCCTTTCGATGGGCACCGGCTCACCGAACCCAAACGTGTTCTCTGCGTTGACATTGATCGAGAGAGCAACGTAGCCCTGGGCAGCCAGCTGGCTCACAAGGTAATCGAAGCCGCGGTAGTTGGGTCGCTCCACTTCTGGATCACATGGCCAGCGGTCGACCGTGTCGCCTTCTGGAACGGGACAGCCTGGGTGGTTGCCATGCAGGATGACGACAACCGGGTACGGTGCGCCATCTCCATCCGGCACAGCAATGAGACCGTTCAGGCGCACCGGCATGTTGCGGAAGCGGCTGTCCTCCGGAAACATCGACTGGGTAATCGTCGTCTCGCCAAGATTGTATTCCACTGCAGCCGGCAGGCTTGCTGGCTCTGTAGCGGTAGCCGCCGGGCTGGTTTCGATCGCTTCGCAGGGACGGCGTGGCAGCGGGCGTCTTGATTGGCGTCTCGGTCGGTTGCACAGCCGGAGACGAACAACCCACCAGCAGGAAAGATAAAGCAAAAAGTATGCAGGGTATTCGTATATCTCTCAGCATAAACTTCTCCTTGAGCAATGGCCCCGGTTTTATAGGCTATCCGCCCAGGAGGACGATGAGCACCACGATGACAGCCATCACCGATGTCAGCAGCAGACCGGTTTTCCACGGGCTCACTCCAGTGTACTTTCCCCAGCGAAACCCAGCCATAAACAGCATGACGAACGACACGATGGTCGAGATGCGCAGAGCCAGGGCGAAGTCGTTCCGCAGCACCAGAAACGGTATGGCGGAGGGGATCACCGCCAGGATGGCTACAACCGCATGACCCAGCAAAACGGTAATATCTTCGCGTTTTAAACCGATACCTTGCGCGCTTGCCTTTCTGCAAATAGGGGAGGATAATTCCATACAATGCTTCGCGTTCTTCTCCGTCGATGATGGGCTCGAGCAAGTAGTCCATGTCTTCTGCGATGATCTCCAGCGCTTCATCGTTTGTTCCGGCAGCCTGAACCTCTTCAAGCAGGCGGCGTCTCCCGCCCCGCTCAAACACAGCGAATAACACGTACAGAATGCCGTCGAGTGTTCCCCAGGCCAACGAGGCGCCCAGCGCGGCAACCAGAAACTCATTCACCTCACCGGGTGAGATTGACATCGGAAGAGCGCCTGACAGCCCGCCCAGCCAGAACGCCAGTGTGAATGATCAGAAATATGAGGAGGCTGAATGTCGTCTCAGAGAGCCAATCGATGGGATCGATCAGGCTCTCCAGGAACTTTGATGAGAAGAACCTTTTAAGGGTCTTTTACGACGCATGGTGCTGACGGGTAACATGATTATTTTCCTCGATCAGGTAGAATTGCAGATTGTCAAACCGAGAATTCAGAATAATCCGGTTCTCCTGAACCGTCGCCCGAGTTGCCTGTCGCCGACCTGCCGGACCTGCCCGCAGGATGCATGATACCTGCGGGCAGGCAAGACGGCTGGTGGTTAGCGGACCGGCGGTGATTGGGTAGGTGCCATCACCAGTCAGGTCTTATTTCCTGTTGAACATCGCCGCCAAGGCATCATCTTTGGTCCGCAGCTGTAGAACATTGCCTTCGATCTGGTAAGTTGCCGCGCTTTGTAAGGCAGCCAGATATTGGGCTTCTTGGTCCATCACGCCTGCTGGATCACTGCAAGCCATCATGGTGGATGCCAGCGGACCAATTGTGATCTGGTCGCCATCAACCTTGTATCCTCCGCTATACGTGTTACATCCCGAGTTTCCGTTCAAGGTACCATCCTTGCCAAAATCGGCTGTTAGAGTTGTACCTTCCAGCGCACCGATGACTGCCTGCTTGCCATTGTTGAAAGCCAGTCGCCTCCCAGGATGAGCCCGCAAGGTCCTGAGACTGGGCTTTATAAATAGCCAGGCTGGTATTGTCCGGGCCGGTCAGGGCTGAGCTGGTCGCCTTTAACTTCATACGTCTTGGCTTCTGCCAGAGCCTATCAAGTAGGCATTCTCCTGTTCCATTACAGACTCATCGCACATCATCATCGTCGTGGCCATTGGAGATGAAAAGGTGATTGAATTGCCAGAGACGGTGTATGTGCCGCTGTACCGGTTGCAGCCTGCCGATCCGCTCACCTTGCCATCCGCGGTGAATTCAGCCGAGATTCCCACGCCAGCCAAGGGTGGCGTCCCCTTGAGCTCGGTGAGCGCCCACACCTTACCGGTCAGGTCGCCGGATGACGATGCGCACGCCGCCAGGAACATCATTCCAACGAGGATACTGAGAGAAACAATTATTTTATTCATCCAATTACTCCTTTTCGATTATTAAACAAGATCTTTTTTATACAGACCACACAGTGTACCAGCTTATTTCGGATCATGGGGTAACGAGTGCATTACGGAATCATTTCCAGCTTCTGCTGCAGCTCAATCAGGGCTTTTTGTGGGACCTGGAGCAAGCCCACATTCGATCGATCCATATCAATGATCATCAGAAAGACAACCGCTACAATCAACACCACGATGATCAAAGCGATGAGATTGTGTTTTTCACGATAACTGTCATACACACCGATCAGGATCATGGTCATCACTGCAACAACAGAGAGACCCAACATGATGACCGGCGGGACGCGGTAACCCAGCTCGGCGTTAAGACGTTCGGTATGCAGATCAATAACTTCATTCAAAGACGAGAGGTAGAGGGCAATTGTTGGCCCAGGATCTCCCTTCGCAATCTCTTCCGCGATCAGCCACAGTTCATCATGGATCTGTTCCGACCGGGTAATCGCAGATTCCCTAGCTGCTGGATCGAGTGCCTTGAGGCGTAAATCGACGTATTCACGCAGCAGTTCTCGTGTCTCTGCTCCGTATGGATCAGCCAGGTAGCCCGCACGCAGGTAAGTTGTCCCGATAGCATTGGCTTCTGAAATTACCAGCTGACGTCTTTGGTTAAAATTCCCTATCGCAATACTGGTGACAAATGCCAGGAGGAAGCCCAGTAAAGCCAGGGATGCGCCAACCACTGTGCCGACCCCCGCCTCATCTTTATCCGGCCGGCGTCGCTGAACAAGTTTTCCAACTCGTAAGCCTGCTTCAACAGACAGGAACAATATCATTACAGACAGAATATAAATTGACCACATCGGTAGCATATCTAGCGGTTGGATGGTAAACATTTAATCAATCCCTTCGAAATAAATTCTTAATGAAGTGCCTTCAATTGTGCTTCCATCACGATCCAGTCTCTCTTCACTTCAGTGGATTGTCTGATAGGCACAGCGGCACCATGCTAATCCATCGCCAGTCTGAGGTTGATCTTTTCTTCTCGGCTCAGATCGGTGCCATCGCCGAAATCGATGCGCACCTTTTCGATGCTGCCGGTGAACCAGAAGGGGCGCTTGTGCTCATAGGTTTTACTGACCGGGGTCAGGGTATCTACGCCCACGTCCAGGGTTTCGACACCGAAGCGGCCGCGCACCTGCTTCTCGATCTTGCCCGTACCGACCTGCTCGCCGTTGATGAAGAGCGTCACACTGGCCGGGCCGCCCAGTATCTTGGTTTCGTTGACGAAGTGGCATTTGAGTTCCACCTTGCCTGCAGGCACATCCACATTAGAGACCACTTCGTACCGTTCCATATCGAACCAGTTGTAATGGTAGACCAATTTGCCATCCATGATGTAGAAGGACCAGCCGGCGGTATCACCGCCCAGGCAGACCAGCACACCCTCGGCTCCATCTTGGGGAATCTCGGCGTAAACCGTAATGGTGTGGGTGACATTGTGGGTCTTGGGCGCACTGCCTTCGGGCAGGCGAACCATGCCCGGATAGAAGGTGACCGAATCACGCCCGTAGAAATAGCTGGGCCGCAAGGTAACATCGCCTCGCTCGGCGAAACGGTCATCCAGTGGAAGCACGTTATGTTTCGCAGCTTCAGCGAAGAACAGATCCTGCAATTCGCGCAGTTTCTCGGGGTATTGTTCGGCCAGATCGACGGCCTGGCTGAAATCTTCAGCGATATGATAGAGCTCCCATTTGTCGTCGGCAAAATCCCATGAGCCAAAGTTGATCCAGGGCAGACGCCCGTGGCGGCAGGATGCCACCCAGCCATCGTGATAGAGGGCACGGTTGCCGAACATCTCGAAGTACTGGGTGTAACGCTTGCCAGGCGCCTGGGCGTCATCGAAGGAATAAGCCATACTGACGCCTTCCATCGGTTTCTGAGGCACACCGTGTACCATGCTGGGCTCGGCAATGCCGATCACTTCCAGGAGGGTGGGGGCGATGTCGATGACGTGGTGGAACTGGGAACGCACCTGCCCTTTCTCTTTGATCTGCTTCGGCCAAGAGACCAGCATGCCGTTGCGGGTGCCGCCAAAATGCGAGGCGATCTGTTTGGTCCACTGAAAGGGGGTATCACCAGCCCAGGCCCAGCCTACGGGATAGTGGACGGAAGTGCCTGGCAACCCGATCTCGTCGATACGTGGCAGGAGCTGATCGACGGTGGGGAGGAAGCCGTTCATCGTCATGAACTCATTGAGCGTACCGATAAGCGAGCCTTCGGCGCTGGAGCCGTTGTCGCCGATGATATAGATCACCAAGGTGTTCTCGAGTTCGTCCATCGCTTCGATCGCATCCACCAGACGCCCAACCTGGTAATCGGTGTGCTGAAGGAAATCGGCATAATTCTCGGCAAAGCGTGCGAAAAGTCTTTTCTCGTCATCGCTGTGATCATCCCAGGCAGGGATTTCATCCGGGCGTTCGGTCAGTCCTGTGCCCGCGGGGATCACGCCCATCTCGAGCTGTTTCTGATGCACTGCTTTGCGGTATTCGTCCCAACCCATATCGAATTTGCCGGCATTACGGCCGCGCCAGTCTTTGGGCGGCTGGTGAGGGGCATGGGCGGAACCGGTCGAGAAGTAGGCGAAGAAGGGGCGATCGGGGGCGATGGCTTTCTGGCGGCGCATCCAGTCGATGCAGTCGTTCGCCAGATCGATGTCCAGATGGTAGCCATCTTCGATGGAATAGGGTACAGGCACAGCGCGCGTGCCGCGGTACAACGCCGGCAAAAACTGGTCGGTTTCGCCGCCGATGAAGCCATAGAAATAGTCAAAGCCCTGGTTGGTTGGCCAGTTTTCGAAGGGGCCTGCCTCGCTGGTCTGGTTGTCGGGTACGTTGTGGTTCTTGCCCCACCAGCCGGTGGCGTAACCGTTCTGGCTGAGCAGTTCGGCGATGGTGGCGCAACTCTTGGGGATGATGCCGTCATACCCGGGGAAGCCCGTGGCCAGTTCGCCGATATTTCCACTATGTGCGGTGTGGTGGTTGCGTCCGGTCAGCAACGCAGCCCGGGTTGGCGAGCACAGTGCAGTAGTGTGGAACTGGTTGTAGCGCAGTCCATTCTTCGCTAATCGCTCAGCCGTCGGCATTTCGATCATTCCACCGAAGGCACTCGGCCAGCCAAAGCCAACATCATCCAGGATCACCAAGAGGATATTAGGGGCGCCATCCGGTGCCCGCATAGGTTTGGGGAAATCGGCGACGGAGTCTTTGTGTGTCAGGCCAATCTTGGCATCCGGGAAGCGATATTCTGGGCGGGGATAAACATTGTTCCCCACTTTTTGGGGAAATTTATTACTCATAGATATAATCCTTCTAAACATGTTTTTTTACTGGCGCACCTTAATCATACACATCGGGCTGGCAGCGCCCCCTGCGCTGCCAGCCTTGCGCGCTGATTATTGGCGTGCCAGGATTTGCCGCATCTCGGCTTCACTATCCTGGATCAATTCTCCACTGACGTCAAACGTCACGCTGTGGATCGTGCCAGTGAATTCGAAGGGCGGCTGGTAGAAGGGCGCCACCGGCGCGCCGGGGTCAGCGCCCACGGTCATCCCCCCCGTCAGTCCCAGGCTGAACGGCGTGGTGTGGGGGAAATCGGCCTGACCGACCAGCTTGCCGTCGATGTAAAGCTGGGCGCGGCCGGGAGTGCCCTTGCCGTTGGCGAAGTCCGGTTTTCCGGTCACCTCGAACTCGAAGCGCAGTTCATGATGCCCGGCTGGCACCGGAACCGTGCTCGCCACATGCAGGTAGTCGCGAGCCACATAATTTTGAACATACTGCAGCTTGTTATCCTGTACATACAATGCATAACCGCCGTCGACGCCGCCAAAAGAAACCAGAGCGCCCTGCACGTCCGCAGAGGGGATCTCCACGTCCGCAGTGATGCTGTGCGTGCGGTTGAGCAAGCGCGGGCCGGCATTAAAGGGCACGGCCTGTGTGTGCGGGTAGAAGGTGTAGTGAGCGCGGTCCTGGGTGAGCTGAGGGCGTTCATCCGCCATGCGCTGCACGCCGCGACCATCCACGGGCATCACGTGGTATTTCCCTGCCTCGACATACCAGGTAGCGATCATCTCGATCAGCTTGGCCCGGTTCCCTTCGGCGATGTTATGGTTTTCGGCAAAATCCTCGTCGATATGGTAGAGCTCCCAGCTTTTCGCATCCAGCTCGGTCAGTTTTTCAGCCGGGATCGGATTCCCAAAACCGGTGCCGGCCTCGGTGAACGAAGGACCGGGCCAGGGGCAGACCGCCCGCCAGCCATTATAGTAGATGGAACGGTGCCCGAGCATTTCAAAGTACTGGGTGTGATGCTTGCTCTCTGCTTTAACATCATCGAGCGTGTGCGCAAAGCTGACCCCTTCAATGGGAGATTGCGTGACGCCTTTAATGCTGGCAGGCGGCAAGATCCCCACAAGATCCAGCACCGTGGGCAGCATATCGATGGCATGCGCGTACTGGCTGCGCACCTCACCCCTGGCTTTCAAAGCCTTGGGGAAGTGCACGATGAAAGGATCGCAGATCCCGCCCCGGTAGGTTTCACGCTTCCAGCGCCGGAATGGCGTGTCGCCCGCCCAGGTCCAGCCCCAGGCATAATGGTTGAAGGTGGTCGGGTCGCCGAGCTCGTCGATGTGGTCCAGGTTCGTTTGGAGATCTTCTTTAACATTATTGAAGAACAGGTTTTCATTGACCGAACCGGTCGGTCCGCCTTCGGAGCTGGCGCCGTTGTCGGAAATCAACATGATCACAGTATTCTCAAACGCGCCGATCGATTTCAGAAAGTCAAACAAACGGCCCATGTGGAAATCGGTGTGTTCCATAAAGCCGGCGAAAACCTCCATCATGTGGGCATACAGCCTCTTCTCATCCGCCGAAAGCGTATCCCATTGAGCGACATCGGGATCATGCCGGGACAGCTCAGCGTCCGCAGGGACGAGGCCCATCGCTTTCTGGCGGGCGAAGGTCTTTTCGCGGTAGACATCCCAACCCTCGTCAAATTGCCCTTTATACTTATCAGACCATTCCTTGCGCACGTGATGGGGGGCATGCATGGCGCCCGGACAGAAATACATGAAGAAGGGTTTATCGGGCGCCACTTGCTTGGCATCGGCGACGAAGCTGATCGCCTTATCCACCAGGTCCTCGGTCAGGTGGTAGCCCTCTTCGGGTGTCTTGGGAGGCTCCACCTGGTGGTTGTCATAAACCAGATCGGGGTAATACTGGTGGGTTTCACCGCCCATGAAGCCGTAGAAACGCTCGAAACCGCGTCCCAAAGGCCAGCGGTCATACGGGCCGGCTGCCGAAATCTGGTCGGCGGGGGTCAGATGCCATTTGCCGACGGCATAGGTGTTGTAACCGTTCTCCAGCAGGATCTCCGAGAGGAAACCGTTCTCGAAGGGGATATTACCGTTAGAGCCGGGAAAACCGGTTGAGCCCTCGGTAATGCAGGCCATGGCATTCGAGTGATGGTTGCGCCCGGTCAGGATGCAGGCGCGGGTGGGCGAGCACAGCGCTGTGGTGTGCATATTGTTGAAGCGCAGACCATTCTCCGCCAGGGCATTCATATTGGGGGTATGGATCGGGCTGCCGTAGCAGCCAAGCTGCCCAAAGCCGACATCATCCAGGACAATGAACAGGACGTTCGGGGCACCTGGTTTAGCGCGCTTTGGCTCCGGCCAGGCTTGCTCAGAAGTATCGTATGTGCGCCCGATCACACCGTTGAAGGCAGTTCCGGGCTTGTATTCTTTTAGAGACATGATTATTTCCTCCAGATAAGATATTTAGTGAAGTGCACCAGCTTGCTCAATTTACCAGAAATGGGAATACTAGCATTCTGGGAGCTGGCCCAGAGACGGGGCGCTTCGAGACCAGGAACCGCCCTCGCTGCTATTAAACCTTAGTGATTGATTGTATCAGGTTCGCTTATTGTTTCAGCATGCTGTGTATCCTTTCTCAGGCGAGCGGATATATTTTTAATCGCTGTTACGGCCATCTGACCCATATTTTGATCTGGCAGGCTTATCCTCAGTTTTCAACCCAAGCTCTACCAGATCGATGCGACCCTGTTTATCAAGTACTTCCAGGTCAGACCGCAGCAAGTATTTGGAATAGACATCGATGCTGGTCACCAGCAAAATCATCACCACCGGACCATATAGCGCCCCGACGAGACCAAGTACTCCCAGGCCTCCGAGGACGCTCATAATCACCAGGGCCGGGTTGAGCTGGGCACCTTTCGGCACCAGGCGCGGCCTTAAGAACGTATCAATCTGGGCGACAAAGATCAAAAAAGCTGCAATGACAAAGACTCCCCGGAAAACATGCCCATTGAGTATCAAGATGATTCCCACCGGCCAGGCAACCAGAGAAATACCGATCAAGGGGATGAGGGCGAAGAACATAGAAATCAGGGTTAAGAAACAAAACATACGGCACGCCTGCCAACAAAAAAACCAAACCCATCGCCAGACCCTGTGTAATCGCAATGACGAAGGTTCCCTTGAACATAGCCTTGATCATCAAGTCGATTTTGTCGAGGAATAGCTGGGTAATTTCGGTTGGAAATGGTACGATCTCGAGAATTTCTTGTTTGCCTGGACTTTTATAACGGGGTAAAGACACATACAGGATCACCAGCACCACCAGGGCATTGGTGAACAACCTGGGCAGCGATTGGCCAAGAGCTGATCAGGATATTTACCAACCATGCGCTTAACCGTGCAATGGCTTGTGATAAGTTCTCGGAAAATTGAAAATCTTCCAGGTTGAAATTCCCGGCTACGATTGCCTGGATCGTCTTCTCCAGCCAGCCATTAATATCTCCCAGAGAGAAATTGTGAGCCTTCGATATCTAAACCGATGAAAAGATTGGCTGCCTGCGTGATGGCTCCGCCGAGGATCAGGGCAGCCGGAATGGCAATAATCAGGAAAAAGATAAGGACGGTCAAGACCGTGGCGCGTGATGCCCTGCCGCTGACCCCCCGCTTATTCAAAAGCCAGGTGTAAATTGGTTTCAGGATGATCACCAAGGCAGCCGCCAGCAAAATTGCCCTGGTAAACTGCCAGACAAGGATCAAGGCCAGGATTGCCAGGATAGCAACCATGCCAAAGAAGAAGATCCTCTGGGTGATTAGTCGATCTCTCATAATTATCCTCTCAGCATGTGCACATGCCGGGGCTGGGAAACAATCCCCAGCCCCGGCGGGGATATCGTGTTAGGGTGCCGGAGGCGGCTGAATGACGCGTAGGCCACCGGCATTACTTGCTTTTGTAAGGTTTACCGGTACCCAGCCCGGCCAGAGCTGTCGATAGTTGTGGGTATGTTCACTACATACCATTTACCGTCCGGGCTGATGCCGAGCACCGCCAGGATCTCGCCACTCTCTAACATGCCTAAGACGCGATATTCACTTCCAGGGCCAGTGCGTACGTCGAGCGGTTCCAGGGCAATCATGGCAGGGATGCCAGAACCAGGGGTGGCTGGCGTAATATTTTGCGGCAGTGCTGGCGTATTCAGCACGGGCACGTTGCCTATATTTGATCCGGAAGTGTAGACTTTCGCTGACCCAACCTGTTCCATCGCTAGAGATGGTAGTCGGCACGCGGATCGCCCACCAATCACGATCATCGCTCTGGCCGATTACCTCAGCGCGCGCTCCGTTAGGCGCTACTCCCAAAACGGGGAACTCCAGGGTAGGTCCTCTTCGCAATGTTGCCGGTTCACTCATGATTACCTGAGGCAATTCAGAAGCAGGGGCAGGGAAGGTCACAATGGTTGGCAGCAAGGGTGGGAGGATCACCGGTAATGGCTCGCCAGACGTGTTGCTAAGCTCGACGAATTGTGATGCTACCCAGCCTACGCCAGTACCGACCCGGTCGGTGGGAACTTTTACAGCATACCAATATCCATCAGGATTGACTCCTAGGATTTCACCCACATCACCTTTCATGGCTGAATTAATGATTGGGAAAAGCATACTCGGTCCAGTGCGGACATTGACATTGACGAGGGCTGTCCCCGTAGCAACACTGGCTCCGGGCTCGGAGAACACCTGCGTTGGCGTGGCTTGCGTCGTGGTTGGCGGGAATAGTTCGTCTTCCAGAGACCACACCCGTAGCTGATCGTAACTGACAGTAAAGGGGGTCTCGGTGGCAGCCCGTACAAAGTAACCGAACCTGCCTGCATCAGGGAAGGTGTAATCGGATACAGTGGTTAAGAACTTACCGTTGGCATAAAGAGAGATATTCTCACCAAATACCAACAGTCCCATTTGGTTAACCTCTCCGAGATCGTGTTTGATATCTAGGCTATCGGTAGGCTTTACGAGGGTCGTGGTGGCCTCGCCATCCCAGTAGGTCAGGCTGTACTGGCCGGCGCAATTAAAGCCGTACAGGTAGCCACGGTTGGTATCTGGGCGCACGGAAGAGCATGCCAAACTGGTCGTCAGGCTGGCAGCTTTCGGGCATGATCTGCGTCGTCTCCAGGTAGAAATTCTGGAGCTCGGGCCAGGAGACTTCCCAGCAAGAGAATTGTGCCATGCCATTGGCAGTCATCACAAACTTTCCGCCAGTGATCTGGGTGGTGAAGCACTCATTGGAAAAGTTTGTCCAGTTATCCGTATTATTAAAGTTTTCCACACCTGAAGGGGTGCCCAAAATTAAAGCTGGATCGCCCTCTACAGTCTGCCGCACAGGTGACATCCCTGCATTCACATAGGACATACTGGCAGGATTATCTTTTAAGATCAGCACCAGCAGCCCATCCCGCTCTCCAACACCGGTCACACGCGCCAGCAAGCTCTTATACAGGTCATATTTGGAATCTTCTGGGCAAGCTGCCAGGGAGCTGATCCCCGGATTGAGGGTTAAGCTGGAACCGGAAAGAACATAGGTGCCAGCCAGCTGGTTGCAGTCCGCCTTAGCGCTATAGGTGCCATCTGCCCGGAAGACCAGGTCATAGTTTTCAGGATTCCCCACCCCAACCTCACTGCTCGGCGAGGTCTCTTTCAGGTAGATCCACTGCCAGAGGATATCGATCAATGCTTCTTGGGTGATAGGCTGCAAATTGGCATCCAATGGAGGTGTGGCAGCTGCCGGAGCATGCTGGAAGTACATCTCACCGCCGGAATCTCCCAGGCCAATGACCAGGCTACCAAACCCTGTTCCAACTGAAGAGGCGGCGGCGAGCTGTGCCAAGAACTTATCGGAAGAAGAGTTCGGGCGGACAAGCCACCAGGCTGCTCGCCCCAAGGGTAATGGTTAATTTTTCGCCTGATAGCGTGTAGGTGCCCACGACTGTGTTACAGTCAGCTGTGATATTGACCGAATTGTCGGCATTGAAAGTAAGGGTGTATTTCTCAGGGTTTGGCACAACGGAGGGCATTCCACCTTGCGATTCACGACCACTGACCCACTGCCAGCTGCCTGTGGTCAGGTCTGCCTGGCTGATGGGTGATAAAACTTGGGGTGCCGAGGTTGGTTCAACGCTAGGCGGGACGGTAGTTGGGGTTGGCGAAGGGTTTTTCGCTGACCCTGAACACGCCACCAACAGGAAACTGATGCCGATGAGCAAGCTGACGAGATAGTATATTTTTTTATAGTTTTTTGGTGACATTGATTCCTCCAGATGTAGATTTTAGTGATGGTTTAATTTGATCCGATGTTTGGTAACTCAACAAGCAATTCTTGTTGCTCTACCGCATCTAACCACTTTTGTGCAGATTCAAAAGCCTGGTTAGCTGCCATGCCATATTCATCCGTTGCCATGAAAATATTTTCCTTCCCGATCAGCTCGAGCAGTCCGGTGCGTTCCAGTTGGGTTAGAACGCCTTCGCTGAGCCCGGCTAATATCAATTTTCCTCCATGGTCTTGAACAATGCGCGCATATCGATCCAGCACACCAATCATTGTGCTGCCGAATTGGTCATAGCCACGCAGCAGAAAGATGACCACCGCATTCCGGGAATTTTCGGGGGCAGGCAGGTTTTCTTCCAAGGTCTTGGCGGCAGCGTAAAACAGGCTGCCATACGGGTACAACAGGGTGATTTTGTGGCTCGGCAACTGGGCTGGAGCCGGTCGTTCAAGCGGGAAGCCGCCTTTTTGGGGGATGATTTCAACCAGCCGAATGCGGTTAGCTTGTTGAGATATATAAAGCACGATGGAAATCGCCACGCCCAAGAGGACCGCGAATTGCAGCGGCATGATCAGCGTCCCCACAAAAGTAATCAACATGACCACCCGCGGGCTCAGGCCGGTCTGCCACACGGTCAGGATGTCGGTTGGCTTGATGGTTTGAAAGCCGATCACCATCAGAAGCCCAGCCAGCGCTGGCATAGCGATCAGCTCTACCAGTTGGGAGAAGAGCAATATGATGATGGCGATCAGGATGCCGGCAAAGACATTCGCCCAGCGCGTCCTGGCACCGGAACCGACAACCAGGGCAGTACCGGAGAGAGAGCCACCTGCAGGCATTCCCCTGAAAAAGCTCGCTGCCAGGTTGGCAATACCCTGTCCAAAAAAATCACCGGATGGGTCAGGGAACTTCCCGTCTGGATTGGGGTATCCCTGGGTGATCCCAGCTCCTTGCACTAAACCAATAATGCTGAGGGCGAAAGCCGGTACGATCAAAGTCAGTAGCAATGAGAAATTGGGAAGATAGAAATGCGGTAAGGCACTGGGCACGCTGGTCACATCTCCGACGGTCGGTACCCGATCAAAAGCTGGCAGTGCAGCGAGGGTTGAGGCAATGATCATCGCCAGGATCAAGGAATACCGCTTCGTCAGTTTGAACCTGTTAAAGGCAAGGATCAGGAAGACGGTGACCAGACCCACAATCAAAATTGGAGGGATGATTTTGGCAGTGTTTACGGCTGTATCAAAAGCCTGGACCACCCGGTTAGAATATGGGCTCGAATAACCGGTAAAATCACCGAGCTGTCCCAGGATGATTAAAATGGCAACGCCATTCAAGAAACCAGTCATCACAGAAAAAGGCACAAACCGCACCAGGTATCCCATCTTAAGCAGACCCAGGGTAATTTGGATAACCCCGACCATGAGCGCCAGCATGTAGACTGCCTGCAGCTTCATGTCAGGGGGCATCCCCACCAGGGAGCTTCCCACGGCAAGAGATAAGGCGCTGGTGGTGGAGATGTGCATCGCCTGTGAACTGGTAAACAGCGCCCCAATTGGAGTAGCGATGATCATGGTGTATAGACCCGTCAGCGGATTAATCCCTGCCAGCAAAGCAGAAGCCATACTATCGGGGATGCTTGATACCGCGGTGGTAAAGCCGGCGATCAGGTCAGCCACAAGGTTCTTGGGATGGATTTTCCAGCGTTGCTTATAAGTGTTGATGATGTTGGACTGCATTTAAATCCTTTTCTCAGGTCGAACGCCTCATATTCAAGACCAATGTTTCTACACTGATGAACATTACCCACACAGGGAAGATCAGTGTTATCCATAAACTGAGATTAATGACGATAAGCAAAGTTACTGCGAGCAGATAGGTGAGTATGACCAGCCAGCGGGGCATCACCCCTGTACGCAGCCAGATTGTCCCCAGGGAAAGCATGAAAACGCCAGCCATGCGCAAGGCGTAGACATTACTGAGCTGGATCATCAATGAACGGCCGAAATAGATCACCGGGCTTTCCAGCGTGATGCCTGGGTTCAGCCGGTACCATGCGATCATGCCGCCGACGATCGCCGCAAAGACAAAAACCATTGCCAGGAATAGAAGACCGCTACCAAAAAACACGGTTGAGAAAAACTGATCCTCATACCTGCCCAGGCGGTCACGCACAACTCCGATAAACCACAAAAAAGCAATCCCGGCGAATGGTATCAGTTCCAATGCTATGCTGATTCGCGTTTCTCCATTCTCGATCCAGTCGGTACCAGAATATGGATCGGCGGGAATTGCAGAGCGGAGTAAAATCAGGCTGGTGGTAAATAACAACCCAAACAAGATGCCTGCGATCGCGGCTGCACGGGGAGTAGTCAAGCGGCGGTTATCCATGGCAGCCCCTGAAATCGCCTTTATGAACGGTCTCTCCAGTGGGATAACCACCTACAAATTTGAGCTCAGCTAAGTTGTTTATCATTTTTTCTTTTCCTTAAAAGATTGGCAGTGATTAACATAACTAACAGGCTTACCAGACCGAGCACCAGAACCATCACGATCACCTCTGGGTCTTCAACAAAATTGGCTGCAGCCACGACCAGGGCTGCCGACAGATTGCGCTGGGCGGTTCCCAATCCGAGCACCGGGCGGATAGCTTCCTGCTTCCCGCTCTCTGTGCCACGCTCAGGCTCAAACCCATCGCCAACATATTGGTCACCACAAAGACCAGCGTGGACAGGTTCATGATGATCGAGAACAATTGAGGTAGATCCATTGGAGCATTCCTGGGATTACTAGGTCTCTTCGTCCATTTCAAGGCGCTCTACGGTCAAGATCACCCTGCCCAGATCGTTCATCAGGTCCAGCAACCCGGAAAGTACGGTTTGATCGGCAAGCCACCCGTTGATCTGTGTCACCAGATGGTACCTTCCCCAGGGAGCAGACGAGATCTCCAAACCTTCAAGGTGAGCGAGCCAGCGCTCATCCAACTCCCCCACGATCCGGATCTGGTAGAGTCCCGGGCGGTCAAACAAATATTGGCGCACGATCTCCTCAGGCATTAGCATCTCCTTGTATGCGCCAAAGCATACCCGGGAGTGCCTATCCCGTCATGCAATAAAATGTTTTACTTTTGTTTTATTCGATCAGAGGAGTGTGAAAGCGCAGGGTTAGCGCCCGGGAGCGAGCACGCCGAGCTCGATGGCTCTGGCGACAGCCTGGCGCTTGTTGGCAACATTCAATTTGCGATAAATGTGGTGGGTGTGCTGCTGGACCGTGCTCGGGGAGATGTACAGCCTGGTTGAGATTTCGTTGATGCTCAACCGCTCGGCCAGCAGCCCCAGGACTTCAAGCTCGCGCTCGGTCAGCAGCGGCAGGTTGAGAGGCTCGGGATGGGGCTCGATTGGCATCGAAAATGCGGCGATGATCGCAGCGATGTACTCTTCCATGTCTGGCTCATTCTTCAACCGTGACGAAATCGCCCTGAGGAGCTCAAGCAATTCCGGACCTCGGATCACAAAGGCATGGATAAACCCACCCGGGCGGCCCAGGCGCAGGGCGCGCTCCAGGGTTTGTTGAGCAGCCGCGCTTTCGCCCTGCCTGGCGAGCCACACAGCACGCATCGACAGCACGCGTAGGAGCGTGAATTTATTGTGCGTGCGTTCAGCCAGCTCCTGGATCTCATCCAGGAGCTGATCGACCACCCGGCTGGTTTCAGGCCCGCCTGAATCCAGCAAAATTTTGACCTTGTAGATGTGGGGGATGTGATACCAACCGATCGCCTGCTCAGCGATAGGGGCATAAAACGATTCAGCCCAACGGCGCGCCTCTACACGGTTGCCGTCTTGCAATTTCAACCAGGCAGTCAAGGCCATCAGCGGCTGAGGCGTTGCTGCAATCTGTTCGCTGAATAGCTGCTGGAGGGAATTCGAGCGATTGCTGTGCTAACGCGTGACGTCCGAGAGCCTCCAACACAAAGACATAGCCTGCTATGCTCTCCACTGAACAAAACAGGTTGGAGGTGAAGCCCTGATCGATCTCTAGCTTATAATACTTGGCTGCCAGCTCGAGCTGGTTCCATTCCTGATAGACCCGCCCCAATAGGTAATAGCTCCATCCCTGCATGAGCAGCAGGTTGAAGGCGAGAGAATTTCGCATCAGTAATTCCGCTGTCTGTCGGCAGAGCTCCAGCTCTCCATGAAGCAGATGGCTGACGCTGAGAGTAAACAGCAGGCGAGCGCCGTAGGCCGTGCCCTGGTCTGAGTCTGCAAGCTTGCGTAGGCCTGTGTGAACAACTCGACCATCTGGTGATACTGACCCTCCATGAACATGGACAATCCCACGTAGACCATGGCATTGCCGCGGGCAAATATCCAGGTCTCTGGTAGAGTCTCCACAACCTGGCGGGCGAGCGGTACCGCCTGGCTGCTCTGGTTGGTCAAATAAAGAATGACACTGTCCAACGCCCAGACATGCGCCTGGACGGTCCTGTGCGGGATGATCTCAAAGCCGGGCAAAGGTGCGCCGCTTTCTGCAGTCTTGTTCTGTTGATGGGCGGCATCCAGTAAGACCTGGATCCTGGTGGTCAGTGAGTGCATTTGCGCCAAGCGCAGGCCAAAATGCGCCACCCAGGCTTGCATGAGCAACAGCCCAGGGCGTGTGGCGATGATATCTTCCGAAAAAAACCCGAGGTAGCGCTTGATTCTAAGGTAATCTTCAGTATTGAGCAGTGCGCAGAACTGGCTTTCCACAAGCTGCGCCGCGCCGATCCAATCCGCTTCCGCAATCAATTGACCCAGCGCTTCATCCACCTGCCCGTGACGGATCAGCCAGGCAGCTGCGCGCCGGTGGTATAGCGCAATTTGATCGGGATGGTAGTAAAAGCGCTGGCGTGACAGCAGCATCTGGCGAAACAGGTGGTGGTAGCGGTACCAGGAGCGCCGGGTGTCTAATGGGATCAGGAAGAGCTGGGCAGCTTCGATGCGTTCCAGTAGCGCTTGGATCTCACCTTCGCTTTGTTTTGAACCGACCACCTCGTACAAGAAAGAGGCGCAGAATTGGTTGAAAGTGGCCGTCTGGAGCAGGAATTCCCGGATTTCGTCGGGCTGGTTGGTGAATGCCTGGTCGAGCAGGTAATCACTCACCTGCCTGTCCGGACCGTCCAGATTTGTGATCAATTCCTCCGGTTCGACCTCTTCGCGCAGGCTGATCACTGCCAGGGCTAATCCGGCAGCCCAACCTTCGGTCTTCTCTTGGAGCTGGTTTATGACTGCAGCGCTTAAAGGAACAGAAACAGACTGATGTAAATAGGTGATCGCTTCAGAATCCGTAAAGCGCAAATCCGCCGTTTTGATATCAACGACCCTCTCTTGAGCTTTTAGCCGGCTGAAAGACAGTGAAGGGCTGCGCCTGGCGGTGAGGATCAGGTGCAGGGGTAGCGACTCGTATCGGAGCACATCCGCGAGCAGTAAATCGATGGAAGGGTTCTCGACCAGGTGAAAATCATCTAACGCCAGGATGAAGGGTGTATCTTCCAGCAGTTCCAGGTCGGCGATCAGCGCATTTTTCCAGATGGCCAGCGGCACGGTTCCCTGGGCGTGCTGCAGATCAGCGGTTTTCTGCAGGCAGCCTGGGAAGAGCTGGCGCAGCGCAGCAACAACACCAGATAGAAACTCGGAAATCTCGCAGGTATTTTCATCCAGCTGCATCCAGGCGTTGGGCAGAGGGCAGTGCTCCAGCCACTGTGTTAACAGGGTCGTCTTACCGAACCCAGCCGGTGCAGTGATCACGGCAACCGGCTTCTGGAGAACCTGGTCGAGTTTCTCCAGAAGCCGTGGCCGTTCGATCGATCCGGCGATGGCATGCGGTCGATAAAGCTTTACCCGTGGGAATTCAGATCGGTGTTCCACCATAAATGACAAAGCGATCGAAGCCTGATCAATCTGTCATAGCTTAGCTTATCGTCGCTTGAGTTTATATTATATCGAATAAATTTGTCTCTACGGGGTTTCACTACGGTAAATCCCAATGAGACATAAATTTAGCTCACAAATTATTTACCATTTTTCATCTATTCTGGGCATTGTTAGGCAAAACTCAAAGTTTCGATAGCAACTCCTTAAAGCCACGA
Organism: uncultured Chloroflexia bacterium; assembly: GCA_963754615.1. Taxonomy (GTDB): domain Bacteria; phylum Chloroflexota; class Anaerolineae; order Anaerolineales; family UBA4823; genus CAVVUF01. The sequence continues at coordinate 220,216 of CAVWGW010000013.1, read as the reverse complement.
TTTCGATAAACATGACGGCGTATCTAAGGGATTATTTATTTAGTTTTCCGTAAAGATACCAGTAAACTTGTGGCGGAAAGCCAGAAGCCAAGTCTGCCTCCCAAATGAAATTACCCGGCTGGAAAGCTGATCTGAGCAGAGTATCCAGGTCATCCAATAGATGGATTTCTTCAGCAGGTATGGCCTCAGCTTCTTTCATCAGTAACTGCAATTGCACGCGCTGAGTTACTTCATAAGCATAGCGATCCAAATTCGACTCAGCTGATTCCTGGTAATCTATTAAGAAATTCCGCCAGAGGTTTAGGTCCGCATGGAATTCCGCGCTGGCTTTCTGACTCCACGTAGAGGGCCAGCGCGCTCGGATAGCATTGATTTGTCCATTAAGTTTATCCAGCCTAGTTTGTTGCGCATATGTCAACTTGAAGGTCTGGACCCGGGTCAAAGCCAGCTTCAGGTTGCCCAGATTGAACTGAGGATAAGGCGGCTCTCCATGCGGCGCGCGAATGCCGATCGGCCAGTTAGGATTATTCGAAAGAAGATAATCTTCGAGGATTTCCAAGCCGGCTTTTAAAAATCGAAGGTCATTTGAAGCGGATTTCATGGTGATTTAAACCGTGATTCCGCGTTGCAATAATTTTGTTCTCATTTATACCCAAAACAGGTGAAAATTTTGTAGTACTTCTTTAATTTTAACACTGTTTTCACCATTTTGCCTATTTGTAGCGATCGATTTCACAAATCCGAGAATTCGATATGGTTTTTCCTGGTCGATTAAAAAAGTAATCACAGACTCGCACATGTGTACAGGATATTTTATTAAGGCTTTTTCATAGATCTCCCGGAATGGATATTAGATGTTATTCCGGCAGTGGTTTCTCTGTTTTTGTGGCAGTATCGATGACCCGCCCGTAAGGGTTGACGACTTCGCAGGCGGTCACTGCCCCAGATTCGTCTTTTATAAAGCGCATGCGGTAGAAAACATTCCCTTTGGGGAAGCATTCCGTCTCGGATATTGGAAAAACCTGTTCATCAAATTGATATTCTGGCATGCGGTGGAAAAGGATGCCATCCTTGACCTGGAAATGGTGTTTTACGCTGGGGGGGACTTCGTAAACCCCGGTCAGACGCTCCAAGGCGGAGGGAGGCAGCTCGATGGGCTGCGGCTCGACAATCTCTTTACCAAGGGTGTGCAGCACGATGCGGAAAACCAACTCTTCGGGGGTTTTTACCGCGCCAGTGTTGTTGGACAGCACCGCCACGAAAAGCCGCTCTTGGGTGATGCGTGCGACGATGCACACGAAACCGTGGATGCCACCACCGTGCCCGATCCATTCGAGCCCGGCGTATTCTTCGAGCGCCCAGCCGTAGCCGTAATGCGTCGAAGAGCCATCTTTGAGGGAATAAGGCTTCCAGGCTTGGGCTAGCGAGGCAGGCTTGACCAGCCGGTCGGTATACAGGGCGGCATCCCAGAGCGCCAGGTCATCCACGGTGGAAGACAGCACCCCGGCGCCTCCAGGGTGGGTCATGCTTAAATAGGGGCAGTTCGCATAACCGTCCTTGTCCTTGTTATAACCGCTGGCGCGCCTGGGGATGATGCGTTGGGCAGTATAGCCGTAGGTGTGGCTCATCCCCAGCGGGTCGAAGATGCGCTTCTGCAGGAATTCTTCATAGGTGCCACCAGACAGTTTTGCGATGATGGCGCCAAGCAGGAAGTACGCTGAGTTGTTATACGCATAACGCGTTCCTGGGGCAAAATCCATGGGCTTAAATTTGAAGAAATCGATCATCTCATCAACGGTATAGTCTTTACCGAAAGTGGGCGACCATTCGGGAATTCCGGTGTAGGATTTAATGCCAGAAGTGTGGGTGAGGAGGTGCTCGATGGTGATGAGATGACCGTGGGTGGGATAATCGGGCAAGAATTTCTCGATTGGGTCGCTGAGAGCAAGCTTGCCCTCTTCGGCCAGCATCAAGATCGAGACCGCGGTGAACTGCTTGGTGACCGAGCCGACTTTGAAGACGGTTTCGGGTTGTATGGGCATATCGAGCTCCATGTTCGCCAGCCCATAGCCCTTGCGGTGCAAGACCTGGCCATCCTTGACCACAATCACGGCTGCGCCGGGACCATCGGTTGGATAAGTGACAGCCAATAAGGAATCGGTGGATTCAATCACAGACATATGAGCCTCCTGATTTTCAGGCTGGGAACAAGACCATATCTTCCAAATTTATTGGTCGATGATCCACAGCCAGGTATTATCAAACTTGCACTCTGAAAGCCCTGCTTCGCTCAATACGCTCATCCCCAATAATCCGTCGGTGAAAATGGCCTGGTTCTGAGAATAGTTACTTAAAGCATTGCTATACTGAGTTTGCATCTGATCAACGTAATCCTGATACTGTTCTGCCTGCTCAAGGTATTGATCCATGGCCTTCTGACCTTCGCTGCTAGGTGGTTTGACCGGTGGCGCTGGCGCGCGGATCGGCGTCGGCGGTTGGGTGGTATCCACCTCTGCAATCTTGGCCTGGTTAGAATAGAACTCGAGAATGTTTCCACGGGCGACAACTGCAATCCGGTTCGTTGCCTCATTATCAGCGTTGAAAGATTTATCGTTGTCTTTGGGATAAAAATCGTGGATATTTGCCAGCTCGCCGTTGACTAGAGCGGTAAATACTGCGTGACCCGTGGCAACCCGGCTGATGATGAACATATAAGCGTCCGGTTTATTGGGATCGCCATTCAGGCGGAACATAAATCCGCAGCCGGAGGCATAGCGGGAATTCCAGGTAATGTCGCTGGCTAAGACGAAATCAGCAGCGGTAACGGGTGCCATTGCCACATTGGTTTGCTGGTAGCCTGTGACCGTTAACGTCTGGGTGGTGGTGATCCAGCCAACATGACCGAGGGTTGTATCTACATTGTAAAAGGCCAGCTCAGCCAGGATGGGCGCTGAAGCAGTCGCTGTGGCGTCCTTGTTGATATCGACGCTGGTGGCCCGCACCGCCTGGGTGCTTTGGATGGCCCGTGTGGTAGCGGTGGCACGCGCTTCGGCAGTTTCCAGATCGATCGAGGTCTGGTCGCCCTTCAATGCATCGGCAGTGGCGGTTCCGACAATGGCGCCGCTCATGGCGGTCAAGGTCAGGTCCGGCTGCGCCTCGGCGGCTGGACGGGAAAAGCTGCAAGCCATGGCGACCAACCCAAACAAGATGAGCGGTGGAAACAGGAGGAACTTCAACTTATTCGGTGTGTGCATATCCTCTCCTCAGCGGATGTCCTTTCGCTTGATCAGGAACAGGATCAAGGCAATATAAACCGTGATGATGACCAATTGGGAGCGCCAGGTGCCAAAAAGCCAGGGGAGATAGGTGGTCTTATCTTCTTTATTGACCCAGATCCAGCCAAACTGCTCGCTGACCCCTTCGATCAACCCCTCGGCTCTTTCCACTGCGCCGGTTCTCTTGATATCATAACTGACCAGGTCTTTTTGATACTTTGCCATCCTGGCCTGGTATTCGTCCGCCTGCGCTCTATATAGTTCGATCTGGCTCTCGTATTCTGCCTGGATCCGGTCTACATCTTTCATGTACGAATCCAAGGCGTTGAGGAATCCGACCATGGCAACCTGGTCGGTCGGGTCTTCTGGTTTTTCAGGTCGGGGAGGAAATTCTGGGCGAGGGGGTTCTGATCCGAGCTCAGCCGGCTCGACGGGCGCGGCTTCGTCAACTGCTGACTCATAATAGTCCCCCACACCGGGGAAATCGCACGAACCCGGCTGAAAGACATTCAATCCAAGGCAGCGGCACCCGAACTGCTCTTTCTGATCCAGCGTCATGATATCTTTGATGTCAGGGTCAAGCTTCCAGCAGGGGTCTGCAGCCACATCCGATCCAACACCTAAGATCCCCACCACACCTTCTAATGCCCAGCGGATGGAAGCGATCTGGCTAATGTTAGATGGCACGGGGCTCAGCACGCCGCTCAAAACGATCTGTGGGATGATGAACATGATCATGATCATGGGAGCCGAGCTGGCGGCGGGAGAGATTGCTGAGGCCAGTAAACCACAGATCATGCCCGATAAAACAGCTAAGAACAGGGTGATATACAGCAGCAAATATTCGGACCCGTGAATCGGCATCTTAAAGGCGATGGATTGCAGCACGGTATATGCCAGCGCATGGAACAGAGCCAATAAAACGGCTACCCAAATTTTCGAAGAGACGTAAGGGAATATTTTCAGGTTCACCAGCCGCTCTCGTTTGTAGATGTCGGTTTCCTTCACAAATTCTCTCATTTGCGACAATCCACCGACAAGCAAGCAGTATAAGGTGAGCAAGAAAAAGGCAATGATCCCATTGTTCGCATCGCCATTGACCCAATCGAAGGGTTGATTGCCCATCAAAGGCGCAATGACGAGGCTAAGCAAGCCAACGGCTGGCGCAATGAATATCATCAAAATCATGCTGGAACGGTCGCGCGATAGGATCTTGATATTTCTCGCAGATAATACAAAGAACTGTTGCAGCGAGGATACCCTCGCTCTCGAGCGTTTCTTGCGCTTGCCTTCCTTTTTCGTTTGAGCTTGTGCCGCCAGCGGTAAACCATTTTGGTCGAGTTTCAATGGCTCTGTTATATATTTCTGGTAGGCTGGGCATTCTTGAAAGCGCTTTGCCCAATCTTGTGCCGAGCCTTTTGAGGGGTCATCCAGGATGGCGTAGATCTGGTCAAATTCCATCGTGCTGGTGCGCTGCTCGCGCTCTGTTCGGAATTGATCAAAATATGCCAGGGCTTCATCGGGTGGGCCGAACCACGCCAGGTAGCCTCCTCGAGCCAGGAAAACGACCTTATCTGCCAGCATGACATTCTTGGTGGCATGTGTGACCATGATAATGGTGCGACCCTGGTCAGCCAACCGGCGGCACAGGTGCATGAAAGCCGTTTCGGTGCCTGGGTCCAGGCCTGATGTGGGTTCGTCCAGGAAGAACAACCCGGGACGGGTGATCAGCTCGACACCGATCGAGACCCGCTTCTGCTGGCCTCCGCTCAAGGAGCTGATCTGGTTATCCTTTCGGTGGGCCAGGTCGAGGTCGTCCAATACTTCCATAATGCGTTTATGGCGTTCCGCCTTCGTGGTATCGCGCGGCATGCGCAGTTTCGCGGCGTAGTTCAAAGCCTGGTACACCGTTAACTCCATATGGATGATATCGCGCTGAGGCACAAATCCGATCTCATTGCGGATTGCGTCGAAGTTCCGATAGACATCGATGCCATTGACAATCACGGTCCCATGGGTGGCGGGGCGGTACCCAGCGATCGCATCTACCAGCGTCGATTTCCCGCCGCCGCTCTGCCCGACCACCACGATGAACTCACGCGGTTGGAAGACAAGCGAGATATTCGCCAGGATGTTGAGGTTCTTGCGCACCCATTTATTCAACCCCAAAGCGGTAACCTGCAGTCCGCTGGTATCGTCATACTTGACGATCTGATCTTCCCCTAAAATAAAGCGGTACTGCCCGATGCGCAGTGCATCGTTTGGATTGAGATCCGTTTTCTTGCTGATGCGCTCATTGTTGACAAAAGTCCCGTTCGCACTATGCAAATCGGTAACGAAGTAACGTTTTCCGACGTGCTCGACTTGAGCGTGATAGCGTGAGATCGTGGGCATATCCAGCACCACATCATTCGATGGGTCTCGCCCAAAGGTTAATTTGTCTTTCTGACCAAATTGGATGGCTTGCACCTGCAGGCTGACCTGCGTGTCTGACTGCGACTGGTAGGCAATCGACACCATCATGCCTGGCTCGCGGCTGTCAATGCGCAAGATATCTCCATGCTGGAGGAATCTGCGCCCGATGACTGGGCGCCCCTGGCAGGTCAGGGTATTGGTTGTTTCGGGTGAGACTGCTAAGACGTACCCGCTGGCTGAACGCTCGATTAAAGCATGGTGCCGGGAGACGAGCGGAGAAGGAATCACGATATCGTTATCCTCTGATCTGCCGATAGACATGCGCTCGCGGTCCAGAATGAAAGTCTGGGAGGCTTGCCCGGCGATGGTGACAACCAGCTTAGAAGGCTCACGTATATCTTCAATTTGTCCCAGGGAAAGGGATTCGAGAATGGTTTGCCCTGCGGAGGCTGGCTTCGCAGGAAGTTCAATATTCGTGGAGTCGCTGTAGGTGGTCTTAAGGGACGTTTGAGTGGCAGTAATTGATGCCATTGGCAAGTGGACGGTGATTGCCACAGCCGCCCCACTACCCTGGCCTTCCATCTTGATTTCGTCCCGATCGTGCAGGAGGATCCGTCCGGAACCGGGTTGACCATTGACGTACATGACATTGGTGGCACCGGGTAAGATAACCAGATAATATTTGCCCGCCTCAAATTCCAGGCGGGCATGGTGGCGTGAGACGATCGCAGAGGTAATCGCAATATCATTATCATCCGCTCTGCCGATCGTCATGCTGTCGCTCCGCAGCAGGTAGAGGTTCGTCCCGATGCCTGAAATGGTTACCTCCAGGTTCGGAGGTTCGGATGCCGGCAAAGCCTCCTGGAAAACCATTTCCACCTGGTCTCCGAGGTAGATACGATCCCCCGATTTAAGGGGAACTTTCGCCTTGAGCGGGGCTCCGTTGACAAAGGTACCATTCAGGCTGGAGAGGTCCTCCAGGTAATACTGGCTTCCTTCCAGGGTGATCCGGGCATGCTGGCGCGATACGACTTTGTTATCCAGGATGATATCCGCCGGCGGCATTCGTCCGATCACCATGACAGGAGCGGTTAAATTGAACTCCTGCTCATTTGCCAATCCCTTCTGAACAATCAAGGATGGTATGCCTGATGAGGTCATGATTGCATTCTCCCTGACAGAAAATTATGAAAAGTCCTGTGTAAATATGCGTGGATAATCTAAGCTAAGTTATTTGATTACGGGATAAGGAGCTTCGATCGAGAAAAACTTGGTTTTGCCACAAAGCAAGCGCATCACCAGGAGAAGCTCTGATGGAAAGTTTACTCGAAATGTTTGTGCCTGTCGATGATTTCTGAAAAAACTGGAGCAATCCTCATAAAAAAAACGAAAACATATCATTTCTTCACAATCGCTGAACTTTTTCTTTATATCCCTCCGATATGATGGTGTCAATCACTGATCCGATATTCCTAAAATTTGTCGGAGCGATGCAAAGGATTGGACCAATATGGAGACCAATAGAATTCAAAATAAATGGCTGATCGATGCCGGGTTGTTTGCCGGTTTTATGATCTTGTTTTGGCTCGACCTGACGGGGGTAGCGCTGCACCAGTGGCTGGGAGTGGCGCTTGGGGCGCTGGCTGTGGTTCACCTGGTCACGCACTGGAAATGGGTGACCGCCGTCTCACAGCAGTTCTTTAAACGCACCTCGCCGCAGGCGCGCCTCTATTACCTGGTGGATGCGGGGTTGGGAGCGGGTTTTATGCTGATCCTGTTCACCGGCCTGGTCATATCCACCTGGTTCTCTCTGTCGCTGGGCAGCTATGCCGCCTGGAAAAACGTGCATATCCTCAGCTCTATTATGACGCTGCTCTTGCTTGTGGTGAAGATCGGGACGCATGGGCGCATGATTGTGCAGACTGCCCGGAAGACGATCTTTCCTCTGGAAGAGTCCTTACCCCAGTTGCAGCCTGCCAAACCTGCCCAGGTACTGGCGACGGGGCGGCGGGATTTCTTGAAATTAATGGGATTGGTTGGAGCAGCCTCGCTCCTGGCGGTGGGCAGCGCATTGGATGAAATTGAGGCTGCCTCGAGCAGCGAGGGGAATGTAATCCAACTGACCAGTGTACAAGACACCCCGGCTTCGTCGTCCTGGGATAGCAGTGCCGATACTACGGCGTGCAGTGTGAGCTGCCCGCGCCGCTGCAGCTACCCGGGTCACTGCCATCGTTATTCGGATTCGAATGGGAACGGGCGCTGCGATTTGGGGGAGTGCATGTAAATTAACGAAACCTGGGGGAAGATTAGACGTAAAATATAACGGAGAGGGAGCACAATGGGTTCTGCGACTTGATCCCAGGCTCTCCGGCCGTATGCCGACGCCGATACGCTTCGACCAACAGGAGCCCACGGCTACGTTTTAGTGACGGGGGTACTCGCGATGCACCGGTATTTTTAACCTGGGTGGGGGGAGGGGACGCCAGTGTAATAGCTGGCACATCCTTCATTTTCAATGATCAGGAAAACACCCAGCTTCAGAATTATTGTTGAACTAAGCGCTGCGCGCAGGTAAGGCCAGCGCTCTTTCCTTTTCCCAACCCTTTCTAACCCAAAGTTTCACATCTCATTGCGATCCAGGCTATATTTCCTGTGAAAGTCTCAAATTCCATTTCACAGGAGGTATAGACATGACCGTATTAAGTCAATAAATGATCGAGGATATGCAGCTGCACAGTTTTACCGAGCGAACACAGGACTCCTATCTGCGGGCCGTGCGCCAGTTGGCGGCGTACTTCAACAAGCCGCCGGACCAGATCAGCGAAGAAGAGCTGCGCCAGCTTTAGCCAGTTTCTATCGGCTCCAATGGCCATTCTTTAGAATTCCGGGTGTACAATTATTTCAATCAGGTGAACAAAGAGCCGGGTTTATTTTTGAATGTTTCACTTGAAGATTTCGAATCCGAGAAAAGACGACTTGAGGACTTGGGGTTAAAGGTAAACGCAACCGTACACGAGTGGTTGCAAGTTCGCTCGCTATACTTCCCTGACCCAGAGGGAAATACATTGGAGTTCGTCTGTTACGATGAGAGTGTACAATAGGCGAAGTGTGGCGCACAATAAATGCCCCCGCCTAACAAAGCGTGCACCTGACGTGTGGGATTCTGCGGCATTTTCAAGCATTTTTCTGGCTTCGAGTTTTTCCTGCTCCCAAGCAGAGTCCACGCCCGCCCACACGCAGGTAACGCAAACCGTTGGCTGGCACGTTGTATAAGCGCATTATAATAGGAGAGACTGGAGGAGCCTTCGGCTCCCCATCAATCGGCAAGGAGAGGCATCATGAAATTTCTGCTCACCTCGGCTGGCATCAAAAACACGAGCATCCGAAACGCGCTGGTCGACCTACTGGGCAAACCGATTGCCGAGTCCAGCGCCCTCTGCATTCCCACTGCGGTGTACGCCATACCCGGCGGTGCTGGCCACGCATGGCGGTTCTTCATCGGAGAAGCCGCCACACCGATGTGCGAGCTGGGTTGGAAGTCCATGGGAGTGCTGGAGCTCACCGCGCTGCCCAGCATCGATGAAGAGCTTTGGGTCCCCATGCTCCAGGAGACTGACGTTCTGCTGGTGAATGGCGGCGACCCCTTGTATCTGTGCTACTGGATGCGGCAGTCCGGGCTGGCAGACCTCTTGCCGTCGCTGGGCGCGGTCTACGTGGGACTGAGCGCCGGGAGCATGGTGATGGCCCCCAACATCGGGGAGGCCTTCGTCAGCTGGAAGCCGCCCACCGGTGGCGACAAAGCGCTGGGAATGGTCAATTTTTCGATTTTTCCGCACCTGGATCACGAGATGCTGCCGGAAAACTCTATGGCCGACGCAGAAAAATGGGCTGCCGGCATGCCGGTGCCGGCGTACGCGATTGACGATCAGACCGCCATCAAAGTGACCGATGGCACCGTCGAAGTTATCTCAGAGGGCCATTGGAAACTGTTTACGCGCTGATAAGGGATTGCCTGAAGAAGCATGGCATTAAGGAGCCGCCTATCCTCCGCAATATCGAACCGTTGACCCAATGGCTCATCGGCCGGCTGAACATTTGGATGAACACGCTGCACATCTTTGCCGCTTGCTCAACCTTAATCGGAAGGGCAATCAATACTTTCGGGCAGGCAGCCGAGTCTAGAGTTTGAGTCCGCCTAACACGGCTTGCAGCGGACGCGCTCCGCTTCGCTGAACACGCCGCTGAAGCTGGCGTTGGCTGGCTTCGTCGCGTTCCAACATATAGGTGCCTTGCTCATTGTGATATAAATAGTATTTGAGACGTCGTTTACCTACTTTGATTCAGGCAACCAGATAATAATCCAGATGTTGGAGGAACTCATTCATGAGAAAAGTTATTGTGCTCGAACATATCTCCCTTGATGGTGTCATACAAGCTCCAGGCGGGCCAGACGAAGATACCAGCGGCGGCTTCGCGTACGGCGGGTGGATAGCGCCATATTCCGACCCGATTCTTGGAACGGCCCTGAGAAAGCAGATGAACCTGCCGTTCGACCTGTTGTTAGGGCGCAAAACCTTTGATATTTGGGCGCCGTACTGGCCGCATCATGGGGACGCATGGCCTGGCGTCAACGCGGCGACCAAGTACGTCGCCTCGACCACCATCAAGTCTGCAGAATGGCAGCCATCCGTGTTTTTAAATGGAGATATTGCAGAAAAAGTCGCCAGAATCAAGCAGCAGCCAGGGCCGGATTTGCACGTTTGGGGAAGTGGTAACCTCATTCAGACGCTTATCAAGCATGATTTGGTCGATGCGTTCTGGCTGATGATATATCCGATCACGTTGGGCGTTGGAAAGCGGTTGTTTGCCGATGGCACGCTGCCGATGGCGTTCAAGGTGACTGAAAGCATAGTCACCCCGATTGGCGTCATTGTCATGAATTACGAGCGTGCAGGCGCAGTCACAACCGGAAGTCTATGAATATTCGAATGAAGCAACGGCAGAAGGTCATCTTTCACGTGTGTTTGATAATTCTTTCCAAAGGATTTATGGGTGTCTGATGCCAGATTTTCAGACGATCTACAACCACCAGGCAGACCTGTACCAGCAGATGGTGGCTTGCGAAGACTACCAGGGCAATCTGCTGCCTGCCATCCATGCTGTACTGCCGCTGGACGGGTTGGATATCTTGGAAACGGGCGCGGGCACCGGGCGGCTGACGGGCTTGCTGGCGCCAGAAGCTAACGCCATGTGGGCCTTCGATCTTTCGCTGCACATGCTCAAGGCGGCGCAGATGCGTATAGATAAACTTGGCTTCAAGCAAGTCTATCTCGCCGCGGCTGACCACCGCCATTTACCTGCAGCGCAGGCGATGGCAGACCTGCTGGTGGCGGGCTGGAGCCTGTGTTATGTCTACCTGGACAGTGGACCCGAGTGGCGCAGTGTGCTGAAGCAGACGCTGGCAGGTTTCCGGCACTGCTTGCGACCGGGGGGCAAGCTCATCGTGATCGAGACCCTGGGCACCGGCTTTGAAGAGCCGCAGCGCCTGCCGCTCTTGCGCGATTACCTGGATTTTTTGGAAGACTGCGGATTTCAAATGAAGTGGGTGCGCACCGATTATTGCTTTGAAAGCTTGCAGCAGGCGCGCGACCGGATCCCCTTCTTCTTTGGCGAAGAAATGCTGGATAAGCTGCAGGGGAATATTTTACCGGAGTGCACCGGGCTGTGGTGGCAGTAGAGACTCACAGGAGGCTGTATGGATGATTTTTTATGGTGGCGGGATGGCGTGATCTACCAGATCTACCCGCGCTCGTTTTCTGATACAAACGGGGATGGGCTGGGCGACCTGCCGGGTATCCTTGGGCGGCTGGATTATCTGCAGGAGCTGGGGGTGGATGCCATCTGGCTGTCTCCTTTCTACCCCCTCGCCCGATAAAGACTTTGGCTATGATATCAGCGATTATACGGCGGTGGACCGGCGCTTCGGGACGCTGGAGGATTTTGACCGGCTGGTGGAAGGTGCGCACCGCCGCGGCATCCGGGTGGTGCTGGATATGGTGCTCAACCACACCTCCGACCAGCATCCCTGGTTCCAGGAATCTCGCTGCAGCCGGACGGACCCGCGCCGCGATTGGTACATCTGGCGCGACCAACCCAACAACTGGCAGGCTGTCTTTGGCGGGCCAGCCTGGCAGCACGACCCGCTCACTGGGCAATACTACTTGCATCTCTTCACCACAGAGCAGCCGGACGTGAACTGGCACAACCCGCAGGTGCGCCAGGCTCTGCTGGATGTATTCCGCTTCTGGCTGGCGCGCGGGACGGATGGCTTCCGCCTGGATGTGTTCAACGCTTATTTCAAGCATCCCGCCCTGCTCGATAACCCGACCAAGCTTGGGCTGATGGGTTTCCAGCGCCAGCGGCACCTCTATGATATCGACCAGCCGGAGATGATGCCCCTGTTGAACGAGCTGCGCAGCTTGCTGGATGCTTACCCTGAGAGCTACGCGGTGGGTGAAACCTTCCTGGCAACGCCGGAGAAAACCGTTTCCTACTGCGGACCGGATAAACTGCACGCCGCTTTCAGCTTCGATTTCACAGCTTCCAACCTGGTCTTTCCCTGGAAGGCGAGCTGGGTGAAGGATAAGATCCTGAGCCGCGAAAAAATCTTCGATGCTGCCGGGGTCTGGCCCACGACGGTGATGAGCAACCATGACCTGAAGCGCGCTCGCCAGCCGCTACGGAAAGGGCGAAACAGATACCCAGGCCTTCATCGCCATGACCCTCCTGCTGACCCTGCGCGGCACGCCTTTCTTGTATTACGGCGAGGAGATCGGCATGCGCGACATTTCATTGAAGCGCAGCGAAATCATGGACCCGCCCGGCAAGAAGTTCTGGCCTCTCTTCAAGGGGCGAGATGGCTGCCGCGCCCCCATGCAGTGGGACGCCTCGCCCAACGGAGGCTTCTCCAGCGCCCAGCCCTGGCTGCCGGTGCACCCTGATTGCCCCAGGCGCAACGTGGAGGCGCAGCGCCAGGACCCCAGCTCGCTGTTCAATTTCACGAAGAAGCTGCTGGCCCTGCGCAAAGCGCTGCCTGCCCTGTGCCGCGGGAGCCAGGCTTTCTTGGAGGGGACGCCGCGGGATGTGCTGGCGTACCTGCGCGAGATACCCGAGCAGGCGGTGCTGGCGGCAGTGAACTTTGGAAAAGCGCCTGCCAGCTTCCAGCTTCCACCGGGAAAGTGGGAAGTGGTTTTATCCAGCGGGCAGGCGGGTGCTCCCGGCAGCCTGGCAGCAGGTCAGGCGGCTGTGCTGGTAAGGGAGGGGTGAGTTAATTAACCTATCCCCCCAGTCCCCCTACACGTTTCGGGAAGGGGGGGCCTTGCATCATGGGTCGTCTCCGCAAGTTCAGGGGATGTTGTAGGATACCAGCTCCGACACGGAGACTTGGCCTTCAAGTACTGTTTGCTCAGCTTTGACGTTGCCAACACCTTGCACATACCATAAATTACTGCGCGTATCGAAAACATGCTGCCCAGCCATGCTCATCGAAGAGGTTTGTACGATCTTCAGCGCCTCGAAGGTGCCGGCAGGGACGCTGACCAACTCGTAGCCGACGGCTTTGTAGCTGGTCTCGATCGTGCCCGAGAATGACTCTCCTTCTCCTCCAGCATTGTAGGCGATGGTCTGCGACCAATCGTCGCCCACCTGGATGTCGTTGGGCAGGGTGACCCCATCCTGGTTGGTCGTGGTTACTGTCCCCGTGCCATCGGCGCTTTGGGCGGTGGTTGACATACCGCTGTCCATGAGGATGACACCGTCTTCGGTGCACTGCCCCTCCATGTTGAAGACCGTATCATTGCTGGTAATGATGATGGTGAAAAGCTGGTCCTGGCTGACGTTCAAAGTATGGGTGAATTGACCGGTGGTGCTGCCTGCATATGTCCAGGAGGCGCCATCCACGACCGGGTAATAGGGGTTGTCGCACTGGTCATTGGCGTTCTTGACCGCGGGAGCTTCCGTTGCAGTCGGCTCGGGAGTGTTGGGAACCACCTCCACGACCGCCTGGGTGGGGGTGGAGAGATCGACCACCACTGGGGCTTCAACCTGCGGGGGTGGGGGTGTGCTGGTTGAGGCCGGCGGAGCGACAGGCGCGCTGGCGCAGCCGGCAGCGAGAAGCAGGACAAGGGTCAGGACGAGCAGTTTTGTTTTCATAAGGTTACCTCCAATTCATAAAACTGTTAAGCTGCCAGCGAACAATATTTGCTACAATTGTTCCAATCGTATCGCGAGCAGCGTTACTGGAGCGTTACTGGAAAGACAAGTACGGGTGAAAAAGATGAGTATTCTTTCAGAAAGTGACCTTTCCCCATGCCTGGAGATCACCACCCTGGGCGGGCTGCGCTTTGCCCTGGACGGGAAACCTCTCGAGGAGCTCACCTCCCGCCCGGCGCAGGCGCTGCTGGTCTACCTGGCCAGGCGGGGAGAGCCAGTTTCACGCATTTTGCTGGCGGAGCTGATCTGGCCGGAGCGAGCGCCTGAGAATGCCCTCGGCAACCTGCGCGTCACGCTGCACCGCCTGCGCAGCTTGCTGGGGAACCTGCTGGAGGGGCAGCATGAACTCGTCTGGCTGAAGGGGGAGAGCGTATGCCTGGACGTGGCCGCACTGGAAGAGCGGCTGTTCGCTGACCAGCTCGAGCAGGCGGTTGATCTCTACAAAGGTGATTTCCTGGCGGGGTTTTACCTGGGCGGCAGCCGGGCTTTCGAAGATTGGCAGGTTGAAGAAGCCGAATGCCTGCGCGGGGAGGTGCTGTCGGCCTGCCAGCGGCTGGTCCACCAGCACACTGATGCAGGCGCTTATGAAGAAGCCATGCATTATGCCAGGCACTTGCTGGAGCTGGACCCCTTCCATGAGCCTGCCCAACGCCAGCTGATGCGCCTGATGACCCTGACCGGTCAGCGCGGGGCAGCCCTGGCGAGCTTCGAGCGCTACCGCAAGCTGCTGCGCGAGCAGGCCGGGATGGAACCTGACCCGGCCACGGTGGAGCTGTACACCCAGGTGAAGGCTGGGCTGATCCGGCCAGAGCCGACCTCAATGGAGCTCAGAGCGCCGGTCAAGGTGGACATATCCAGGCGGGAGCCAACCCTCCCCCAGCCTGCTGCCGCAATGGTTGGGCGCCAGGATGAGCTGGCTTACCTGCAAGCGCAGCTCGCCAACCCGGACTGCCGCCTGCTGACTTTAGTAGGCCCGGGGGGCATCGGCAAGACTTCGCCTGGCGCAGGAGGCCGCTCGCCTGCAGGAGGGGCGCTTTGCGGATGGCGTTTTCTTTGCTGCCCTGGCAGGGGCCGCGGATGGCGAAGCCTTCTTACTGCAGCTTTCGCAGATCCTCGGTTTTAGCCCCCTGGCGGCAGATGATCTTTTTCAGCAATTACAGCAGTTCTTAATGGTTAAAACGATGCTGATCGTGCTGGACAATTTCGAGCAGCTTCTGCCAAAAGACGGGCAGGCCTGGGAGAAAGAGGCAGACAGCGCGGTGAGGTTGATCTCACGGCTGCTGAAATCGGCCCCTGCTCTCAAGCTGCTGGTCACCAGCCGTGAGCGGCTGCGCCTTGAAGAGGAGTGGCTGCTTCCTGTACGCGGGCTGGGATTAACCAGCGAAGCGGCGGACTTCTTTGCCCAGGCGGCGCAGCGCCTCCAGCCGGGCTTCCGCCTGGCGGGCAGCCTGGCAGAAGTCAACGAGATTTGCAGCCTGACCGGAGGGGCACCGCTGGCGCTCGAGATGGCGGCGGCCTGGACCCCGCTCTTGAGCTGCCGGCAAATTGCCGACAAAATCCGTGAGAACCTGGACTTCTTATCCAACCAGCGCCTGGATGTACCTGACCGGCAGCGCAGTGTGCGAGCGCTCTTCGAATATTCCTGGCGCAGCTTGAGCCTGGAAGAAAAGCGCCTGTTCAGCTGGATGAGTGTCTTTCGCGGCGGCGGTAGGCTGGAGGAAGTCCTATCCGCAACGGGGGCGGACCCCAGCCTCCTGCTGCGGCTGGCGGATAAATCCTTGATCCAGGTTGACAGCCTGGGACGCTATAAACTGCACGAGCTGATGCGCCAGTATGCCCGGGAAAGGCTGCAGGCAGCGGGAGAGCTGGCGGAAGCGGCCCAGAGACATTTCGAGACCTACCTGGAGCTGGCTGAGAAGGCGGACGGAAAGCTGCGCCTGGCTGGCCAGGAAGAATGGCTCTCCCGGCTGGAAACAGAGCGCGAAAACCTGGTTGCGGCTTTGGAGTGGGGATTTTATCACCAGCCCGATCCCCACCTGCCAACCCGCCTGGCCTTAGCCCTGGGCTGGTTCTGGCGCATCCGCAGCCACACCTGGGATGCCCAGCATTGGCTCGACCAGGTTTTGGGGTTGGAGGGGCTGGAGGCAGCCGAACGGGCCGCGCTGTTAAGCTTTGCGGGCATGGCTTCGTGGATGCAAGGAGATTTCGCCAGCGCCCGCCAGCGCCTGGAGGAGAGCCGGAAGCTGTGGGAGAGCACTTCAGACCGCCGGGGACTGGCTTACTGCCTCCACTACCTGGGGATGACGCATTTCCAACAGAAAGGGCATGCACTGGCTCGGGAGTATTTTCAATCCAGCCTGGAGCTCTTTACCGGGCAGGTCGACGAATGGGGCAGGGCTTTCAGCCTGGGATGGCTGGGGAAGAGTTTTGATACGCTGGGAGAGCCCGGCCCAGCGGAAGCAGCTTCACAAGAATGCCTGGCGATCTACCGTAGGCTCGGCGATCGCTTTGGACTGGCGCTTTTCTTGAGTAATGAAGCCTGGCGCCTCCTGCGAGGCGGAGAGCTGGAGCAGGCGCGCCGCCTGGCAGAAGAAGCCTGCGTGCTGCGGCGGGAGATCGGTCACCAGCACAGCCTGGCTGAGGCTGTTTCGATGCTGGGTGAGATCGCCTTCAGGAGCGGTGAGCAGGGAGCGGCGCGGGATTATTACCGCCAGGCGCAGGCGATCTACGATAATCTGGGCAACCAGCGCTATGTGCAGGAGCTGGAGGGAGTGATCGAGGGGTTGGAGGGGTGAGGCCGAAATCGAAATACCTTTGATTCTTCTTAAGGAAATTGTGCTAGGATTAGGTTATAGACTTTATAAAGTTTACATGGAAATTTCTACGAAGTGGACGGTAATAAGCTGTTTGCAATGCTGCGGGGGTCGCACGAAGTGGGGGTCCCACTCGGTGGGGCGTCAAATGATCTGACAAGCATACTAGAAAAAAGGGCAAACTGACAGTTTACCCTACAATCGAAGAAGGAAGATATCATGGATCAGAAAATAGTCGAAGCGGAGGAAGTCGGGTTTGATGCGAAACGCCTGGAGCTGATCAAGCCAGCCATGCAGGCGTATGTGGACCAGAATAAGATCGCCGGCATTGTCACGCTGCTGGCGCGCCGGGGCAAAGTGGTGCATTTCGAGCAGGTTGGCTGGCAAGACCGCGAGGCAGGCCAGCCGGTGAAAGCGGATACCATCTTCCGCATCTATTCGATGACCAAGCCGGTGATCTGCACCGCCCTGATGATGCTGTACGAGCGGAACCTCTTCAAGCTCACAGACCCGGTCGCCCGCTTCATCCCCGGGTTTGGATCGGTGAAAGTGTTGGAAAGCGATGGGGCAGGTGGGACGAAGCTGGTTGAGCCCTGCCGTCCGGTGACGGTGCGCGACCTGCTCACGCACACCTCCGGCCTGACCTACCACTTCCTGGTGGACTCGCCGGTCAGCGAGCTGTACCGCCAGAATGCCATCATGAACGATGCTGGCTTGAGTTTGCAGCGGTTTGTTGAGGAATTAACCCACCTGCCGCTGGCTTACCAGCCGGGCACGCGCTTTCAATACAGCCTGGGGATCGATGTGGCGGCTGCTCTGATCGAAATCCTCGCAGAACAGCCGCTGGGGATGTTCCTGCAGGAGCGCTTCTTTGGACCATTGGGCATGGTTGACACCGGTTTCTATGTTCCGCCCGAAAAGCAGGCGCGCCTGGCGGTGGTATACGGGCTGCCGGATGTTGGGTTGGCCACCACCAATGTCCTCAGCCTGTGGATAGCCTGGCAGAACGGCGTCAACGAACGCCTGGATGTTGAGAAGACCCATCCATCCACGCAGGAAAATTATGCCGCGCGGTGGATACGGCCTGTTCTCAACCGCCTGGGATTACCTGCGCTTTGCCCAGATGCTGCTGCAGGGGGGTGAGCTGGAGGGTGCGCGCCTCTTGGGACGCAAGACGCTGGAGCTGATGCACAGCAACCACCTGCCGGCCAGCCTGCTGCCCTATGAGATCGGCGGGATGCCCTCCTACGGGTATGGCTTCGGGTTAGGATCACGCGTGCTGTTGAACGTGGCTGAAGCGCAGATCCCCGGCTCGGTAGGTGAGTTCGGTTGGGGGGGCGCCGCGAAAACTAATTATTGGGTCGATCCGAAAGAAGAAATGGTGGGCGTGTTCATGAGCCAATCGATGATGTCCTTCGAAGTACCCGATTCGGATTTCCGGGTGCTGGCGTATTCAGCGCTGGTGGATTAGATTACCACAAATCTATTGGGTATTTGCTGATCGCCGAATTCTGATCTTCCGATCGGTGATGATGATAAAACGGCCCGCCCAGGATTAAACCTCTTCTTCTTTGGAAACCTGCTATTAAGAAAAGGTACCAAATCCATCAAGGAATGAATTGTTAATTGAAATAAGGCTTGTGTATAGTATCAATTTATGATATTATAGGAAAGTGGATAGTAGAAACCGTAGAACACTGGAAGCGATATTCGAAAAACCAGAGCGAGCGAATATCGCCTGGCGTGATATTGAGGCGCTTTTCGTGGTTTTGAGGGCTGATGTTTCTGAAGGTAGAGGGTCAAGAATACGAGTGGCTCTCAACCAAGTCAGGGCCGTGTTCCATCGCCCTCATCCACGCAAAGAGGCGAGTAAAGCAATGGTAAAGTCAGTCCGTCGTTTTCTTGAAGAAGCAGGAGTCCATCCATGATGGAGTATAAAGGTTATATTGGTAAAGTAGAGTTTGATAATGAAGCTGAAATATTCCACGGCGAAGTGATCAATGTTCGAGATGTGATCACATTTGATGGTAATTCAGTCGAAGATCTTAAACAAGCATTTGAAGATTCAATTAATGATTACCTGGAATTTTGCGCGAAGCGTGGCGAGCAGCCTGAAAAACCGTTTTCAGGCAAGTTTGTTGTCCGCTTATCACCTGAAATTCACCGTAAAGTATTCTTGAAAGCCAAATTATCTGATAAAAGCCTGAACAGCTGGGTAAGTGAGGTATTGGAAAAGGCGGTAAAGTCGCAATAGACCGCAAATGAGTGGATGGCGTTGGCGATGGCCCCCGGCGGCGGGACGATGGACATCTCGCCCACCCCGCGCACGCCGAAGGGATGACTGGGGGAGGGCACTTCAACGATGACCGCCTCGATATTGGGGACATCGAGGCACGAAAATTCTCTTCGCTGACTGGTCAAGCAGCCAACATCATAAAGCGTAAAATTTCGAAGAAGCTGTCGTTTTCGTAGAGGATGGTGTGGTCGTCCACCTTCTGCGCCTCGGGGTAGAAGCTGGCTCTGTAAGCATCGGGATGGCGGCGGAAGCGCACCTCAAAGCGGAAATGCTGGGGGAGGGGGATGAGACAGCGCGACAGGTCTGCTTGCAGGGCGCGGAGCATGCCCTGCTTGATGCGCTCCACTGCCACCGCCGGGTGAATGCTGACCGTGCCATCGCCGATGCCCGATTTCACGACTGCCGTGCGAATATCGGGATGGAATTCAAAGACTTCCAGGCATACCCCTTCATCGCCCGAGACCAGCACCAGCGGCACTTTCACCAACGCGGCGGTGTAAGCCGCGATCAGGAACTCGGAGGCGAAGCGGTCGTTGATCTTCATGTAGGTGATCGAACCGGACTTCGTGTGCGCCAGTGGGCTCGCCCCAGAGCCGGCGCGCGAATGATAGCCGATCAGGGCCAGGGCATTAAAGGATTCGTCGAGCGATTCCAGCATGTCGAAAGGGTGACCGCTCCAGCCGCGCAGCAGCTTGGCCTGCTGAGGCAGGTCGGCGGCGATGAGGTTGCGCCCGCTGTCGTGGGCGTCTTTGACCCAAATTTCCTTGGCACCGGCTTGCAGTGCCCCCTGGCAGGCGGCTGCCACCTCGGCGGTCATCTGCTGGCGGGCGGGCTGCCAGGCGGCATTATTCAGGTCGGTTTCGTCCCAATGGGTGACGCCGGTGATCCCTTCAATGTCGGCTGAGATGTAGATTTTCATAGGTGGACTCCTGGAAAGATGGAATTCGCTTGCATTACCAGATATTTTACACCCGGTTTAGAAACAGACGGCAACTTGGAATACATTATCATTCGGTTTGCGCTCAGGCTGGATATCAAGTATGATTCTTTGCAGTTAGGTTGCAAAAACGGCGCATCTAGGATGGTTTGTGCGTTATATATTTGATACCAAATTAGAGGAAGTTGATCATCGATGTTCCCCATCAGTAATCCAGTAAGGATTATCCTTTATGCCGTTGCCTCAATCTGTGGGATTGTGATTGGCTCGGCATTTAGTGACGTATGGCCGACCTTTCGCTATTTATTCCAAAATTTAAAAACCAAGGGTGAGAAAACCGGGCAGTTTCCAGAGAAAGTGCCTCGCTCGACGTGGATCATCCTGGGTGTCTTTTTATTCATTGGTCTTCTTTTTGGGTCTGTTGCCAGTTTTGCCCCAGCAAAAGAAGACCTGCCTGCCTACATGACGGGTGATTTTCGCGTCGCAGTGGCTGGTTTTTCTTCTCAAGGTCAGGTTGCCAAAGGGCTGGGCGAAGCGATCGCTCAAAATATTAAGGAACGCCTGGAAGAGAATATTAAAGAAGCGGAGATCGATTTTTCAATTGTGGTGTGGGGGCCTGAGCTTGCCGGCGAAGTTAAAGGTTCGGATGCAGCCGCCCGGTCTCAATCGGCCTCCACCCTGGCTGAGAAAATCCAGGCAGATATCGTTTTATACGGGTCCGTCAAGGACCTGGGCGATGAGCTAGAAATCACCCCGGAGTTCTACGTTTCAGCCAAAAATTTTTACCAGCTTGAGGAGATCACTGGTCAACATAACCTGGGCGAGCCTTTCAACATCCAAAATTATGAAGATTTTCGAGACAGGATCACTGCCAATAATACCCTGAGCGCGCGTGCCCAGGCCTTGGCGCAAATGGTCATCGGCATGTCTTACCTTTCGCTGCAGGACTACCCGCGGGCTTTGGAGATCTTGCAATCTGCCGATGGCATCCAGACCTGGCAGGATGAAGAAGGAAAACAGGTTTTGTACCTGTTGATGGGAACGGCTGCTGTGAGGGAGGATGATTTGCTACAGGCAGAGCAGTATTTCAAAAAATCACTGGCGATCGAGCCAGATTATTCACGGGCGCTCTTGGGGCTTTCGAATATTTATTATCGAAAAGCCTTGCTGCCCATTGAAAATACGGATGATCCGCAGACTTTAGATGTCAACTTGATCATCGAGGCAATCAACCTCCTCACTCGGGCAGTAGAATCACCCAACCAGCCGCCCTCTTCAGACATTGGAGCGAAGTATCATTTTGAGCTAGGACAGAATTATTTCATGATGGCTTATGGAGGGTTTATTGCAGATTTTGAGCCAGCCCTGAATGAGTTCAAAATTGTGATTAGTGAGTATGGAGAAGGTGCAAATCCCCGCCTCAAAGACCGGGCAGCAGAAGCCCACGCCCGCATCGGGTTGATCTATGCCTTGGAAGGCAAGCTCGATTTTGCAGTAGGTGAATATCAAACCGCGCTCGAGCTGACCGCGGACCCCAAACGGAAGCAAATTTTTGAAGACCGCCTCAACCAGTTGACCAGCGGTGAGACTATCTCGCAGGAATGATTGGTGAGGGGAGGAGAGGATTGATCATGTCTCTTAGATTGTTAAAAGCTGTATTCATCGCCTATCTTTCATTCACCACTGCCTGCAGCAGCGCAGCTACTACGCCCGCTCCCACAAGCCTCCCGCTGCCCACCAGCACCCCGTGGCCAACGTTAACCCCCCCTGTGCCTACCCTTACGCCGACCTCCCAACCGACGGCAACTCCCGAAAAGCTCCAATTTGTGCCAGTGAACCTGGAACTGTCCTCACAGGAATTTGTAATTGCAGAGACCGTCCAGACCGCCCCGCAAGATATCCTGCGTGAGCTGGGATATTCTGGAAATCCGGGCGGTTGGGGAGATCCATGCTTCGGGAAAACATTCTCTTTTCCAACGATCTTGCTTGACCAGCCTAAGATCGTTGAATGGGATGAATCTGTGAAAATTGATTCCTGCGGCTGGAAACCAAACGAAGTTTTATCCTACCGTTTGATTGGTCCAGATGGGCAAAGCACTCTGGAAGGGACGATCAACACGAATGAAGAAGGAATTAATTATTACCTGGGGATTGAAATCGGGATCAATTTTGAGCCAGGTGATTACCTCTTCGAGATCCAGGGAGAAAGTGGTAAATCGGAGACAACCATAATGGTTCGGATTCCCGAAGGCCCTCGGGTATATCAGGATCGTGAATCCAAGCAAATTTTGCTGTACAACTTCCAGCATGGCGAGCATGTCCGCCTGCTGACTTACGGGGATTCGCTCGGCATCCTGCGGTTAGCCGGCTGGCAGGAATTTAACACCAATGAGGCCGGTCAGAGCCGCATCCATTATGATTTGTCGGATCTCCAGGAACAATTGCATGATCCCATTTTTGTGGTGGTTGGAGATGAATCGGGGGTTGTTTATGTGGCAGGGACTTACCGGACTCAAGATTACGCTGCCCTTTCACCGACTGTGGTGAAAGCCCATATGCCCACTGAAGGTGAATATCGTGATGTTGAAAGCATCTGGAGCAGGCTAAATTATCAAGACCTGATGAAGCCGGGCCGGCAGGATTATGAATTATCGGTCAATCCTGATGAGCCGTTGCGCTGGCGTTTCTCCTGGTGCGGAGTGGATGCGCAGACCTTGAAAAATATTACCAAGCCGCTGACCGTGGAATTTCGAGTGAACGGGGTAACGTTATTAAGTCAGCAGATTGGTCTTCTGAACGAGACCTCGCCCAACGGCAACAAATGCCAACGCTGGACGACTTTCATTCCAGAATGGCCGGTGAATACGCAGGTCATCCTAGAGATCTTTTATTCACTGAGCGAAAGTATCTTCGACGGGGCAACGACTTACCCGGCAGGCGACTATTACCAGGTGATCACGGTAAACGTAAAGGAGTGATCTCCTTGTCCAACAAGGTAGAACACATCATCCAGGAATTTTCATCTCTTGCCTTAAGTTATTAATCGTCTCTTCTGCCTGGTGGATATGATCCAGGTCGTGATGAGCCATGCCCTGCAGCACATCGCCCACAGTACCGTTGCCGTAGGCCAGGTCGCGCAGGGGGCTGCGCAGCTCAGCCTCCGTCACAGCGGCGACGAAGGCGTGCATGCGGGCGTGGATGGCCTCCCAGGCTTCCAGGAGCTTTTTAATATCCTCAATTGGCTCACTCCCCACGCCGGCATAGGCAGGGTCATTCGTCAGGAAATCAGGCAGCAAACCCAGCCGATTCCAGGGTTCCGCGTTGCCCAGGATGCGCCGGTTGAGGAAAAGATCCTCGGCGTATAGGAGATGGCGCACGATCTCAACCACCGACCACTCGCCCGGAGCTGGGCGGGCCGTGAGCAGGTCTGGATCGGTGGCGAGGAGCGCCTGGCGGAAGGCCTGCCGGACTTCGTCGAGGCTCTGCATGACGAGGCGGACATCGGATGGGTTATAACGATCGGTCATGCGCAGGCGCACACGCTCCGGGTCGCGGCGGTCTAGCTCCTCCGAAATGAGCTGATAGATATCGAAGCCGAACATGGTGAAGCCCTTGATGTAGGCATTGTCAATGGAAAAATTTTCCAGGTTGGCGTTGTTGATGGCAGCCCCGGAGAGGTTGACATCGTCGAAGCGGGCATTCTGCAAGTTGACGTTATGAAAGAAAGCCTTGCTGAGGTCTTGGTCTTCAAAGGTTTCGGGCATTAAACCTCCTAAGGAATCCGCTAATCTGAGATGAGTACATCTCTACGCCAATATTTCGCTAATTTCTAACGATCCTTTATCAATAGATGGACTCTGATTGGATGGAGTAATTGGTGATCGTTCCAAAATTGGTAAATGATAGGTAAACAAACAGGATTGGTGGCAGACCCGCTGACATTTTGCCAGGGTTATGCCATCAAATCTGCCAGGCGCAAGCCACGGGCCAGGTTGTTTCCGGCAAAGGCGATCAGGCGGCTAATGCCAAGAGCAGAGCGCCCCTGTTTGTAGCCGCGCATCGAGCGATAGCGCTCTTTGATCCACCATCCAATGGCGCGTTCACAATGGTTGTTGGTGCCGTCTAAGATCTCATTTCCATATGCATCCTTCCAGTTTCGATAGAAAGTCAGGCGAGGCCAGAGGTTCCAGCGATCCATAAACAGATTGCGCATGCGATAGGCAACCTCATGTTTTTTGCCCTTACCTGGTTTGCGAGCGTTGGCGTAGCGGAGATAAATTCCTTCAAGGCGTGGCTGATCTTCCGGGAGTCGGGAATGGATCATTTCCTTGAGTGAAGCCAAATCTTCCAATGCCTGTTGAGAAGTTATCCCGATGGCATCCAAGGAATGATCCTGGCCTGTGCTAATCATCACTGAGAGTTCAGCCACCAAAGCATCTGTGTTCCGGCTGACATGGCTCTTGCACACTTGCTGCGAGCGTCCCGTCTCATCGCTAACGTTCTTGAACGCATCCGCATCATCACTCACCACAACATCTGCTTCTACCGCTTCCATAATTGGCTCAAGCCAGGCTTTCAATTGCTCAGCATCCTCACCTGGTAATTCGTCAATACTCAATACCATCCCGTTGACCGCATCTACCATGATGCCGACTGTCACCCATTCCCCGTTACAGCGCACACTGGTTATATCCACCCCAATCGCTTTGGTCTTGTACCCGCTCAATAGCTTTTCACGCTTTAGCCCTGGCACTTGCTCTGCTACGGCCTGTACCGCCCGATAGACACTCGTTTTTCCTATCCCCATTCCAAGATTGCTCAATACGATTTCTACCGCCCCGTAGCTCAATCCCAGCATGTACATCATCACGGCCATACCATTCACGCGCTTCGATATCTGCTTCTGGCTGACCCCTTTTGGATATACCCGGAAGATATGCCCACATTTTATGCATTCACATCTCCAGGCCGTTACCTCAGGGTGCTGAGCGTCCACGATCCTCTTGCTCACTTCCTGCCGTGGGATAAAGCGCATCCCGGGACATCCTTTCTTGGGACATTTCTTTGGGAATTCAAAGTGGTTCGGTTCAACTTTTGGTAGAATTAGGTTCAGGCGCATGTCAGTGTGCCTCTTTGTTCGTAGGATGTGAGGTGGTTGGCCAACTGCCTCACTTCCATTTTACCTACGTTTTTACCAGCGTTGGAACGATCATAGTAATTGTACACCCATGCTAAAAACCACGAAATAAACCCAACACACGAACAGTTTTCTCGCGAAAGCCGCAAATGAATTGCGGTCTGATACAGTAATCAATGTTTGGGCAAATCTCTTGATAAATCCTTGATGAAATTGTGCTAGTCTAATAAGTGAAACAGCGATGTTCCGCGCTGTCAGGAGGCAAGATGACCAAAGTAAAATTTACCCGGAAAGAAATTTTCGATCATGCAGTTGCCAATGCTGGCGGGCTTTGGTATACGACCTTCCTCTACATGAAATCGAAAGGTTTGAGTGTTGAGGACTGGATTGATTTTGTGGGTAAGAATTATGCACCAGGATGGGAAGAAATGAAAGGAAAAGGAGCACTGGAGGTTGCTCATGGTGCAGCAGCCAATTGGGTTTCTTGCGGGGCAAAGCTGATCTCTCTAGATGGTGATGAGACTCGTGCAGAAGCGGTGCTAGAATGGGTATCTGAAGAGGATACAAAGCCGGATGGGATTACCGTTCAAGAAGTCCAGCAGATCAACCGGGTGTTTTTCCCCATAACCCAATTTGTGGGCTTGAAGTTTTCTTGGAAGAATGAAGGCAAGCAGTTCAGGCTGGTTTTCTTCAAGGAGTGAAAGATGATCATTGACCGGAGAACTTTTATCATTAAACGCGGGCACACGGATGAGGCCATCGCCATCATCCAGGAGGGGAAAAAATACTCACCCTTCGTGGTGCCTGCGCGCATCTACCTGCCCCAAATCGGTCCCTTCGATGTGGGCGAGCTTGACATGGAATTTAAAGACCTGGCAGAATATGAACAATTTTGGAACGGAATGATGGCGAACGCCCCTCAGGAATGGTGGCTGCGCTGGGAGAACGCCACGGAGAATGGCGGTAAGTGTGAGATTTGGAGGTTAGCCGTACAAGTCTAACTCCCTTAATACCCCACAAAGTGACAGCTTACCTCCTCACCAACGGCAGGTAGACAGCCGGCTTCGGCAATACATTATTGGCAATGCGCACCACGCGGCTGTTGCCTGTGTCAGCCACGCTGATCTCGCCGCGGCTGTCGACCGCCACGCCGCGCGGCTCCAGGAAATTAACCCCGGCTTCCAGCACCAGGCTGTCTGGCGCGGGGTAAACACCCAGCAGGATGCCGGAAGAGTCGAGCACCTTGACCAGGTTGCTGCCGGTGTCGGCGACCACGATATAGCCGTGGTAAGCCGCCACACCCGTCGGGGCGTTGAAATTACCTGTCAGCGTGCGCAGGTAGGTGAACTGCGTCCCGTCAAAGCCCAGCACCTGTAGGCGGTTGTTGCCGCTGTCGACGACGATCACATTCCTGGCAGAGTTGATGGTGATGCCGCGCGGGTCATTGAACTGCCCGTCCCCGCTGCCGGTGGAGCCGAAGGCAGTCACCAGGTTGCCCAGCCCGTCCAGGGCGACGATGCGGTTGGCTGCATAGTAGCTGTCAGCCACCAAAATGCGGAGCTGCTGCGTGTTACCAAAGCGCGGCAGGTCGCTGAAGCGCAGCTCATCGATGGCTGCCTGGGCGGGTTGGTCCCCGAAGCGGGAATTACCAATATAAATTGGCGGGGGCTGCAAGGAAACCCCGAGCAAGCTTCCTTCGGTGGAGGTCTGGCAGGGAATCCCATCGACGGCCAGCAGCATCCATTTTTCATCCCAGGCAGCGGCCACATGCTGCCAGTCTCCGGCCTGCCAATGGGAGACCGGGCAGTACACGCCAAATTCGTGACCCTGCCCATCCCAGCGGATCAGCCGCAGGTTGTTGGCGCCGTCTTTCATGATCACCATCCCGTTATTGAAGGCTTCGCCAGTTTCAAAGAAGGTATGGCTCTGGTTATCGCTGCCGTTCCAAGAGGGGCGCGTCCAAAATTCAACCGTCCCCCTGAACCGGGCTGCCAGATTTGTGCTATTTGTATAGGTAATGACATCGCCCGCCTCGAAGAGAGCGGCCTGTCCATATTTCCCGGCGGTGAAGCTGACCCCGTGGGGTGAGCCGGTCTCTCCATTCGCTCCGCTAAAACTGCCATCGAAGTGAGCCAGGAAGAGGGTGTCGCTGTCTGGGGAATACGGTCCCTGAACAGAGTAGCCCTGACTGCCCCACCAGGCCACCCCGTTCGGGTAGTTCAGCAGACCCGCGCCGTGGTCTCCGATGGAAAAGCCGGATTCATTTTCTGGATTGTACAGGTGGATGGCAGTTGACACGAGCGGTCCGGTCCCGCCAAAACCTACCACCAGCCAGCCATCGGGGTTCAGGGTGAAATAACGCGCGCCGTAGGCCGAGAACTCAGTGACGGGTTGGGTGTGCAGCCAGCGCCCGGAGGGGGAGAGCTCAGGAAAGTTGAAATTATAGAGACTGTCTTGCACCAGGATATGGCCGTTTGGCTTTACGACAACAGAGGCGGGATACTCCAGGCGCGGCAGCCAGACCGGGTTGCTGAAGCCGCTCTCTCTGCCAAGCGAGTCGAGGGTAGTGACTACATAGAAACCAGTTTCGCTGAAAGAGGCGGCGTACCAGGGGAAGAGCTGTGCGCTGCTAACCTTGATATATTGAAAATCGGGCGGTCCCATACGGTACACGTTATAGTGGATATCCGGATTGGAATATTCCCCCCAATAGATAGTCATGAAATTTCCGTGCACCTTGCCCGCCAGGTTCTGTAAGACAGGCGGGGCGCCAGAGACAGGCAGGTGGGTATCGATCGTATGCGTATAGTCGTCTGTGTGTCCCTGCCAGTAAGCCAGGTTGAAGGGGGTGATATCCAGCCACTGGAACTCTTCATGCTCGCCTTTGACGATCTTGACCAGGTAGCGGTTCTGCTCGCCGACGATATCGACCATGCCGAAGGGGTTGTCACGCAGCGTGTGCCCGGTGGGGGTGGACACACCGCCATTGGCTGGCAGGTTCGGCAGTCTCAAGATGCCATCGGCATCCGTGGTGCCGCTGATCTCGGGGAGATTGTCCACGTCAGCGGGCATGCCGGGCAGGTTCAACTTGCGGTAAAGCGAGACCTGTACGCTCGCGGCGGGCTGACCGGCGCCATCCAGGAAGCGCAGGCTGTTGTGCAGAGGGATATCGAACTGGTAATCCCCGTAAAATCCGTTGCGGTAGCCGAAGTTGGATTTCACCCCGCCCGCCGTGTGGCTGTCATACACCCACGGGGCAGTGTAAGGGGAAGTGTCGCCGCCGAACATGATCGAATTGGTGGCAGGCCAGTGGAAGCCGATGTTCATGCGCAGCCCCTCCCGGTTGAGCACATGGTTGAAAGGGAATTCTACGTTGCTCATGTAATGGTCGATGAGTGACATCTGGTGGCTCATCTCGTGGATCCAGGCCCAATCGATATCGGTGGTGGGATCGTAATAGGCGGAGACCTTGCGGTAATCGGCATCCACGAACCAGCCGCCGTCGTGGCTGCGGTCGCCTTCGAAGGCAGTATCGCGCACCACAAAGCGGTTGATGCGCACCTGGGTCACGGCGCCGGAGGGGGTGGCGGGGTAGATGGCTGTGGTGAAAGCGCTGTTCATGGTTTTGATCTGCTTCTGGAACCAATCTTCAGCCGAGCGGGGCAGGGTGGTCGTGATGGGCTCGTTATAAGCCAATACCATCTGAGGCGTTATCACAATCTGGAAGGAATAAGCATCCGTGCGGTCGACCAGCATGTTATTGCTCTCGAAGGACTCAGCCACTGCTCCTGCCGGGTCGGCGCTGAAGCCGACCGTGTGCGTGCCGGTCAGCTTTTCTCCCACCAGCCCGTGCGCCTAGGGCCAGTGATAGACGGCTGTGACCATCTCTCCGGGCGCCAGGACGGGCAGTGCACCTGTCTCGACGACTGCTCCATCGATCAGCCAGCTGTAGGTGGCGGCGGGACTGGCGAGGTCGCCCTTGTTGGCGACGTGGGCGGTGAAGGTGACCACCTCGCCGGGCTCAGGCCAGCGGCGCTCGTTCTCGGTGCCTGGGCAGAGAAAAGGTCTGCCGGGCATGCCGGGGACCTCACCCCAGCGATATTCAACACAGTAGGCGGAGTACATGGGCTGCCTCTCGATGAAGGTGACGTCCAGGTCGGGGAGGGGGACGGAGGGGGAGAGACCCTCACCCCTGGCTCCTTTCCCTATGGGAGAGGGGAGAAGAAAAGCTAAAGTCAGAAGCGTGATGGCGAGGATTATAAGGCGATGTTTCATTTTTCCCCTCCGGTTTGGATTGGACGCGGATGAACACGGACCACGCGGATTGATCAGGAATTGAGAAAGAGATACTCTATTATGTACCGGTAACGCGTAAATAGCAACTGGGGATATCCCTACCAGCCAATTTTGGCTTACTGAGCGAAGCGCTGCGCTGTACCCATCGGCCTAATTCTCTGGAACATTCGCGGCGGATGGTTTTTATATCGGCTTTGAATTAGCTGCGCCAGTCTTCAAGTCTTAATTTCCTGAAAACCAAGGTAATCAGATGTATTGAATGTGACGAGTACGAGGCTATTTTGGTGGGCAATGGCTGCAATTTGACCATCGGCGAAAGGAGGCGTTTTGCCCTCCGCTGCAAGGCGGGCACGCTCGCGGGCATGCCATTCTGCGGCATCTTCATCATAAGCCAAAACCGGCATCGTGGGCTCAACGACCTCCAAAAGATACCTTTCGATCGCGCTGCGCCGGATCGATGCAGGCAGCCGCCGGCAGCCTAACCAGAGCTCATGCCAGGTGATGGCTGAGATGCTCAGCTCATCCTGGTGCAGGCGTAAGTTCTCCAGCACCGCTGGATCCGGCTCAGGTCGCAGCGGCTCAGAAACAATGTTTGTATCTAATAAGTAGCGGTTTGTCATAGGTCTACTTCTCGACCTGGCTCACGACTGCGAGCAGTGTTGAAACCATCTACATCAATCTGCAGCTTGGCTGGGTCCACCGCGCTGCGAAAATCCGTATAAGCCTCCCAAAAACCTCTTCGTTGCGCGGTCAGGCGTTGGTATTCCTGGATAGACAACAGCATTGCCACGGTCTTACCGCGCCGGGTTATCTGGATCTGACCCTTATCTTCCAACTTGCGCACCAAGGCTGCCAGGTCGTGCCGTGCTTCTGCAATAGAGTATTGATCGTCCATCGTTACCTCTCCTTGAGATAGCTACCTAAATGGCTATCTGGATTATACCATAAACCGAAATTGGATTGCAACCTGGTATGAGCTCAGATTTTAACGCGTTTGACGGGATAGATGATTTTTATGGTCGTCTCACAGGGATTCTTCGCCAGAACAGACCGCGGGCTCAGAAAGACAGGTTAGGTTTGTCTTGCTGAGCCTGAGTGTAACGAAGGGGAAGCACCCCTGTGACGTGAATCCGGAAACCCTCCCGGCTAATTTTGTCTTGCTGAGCGAAGCGAAGCAACCCTTAGACGCGTCACTGTTCAGTGACAAGATGGGATGCCGCGCCAAAGCTGCAAATGAATTGCAGCCTGATAAAGGTCATTTCAGACGCCGATTTCAATCGGAGGATTTACCAGTTCGTCAGCGACCCATCCGGGCGGCGCAAGGTGGGTACAGGCGCGTAGTGCTTGGTCACCTCGCCGACCAATTCCGCCTGGCTCGGGTCGAATTCCACACCCAACCCTGGGCGAGTATTTGGCCACAGCTTGCCTTCTTTGAAGGTACAGCCCTGTGCCAGGTGGGGGGGCAGGGCCGGCGCCTCGCCGAGGATCTCCACCAGCGCCGGGATGGGTAGGCTGCAGAGCACGTGCACCAGGGCGGCCAGGGCGACGTGCCCGGTGAAGTGCGGCACCATGCCGACGGAATGGGTCTCGCACAGGGCAGCCAGCTTCATCCATTCGGTGATCCCGCCCACATTGGGCAGCGTCTGGCGGGTGTAGTCGATGGTGTGGTTTTCGATGAGCTGGTTGATATCCCAGCGGTCGCCGTACTGCTCGCCGACGGCCAGGGGCGACCGCACCATCTGCCGCAGCGTGGCGAGGGCGGCTGGGTTTTCGGAGCGCAGCGGGTCTTCGACGAACAGGGGGTTATAGGGTTCGATCAGGTGGCACAGGCGCGCCGCGTCCGCCAGGTCGAGGCGGGTGTGGAAGTCGATGGACCAATCCTTGCCTGCGCCTAAAGCTGCGCACACCTGGCGGCAGTCTTCGGCGGTCTGCTCGACCATGCGCCGGGCGTCGAACACGCCATCATGCGTTTCAGCCACCGACATGCGGTAAGCCCGGAAGCCAGCCTGGAGGCAGGCCTGGGCAGTGGCGGCATGCGAGCCCTGCCAGGGGAAGGCCGTGGAATAGCAATCGAGATAATCACGCGTCAGCCCGCCCAGCAGCTCATAAACTGGTGTGCCCAGGCGTTTGCCTTTCAGGTCCCAGAGGGCCAGGTCGAGGGCGCCCAGGGCATGCAGCTTCTCGCGGCCAGCCGGGTAGAAGTAGCCGCGGTACATGAGCTGCCAGAGGTGCTGGATGCGTTCAGAGTCTTCGCCGATCAGCAGGGCGGCGCACTGCGCCAGCGTGTCGGGCGAGCCGCCTTCGCCAATGCCAGTGAGGCCGTCTTCGGTTTCGACGGTGACGAGCATGTTGCTCTGGTTGAAGTGCGGGTTGAGGTTTTGGGGACGGTAGATGCGGATGTGCGTGATTTTCATGGGGGATATGATAACACGCTTGGCCGGATGCATCCATAAAAGAGGTAAACTAACAGGCAGCCCATTTCTTCCATTCTTTAACGCATCCCAAAAAGACCCTGAGTTGACAAACTGAGTATTCCCCTTATAATGATTCGAGATCGATTCATAAACTGAAAAGTAAAGGGGAGGTTTTGGTGAAAAGAATGATCAAGCAGTTATTATTCATTTCCATTATTCTTATTGCTTTCAGTTTGGCTCCCAGCTTATCGGGCCAGGTGACTTCAGCAAATGACGGAACTATTAACACGATCGAAGAAGCTACCTTATTCGCCACCCACCAGTTAAGTGAAAAGCGATTTGAGACACCGGAGTGGGATCGAGCAATTTTGGAGGCTCCCATAATCCATTATGGTATTGATGGGAGGATTGCCGCATATGTGTTCTCTTTAAACGATCAAGGTGAAGATGTGGGATATATTACCATCAGTGGTCCCGTTCTTCCCAATCCCGTTTTAGAATTCTCAACCTTTC
Source organism: uncultured Chloroflexia bacterium (assembly GCA_963754615.1). Classification (GTDB taxonomy): domain Bacteria; phylum Chloroflexota; class Anaerolineae; order Anaerolineales; family UBA4823; genus CAVVUF01. The sequence continues at coordinate 187,849 of CAVWGW010000013.1, read as the reverse complement.
CGGCCCATCATAAACAAAGCCTCAATCAAGCTCTGGCGGTTGCCGATAGGTTTGGTAAAACTATAGAGCGAACACCTCTTTATCTAGGCGCCCTGGCATATTTTTATCCGTTAACTGGCTCCGATCGTCCGATGCTGATTGAGATGGGAGGCAATCAGATCGTCACCCTTGATGAGCCAATTTTGAGCCCACAGATCATGGATTCAACCTTGGAAGCGATACCAGGGAAAGCGCTAACAGAAAATTCGGAACTCAATGCTCCTCAGGCGACCTTATTAAAATTACTGCATGGCCCCGATTACTGGTGGTACCGGGGTTGTGGTCCAACGGCAGTAGGTAATGTGATGGGTTTTTGGGCAGACCGCGGCTATCCTAATCTTGTTTATGGGGGAAGCAGTGGAGATTATCGAGGGACGATTGATCAGCTGGCATCCTTAATGGGAACCTCTTCAGAAGGTTGGACGTGGCTGCCCATCGATGATGATGCCAGGGCATTCGCTGCCCAGCGTGGGTATGCTTTTTTAACCGGTGAATCTGATGATCCATCCTACGAGCAAATTGTCAATGAAGTCAACCAGAACCGTCCTTCGGTTGTCTTAGTTAATGGTCATGTGTATTATGGAAATCATTTTATTACCGTATTCGGTTATGAGTTTGACCCGAATAATTCAAACTACCGGTACATGATTGTTCATGATACGTGGGGCGATGGGGATTATTGGGTTCAATTTGGCATAGGGTATAGCAGAATTTGGCTGGATACAGTAACACCTCCTTACATAGCTGTTGACACTACGCCACCGATATCACAAATGAACCCGCTTCCAGATCATTTTCTTTCCCAGAATTTTGAAGTGAATTGGTCAGGAAGTGATAGCGGGTGGGGGTTGAAGTGGTATGACATTCAATACAAAGATAGTCAAAATGGCGCTTGGACGAATTGGGTGCAGGGAACCAAAAGCACGAAAGCCAGCTTCTCAGGCGCTCGCGGTCACACCTATTATTTTCGGAGCCGAGCTATGGATATTGACTACAACTGGGAGGCATATCCGGGAGGGGATGGGGATACGTATACAACTATTACGAAACATATCGTTTCAGGTCACCTGTTGGGCAATCGAGGCTTGCCGGCTATGCTGGTGGAAGTTGCCACTTCTCCTCAGGGTTATGGAGCTGTCATTGGGGATGTGGCCGGGAATTATGCGTTGGGGATTCCTGATAGTGGTGTATACACTTTCACGCTTACGGGTGGGGCAACGTTTGGTGTGCTGCCTTCGATGAAGGATGTGACCATTGATCAAGATACCAAAATCTTAGATTTTGTGCTGCCACCCGATCCCAACTATATCGACAACAGCCATTTTGAAACAGGTACATTTTCAGGGTGGGTGACCGGCGGCACCATACCAGCAGTAATCAGCACTACCCCGCATACGGGTGATTTTGCAGCCTTGTTAGGAGAGAATCCTCCATCTGGAGTAGGCACAACCACCCTATCACAATCGGTTCAGCTTCCTCCCACGGCTGAGGATTTTACATTTTCCTTGCTGTACAAATTGTCTTCAATTAGTCAATACAGCGCCGTTTTAACGATCACCATTACTTCGCCCTCACAACAGATGGTCCAGACTTATCAAGTAAGCAGTTACGTATGGCGGCACCAATGGCTGGATTTGAGCCAATTCTCTGGCCAGCTCGTGCAGATAGAACTTAAAGTTGAACAGTATGGTGCGGGGAACACCAGTATTGTCGTAGATGAGATCACGGTTGGACCGGCATCCATAGAACCGCTCTTTATTTATCTACCGCAAGTAACCAGGTGAAGCACAAAAATGATTGCATTTCCTGATCTTCCTCTCTATAATATTCAATTGGAGTGTCGATCCCTGTGGTTGGCTTGCGCCTTTCTTTTTTCGGCGGGTATAAAGCAGAATATGATGGAAAGCCTTTAAAGGCTTTCGAATTCTAATAAGGCGCGCCCTCCTGCTGGCATACCTGGCGGTTGAAAATGGCCGGTCCCACCGCCGGGAGAACCTGGTAGGCCTGTTTTGGCCCGAAAAGCTTGAGGCTCAGGCGCATCACAGCCTGAGCCAGGCAATCTCTTCACTCAATAAGAAGATCCACCCCCAGACCGGGATGCCTATCCTGGATATTACACCCCAAGAGATCCGCTTCAGAACAGGGAAGGCCTGGTTGGATGTGGCTGAATTTGAGGCGCTGCTGCAGGCCTGCTTGCAGCATAACCATCCCGCTCCCTGGGACTGCCCAGCCTGCCTGCAACGGCTGGAGCGCCTTGATAGCCTTTATGCCGGGGAGTTCCTGCAAGGTTTCGACCTGCCTGACTGCCTGGCTTTTGAGGATTGGCTGCGCTTGCAGCGCGAAACCTACCGCATGAAGATGATCCGCGCCGTGGGGTGGCTGTCGCAGGGGGGTGAGGCGGCTGGGGAGCTTGAGAAAGCCTTGGGTTTTGCGAAGCGTTGGGTCGTCCTCGATCCACTTGATGAAGCCGCCCACCGCAGGGTGATGCAGGTGTTGAATCACCTGGGGAGGCGCTCCGATGCGCTGGCGCAGTATGCCCTCTGCCAGAGGATCCTGGCGGACGAGCTGGGGGTAGAACCGGACGAGGAGACAGCCGCCCTGTACCAGCAGATCCGGATGCCTTCAGGTGGTGAGCGATTCGCGGAGGGGAGCCTGTCGAACCTGCCTGCCCGGCTGACTCCCCTGGTCGGCAGGCAGGCAGAGCTGGTGCGCCTGCCTCACCAGCTGCTCGATCCGGCCTGCCGCCTGGTCACTTTGTTAGGCCCGGGTGGTGTTGGCAAGACCAGCCTGGCGCTGGAATTAGGGACGGCGGTTTCAGCGAATTTCCCGGATGGGGTTTGCCTGATCGAGTTCGATTTGCAGCAGTCCAGCCGGTCTCTCTTGCAGGCGCTTGCCCTGGCAGTTGGCTTGGGGCAGAGCCCGGGTTCTGAAGGAGGCCTGGCAAGGCCGCGGCTCGATCTGGAAGAGCAGATATGTGCTTTTTTAAAGCCGCGTCGTTTGCTCTTGATCCTGGATGGGTTCGAAGGGATGGTGCATGAAGCTCACCTGGTCGGAAAATTATTACGTGAGCTTCCATTGCTGAAAATCCTGGTCACCTCGCGCCTGCGCCTGAACCTGGCCTCGGAGCAGATCTTCCTGGTGCAGGGTCTGAGCTTTCCACCGGAATCTGCCTTTGAAAAACTGGACTCTTACAATGCCGTGCAGCTGTTTGTGGTGGCTGCCCGCCGCAGTGATCCTAATTTTGAGCTGAATCCGCTGAACCAGGCATCAGTCTTGGCGATCTGCCGGCTGGTGCAAGGTGTGCCGCTGGGGATCTTGCTGGCGGCAGCCTGGGTGAATATCCTGCCGGTCGAGAAGATCGTGAAGGAGATTCAAAACAGCCTGGATTTTCTCGCCGTCGATTGGACCGATCTGCCGGACCGGCAGCGCAGCCTGCGGGCGACGTTCGACCATTCCTGGCGCTTGCTCAGCCAAACAGGTCGGTCTGTTTTCATGCGCCTGTCAGTCATTAACGGCCCTTTTACGATAGAGCGCGCCTTCCAGGTTGCAGAGGCGTCGCTGGAAGATTTGAAAAACCTGGTCGAACAGTCTCTCTTACAGCGGGTTGAGGCTGAGCGCTTTCGCATCCACAATCTGCTGCGCCAGTATGCCCAAGAAAAGTTGGCTGCCCTGCCGGCCGAGAACAGTGAGGTTCATATGCGCTACTGCCGGGTCTACCTGGAAGCGTTAGCTGCCTGGGAGTGGAAGTTGAAGAGTGCCCAACAGTTCGAGGTCTTGCTGGACATCGACCAGGAATTCGCCGATTTCCTGGCTGCCTGGGAATGGGGAATGGCGGTGGAGGCATATGAATTATGCGAAAGAGCTGTTGAGACCCTGTTCTATTATCATTCTCTGCGAGGTTTATTCATGGAGGGCGCGGAGCTGTGCCAGCGTGCCAGGCAAAACCTGGAAAGACATGCGCTCAGTGCGGAAAACCTGCGCCTGTGGGTACAGCTGGGGAATTGGCAGATTGAGCTGTACGACCATCTTGGGGAACCGGAAGAGGCTCGCCGGGTGATCGCTCAAGTGGATGCCAGGATGGCGGAGTGGTCACAGCTGGCAGGGGGGATGTACAGAGAACAGGCGATCCTTAACTTGAACAAAGGTAATTTAATCTTGTGGAACCGTGGAAATAATGTTTCTGCCCTGGAGCATTTCCAGAAAGCCCTGGCGCATATGCGGATCGGGGAAAATGCCTGGGATATCTCTCTCGCTTTACATAAAGTGGCGGTTGGTTACGATCAGATGGGCGATCGGTTTCAGTCTGGCGAGGCTGCAGAGAAAGCCATGCAAATCCAGCATACGCTGGGGGATCCGTATATGATTTTGGCGATATCGGCGACCCTGGGATATTTCTATATGATCACTGGTGATTATGAGAAAGGTTTACAAATTGCAGAAGAGCGCTCCTTACTCCAGAGGCGTTTCAATACACGCAGGAGCGAGAATTTTGCCAAGCTGTACATGGCGCATGCGCTGCTTTATGCCGGACAGTTTGGTGAGGCGAAGCGGCGGTATCAAGAGCTGATCGCAGATCTTTCATACCCGAACGAATCGCCTATCCGGCTATTATGTTGTTTTACTTTGGCGATTATTGACCTGCATACCGGGAATTATCTAAATTTATTGATTGATTCTACTTTTTCCGAAGAACCACTCACCGATTATTACCGAGACGCCCTTGGTTTATTCAAAGGGCAGGTATACCTGCTCTCTGCTGATTGGGAAAGGGCTGAGATTGAGTTCAGGCAATATATGGATCAAAGCCTCTCTCTGGGGAATATCGATGATGTCGGGCAGCCGCTGGCGCTGCTGGGATATATTGCTTATCGACGTGGCGACCGGGACAGCGCTTTGGACCTCCAGGCGCAGGCGCTGGCAAATGGGGTGCAGTATGGCGCCTTTGGTGTGCTTATGTTGGCACTTTCTGGCCTGGCGTTGATGCTCGCAGAAGCTGGGGAGCTGGAACAGGCCGTGGAGGTGTATGCAGCAGTCACGACTCACCCCTTCGCCGCCAATTCACGCTGGCTCAACGACATGTTCGGCCAGCCGTTATCGGCGCTGTGTGCGGCTTTACCGGCCGAGAAGATGGCAGCCGCCCAGGAGCGCGGCCGTGGGCAGAAGCTGAGGCAGGTGGGGGAGAAGTTTTTCCCGAAAGTCTCACCTGGACGATGAGGTGGTTGCGCTCCGGGGATCCTTCGCCAACATAGATCGCTGGCTCAGTATGATAAGCAACTTCTTGGCGTGCTGACCCTGAGTGTAACGAAGGGGTGCTATGTACTCATCGCCGACCCCTTTGACCAACCTCTTGAGGTGCTCTCGGCAGGATCGATGAGGTTTAAAGAAACCCGGGCGGTCACCCCTGGCCGCCCGGAGGAAATAGTTTGACTCTAGATTTGTTTAGAGGATGATCCTGTCTAGGTTTATTTTTCGCTTTATTCCAGGATATAACCTTCTATGGGGTAATTTATCCCATCCATTGTATTTCCAACTGTAAATTTAGCAGTTAAGCCTTTATATTCACCAACACCCTGACAAACCCCATTGATATTGAAATTCCAGGAGGAATCCAATGACCCCTGTGAAGAGCATGTCCATATTGGATCGGTGTAATCAGAATTCTGATAAGTAACCGACTTGTATAAAAACCGTGCTCCTATTAGCGCACCTTCTGCATCTACATGGAAAATTAAATTCATCTCAGCTACATTGAAGCCTGCAAACCGTTCATCACCTTCATCGACTATGAATTCCATTAATCGGGTTGCGTTTCTTGTTTGGGAAACTGCATAACCTGCAGCTCCGTCTGGAAGGCCAGCTGGCCACCATCGCTGATTCGGGTCATCTACCGGGTTGGGCATCGTTTTAGAAAAACCTTCGAAATATGACTTGGTTACTGAGGCCGAAGCCGGGAAGGTCGACAGCAGCAGCGCCAGGATGATGAAGATGACGGTTGATAAGCGAAAAACTTTTTTCATTTTATTTTCTCCTTGAATATGATTGATGCTCATATGAATTAGGAATATTTTTGATTTCATAGATGATTCTGGGTGATAATGCCTCCTTTCAAAAATCGACCGGTTCTAAAACCTTGGCCCAAGCCTCGAGCACGCTGTACCAGTACCATTCTGGCTGGCGCACCAGATAGGGCTGCAATGCCGCGATCAGGTCGGTGTAGCGCGTGCTGCTCAAGAAGGCTTGCGAATCGGCTTTCGTGTCCCAGGTGGTCAGCCAGGTCAGCCGGCCGGGTTCCTCCTGCGACTCGATGAGCAAGGATTGCTGCAGCCCATGCATACCTGGCAGCCCCGGCTGGGGTAGGTTGGCATGCAGCATTTGGACGGCGTCCCAGACCTGCTCTGGGATTACTCGGGAGACTGTCATCAGGAGGAAAGCGGGCTCAAGCATATTGAAATTGTATATTTTGAGGATCAAGAAATCGTCAATAAATCATCAAAGAAACCTTTTAGTAGCAGTTTTTCCTCAGCAAATGTTGTTGACTTCAATTTTCCTTCGGTATACAATTCACCAGGAACTTGATGACGGGATCCTGAATGCATCGAAAAAACCCCCTCACGCGTCGTGAATTTCTACGCTTTTCTGCCATTTCGGCTGGCAGTTTTGTTCTCGCCTCCTGTGCTGGTGAGGTCAGCCCCGCTGTGCCGGTCGAGCCAACCCAAACACCCACTTCTGCAAAAGAGATCGAAAACCCCACCCCAATCCCGCAAGCATTGGCAGCTGCCACCGCAATCCCCGCCAGCGCAGCCGCCCGAGAAGCCCCCGCGCTGGCAGAGAAAGTAATCTCTGGCGAGCTCCCCCCGCTCGCAGAGCGGCTGCCCAATGTACCCCTGACCCTGGCCTCGCTCGATAGCATTGGACAGTATGGAGGGCGCCTGAGGTTCTCGCATTCCTGGCAGGGCTATTTGACCAGCGAGTGCATGTATGGGCACTCACCCCTGCGCTGGATCGATGACGCCATGGGGATTGCCCCCGGCATCTGCGATACCTGGGAGGCGGATGCCGAGAACAAGATTTGGACTTTTCACCTGCGCGCAGGACTCAAATGGTCCGATGGTCAGCCTTGCACCACGGCAGATGTGCTGTTCTGGTGGAAAGATATGGTCCTCGACCCCGACTGTCCCGAGCAGCCTCCCGACTTCGGCAAAGCCGGTGGGCAAATGGCAGAATTCACCCTGCTCGATGAGGTTACACTGCAGATCGAGTACAGCGTGCCTGCCCCGCTCACCGCTAAACGGCTGGCGATGTGGGTGAATGGTGACATTGGCCCGCGCTGGATCGCTCCAGCGCACTACCTCAAACAGTTTCACCCAACCTACAATCCTGAACAAACCAATTTCGAAGTATTTAATCGTATGTGTTCTTCCAGCACGAACCCAGAGATGCCTTCTCTAAACCCCTGGCTGCTTACCTCCTTCAAACCAGATATCTCTTGTACCTGGGAGCGCAACCCCTATTATTACGCTGTGGACCCATTGGGCAGCCAGCTTCCCTTTATCGACGGGATCGATGAGACGCGCCATGCTGACCGGCAGATTCTCATGCTCAAAATCATGCAGGGTGCTGTCGATTATATGCTTTTTACCTATGAATTAACCCTGGCGGATATCGCCCCGCTTAAGGAAGCAGAGGAGAAGGGTAATTACGAAGTGCGCCTTTACGATGGCGGTTCTGGCACCGGTCAAATGGTGATGTGGAATTATGATTGTAAAGATGATAAACGGCGCGCCTTGTACCGTAATCCCAAATTCAAGCGCGCCATGTCCTTTGCGATCGACCGCCCGACCATCCAAGAGATCGTGTATTACCAGACCGGCATGCTTACCGGCGGTACGCTGTCACCGAAAGCCATCGAATTCAACCTGAACGAGGCTGCCCGCGCCCATTACCTCAAGTTCCGCGACCTTTACGCTGCTTATGATCCTGAAAAAGCCAGGGTCCTGCTGGATGAGATCAATGTCAAGGATGTGGACGAGGATGGCTGGCGCGAGTATCCCGATGGCACGCCGCTCGAGGTGAGAGTTGACTTTCAGGCTGCGGCTGCTCGCAAAGAAACCATCGATGTTTTGGAAATTGCCTCCCAGAACTGGAAAGAGGTGGGGCTCCGTATCGTCATCAACCAGATGTCGGATGCGGATTTTTCGACTGCATGGCAGGCTGGCAAGCTGGATTTCACCACTGGCGGCGAAGTCAGCGATGGACCAGACCATCTCCTGTATCCGTCATGGGTGATACCCAGCGATGCCGCTCATTGGGCCCCTTTATGCGGGAATATGCTGGTTGTGCAGGGCACGCCTGTGGAAGGCACCGAGGCGGACCTCTCACCTTGGGAGCGGCAGCCTCCCCGCTGGCAGAAGGATGAGCCGCAGTATAAGGGCACGCCTGTCGAGAAGCTGCACCAGCTTTACGAAAAGGCTAAAATCGAAATAGACGCGATCAAACGCATGGAAATTGTCTGGGAAATGAATGAGATCCACATGCAAGACGGTCCTTTTTTCGTTGGAACGGTCTGCAACACCCCGCGCATCGTTATCGTCAGTAAGAAGCTGGAGAATGTCCCCACCCGCGCGCAGCTCAAGCTGAACGGCTTTTGCAACCCCTGGATTGTCGCTTACCCCGCCATCACCAATCCTGAAACCTACTTCTTCACGGAAGAATAACTGCAGTTTTCACGAAAGGAATAATTTATGCCGAAGAGAAGCTTCATAAAACACCGCCTGATCGAGATCGAATATCCGGAGTTCGGCGGTGGTGAAAGACCTGCTCCGGCGAGCGTGGAGGAATTTCGGGGCAGGCTGGGGGCGGCGCGCCAGGCCATGCAGGCCAAGGGGCTGACCCACCTGGTGGTGTATGGTGACCGGGAGCACTTCGCCAACCTGGCGTACCTGACCGGCTTCGACCCGCGCTTCGAGGAGGCCCTGCTGATCGTTGAGCCGAGCGGTAAGCCGCTGCTGGTAACCGGCAACGAGTGCTCGGGCTACCTGGACGTCAGCCCGCTGTACGTAGCTGGCGACTTGGGCCACGAGCGCTTCCAGACCTTTTCGCTGCTGGGGCAGCCCCGGGAAAGCAGCCGGCTGATTTGGGAGATCTTCGCCGGTGAGGGCATCCAGAAAGGGTCAAAAGTGGGCTGCTCGGGCTGGAAATACTTCGCCGAGAGGGAGCACCCCGACAGCCTGCACGCCTTGGACCTGCCCGCTTACCTGGCGGATACCCTGCGGGAGCTGGCGGGCAGGGAGAACGTGACCAACGTCACGGATCTCTTTATGCACCCAGGCTACGGCCTGCGCAGCTACTGCTCGGCGGCGGAGATCGCCTATTTTGAATATACCAACGTGCTGGCTTCGGAGGGGATGAAGCGCATGCTCTTCGGGATGAGAGAAGGCATGCTTGACCAGGATGTGGCGCGGCTGGCGGGGTATGATGGTGAGCCTTTCGGCTGCCACATGACCATGCTGACAGGCGCTAACCGGACGTATGGCTTATCGAGCCCGATCGGGGCACCCCTCCGCCGTGGCGATCCTTTCGCCACCAATGTATGCTACTGGGGCAGCAACATCTGCCGGGCGGGCTGGACGGCGGAATCGGCCACCGACCTGCCCGTGGCTGCCCAGGACTATGTGGCGAGCTTCGCCGGGCCGTATTTTGAGGTGATGGTAGAATGGTACCGCCAGCTGACTATCGGCCGGGCAGGAGGTGAGCTTTCAGATGTGGTGCAGGATCACCTGCCCTTTAAGAAGTTCGGCATCTTCCTCAACGCCGGGCACCTGATCCACCTGGATGAGTGGCTCAGCTCGCCCATCTACCCGGGCTCGCAGGTGCCGCTGCACTCGGGCATGGCCATCCAGGTGGATGTGATCCCCGACTCGCCGGTCTACTTCTCGACGCGCATGGAAGACGGGCTCGTGCTGGTAGACGAGGCCCTCCGCAAGCAGATTAAAACCAGCTACCCGGCCTGCTTCGAGCGCTGCCAGGTGCGGCGCACATTTATGCAAGCGGTGCTGGGCTTCGACCTGCCAGAAGAGGTGCTGCCGCTGGGGAATATCCAGGCCATCGTGCCGCCGTTCTTCTTGCGGCCGAACCTGGTGTTCGCGGTGTAAGAGGCATCTTGTCATTGCGAGGAGCGATCTGTGCGACGAAGCAATCTTCCTTATATTATGCTGCAGGTGCTTTATCGCTAAGAATCAATCCCTTTGAGCGAAGCGAAGCAGTCTGACTTGAAAAATCGACACTGCTGTGACAAAGAATGGCAAACAAGTGCGAGATTGCTTCGGTCGCTTCGCTCCCTCGCAATGACAATGTCATAGAGTGATCTCGTGGTAATTATCAAGAAGAAGTCTTGATGAATCATCGCCAGTATTGTGTTTATATCCTGACGAACGAGCATAACACAGTTCTTTATACAGGTGTTACCAACAACCTTCATCGCAGGGTGATGGAGCATCGTTCAGGCAATGGAAGCGTTTTCACCAGGAGATATAAAATTCATAAGTTGGTCTATTATGAATATGGCACGGATATTCAATCTGCAATTATGCGAGAAAAACAGATAAAAGGTGGTTCGCGGCAGAAGAAAATTGATTTGATTGAAAGTTTGAATCCCGACTGGAATGATTTGTTCGATGAATTGTTTGATTGAATGTCATTGCGAGGAGCGATCTGTGCGACGAAGCAATCTTTTATACGAGATTGCTTCGGTCGCTGTGCTCCCTCGCAATGACATCGTGGAGTTCGTATATAATGGTGGATTTTAAGGGAGAAAACATGGCTCAAAAAGAAGATCTTCTGAAAATTCGCAGGCTGGCTGCGCAGGTAGCAGAGATCGCCGCCCTACCAGTGCAGGCAGAAAAGCGCCGCCTGTGGCGCAGGCTGAATGCCCTGCAGCCGGAGCGCCCGATGGTGATGATCGACCAGGTGTGCTGGCACGAGGTGAACGTGGACGAGGCATTGATGCTGCGCTGCAGCGACCCGGAGTGCCAGGCTTACGAGCAGTTCCTGCGCCGCACGCTCTTCCAGTGGCAGCACTTTCCGGTGGATATGGTGGTGGAAGCTTTCATCTGCATCCCAAAAGCGATCTACAACAGCGGCTTCGGGGTTGGCACCGAGGAGGATATCCTGGTGAGCGACCCCACGAATGATGTGGTATCGCACCATTACCTTAACCAGTTCCAGACGATGGAAGACGTGCAGAAGGTCAAAATTCCGCAGATCAGCCACGACCCGGCGGAGACGGAGCGGCGCCTGGCGGTGGCGCATGAACTCTTCGATGGGCTGCTGGAGGTGCGTCCCTGGGGATATGACCCTTACCTGTCCCTTTGGGACCCGATCAGCACCTGGATGGGGGTGGAGAATGCGCTGTATGCGCTGGTGGACAAGCCGGAGCTGATGCACGCGCTGGTGGGGCGCCTGACGGCAGGCTACTTGAGCATGCTGGACCAGCTCCAAGCAGGGGGCTTGCTCAGCGGTCCGCAGAGCCTGATCCACTGCACGGGGGCCTACACCGATGATCTGCCCAAGCCCGGTTATGACCCACATCAATGGCGCACCCAGGATATGTGGATGTTCGGGCTGGCGCAGATGTTCTCCACCGTCTCGCCGCGCATGTTCCAGGAATATGAGGTCGAATATGCCAGCCGCATCTGCGAGCGCTTTGGGCTGGTGTATTACGGATGCTGCGACCCGCTGGATAAGAAGATGAAGCAGGTGCGCATGATCCCCAACTTGCGCAAGGTATCGATGAGCCCGTGGGTTGACCAGAGCCGCGGCGCAGCGGAGATCGGCGGCGACTATGTCTTCTCGCGCAAGCCCAGCCCAGCCATGCTGGCTTACGATGCGTTCGACGGGGAAATGGTGCGCAGCGACTTGCTGGCGACGAAGAACTTCTGCGAGGCAAACGGCTGCCCGCTGGAGCTGATCTTGAAGGATATCAGCACCGTGCGCTACGACCCGGGCAGGCTGTTCGAGTGGGGGAAGATCGCCATGGAAGTGGTGGGAGGCTAAATGGCTCAAACATCCTATGAAGTCGTCCGGCGGGCGATCCAATTCCAGAACCCTGAGCGCCTGCCGGTGGTGATGCCATCGCTTGGGATCAGCGATGTCGCCGGGGTCAGCTGGAACCAGATCGGGGTAGGCGATAAACGCCTGCGCCATACACTGGATGAATGGAACTGCACCTGGTCGCGGACCGAAGAAAAAAATATGGGACAGGTTACCGGGCATCCTTTAGCGGATTGGTCGGCACTCGAGCATTTCCCTTTTCCTGATCCGGATAACCCTGGTTTCTACGCGGGGATGGAAAAACGTTTTTCCGGGACTGAAGATAAGTTTATCTGCACCGGCATTTTTATGCTGCTCTTTGAGCGCTTGCACAGTCTGAGAGGTTTTTCAAATACCCTGCTGGATCTGGGTTCGGGTGACCAGCGCTTTGAAGCGCTGGCAGATCGAATTGTCGATTATGACCTGGCCATTATCCAAAATATCTCCCGCCGTTTTCCGGGCCAAATCCACGCTTTGAATTTCACCGACGATTGGGGGACTGAGCAGCGCACCATCATCCATCCGCGCATGTGGGACAGCTTTTTTAAACCACGCTATAAGCGGATCTTCGATGCCATCCACCAGGCGGGTTGGTTCGTGTGGATGCATTCGTGCGGTGAGATCAGCGGGGTGGTGGATGGCTTGATTGAAATTGGGGTGGATGTCTTGAACCTGCAGCAGCCGCGCGTATTCGGATTAGAAGGCTTCGGCCAGCGCTTTGCTGGTAAGGTGGCATTTGAAAGCCTGTGTGATATCCAGCACACCTTGCCCTATAAAGGCAAACAAGACATCGAAGAAGAAGCGCGATTGTTAATTGAATATTGGTCAACTCCGCAAGGTGGATTTATCCTGGGTGATTATGGCGATGGAGAGGCCATCGGCGTTTCGCTTGAATCGAAACGTTGGATGTATGAGGCGTTCCAGGCCTGCGATCGTTGGAAAACCACCGCGCCTCAGGCATGACAATTCAAATTACACCCCAAGGATTACAAGTGAAGCCAAAATACCTGCCTACCTGGAATTCGCTCAGGACTTACCATACGCCTCAATGGTTAAAAGATGCCAAGTTTGGCATTTACGCGCATTGGGGAGTGTACTCGGTGCCGGCGTATGGACCTAACGGAACCTGGTACCCTCACCATATGTACTTCGAGGGCACCCCACAGTATGAATATCACCTAAAAACCTACGGTCACCCTTCGAAATTTGGCTATAAAGATTTTATCCCCATGTTCACCGCCGAGAAGTTCGACCCAGACGAATGGGCTGAATGTTTTAAGCAGGCTGGAGCGCAGTTTGCCGGGCCGGTAGGCGAGCACCATGACGGCTTTGCCATGTGGGATACGCGTTTCTCCGATTGGAACGCTGTTAAGATGGGTCCCAGGCGAAATATCGTCCAGGAGTTAGAAAAGGCAATCCGCAAGCAAGCCATGCGTTTCATGGTCGCACTGCACCATGCAGAGAATTGGTGGTACTACCCCCATTGGCGTCCAGATTTCGATACATCCGATCCTCGTTTTACAGGTTTATATGGCCAGCTCCACAACCAGGAATGGGCGCAGCAGAAGTTCATTTTAGAAAAAATCCCCGCGATTGGGAACTGCAAGGGGACTTTCAAGACAAGCCCAGCCAGGAATTCCTGGACGGGTGGCTTGGCAAGACGAAGGAGATCATTGACAATTATCACCCAGATTTGCTGTGGTTCGACTACGGCATCCGTTGGATCCAGGAGCATTACAAGCGCGAAATGGTGGCTTATTTCTATAATCAGGCGCTTGAGCGAGATCAAGAAGTAGCCTTAACGTATAAATGGAACCATCTTGCCCCCGGCGCCGGTTTGGTCGACTTGGAGCTGGGTCGCTTCGAAACCCAGACCTACCACGATTGGATCACCGATACCACCGTGGATGACGGGCACGGTTGGAGTTATATCCCAGACACGAAATTTAAACCGTTGAGCACCCTGATCCATTATCTCATTGACAATGTCAGCAAAAACGGTTACCTGCTTTTGAATGTGGGTCCGAAACCGGATGGTGAAATTCCAGAACAATCCAAAGCGCTGCTGGCAGGTATGGGGAAATGGCTGGAGGTCAACGGTGAGGCCATCTATGGCACAACGCCCTGGATGATTTATGGCGAGGGTCCGACCCAGATGACCAAAGCGGGTTATTTTATGGAAGATCAAGAAGTACGGTACACCGCCCAGGATATCCGCTTCACAACCAAGGACGAGGTACTCTATGCCATTTGCCTGGGCTGTCCCAAGGGACCGCTGACAATCCAATCGCTCAAAAACCTGTACCCTTCGGAAATTAAGTCCGTCCAATTGTTAGGAGGCGAGGCGCCCCTGGCGTGGTCGTTGGGAGCCGGGGGCCTGCTGATCCAGCCTGCGAATATAAAGCCGGGCGAGCCTGCGTATGTCTTCAAAATCGTGAGAGGTCACCCTTTTGAAAGTTGATTTGATAAAACCAATTCACAACATAGGTTTCATGGGCATGCATCTGAAACATGCCGGAGGTTGAGAAAGATATGGCAGGTACTTTCCGTCCTTTGACCAACCACCGGGTGAGATTGCTCCCGGGTCTTTTCAAAAAACGTTTTGAGGTGAACAGGCTCTACGTGCAAACCCTACAAACCCGCAACCTCCTGCAAAACCACTATCTGGAAGCCGGGTTGTGGGCACCCATGCAGCAGCCGGAGGATATCCATTGGGGATGGGAATCGCCTACCTGCTTTATCCGAGGGCAGTTCCTGGGGCACTGGCTCTCGGCGGCGGCCCACATGATTGCCTCCACCGGCGATATTGAGCTCAAAGGCAAGGCCGATTTTATTGTGTCGGAGGTGAGGCGCTGCCAGGAAGAGAACGGTGGAGAATGGGCAGGTCCGATCCCTGAGAAATACCTGGATTGGCTGGCACGCGGGAAAACGGTGCAAGCTCCGCATTGTACGGTGCACCGGAATATGATGGGGCTTTTTGATATGTACCACTGGACTGGCAACCAGCAAGCGCTGGAGATTCTGGTGAAGTGGGCACGCTGGTTCAGCCGGTGGAGCTCCCAGTTCACCCCTGACCAGTTCGACAATATCTTAGACATTGAAACGGGTGGCATGCTCGAAGCCTGGGCGGATCTCTATGGAGTGACTGGCGAAAAGGAACATTATGAGCTGATCAAACGCTATGATCGGCGCAGGTTTTTTGATCCCCTGATTGCTGGCAAAGACGTCCTTACGAATATGCACGCCAATACCACCATCCCTGAAATTCACGGGGCGGCGCGCGCCTGGGAGGTGACCGGAGAAGACCGCTGGCGAGACATTGTCGAGGCTTATTGGCGCTGTGCGGTTACCGAACGCGGGTATTTTTGCACAGGGGGACAGAACAATGGGGAGTTCTGGATACCCCCTCGCCAGCTTTCAACCCGGCTGGGAGATAAAACGCAGGAATACTGCACGGTCTACCATATGATGCGCCTGGCAGAATATTTGCTGCGCTGGACCGGGGATGCTGCTTACGATGATTATTGGGAGAGGAACCTGTATAACGGTACCCTGGCTCAGCAGCATGCGGATACCGGGATGGTGACTTACCACTTACCCTTGCGCTCTGGGTCCGTCAAGAAATGGGGGACCCCGACCGATGATTTTTGGTGCTGTCATGGGACCCTCATCCAGGGGCATTCGGTCTACCCGCACCATATTTTCTACGAAGATGAGAAAGGCCTGGTGCTTACACAGTTCATTCCCTGCCAGCTCGAGTGGAGTAAGAATGGCATCGCTGTCAGCCTCACGCTGTCGGAAGACTCGCAGCCGGAGGCTCATCGCCGGCCCCACAACCGCGCTTATGTATTAAAGATTGCCTGTGCCCAACCCCTGGCGTTTACGCTCAAATTCCGTTTGCCCTGGTGGCTTAGCGCTTGCCCGGAGGTAGCTGTCAACGGGGAGGAACAAGCTGTCGCAGGAGCCCCATCCACCTACGCTCAGATCCAGCGGGTCTGGCACCAGGATCAAGTCCGGATCACCTTGCCCTTCAGCCTCACGACCAGTCCGATGCCCGATTTGCCGGAGACGGTCGCTTTCATGGAAGGTCCAGTTGTATTGGCGGCGGTGCTTGAGAATGTGCCGGTCAGGACCGGAGGAAAAACCTTCGACGAGAGGCGAAGTGCCGGTGAAGCCCTCCTCGAAAGGACGCTCTACAGTAAAGGTGAAGACCCTACCTCGATCCTCATCCCCGATAACGAGCGTGAGTTTACCCGCTGGAAGATCGGGTATCGGACCCAGGACCAGGCTCAGAACCTTCGCTTCATCCCTTTGTATGAGATTTGAGATAAATCTTATGCGGTCTATTTCCCCATCCAAAAACCCTAAGGGTCTTAGAGACCCTTAGGGTTTTTCTCGCTTGTCCTTAATAATTCCCAGGACACGCTTCCAGCTGTTGATGAACATACTCCGAAAAAGTTTCACAGGTCCAAATTCCTCGAACTCTTCCACTTCCAGCCCATCTTCCAGGTAGCCGCGTTTGAAATCGACCAGCTTTTCCATCAGCTCATCGATGACATACTTTTCTACCGGGTTAAACAGGCGGTAAACAACAGGCGGGTCCTGCTCGAGCAATTTGTCAGCAGTTCCTTCCCAGTTGATCGTACAGCAGATCTTGCCGCCGACCATCTCAGTGAAGTGGTAAAGTTTTCGGGCCCCGCCGGCGATGAACACCCCCGGATACTTCCGTTCTTCCATGATCGAATAAAGTTTTCGCGCCACGGCCATGCCTGCCTGTGCGAGCAGGTCTGGTGAAATTTCAATGTTCTGTTCCCGGACCACATTGATAAAATGATCGTCATAAATACCGGCAATGTGCGAAATGTACAGCATGGGTGATTTTCCAGTTTTCTTAACCGCCCGCTGATAGGTTTCGATCAACGTAACCGCCTGGGCGATGCCAAAGATCTCTGTGGCATTCAGGGGAACATCTTTCCCTACCAGGTATTCCATGGCTGATAACCCAGAATGGGTGGTGGGGATTTTGCAGCAGATATTCGGAGCAATAATGCGGTTCTTTAAAGCTTCTCTGATCACAACGTCAGGGTCATCTTCTCGAATTGGATCCCCCTGGATGGAAACGTAACCTTGTTTTCCGTGCGTGCGAGTATAAAGGGGGAGGAATTTTTCAGCGATGGGCTTCACCATGCGGCGCTGAAATTCAGCAATGGCTTCGTCATCTTCAGCGCAGTCGCGCAGGGTTCCATCTAAAACCTGCTGTGCATAATCTGACTCAGCAGGATGATCTAACATTTTTTGGGTATAAGAAGGGTTGTTCGTACAGCCGGTGGCGTTATGGCTGATGGCCATGTCTGCCTGCAGCCGGGTTGGGTTGTTGATCCAAAATTCTGTAGGAGACTGCCTGGTGACCCGGATGAAGTAAGATTCTTTCATTTCTTTGCTCCTCAAATCGTCTTTTGAAAAACGAAAATCCTGGCTTGCGTTTATTTGGCTTTTGGGCTGGGTAGATCGGTGAGAACTTTGGCTGCATATTCAAAGCCGCATTGACCGCTGGTCAGCACGGGCAGGTTGAACTCAACGAGCGGGTCAGGAAAAGTAAACAAAAGCGCGCTCATCGAGAGCTGCGCCAAAACGACGCAGCCATATTTACCGGCTGGCTGGGCTTTAATGGCTTCAGCAAGCACCCGGTTGTGCCCAGCCACATCTCCCACGGCCAGCTTGTGCCAGGCTTCTTCGATGGTCAAGCCATCATAAGCCACTTTTTTACCTTGTCTCTGGGCTGTTTCAGAAAGAAGCTCCTGGGTACTGGCAACCGTGGGACCGTGGGTAGCGATGACGAGAATCTTTCCGCCGTAGCTCACTGCTTGCTCCATCATGGGCATGTCGATCTGGATGACCGGTACCCCATATGGCTCCAGCGCGCTGGAGACCTGTTGGAAACTGCGGTTCATCGTCGAGCAGGTAATTAATACCGCATCCACCTGTGCCAGCTCAACCAGGTCCCTGGCATAGCCCACAAACCGGTCAATATTGGCTTGGGGTGGGCAAGGCTCCCCGTTCGTGTAGGCTTGCATGAAATTCATTTGGATCGCTTCATTGCCCACATTCACCAGGTGCACGCCGGGCAGAAAAAGCCTCCCAAAGTAATTGCTCCAGGCTGTGATCCAAGACGAGCCGTTGAGCAAGCCCAGGCGCTTGCCAAGCAGGGCAGGATGGCCTTGCTTTTCAGGCCCCAGATGGGCTATCCCGCTGAGGGTAATATATTGCGAGAAGAACTGATCGGGGTGTTCTAGGAAACCCATCTCACCTGCTCCTTGAGATTTGAAAAGGTTGCTTCATCTCGACCACCCGGCGAGCAGCCGCGGCAATATCGATCGGCTGCATCTTGTGGTAAGTGAACAGCTCATCGATCCCGCCGCTGTCGACCCAACTGTCTTGGACCCCGATGCGCAGGAGTGGCACCGGATGCGTCTCAGCCAGCACTTCCAGGACAGCGCTGCCAAACCCGCCAACCACCGAAGCATTTTCTGCTGTAACTGCGCAGCCAGTGCGGGCGGCTGAGTCGCTGATCAATTCTCGGTCAATGGGCTTGATGGAGGCCAGGTGAATGACTTCAGCATCAATCCCATCTTGTGCTAAGAGATCTGCGGCGCGTAAGCACAGGGAAGTCATCATCCCGGTGCCAAACAGGGTGACATCTTGCCCACGCCGCAGCAGCCTGCCCTTCCCCCATTCAAATTGATGGTCTGCGTCAAAAATATCATCCACAGTCAAACGTGTGACCCTGAAGTAAACCGGACCATCGGTCAGAATGGCAGTTTGGATGATGGCGCTCAAGTCATGGTTATCGCCCGGGTCTGCCACGCGCAGGTTTGGGATTACCCGCATGATGGCGATATCTTCAATGCAGTTATGAGAGGCCCCAGCCCGGCTGGTAGGCAGCCCCACATAAGATCCGGGGATCTTGACATTTAGTTTTGGATAACAGATCGATATGGCGATCTGATCAAGCGCCCGGCGGGAAGCAAAGACAGCGAAGGTGGAAGGAAATGGAATAAACCCAGTCAGCGCCAGGCCAGCTGCAATACCGAACAGGTTCTGCTCAGCAATGCCCACCTGAAAAAAGCGATCGGGAAAGGCTTTCTTGAAATAGACAATTTTTGAGGAAGTGTTCAAGTCCGCATCCAATACGACCACTTGCGGATATTGCCGGCCGACCTCGACCATGGCATTTCCAAATGCATCCCGCATTTCAATTTTTTTCACCGATTTATTCTCCGCCATAAAAGGTTTCCTTCCTAACAGGTTCATTAATGCGGCTGTATCCCTCTTCTGGTTTTTTGTAGCGCCTGGAGAGCTCGCGCAGCATTGTATCTGTTAATTGTGGATCGGGGGCCTGGGTGTGCCACTTATAATTGAACTCAGCCGTTTCGATGCCCCTGCCTTTCACGGTGTGGGCGATGATCACAATGGGCGCTCCATGCGGTTTGATCCAGCGCGCCTGGTACAGCGCATGAACCAATTCCTCGATATCATGTCCATCTACTTCGATGACTTCCCATCCAAACGCCGACCACTTGGCAGTCAAAGGCTCAATCCCCATCAGCTGATTGACCATGCCTTTTGCCATGACTTTGTTGTAATCAAGGATTGCAATCAAATTATCCAGGTGGTAATGCGCGGCTGCCATGGCTGCTTCCCAGATATTGCCCTCGTTGACTTCTCCATCACCCAGGATGCAGAAGACTCGGGCGCGAGGTTCCTCCTTCAGCCTTAAACCCAGGCAGATCCCTGCGGCTACCGAAAGGCCCATCCCCAAGGGTCCCCCTGAGCTTTCCAAACCAGGGGTTCTCTTCATATCCGTGTGCCCTTCCAGGATGCCATCCAATTCGCAGTAGGTGTACAGCTTCTCAATTGGGAAATAACCACGCAGAGCCAGGGCAGCATATAGAGCGGGTGAACCGTGTGCCTTGGAAAGGATTAATCGATCGCGACTCTCCCAGGTAGGCTTATCTGGTTTTATATTCATGGCATGGAAGTATAAAACTGCCAGGATCTCAGCCAGAGAAAATGAACCGCCTGGGTGCCCCCACTGTCCATAGCAGATCATTTCCAACGCCAGCCTGCGGATCTGGTAAGCCATATTTTCCAAATTTTGTAATTCTTCCATCTCTAATTTTTTTGCCATTCGTCCATCCGTCTCTATTTGGGTTGGTTATTTTTGAAGAATTCAAAAACCGGAGGGTGGTACTTTTTTATGGTCTGGATGCTAACCTGAGCAAATTGTATGCCAGGTGGGTTGCCACAGGGTTAGGAAAACCAGGCTCAAAAATTTGGTATTGGCAGAAGATGATCTTTCCTTTTCCAAATGACACTTGCTCGATATCGCTGCGCCAGGAAATAAATTTTGGAGAGTAGGGATCCTGCGAGCAGCGGATGCTGCCAGCCAGCAGCGTGCCGCCCAGCTCGGTCAAGATATAGCGAGGCAGGATACCCGAATATGCCTCACCCGCCAATCCACCTGCAGAGGGCAGGTTGTCGGTCAGCCCAGACTTGGGCAGCCAATGGTGGCAGCCGAGCCAGCTTCCATATCCAGTGTGTAATTCGACTGTTATGCCAGAACGCTTAAGCGCTGCTTGGGCAACTTCGTCCTCTGGGCGCAGTGCCCCGATGATCACCGGCTGACCATGGTTCGCTCTCTCAAGCACACTAGACCATTCTTCGCCAGAAAGCTTGGCTGGCTCTCTGACGATGACCACCTGGTTATCTGCGGTGAGCTCCTCCAGATCGATCTTTGGCAGGCAGTGGATGGTTTCTTCTGCCTCAGCCAGGGTTGTCGACCCTCGCTTCAACCGGCAGTGGATATGGTAAGTATCTGGGTGATCGCCAGCCGTGAATGGGATGCTTTCGAGGGGGTGGATCCCTGTTGAAATTACTGGTTGCATGGTGTGGCGGCTGATGACGGCGCCTGAGCTGTCCTGGATCGAGACCTCGATCTGCTCCTCACCTCCCAAGGGGAGTTGGTTGATCTGGGTGAGGTCCACCTGCGTCCGGTTGCCAGTAAAGAGGGCGAGTTCCTTGGGTGAGGTCACCAAGCAAAATGGCTGGTTGAGCCGCTTCAAGGCCGCATAGGCTGGCTTGGGGTTGCGCCACATATCCAGGATGCCCGCCTCTAATTCCCAGGCCATGTCATTGAGCTGCGTAACGATATAGCCAGAGATTTGCGGGTTTCGCAATAACGAGCTGACCTGGCGCATGATCCCCTGGCTCTGCATTGCCTGTGACTGCTCTAACAAACCCGGGACGGAACCAAACACTTGTTCCAGGTGGTGCTGATCAAACCCGTTGTAAAGCTGGTCGCGCAGGTTGATCACCTCCCGCGCGTCCACCAGGTTTTCTTTCCCTTGGAATCCCGCTACGGTTTGATCTATGTTATTGAAAGCACCGCACCCGATCTCAGAGACGAATACTTTCCCCTGGTAGGTTGCCATCTCCCGGTCAAACTCTTCCAAAGCGGCTTTCGACCCATAACCGCCGGTAAAAAGAACCTGGGAGGAGATGGTTTTCGATCCCACCGATTGCAGCCACTGGTGGGTTGGTTTGGCGAGGTAGCAACCCAGGTAAAGGTGGATGTCCATCACCCGCTGGTAGTCAGCCTCGTTGGCGGGCAGGACCCAGGAGCGCTCGATCCAGCCAAAATCCTGGTCGACCGCCAGCGATCCGCCCGAATTATGAACGATCACACGCGAAGGATCCAGGGAACGTGCATAGCTGGCCAACTCCCTGCCGTTAAAAGTGGCTGCTGGCGGGTTTTCGTTGTAAATCCCCCAAAATACCACGGATGGGTGATTGTAGTCGCGTTCGATCAAGGCTTTGATTTCTCGTAAGCCGTGCCCCATCATGCGGGGGCTTTCCCGGATCCAACCCAGGCAGGACTCTGCATAGACCAACACGCCTAATTCGTCGGTCAGGTCCAAAAGCCCCGGCAAGGCAGGGCGCAGGTGGATGCGCAGCAGGTTGAAGCCGGCTTCTTTTACAAGCCGGACATCCCTCTCGACCATTTCTTTGCTTGGTGGGGAGATCAGGGTAGCCGGGTAATCGGGCTGCAGCAGGGTCCCTCGTAAGAAAATTGACTCTCCATTTAGGAAGAACTGCCCATCTTTAACGGTGAATTCGCGCATCCCAAAGCGGGTCTCCAGGACATCCATGCTCCCTGATGAAGGATCGCTGACCTCGCAGTGGAGCTGGTAAAGCACCGGGTCCTGGCAGGTCCAGGGTTGTGGAGAGGGGATTGGGATTGGATAGTGTAACTGGCTGATCCCGGGAGGTAAGGTCACCGGTTTGGGCTGTTCTACAGGGACCTGCTCAGTTTTATTGGAAATAAACAGCTTCAGCTCAGCCGGTTGGCTCACGGGATAGGCATTTTGGACTTGCAGATCCAAGATTATTTTCTGCCCCGGGAGGTCCGGCGTTACATTTATTGTCCGGATGGCGAGTTTTGGGAGCGCCTCCAGATGGACTTCTCCCCATATTCCGCCGCAGGTATAAGTCCAGGCTTGCTTGGCTGCCGGCGCCTGTTTCAGGAGGATGCCATCTACCGCCCTGTCCTTTGAGAGCGACGCCGCTCTCACCACCAGGTGATTGGACGCGTTCCAACGCAGGTGGGAGGTGATATCAAACCGGAATGGCGAGAAAGCCCCCTCATGACTGCCCACATATTTTCCATTGACCCAGACAGACGTCAGGTATGAGACGCCTTCAAAGACCAGCTCGACCCTCTGGTCCTGCCAGTTGGTTGGGAGGTTGATTTCGGTTTTATAAAAGCCAACCCCGTCTGCTCCCGGGTGGGTGAGGTTCCATAACCCGGGCACGGTCATGCGCTCTGCCTGGTTTTCCGGGTAATCGGCTCCATTCCAACCCAGGTTTATGCCTTCTCCAGTCTGGTCGAATACGAAAGACCATGCACCATCCAGGCAGATTTTTTCTCGGTTGGAGGAGATTGCCATACTTGACATCCTTTCTGAGGTTGGTTAGGTGTTCAATAAACAATAGTTGACTGCCTTAATGAAATCCTGCGAAGTGGAAGAAGGTCCCAGGAAGCTTTCGATCCATTGGGTCGTCCTTTGGGTGTGCTTGAAGCTTTCCGCCTCTTCCGGCAGCTCTGTCGCCAGGGTTCCATCTCGAATGAGGATCGTTTGATAGCCAAGGAATACCGCGTTCGCCAGGGTGAACATAACGCAAACATCCTCAGAGAATCCGGCAATGATCAGGTTGCGAATCCCCAGGTTTCGCAGCAGGCTGTCGAGGCGGGTCTCAAAGAAACCGTTATAGGTGTGTTTACGGATGAAGTAATCGCCTGGTTTGGGTTGGATTTGCGTAGGGATGAACAGCTGGATCAGATCACCCTGGTCGAACTCGTGCGGGTTGACATCCGGTTCACGAAAATCGACGGTTGGATCAAAGCCCAGCGACTCACCCAGCCGCTTGCCAAAAGCAGAGCGTAAGATCTCCACGCGTGGGCTGGAATTGCATACGTAGATCACCGGCAGGTCAATCTTGCGCGCGCTGGCAATCAGCGGCACCAGGCACTGATCCACGATCTTCTTAAATTCCTGATCCCAGCGGGAGTTGACCAGATCACTTCCCAGGCTGGTTTCTGCGGCGTGATAGGTGTCGATCAGCAAAAGGGCGGTTTCCTCAGGTTGCAGGTAAATAGTCTTGAAGGTTTCTCCAAGGGGAGCATCGCCTGGAAAAAAACGGAAATATCGGGCGGATAACTCGATGTGTTGAAAATTAGACATTGTGGGAATCTCCTTGAGCCTCCGATCAGGCTTTGATCGCCCCAGCCGTGATCCCCTTAATCACAAAGCGCTGCAGGAAAGCAAAAGCAAGGATCACTGGAACGATGGTGATCACCATTCCAGCCGCCACGCCAGGTTCGTTGGATGTGAAATGACCTTCCAGCAGGCTGATCCCCACCGGAAGCGTGCGCGAGGCGGTTGTGCCGGTCAATACCAACGCAAGGATATACTCACCCCAGGCAAAAAGGACATGAAAGATTGTCAGGGTGGCGATGGCAGGCTGCGACAGGGGGATCATGACATTCCAGAAAACCCCCCACATCCCCGCTCCATCCAGAATGGCAGCCTCTTCAAGCTCCTTGGGGATGGTCTCCATGAAGGCGCGCAGGAAGAAGGTGTTCCAGGGGATCGCCACCGCGCTGTAGATGATCGCCAGCCCGAACAGGCTGTTGTAGATACCCAGCTTGCGGGTGAAAATTGCCAGCGGTATCAGCAGGATGGAATGGGGGATGAGAAAACCGAACAGAATGTAAGCCCAGATAATATTTTTAAAGGGAAATTCAAAACGAGCCAGGATGAATGCGGAGGTGGAAGCCATGAACAAAACCATGACGGTCGATAACAACGTAATCACGATGGAGTTTATGAAATAGACCCCCATTTTGGCATACACCCAGGCT
The DNA here is from genome assembly GCA_963754615.1 of uncultured Chloroflexia bacterium. Classification (GTDB taxonomy): domain Bacteria; phylum Chloroflexota; class Anaerolineae; order Anaerolineales; family UBA4823; genus CAVVUF01. The sequence goes on along the minus strand of CAVWGW010000013.1, from coordinate 163,242 downwards.
TCGACGTAGTTGCTCCATTTGAGCGCTACCGGGAATGCAAACGGATCGCGATATAACTCCGGCGTCGATTTGAGAGAAGTCATGATTATCCAGATCAATGGAAAGATGCAGATCACACTCCACACGAACAATGGGATGTGCATGGGAATTTGATCGATCTCACGTTTCCAGCTGATCCCGGGTTTCTTAACTGCCTGTGTTTCAGGGTTATTCATAAATTTAACCTATGCATATCATCCAATACTTAATTCAAAGGTTCCTGCCCACGCCGGCCAAATTTCCATACCAGGGCTGTGGCAATGATGCCCAGCAGGAAAGAAAATGTGGCAACGGCGCTGCCATATCCCCAGATCTTTTTCTCCCACAGCAAATACAAGGAATATGAAATGAGCGTTTCGCTTAAATGCAGCGGACCACCTTTTGTCATCAGCAGTGGAAAAATAAATCCGCCCAGGGCTGCCTGCAGGGCAAGGATCATGGCGTAAATATAAACCCCGCGCATATTGGGAATTGTGATAAATAGGAACTGCTGCCAGCTGCTGGCCCCATCGATTCCGGAGGCTTCGTACTGCTCTTCTGGAATCCCCACCAGCCCGGCCAGGAAAATAATGATAAAAAAACCGATCGAATCATACGCACCTGGGAAGCTGGTCGTCCATTGAACGATGCCATTCCCGCTCAACCATGGGCGGATCAGATGTTCAAGGTTCATCCTTACCAGAAGATTATTCAGCAGCCCGTACTGATTGCCGGAGAAAATAAAGCGCCACAACAGTGCCATGGTGGCCACCGGCAGAATAACCGGAATGTAAAAGAGAAAACGATAGAAGGTCACGCCCCGCCTTAACCGGCTGAGCAGGTAAGCCAGCATTAAGGCGATGGGTAATTGGAAAGCCCAGTTCAGGGTCAGCATCCTGAGGTTGTTGCTAATTGCCATCCGGATGTATGGGTCGTTAACCATGCGGAGAAAATTATCTAATCCTACAAATGGCGCTTTGTTGAGAGGGCCGCCCTGCCATTCTAGGACACTGTAAAACAGGGACAGCAAGCTGGGATAAAGCATGAAGAGCGTATAGGCTCCCACCCCGGGCAGCAAGAATAGAAAGATCCCCAGAGGGCTTCCATATTGCGCAGTGGCTGGCTTTTTAGAAGATGGCATAAGCGTTGATTACCTGTTTTACTGGCAGCCGGAGATTGATCCGGCTGCCAGTTTTCTTGACGATATGATTTATATGCTACGCAGCATATTTGGACATTTCAGTTTGGTAGGTGGCCATGGCGTCATCCACGCTCCCGCCTGCCAACAAGGTATCCAGGCCAGACTGGCAATCATCCCAGCCACGTTCAACCGTGGCGGGAGTTACCGGCAAGGAATACACGGTCTGTGCGTCATTCTGAGCGCTCAGGTGTGCAAGCAGGCTAGGATCAACGCCCTCCAGGGTAGATAAGTCGACTTCGATGCCCATTGGTGACGAGCAGAGCAGGACCCACTGTTTGGCGCCTTCTTCGCTGAACCAGAACTTAAAGAACTTGATGGCGCCATCCAACATATCAGGGTCATCTTTTAGCTCGGCAGAGAGGGCCAGGGGGGTCCCCACCTTCAGTTCGACGGTACTGCCATTGTCGCTGACCGAGGGATAGGGCACATATTTGACATAATCGCGCAAGTCAGGGGCCGCACCCTCAGAGTAAATATTGTTGTTGATTGTCCAGGCGCCATCCAGATAGAATGCCGTTTCCTCAGCTACGAAAAACGCAATCGATTCTTGCCAGGTGATCTCAAGCTCGTTTTCAGGCAGCCACTTGTTATCGACAAAGGTCTTCAAGCGTGAGAAGGCTTCTTTCATCTGCGGCGCATCAAACTGGTTGGCTGCAATGGCATCCAACCCGCCGGGTTGGCTGGCGATGATGTTGTGCCACTGGTGCGAGCCACCGACTTCCCAGGAGGTGGGTAACTTGCCGTATGTTTTCACTTTCTCGCAAACGGTCATAAACTCATCCCAGGTTTTTGGAAGATCGCTCACACCCGCGGCTTCGAGGATGCGCGTATTCCAGATGGTTGGCAAGGGCGAGAATTCAGCGCACAGACCATAAGTGGCAGCACCAGAGGTGAAGAAAGTGCTGGGGATGAAAAGCTTCTTCCAGTCAGGGTCTGCATCGAGGTAGGGTGCTAAGTCGAGAAGGTACCCTGCATTCCACATATCCGCATTGCCTTCGTGGATGATCTCCGGGCAGTCTCCTGCAGCGCAGTCGGCCATGATCTTTTTGAAGGATTCCGTGCTGTCAGGGTTGAGGATATTATCGATTTTGATGTAGGGGTATGCTTTCGCGAATTCCTCGTAAAGCCACATCATCCCATTGTAATGGGCATCCGTTTCCTTGGTCCAATGGTTCTGGTACCGTAACGTCACTTCCTTGGGCGCTTCCGTTGGGGGCACCGCGGTGGGTGCTGCTGGGGCTGCAGTCTCGGTGGCTTGAGGGGTACAACCTGCCAGGAATGCAGCGGCAGTTCCCAGTCCCATCAATTTGAGCATTTCACGCCGGCTTGTTGTTCTGTTTACCACAAACTTGCTCTTCATTATAATCCTCCGTTTATTTTATACTTGTTTCTTGATTTGATTGGTTATGTGAGTGAGGGAATGCGATTGGGTGGTTTGATCAACTGCCTCCTTCTGTTTATGTAAAATGTACTCGATACCGATTTATCGTTATTCATGAAATTTACTGTAAACTGACCATAAAGCCTGAACCCGCTCCGGCATTCTTTCTGGGCTAACATATCCTTTGGATTGATAAGGCTGGTTCAAGATCGAGGTCAGCACCGCCAGACAGTTCTCTAACGGCACATCCGTGGTTAATGACTTGGTTGGACCAATAATATATCCACCGTCCTTTCCCAAATATTTGAGGCAGGCACTGACCTCTTTTTGGATTTGTCTCGGCGTTCCCCAAGGGATGGTCGATTGGCTGCTGATCCCACCATTGAAACAGATATGGTCGCCATACTCTTTCTTCAGCCAAAGGATATCCATACATTCGGGTTGAATTGGATTTAATATCTGCACCCCGAGTTGGATAAGATCGGGAATAATTTCAGTCAAATCGCCGTCCGAATGGACCATGACGGTTAAACCTTTCTGATGGGCATAATCAAATATCGCCTTCAGACCAGGCATGAACAAATTACGCCAACGGTTTGCGCCGATGGTAACACCGCGCTGGTAGCCCCAATCATCTGCAAAGCGGATGCCATCAAAGGGGTGCTGGGCGATCTGATCGATTAGCCGGAAATACATCGTTACCAACCGATCCAGCAGCTCTTCGACAAACTTACGGTTTAGCACAACATCCGATAGAAAATTTTCGAACCCCCGTAAAGCCCAACCTCGGTCAAAAAATCCTAATGCCAGGCAGCACAGCCTGTAATGGTCCTGGGTGGAGTCAAAGAAATCCTCAACACCCGAAAAGTATTTTTCATGGTCCAGGTTGGGAAGCTGATATCCAATCAACTCCGGCTCTCTGAGTGGGGGATGGATCAGGTGAGGGACATGCTCCAGCTCTTTCCAAATACAGCCGAAATCATCCGAATATACCCCTGGCTCGATCCAATGCTTCTCTGATTCAATTAACCAGTAGGGCAGGTGGTTGTCAAAATTCTGTAATAAATATTGGGTCGCTTCTGCCTCACCCTCCAATACATGCATGCATTCCAAATCGATCGGAATGTGATAAGGCACAATATCCGATTCTTGATGATTGAGGCATTGAAGAACTCTTGTACGAGGGGTGATTGACAAGTTTACAGCCTAACTTTCTCTGAAAAAGAAAATGCATCTTGTCGATATATAAATAGAAGAGATATTACAAAAAATAGTATACCTAAATTTAATCCTTAAGTCAATATATAATATATCTTAAATTAGTTTTAGGTATTATTATAAACTATCATCTATTGACTAGAATACTAAATAGCGTATAATATAAACAGCCATTAGAGTATATTTATAAATATCTCGTTGGCTTTATACATACGGGTGAGAGAACCGATTGTATGCTTTTCTAAAAAAACCTTTTTTCATGCTGGACTAGTGGAGACATAAAATGGGAAAAGTGGTGACTTTTTTCGGACCAAAGCAAGTGGGGGTTACCGAATATGAAGACCGTAAAATCCAACCAAATGAAGTACGCCTGAAAACCTTATTTTCAGGGATCAGCGCCGGAACTGAGCTGACCCATTATCGAGGCAGCAATGTTTACCTGCATAAATTATGGAATGAAACTGACCGCCTTTTCTTGCCCGGGGTTGGGGCTACCTCTAAAACTTACCCGATCTACGGCTCGGGGTATGAGGAATGTGGCACAGTGATTGAGCTGGGCAGTGCCGTCGAAAAGGTCAAAACCGGGGATATCATCTATGGCACCTGGCAGCACCGCACGCACCATATTGTCAGTGAAGATTACGCGGCTAACCGCCTGGTCCCAGCCGGTCTTGACCCGATCCTGGGCATATTTTCTCAAATGACAGCCATCGCTTACAACGGCATCCTGGATGCTGCCATCCGCCTGGGTGAGACGGTAGCTATTTTTGGCCTGGGTGTGCCGGGACAGATGTGCGCACAGATGGCAAAGCGTTCTGGCGCGAGGGTCATCGGAATTGATATGCTCCCTGCCCGCCTTGAATTGGGTAAAGATCAAGGCTGGGTGGATGTTGGGTTGGACGGCAGGCAGGGTCAGGTTGCCGAAAGGATCAAAGAGCTTACCAATCACAAAGGCGCGGATGTCGTCTTTGAGGTGAGCGGCTCTTATGCGGCGCTGCATGAAGCCATCCGCAGCGTGGTTTACTCAGGAAAAGTGATCTCCCAGGGTTTCTATCAAGGTGGGGGACAATCTTTAATCTTAGGAGAGGAATTCCACCATAACCGCATCAATGTCATTTGCTCCCAAATTTCTGGGGTTTCACCAGAGCTATCCAATCGCTGGAATGTCGATCGGATGGCGCGACACGCGGGATCGAACTGCAGGCGGAGGGGACCCTGAATTTCAGACCGTTGATCACGCATCAGTTTCCGCTGGAACAGGTAGCAGAGGCTTACCAATTGTTGGATGAACATTCTGACCAGGCATTACAAGTTGTGATTGATTTTACACAAGATGGGAGTCACCATGGCTAAACTGCGCACTGGATTAATTGGCTGCGGAAAATTTGCTAATAAGCATCTCACCAACCTGGTGTCGATGCCAGAGAAATTTGAGATGGCGGCTTTCTGCGATATTGTGGCTGAGAACGCTGGTCAATATGCTGAAAAATATTCCGGTGGAAAAGCAAAGATTTATACCGACTACCATCAGATGTTCGATCAAACCCCTTTGGATCTGGTATTGATCTGCCTGCCTCCCTTTGGACACTCGGATGAAGTCGAAGCCGCCGCGCATCACAAGGTGAACATTTTGATCGAAAAACCCATTGCCCTGACGAGCGAGCATGCCTGGAAAATGGTAAAAGCAGTCGATAAAGCTGGCGTTAAATCGCAAGTGGGGTTCATGTTCCGTTTTGGCGCTGCCATCGAAAAACTGAAGGCCATGATCGAGGATGGGTCTGCCGGACAGGTGGGATTGATGAGTGCGCGTTATTTCTGCAACTCCCTGCATGCCCCCTGGTGGCGTGACCGCGCAAAAAGCGGGGGTCAAATCACCGAGCAGGTCATCCATATGGTGGATTTAATGCGCTACTTGATGGGCGAACCCCAGACAGTCTTCAGCATCCAGAACAATCTCTTCCATAAAAGTGTTGAAAACTATACCATTGAGGATACATCTGGATCGGTCATGGAATTCAAAGAAGGGGGGATCGGCGTGATCTTCGCCACCAACAATGCCATCCCCGGCAAATGGATCAACGATTACCATGTGGTTACCCAGAAACTGACCGCCGAATTTAGTGATGCGAACCATGCTGCTTTCACGTACACTGCAGGTCAGGAGATTTCCACGGAGATGATTGCCTCCGAAGAAAATGTTTACCTTCGCGAAATCATGGATTTATACCAGGCGATTGCCACGCATGGAACCACGCGCACCCCGATCCGGGAAGGCGCCCTATCCTTAGACCTTGCCCTGGCCATCACCCAGTCGGCGCAAACCAGACAACCTGTGAAGATGGAGACCAGCTAATTCCATGGAAGAACCTGTATTGAATGACCGGCAGCGTTTTTCTGCCACGATGCATTACCAGCGGCGGGACCGGGTGCCCCTGCTCGACTTTAATTTTTGGGTGGATACCCTGCCGGGTTGGCACAGCCAGGGTTTGCCGCGTTGGGTGAACCGGCGAAACGAAGATGCCTACTTCGGTTTCGACTATTCACTCGATAATGTGCATGTCACCTGGGTGCGGGATGGGCTATCCCCGGCTTTCAAAAAGAAGATCCTCGAAGATTTGGAGGATGCCTGGATCTTACAGCAGCGTGATGGTGTCCGGGTCAAACGCCAGAAGCAGTATGCGTCAATCCCTCATCCCATCGCTTACCTGCTGAAGGATCGGGAAAGCTGGAAGAAGTATTACCTGCCTCGACTTGACCCTGATCGACCTCTGCGATACCCGCCAGACTGGGACGAACGGATAAAAGAATGGAAGGATCCCCAGCGGCCCTATCCGATCATCCTTCCAGGCGGCAGCCTGTATGGCTGGCTGCGCAATTGGATGGGTATGGAAAACCTCTCTCTGGTCCTTTACGATGATCCTGCCTGGTTTGATGAAATGGTCAACACAGTGGCGGACTGTATCGTAGGCGTTTTGGCGAAAATATTCTCCACAGGTGGACAATTCGAGGCGATTTCCATGTGGGAAGATATGGCGTATAACCGCGGCCCCCTCATGAGCCCGAAGCAGTTCAAGAAATACCTGGTGCCCCATTACCGGCGCATCTCCGACCTGGCCAGGAAGCATGGCGTGGATGTTATTTATTTGGATTGCGATGGCAAGATCGACGCCTTGCTGCCATTATGGCTTGAAGCGGGGATTAATTGTATGTACCCAATTGAAGTGGGTACATGGGGTGGGGATCCGGTTTCTTTCCGAAGGCAATTCGGAAAAGACTTGCTGATGATGGGCGGTTTTGATAAACATATCCTCTCTCAGGGTAAGAAGGAGATTGAAGCTGAGGTGCACCGCCTGGCGCCGATCGTTGAAGAGGGCGGCTATATCCCCTTCCCAGACCACCGTGTGCCGCCGGATGTGCCCTATGAAAACTACCTGTTTTATACCGAGCTGGCGCGCGGTATCTGGGGGCAAAGCATAAACCTGCCTCCGCAGTTTGCGCGGAATAACCATCCCATAAAAAAAATGCCTTTTACCTATTGGTAGGGTTCATTTTTGAAATGATCCATACTCATTAATGATCCGATAAATCCTGTAAGAAAATTTCTAAGTTTCTTCAAGTATAATCACTCCGTTTTTGGATCATGGATAATTTATCTAAAAACAAGCCTAAAAAAGCACAGGTGGAAAGCCAATGAGCACAAATGATACCTACAGACAGCAAGTATATGATTATGTTTGGAAAAAAATCATTTCGATGGAATACCGGCCAGGTGATTTCATTACAGATTCTCAAGTTGCGAATGAGCTAAAAATCAGCCGTACACCAGCCCGAGAAGCTTTTCAGCGTCTTGAAATGGAAGGCTTCCTCATCCCTGAAGCACGGCGAGGTTGGCGGATTTATGCGCTGACCATCAAGGACATTGAGGATATTTTCGACTTGAAGTGCGAAATAGAGGGTTTGGTGGCTAAAAAAGCAGCCTTGGATCGGAGCGAAGAACATCACCAAATGCTGCGAAACTATTTACTCCAAATGCGCCAGGCTTCCTTGAACGATGATGTCACCGCCTGGATGGAAATGGATTCTTTGATTCATCACTTACTCTATATGATGGCGCAAAATGAGCGGGCTGAGAGAATCATCAAGCATTTAAATGATCAATGGCATCGTATGCGCAGGGGGTTTATCAACCTCCGGGGGCGCCTCGATGAAGCCACCGATGAACACGAGCAAATTGTCATGGCAGTGATTAACGGTGATTCTCAAGGGGCAGAGCTTGCCATGCAGAACCATCTTAACAGCGTGCGCCAGGGTTTGATGAGGGTTTTAGTGACCATGATTCTGCCTTATGCCAGGGATGGCTTGTAGGCATGCGAAAGAAGTGCGCGTGGGGGAAGATCGCCATGCAGGGGGTTGAGGAATAAGGCTTCACCGCAGAGACGCCGAGAGCGCGGAGATGGCTAAAAAGCGGCCAGGATTATTTCTTGATGGTATTAATATTTCTCACCATCGTCCTTTCAATGAAATCATCCAATGCTTCCTTAGAGAAATGGGGACCCGTTTCTGTGAGCTCCAGGTTGCAGTGGGGCAGCAGCTGCGTTGTCCTGGTGGCGGTCTGATAAGGCACAGAATCGTCGGTTTTGCTGTGGCGCATGAATACTCTGGCTTTTATATCCGACAGGTTGAAGCCCCAGTCCATGAATCTCAATTTTAAGTCCTGGGCGACGCCAAAATAGTGATTCCTCATGGAGTCGCGGATATCGCTTCTCTGTAAGTCGCCAGCAGACAAATTCTGAAAAAAGAGCTGCTGCGCCAGGTTTTCCAGCTCAGCCAGACTTTGACTGCGCAGCGGCGGGTACGGCCAGTCTGCCAGGACCTTTTCGTCAAACAAGGCTGGCATGCCGCTGAAGATGTAAATATTCCTTACTTTCTCAGGGAAAAAAGCACCGAGGGCGTAGCTGTACGGCGCCCCGGAGGACATCCCCAGGATATCGAAGTGAGCCAGCCCTAACTCACGGACCAGCGGGGCAGCAATCTCACCCCACGCTGCATAGCTGCGCATCTCGTACGGAGTCGATTCGCCATAGCCTGGGCGGGCGATACTGATGATCCGTGCATGGTTGCGAATGAGCCGGTCAAAGAGATCCACGTCCGCGATGCTGGCAATCAACCCATGCTGGATGAGGACCGGATAACCGCTTGGCTCGCCGGTATCGATGTATGAAAGATCATATTTGTTCTTATACTTTATTATTTGAGTCATGGTCGGTTACATCAATCTGCCAGATTGTTTTACCGCGGAGAAGCGGAGAGCGCGGAGATTTGATAGGATGAAGAGAGTATAAAGGAAACAACCGGGTCAATTGGGTTAATGCGATTGGGAGTAATGTCAATTTCTATGTTAACCCGGAACTGCAATATACTCTGCTTGAGCAACATTCTTTGGGATCGGTAAATTATCATCCCGTAATCCCTGGATGTGCATCGCAACCGCTTCGTGCATATTTCGGGCTGTCTCTTCCTGCGTTTTGCCAGTAGCGATGCAGCCTGGTAGATCAGGGCAATAGGCTGAGTAGTTATTGTTGGCTTTTTCGATAATAATAAGAAATCGATACATAATATTCTCTCACGATTTATTTTTTAGCTGAGATTGTTTCATTATGCTATCAAGTGTACCTGGTGCCAAATCGTGGCTTAGATGGCCAGCAATTGTCACTCGACCGGGTTTTGTTGGATGTTTGTACTGTCGATGACTGCCTTTGGTGGCTACCAAATACCATCCATCTGCTTCAATCAACTTGATAACATCACGGACTTTCATACCTGGATTCTAGCATGAAAATGTGATGAATTCTACAAAAAATAACTCAAGATCTCGCCAGCTTGAAGCCTCCTTTCCATAGATCATTCCTTGGCTCCCTTCACCCCTCCCACCAGGGCGACATGGTGCGTGGTCTCGATCTCGCCATTTGCATTGGTATTGCGCTGCGCAAAGAGCTCGAGGCGGGGGTCACCCGGGGCGGGCAGGGGGATGCCGCACCAGGTCCAGATCGAGCACTGGTAATAGAACCAATCGTAAATATCCTTGTAGCACCACTTCGCCACCATATCGGCGCATAAGCGAACCTCCACGCCACACTCAACCATCCACATGCGCAGCCGTTCGCCGACATGGATCACCTGGTTGCCGTGAACCGGCGTGCCAAAAAGCTCCTCCGTTTCCGGCTGGTGCAGCTCGCCAATCTCAGTGCAGAGCAGCAGCCCATCAGGCTTGAGCAGATCCAGGGCGGCCTGGATTCTGGCCGGAGAATCGCCGACAGGTCCCAGGTTTGAGAAGACCACATCGAAGGAGGCGCGCCTGAGTGGATCTGTCTGGGTGGGGAATTCCATGAGATAGAAGTCGACATTCTCCACTCCCATGGCGCGTTTTTCCTCCTGCGCCAGGCGGATATGTTCGGGATCATTGTCAATCCCTACGCCAGATGCAAACCGCTCGCTGAGCTCCAGCAGGCTGCTGCCGCTGCCGCAGCCGACATCCAGCACGCGCATGCTGGAATTCAGCTCTCTGGCGAGGATCTCACCTGTGAAGAAATTCAGACGCGCATCATTGCGGATGTCAGGCCGGCTGTAGTAGGAAAGCTTTTGATTGAGGATGGCTTGCAGGCGATCACGGTCGAGGGACATGGGTAACTCCTAATGTGACTTTTACACTTCCCAATCTTCTTCCACCGGCAGCCCTTGCATGGCCATAATTCTTAAGGCGTTGGTGGTGGTGCTGACCCCCGGGCGGATTTTATAATCAAAGGCCAGTATGCCACCGCTAACCTCGTCGCGGAAGTGGTAATTGCGCACGTGCGGGTGTGTATCGGCAAGCTTTGCCAGCTCGAGATCGTGGGTGGCGATGAACCCCAGGGCTGGGGCTCCAAGCAGTTTCTTAATAAAGGCGCGGCTGCCCAAGAAACGCTCACGATTGTTCGTGCCGCGAAAAATCTCATCGATCAGGTAGAGCAGCGGCAGCTCGGTTGAGATACCCGGCGCAGACGCAACGGCCTGGGTCTGCAGGTCGGGGATGCGGATGGCGTCCAAAAGCCCTTTCAGGCGTTTGACCTCGGCGTAGAAATACGAAAAGCCATCCCCGAGCGAATCACTGAGGCGGATGCAGGTGTACAGGCGGAAGGGGGCTGACTTGAAAGAAGAGGCGCACACGGGTCCACCCGCGTATGCCAGGCACAAGTTCACACCCACCGTGCGGATAAAGGTGCTTTTCCCGGCCATATTCGAGCCGGTGATCAGGTTCAAGACGCCCAGGGATTGGCAGGTGAAGTCGTTGCACACCCTGCCGGTTGGGGGCAGCAGCGGATGACCCAATTGGCACGCCTCGAACAGGGCAGTTAGTGAAGCCTGCTTGAGAGCGGCATCCGAGGAGGGGGCCGATGATTTTGGCGGATCTTCCTCACTAGTGGCTGGCATGCGTATAGGTGCAACCTGCGGGAAGGCAAAGGCCGGGTTCTGCGCCGCAAACATTCCTAGCGAGACCAGCGCCTCCAACTCGTGGAACGCATCCAGCCAGGCAGGCAGCAGGCTGTCCATGCGCTTTTTTTGGCGGGCAGCCAGCCAGGCAGCCCAAAAATCCCACGGCATCAGGATGTTGAGCAGCAGCCCCATCACCGGGTTCATGCGCAGACCGACGGCCGCCGAAGCCCATTTTACCTGGCGCAGCAGGCGGCTTGGGCGGCTTGCTGCCTGGATGAAGGGGGCGCACAAGCCTGCCAGGTGCCGTGCTTTGCCATAAGGGTAGCGTTCGATGAAGTACAGCAGCGGTTGAAATTTGTCCAGCTCGCCATCCAGCCGGACCACCCCCTGCATAAATTCGTTGATCATGCCCTGGTTGAAAAAGTATAGCGCTGCGTAGGCCAGGGCCGAAAGCAGCCAAATGGGAGGCAGCGCTCCGATCACATTCAGGATAAACAAGCTGATATTGACGAAGGCCAGCAGGGTGCCCCAGGGCAGCACCCGGCGCAGGGCAGTCTCAGGGACGGGGATTTTTAACCAGTCGAGCAGGTTGGCGGCATCGAGCGGCTGCGCGGTGAGCTGGCGGAAGGTCAGCAGCAGGCGGCTGCAGAAACGCGGCAGGTCTTTCAGCTCACGCACCACCTCCTGGCGGGAGGCTATTCTTTCGCAATCTGGCACGCCGGCAGACAGCCACCCGGCCAGGCGGGCGCTGCCCTGAGTCGAAACAGCCCTGTCGATCAGGTGGTGCAGCGAGCGCGGTCCGGTCAGGTCGAGATCAAGCTCCAGCGGTGATGAAGGAGCGGAGGCGGCGGCCGGGGTGGGGATGTGGTTCCAATCGAGGTTCAGGCGTGCCAGCTGTTCGGCGTACAGGGCCTGCATGATGTGGAACTTCTCATTCCAGCGCTCCAAACGCCTGTGCAAGATTACCACGACCATGAACAATAAAAACGCCGCCACAAAAACGGCTGCGCCTGCCCCAGAACCTAAAAACAGCGCCGCCCCCCAGGTGAGCAGGATACCCGCGAAAAATACGATGACGCGCGCCCAGAAGAAGCCGCGGTTGAGGGTTTCACAGTGGGCGATGCGCTGTTCGAACCGGCGCATGCCGCGGGCCAGAGATTGTTCTGGGGATGGGAGAGATGGGTTGTTCACTGGCCTCTCCAGACGGCCTGCAAAGCTCGATAATCGATTAATACGAATGCCTTCTGATTCTACGACATCTTTGGCCGCTTGTGACATCAGAATATCATAGTCTGCCTGGCGAACCAGGCTGACCGCGTGCTCGATGCCCTGCAGCTCTGGGCCATCCAGACCGGGATGCAGCGCCCACTCGTTCAAGCCGGGCGGCAGGACACGAAGCAGCTCGAGAAAGCGGGTCGCTTTCTCGGCTGGGGAGAAGCCGGAGCTGTCGAGAAAATCGTAGTCGTTGGCGGGCAGTCCCTGGCTGTGCACCTTGTCAGTCCAGTCTCGGCCGCGCACGCGCAGCGCCAGGCCGTATTCTTTCGCCAGCCCGGTCATCAGGTCCGGGATATCGGTCCTAACCCCGAAGCGCAGGGAATGCCAATCCAGGTGGGCGGGTTGGAGGCCGGCGGAGAGCACGGCTTCGATCTGCGCTCGAAATTCGGTCTCCAGGTGTTCCAGTTGGGCGTGTGCCAGCAGCTCTGCCATGTGCTCCCAGGTGTAGAAATAACCGCTTTCATTGACCAGGGAGGGGATTTTCTCCACCGAAGAGACAGGCCGCCAGGGATAAGCGGGCGAGTTGCCGATGACGGTGAGGTGAACGCCGAAGGAGAGCTCGGGGTGGAGGTGCAGGAACTGCATGGCATGCGCAGCCCAGGGGCAGGGCACCATCAGGCTGGTCGAGCGGGCCAAGCCCTCCAGCAGCGTGCCAAAGATGGCTGCGTTGACCGCCTGGCACATCCCCAGGTCGTCGGCGTTGATGATCAAGAGGCGCGCCCTTGGGAGGATACCCCAACAGGCGGTTGGTCTGGCTGCGAAAAACATCTTTGCTGCTTTGGGAGAGATTCATATTTATCCTAATTTAACCATATTCCGGCAAAAATTTGCAGCAGCAGGCGCATCCCAAAATACACAAAACTGATCCCACACAGGACGTTGACGACGCGGAAAAACCGGATATTCATAAACTGCTGCCCCCAGGCGATGAGGCCCGCCAGGAAAAAAGCCCACAGCAGGCCTCCCAGCAGGAAGGAGGCTAAGTAGACCAGGTAGTGAACCACCTGCGGCTCTGCGAAGAAGGTTGTCACCGTCGTCCCGCCCACACCCAGCCAAAAGGCGATGGCGAAGGGATTGGTCAGCGATAAGAAGACGCCCGTCGAGAAATCCTGCTCCGTCCGGAGCGTTTTTGCCTGGGGCAGCTCTCCGCGCCGGGCATCGCGGAAGGCGATCAGCGCCAGGTAAAAGAGCAGACCCACCCCCAGGCTGCCCAGCCCAACCCGCAGCAGGGGCTGCTGCAGGAGCAGGGCGAACCCCAATAGGGCTCCCGCCGCCCAAACTGCATCTCCAATGAGCGAGCCGAGCTCGACCCACAGGGCGGCCCAATAGCCGCGCACCAGGCCGCGCCGGATGGCTTCGGCGGTCACCACCCCGGGAGGGGCGCAGTAGGATATTCCTAAGATAATGGAGGCGAGGATGAACAATAGCATTCTGTTCACGGATACTGGATTGCTTAGAAGTTATTTAAAATAATCTTCTTAAGCTCCAGAAAACTGGGATCATTAGGGTCCATTGCCAGGAGTTCTTGAACCTCCCGTATCGCATCCTCTTTTTCCCCAACTAGAGCAAGTATGCCTGAAAGGTTGAACCTGTTGATCTTATCGGATGGATTTAAACGTTTCACTTCTTGCCGGTGGTAAAGAGCTCCTTTTAAATCACCCGTTTGCTTCTGTATAAAGGCCAGCTCTTTGTGCGCTAAGATATGTTCAGGGTCCTCGTGGAGACATTGTTTAAGAAGATTACAAGCTTCCGAATAATTTCCTTCTGCAGATGCGTCGTAGGCTTTTGCATATAGTTCGCCAGCGATCATACTTCTTCTCTCACGGAGCACTTCAAAATCTGTTTGTCGCCATTCACTTAAGCGGAATGATTTCACGATCTCATCCCAGATCCGCTCCCTTTCGGTAAACAACTGCTGGTCGAAGCATGTTGCAGTGATCGCATATTCAATTCCCCCAAATACAACCAAATATTTCTTAGTCCATGCCCCACTGCCCATATTATAACGAGCCCAGACATGTTCTCTACCTCCAACCAAAATTCTACCAAACTCCAGATCGGTATACCTTTTTTTCTTAGCATATTCCGCGAACTCGAACTCAGTATACTTCAACAGGCGCTCTGGAAGACGAAATCCGATGATAACATTGAACACTTCAATAGGACCATGCGCGAATATGATGGAGTTCAGATCCTTCTTTCATCGGAAGTGACCACTGTTTTGGAATGTCTATAAAAAAGCCAAGTTCTTTATCTTGATAGGTTTTCATCTTCCATGCTCTTTTAGCCAGGCTTGCAGCAGTTCCAGGTGCTCCTGGTGGTGGTGGTAAGAGGCCAGGATGACGTTCACCGGCGGGTAGCCATCCATCCAGGCGTAGAAGGAATCGAGCAGGTCTCGCTCGCTGATCACGCCCCCCAGCTCCAGGAAGCGCTGGTAGCCATCCTGCCATTTCGTATAGACCTGTTCCCAGGGCAAGTCACGGTTGGATTCGTAGATCCAGGCGTTGATTTGGTCTGTAACACCCTCTCCATCCGGGTTCGCACCCGAAAGCCATTGGGGGAACTCTGGCTCGCCTCCTCCGTGGGCGGCTTCCAGGCGGGCGATGGAGCGCTGCTGCCAGGCCCACAAGTGAGATAACGTATCTTTCACGGTCCATGGGGAGGGCAGCAGCGGTGCCTGGCGCTGACCTGCGCTCAGGCTGGCGAGCAGGGTTTCCCACTGGTCCAACTGCTCTTTTAAAGCTGCTAAAATTTGTGCTTGCATGGTCATCAGAAAACTCCTAAACAGATATTAAATATCGGATTACTGGAAGAGTATAGCATGGTTTCCTGGCTTCAGTCCGAATGACTGGATTCTACCGGTTTATCTTCGTCCCAGCTGATGGGTCAAATCTGTAAATTGGCGCACTCGCTTCGGGGAGGTGCCGGGCGTCACCGGGCTGCCGATGGACATAATGAAGCGCCCCCCGTTCCGCCAGCCAGCCTGGATTTGCCGGGAAATCTCCAAACGCAGATTCTCCTCGCTGGTCTCGGGCAATAAGTGGATGGCGTCCAGGTTCCCCAACAAGGCGCAGCGCCTGTCTACAAATTCGGCCACCGCCTGGATATCGATGGTAAAGCCTTTCTTGCTTTCCTCCAGCGCCAGCGCATCCGCCTCCGTCGCCAGCAGCAGATCGAGCTTGCCTTTCGGGTCGCCGCAGTAATAGTAGAGGCTGTGCATCCCCAGGCGGCGGATTTCTTCCACCATAGCCTGGATGAGCGGCAGGTTGATGGCTTCAAATGCACGCCGGCTGATCATATCCACCATGCAGTCTTCGATCCAAACCCCGCGCGCTCCCAGGGCAGCCGCCTCCTTGATCTCAACCAGGCTCCAGGCCAGCTGGCACTGGCTGGCAAAACGCACCAGCTCCGGGTCGGTGGCGACCAGCATCATCCAGTCCTCAAACCCCCAGATGTTGTAGCAAGCCCACTGCGGAGCGGAGGCATAACCGGTGGGGTAGAAATCACTACCATAGCGCTCCAGGAGCAGCTTCGCCAGCCGGTCTTGACCGGACTGCTTAAAGAGCACAGGGTCGAAGGGTTCGGGGGGAGGGCAGGCGCTCCTGCACTGCTTCGAAAGTCAGGGGCAGTTCCTGGGGATGCACCGGGTTGAGGGATTCGGCTTCCCGCCATCCGCCGATGACCGGTTCGGAGAGGAGGCGGCTTCCCCGGTGATGCGGTTCAGCAAATAGACACGCCCTGCCTGCTCCTCGATGGTCAGGTCCTGGCGAATTTCGTCCGGAGCGCAGGCTGGGAGGTAAAACCAATCTTGCCCGGTCTTTTCGATCAGCTGGCTCCGCCAGGCGAGCTGCTGATCCAGGTCTGGCGAAAGGCTGTACCACCAGGGGAAGTCAAAGAGCTGCCCCCAATGGTCGCGGGTGTAGATGCCCTCGTAGCAGATGACAGCGGGGATCTCAACCGTGCCTTGGGGGGATAAAGCTGCTTCGATTTTTGCTTTACCGGTGAGCATCATTGTCTCTATGATAAGCTCCGCTTCAAAATTTGGGTATCCCTGTTCAGTATAGCATGATTTAATTTTGACACACCAGGGTCTATGCTTCTATACCGCTTTACTGCCCTCACCCTAATCCTTCGTTTCACTCAGGACAGGTTCCTTCGTTTCACTCAGGACAGGTTCCTTCGTTTCACTCAGGACAGGTTCCTTCGTTTCACTCAGGACAGGTTCCTTCGTTTCACTCAGGATGGGTTCCTTCGCCCGTTGGGAGAAGGGCAGGGATGAGGGAGGATCGTTTCAGACGACTCTTTTTTCTTTAATCTACGCAGCCCTTTTTTCCGCAATTCCACCCATTCTAATAAATATGCTACGAGGAGAGTGAGTTATGAGGAAAGTGTTATTTGTATCTGGTATTTTATTTGTGTTAGCGGCGCTCTTCCTGGCGCTTTCAGCGCCGGCTGAGGCCAAGCTGCTGGCATTGACCCCCATCGAAAAATTAGGAAAAATGCTGTTCCTCGATAAGGGGCTGTCTTTGAATGGCAACCAGTCTTGTGCCTCCTGCCATGCGGCTGAGTTTGGCTTTACGGGGCCAACGGGATATATCAATGAGCATGGGGCGGTCTATGAAGGCTCCGACCCCGGCAAGTTTGGTGACCGGAAACCCCCCTCAGCAGCCTACGGCGGTGAGAGCCCAAATCTTTACTACAAAGAGGTAGATGGAGTGTGGGTAGGCGGCATGTTCTGGGATGGGCGCGCCTCTGGCTGGATCTTAGACGACCCGTTGGCAGAACAGGCTAAGGGACCCTTCTTGAATCCGGCGGAACAAGCCCTGCCGACCGCTAAGGAGCTTTGTAAGAAGGTTTACATGGCAAGCTATGCCAAGTTATTCAAGCAGGTGTGGGGTGTGCTGGATTGCAGTACGCCAGAAGCGGTTGAGACGGTCTACAACCAGATCGGCATCTCAATCTCAGCGTATGAGAAGTCCTATGAAGTCAATCCTTTCAGCTCAAAGTTCGATCTATTCTGGGATAAAGCCAAGGCCAAGGGGATGGATTTGACCGCGATCAACATGAGCAACTGGCCGCAGTATCAAAAACTGGGCCTGAGCAATGCTGAGGTCTACGGCCTGGCGGTCTTCAACGATGAAGGCAAGGGCAAGTGCGCCCTGTGCCATACCCTGGACGAGGGCTCGGCGGGATATCCGCTCTTCACCGACTTCACCTACGACAACCTGGGAGTTCCCAAGAATCCTGAGAACCCGGTATACATGACGAACCCTGATTTCATCGACCTGGGCTTGGGCGCATTCTTGGAGAAAGAGGGCATTGCAGGTTTCGATGCCGAATATGGCAAGGTCAAAGTGCCCAGCCTGCGCAATGTGGACAAGCGCGATGGTGATACGGTCAAAGCTTTCGGGCACAACGGCTACTTCAAGTCGCTCAAGGAGATCGTGCACTTCTACAATACCCGAGATGTAGAAGTTTGGCCTGCGCCTGAATATGCCGATACGGTGAACAAGGATGAGCTTGGGAACCTGGGTCTTACCGAGGCCGAAGAGGATGCCCTGGTGATCTTTATGCAAACGCTCACGGATAAGACAATGCCGTAAATGAGAATGCTTATGAGGTTTAGCCTATAAAAAACAGCGCCAGGAATTCCTGGCGCTGTTTTTTATAGTGTTTCATCTCCTGGCAACAGGTAGATAAATACTGTAATCGAAGCGGTAGAGCCAGAAAAAGTTTGGATTTGGGTCAAGCGTGCCATTACCAGATCCATCATAAGCCCTGGTGCGGATTTCGTTCCACTTGGGGTTAAGCACGCCAGTATACAGGTCCCATTGAAAGCATTTTAAAGCAGGGTCGAACTGGCAGGTTTCGGCGGTATAGTCGATACCGATATCAACAAAATCGGGTTTTGGTTGAAGAAGCGCATCCCAGCGATAGAATTTCACATACGCTACCGCCACGTTGTCTGTGGCAAGGACTTCTAAGCGGGTGGTTTGGAAGCTTGCATGGAAATATTGCCCGAAATGTACCGGCAGCTCCCAGGTGGCGGTTGGAGCTACATTGTCAAAGGCTTGAACACTGGCTTGATCTGGGTTGTTGGCGGGGACCACATCCCATGTGGAGGACCCGACGACCGCGGTGTTGATCACAGATTGGGTTGGTGATTTAACGTTAACCACCAGCTTGAAAGTAATGGATTGATCCTTAGCAAGATTGCCCAGGTTCCAGACCACATTCGGGGAAGTGACCGCAGGAACAAGGGTGGAAGCGTTGTAAGTCAGCTCAGCGGGGAGCGTATCGGTGACCACCACATTATAGGCAATCGCAGGCCCCATGTTCGTGATCGTAAGCGTATAGGTCAGCGGGCTTCCTGAATTGACTTGCGTTAAAGCGCTTTCAAGATTGAGCTTCAGATCCGCGGCTGGCAGCACCTGGGTCTGGATGGTTTGGGTGTTGTTTACTGAATTTGGGTCCGAGGTGGTCGTGCTGACCGTGGCGGTGTTCGAGATCGAAGGATTCGAGAAAGCCTTAGCGGTGGTGGTCACTGTGACCGTGATCGAATTTCCAGCAGCCAGGGCTCCCAGGCTGCAATTTACGGGTCCCGAACCGGTGCAGGTTCCCTGGGGGACGGAAACAGCCGATCCGAAGGTGACTTCAGGGGGCAGCACCTCATTCAGCGAAACGCCGGTTGCATCGGATGGGCCGTTGTTCTTAACCACCACCCGGTAGATCAATGGCTGCAGCTCTGCCACCGGGTTCGGTGAAGCAGTCTTGGTCACGCTCATATCGGCGCGGGCGATGATTGCGGTTGTGATGGTGGCGGTATTATTGGTCAAAGCACCATCGCTGCTGGCACTGCGCACCACGGCAGTGTTGCTGAGCGAGCCTGCTGCGTTGGAATTGACCTTGGTTAAAACGATTAACTGTGCGCTGTTGTTATAGTTGAGGCTGGAGCGCGTGCAGCGTAAACGATTGCTCGATAAAAGGGTGCAGGTCCAGCCGGTGCTTCCACTAAAAGATTGGTAAGTCACATTGGCTGGCAGGGTATCGGTCACCACCAGGCTGGCAGCATTCGATGGACCCAAATTGGAAACGGTCAAGGTGTAAGCCAGGTTTGATCCTGCGATCACTGGATCGCTGGACTCGACCTTGGTGAGACTCAAATCTGAATTGGAAACAACGGTGGTGGTTTCTGAATCGGTGTTGTTAGCGGGCACCGGGTCGTAAATGTCGGAGCCCACGCGTACCACGTTATTGAGAACGCCTGAGGCATTCAAGTTAACGGAAACGCCAATGCCTAACTGCAGGACTGTATTTGCAGGGACAGCGGCAGCACGCGCGCAGCGAACCTCGCTGCCAGCCAGTGTACAGGTCCACTCAGACGAAGGCACATGCAAAAGATAACTCATCCCGGCAGGCAGGGTATCAGTGATTTTAACCCCTGTGGCAGCGGCGGGACCAGTATTCGTGATAATGATCGTATAAGCCATGTTCGTTCCCGGGGCTATAGGATCGATCGAATCGATCTTGCTGACCTTCAAGTCTGCCATGATGCGCACAGTGGTGGTGGTAGCCGCTGAGTTGTTTCCTGTATTTGAGTTTGGGGTGCTGCTGGTCACGAACACCGAATTCGCCAGGGTGCCCGGTGGGGTGGATGCATTCACCTGGGTGAGGATCACCACCTGAGAACTTGAGCTGGGGGGGATGCTTGCGGCGCTCATGCAGCGCAGCAGTACGCCTTCCAGCGTACAGGTCCATCCCGTCCCCGTGTAGGATTGGTAGGTGACACCCGTGGAGAGGGTATTTGTAAACACGACATTGGCCGCCTCAGAAGGTCCGGCATTGCTTACCGTGACGTTGTAGGTCAGGTTTGCGCCGGGACTGACCGGATCGGGTCCATCGGTTAAGGTAACGCCCAGGTTCGCTGAAGTGCTGGCTGATATTGTCACCGTGGCGGCATTATTATCCAGCGAGGAGTCAGGCGTGATTGAACTCAACACCGCAGAATTGATCAGCGTTCCCGTAGTGCCCGTACCGACCAACACGGTCAGGGTTATCGGCCGGGATAGGCCGCTGTTGAGCGAGTTGCGCGTGCAGCGCACCTGTGTTCCCGAAATGGCCCCGCAAGTCCAGCCATTGCCAATGGCTGAAACATAGGTGACGCCTGCCGGTAAGGTATCCGTCAGGACCACGGTGGCGGCGTTATCAGGTCCCTGGTTGGTCACATTTAAGGTATAGACCAGGTTGGAGCCAGCGGCAGCCGGGTCGGGGGCGCCGGTCATGGTCAGGGTAAGGTCAGCATCTGCGTCAGGGGCTTCAGGAGCGGCTGGCAGGATTCTGGAAGGATCAGCGGGCGTAAACAGATAACCCGCCTGATCATCTGAATGGATATTCTTGAAAGGAGAAGCTTCAGCAGACCGGAAAAAAATAAATAAGATGAATAATGCAAATCCTGTAACGAAAACCGAACGATTAATTTTCATATCAATGCCCCTATACTTAATAAAGATACAATAAAATAATGATGACAGTTGCCACCCAGGGTGGTTCGGGTGGATTAGTTTGGTGGCAGCGCAGCGGCTGCCTATTTTTCCCGATATGTATATTATATCCGCTAAACGACAAATTTCAACCGGTTGATTTCCCTTAAACTGAACCAGACCATGTGAATCCTATCACCGTGTCTTTCTGAGCCCCCGCAGGGGGCGAAGAATCCCTATATAGATCGCTGATCGGCACATTCCACAGGGATTTTTCGCCGCTGCGCGGCTCAAAATGACAAATCACCGGCAGGATAGAAGTTATCGTACGCCGGTATAGTAAACACATGATTTTAAGGAACTTTGTTTGATTCACTATAGCCTCTGTGGAATAAAACTTATAATACCATATTAGACTGGTATAGACAACCTGTTAGAAGTATCGATTAACAGACGGTGTGAGCTGAGCGAAGTTGATGCAACCTTGCCAATTATGGGATGTGTGGGTAAAATTGGGTTCTGTCAATGCGGGTGTCGCCAAGTGGTAATGGCGGGTGCGTTCGGAGAACGCTGCTTCCTGAGTTGCGCAGCAACTCACAGCTAAAAATGAATATGCGGGTGTCGCCAAGTGGTAAGGCATTAGCTTCCCAAGCTAACATTCGACGGTTCGAATCCGTTCACCCGCTCTAACCCTAAGGGTCAACGATGCACTCATCGAAAAACGCCCCTTAGGGTTTTCGTTTTACCAAGGGTAAGGCGTTTACGTTCCGCGAACGTCGCTTCCTGAGCTAAAGAACAGCTCCTGGCTACACATTCGACGGTTCGAATCCGTTCACCCGTTCAAGGACAAGACCCCTGGGGTTTGCGATGAGTACATCGCTTAAACCCCAGGGGTCTCCATTTTCCAAGTGCAAGTCAAATTACATCACACCACTTCCTTACATATTTGTATGGCTGCAACTGCGCAGATTCGGGGGATAGTCGTTTAGAATAGTGAATAATCATACAGACGAGCCCTAATAAAATAATGAAGGAGTGTTGCTAAACATAATGAAAGAAGCCCGGCTATACAAACCTCTTTTAATTTTCGTATTGATTTTAGCAATCATTTCTCTGGCATGTAACCTGGGCAGCGCCGCGGAAGCGACTCAGCCTGCCCCAACCGCTGAACAAGCTCAAGTCGAACCCACCAGCACCCTGGCATCCACAGCTGCTCCTGAAGCAACGGCAACGCCCGAGCCTACCGAGCCGCCTGCGCCTACCGAAACCCCCATTCCCACGGAGACGCCAGTCGCAGCGCCCCCAGGGATGAGCCGGAGCAACCCCTTCCCTGCCGCAGAGCTCGTTTCGGCTCCAAACTGGGACATTCAGGTGCTGGAGGTCAAACGCGGTGAAGAAGCCTGGAAAGAGATCCAGGTCGCCTATGATTATAATGCGGCAGCTTCAGAGGGGATGGAATATCTGCTCGTGAAGCTGCACGTCAAGAGCACCTATGCGGACAGCGAAGAACACAATCTTAATTATTGTGATTTTAACGCCACAGGTGATCGCCTGCTCCAATATACCTGCGGCTCAGCTCCGGTCATTGGTCCAGAGCCTCAGCTTGACGCAACGTTGTTCACCGGAGGTGAAGCCGAGGGATGGGTGCAATTTATGGTTGCCCAGGGTGAAGGAGACATGATCCTGGTTTTCGATGAAGCGATGAATTTTGAGGAAAATACGGAGCGCTTTATCGCTCTTGATGATGGCGCATCCATCAGCATTTCCCCGGACCTGGCAGCGATCAAACCAAATGACCTGGGAACTGAGCGGAGCAATCCGGCACCCATCAACGAAAAGGTGATCACTGAAGATTGGGAAGTCACCGTTTTAGAGGTGGTGCGGGGAGATGAAGCCTGGACCCTGGTGAAAGAAGCCAACTCGTTTAATGAGCCCCCCGCAGAAGGCTTGGAATACATTGTTGTCCGTACGCAAGTGCGCTTTATTGGGACCGAAGAGAAGCCGCAGCTTATCTTTGGAAATGGGGGTTACTATACGACGACAGGCAGTGCCAACGTGGTCTATGACGATACGACCTTTATCATTCCCCCAAGTCCAGTCCTGACCTGCACGGCATACCCGGGTGGAGAATGCGAAGGTTGGTCAGTCCTTGAAGCTGGGACAGGCGAAACTGGGGTCGTGCTGGTCTTTGAGCCCATCCTCGATTTCAGTGGGTTGAACCAACGCTATCTCTCCCTGGAGGAGTAACTGGCAGCAACTCGTTGCTAGAACACCTCCCTGAGCAACAAGATCCCCGCCACGCCCAGGAGGATCACCGCCAGGATATACAGGGCGAAGAAAGCGATGACCAGCGCTGACTGCCAGCCGCCCATGGCTGTCTCACCCGAGGCCAGCCCGGTGGCGGTAGCGATGACTCCGCCCAGGAGGGGTAAGACGATTGCCGCGGCGAGACTCCCGCCGGTGAGCTTGCGCTGCCTCTTGAGGCGGAAGGCGGCCCACAGGAGCAGGAGGCCGCCGAGCAAGACCGCCGGGAAGAGCTCCGCCGGCATGAGATAGTCGATCATGAAGCGGCGGGCTCTTATGAAACGCTCGATGGAGAAGAATACCGGCGCCAGGATTGGGAACCATACCAGAACTGTCCCGGCGATGGCCAGAACCTTGGTCAGAACGTCTTTCTTTTGCATGGATCGCCTCCGAGGGGCTGCGGATAATGTCTATGCCTCTCGTTCATTATGACATTTTGTGGGCAGCGTGTCAATTAACTTAAACGCCCGGGTTTAACCCAAAACTGGTGAACGAAAGTTATAGGAAGCAGCAGGCGCGATCCACTTGATCGCCGGTAAATTTTCTATGTGGTAGGCAGCGGAGCGCTGGTGGTCCAGATGTCGCGATACAACTGCCATCTGGCGCCGTCGTTCTTCCAGATCACCACATATTTACCCGTATCGAGCACAAACATGTTGCCGTCGAGTAAAGTGTATTTACCCACCTCAAAGGCGATTCCGCCATGGAATTCAACTTCAATTGTCTCAAGTTTTGCAGCCTTGATCCCCATATTCATCACCGCTTGCCAGAAACCCTGAATGCCCCCTCGACCGGTGATGATACCGAAATTGGCAGGTAAAATCTGGGCGTTTTCTGAGTACAGGTTTGCCACACCAGCTGCATCGCCTTTTCCAAAAGCTAACATGAAATCTTTGTTGGCGTTTTCGATTGCATCACGTGTTTGAACTGCAGAAATTGCAGACATATTGTCTCTCCTTTATGATTAAGCAATGATTATGTTTACAGGATAACTGGGTTAAAAAGGGGAGCGCTTTACCATTGGCCTGGAACACTGAGCTGCCACTCTTCAGCGATCTTATTCCCCTCAAACCGGTCAATAAAAAGGACTAGATCAACCTCAGATTTCCCTGTGGCAATATTTGTGGTTTTCCACGCGATTCGACCTGCCACTTTGTCACCCTCTGCAAACATATCTTCGAGGATTATATGCGGGTCAGAAATTTCTTTAAAATACTGATGCAGAAACTTTTTAACACCTTCTGAACCTTGAATTACCATAGGAAAAGAAGGTTTATGAAAAATATAATCGGCTGCGAAAACTTCAACCGCTGTCTTATCCAACTCGTTCAAATCCATTGTGTTCATTGCATCGACCCATCGTTGCAGGGTGGCTTTATTTTTCTCGGTTGACATAAAAGGCTCCTTAATTGATCGAATAGGCAAGCTGTCAGCTTGCCCTACATGACTTACAGAAAGGCGAGACCTCCGCCACTGGACCCCTGGGGTTGATTATGCTTCGCATCTCGAGAAACTCCAGGGGTCTGTATAGGGGAGAAAAAGCTCTTACTTCGAAATGGATCAGGCTTACTTATCGGGGTGCGGCATCTTCAGCAGCACACCCTGGGGTCCCAGGACGCCCATGTAGAACTCATCTTTAAAGACAACCTGGTCAGTTCACCTCCCTTTTTGAAAAAAAAGACCGGCCGAAAAGGCCGGTTTCGCTATTGGCTCCCCAATGATCTTACCCATTCATGTTGTTAGCTGGGTGTCGGGAAGAGCGACCAAACACGATCATTGGTTCATTGCCACCCTTATCAAGATTCAATTTTCTACTTTCATTATTGCACCGAATAATTTTCGAGTCAAGCACGAGTTTGACATTGCGTGATAAATAAGTTCAGCGCCTGGGCAATCTCGACCAATTTTTGGCTGTCAACAATCTCCAGGTTATCTTTGGGGGTGTGCGTAATTTCTTGAGAATCGATGTTGTCTGTAAACCACTGGGATGAGACTGCCAGCGCGGGGCAGCCATTCTGGATAAAGATGCTGTGGTCCCCCTGGAACCAGGGTGTTCCCACTGCGATCCCATCAAAATGGGCGATCACCTCTCTCAGCGAAAGTTCGATCGCTTCTGGCAGGTCATAAGTGGAAAAGGCCGATTTGCCTTCCCGATATCCTGCCCCGTCGATATTGATGTTCAGCAGGATCTCAGGAAACCGGTCCTGGTTGTGCTGGAGATATAGCATTTGACCCGGGACCGCGTAATAATCTTCGCCGTTCAACGCCACGATCTCGATCAGCAGTTTTCCGGCGTATTTTTTCAAGAGATCTGCCAGCAGGAGCAAGACCACCACGCCGCTGGCATTGTCAATCGCTCCGGGGGTGCCTTTTTTGGCATCGATATGCGCGGTGATGACCAGGCGTTTGCCAGATGGATCGCCTTTCCGGGCGATAACGTTGCATCCATGGCCTTGCAGGCGCGTGGAGGTGGATTTCAAGACAACGCTGTCACCAGGGTTCGCCTCCGCAAAGAGCAAAAGCCGGCTGCCCTCCTCTTCGGTCATATACACGGAGGGGATCTCAAAATCTCCATCTTCGATCAATGGAAATGGGTAAACACCCCCGGCAAGGGCTGCGTTCCTGCCAGTCGCACAGACGATCGCCGCAGGGGCGCCTTTCTCAAGCAATGAAATGATGCGCTGATGTTCTTCTGGATTATAAAATACGAAATTTTTGGGCATCAGCTGTTCCCTGGCAATCTCGCCGTACAGGAGAACGATTTTCCCGGTGAGTTTTGCTCCCTCAAGCGCCTCGACGCTCGCTATTGGGATGACCTGTGCTTCACCCTCGCAGCCAGGCGCATAGGGGCTTACAAGAACTTGAAAATCCGCCCCACCGCAGCGCAGGCTGGCTCCGCCATCGATCCAATCCAGGGCAGTAAATTCCTGCCTCTCGCTCTCCCAGCCCAAAGACGATACAATCCGTTCAAAATAACGGGTCGCGGCCCGGTTGCCTGCGCTGCCAACGCTCCGGTCGGAGATCTCGCCACACAGCATGTGCAGATAGGTAGTGCTTTTTTTGATTAGGTCATTCATTTCGATACCTCGGCTTACCAAATACCTGGAACCAGGCGATAACGCACCTGGCGAGCATATTCTGCATAGCCGGGCAGCTCGGCTTGCAGTGTGCGGTCTTCGAGCGCTGTGCGCAGGAGGAGCAGTATCCCACACAATCCGCTGGCGAGCAGAGCCCACCAAGAAGCGAGCAGTGTGGACATTGCGAATTCAAACACAAGCATGCCGGCATACCCCGGATGGCGCACATAGCGGTATGGGCCACGGGTAGCGACCGCATGGCCGCGGTCGGATTGGATGCGAACGATCTGCGAGAAGAACGTATTGGAAGCCATCGCCCAGGCTAACACAGCATAGCTTAGGAGACACACCACCCATGCGCTAATTTGGACAGCCAAAGGAAAGCCGCCCGTCCAGCCGTAACGCTGATCAAGCCCGGCCAGGATATAGCGCGCCAAGGTCGTCAGTCGAAAGATGCTCATGATGGCGCGGTCCCAAGCCTTGGCGCCCTTGGGGGGAGCCAGGCGCTCAAGCATTAGATCCGGATTGTACCGGAGGAGTAAGATATCCATCGCCAAATAAAAAGCCACCCACACGCCGATAGCAGCCCAGGCAGCCCACCAGTCCAGCCGTCCGGCTGACCAGAACAGCGCCACGGCCATGGCGAAGATGCCCAAGACCTCGTCCAAGATATAAAGTGCGATAACCTTCGGCTTCATATTCGCCTCAGCTGTTAATCAGGGCTCACCAAAGACAAATTTCACTCACCATCCGGCTGGTATTTGTAATCGATGGCCGTTTTGTAAAGGATTTCCTTAATCATTCGCTGTCACCCGGGATCACTGCTTTCCAAATAGACCGCCGCCAGCGGTTTTCCAGCCCCTGGGGCCCGGCAAATTCCTTAAAAATCTGCTCGAACAGCGGCTCAACTTCTTGATAGGTTGGCACCTCATCCTCCATGAAAGGCCAGGATAACCCGGCATACAGCTCCCTGGGGTCCGGGATATACTCCGGCACGTCAATGTCCCACCAGCTGTGCAGGCGCAGCCCCGCTTCAGCCAGGTTCTGCTCAATGGATTTGTAAGCCCAGTTTGGGTCAGAGCGGTTTGGATCGCCTTTCGAGTGAAACGCCTCGGGCAGCAGGTCATGCCACGGAGGTATCCGGCCGCTGGCAGGCACGCCGCCACCTGGCACCAGCATCAGCATTACCGCGCCGGGGCGGCATACGCGCGGCGCATCCAGGATGGGGTGAAAGGGTCCTTTGCTGTTCACCCACAGGTCGATGGAATGGTCCTGGGCGGGGATGTGCGGGTGACCGCCGTTGAACTGCGCCCGCGAGTTGTAAATCAGGAATTTGACGTTGGTGATGCCGCCTCTCTCGGCTGCCTGGCAGGCCAGGTCGATATAACCCGGCATAGCGTCGTAAGCCAGCACTGAACGCACGTGCGGGGCGATTGCCAGCGCCAGGTCGCCCTGCGCACAAGCTACTTCGAGCACGTCCATCTCCGGCTTGAGGTGCTCGAACACCAAACTCAAGAAGCTGTCCTCACCGTGCCAGGGCGGCAGGATCCTGCGCCCCGGGTAGAAATAACCTTTCTGCTGTTTGGACAACCAGGCGTACCATTCCTCGGTATGCGGCGTCAATCTCATAGGGTTCTCCAGAGAGCAAATAATCTATCGTTTATATCTCAATTCTTGCACCTTTCTCTTCCAGGGACGTCCTCCCAGCCAAAACCAGTGCCTAAAATTCTAATCTGCTTGGTATCGTCTCTTCTGGTTTGAATAAATCCCTAATATTGGTTTACTTTTGAATAAATGGGTACCGATAACTCTTCTTATCAGTTCTAATTCGCGGTCATGCTCAAAGATGATGGTTTTCTTTAATGCAATCCTGTTGATTATCAATCCACCCCAGTTTGCCACCATTATCTTTGAGCATAGTCATGAGCTATGTACTTTATTTCTTGATAAATCGAGAAAATCACTTGTTGAAAATGGAAAAAAACCTTGAGCTACATCCAGCTTTTTTCAGCTTGATAAGGCATTGATCGATGATGGCTGTTAACCGCGGATCCTTGCGATACTTGAGAAGGTTAAGGGGAACCAGATCATCTTCCGTAATTTGCACAGAAAATTTTGGTGGAATCCCATCTGCCAACCTTTGCGCGATCTGTAATGCGCCAGGTCTATCACGTTGACTAATTGCTGTCCGAATACCTTCGGATGCCCACTTTACTGCTTTTACGGGCTCATTCAGCTGGAGATGAACAATGACTAAGTTGCCATAAATTATCCGGTGCCCTTCCCCGTAGGTCCGACCTGTAATCGTTTGCATGGATTGTTCATAATAGCTTAATGCCTGTTCTAAACGCCCCGACTTTAAAAATTCATCTCCCAAATTATTGAGGACTGCGCTTTTATTGATAAGGTCCAGGTCTGGCTCATATTCTTCATAGTCTGAAATGATCGTATTCGAACGTAATACAAAATGACCTGGGTTCTCAATAATCCATTCAGCAAGCTCTTTTGTTAAATGGTCAAAATCATGGGTGGCTTCAAGTAAAATTTCTTTGTCGATAGCGGGTGATATTTCACCTATAAAAGAAACAGGTAGAGATTTAATGAATTCCCGGATATGTTCAAGTCTTTGCAAGGGAGATGGGTGAGAATGCCCCCAGAAAATTGGCTCTGTTGAAATTTGCTCAACAGTATTAAGAACATGAAAGAAAAAGCTCAATTGACCGACCGTTCCATAAATATGATTATTGAAAGCAAGCATAACGACTTTGGTCGCAAATTCATCTGCTGCATACTCGCAATTCCAGTCAATACCAGGTACAAAAATTTTTGACGGGAGATCTGTCAGCAAGGTAACTTCCAGATTGGACTGCCCGGATAAATGCCCGCCGATGATATGACCAATTTCATGAGCGATGATGAATCCCACCACTATTCTTAATGTATATTCCTGAACGTCTTTCAAATCGGGGTGAACAATGCTTCCGATGCGAGTATCAATAAACCCATAAGGAATAATACACCCCAAAGATGGATCTAGCATCCAATGCCTTAAGTCGAAATATCTGCCCGTTGTAAATTGATAAAGAACAGATCCGAATACCTGCCAAATATACTCCCTGTTTTTACTTAACGTCTCAGGCTTTACGTCTACCCCTTCAGCCCACCGGCAACAATTAACAAGGTCGAAAAGTCTGAGTGCCCCAGTACTCACACCAATCGCATAAGCGCTTTGATTTTCATCCGCTCCCACAAAAGCGGCTAAATCCCAAATGGATAAACCATCAATCGCGATGGGAGGTAGCTGTCTGTTTGCCACTTTTACAATTTCAGGTTTTATTTGCTCGAATACTTGCTGGCAGAACTTGCCTGCTCTCCCCCGGTCAAGCACTAAACTCATTTTTGCAGTTGGAAGAGCGGCATTAGATGTAAAATCTTTTTCCCAAGCGACAAGAATTGATTCCGGATTCATGGGATCCTTTGTTCGTTTATACGATAGGCTTTATGATCGCGTCTATGATACTTTCTAACGTTAATTTACCAACAAGCTGAATACCTTCTAATGCGCTGCTTTTCATGCGGTCCAGGTTTTTTGCCGATTGATATTTCTGTAAAGCCACACCGATCTCCTCATGATTGGTAATACTGTCTTGAAGAAAAGAAAAAAAGCGCTCTAGTTCGGCCATCAGGCTTTGTGGTTGTACACCCCGAAAACTTATCTTGGTAAATGATGTACTACGAATATCGGTAAAAACAAGTAATGTGGGGAACTCCCCATATTTAATGCCAAATGAATTGGCAAACTGGTAAACATGGCTGGTTTTTGGTGTTAAGGAATTATCCTCTTTCTCCGGCTGTTCGTCATCGGTGAGAATGAGAAAAGCAATTGAAGGACCGGTTAAGCCATCAATTGCATCCGCAAAATCCTCCTTGTATTTACCGTACAGTAAAGAGGTCTCGTTTTGGAAAGGAGTGGTTAACATAATTGAATATACAGGATAAGGCGCGGTTTTTTTTAATTCAACCCACCAATTGATCAATTCACGACGGTTCGAACTCGATATTGGGCGGTGATGCTCTCGGAACCCTTTGAAGCTCATCTGCCACTCCTTGTAGTCGATGAAATCCTTTCAGGAGGCATGAAGACAATTGATCATATAATGCCTTTACTAAAGTAAATCGTTGTGCAAATAAATTTATAGCAGGAAAGGCAGGCTATGTCAACCTGTTATTGATGGAGGGGTTATAGCTATGGTCGTCCTTCCGCTTACCTCTGTATATCCTATTCCCTGTAATGATTGGTATCATGCTTACACCAGACCATCCATGGAGCGATCTGAAAGAGGGCTGTTTTTGCGGGCAGAACCCAATCGCATTAAAGGTTGTGATCACTCCAGCAATAACCCCGGATTTTCGATGTGCCGTGCTCTTGGTTTCCATGTTATAAGCCCATCTGTTTGATTGTGCTCAAGCCAGGTTTTCAACTGCTCCAGGCTGCGAATGCCATCGTCAAGCACGGCGCGGTAGATGTAAATGGAGCCGCACTGCAGGAGGGGATCCAGGAGAGCTTGCTCCTTGAGCTCTAAAATGGTTCGGCGAGTCTCATCGGTCAGGGTTTGTTTCATCGGTTCCACCAAAGAGGTAGAAGTGGGTCCAGGATGATCGTACGCCATCGACCACATATCGATCTTCCACTCCTCGCCATCTTCATGCTGGTAGCGCAACTGCCAGTATAAGCCCATATCTGGCTCATTTAGTTTATTGGCAAAGCGCGCTTTCAACACTCGGGGATGAAGGGCACAAGCTCGGAGCACTTCGAAGCCATCTTCGATCTTGGGTCGATTACAGAATATTTCGATATCGATATCCGGAGCAACGACCAGACCGTAGGCTGCAGCGCCAACGATTATGGGGCTGCCAAAGGCACTCCACCGCTCCACGAGCTGAAGCTGGGCAAGGATGGATTGGGCAACTTTTAGCCTGTTTTGAGCTCGGGTGATCCGAGTGTCATCCATATCAGCTTTACTTCTGTGATTTTTGCACCGTTCTTTATTTCTATCCGGAGCCTTCGCCCGGCTGCGTGTATTCTGGACGGGGTGGGCTGAATATATCCAGCACGAGCGCTCCCGCTGGACCAGCCTGAAGGGTGTGGGATACGCCGCCAGGGGTATGCCAGAAGTCGCCGGCTTTCACGGGCACTGCCTCGTCGCCTTGCAGGCGGGTGCCTTCCCCTTCGAGCAAGAGGCCCCACTGCTCCTGCGGGTGGCTGTGAGGGGCATGGGTGGCATCAGGTTCAAACCGCACGATCGACAGCATGACGTTTTGACCGGCAAAGATGCGCGCCCACACACCCTCAGCCAGGGTGCGCTGGATGCCCTGGTTTTCATCGTAAAGGTTGTGAACCCAGCTTGGGAGAGTTGACCTATCTGGCATACTAATAAATCCTACTTCGATTCTTTTTCTTTCAAGATTTTATTTTCATAATACTTTGTCTGTGTTTCAAGCATTTCTTCGACTTCTTTTTCAATTTCTTTGTCTATTTTACTAACTTCAATTAGCTCAAATCCGCATCGAAAATATTTCCTTCCGTCTTCATACACAACATCGTAACCTTCGAGCTCGTCAGGACATTTTTCACAACCATAACAACCGACGTACTTGAAATTATATTCCTCGAGGGTATGTTTTATGCTCTCGTCAAAAACTGCCGAGTAATTTTTTGTCGCAAAGAACTTAAGCCGAAAGCTAGGTTGATTCTTCTCACACACAAACCTTAGTATGGTAGCTTTATATTTACTGGATGAAAAAGAAAGAGCCAAATGTTTTGTTTTGTCTCTTTTCGGTTTGTACCCAAGCAGAATGGCCTTCTGGGCCATGTCTTTATAAAATTGGACACTATATTCCGGAACCTTGCTGTAGAATTCATCAAGTACTTCAGTCAAGATCAAACTCCTGAATAATAACTGTGCACAGATCAAAGGAAATTCATGTTGAGCCGGTGCTAGCCTGCCTTCCCAGGTTTATGCTGATGCCTGAATACGTTTTCGATTCTCGGAAATCCAAATCAGGGCCTCGAGAGTAAACAACCGGTTTACTCTTCAAACTGTGCCATGGTTGTCGTGAAAACCTTTCGATTCGCCTCTTCCAGCGGCAGCGCGGCCAATTCATCTGAAAAGACTTCCACCGCCCAGGGACCTGGGTAGCCCATTTTGCGCAGGCATTGGATAAAGCCTTTGATGTCGAAAGCGCCTTCACCGCAGAATTTTCTTGCTCCCGATGGATCACGGCGCGGGTCTCCGGGCAGATAGCCATCGTTCAGCTCCACGCTGACGATGTACTTCAGGGGGATGCGGCTGATCTCTTCAAAAGTGATGCCCAGGTTCATCACGTGCACGATATCCAGCACCAGGCCTCCATTCTTCGCCCCGGCGCCATCAACCATCGCCAGCGAGTCTTGCAGGGTGTTGAGCATCGATGAGGCCATAAACTCGAAGCCGATGGTGGCGCCGTAAGCCCGCGCTTCCTCACACAAAGATGCAAAGGCTTCGATGAGGCGCGGCATGGGGCAGGGGGTGTTGTTGAAATCGCCCATCTTGATGTGTTTGGCGCCCAGCGCCTGCGAGGCTTCCAGTAAAAGTCGCTTCCAGCGGTCTGACTCGGCTTTTTGCTCGCCCTCCACGAACCAGCCCGTCAGGAACTCGAGCTCGAGGTATTTCATCCCGTTATCATCCAGGATCGTTTTCATCTCATTCAGCGAGCGGGTCTGGAGGATGTGCGCCAGATCGGTGTGCCAGATGCCGATGCCTTTGAAGCCCGCCCGAGCGGCAGCTTCGACGCGGTTTTTGAAATCGAAGCGGCTGATGCCATTAAGATCAGCGTACACGCCCGCGGTGGTCCAGAATAAATTCATCAATTCTACTGCTTGGCTCATGGTAGCTACCTTTCAAGGATTAATAAGCTCACGGATATTAAAAACGCACACGGAAAGGGCGGAAAGAGGGAAAAGGCGGATATTTTGAATTATATCTGCAATATCATTGCGCAGCATGTGCCTCAAATTCGGCAATCGCTCGGGTAAAGACGGGTGGGCTTGTTGACAGCAGGTTCATGTGCTCTGCCCTGGGGAGGATGGCAACTTGAACCCCGTGATCAGGAAGCTCGTCTTTTTCCTCGATACGCACGGATTTATTCTCGATAGATACCTCGCCCAACAAGCACAGGCGTGGAATGGTGAGCTGGTAGAGCTGCTCGCGCCAGGTCGGTTGAGCGCCTTGGGCGAGGCTGCAAGCGGTGCGGTAGAACGGAAAGCTTGGGATCGCTGATTTTTCTATTGGCCACCAGCTCAGGTCGCTCTCAGCATAATCAGGCAGCATCTGGCGGGTACCTTCCAGAACAGGGGCATGACCGCCAGCGATCCACTGCGCTTCGGATTGGGCTGCAGCGCCAAACCAATCCCCGGCATCCAGGACAGCCTCTGCCAGCACCAACCGCCCCACCAGGCCAGGTCGCTTTGTAGCCAAGACAATGGCGACGGCGCCGCCGAAGCTATGCCCGATCACTGTGCAGTGGCTGGCTTGCAGCTTATCAAGCAGGAAGGCAATAGAGTCAGCATGCTCGTCGACCGTGTAGCCGAAGGCATCCGGCTTTTCGCTATATCCAAAGCCCAGAAAGTCGGGAATGAGGGTGTGGTAAGCCGCCAGCTCCGAGCCGTAGATCAGACTTGGGTAATAGCCGGTAGAGCCAAGCCCCAGCCCAGCCAGATAGACATGGGTTGGCTTGGCACCTGAGATGTAGTGGTAGCAAAGATATGCTTGTCCAGGCGGGAAAAATACAGATTTCATTTCTTACTCCACCTTCTTCGTTTGAAAATATGGCTCACGCCAGGGGGTAAGTTACGCAAAAAATAATTTTTATAGAGTATATGAAAAGATTGGAAATTAGAATAAAAGCTTTAGATGATTTAAATCCGCTTTTTCCCTCTTTCATAGATTTTCCGTGTCCTTCTTTTGCTTCAGTGTTATTTTACCCAAATCCCCAAATGGTTGCCGACCGGGCGCTGCAGCCCGGGGATGTTGCGGTCGATGGGGGAGTTGAGTACGTTGGCAAAGCCGAACCAGCCCTCCACCGCCAGGGTGGAAGAGCCGCCGCCATCCAGGTTGAGGGCGGTATCCATGCCGTAACCCGCCATGATGTTCGCCAGCTCCCGCAGCGTGACCCCCTCGCTGTAGAACGGCTGACGCCCATCTGCCACCAGCAGCAGCAGGGTCTTGCCCTCCCGGTCGATACCCACCGCCGTGCGCGGCTGCCGGCTGTCGTCCTCAGGCAGGTCGGGGACAGGCTCGCCTCTGGCGAGGATGATGCGGTCACCGGAGATGGCATTGTAAAGGTCGCCTATAGGTCTGTTGAAGGAAACCTCGTTATCCTTCGAGATATATAGCGTTTTTTCTTCTTCGGAGCCCTTGGCATAGTCGTTTCCCTGCGAGGCAGCATATCCGAGCGGGGCAACGGGATCGCCGGCGTGGGGGTAGTAATCGAGCAAGTTGTCTGAATGCCAGGGCTGGAAACCATCGCCATTGATGGCCACCTGCAGGTTAAATTTCTGCAGGGCAGAGGAGACGGTGCGCGCCTCCAAGGGCAGCTTCGAGGATTTATCCCCTGGGGTGACAAAGAATTCGAGCCCGGGGGTAGTGAGATCGACGCGGATGGCGTGCAAAATGGCAGGGCGCGGCCGCAGGCGCACGCTGCGGAAGTAGGTGACCCCGGGGTAGAGCTGGCGCTGCTGTTCGATGGGCAGGGGGCGCGGCAGGTAATAGAGCAGGACGCAGGCTGGGACGATCCCCAGGAGCAAGATCAGGCAGGTCAGGCAGCTTAAGCGCGGCCTGCGCAGGTGGGGTTTGGTGTCAGGCAGGGAATGATTTGGTTTGGTAGTCATAGGGATCGGTATATTAAAAAGAGTACACGGAAAATGCAGAAGGACGGAAAGATCGGATTTATTTAATATGATCCGCCTTTTCTGATTTTTCCTTTATTCCACGTAAATCTTTTAGTGTTTTTTCAAAGATTTTCCGTGGGCTTATTTTTGATACGCCGCTAAAATCAGGTCCATCTCCTGGTTCACGGTTTCATCGATGCGCCGGCGCTGCTCGTCGGCTGCGAACCAGGCCAGCGTGCGGCGGATGCCCTCCCGGAAGGGGATGACTGCCTGGAAGCCAGGCACAAAGGACTTGATCTTGCTGTTATCGAAGACAACGCTCCAGGTCTTGTCGCCCAGCAGGCCACCTTCGTATTCAGGTAAAACGTTGGCGATGAACTCGGATGCGATATGCACGATCTTCGCCTCCACACCCAGGGCATCGGCGATGGTCAGGTAGATCTGGTCCCAGGTGAGCACTTCGTCGGAGGTGATATGGAAGGCATGCCCCAGGGCCTGGTCGTTACCCAGCAGGCCCAGGAAGCCCCGGCCGAAATCCTCGGCGTGCGTCACCACCCACAGCGAGCTCCCGTCGCCGTGCACGATGACCGGCTTGCCCTTCAGGAGCCGGTCAGCCAGGGTGAAGCAGCCCCACCCGCCGATGGCAATCGGTAAATTCATGTCATAGGTGAGCGAGGGGCGCACGATGGTCACCGGGAAGCCCGCTTCGCGGTATGTCTGCAGCAAAAGGTTTTCGCAGGCAATCTTGTCGCGCGAGTACTGCCAGTAAGGGTTGTGCAGCGGGGTGGATTCGGTGATCAAGTAATGTGCCGGAGGCTTCTGGTAGGCGGAGGCCGAGCTGATGAAAATGAACTGCTTGACCCTGCCCTGGAAGAGGCGCAGGTCACGCTCAACATCGGCAGGGGTGTAGGCGATCCAATCGACCACCACATCGAACTCGTAGTCTTGCAAGGCCTTGCGCACCTCAGCCTCGTTGTGGAAGTCAGCGATGATCTGCCGGCAGCCGGGTTGGGGGATGCGATTCCCGCGGTTGAGCAGGAAGAGCTCGATGCCTTTGGAAACCACCAGCCAGCTGACGGAGGTGGAGATGAAGCCGGTGCCGCCGATGAAGAGAACTTTCACTAAAAAATCTTCTCCATGGTGTAATGCCCGGGCAGGTCGGTATAGCCAAACTTGCGGTCGATATGGATCATCGGCTCGTTCTCGGTGTTGTGGTGCGTGCGTACGGTGCGCACCTGCCAGGTATCCCGGGCATAGATCAGGGCCTGTGCCTTGACGGCTTGTGCCAGCCTGCGCCCGCGGTAGCTCCAATTTACGCCGGTAAACAGGTTGTAGGCGTAGCCCAGGTCCTGGTAGCGGGTGATGGCGCTCATGGCGGCCCAGTTGCCCGTCGCCGAGTTGATGACCACGATCTGACCGCCGGGGATATACCAGTCTGCCTGGCAGACGCGCTTCCGGAAGTCTTCGAAGTCAACCCAGGCATGCTCACCAGTCCCACCGGCAGTCTCTGTAACCGCGGTGTCATTCAGCTCATACAGCTTGCGCTGCGCTGCTTCGGTATTGCCCAGGTCTTCCATGGATGTGAACTGGAAGCCCTTCGCCTTCAGCGAGTCAATGATCTCGACATAGGGGCGCTCATCGAAATTTTTCAGGGTCAGCTCCATGCCGATCAGGTGCTGCAGGGCGGTGTAGCCGCGCCGTTCAGCAAAGGCCCGGTATTCGGGGTTGGTATCCAGCACGGTCAGGCGCAGCTTCTTGACGGGGGTTGCGGAGATGGCTTTCTCCATATCCTTCGAAAGGAGGTGGCCCACACCGGTATGGCGGAACTCCGGCTTGACGATCAGGCTGGCATAGAAGCGGCCTTCTTCCAGGCGGCTCTTGGAAGCCCAATAAAATCCCATCAGCGTGCCATTCTCGTCGTAGGCACCTTGCTGGTGGATGCGGTCACGATCTTGGGCATATTCTTGCTTGAGCGCTGCTTCGGAAGTGATCTCATCATTGTAAGTGGTCAGCAAGGCTGCGAGCTGGGCGAAATCACGCTCTGGGTCGGCGGGGTGTAAAGTGATGGTGGTCATATATTATTCCTTTTCTCGAATTTATTGTAGCATAGTCCTAAATAAATTGCAGACTCAGAAAAGGGCAGGAAGAAGAAATATTCACATATACAACCTTCTTACCCTGTTTTCTGTGCAACTCCAAGTACATAAGCAAGAATAGAAAGCCCCATGACTCGAAATTTTGCTGGGGCAATCTCGATCTCTGAGAAACCAGACATCTTCATTATTGGGAGCAGCTCTCCTAATTCGTGCTCCAGCATGCCCCCAAAGATCAACTTGGCGATGGCCCTGGACAAAGGTTGGGTGGGCAAAGCGAGGTCCAACACCAGAAGCCGCCCTTGCGGTTTGAGGACGCGGTGGATTTCTGCGATCCCCTTGCGCCTGGTCAATTCAGACATGTGAAAAATCATAAAACTGCACATAACGATATCGAATTGGTTTTCAGGAAAGGGAATATTATCTATGCCTCCCAATTGAAATGAAATCTCCTCATTGGCTTGGGCAGCCTTCTGCTGACTTAGCTCGATCATCCCGGGGATGATATCAATCCCAAAAACCTTACCAGACGCACCTGCCTGCTTCTTAGCGGCAAGGGTTAAGCTGCCTGTACCGCAGCCTACTTCGAGGACACAGTCTCCTGGTTTTACTGGCGCCAGGTGAACGGTCATCTCTCGTAAAGCGCCCTCTCGACCAAAAGTCACTTTTCGCATGTACGCGTCGTAGGAATTAACTATCTGTTCCATTTGACTTTTTATAAATTCATCTTCATCTACAGGTTCGTTTACCGGATCAATTTGTGACATCATGTCCTCTGCGTTCATTCAAATGAATTATCTGGGTCTTTGTCAATACCCCTCGCCTAGCTCCTCCCAGGCCTCTCTTGTCAGGGAGTAGGTGCAGCCCAGGAATTCGATCGGTTTTCCATCGGCTGAATTCTGGAGCGAGCCCATGCTTTCACCCGTCTTCTGGAAACCCAGCCTCTCCAACAGCCGGCAAGAGGGGAGGTTGGCCGCTGCAGTGCCGGCGACCACGCTCAGAGCCAATAGGGTGCGATAAGCATGCGCAAGGACAGCCCGGCAGGCCTCGCTGGCATACCCTTTTCCATGGAAATCCGCTTTGAAGATATAACCCAGGTTATACACCCGGCTGCCTTCGTCGGCCTCGGGATTGAGGGCGACGAAACCGATGAATTGGAGGGTTTCTTTCAGGCAAACAGCCAGGAATTGATCGCCGCTGGCGAACCAATTGACCACACCCTTGATCTCTTCCGGCGCGGCCGGCCACGGCTGGTCGTAATTGGCATAACCAGAAGCCTTATACTGCACGATCATCGCATGCAGGTCTTCCCAGTCGCTGAAATTGAAGTTCCTCAGGACCAGCCTTTGGGTTTCTAGTGCGACCACCTCGCCTCTCCTTACGTTTCGTTTTTCTCAATACCTGCGTGGCTTACTTAACCCCTAGTTCTTCCAGCTTGGTTTGGGCATTTTTCAGCAGCTCTCCATCCTCTCCAATCTGAAGGACCTTCTGAAAATCGGTTATTGCTTTTGAGGGGTCATTCAGGAGCTGGTAGACGAAACCGCGGTTAAAGTAAAAATAGGGGTCGTTGGGATCGAGCTCCAGGGCTGTATTGTAATCAGCCAGTGCGCTCACCAGGTTGTTTTGATGTTTGTAGAGGTTGCCCCGGTTGTTGTAGGCTTTCGCCATCTTAGGATCCAGCTCAATGGCTTTGCTGTAATCTGCCAGCGCTTTCAACAGGTCATCCTGTGATTGGTAGATATCGCCGCGGGTTTTATAAGCAGGCGCATTGTTCGGATCCAGCTCGATGACTTTACTGTAATCTGCCAGGGCTTTCTCAAGATCATTTTGGAGGAGATAGGCAAAGGCACGGTTGTTGTAGGCGACGAGATCGTTTGGATCCAGCTCGATGGCTGTACTGAAATCCGCCAGCGCTTTCTCGAAATTATTTTGGACCTCGTAGATATAGGCGCGGTTATTGTAGGCTTTCACAAACTTCGGATCCAATTCAATGGCGGTGTTGAAATCTGCCAGGGCTTTTTCGAGATCATTTTGGAGCAAGTAAATCGCGCCGCGGTTGCTGTAAATATCAGCTTTTTTGGGCTCCAGCTCGATGGCTTTATTGTAATCGGCCAGGGCCTTATCAAGCTCATTTTGGAGCTTGTAAACGTAGCCGCGGTTATTGTAGGCCATGGCATAATCCGGGTCGAGGGCGAGGGCTCGATTGAAATCATCCAGAGCTGAATCGATCTGATTCTTGGATAAGTAGGCATACCCACGCCCCTGGTAAAAGGTTGCATGCTCTGGGGATTGAGAGATTGCCTCGGAATAATCCTGGATGGCCTGGTCAAAATTTCCGGATTCCACTTCTCCCTGGGCTTTATCGGCCAATTCTTGACCGGGCACATTCTGGCTGCAGCTAACCAGGAAAATTCCGGTCAGCGCGAGCAGGCAGTATAAGACGTACCGGCTGAGGGGAAAAGGATTTAATTTCATTTGATTGAATTATAAGCTATGAGGCAGGGTTTAATCTATTCGAACGTTTATTTTTTCTAAAAATTTTAAATTATTTAGAAAAGGGTTAGAAATCCTTGGTCAGAAAATAGCGCGTCTGCCCGGCAGGGAAATCAGGCAGCTCGCCAAACACCCGGTAGCCGAGTTTCTGATAGAAGCCTGGCGCCTGGAAGCTGAAGGTGTCCAGGTAGGCGTGCCTGGCGCCCCGCTTCCGGGCTTCTTCTTCGGCAAGCGCCAGCAGCTGGCGCCCATAGCCGCGGCCGCGCAGCGCTTCTTTCATCCACATCAGGTTAATGTAGAGCCAATCCCAGTAGGTGGCCCCGATCACACCGCCAACGATCTCTTTCTCTGGCGAATAAATCACAAAGCACAGGTTCTTACCCTGGTCGTCACCGGCTTGCTGGGTGTTGTAATCGGAGATGCCTCCGCCGATGGCGCTCCAGATGGAATCATCTATTTTTTCGATGGGAACAATCTGGTATTCTTCGGACATTATATTTCCTTTCTTGCATATTCAGGTTTGTTTGAAAAATCCTTGGGCTAAACTCTTTTTTTCTATTACCAGATTCTCCCCACCTGGCATTCGATGGTCAGCCCCCGGTCGAGGTCCAGAGGGGGGGTGAGCGGCAGGCGCAAGACCATGATCCCGGTTTGCTCCGGGGTGGGCACCAGGCCCTGCGCGCCGCGCCCCGCCAAAGGACCGCGCCAGAGCTCCCAGCCCAGGCGGGCGTAAAAGCCGGGTTTGTCCGTCTCCAGGCAGGCGATCGTATAATCCTCGATCTCCCTGGCGAGCTGGCGCATCACGGCGCTGCCGAAACCCTGCCCCTGGACTGCGGGCTGGGTTGCCACCGCATCGACATAAGCGGTGCGTAAGACCGGGAGCCCATCAGGCTGCAGCCAGCGTGTGGTCACCACGGCGTGGCTGACAAGCTCGCTGCCCTGGTAGGCGAGGAAATGCCGCCCGCCGGAGGGGATGTGGGTGAATAAATTCTTGAAAGAATCTTCCTGGTGCGCAGCGATGCAGACCTGGATGATGGCTGCCCGTGTGGCTTCATCCAGGTCTTCGGTACGGGAAGAAATGACAGCTTGCATCGGGGAAGGCTGGATCACGATACCCTAGGCAGGGTCAGGGAGCAGCGTGAAGAGCTGGGCTACCGCGGGCGGGATGGGGCGCGGGCTGCCGCTTTGGGCGTCGACGAGCACCCACTCTGTGGCCCCTTGGACAAGGGTGGCTCCGTCGGATAGGCGCACGAATTCGTAGCGCCGCAGGGAGCGCACCCGGCGCAGGTTAGCCACCCAGGTACGGCCCTCGATCTGCTCGCCTGCAAAGGCTGGGCGGAAGTATTCCACCTGGTGAGAGCGTACGACCCAGGTGGCGCCGATTGCCTGGGTCGGGGTGACCCCGCCCAGGTGCGTAAAGTGCTGGACGGCGATATCTTGCATCCACTGCACATATTGAACGTTGTTGACGTGCCCGTTTTGTCCACCGCCGCCTCGGGAACGGTAATCAGGATTTTAAAGATGGGGTTGGGGTTGGGATCAGGCATGATCTGCCTATTTTACCCCAACTAAAGTTTCCCGGGCTGCGCAATGAGCTCCCCCTGGCTCAACTCAAGATCGCTCACAAAGCCGCCCCAGCCGCCGCTTTGCCCCTCTCTGACCGGGGCCGTGACCACAATCAGGTGGACAGGTTCCTGGCTGCGGATTGTATAACCATGCTGGATGCCGTGCGGCAGAAAAATAAAGCCGCCTTTCTCCAGGTCGAAGCGCTCTTCACCGCATTGAAAGGTGATCGAACCCTCCAGCACGTAGAACATTTCATCTTCGGTAGGGTGAGTGTGGGCGGGCGGCTCTTCGCCCTGTTGGGTGACATATTCCAGGAAGGTAGCCCCGCGGCCGGCCTGGACCTCCCCCGCTTTTACGACAAAGGCGACGCCGAAGCGGTAAACCCAGCCTTCGCCTGAATTGAGTGCATAAGGTCGCATTGTTTTTTCCATTCTAATTGCTATTGGTTTCGCATTTCCGGTAGATTGATTACCATCGGGCTGAGATAAGGGATCAGCCAGATGAACCACACAAAGAGGCTGAACTTGTGAAAGCTGCGGATGGCTTTCTCGTCCTTTTTGATCAGCACGATCGTCGCCCAAACCGCGTGGACCATCATCAAAAGGATGGCAATCACACCGGTGACACCGTGGATGTCGAAGGTCAGACCGCCAGCCATCTCGATCATCAAGCTTGTCCCCCAGGTGTCGCACACCAGCCCCAGCCAGAAGAAGGCCAGGTGCCAGGGCTTCAGCTGGCCTTGAATACGCTCGCTCCACACGCCGATGGAATAAAAGACCAGAGCCAGGGTGATGATGATCATGGGGGTGGTGGAAGCATTCATAGGGGCTCCTAGAGCAAAGTTAAGTACAAATTATAAGTCATTTCCGTTTTGTCGTCTTGAGCGGAGCGGTGCGATATACCCATCGTCGACCCCAGTGACATGCCTCCCGCTGCAGCCCAAGCTAAATGTCGCGCTGCAGGGGTCTTTCGTCGGCAAAGGCTTGTCCTAAGTTTACGAAGGGGCGCCTCCTCAAGACGACAGGAG
The DNA here is from genome assembly GCA_963754615.1 of uncultured Chloroflexia bacterium. Lineage (GTDB taxonomy): Bacteria > Chloroflexota > Anaerolineae > Anaerolineales > UBA4823 > CAVVUF01. The sequence continues at coordinate 120,710 of CAVWGW010000013.1, read as the reverse complement.
GGTTTGTCTTCCTGACCCTGAGCACAGCGAAGGGGAAGGATCCCCCTGACGTGTCAGCCGACAGAGACTCGGCGGGCTAGCACACATTCGTATTTTCTACTTTCTCACAAGCTTTCTGATCCAGGGCAGGTGCTCCAGGTAATGATAGGTGGTGTTCGCATAGATGATCTCGTGCACGCGCCGACCCTCGCCAGGAGGGGTTTGAGGGAAAAACACCACCACCGGTAGGTTGAGGTCCGCCTCTGAAAGTTTCTCAACCGATGCCATAAGCACCCTGTGGATTCCGCGAAATTTTTCGAGGGTTGCTTCTGCGGAGAGCGGATTCCACTGCACCCGGACAGCCGCGTTGATTGCGTAAATATTATTTCCAGTGAATGCTGGCAGCTCGATGCCAAGGGTTTGGTGACGCTGCTTTCCTTCGAAGAGCAGCGCGACCAATTCCTCCCAGGCGGCCAGGTGGGCGATATGGTCTTTGACATTCCAGCCCTGGTCATCGAAGGTAGCCGTCATCTGGCTCTCGGTCAGAGAAGCCAGGCAGGATTCGAGCTCGTCCCAGGCAGCATTGAGTCCTTCCTCGAATTTAGATTTAGATGTAAATACCTGGTCATTCATTCTTACCGCGCAGGTAGGCTGGCCACCATAGCCCCATCCTGAGCAGCGAGTCACCGTGCTCGTAAGTGTGCTGGAAGGTTTTGGTAACGATGAAAGACAATGGCTTCTCTCCCCACAGGGTCTGGCGCGGGGCGGTCCAATCCACTGCCTCCAGCTGACCGAGAAGGTCAATCTGCTGCTGGCGGATGCGGCGAAATTCCATGGACAATTCTTCGTGGCTGAGCGCCTGTACTTTCGCCCAGGCGGCATCATCATCCTGCCAGGCATCCTCCGGCGGGAGCTCGCCCCCCACCCACTGCAGCATGGTGGGGAGCGCCAGGCAGCGCTCATATTCAGTAACATGCCAGACATGGCGAGCTGGGGGCCAGGTGCCCATATACTCGGGGTCGGGGGGGAGCAGACCGTACAGCATTGGAGAAATCTGAGAAAAAGCCCACTCGAAACCCTCTGCGCTGGCTTTGAGCTGGTAGTGGAACCAGGCTGCCCAATCGGTCATGTTTTCCCTCCAGCGAGCTGAGCTGCGATCGCTTCGCTGGTGGTTACAGTTGCAAAACCGAGCGCCAGGTTCATCAGGCTGGCGAGCTGCATCTCTTCGTTGATCGAGCCGGTGCCATCCGCTGGGAAGAACACCCGGTAGTCACGGAAGTAGGCATCGCGAGCGGTCGATTCGCAGCACATGTTGGTCATCACACCGGTGATGACAAGATCCTCCACCTTCAAGCAGCGCAGCACAGTCTCCAGGTCGGTGTTATAGAAAGCCGAGTAGCGGTGCTTGAAGATGACCTTTTCCCCCGGCAGGGGAGCCAGCTCAGGATGCACTTCGCTTTCGGGGCTGCCTTCGATGCACTTGCCCTGCCACCACCAGCCCATGATCCCGCTGTCGAGGTCATCGGGGTGGTGGACGTGACGGGAGAAGATCACCGGGCGTTTCGCCTGCCGGAAAGCCTCGATCAGGCGTTTCACCTTCGGGATAATCGCCACGCCGCCGCAGGTGAAGGAGGGAGAATGCTCTGCCAGGAAAAATACCTGCATATCGATCACCAGCAGGGCGCTTTTAGCTGCGTTCAACTGCATTGTATGCACGTTGTAGGGTCGGATATGTTCCAGCCAGGAGGCGGTTTTTGCCTCGATGTTGTCGATGGTTACATAAGGCTCCATAATTTCTCCTATAAATATTCTTTTCCGGCCTCTCGCAGCCGGGTCATATGTGTGTCGAAATATTCATCATTCAAGAAATCGATGCCCCAGTCGGGTGAATTTTGGGTGTGCACGCCCATGTGCCAGAGATAGCGGGCGCAGGCAAATAGGGGAGCTGCCTTCACGTCCAGCTCCTGGATGGGACGCTTCTCACGGTAGCCTGTCAAGAAAGGCTCCCAGCGCACTGTCACCGCCTCTTGTAGGCGGCAGCACCATAGGAAGACCGCCAGGTCGTAAGCCCGGTAGCCGTACCCTCCACAGTCGAAATCGAAGAAGGTCAGTGTGCCGTCGGGAGACACGTTGGCGTGGTAGCCCTGCAAATCTGCATGGCTAAAACCTTTTTCGAGGGCTTCCGAAGGGAGCGCCAGGATTTGCTTTCGCAGGGTTTCCGCAAACTGCTGAATGGTTTTCCAGTCTTCCGGACGGTTGATGAGGAAGGGCTCAATGAACTGCAGCGGTTGAAGGGTGAAATAATCCAGGTCCAATGGGAAGCGCAGGTGTGGGCTGCTGAAATCGTCGAGGGCATTGTGCAGGCGGGCGACCGCCTGCCCGTAGCGTTGGGCCACTTTTTCGGGCTCTTGCGCATAGCTTATTTCGGGTCCGGGTGCCTCTGTGAAGAGCGCTAAATAGCGCTTGCCCTCCGGGGCCCGCACAGCGCAGATGGGCTGGCCATCTCTAAAAGGAACCGGTTCGGCAGCCGGGAAACCCTTGCGCTTCAAGTGATTCAGCACATCTAGCTCATAAAGAATATCTTCCAGTGTGCGCCACTGGATGCGGTAAGCCCGCAAATAGTAGGTGCTGCCAGCGACAGTCTTGATCCGGTAGGTGTGGTTGAAGCCCCCAGAGAAGAATCTACACTCCCGTACAGCTCCAATCCCAAAACCCGGCAGGATTTCATCGACGAGAGCCTGGGGTGATAGGGTGGAGGCGATGACGGGAAAAGAGGCTGGCATAATTTTTGAAGGCACTTGATTTTAACATACCGCCTGATATTCGTTGCAGCGGGGTTACCCCGCCCCTGCCTCTGCATGTAAAAGGGCTAACTGCCCTTCAACGCCTCCGGGCATATGCCGGCTGGGTTTGCCGTCCTTCAATACCCGCCACCAGGGCACGGCGAACCGTTGATCGGCAGACAGCGCTTCTTGGTATGCTTGCGCCATCCATTTCCAGTACTTGATCGTGGCTGCCGGGCAGGCGGTTTCAGCGCTTCCCTGCGCGGCCAGTGCGCGGCGTAAGTCGACGATGGTGCGGGTCTCGCCTTGAGGGATGGCGGCGATGGCATTCGCCACATCCTCCGGACAGGGGATGTAGAGCGTTTTTGCGTGCATACGCTTCGCTTTGGCAGGCTCGAGCACATGGAAGGAGGCCGCTGGGGCGGATTGCAGTTTCTCAAGAAAAGTTGGCTGTGTCATAGGTGATCCAATCTAGAAAATGCGGACACGGAAAAATCAGAAAGAATGAAAAATCGGATAATTTTAAAAAGAGCGGAGAATAAAGTTGTTAAAGAATTTCAGCGCTCTCAGCGGCTCAGCGTTAAAAAGATCTAATCAAGGTGACCATTTCAATATTGGCTATATTATATCCTTTTTCTCTGAAATACTCGATATTTCAAGTGTTTAGCCTCGGATCGCAGCGCCAGGAGCAGGCGGATTCCTTTTCATCCGCCCAGCCAATTCCGAATGAAGAACTGTATGATGAAGAGGATGATTGGCAAAACAATAGCGGACAGAAAACCGGTAAGCGTACCTGGTCGCCAGGGCCAGGTGGGGAGGCTGATCAACACATTCCGCTCAATGTTCAAACCATTCAGGGCGTTACTGAACTGAACGGCTTCAACCATTTCACTCATTTCAAGAGCACGGTGTAACCGATCTGAAGTTGACTCTACCCGCCGATGGATTTCTGCAAGGAGTTTGAGCTTCTCAGAGACCAGGCGGCGGTGCACAAACCATAAGGGGAGTGCAAATGCGGCTAACGCCAGCACGACTTGCAAGATGAGTACCCCTAAAACCGGCCCATGCGCAGATTGGATCGGAAAGGTTAGCAACGTCACGGTAAGCATGATCATCCACGATACACCGATTTGAGACGTCACCCGTGAAAAAGCATAGATCGGATCGAGCCGGAACAGGTTAAACTGCTTGACCATCTTCACCGTGAGGTTCACAAGCTTTAACTGGCGAAAGGAATGATAGTAGATTGCACTGCCAATGCTATAAGAGATCAGCCCTTCGACAAATATAACCACAGCGAAAAAAGTTCCAAGTCCATAGGCCACATAAAAAGCATCGTAGGTCAAATACGTTAATAGGAGATAGACGATGATCCAAAACACAGCGCTGAGCAGCACCCCTTGGGACGGCAAATTGGTGAATTCATACTTCATCCTTTTCAGCCTTTCCTCATCAACATCCAGGAGCGGGCGAAAACTGGACAAAGCCTCAAGAGAAACCTGGTCCAAGTAAGTCATCAAGGCCAGCGGACCCCAGAGCCAGAATGGAAAAAGAAGCAGAATTGGCTCGAACGTGTAAGCGGGTATCCAGCCATCCATCCAGGCCAGGACGTGGAGAACCATGCACTGTACGATAAATAGCATCAAATACGTGAGCCAGTAGGGCATGGGCAACCGCTGGACAAAATCCATGAACCGGTCGAGGAAGCTGGGGGTGAAGGGGAGTGTGTTGTCTGGAGGTGTTTCGGTAAGGTTCATTCGATTTTTTTTACAAACTCACTCATGGATAAAGAACTGCGGGGTGCCGAGGAAATTAATCCCCAGCGCCTCTTTGAGGGTGTTCTCAAGGCCCGCCTGGGCGATGAGCAGCTCCTTCCAGCTCTGTGGATTCATCTGGTTCGGACGGATCACGGCGATGTGGTTAATATCGGATGCCAGGGCGGGCTTGCCGGCATTGACATGCTCCACCAGCTGGCGCAGCCCCTCCGGTTTGGTGGCATCCACCTGTACCCAGTCGGATTCAAAGCCTTTGTCATCGGGGGAGGTTGCCCATCGGATGCGTTTGTTGAGGTAGTCGTTCAGCAGCCACTCCGGCGCGGTCTCCGGGTCGGTATACTTCGTATTTGTACCACCCTTGCCCAGGTTGCCCTTGGTAGGCAGGGGTACGCCCATGGCGCGCATCACATCGCCGGCGAAAATGCCATCGCGCGGCTCGGAGCTGTTGGCGCCGCCCGCCACGTAGCGCTCGGCAAAGGCAGCCGCTTTCACGTCGAACTGGTCGATCACGTTGGCATAGCTGCTGGCGCTGCGCTGACCGGGGGTGCTCTTGATCGGAGCATCGACCTGGTACCAGGGGGATTTCATCTCCTTTACGGTTTTGAGCTTATCCCGCGCAACCTGCACTTCCACATTGGGATGGTCCGAGGCGGCTGCCGCCACCAGGGTGGCCAGGGAAGATTCGGAGATTTCTGGTGGCGGGCCAATCTCGGTGACCGAAAGCTCGGCAGTCTGCTTGACCGCCGGGAGCTGGGTGGAGGCAATCTCCTTCCCCTCTGCCGCGGCAGTCTGGGCAGCATGCAGTATCTGGGCAGGCGTGATGCAGGCCGCGATCAGGAACAGCCCCAGGATCGCCAGGCCAGGCTTGAATATAGATGGATGTTGTTTGAACTGCGGGTGGATGTGCATAGGCTTTCCTATTTCGCTGATTGTAGCATGATTTCTTCTTTGATTAGAAAAGCCATTTGTCCAGAGCGTGGTGAATAATCAGCTTATTTCTTTTTCCCCTTGGCTGTCGCTTTTTCTAGATTTTCCTGTACCCGGTACTTCACAATTCTGCTGATCAAATCGTAAGGCATGGGTTTATCCAACGAAAATCTCAAAGTACCCTTACCGCTTTCAAATACAGACAGCTCAGCTTTGAATTCTTCCACGCCGCTGGGTGCCGGATAGAGCCCGATATGCTTTTGGTAGGCGGCAAAATGAACCAGGTTCCCTTTCAAAGTGAAGGTCGGCATCTGATATTTAATCGTTTCTTCCGCTTCGGGCGCCGCATCCTTGATCGTCTGCCGGACCTTTTCGAGAACCGCTTGAACAACCTCAGGGAAGCTTGCGATGTATTCATCGATATTTCTTGGGGTTGGTTGTTTGGGATCCATTCTATGCAATGAGCTTTCGCTCCACCTCTTAGGTTTGGCGTGAAAAGACAGCCTCGACAGCTAAAAATTCATCCCCTTCAGGGGTGATGTTGTACATGCGCAAGCTCCAGGCTTCGGCTCCAAACTCGGGTTTTACAACCAACCGCCAACCCCAATCAGGTCCAGGGGGAGCTGGATAAGAACCTCTCACGGAGAAAGCATTTTCGGCGGTCAGCGATCCCACGCAATCCATGAGATTGTCGCCGTTATGCCAGGAATCAACCCAGCCCGCCTTGACTTGGTCCGATTCAGCCGCCTGCCCTATCAACAACACACCATCTTGTGGACCACCTTCGTACCAAGTATAGGCAATATGGAGGAAGCGGCCTTGGGCTGCCAGGGTCACAGTGGCTGTGACAGCCGACTCTCGAACTGGCTCAGCAGGTGCCAGCCACAACCGCTGAGTAGCTTGCCAGTTACCCACGATACTTTTCATTGATTTTGGTATGCTCATCAATCACCTCATTTTGGAATGTCGCATATGATCAGAATATACTTAATTTACACCCTAGGATATATTGGGCAGTTTTATTAATTATAAGATATAATCGGTAATAATAGTAGATGATGGATTCCAAGAATATTTTCGACATGAATAAAGCTGCTTGGGACCAGGCTGTTGACGAAGGCGAAAATCCTTACACGAGAGTCATCCCCCCAGAAGTTGTCGCTGAGGCCAGACAGGGCAGGTGGTCGCTCTCTCTGAGTGCAGGTAAATCCGTTCCAAAGGATTGGTTTCCCAACCTGGCAGGGCTCAAGGTTTTATGTTTGGCATCTGGGGGTGGGCAGCAAGCCCCGATCTTTGCGGCAGTTGGCGCAGAGGTGACCTTGTTGGATGCCTCTCCTAGGCAGCTTGCGCAAGACCGTTTTGTCGCCGAGAGAGATAACCTGACCATCCGGCTGATTGAGGGCAACATGGCTGATCTATCTGCCTTTGCTGATGAGAGTTTTGATCTGATCTATAACCCGCCTTCCACCCTCTTTGTTCCGGATGTCGCACCAGTTTGGAGCGAGTGTTTCCGGGTGCTGCGCATTGGAGGAATGCTGATGACCGGTTTTATGAACCCTGATGAATTTGTCTTCGATGCAGATGAGCTGGATAACGCTGGCGTTTTCGTCGTGAAACACCCATTGCCTTATGTTGAACACACGACATTAAGCCCGAGCGCACTGGAAAAGCGCATTCGCAATAAGAAAATGTTCCATTTCAGCCACACGCTGGAAGCACAAATTGGTGGGTTGATCAAGGCTGGCTTTGTGATTACTGGCTTTTACGAAGATCGTCGGTCTGAAGAAGACGGGAATCCTATTCGACATTTCATGCCGAGTTTTTTTGTGGCCCAGGCTCATAAATTATCGTAACCCGGGACTAGGTCCGTTTCTTTATTCATTTTGACAAGCCCAAGAATTCACGCATCTGCCCCATGGCTGCGGGCCAATCGAGGTAGGGATTCCGGATGGTGACCTTTGGGAAGGGCAGCCCGTCATACAGCCGCTGGCTGACCTGGGCCCATTCTTCGAGGAAAGCCAGGTAGGCTTCCAATCCCGTCAAGCTGCGCTGCGCAAACCAGCTTTGGTCCTCGAGGGCTGTGTAAATATGCCCCACCCAGGTGCCCGGAAAGCCAGCCCGCTGCCATTCAGCTTCTTTGATCTCGATCGTCCGGGTTGTTAACCCACGCAGATTATCCATGGCGAAGTAGATCAGGGCGGGTTTCAAAGGTTGGATAGCCTCTGCAACCTGCCGGTTGCTGTCTAAAATGTGCTCCAGCGGGCTGCCAGCGGCATACATCAGCATCACGCTGGTCTGCCAAAACCGGCTCTCCATCACCGTCACCCCCTCACTTTCCCGCCTGGAATGAGCGAAAGTCTGCCACTGCTGCAGGACCTCGCCCTCACGGGCGATGGCGGTGGATACCACCTGCTCCAAATCCAGATCACTGCCGATGGCAATGGGGTTTTCGGGATGCCATTCCTGGAAGCACTGGCAGGCTTTGCCCGTCCTGGCGATTTCGGCGGCCAGGAGCTCGGCGGTGGTCGATTTGCCGGAGCCGGGCGGGCCTTCGATGAGGAGCAGGTGAGTATCGATCATTTGATTTTTTCCGTAGGAGCGTGGTCACCACGCCCTTATAATAAGGGCTGCCTGTATTGGCTAATTACGTATAGCCGAGCACAGGATGCGGCTGATAGGTTTCTTCTAACTGCTGAATTTCTTCCGGGGTGAGCTGGACAGAGACAGCCGCGACGGCATCTTCCAGGTGATGCGGCTTGGTGGCGCCGATGATCGGGGCCGTGACGGCCGCTTTGGTAAGCATCCAGGCGATGGCCACCTGCGCCATGGGCAGCCCGCGCGCCTCGGCCACCTCGTATACTCGCTGTGCGATGGTTAAGTCTTCTTCATTGTATAAGCGTTTGCCAACAGCATCGGTCTGAGCGCGCAGCGTTTCATTGCGCTCTTTGTTGGGTTTGCGGGTCAGCAGCCCTTTGGCCACCGGCGAATAGGGGATCACGGCGATCTTCTGATCCTGGCAGAGCGGCAGCATCTCCCGCTCTTCTTCGCGGTAGATCAGGTTGTAATGCGGCTGCATGGAAACGAAGCGTGTCCAGCCGTGCAAATCCGCGGTGTAAAGGGCTTTGGTAAACTGCCAGGCATACATCGCAGACGCGCCGATATAGCGCGCCTTGCCCGCCCGCACCACGTCGTTCAAGGCTTCCAGCGTTTCTTCAATGGGGGTGTTATAGTCCCAGCGGTGGATCTGGTACAGGTCCACGTAATCTGTCCCCAGGCGCTTGAGGCTGGCGTCGATCGAGCTGAGGATATGTTTGCGGGAGAGGCCGCCGTCGTTGGGCTTGTCGCTCATCGCAAAAAACACCTTGGTGGCAATCACCACTTCGTCACGCGATGCCGCAAAATCGCGCAGGGCTTTGCCGACGATCTCTTCGCTCCTCCCATTCGAGTAGACATTGGCGGTGTCGAAGAAGTTGATGCCCAGCTCCAGGGCGCGCTGGATGAACGGGCGGCTGGTTTCTTCATCCAATGCCCACGGCCAGCGCGGGTCCTGCCCGCCGTAGCTCATGCAGCCCAGGCAGATGCGTGAGACCTTCATGCCGGTGGATCCAAATCGAATGGTTTCCATAGCGTGGCTCCTTTTTTACTGATGACCGACGATGCGATGCGGCACATACGGCTCTTCCAGGTATGCGACCTCTTCCTGAGTCAGCTTAACGGACAGCGCGCCGACGGCATCTTCCAAATGCGAGATCTTCGTTGCCCCGATGATCGGCGCAGTCACCGGCTCCTTCTGTAACAGCCAGGCCAGCGCGATATGCACGCGCGGAACCCCATGCTTTTCTGCGATTTCCGCCACCCGCTCCACGACCTGCTGGTCGGTTTCGGCGGTCGCATCGTATTTGATTTTGGCGATCTGATCGGTTTCGGAACGCAGCGTGCTTTCCGATGACCAGTCACGCGTCAATCTTCCCGAGGCGAGCGGGCTGTACGGGATCACCCCGATCTTCTCCGCGCGGCAGAGCGGCAGCATCTCGCGTTCCTCTTCGCGGTAGATGAGGTTCAGATGATCCTGCATCGAGACGAAGCGCGTCCAGCCATGCTGCTCGGCGACGTGCAGCGCCTTCTGGAACTGCCAGGCGAACATGGCAGAGGCGCCGATGTAGCGCGCCTTGCCGGCCCGCACCACATCGTTCAGCGCTTCCATCGTCTCCTCGATGGGAGTCTCGTAATCCCAGCGGTGGATCTGGTACAGGTCTACGTAATCCGTCCCCAGGCGCTTCAGGCTGTTGTCGATCTCGCTCAAGATTGCCTTGCGCGACAGCCCGGAGCCATTCGGTCCTTCACGCATTTTGCCATGCACCTTGGTGGCAATGACCACCTCGTCCCGCTTGGCGAAGTCCTTCAAAGCGCGCCCGAGGATCTCTTCACTCGCTCCAATGGAATAGACATTGGCTGTATCGAAGAAATTGATCCCCAGCTCGAGGGCTTTCTGGATGATCGGACCGGCTGTTTTCCTCGTTGAGCACCCATTTGTGAATCCAACGCGTCGCGTCCCCAAACCCCATGCAGCCCAGGCAGATGCGCGAGACTTTCATCCCTGTTGATCCTAATCGAGCGTATTCCATAACTCACTCCTTTGAGATGATGTGCCGAAATTTACCGGCTATGAAATTGACTATGCGTTTGTTGGGCGCGGCACGAGTTTGATGGTCGCGAGGCGTGCCTCAGGCACAAACAATGGGGCAACATACTGGGGATAGCGGTGGTACTTGTGGCTGTACGCCGCGTCGATTTGGTCGTTGACCTGAGGGGAGGGCTCCTCCACAAAGGTGACATCCTTCTCCACGCCACCCGCCCAGATGCGGCCTGCATGCCGTACCAGAACGCCGCGGAACCAGGCGGAGGTGCGCCCGTTTACAGACCGCACGTACAGGTCATCGCCGAGGCGCACAACCCATATGATCACCGGCTTGCGCAGCGTGCCATCGCTTCGCAGTGCAGCGATCTGCAGCTCTTCTGCATTTCCAATCTTGTTGAGCTCATCTTTCGTCCATGTAGTCATCAAACACCTCCTCTTAGAAATCGATCAGGGCTTTGATCGCTTGGCGATCATTCATCCTCATCAAAATTGTCTGCGATTAAACATCCAATTTCCTGCTGCCCAGCCATTTCACCATGTCAGGGTTGCGATGGTCAAAGAAGCTGCTGGTTTTTGTGTCTAAAGTCGCAATCGCCGCCACGTCTTCCGCGCTTAATTCAAAATCAAACACACTGATATTTTCTATCATTCGTTCTTTGCGGGTTGATTTTGCAAGGGCAATAATGCCTCTTTCAACAAGCCAGCGGAGAATGACCTGGGCAACGCTTTTCTTATGCTTTGCGGCGATGGTTAGCAGGGTTTCATTTTGAAAAATATTATTCTTTCCCTCTGCAAATGGAGCCCATGCTTCAACCTGAACGCTGTTATCTTGTAAAAACTTTTGCGTGGAAAGCTGCTGTTGGAAAGGATTGACTTCAATCTGGTTTACCGCAGGCGGAATTTTGTTATGAATCATCAAGTCCATGATGCGGTCAGGTTGGAAGTTTGAAACCCCGATGGCTCTGACTTTGCCTTGCTGATACAGTTCTTCCATCGCCCGCCATTCACCATACACATCCCCAAATGGTTGATGAATGAGATACAGGTCAATGTAATCCAGTTGCAATCGCTTCAGCGAATTTTCAAAGGCTTTTAGTGTGCCTTCATAGCCATTGCTCTGAATCCAAAGTTTTGTGGTGACAAACAATTTTTCTCTTGCAACGCCGCTTTGTTTGATTCCCCTGCCAACTGCCTCTTCGTTCTGGTAAGAAGCGGCCGTGTCAATATGGTTATACCCAGTTTGAATAGCCTCAACCACGCTTCGTTCACATTCGGCCGGATCGGTGATTTGAAACACGCCGAAACCAAGCATAGGGATTTCTACGCCATTGTTCAACTTTATGTTTTGCATATTTCTCTCCTGATGTTTCCGGGGTTAATGGTGCTGCTCTGGGGTAAGTAACCGGGTGAACGAGAGCGATGCTAACTTCCAGCTGCCATCTTGCTGCACATACACTTCAGTAACCAAAAAGGGATTGGTAACCTCATTGTTGCCAACAACAGCTAGCAGCGTAATTCTGTTTAAAAGGATGGCAGTTGCGCCGATGATATTCACCGACACTTCATGGATATCCGCTTGCTTATAGTGAATCCCGCCGCTCTTGATAATCTCAAGTTCCTGCTCTTTTCCCCAGGATCCGCCCATATGGACAAAGACAGCCTTTTCATGGAAGAGAGCGTCCAAGGAATTTACTTTTCGCTCTGACATCCAGAGCCATTTCTCCTTGGAGAGATCGATCACTTCTTGTTCAAGGTTTAAATTTTGCATAATTTTCCCTTCGCTTTCGGAATATGTGGTCGACTTACTTCTTGAAGACATCCCGCGCGACTCTGATGGCCGATATTGCCCGCGGCCACCCGGCGTAGAAGGCCAGGTGAATGATTACCTCTGCGAGTTCAGTCTCCGTGAGTCCATTCTCCCTCGCCCTGATCAGGTGGCCTGTAAGCTGCTCCGTATTCCCGTTGGCGATGAGTGCAGAGACGGTGACCAGGCTGCGATCACGCTTCGATAGGTCTGCACGTTCCCAGACGTCGCCAAACAGTACATCGTCCGTGAGCTCCGCCAGCTTGGGTGCGAAATCGCCGACCAGCTTCTGCGCGGGTGATAGTTCTTTTGATTCAGACATCTCGTATCTCCTGTTCTCGTAGATTCGCTGAATGATCAAGCCAGGTCACGCCACATCTAAACCCGCTAACGACCAGTCATCTTCGTCAGCTCTGCGGGATAGCGCTCACCTTGGACCGTGATCTTTGAAATGGCACTTTGGATCTCCTGCAGTTCGTCGGGCTTGAGTTCGACGGCCAGTGCGCCGATATTCTCGTCCAGGCGCTCGAGCTTCCGGCTGCCCGGGATGGGGACAATCCACGGCTTTTGGGCCAGCAGCCAGGCCAGGGCGATCTGAGCCGGCGTCGCTCCTTTCTGTTCTCCGATCCTGGCAAGCAGATCGATGACCACCCGGTTTGCTTTCAGCGCCTCCGGTGTATAGCGAGGCAGGCGGCTGCGGATATCCACACTGGCGAAGGTGGTGTTTTCATCGATCTTTCCCGTGAGATAGCCCCTGCCCAGGGGGCTGAACGGCACGAAGCCGATGCCGAGCTCTTCGCATGCCGGCAGCACTTCCGCTTCAACCTCTCTCCACCACAGTGAGTATTCACTCTGGACCGCCGTGACGGGCTGGACTGCGTGGGCGCGCCGGATGGTTTCAGCGCCTGCCTCAGAAAGGCCGAAGTGCTGAACCTTGCCCTCCTGGATCAGGTCCTTAACCGCTCCTGCCACGTCTTCGATGGGCACGTTCGGGTCAACCCGGTGCTGATAAAACAGATCGATGGCCTCCACCTTGAGGCGCTTGAGCGAAGCATCTGCCACGCGCTTGATCTGCTCTGGCCGGCTGTCCAGTCCAACCGCAGGACTCGGCCCCTTTTGGGGATCGTGTTTGAATCCGAACTTGGTGGCGATTACCACCTGCCCGCGGAATGCTGAAAGCGCTTCACCCAGGAGTTCTTCGTTTATAAATGGACCATAGACTTCAGCCGTGTCGAAGAAGGTGATGCCGCGCTCGACCGCCGCGTGAAGAAAAGAGATCATCTCCTGCTTGTCGGGAAGCGGGCTTTCATCATGGCTCATTCGCATGCAGCCGAGCCCAAGCGCTGAGACTTCCAGAGTGCTGTTTCCAAGTCTTCGTTTTTGCATTTTCTCTACTCCGCTTTGATTGTAGGGCGAACTGTCAGTTCGCCGAATGGCGCATATTTGCCAGATCATTTTGCGTGGCCCACGCAGTGTGAGCTGCTTCTTCTGGTTAATCAGATGATTTCTGGAACTTGATCTTCAGTTTGAATCATTTCTTTTTCTCTTTTAAAACCGCGTTTTCATACACCTCAATTTTATGGTCCAGGATGTCCAGTGTTTTTTGCATTTCTTTCATCCGGGCTGAGAGCTGCTTCCGCTGTTCTACCAAGATTTCTTTCCTGGCTTCAATTGTCTGGTCGCCCTGCTGGACCAGTCCGACATACTCAATTAACACTTCAATGGGAAGCCCCGCGCTCCGCATACACTTGATGAATTCAACCCGTCGTAAATCAATCTCGTTGTAATCCCGAATGCCGCTTGCATTTCGATTTACAGGCCGGATGAGTCCAATCCTTTCGTAGTAGCGCAGCGTATCCGCCGAAATACCGTATTGTTCACTGACTTCCGCAATCTTCATCATTTCACCTCGCAGAAATAGTGTATCACTTAGAGTCAACTCTAAGTCAAGTGTTTTTGGCGATCATTATTCTTGTTTTCGCAGCATTGCCAGGGCCAGCAGGGCTACCCTGGTCGCATTTTCGATCGACTTTTGATAATCGAAATCGAAGGTGTCCAGGCGGCGGTTAGCGATGGCCGGGCAGATGGATCCCGCCCAGTGCCCCAGCCCGCCCAGGAAGTGCATCAGGAAGCTGGATTCCATCTCCATATTTTCGACGCACTGATCTCCGACTCTTGGATCAAATTGTGAGAAGAGCTTGTCCAGCTCTGGCAAGCTGGGTCTTAACCGGCTGGTTTCACGACCTTGAGGCGCAAAAAACCCGGGAGCAGAAACCGTCATCCCGGCCTTGACGGGCACGCCAAGCGTTTTCGAGGCCTCTATTAATGCACTGACCAGGCGCGGCTCGGCGCGGGCGACATAAGGGTGAATTTTTCCGTAAAACCGAGAGTCTGGGTTCATGACCTGTTTGATCTTTTCATGCAGCTCCCCTTCAAGTCGCTGGCAGGTCTCATCTGGATAGGGTACCTCATAATAGATGCCGGCATCGTCCAACCCAATGGCATAAGTCGTGATGATCGGCGTGCCTAGCTGCGTGCCTGCCTGCAGTCCGCCGGAAGTCCCCAACCGGATGATGTGCAGCCTGGGGAATGCAGATTTGCGCTGCATGGTCTCGATGTCAATCTCGTTCAGCAAAACCAATTCATTCAGGATAATCTCGAGCGATGGCGTCCCCATCCCGGAGGTCGCTACCGTCGTTCTCAGCGGTGAAATGATCGTGGCTTGTTTGCCTGTGATTTCTGAAGTTCCGGTGATGGTCACCAACCCCCGGTGCTCATGCTCAAATTCCAGGTCGCGCAGGAAGGTTGCGCCGATGAACTCAGCCCGCCCAGGGTCACCGACCAGCAAAATGTCGGGGGCGAGCTGCCCCGGCTTGATCTGCAGGTGATAAATTCTCCCCAGCTCATCGATAGGGATATCTTTAGGGTTAAAGGGTGCTGAGGCATCGGTTTGATTGGTATGGATCATGATGAGGTTCCCTCCACCCGGTGCAGTGGAAAAGGCTCACCATGCCCGGGGTAAACGGTTTGGATTCCCAGGCTGACCAACTTCTGCAGGCTGAGATTGGCAGTTGGTGGGTCGTCGTTGAGCGAGCTGAACTCGGGCTTGCCGATATTGGTCAGCAGGTCACCGCAGAAGAGGTCGCCGGCAGCGGTCAGGATGCCGATCGATCCTTTGGAATGACCTGGAATGGAGACAATCCTGGCTTCAATGCCATAGCCTGCCAGGTCGTACCCGTCTTCGACGAGCAGGTCCGGCGTGAAGCGGTCGGCTTTCCCAACGCCAGAGAAGAGCGGGATCAGCGTGCGGAAGAGAAAGTTGGGTTTCTTCCGGTTGTAGAACATATCCCCAGCTTCAACCATACCCAGGTCATCCCTGTGCATGAGGATCCTGGCACCGAAAATCTTGCTCAGGTATGCGGCATTCCCCGTATGATCGAAATCTCCATGGGTGATAATGATGAGCTTGAGCTGACCGGGCGGGCACCCGGCTTCCTCGAGCGCTTTCTGCAGCGCTTTGCGGTTGGATGGACCGCCTGTGTCGATCAGGATGAAGCCGAGACCGGTTCGGATGAGATAACAGTTGACTTTGCCCATGCCCAGGGGGAGGGGCAGGCTGATGGTTTGGATGGCCTTCTGCATACGCGGCTCCTAAAATAATCTGAAAAGCGGAAACGGAAAAGGCGGAAGGAGATGATAAGTCCTGCCTGACGGGCGGGAAGATTATCGAAACACACACCTATTATACAGAAAATCCACCAGTAGTAGAACCATTATTCCGGTTAGGGGTTAACCGCATGTGCAGTAGGGGATAGGGTTTTCCAAAGCTGTCAAGCTCCGAGCGTCCAACCACCTCAATCCCTGCAATTTGTGCTGCCCCATGCGTTCCGTAAATACTGTTTTCATAGGATTGGCTGACCAATTGTGAATAGAGGAGGAGCTTCAGAGTCTCCCGGACTTCACTCAGATCAGCCTGCAGCTCAGGATGGTGCCGCCCTTCCCAGGTGCGGTCGATTAAGGGGGTCCAGCGCCTCGCCAGGTGTTCTTTTGCCCAGGCTGCTGCGGCGGGCTTGGAAGCCACCTGGCCTGTATGCAGGGTATATATGGCCCGGCACAGCGAGAGCACGACATAAGACTGGTAGCCGCGCCTCGAGATGATCTGGGGGTGGTCAAGGATGTGCTTTGCCCAGCCGTTCAGCAGCACAAGCATCGCTGCCCTCAGCTCCTGTGCGGAGACAGGATCGATCAGGGAGCATGGGTCAGGGCCTAGCAGGGTGATCCCCCGCTCGCGCAAGACAGATCGGTGTACCGCCCAGGTTTCGTCGTGGATATCCAGCTTCAACCGTTCTCCAAGACCTCGCTCGATATTCGGATGGATGGCATGTTCCGGGTCATACCGGCGGATGGCAGGCTGCGAAATGTAGGAGCCTTCGAGCTGGATTGCCCAGGCAAAGTCGAGCGCTGCGATGCGGTCGTGCATGGCTTGCAGCCTCAAGAACAGCTCCCCGGCGATGTCTTCCCGGGTCACCACCACAAAATCAATGTCGCTGTCCGCGTCGAAGTCTCCGCTGCTGAGAGAGCCATCCAGGTACATCCCGATGAACTGCTCGCCCAGTACAGCCTGGACTTCCTCCAGCAGGATCGCGAGGAGACTATTCACTTCGGCGTAAGGGGTGAAAGAATTTTTTACATTACCCAATTTTTTACCTGGAGCGTGGAGCCTTTATAGGTGAAATCCTTCTGCCATAACCTCAGCAGATCGTCCTTGGAGCCTGTGAGGTAATATACCACACCCTGGATGGTGCGCGCCTGACCTGCCTTGAGAGGCCCAAAATCGACCCAGGCATGCACGCAGTCTGCCGGGTGGCGGTTGCTGAGGTAGGTTGTGCGCTCCCAATACATGCCGCAGGTGACCTGCTCCCAGACAGCCTGCGGCGCTACCCGCTCCCAATATTCCGGCGGGGCAAGCTGGCGGCTGGGGGTCTCGCGCACGATCAAACCGTGGTCCACGATCTCGGCAGGCATCCTCTCCAGCTGGGGAGCCACGGCCTTGGAGGGGAGGAAGCTGTACTCCGCGGGAAAATTGAACCATTTGTGCTCAACCCGGGCGAAGGTGAGGGAAGCGTTGGGGTTGCCCATGGCTTGCATGTCCAGCTCGCTCAAGAAAGGCAGGTGGGCGATTGACCGGCGCCATACGGCATTGTACGATCCAGTGAACCGCAGGCACTGCTGCACGCAGAAAGACCCAGGGATGTCCTCCGAGGCGGTCAGTGTAAGCCACATACGCACACCCTCGGCAAAAGGCTGAAAGGTGATCACGCGCTGCAAGCGCCTACCTTGTTCAAAGCTGTGAGCGTGAGCGAGACCGGCCTGGTCGACCTGAAAAGCCAGCTGGAGGGGTGCCAGCGGGTCTGGCTCCTGGTAAGCAATGCGCCAACCCTCCCGCCAGGCTGGGCTGGCGGGCGCTGAAGGGAGGGGGTTTGCCAGGCCTGGGGGATCAGCGGCTGCGATCGTGGGCTGTTGATCATACCCGGAAACTGGCTGGTCCGAGGTTGTCGGCTGCCCTTCTATGAAGCGGTAGCCGAGGTAGAAATTGGGCGTTTCATCCCAATAAAATGTGACACACTGCTCTTCAGGATTTGAGAGAGTGATCGATGGTTCCAAGCTCGACAGCCTCAACAACTTCGAAAATTCGCGATTTGGGGTTGGTCATGACTGTACCTTCAACGCGACCCCAAACAACCTGCATTGCAGCGAGCAGGGTCTCAGCTTGTTTAAGGGTGTCAAACTCCAGGTCAATCATAACGTAAATGGGATCGTCGACGGCTCGTGAAATGCGGAACCGGCGTACGCCTAGTTTAACTCGACCAACGGGGTCACTGTCGAAGGCTTTCTTCCAGCCTTCAAAGCTGGGGACAGGGTGTTCGATATGCAGTACATACATTTGAATTGCCTCCTTGAGCATTAATGTTGCCTGCCGACCCTCTTTGAAGAACGGCTTGCCTTTACCTCTTTCTGATTTTTCCGTGTACGCTTTTTTCTTTGGCACCCAAGGACTTATTTCGCATCCGTAAAGGAAAGTCTTTGGGCAGTCATGGCATTTCGAAGTAGATCCATGGCGCTGGGGCCGATGCCGTGCAGCTCCTTGACCTCAGCTTCTGTGTGTTGGGCAAGCTGTTCAATATTCTCGATGCCCGCTCCGGCAAGCGCCCGGCGCGCCGGGTTGGAAAGCCCCTTGGGGAGGCTGCTTTCATTGGCTGCCTGCTGCTTGAGGCGCACCAGCAGGGCGGCGAAGCGCTGCATGCTTTCCTGCATGCCCGCTTCCATCCCCGCTACGAGCACGGCATCCAGGTCCTCGGCACTATGGAAAGTCGTGATATCTGTCAGGAGAGTCTTGCCCCCCTGCACGGTGAAGGTGACGGTCTCGAATAAGATGTGACCGGGCATGCCCTCGAACTCGAAAGTGTAAACGAGCTGTTCGGCGGGGATGACTTCCTGATAAGTGCCGTGGAAAGTGTATTGGTTGCCGGCTGGATGGCGCTGGATGAAACGCCAGGAGCCGCCTGGGCGCAGGTCCAACTGTTCGACGGTGGTGACCAAGGCTGCGGACCCCCACCATTCTGGAATCAGGATCGGGTCGGTGATGACCCCGAACACGAACTGGGGGGAAGCCTCGTAAAGGCAGGTGATGGTATGCTGTTTGTCACCTGTCCTTGCCATCGAGAGCTGAATATCGTTCATAGCGTCACACTTTCGGTTTTGCGTAGTTCAGCATCCATTCGTTGCCAAATTTATCGGTGAGCATGCCGAAGGTGTCACCCCAGAATTCGGTGCTCAGCGGCATGGAGACCTGCCCGCTCGCAGAAAGCTTCTCGAAGCAGGTTTCGATTTCTAAGGTGCTGCTGCAGTTGAGCATGAGCACCATGTGGTTGCCACGCTGGAGGCCCTCGGCCGGGGCCATATCGGAGCCAGCCAGCAACAAGCTGCCCTTGGTCAGGGTGGCGTGCATGATGTTGTTCCCGGCTTCGGGGGGCAATTGCGCCGCTATGGCTGATTCGGCGACGGTCTGCAAGGTCAGCTCGCCGCCCAGGCAGTTCTGGTAAAAGGTCATTGCCTGGCGGCAGTTCCCGTTGAAGCGTATGTAAGCGTTGAGCTGAGTCATCAGGATTTCCTTTCACCCATTATTATAGAACATTGAATCTGGATAGTCAAGATAGAAATTATCCAAATATAGCGAGAATCCTGATTACATTTTTCTGATCACACCAGGTTTCAACCAGTCAATTTCTAAAGGGTAAAAAAATTATCTAAGGACAAATGGCAAGTAGATAATCTGAGTGAGACCCCCTGGCACATAGAATATCGTTCCCTGTCCTTCTTGTGAGCGCATTCGTTTGTTTGAGCCAAGCACAAAATTTACCGATGAGCTTGGATTAGCAGTTCCATTTATAACGGTTGCACTAATCATGTAATATCCTATGTCGGCTTGATCGGTGTTGAGCAAAAATACCAGGTCTCCAAAGGGATCTGTGGGAACAGTGCCTAACGCGGTGCCATTGACCGAAATTAATACTGTGCTGTTGGCTGGGAAATTGGCTCCTTCGAGGGTAAAGAAACTGCCAGGCTTGCCGCTTGAATAATTGATTACAAGGGCTGCCTGAGGCGGCGTGCATTCCGGAATCTCGGAACCATCTTTCCATTCACAGGTATTTCTTTCCCACACGTTTCCAAGGCTTTCTTCATAATGGTAAAGATCCGTAGCATTTCCCCAGGTCTCATTATCAGCAACCACATTGGCAGTCGAGTAGAAACACTCCCAGCCGGGTTGGGGGGCTAAACAGCCCAAAGACTGCCTCATCGCAATCCCCCAACCCCGGTTGTCAAAAACATAGTTGTTTGCAATACTAGACTGGCTGATGCCGCGAAATTCGATCCCAAGGAATGTTTTTTGAATGATATTCTTTCTAACGATCAGGCCGGTCACTGCTCCTGGGAAAGGAGATTCCCCCTGAATACCCAAGATGCAGTCCGGACACCCCGAAAAAATGATTACTTTCAATCATGGCACTGCTGCTGCAGGCAATCCAGACCCCTGCTACATAAATGTCGGAGAACTTGCTATTTCGTACTGTACCGTTACTTGGGCTTTTGACCGGGTCGCAGACGTCATTCAGGAAACTGAAACTAACGCCGGCGCCGCCACCTCGCACCTCAATATTGTTGACATCTACATAACTGTCAAAAATCTCGACCGCCTCCTTGTGGGCTACTGTAAGAAATTCAAACTGCGAATCTCTAACCACAACATTCTGGCTGCCGACCACCGCGATCCCAAAAATGAAGTGGTTTGGGTCACTGATATCCAGATTCCGGACCGTCAGATTTTCCATCGTAACAAGGTTCGATTCGTTGATATATACCCCAACATTGAAGCCATCGATAATGCCATTGCGGATAGTGATCCCTTCCTGGCCGTTGACAAACACACCTGTTCCGGGAGTGTAACCCGATAGTGTATATCCTCCCAAGTCCAGGATAATGTTTGAAGCCCCGATGATGATGGCGTAATCGGAATCCACAGGGCAGGCCAGGTCTGCAGCGAGGATGGTATCTTCGGTGATCGTTTGGCCACAGCTAATCTCCGCCCTGCTCTCTGCTGGGAAGCCTCCAATAATTTGGATGAGTAAAAAAAAGCCTATGAAGAAACGGTTCCTTGCCTTCATGCAGTCCTCAATTTTTTTTGATACGGGTAATTAGAATTCGGGCATTATCCTGCATTTCCAATTTAATCTCCTTCAATTATGCATCGCTTTTCAAAAGTAATTACATCAGGCTTGCGTACGAACCCCAACCTTTCATTCATCGCCAGCATCGGGATGTTTTTAGCGTCATTCTCTGTCCTGATAATGGCATGCCCGGTAGCCTTGGCATAGGCGATGCCGCGTATTTTCATCGCCAATCCAATGCCCTGGCGCCGGTATTGAGGTTTGACCCCTGTCAAACCCTGGTAAAGGGAAATCCCTTTCTGGGATGATAAAACATGACTCAGTCCAATGAATTCTTCCCCTTTTACCGCCACATAAAATCCCTCCGGAAGGGCAGACGGTCCCGTAATGGCATACTCGATATACTGATCCAGTCCCCTGCGGCCTAAGCCAGCCGCCAAGTCTCCCGGCACAGACAGGCTGATTTCCCAATCCAGGTCATACAATTTTTGATTCCGGTCGGGGTCGTCTTCCAGCTCTGGGAGAAGTCTTGATTTCGATCCCGCTGTCTCGAAAACGGTCCTCCAGTCCTGTAAAGCGAGTCAGGTCAAAGGATTGGACATCCAGTTCTGAAGGAACATCCCGGATTACCTCTTGATAGCCACGCTTCTCTAAAAATTGTATACTTTGGGGGCGGTCCTCGGCTGCAGTGACGCGCAGGGCGAGAGGATCAAAAGGCTGTAACCCGCGCAGGATCGTTTCGTAAAGTCCAGACCCGATGCCACGTCTTTGATACTCAGGCCGTACGCCAATCCAAAGCATGAATTTTTGAGGGTGGGCGAACCAGATTGACTGGTTGTAAGAACCTATTCCGACGATTTGATCTTTTTCGATGGCGACCCAGCGCTGAAACTTGAATTTCGGGTCACGGCGCTTGTCTCCTGCCGCGATTTCCAAACCGGAGGCGTGTCTCTCCGGGTCAAGAGAATTGAGGATTTCAGCAATTCCTTGGTAATGAGCCAATGTCGCCGGAACGATTTCTATTTTTGTGTCCTTGTTGTGGAAATCTAAGCCAGCCGCTTCACCACCACGGTGACGAAGTCATCCTGGTGGCGCAGCTCCCCGCTGTGCGCGGCCACCGCCTCCCACAGCTGGTGACAGATTTGGCTGGCGCTCTCGAGACGCTGGCTTGACAGGATTTGGGCGATCCGTTTGACGCCAAATTCCTGCCACTGGGCGTCGGTAGCCTCGCTCAGGCCGTCGCTGTACAGCAGCGCCAGGCCTCCTGGCGGGATGGTGACCGCTTGCACGTCCAATTTGACTTCTCGAAAGATACCCAGCGGCTGGCCGGCATCCATCCGGATTTGGATCACCTCACCTTGAGAGTCCAAAACGATCGGGGGTGGGTGACCGGCGCGCGTGTAGCTGAGCACCCCTGACTGGCAGTCCAAGATGCCATAGATTAAAGTTACGAACAAGCCTGGCGCATTCCGTTTCAACAGGTAGCGGTTGACGTTGAGCAGAATTTTTTGAGGATCATTTGAGCGTTCTGAACTCGAGGCGCAGCAGGCTGGAGGTCTGCGCCATGGAGAGGGCGGCGGGCAGCCCTTTATCCGAGACATCTCCGATCACCAGGCTGAGACGGTCTTTATCCACGTGGATGAAATCGTAAAAGTCGCCGCCGACCAGGCGAGCGGGCATGACCAGCGCGCCGAATTCATACCCGGGCCGGTGCGGGACGCGCTTCGGCAGGATGGAGCGCTGCGTGAGCCGGGCGATCTTCATCTCCTCCTCGATGACTTTCAAGAGACGCTGGCTCTCGCTGAACAGGCGGGCGTTCTCCAGTGACTGGCTCATACTGTTGGTCAGCGTCATGAGCAGGTCGATGTCGGATTTCGAGAAGGCGTTCTCTTTGTCCAGGTTCTGCAGGCTGACGATGCCGACCACATCCTTCCCAACCAGCATCGGCACCCCCAGCCAGGTCTTGGGCAGCTCCGTGCCCGGCACCACGTGCATCGAGCCTTTGTTGACCACGTGGACGATCTCCTCGGCGTTGATCATAAAGGGCTTGCGCGTGCGCACGATGGCAGCCCGCGAGCTGTCGATCTCCCCCCAGCCAGGGATACGCAGGTGCTGGCCGCGCTCGATGGCGTAGTGGTGGAAGATCTTTTTGGTGTTCGGGTCGTACTGCGAGATCATCACGATCTGGGCATCGAAGGTATCGCGCAGTTTGTCGCCGATCAGCTCGTAGATCGACTGCATGTCCAGCCGCGAAGAGAGCCCCTCCTGCACGCTTTGGATCAGCGCCAGCTCATTCGAGCGCTGCTCGACACACTGGGCATACAGCTCAGCCGCGGTTTGCCAATCGCCCTGCGCGGCAGCTTCCTCGGCTTGTGCCTGGAAATCTTGGATGGAATTTAGGGATTTGTTAGGCATACGGGTGGTTCCGGGGAAATTCGTTTACATTATATAGCAGGATCGGGTAGAAGGAAAGCGCAACGCAAAGGCGTGTAGCTTCGTTTATAATCGATAAATTCTCTTTTCGATCCAGGCCAAGGTGAAAAATGGACAGACATCTAATTCGGTTCGGTATCGATCAGGTTGGATTGGCAGAGTACCCCAAGGTAGGCCGGAAAGCGGCTGCGCTAGGGGCGCTGCTCAAAGCCGGGTTCCCAGTGCCTCCAGGCGTATGTATCACGACGGAAGTTTTTCGACGGGCGCTCTCACCATTCCAGGCCAGTATCAAGGCTGCCCTGAAGGCCCACCCCCCGTCAGACCCGCAGGGAGCACTGCAGGCGGCGGGGTTGATTGAGAGTTTATTAGTAGACTTGAGGCTGCCTGAAGGTTCGATCGGGGAGGTTGAAAAGGCGCTGGTAGAGCTTGGCATATCCGTAGGCTTGCGAGCAGGTCAGCCTTTGGCCGTGCGTTCTTCTGCAACGCTCGAAGACCGGCCTGAAGCCAGTTTTGCAGGACATTACCACAGCGTTCTCGGAGTGACCGGCCGGTACGGGCTCGCAGCGGCCATTCTTGCCGTATGGCGGTCATTCTACGACCCGGCTGCGCTGGCGAGGCGCCAGTTCGTAAGCAACCTGGAAGACGAGGCAGGGATGGCGGTATTGATCCAACCGTTGGTGGAAGCTGAGTGTGCAGGGGTGTGCTTTTCGGTGGATCCCGCCGCCCCGCTCCCCCCCGACCGGATGCTGTTGGTTGCCGGGTGGGGATTGGGTACTGGCGTTGTCGACGGGAGCCTGCCGGCGGATACAGCCTGGCTGCGGCGGGAAGATTTCGGCATCGAGGCGCGCCAGGTGGTTGTAAAGAACGAACAATATCTCCTTGATGAAAAAGGGAAAATTTCGCGAGCGCCTGTAGATGAAGGAAAGCGCCGCTCAGCCTGTCTGCCGGATGAATGGCTGATCCGCATTGGGCAGTTTTCTCTGGCTGCAGAGTTTCATTTTGGGCAGCCTCAAGACTTGGAATGGGCGATTGGGGGAGTGGGAGAAAATCCAACCGCAAGTAGAGGCATTTGGGTGCTGCAAAGCCGGCCGATCGCGTCGCTGCCGCCTGAGCTGGCCCAGGGAGCCTTTCCCCGTCGTGTGGCAGGCAGAAGCGGACCGCAAGCGCATCTGGTGGTTGGACCGCATCGATGGGCGGGGGAAACAGCCGCTGCTGCCTCTGGAGCGCGACTTCATTGCAGTGCGAGAGAGCGCCCGGACAGATACCACCCGCTTCCTGGGGGTCGAACGCAACCTACAGATGATGGCGGTCAATGGGCGAATTTACACGGCCTCTACACCGACCGGGTTAAGCGAGGCTGACCGGCGCGTGCGCAGCCAGGCGATTTCTGACCTGAAAGAGCGCTTGTTCCAGCAAAACCAGACTGCGTGGGATTATTGGGGTCCGGAAGTCGTCAAAGCAGTCGAACGGCTGCAGCAGTTCCGCCTGAAAGGGGCAAAAGATGGGGAGTTGGCTGACCATCTAGAAGATACGTTGGCAGCTCTCCGCCGTCATTTGATGATCCACCCGATGTGTGATTTCAAGCCGCGGCTGGCTTACTTTAAGGCTTATCAGACCCTGACCGGCCTGGCAGGGGCCCAGGCGGATGCGGCAGCTTACCGGCTGGTGGAAGCCGAGGAGACGATCTTAACCAGGTTGATCGATGATATCGATGCGCTGGCCTCAGCAGCCCGTGAGGTGCCCGCGCTGCAGGCGCTTCTTAGCCAGCCTACGCGAGCTGGGATCGATGAATTGAAGGATCTGGCGGAGGCGGATGTTTTCCGATCTCGGTGGGTGGATTTTCTTAATCGGTATGGAGAACGGACCGGGGAGGGCTATGGCTCAGAGCAGCGCATCATCGCCTCAACCTGGGCGGAACAGCCTGAAGAGGTGCTGCGCCTGGCAGCAGTGTATCTCGATCCGCTTGTCAGGCCCCCGGCAGAGGCGCGCCAGGAAGCCCGCCAGCGGCGAGATTCCGAAGTGGAGGCGCTGTGTGCGGCAGGTGGTGCGCAGTCTGTCGCTGATTTCCGCCGGGAATGGGCTTACGCCATGCGGATGATGCAGGTGTTGGAAGAACACAACCATTATATCGATCAACTATCCACCGGTCTCGTCCGGCGCGCAGCCTTGGAGGCTGCCGGACGTCTGGTTCATGGGGGTGGGTTGGAAAGTCTCCAGGATGTTTTTTATCTAACCTTTGCCGAGATCCTGAGCGGGCTGCGCGGCGGACCGGACGGAAACATCGCTGACGTGGTTGCAAGGCGCAAAACCGAGCAGAGCGCCTGGATGACTCTCAATCCGCCTGTCTTCCTTGGCCTTCCAGATGCCCAGCTGCCGGAACGCCCACCGCTGAAAGACGATATCGAGGTAGGGAGAACTCCCCTTGAGGGAATGGTAATTGGCCAAGGCGCAAGCCCAGGAAAGGTATCCGGACGAGTGCGGGTAATCAAGGAATGGGCCGTGCATCCAGCCGTGCAGCCGGGGGAGATCTTGGTGGCAGAAAATGCCGGTCCGCTGTGGCTGCCTTTTTTCCCGGTGTTGGGCGGGTTAGTCCTGGATAGCGGCTCGCTGGGTCAGCACGCCGCTTCGACCGCGCGCGAATACGGTATCCCAGCCGTGGTGGCTGCCCAAAACGCAACACGTGTGATTCCCGATGGGGCGTGGGTTGAGGTCGACGGGACCAGGGGAACGGTGACGATTGGCGAAGGCCTGCCTTAATCAATTGCGCCCGGATACCAGTTGTTAACTACCTTTTCAAGGAGACGGCTGCTTGGCCAGCTCCGCCGCTTCCTTGAGCAGCAGATCGAGGGCTTTACGGTCGAAATACTGCCCGCGCAGGAAGATGCCCTCGATCTGCTCTGCATTGCGGATATCTTCCAGGGGATTCGCCCGTAGGAGGACGAAGGAAGCAGTCTTGCCTGCGCTGATGCTGCCAAGGCGGTCTCCCAGGCCCATGAACTGAGCAGGAACAAGCGTGGCGCTGCGCAAGATGTCTGCCGCCGGGATACCCGCGGCTTGCCAGATCGTCATTTCCTCATGGACTGAAAAGCCGGGGACGAGACCGGGACACATCAGGTCGGTGCCCACCATCAGCGGTACGCCTGCCTCGTTCAGCCCCTTGACCATCTTAGCCCAGTTTTGCCAGAACAAATCCGGAAATTCCGTCTGCCCTGGCCATTGGGTTTTCCACATGGTGAGAAGGTCTTGAGAAATGTACTCTCCCCCGGGCAGGTCCTTGGCTGCGAGGGTGTCAACATTCGGCCAATTCTTGAAAGTGACCACAGTCGGATCGACGGTAACCCCGCTGGCTTGCAGCCGCTGGTAGAAATTCTGAAGCGCTTGTGGGTCCACTTCGTTCAGGTGCAGCATGCCCTCATAACCCGCTCCGATGCCCGTATAGGTTAGCTTGACTTCCTTTCCCAGAAGCTTGGCAATGGCGTTCTCAAACCCGAACCAGTGCTCGATGCTGGTAATACCTGCCGCTGCGGCATCTTCGATGTAGATTGAATCAGGGACATGCCCGACCACCTTGAGCCCCGATTTCTTTGCTTCATCAAGGATCGCCAGGAATACCTCTTGATCGAGCTTGCTGTAAACCTTGATCATGTCCACCCCGGCGGCGGCCTGCTTTTGCACCTCGAGGCGTCCCTCCTGGGGTGTTTGGACGGTTAGAGAGATGGAGGGGATCACAGGCGGACTGCCATCCAGCATTGCGCCGGCGGCGACCATCTCAGGGCCCAGCGTTGTTCCATGCTTCAATTCATCGCGCAGGCTCAGGATATACTCGTTCGGCATGCCCATGTCTCGGACGAGCAAGACACCCTTGGCGATCAGCACACGCCCGAAGACCGGCGCATCGTAATAATGGACATCCGCGTCGACGAGACCGGGCATCACGTACAGTCCGCGGCCATCGATCACCTCGGCAGATTCCACGGTTCCTGTTCCGGCTTGCGCAGCGATCGCTGCGATCCGATCGCCCACGACCGTGATGGTTTGGTTTGGAATGGCAAGCCCTTGCTCGACGTCAATGACAGTCACATTTTTGATGATATAGGCGCTGGCAGGTTTGGCTGCCGCGGTTGGCTGGGGAGTGGCAGCCTGGCAGGCGGGCAATCCCAGGATGAAAAACAGGGATAAGATCAGCAAAGTTTTCATCGACGCCTCCTGGTTTAATCAAATAAACTCACGGATCACACGTTCAAACACGGATTTTTCATTATATAGCGAAACTTTCTAGGATGGACAGGTTATTCAGGAAAAACGATCAATTTATTAAATTCTTTATAGTAGACAGGCGTCTCCATCCCCTCATATCCTAGGCTCTTGGCTAAAAAATCTCCACTGCCTCCGCGGCTCGGCGTTGAAAAGCTTATCAAGTTATTAACTGCGTAAGCGTAATAATAGGATAATCTTGATATAATTCATCTTAATTAATTCCATCTTATCCACAGGAGCCAGTTTATGTCATTCATGCACGCCGTCCAGATCGCTCGTTATGGTGGTACAGAAGTCCTCGAATATACAAAAGTTACCCGTCCAACTCCGGGGGAGGGTGAGATGCTCATCCGCGCCCAGGCCGCCTCAGTCAATCCCTTCGACTGCGCCGTCCGGGCGGGATATGTAACCGATTGGTATCAATACACCTTCCCCTTGATCCCGGGGCTGGATGTCGCCGGCGTGGTTGAAGCCGTTGGACCGGGGGTTACCCAATTCTCCCCCGGAGATGCGGTGTACGCTCGAACGGATGCCAGTAGGAACGGCGCGTATGCCGAATATGTGCTGGCCCGCGTGGAAGAAGTCGCCAGCGCGCCAAAGTCGCTTGACCCGGTACACGCGGCCGCCGTACCACACGTAGCCCTGGTAGCGTCCTCCATGGTAGATGCGGCTGAACTTACGCAAGGCAAGACCGTGCTCATTCATGCGGCGGCGGGCGGGGTGGGGCATATCGCCGTTCAATTGGCCCGCCAACACGGGGCGCGGGTAATTGGCACAGCTTCTGGAGCTAATCTGGCATTCTTGCGGGAGCTGGGGGTCGATGAGGCGGTGGATTATACAAAGACGCCTTTTGAAAGTGTGGTGAAAAATGTGGATGCCGTTTTCGATGGGGTGGGCTATGATACCCTGGAACGCTCCTACCAAACCTTGAAGCCTGGCGGCATCTTGCTCTCGATTGTTTCGATGCCTTCTGCGGAGAAGGCGGCTTCTTTCGGCGTCAGGCAGCAGTTTATTGCAGATGGACAGCCCAGCGGTGATAAGCTGGCTTTGCTTGGCTCGATGTTCGATTCTGGCCAGCTCAAGGTGACCGTATCGCAGGTGCTTCCGATGTCAGAAGTTAAGCAAGCGCATTCGCAGGTTGAGACCCGCCACACGCGTGGTAAGCTGGTGTTGAAAATCGATTAAAAAACCTCCAAGGCAGTTTCAGGTGGCTATAAGCCAAGGTATTTCGTAAAAAAAAACGGAATTTCATGCTGCCCCCACCCATAAGAGGGGTAGGGGTGGCATGGGTAATTAACAAAAACCCCAACTTTTCAGGATGCGGAAATTACCGCGCCTAACTGATCTAGCGCATCGGTCCATTCCATCGACATCGTATCCCATACGATCTGGCTGTTCTCCAGAACATAGGTCGCGTAACCAATCACCTCGACCGGTTTCCCGGTCGGCGGCAGTCCCATGAAGGTCCCCTGATGGGTGCCACGGAAGATCCAACGCACCATCACCTTATCACCTTCTGCAACGATATCCTGGATCTCTTCATGCCCGTCCGGAAAGGCATCGTCGCCGCCAGAAAGAAAGCCCCGCACACGCTCGCGCATCGACGGGGCAAAGAACTCATCAATTAAAGCGAGATTGCCCTGGTTGATCACTTCCTCGATATAACGCCGCACCACGGTCTTGTTGATTTCGGTTGACATGTTGTTCCTTTCTTGGGTACTCTCACAGTCCGTAAATTCTGAAAAAAGGATTGTATCGGCGGTTTTGACCTGGCGAGAGGCTATTTTCCTCAAGGCCGCATCAGCGCCAGCCCTAAAAATTGTGCAAATCGCGCGGCAGCATCTTCAACTATATGAAGCATCTTTTGGTTTGCGGGTTTGAACAGCTCAACTTCCACGACAACCTTATTCTGCGCCAGCTTCCGCTTCCAGATCCCAACCACCTGCCCATCCAGCACAATCACGGGTCGGAAAATGCCATTTTCTGAAATCGCCCGTGGGTCGTCCGCCTGCTGGAGCGAGGCGCCGCGCTCTTGATAGCTGATGAGAAATTCATCATAGGCGGGCAGCAAGTATAGGGTTTCCTGACTGCTGATGGCGGCTTGCGCGCAAGCAGGGCTCAGCCAGTAGGTCTGGTATGCAATGGTTTTTGGAACAAAGTTAGCTTTCACCAGCTCCAGCGCTTGCCTGGCATCGCCTGAAGTCAATCCCGACCACCAGGTAAAATCCTGGAGCGTAGCCGGGCAGCGGCTGTTGAAGTAGGTTTCCGCCAGGCGGGCTAGCGCTTCTTCTTTGGGTAGTGAGCTTTTCTGAGGCACCCTTTCGGGGAGCAGGGCATAAGTCGGTCTCCCATCCCGGTCAGCGCCGCTGCATAGGATCCCCTCCAGCTCAGCACACATAAAAAGGTGCGAGGCCCGGTTCTCATTCGTGGGGATGCTGGCTTGTTTGAGCACCATCATCAGCTCGTCACGTTTCATTTGACGCCCATCTCTGAGCGCACGTTCGATCAAGCGGTTGCTTTTCGTTACAATGTCATCGGAGAGCTCGAGCTCCGCATGCCTGTAAATCAAGGAGGCTTTGAGGCGCGGCGCGGTCAGCGCCAGCATCCAATGGATATCCGCTGCTGATACCAGGTGCCAGGTGGGGCGCAGCACGTGCGTGCGCAGCACCTGCCCGGTGTCGATCGTGCTTTGAATAGCCGCCTGGGTAGAACCTGGCAGGCGCACCCCCACCGCCCATTTTGCCATGGCATAATCTTGGGCTTGCAGGGCTCCCATCCACTCCACGGTTTCCTGAGCGCCGGAGAAGCTCGTTTTTGCGATTTGCTGGCTGATCAGCCTGGTTTTGGAGAGATCTGATATTTGCATAAAATATATTCTATCTGACTTTTATGGATTATTTGCGTGGCCTTTAAAATGCGCCCAGCTTATTAATCGAAAATCGAGATTGCTTCGTTCGCGAAGGGCGCTCACTCGCAAAGACAAATAAAAAATGATTACGCTTTCTCTTTCCTCGCCAGGACATGGTGATATTCGCTCCCCGTCCCAATCTCCACTACCTCCAGCTTTGCCTGTGTGACCCACGCCCGCACCTGCTCCAGCGGTGGGTGGTAATGGTACACCGAAGCGTCTAAAACGGCCCCACCTGTTTTGGCCTGTTCGTATGCGGCTTCCAGCTCATCCACCACCTCCCCATACACCACCGGGAACCCAAGCGCCTGCGCTCGCTGGTAGGATCTTTCCATAACGTCTGGCTCGTCCCAATCTGTCGTAAAGTACAGCACGCCACCAGGTTTGAGCGCCATCTGGAAATTCCGCAGGATCCCCGGCCAATCCTCCGGGGGGATGTGCTCCATGGCGTCCATACAGATTGCCCCTTCGAAGGCCGCCTCGAAATTCATCTCCTGCAGGCCCATCTTTTCATACTGCAGCTGCGGGAAGCGCTCCAGCGGGAAATGTTCGCGCGCCTGCTTCAGCATGCCTGCCGACAGGTCGATGCCTATGACGGGATGGCCGGCTTCCACCAGCAAGCCGTCAAAGCGCCCTGCTCCGCAGGCGGCTGAGAGAATCATGCCGCCTGGGGGAGTCTGGTCCAGGAACTTCTGCAGATAGGCAAGGTGGGTCTCGTCTGCGTCCCTGCCAAATTCCACCCAATATTGAGGGGAAATATGGTCATACAATGACTCGGCCATGCTGCGCATCTTTTTCAAAAATTCTACGCGTTCCATTAGGTGACCTGCTTCCTTTGATCAAAAATCGAGATTGCTTCGCTTCGCTCGCAACGACATGAGATCATTTTACGTGGAATGTATTGTGCGAGCAGCTTATGCTGTTCATACTCTTCTTTTACATCTCCGCCAGCCTCGTGATCTCCCGGTTCCAGGCGACCTCCAGCAGCTTGCGGCGGGTCGCCTCATCTGGGGCGGCCTCGGCCAGCGCTTGCAGCTTTTGGCAGGCATCCTCCAGCCAGCTGCGCCAGCGCCCATCGCCCGCCGCTTGCAGCACCTGGGCGCAGGTCAAGAGCACCCGCAGCGGCTCGTCGATCCCATCCAGGGTGTTTCCCTGCTCCAGGTGCGAGAGGATGGGCTGTATGGCTTCACCAGCTGCTTTTACATCCCCCTCCGAAAGCGCCAGCCGCGCCAACCCGGCTTGCGGCTCAGCCGCCAGGGCAGGCTGGCCCAGGCTCAGCCGCAGGGAAGCGGCTTCCTGGTAGGTTTGCCTGGCTTCTCTAAGCTGCTCCAGGCCGGAGAGGGCATGCCCCAGGTAGGTCAGCGCCCAGGCGACCCAGGGTGTGGCGTTTGTCTCAACCGCCAGCTTTAAGCCTTTCTCAGCATTTTCCTGCGCAGAAGCATATTTTCCCTGCCTGCCAAGATAAGCGGAAAGATTGACGTGTGAGGCCATCTCCTGCCGCCGGTCGCCGATCTCCAGGGCATTTTGCAAGCTTTGCTGGCAGTAAGCTGCAGCGGCCTCGAAATCTCCCCACATGCCCGAAAGCCAGCCCAGGTTATCGAGCATATTCGCCTCGCCGGCACGTTCGCCCAGCTTGCGGGTCAGCTTCAAAGCTTCGAGATATTCCTGCTGCGCCTGGCTCAAATGGCCTGAAATCCCGGCCAGCATGGCCAGGTTGCCAAGCGAGCGGGCTTCTCCTCTCCGGTCTCCCATCTTCCTGGCAATTTCCAGGCTCTCGTGCAGGTAACCCTCAGCCACCTCCCAATCTTTTTGCTCAATGGTGATCAGTCCCAGAATGTTGTTTAACCGGTTCTGGGCAAACAGGTTGCCTGCTTGACTGGCGCGGCGCAAGCCCTGCTCGCCGATCGCCCTGGCTTGTTTGAAATCGCCCAAGTGGTAAAGAGCATTGGCGATGCAGGTGGTGGCTTGTAAAGCGATTTCAAGATCCCCCACCGCTTCTGCCAGGTAATGCGCTTTCTCGCTTTCCTCGATGGCCTTACGCAAATCACCATCCGCCAGGTGGAACCAGCCCCATTCGAGCTGGATCTCGGGAGCAGCTTTTAACTTCTCTGCCTCCCAGGCTTGATCTCCTCCAAAATTTATCAGGTTGTTTAACCTGGTCAGATCCTCTTGCTGAAGGTTGCGCCCCCCTACCAGGCTGAAGAGTTTTTCGCGTTTGAGCAGGAGGGCGGTTTGGTTTTGCAGGTTTTCTGGGAGGGTTAGCGCCAGGGCACGGCTGTAAAACTGGATGGCTTCTTGATTGGAGTAGATGGCGGCGGCTTCATCTCCAGCCCGGGCGAACAGGGAGGCGGCTTCAGCCAGCTCCGAGGCTTTTTCGAGGTGAGAGGCGATCAACCCGGTCAGCTCCGCGGCACCTCCGCTGCTCTGCTTTTTTAACCACTCAGCTGCTCGAAAATGATAGGTTTTGCGCAGCCGTTTGAGCACGGTCTCGTAGGTCACTTCCTGCAGCACCGTATGTTTGAAGATGTGTTCAAGCGTGCCCGCAAAGGTCGAGTTCTCACGCCGGTAAACCATCTCCTTCTCTCGCAGCGCCATCAAGCTTTTTTCGATGGCGGCTGTGTCCGGACCGGCGGCCTCACCCTGGTGAAGATACATCACCAGTTTGTCCCAAAATACCCTCCCCGCCACGGAAGCCTGCTGCAGGAGCAGGCGCTCTTCACCTGGCAGGCTGTCGAGGCGCGCCAGCAGCACACCGCTCAGGGTTTGGGGAACGTGCACCTCCGCCAGGCGCTCAGGGAACACCTGCCAGCTTGGCTCGCCTTTGACGATCGTCCCCTCCTCGATGAGCATTTTAATCAGCTCTTCAACGTAGAAGGGGTTGCCGTCTGCGTTGGCGACGATTAAATCGCGCAGCTCGGCAGGCAGGTCGGCGACTTTTTGCAGCACATCTTCGACCAGCTTGCGGCTGTCTTGCTTCGATAGCGGCTGCAGATCCAGGCGGTGGTGGAAATCATGCCCTTCCATCCAGCTCGGTCTTCGTTCATAGAGAGCGGGTCGGGCCGTGCCGATCAGCAAGGCTGGGCGGTCGCGCAGCGCTAATGCCAGCCGGAGGATGAAATCCAGGGAGGAGTCATCTGCCCAGTGCAGATCTTCGAGCAGGATCACCTGCGGCCTCTGCACAGCGGCTGCCTGGAAGAACTCGGTCAGGTAAAGGATGGCACGCTCGTGGATCTGCCGGGCATCACCCAGCACCTCCTGGATGGCGGGGCTGCTGTGGAAATCATATCCTAAAAGGGTTCCGATGAAGTGAGCCCGGTAAGCCTGGTCCGGTCTCTCTGCAAGCCCATGGGGGGCGGTTTCTCCAAAACCTTGCTCGAATTTCTGCCAGACCTCAGGTAGCGGATCGTCCTCTTGCACTCCCCAGTGGAAAGCAAACAGGTCGCGCAGCAAGCCGAAGGGGAGCTGCTGGGTCTCCTGGCGCGCCCTGCCGTGGAACAGGCGTACCTTTTCGGGACGCAGATCAATCCAGTTCTCGAATTCGTACAGCAGGCGGCTTTTGCCCAGGCCCGGCTCTCCAACAATGGTCAGCATGCTGCGCTCGTCTTCCGCCACTGCGCTAAAAAAGGTGTTCTGCAGCGTGCGCAGCTCATATTCTCGACCCACCATGTGTGTTTCCACACCTTCCACGCCGCGTTTGCGGGTGCGGAAGGAGCGCGGCTTGGCTGCCTGAAGCCGGTAGACCTGCATTGGCTCGTTCTTGCCTTTAAATTTAATTGGATCAAGGAGCTGAAGGTCAAAGGCGCCGCGCAGGTGGCGGTAGGTATCTTGTGAAACCAAAATACCTCCCACCGGGGCAGCATTTTGCAAGCGGGAGGCCAGGTTAACCGCTTCTCCGGTTATGACAAAGTCCCCAGGACCCTTGATGCTGGCAACCACTGCACCGGTGTGGATGCCAATCCGCATTTGCAGAGGCGCTGGCAGGTGAATACTGTGATCCTCCTCCAGGTGTGCGTTGAGCTTCACCAGGGCAGCCTGCATGCCCAACGCCGCTCGCGCCGCCCGGTCGGGGTCATTCTCGGCTGCCAGCGGCAGACCGAAGACCGCCAGGATGGCATCTCCGATGTATTTCTCAATCCAGCCGCCTTGCTCCCTGACGGGCTCTGTCACAGCGCTGAAATAAGCTTGCTGTATGCTGCGCAGGTCCTCCGGGTCCATGTTTTCCGATAAGGCGGTGAACCCCACCAGGTCGGCAAAGAGCAGGTTGACCAGCTTGCGCTGCTCCTCGGTCGGGGAATCTTCCAGCTCGGAGAGCTGCTTGCGCAGGGCAGCCAGGGTCGCCTCGACGACCGCCTCGCCAAGGACGGCTCGCTGCGCTGAAATGCTGGCTATTGCTTGTTCGAGCTGTTCTCTGGAGTTTCCTGCCATAAAAAAGATGCTGCGCTCCACTGAAAGGTTTATGTGGATATTTTCATTGTATGGGATTGTACCTTGTAAAATGAAAAATTGGTAATATAATATATACTATCTTAATTATCCCAATAAACCCTATGGTTCATTGGGAGTTATCGTTTGGCGAGATGGAAAGCAAGGATTGAATGTTAGCCAAACCTCGATCTATCACGCTCATTGGCATCGTCCAGAATCCTCCTGGCCGCTTCGTTTGTCACCTGGCTGGTATTTTTCCCTGCCAAAGGGGAAATCTTCGCCTGGCCGATCAAGCCTACTTTTTCAGCGATAGTGATTGGGGTAGGTTTCGTGGCGCGCACCTTCATCGGCTATTTTCTTTGGCGAGAGAAATCCTGGCCTCGCCTGCGCTGGCAGGTTCTGGCGAATTATGCTTTCCTGGTTGTCATTTTCCTGGCGACATATTGGCATATCGATGAGATGAATTGGGGATCGAACCTGTTGGTGGCCCATATCTGGGTGTTGGCCTATACCGTGGAGCCAGTGATGCTTTTTCTGATCGAGCCGCGTACTCCTGAAGCCAAAGCCCCTTTGCCAGTTGAGCTGCGCCGAGGTCCAATTCTCAGCTTCTTTCAAACCCTTCCTGGCGCTGGGCTTGATTGCCTGCGTTACCATCGGCGGCCTGGCTTTCATCAATCCGCAGTTCCTGGATACGCGCTGGCCCTGGCCGCTGGATCCTTTCGATGCACGCATTATCGCTGCTTTCTTTGCCCTGGCGGCGGGGTGGTGTATCACGGTGTATTTTGCTCAAGATTGGGCAGAGGTGCGCCTGGCGGTGCTGGGATTGACGATTCTCTCCGCCAGCAATTTCATCGCCTGGCTTTTTATGCTGCCGCAGTTTGATCTCACGCGTAAAAACGCCTTTACTTTCGGGATTGCTTACGGGTTCTTCACGCTCGTTTTAGTCTATTTCTACTGGAAGCACGAGCGGGCACGCACATGAGCCAACGCGAGCCGAGATTTATTCCCTTATGGCATTCTTTTGGTCGGGTGCACGCTTATTTATTGGAAGATGAGGCTGGTTTATGCCTCATCGACTCGCTTTTAGACAATCAAGCCAGGACGATCTTCAGTGCCATTGCAGGTATGGGGCGCAAGCCGAAGGATCTTCAGCGCATCCTCCTCACACACGCCCACGCCACGCATGTCAAAGGCGCAGCCGCTTTGAAAGATGCCAGCGGGGCAACCGTTTATGCGCCGATCGAGGAGCAAGATATTTTTGAAGGAAAGCGCCCATCGAACCGGACAACGCTGATCCCGCACCGGCCTTTCCGCATTTTACCTCAGCAGTACCTGCTCAACCTGCAGTATTTCTTATGGAAGCTGCACATCAAGCCTGCCCTCCTGAATATCATTCCCATCAAGGTCGATCAGCCCATTATGGAGGACTTCGAGCGCATCGGGCCGGTAGTCACTTTCCGCACGCCCGGTCATTCCACGGGCAGCACTTCATTTTACTGGCCAGCTGCGGCAACTTTATTCACGGGAGATATCCTGGTGACCTGGCCCAAGCTGGAGCTTGGCTGGCGCGGTTTAACCGAAAGCAGGGCCCAAAACCTGGCGTCTGTGCGCCGGCTGGTGGCTGCGTTCGAAGCACGCGGATGGCCAATTCGCCGTTTTGCACCGGGGCACGGTTCGCCATATGACACCCAAGACGGGATAGCTGATTTCAAGCGTTTGTTGGCTGCGGCTGGCTATCCTCAGCCGCAGCAAGGATAAATAACATGGAAAATAAAGAATTCGAAGTCGTGGTTATCGGGGCGGGGCAAGCCGGGCTGGGGATGAGCTATTTCCTCAAGCAGCGCGGCCGCCAGCATGTGGTCCTCGAGCAGAAGCGCATCGGTGAGACCTGGATCTCCCAACGCTGGGACTCCTTCCAATTAAATACGCCGAATTCGATCAACTGCCTGCCAGGTTTCCCTTACCAGGGCATGGATCCCGATGGCTTTTGGACCCAGGCAGAGCTGGTGGCCTATTTTCGGGCGTATATCGACCGCTTCAACTTGCCCGTTCAAACTGGCGTTAAGGTGGCTTCGATATCACTTGCCGAAGGGGATCATCAACGTTTCTGTGTCAAGGTCCAGGCAGGAGAAAATCCGGATGAATGCGTTTTGAGTTGTGCGGTCGTGGTTGCCTCGGGCTGCCAGCATACGCCCAAAATCCCTGAGTTTTCCACCCGCCTGGCAGAGGAAATCACCCAGATGCATACCTCTGCTTACCGCCGGCCTTCTGACCTGCCTCCTGGGGCGGTGGTGGTGGTCGGCAGCGGGCAGTCGGGCGTACAGATCGCCGAAGACTTGCTGGACGAAGGGCGCAAGGTGTATTTGTGCACCAGCAAAGTTGGGCGTGTGCCGCGTCGCTACCGGGGCAAGGATATGCTGGAGTGGATGAAGGAGACCCATTTCTTCGATGTCACCTTCGACAGCCTGGAAAATAAATCGTTATCTCAGCAGCCCTTCCCGCAGATCTCTGGCGTGGGACGCTATGGGCATTCGGTCAGCCTGCAGTACCTGGCCACGAAAGGGGCCGTCATCTTGGGACGGCTGCTGGATGTGCAGGAAGGCAGCCTCTTCTTGGACGATAACGCTGCGGAACATGTGCGCTATGCGGATGATTTCTCACGGCGGATGAAAGAAAATGTGGATGCTTACTTAAGAGACTCCGGTAAGGAGCTCCCTCCCCTGGAAGAGGACCCGGCGGACGCGCCTGACCGATGCGCGGCCTGTGCTTATTCCTTGACGCGCCTTTCACTGGGAGAGGCGGGCATCAGTGCGGTCATCTGGGCGACGGGCTTCACCGGTAATTTTTCGTGGATCAACCTGCCCATCCTGGATGAGCGCGGTCATCCAGCCCACTACCGGGGGATCTCACCCGTGCCGGGGCTGTACTTCTTGGGCTTTCCCTGGCTGAACAGCCGCAAGTCGGGCATCATCTACGGGATCGAAGAAGATGCGCGCCGCATATCCGAGGTGGTTGCGGGATTTCTTTCCTGAAAGGAATGATCAACGTGGAGCAGCAGGCAAACCCTTCGCCCTTTGGGAGAAGGGCTGGGATGAGGGGAATCCTTTTCCATCCTTGCCTCGCCGCGTTCTTTGCGAATCTCCGTGTTCTTTGCGTTAAAAACTTTTCATCCACTCGAAGAAGCGTTCGATCCAGTGATCGCAGGGCAGGTTCTGCTTGTTCATCCCAAAACCATGCCCGCCCTTCGCATAGACGTGCATCTCAACGGGATGCCCGCCGGCTTTCCAGGCTGAATACAGCTTCATGCTGACCCCGTTCGCCATCTCATCGTCCTGGGCATACAGCAGGAAAAGCGGCGGGGCAGAGGCTGGGGCGGGCAGCTCCGCGTTCGGTGCGCCGTAGATCACCGCGGCAAAGTCCGGGCGGCTGTCCTCTTCATACTGCAAAGCCAGGTTGGCGGTGACCATGCCGCCGGCTGAAAAACCCATTATGCCAATGCGCTGGGGCGCAAGACCCCATTCTGCGTGGCGGCTGCGCACGATGCGCACTGCCTGCTGGGCATCTGACAGCAGTAGGGGGATCAGCGGATCTCTTAGATCTTCAAATTTTTCGTGATCCTGCAGTTTTTCCCAGGCGCTGGAGGGGAAACCATCATCAGTGTAAAGCAGTCGGTATTTGAGCATAAACACCGCCACACCCTTGCTGTTCAGCCAGCGGGCTACTTCGCTGCCCTCGTGTTCGACCGCCAGGAAGATCCAGGCGCCGCCCGGGCAGACAATCACGCTTTCGCCGGTAGCAGTTGCGGGATCTGGTAAGAACACCGTCAGGGTTGGCTGCACCACGTTGCGCACCACTTTGAGCCCATCGGGCAGGTGGGTTTCTTCTTCTTGCTGCGTCCAGCCCTCTGAGCCAGGGGCGCCTTTCGGATAGAGAGGAATGATTTCTAGGGGTTTCATCGGAAATTCTCTTTCTTAGACAGCTTCTTTGCAGTATGCCACACCCATAAACCCAGATAGAGGATGAGTGTGATGAACTCGATCATGCGGAAAAACAGGAATGACTTCACAGGGTCCTTTTTTGATGAAAAAAACCATCACCCAAAGCAGCGAAGGTCTCGCTTTTACTTTATTATGCGGGTACGACAATCTCAAGCGCCTGGGGGATGACGGTGGTGGTGAAGGTGTTTGACCGTCGATCTCGCCATCGATCCATACGTCCTGAGGGGTGTCGGCCTCCAAAGTAATCTCTTTGCCGCGCCAATGGTAAATGCCAGCCTGTGAATCACCCGTCTTAAAGAGATGGTGAGAGAGAGCTCGCAGAGGCTTGATCCCTTTAGTGACGGCGTATAAGTCCAGGTACCCATCGCTGATGTTTACGTCGCCAACGGTTGGCAGGTCGAGGCCCAAAACACCGCCGATGGAGCCAGCATTAAGGATGAAACAGATCAGTGCGTCGATTTTGATCACTTTGCCATCCACGATCGCACGATAGGGGGTCTCAGACATGTGCGTCAGGATTTTGAAGGAAGCCTGGATATAAGCAAGCTGACCTAATTTATTTTTCTCTTCTCTGCTGGCCGCATCTTTGGCGCTCACCCCAGCATAGAGGCGCAGCATAAAGAAGGAATTGCCAATCTTGCCCAGGTCAACGCGGCGGCGTTTGGGGCTG
This sequence comes from uncultured Chloroflexia bacterium, assembly GCA_963754615.1. Lineage (GTDB taxonomy): Bacteria > Chloroflexota > Anaerolineae > Anaerolineales > UBA4823 > CAVVUF01. Next base: position 81,386 of record CAVWGW010000013.1, on the reverse strand, counting down.
GATACGATCAATTCAGCGGCTTGCTTCAGGTCAATCGGCACCTTGAGATCGTGCGCCATGGCGTTGCCGGTCCCTCCGGGCAGGATCGCCTGGGGGATGCCGCTGCCTAACAGGCCATTGGCGACTTCCATTTGCGTGCCGTCACCGCCATACCCGGCCACCAGATCGACCCCTCTTGCAACCGCTTCTTTTGTCAGGCGGGTGGCGTCGCCGGATTTGTGGGTAATGCTGATATCCCACTCAACCCCTGCTGGATGAAACACATCATTAAGTACATTGAGTATGGGTTCATCGTGTCCCGCTGCGGGATTGATGATGACATGCACGCGTGGATAAGGTAGACTCATCGATAACTCCTCATGACATTATTTATTGGGGCGCACCGCCATGCGCCTTTACCCAGGATCATTTTGCATAGCCCAAGGTGTGCGACCAATAACTGGTTCTTTAATTATACCCAGAAAACCCAGCACGGGGACTCACCAGATGGAGGGCCTTTAGGAATGGCAGTGGTGGGCAGTTCCACGGAAACTCTCAATGAGCCCAGATGGGAGTCCTGGGGTGTTGGCGGTACCCTTCATAACCAGGAGCTCACCGGCGAGACCTGGCAGCGAATTTCTTTATTTCACCCGGATCGACCGGGGGATTCCCTCGTCGAAATCTATCAGCCCCTGTTCGCGGCAGGATGCGCAGGTATTTACCTAATGTGGTTGGCGAGAGGTCACTCTCTACGGCCAGCCAGCGCAAGCTGGGAGCGTAACCGTGCAAGGCATAAAATTCTTGGATAAGCTCCAGGATGCGCTGGCGGTGCGCCAGGAATCTCTGCCGGTTGGAGGACGGTGGAAGCAAGATCTCCTTGCGCAATCGCTTCAGGTATGCCTGGCAGGTGGAGGCAGGCCAGCCCAACGCCTGGCTGAGGAGAGTCGGCGAGGGAGTACAGCCGCACTCCAAAAGATAAGCGCGTACAAAGCCAACCAGCGCCTTGCGGCGCTGGCGAAATTTTGACCTGGGCATTCACACCTGCCCCTTAATGCGGGCCAGCAGCTCATCGATGGCACAGGTCTCGCACAGCGCAGTAGGCTGGTAAGACGCGTGTGGGCTTTCGGGATGGTAGACAGCCAGGTACACCACCACAGCCGCTTTCCGTCCACAGTCGCAGCGGCTGGCCGCGTTGGATGCCTGGTCAGGGCGCGGCTTGCAGCTCGGGCACAAGCTCGAAAGGTCAGGGTTATAAAGCGGGCGCTCAACCAGGTACGGCGTGCCGCAGCGCAGGCAGGGCTCTTTCACGCGCACGTTCAAGCGCTCGAAGAGCCAGGCGATCAAGCGCCTGCCCTGGATTTCTTGTATTTGGCTGGCTTCCAAATTCATCCTTCTCCTTGGGTGGCCCCTGCGAGTTTTTCGAGGATGGCCTGGTAATTCTTAAAACGCTTCCGGCAGGCTTGGGCGGTGTAAATGCGGTCGTTCCGCTCGAAATTATCTGCCAGTGATTCCCACTGTGTTTTGTCGAGTTTACCCTGCTGATAAAAATCCCATTCAAGCTGGTGCTGTACCCTTAGGAGCACCTGGGCAGGCTCTGCTGGCGGAGGGGTATATTTTGCAGCAGTTTGGAGCAGCTCGCTGATGCGCGGGTAGAACGGCGAGCGCGTAATCCAGGCCTGGACGGCATAATCCAGGGCAGCGGGCTCCACTTCTTTCAGCATTTCCACATACATCTCAACCTGTTCTTTGGCCGGCTCCTTGCCGTAACATGCCGCCAACTTGCGCAGCGCCGATAGAATTTTTCCATTTTCAGCCATTTGATTTTTCTCCGGTAGCTTGTTGGTTCAAAACTTTTTTAGCCAGCTCGCGCTCTACCTCGTCAAACACCGAAAGTCCGCTCTGTGAATGGTTTTTTCGCCGCCTGGCGGGAGGCAGCCTCTGCCTCTCCCCTCCCCTCCTCTCCTTCTCCTTCATCTCTCCTCTTTTCTCCTCTATTCTTCTCTTACGTGGGAACTGTTCTTGGAAAGTTTCCGGGACATTTCCTTGGAGATTGTCGGGAGATACATCCTGGTCAAGACCCTCAATCCCTTCGCCTGGGCTGACTTCTAAAAACGAATTTGGGTTGGTTTCTTCGATATCGTCAGATCCTTCTTCTGTGTCCAACTGCAGGTCAGGACTGGCGGGTTGGGTAGATGCTTTATTTTCCAGGTCTTTACCCTTGGCGCGTTGGCTGGTCGCCTGTCTCCGGCGCTTCTGCTCGCGCCAATACTCACGCGTCTCCTCGCTCTGCCGGGTTTGCCTGCCCTCAAAACCTGGGATCATCCAGGCGCCTGAGGCCTCGTCCAGCACCACCAGGTCAACTTTGGAGAGCGCCTGCAGGTCGCGATGGATGACATTTGCGTTTGTGCGCAGTCTCCATGCCAGGTAATCCGGCGTGAGCGGGACGCCGGCGTTGAGCAGGTAACCTTCCGAATTGCATTCGCCGGCTAAGGCCAGGAGCTGGACGAACCGCCACCTTTGGGATTCACTGAGCTGGTATAGTTTTGGATTGGCGATAATATCGACGTGGAGTTTTATCCAGGTCAGGTGAGGCATGGGCGGGTTCCTCCAACCAATCACCTGGTCAAGCGTTTGACCGGTGTTGATCTAGAATTTCCCGTATTATATAGAACAAAAGTTCTAATTTCAAGTACCCCAAGGGGTGAAAAAGGGGTGAAAAATGGGTTAACCCATTCAGGTGATCAGATCAGCAGGCAGGAAATCTGCCCGGTTGGTATAAATCAGCGCCACTTCGTCTTCTCGAAAATCAATGCGGGTGATGGCGCAGTTGTTGAGCATGAACCACAAGCCTTCCCGCGAGTTCAACCGCAGCAGCTCGCCCAGCAGGCGGTTGTAAAATGCCCCGTGGCTGATCACCCCTACGCGGTCATCGCTGTCACCGTGGATGCAGACCAGCTCTTCCAGGAAGCCCCTGGCACGCTGAGTGCGTTCTTCCACTGCCTCGTAAGGGCGGTTCCACCAGCCCTCTTCGCCCAGGTCATCCGGCAGGCACAGCCCAGGGTAATGAGACGCAAAGTAAGAGCGGCTTTTTCCGGGCAGCCCCACCCGTGTGCCGCTGGCCGGATCATCCAGGTAAATCCCTCCATTTTCATGGACATCCTTCCAGGCGATTAGCGGCAGCCCCAGCGCCTCGGCAACCAATGTGCCGGTCATCACCGCTCGCAGCATCAGGCTGGTATATAAATGTGTGAGGCCGTAGCCGCCCCGGTTCTGCAGGTCGCCGTTGGCAGCAGGGGAGGTGGGATTGCCCTGCCGGAGCGCCTGTGCCAGGATGGCGGCCTGCTTGCGCCCCAGCGCAGTGATCTCGGGGTCTTCGCTGCGTCCCTGGTTGCTGCCGGTTGCGTCCCACAGGGCGTTATTGACCGACTGGGCATGGCGGATAAAATACAGCTGCATGGTAGAATGCCTCCTCGGAGATTGCTGGAAGTTATTTTACCTGAGGAATTGTTTATATGAGGGAAAAAGTTTACGCTTACATCGTCAAGGATAACCGCCTGCTGATCTTCCGCCACACCCACTTCCCCGAAGCAGGCCTGCAGGTGCCGGGCGGGAAGGTGGAAGCCGGGGAGCCGCTCGAACAGGCCGTGCTGCGCGAAGCTGCCGAGGAGACCGGCTTGGTAGGATTGAAGCTGGTCGCCTACCTTGGCAGCCAGGATTACGACCTGGAGGCGCTGGGGCTGGGCGAGGGCACCTTGCGCAGGCACTTCTTCCACCTGGGTCTGGACGGCGAGGCCCCCGAAACCTGGCTCAATTATGAATGGAATCCTTCCGATGGCTCGCCTGCCCCGATCGAGTTCGAGTTCTTTTGGGTACCGCTTTATCCAGCGCCCGCGCTGGCTGGCGACCAGGGGGTGAGGTTGAGGAATTTTCTCAATAATCCTGTATAATAACAAAGATACCTATGATTACGATTTGAACCTTTTGTTGAATGCATCGATCTTTTGTTTAATGTAATGAAATTGATAAAGGCTTAAGGAGGTTTTGGTGGGGGCTCATATATTTTTGGTTGGGGAAGATAATTTCAAGATTTGCCAGCAGAGAGGTGTTTATGGGTGTGTCTCCCCATTGAAGGAATGGAATAAGGCGGAAATTGTTGCTGGAATTCTTTCAGTAAAACCGGATGACTTGGTTTTCTTTTATGTCAAAAATAAAGGAGTATATGGTGTTTGGAAAGTTATAAACGAACCATATTATGATGATACTGAAATTTGGAAAAATGAAGATCAACGATATCCTTTTAGAATTTCTTTCATTCCCACTATTGCTGAATTTCATCAGCCAATTTTACTAAGTGATATTTTTGACTTACGAGATAAAGGAAGGATCTGGACTTTTGACTTAAATCCCGTGCAGCAGAAGAATCAATATAAGATAACTTTAAGTGAGTCCAAAGAACTTTTGCGTCTTCTATTGAGAAATAATCCAATCAGAGAAGAAAAAACAGACATACCTTCAATTTACGTTCCCAAAGATCCTAAGAAAATTCAGATAGACCTTTCCTCAGATAGTGGGAAGTTTAGATATGAGGGATGGTTAAATGCTTGGTTTATTAATGAGTTTGCTCAAGGGAAATTAAAGGATCTATTAGGCGATTATCACGAATTTATTAACTTGGTACCGACGACATTTAACAAAGTGATGGATATTTTTCTTACCCATGTAACCAATATTGATGGAATAGATATCTTACATAAATATACATGTATAGAGTTAAAGGTGGATCGAGCAGATAAACAAGACCTAACTCAAATTTTACGATATGAAGATTGGTTAGCTAGAAAACTCGCGGCTGGAGATCATGATATGGTTCAAAGCATTTTGATAGCTGCTCGTTTTTCCGATGAGCTTATTAGCTATGTTAAAGAGCGATTGAATATTGAAGACAAACTTGTTCGGTTAATATCATATCAAATCGACAATTCTTCGGTTAAGTTGATCGAGCTTACACCATGATATCTCAAAGAGAGGAAATTTTTAGAGCAAATATTCAGTATTTGTTCTATTTAAATCTTGTTAAATTGGACGAGAACGGCATTCCCAATTTCGCCGACAAAGAGAAAAGGTCAAGTATAATTATTGCTCAATTGATCCTTGAAAGACTGGGTTTTCATTCCAAAAGTAATTTAGAAAGTGGCCTAGGAAGATCATTTACTTTTCAACAAATAATTTTCAATTCGATTGAACAATTTTTAGGCGGAAATTATGGTAACAACCAACCTATTTGGTTGTTAAAGAATTTAGAAGACTCGTTTCTAACCGAAAACCTAGGTTCCTTGTCTCGCTTAAAAGAATATTTACTAAAAAATGGAACACCGAGTAAAGATTTGGACCTTATTTTATTTCCAGACATCCTTTTATTCAAAATAAAGGATCGCTTATCTTCAAAGGCAAATTTTGAAAAACCTTCATTATTTGATATAAATAATTTCATATTGAATGCATGTATTTCATGTAAATGGACGATACAATCATCTGATTCAAAAACCACCTCATTTGAAGTATTTAATCTTATCCGCAACCGCAAAGGACATTTGCCTCATATTGTCGCGGTAACTGCCGAGCCGCTACCAACCCGCATTGCCTCGCTAGCCTTAGGTACCGGCGATTTGGATTGTGTTTACCATTTTGCATTAGATGAATTAATTGAAGCAACTCGTGAAGTTGACAATGAAGGACAAATGGATATGTTACAAATTTTGATAGATGGACGTAGATTGCGCGACATCAGTGATTTACCATTCGATCTAATCGTTTAAAAAGGATACCCCCATGACCCGAACCCCTCTCTCCACCCTCCTCACTTTCCCCTTCAAGGACCCCGCCTGGTTCAAGAAACTGCTCATCCTGGCGCTGATGATCTTCCTGGCGAGTGCTGTTCCCATCATCCCCCTGATCTTCGTGGCGGGCTACATGGCGCGCCTCGCCCGCCGCATAGTGGTTGATAAAGCTGGACCGGTGCTTCCCGAATGGGACGACCTGGGCGGGATTTTCCGCGACGGTTGGCGCCCGCTTGCCGTGATTTTTACCTATCTGCTGCCCATCATCATTATCTTCTCGGTGGTTTGGCTGGTGGCGTTCCTTCCGATGATGGCAGTCTCTTCATCTTGGTCGGGAACCGGCAATCAGAATATGGATCCGGGCGAATTTGTGATATTTATGCTTTCGAACCTGGCAGCCGTGGCTGGCTTTGCATTCGCCGGGGTGATCTCCTTGCTGCTCTCCATCGTGCTCCCGGCCGCTGCGGTGCATTCCGTGGTGAAGGAGAAGTATTCATCCGCCTTCCATCTCAAAGCCTGGTGGCCAATATTCGCCGCTAACTTCGGAGGCTTCTTCCTGGCTTTCGTGATGAGTATCGTCTTGAACCTTGCCTTCGGGCTGGTTTCCATGGTCCTGTTCTTTACCATCATTTTGTGCTGCCTGCTGCCTTTCATAACCTACGGCTTTCAAGCCTATTTCTATGTTGCTTATGCAGCCCTGTGTGCCGAAGCCTACCGCGTAGGAGAAGAAAAAGCTGCCGCTTCTGGCAAGCTCAAGCTGGAACCGCCTACGCCCCCGGCTGCCCCTCCCGATGAGGCTTTGCCCGAAGAGACCCCCAGCGTTGAAGCTGAGCCAGATTTGGAAAGTGCCCCGCCCGTTGAGCCTGAAGCGCCTGCCGCAGTCTCGGAGCCAGGGCAAACCCAGGTGGTGGGGTTCGTGGCAGAACCCCAACCTGAGCCTGAGCCTGAGGGTCAACCCGATGGGTCTGAAGACTACACCCTGGGAAAACTTCCCGAACAGGCTCCCGATTCCCAGACACTTATCCAGCCGCCGGCGAATGCCGCTGGCGAAGCCTCCCAGGGAGAAGTATCGATCTAAATGTTATTGGAGACTGCCCCGCTCTGGCTGCAGGGTCTTTTTATCGCGGCTGTCTCGGCTGGAGCCGGCGCAAGCGTGTTCGTTTTTTCCCTCAACCGCCAGCTCAGCTATGTTGAATTCCTGCACAAGCGAGTCCTTCTGGGAGGCGTGCTGGCCATCCTGGTGGGCTCGGCCGCGGCTGGGCTGTCCACTGCCATGGGCTGGCTGTCTGGCCCCTGGCTAAAAGCCTACCTGCTCCTGCCCGGGAGCATCCTGACCATCCTGCTCTTTGGCGAGGTGCGCCTGGTCTGGCAGCGCTTCCACTACAAGGCCTCCAGGCCCGTCTATCGGGAGACTTATGTCTTCGAAGGTGTGAAGCTGGTCTCTGCTGCGAATAGCAAGCCTCCCTACAAACGCTGGCACCCTATTAAAACGACGGACCTGGCGGTGGCGCGTTATCGTGTAGACGTGCATGGCGTTTCTCTGCCGCCCTCCAGCCAGGGAGAAACGTTGAAAGTGGTGCAGCTGAGCGATTTTCATTACAGCCCGCGCTCTGCCAGGCCCCTATTTCCGTTCCGCGGTTGAGCGGGCCATGCTTGAAGAGCCCGATCTCGTCCTGCTGACCGGCGATTTTGTCACCTTTTCGGAAGATGCCTCCCGCCTCCCTGAGCTCTTCACCGGGCTGCGCGGCCGCCTGGGGACTTTCGCTACCCTGGGCAACCACGATTACTGGTCGGGCAGCCAGCCGGTCATACAGGCGCTGCGCCAGGCCGGCATCCCCCTGATTGCTAATGACTGCGTGCGCCTGCCGCTTTGGGAGGGGGTAAGCCTGCGCCTGTGCGGCATTGATGACCCCTGGGGCGAACCCCATTGGGAACCGCCGCAGCTCCACCCTGGCGACCTGAACCTGATCATCTCTCACTCGGCCGATAACATCTACCGCCTGCGCCAGTATCCTTTTACGGGTGTTTTCTCCGGTCATTTCCATGCCGGGCAGGTGCGCTTGCCAGGTTTTGGTGCGTTGGTGCTGCCCTCCCGCTTTGGGCGGCGCTTCGACCACGGGCATTTCATGTTTAAAAACACCGCCGGCGCCGGGCACACCCATCTCTTCGTTTCGGCGGGAGTTGGCTCGGCTACACCGCTCCTGAGAATCTATTGCCAGCCGGATATATTTGTTGTAAACTTTCATATAGCACCTCAGAGCCATCTGGTGTGATTAAACATGCCGGTTCATTGGGAGTTGCCGTGGATCTGTCCACCGCGACAATTCCTAAAGAACCACATGCCAACCCTACGAATTTATGGTAAGATCGTCCATATCCACTTTTGGGGATAAGGTGCCGTGTCCGATATTGTTCAAGATCTTGAAGCAAAGGTTTCGGCTGCCGCCAGCTCCAAAGAGAAAATATTCCTGCTAAATCAGCTGGCATCTGAGCTGGCACAGCGCTCAGAGAGCAATTTGCCTAGGGCCATTGCGCTGCTGGAATGGGCACAAGCCCTGCTTCACGAAGTCGATGACCCTTCCACCAGCGCCGGGATCTTTCACGCCCTGGGATCGACTTATGCCAGGCTGGGTGATGATCAGGATGCTTTGGAACATTACTCACGGGCGTTGAGTATTTATCGCGCCCAGGGACAGTTAGAACAAGGATCGAATGTGCTAAAAGAGCTCAGCCAGGTTTATGCAGGTCTCGGGGAGTATGCCAAAGCCTTAGGGGCACTTACGGAAAGCCTTGACCTGGCACGCCAGGGGGGTTCTTTGGAGAGCCAGGCGGATATCCTCTTAATGGTCGCCAATTTACACTTCTCTCACATGGATTACCCGGCTGCCCAGGAGAGCGCGCAGCACAGCTGCCAGCTCTTTCGTGAAGTTGAGAATACCCTGGGAGAAGCTTCTGCCCAGGTGCTGTTGGGAGATATTTTCACGGCCTTAGGCGAACCAGAGCAGGCTTCTGAATGCTTCCAGGCCGGCTACACCCTGGCCCAAAAATCAGGGGACCAAAAATTATCCGTCGAAGTCCTTTACAAGCTTGGGGAGTATTACCGCACTTCCAACCAGCTCAGCGATGCCCTCGCTTACCTGCGCAATGCCCTGGAGTTAGCCAAGCAGACGCAGCACCAGCATTACCTCTACCAATGTCATCGCAGCCTTTCCTTGCTTTACCGGCAGCTGCGCGATTTTGAGCGCGCCCTGCTGCATTTTGAGCAGTTCTTCCAGGTCAAAGAAGAAGTCACCGCCCTGGAAGCACAGGACCGCCAGAAGAACATCGACCTCCTCTACCAGGAAGTGAAATTTGGGGATGAGCCGGAAATTTACCAGCTCAAGAACGTTATCTTGCAAGAAGAGATCCGCAAGCGCCAGGAGATGGAGCGGGCCCTGACCCAGGTGAACCAGCAGCTGCGGGAAGAGGTGGCATCGCGCGAGCTGCTCATCGACGATCTGAACGCCTTCACAACCATGGTGGCGCATGACCTGAAGAACCCGCTCACCAACCTGGCTTTAACCGCCGGTGTGCTGCGCATGAGCACAGCCCTGGCGAACGATAAAGTGGGGTTAGATGCATCAGAACGGCTGACTCACCAGGTGGAAAAGATCAACCGCATCATCAACGAGCTCCTGGTGCTGGCTTCGGTGGGGAAGACCGATTTTGCCACCGAACCCCTGGATATGGATGCGATCTTGGGTGAGGTCGAGACGCGCCCTCGACCGGTTGATTAAAGAACACCGCCCCGAAATTCGCAAGCCCGCTGCCTGGCCGGCTGCCTGCGGGCATGCCCCCTGGGTGGAGGAAGTGTGGGAGAACTACATCAGCAACGCCATCCACTACGGAGGCAACCCACCGATCGTCGAGCTGGGCGCTGATATGCCCAAGGATGGCATGGTGCGCTTTTGGGTGCGCGACAACGGCCGCGGGCTTGGACGAAGAAGCCTGCTCACGACTGTTCACCATCTTCAACCGCAACAGCCACTCCAGACCCACCGGGCACGGGTTGGGGCTTTCTATCGTCAAGCGCATCGCCGAAAAGCTGGGCGGCAGCGTGGGCGTGGAGAGTGAAGGCCCTGGCGAAGGCAGCCTGTTCTATTTCACCCTGCCTGCCGACCTGGAACCCGAAACCCCTCCGGCTGAATTCTGATTGAGTATGCCAAAACGCCCTGCTGCAGCGCTGCTCCTGGGGATATGGTTTTTATCCTGGATGGCTGCTGGCTGCACCCCAGCTACGCTCACCCCAAACCTTACGCCATCTTTCACCCAACCAGCCGAGACCTCTCCAACCGGATCCCTTTCCCAAACGCCTGCCGTTCTGACTGAGACCTTGCCTCCCGCCTCTGGCGAGACGCTGACCCCAACCACCGCCTCAGCCACCTTGCCTCCCGCCAGCCAGACCCCTCTCCCTGTTGTGACCGGCACCCCCACCTCCACCCCTGACCCGGCTGACATCCTGGAGTTGTTCAATGGTTCTTACGAGGCCTGGCAGGTAATCCCGGAAGTCGCCGGATCGGGCAGCGTGGTGCGCACCAGCGACCTGTTCCTCGAAGGCATGGCCTCCGCCCGGCTGGACATTACCGGTGAGGCAGGCTCTGCGATCCTGAAGGTGGCCTTTCGAGAGGCAGCCCAGGAGCACACCTGGGGCGAGCGTCCGGGCACCTGGAATTGGTTCCGGGCTTATGTCTTTGTGCCCTCTGCCAGCCTGGCACAGCTTGGAGCGGATGGCTACCTGACCCTGGGTGGGATCTACGCTGCGGAGGCGGGCTGCGGCTGGTACCTGAACCTGCGTGAAAACGGTGAACTTTACGTGGTCGGGCACCGCGACTGGGACAACACCCCCTTCGAATTTCGCGTCTACGGCACCTTGCCGCAGGATCGCTGGGTGCAGCTTGAGCTGGGACTGCACTCGCAGGCTGGGCCGGGTGTGAAGCGGGCTTTCGCCTTCCTGATCGACGGGGATTTCTACGGCTGGTACCACCAGGGACGCATGCAGGATGAAGTGTACGATACCGCCGCTCTGGGCATCCTTTCCACGAACGCTTCGCAGCCCATCACCGTATATGTGGATGACTGGTTCCGTCCGACGCAGGACCCCTTCCCTTCTGGCTCCGATAATCGCTCGTCTGCCGCCTTGCAGGAGCAAGATTTCACCCGCCAGGACGGGCGCCAGTGGCAGATCGACTGGACCTCTTGGGAGAACAACCTGATCCTCGATCCGCAGTTCGGGCTGTACTCTCCTAGCGCTCGCTTCCAGGCTGGGCGCAACCTGGACCGCATGCCCTCCCTGGAGAGCGGCTGGGCGGAGATCGAGAGCGATTGGCCGCAGGGCACCCCGCCCGCCAACGACTTCCTGACCTACTCTTTTGGGGGCCTGGTCGCCTTCCGCAAGGAAGTCAACCGCGAGGAGAACCTGGAGGTGGGCTACCAGATCAGCGATGGCAAAGCCCAGGTGTATTATTCTGCCTGGGTCGGAGAAGCTGTCATTTTCAGCCTGTGGCCCCTGCCGCCCGCCGCCGCCCTCTCGGATGGACGGAACCTGCCTGAGCCGGGCGACCTGCTGCGCGTGCGTTGGGAGCAGGTGAGCGACACACAGGTCCACGTGCAGGCCAGCTTCTACGATGCCAGTGCGGGCACCTGGTACCCGAACGTGATCGACGACACGCAGGCCCTGACAAGCCTGCCGGACGCCGACCCCCAGGGCGAGACGATCAACTTCCTGGATGGCTATCACCTGGCCTCCGCTATCACCGCTGACACGCCTTTTTATTCGGTCCGCCGCTACCGGGTGGGCAGGCTGGAGACCTACCCGAACCCGTAATCGGAATAAGCTTACGGATTGCACGGAAAACACGGATAAAAGAGCGTACACGGAAAGAGCAGAAAGATTGAAAAATCGGATAAATCTGGAAAGAAAAATACAAAAAGGCGCACACGGAAAATTCAGAAAGAAGGGAAAAGCGGATTTTTAAAGATCAAAAGATAAAAGCGTACACGGAAAGAGCAGAAAGATCGAAAAAGCGGATTAATCAGGCTTGATGGGAAAAATCATAAAATAGCACGTGGAAAAGGTAGATCCTTCTTTATGAAACATGCTGAATTATCACAACAAATCATCGATTGCTTTTTTCGGGTATACAATCAGCTGGGTTATGGCTTTCTGGAAAGTGTGTATAAGAAGGCGATGCTCATCGAGGAAAAGAAGCTGGGTTTGCAGGTTGAGACAGAAGTGCCTATTCCGGTCCTGTACGAGGATCAGCTGGTGGGTGAATTCTTTGCTGACCAAGTTGTCGAACACAAAGTACTTGTTGAATTTAAAGCGGCTCAAACCTTACTCCCAGAGCATACTGCTCAGATTCTAAATTACCTGAATGCAACGGATATCGAAGTAGGCTTGCTGTTCAATTTCGGTCCGAAGCCTGAATTCCACCGGAAGAGCTACGATAACGAGCGTAAAAAATACAAACCGCCTGTTCTGCTTGTCAAACCAAAAGAAAATTAAAAAATCCGCTTTTTCATTTATTCCGCCTTTTCCGTGTACATCTTTTGATCTTTCGTCTTTACCGTGTGCATCTTTTAAATCTTTTCTTCAAGGAGACTGATATGACAGCACCATTCAACGGCCTGGGGATGAACCTGGGCAACCTCTCCCGGTTATCGAAGGCGGTGACCCGCTCGATCTGCCCGGAGAACTTCACCGGCGCAAAGGGGCAGGGCGGCATGGCCATCCCCACCGGCGGGGCGGCGCGCGAGCTGGGGCAGGGCTGGAAGATCTCGCCTTGCCTGACGATCCAGCCGGGGCAGACTTTCGAAATGGCCGACATCGAGGGGCCGGGCGCCATCCAGCAGATCTGGATGACGCCGACGGGCAACTGGCGCTTCAGCATCCTGCGCATCTATTGGGACGGGCAGGAGCAGCCGGCGGTGGAGTGCCCGGTGGGCGACTTCTTCGCCGATGGGCTGGGGCAAGTACGCCCAGGTGAACGCCCTGCCGGTGTGCGTCAACCCGGGCAGCGCCTTCAACTGCTATTGGGAGATGCCCTTCCGCAAGCACTGCCGCATGACCTTCACCAACATCGACACGCAGCCGATGGTGCTCTACTACCAGATCGAACTACACCCTGACCGAGGTGCCCGAGGACTGCGCTTACTTCCACGCCCAGTTCCGGCGCATCAACCCGCTGCCCTACAAGGATGTCTACACCATCCTGGACGGGGTGCAGGGGCAGGGGCAGTACGTGGGCACCTACCTGGCCTGGGGGGTGAACAACAACGGTGGTGGGGCGAGGGTGAGATCAAGTTCTTCATGGACGGCGACCAGGAGTTCCCCACCATCTGCGGCACGGGCACAGAGGACTACTTCTGCGGGTCGTATGACTTCGAGGACCAGGAGACGCACCAGTACGTGCCCTTCTCGACCCCCTATGCGGGGCTGCACCAGGTGATCCGGCCCGACGGGCTGTACCGCTCGCAGTTCCGCTTTGGGATGTACCGCTGGCACGTGATGGACCCAATCCGCTTCGAGCAGGACCTGCGGGTGACGATCCAGGCCCTGGGCTGGCGCAGCGGAGGGCGCTACCTGCCGCTGCAGGACGATATCGCCTCGGTGGCGTTCTGGTACCAGACCCTGCCGGCGGCGCCCTTCCCGGCCTTGCCGGATAAGGATTATCTGGAAGTGATTTAAGAGCAGGGGAGTAGGGAGTAGGCAATAGGGAGTAGGGCGTATTTGTGTCGTTCTGAGGAGCGAAGCGACGAAGAACCCATTCGACGTGCCTGGTCCCGAGGACCGGCTTTGGAGATGGGGATAAGGGTTAGGGGTTCCTATGGTTTATCGTTCTGAAGCGGCGGTTTATGCCGCTGAAGAACCCCTTTCAAGCGGAGAAGGGCATGTGCATCGGGGACCAATTGGTGAAGCTGAGCACACTGCTGGACGAAACAAGGGATTGCGCATAGCCAGTGTCTGGACTGGCGGTGACATGAAAAACCGTCTCCACAGGGCAAAACCTGGGAGGCGGTTGGATTTTCAGGATTACGGTATTTATTTCAAGTATTTGTCCAGGAAGGCAATGACGAGCTGCAGGTTTTCATCCGTGTTGAACTGAGCGCCGCCGTGCCCGGCGCCCTCCAGAGAGACATAGCTCACCTGGTCTGCGCCGATGACCGCGCTGAGCGCATCGGCCAGGTCCTTGTTCTGCACCGGGGGAATGTTGCAATCTGCGGTGCCATTCTCGATGAAGAAGGGGGCGTCATCGGGGGTGATGTAATTCATCGGATTGGTGGTCTGCACCAGGTCGGGCACGTCTTGAATGGGCGCACCGACGAGCATTGATTCAGGGGAATCAGCCGCGTTGTGGGTGGCCGGGCAGCTGGTGCCGGCGAACTGCTCATCCATCTTTAGAAAGTCGATCGGGCCGAACCAGTCCACCACGGCCTGCACACAGCTCGATTGGTCCGCATTGCCAAGCTCTGCGCCTTCCAACTCGGTCACACCGCAGGTGGTGCCCAGCAGCGAAACGAGATTACCCCCGGCTGAAGCCCCCCAGGCGCCGATCTTATCTGGGTTGAGCTGGTATTCACCGGCATTGGCGCGCAGAAAGCGCACAGCCGCTTTGGCATCGTTGATCTGCGCCGGATAGGTAGCTTCACCGCTCAGGCGGTAGTTGATGCTGGCAACCGCGTAACCCGCCTCAAGCAGCTGGTCGACTCCGGCTAAGCCGGCACCGTCGGATTTATCTCCCATCAAAAAGCCCCCGCCATGCACCATCACGACCACCGGGAAGGGTGCGCTGCCCGCCGTGGGGAGATACAGGTCCAATTTCTGCGCCGAAGACGCCTCAGCATAAGCCAGGTCGGTGAAGGAAGGTGCCACCGAAGCAAAGGTGCTGGCTCCACCTGGAGCGCCCTTTTGAGGCATGACATTGGCGGCAGGGGCGCTGGTAGGGGCAATGGTGGGCGCGGCGGTATCTGCAGCCGGGGCTGGGGTGCCTGCTCCACAGGCTGCCAGGCTGAGGGCTGCCAGGAAGGCCAGGCCCAGGGTGAAAACGATCGAGAACTTTTTGTTGAACATTTTTACTCCTTAAAGATTTTTATGATGACATCCACCAGCGCACTGCCGGCAAATATCCCGATCAGCCCGACGATGCCCGCAAAATCATGCGGCACCGGAACAGGCAGTTTTAGCGATTTAAATAGAACGCCGATCATAATTCCGACGAGAAGGGCTATCAGCATGATTTGCATGGCAGAGGGTTTCCTTTCCAATTTCCGTTTTGATCGCATGGCTGCAAGCATATCACTGCCAGCACCGGGGAGCAATTCATTTTATGATACAATCTATTCCAGAACGGAATAGGTCAGGTGATCATGGAAATCCGACAGGTGCTTTATTTTCTTTGCGTGGCAGAGCGAGGCAGTTTTTCAGCCGCGGCTGAAGCGCTTTTCATCTCTCAATCTTCCCTATCCAAGCAGGTGATGGCGCTGGAAAAAGAGCTGGGCGTGCAGCTCTTCGACCGGAGCCGGAGAAAGATCGCCCTGACGAGGGCGGGGGAAGCTTTCCTCAAGCACGCCCGAGCGGTGGACAAGGCTTACCAGGAGATGCTGGGCGAGATGGGGGGATATAAAAGCCTGCCGTTCGTCTCGATCGTGGCGATCCCCGTGATGGCTCAATACGGGATCACGGCAGCCATCGCCCAATTCAAGCACACCTTCCCCCAGCTTAACTTTACGCTGGAGGAACGCGAAGCCGCCTCCATCCTGCCGGCCCTGGATAACCACCAATACGACCTGGCACTGCTGCGCGACAGCTACCTGGATCAAAAGGTGTATGCCTCCATCGAAGTGGCGAAGGACTGGCTGCTGGCGGTCCTTCCGGCGAACCACCGCCTGGCGGGCAGGTCAGCGGTCGCCCTCGGCGAGCTGGCGGAGGAAAATTTCATCTTGTTCGATAAAGGCAGCCTGGTGCATGAATTGTCCCTGGAGGCCTGCCAGCGGGCGGGTTTCGAGCCGCGTGTGATTTACGTCAGCTTGCGGGTGGAGAGCATCCTGGGCCTGGTGGCCTCCAACAGCGGGATCGCTTTGATGATGGCGAGGATCTATGCTTTCCACCACCCGGCGGATACGGTGGCGGTGCCCCTGGCGGAGAAGATCGAGAGCAATCTCGTGCTGGCCTGGCGGAAGGATCGGAAGTTGTCCAGGCCGGCCAGGACTTTCATTGAGTTTATTGGGAAGGGGCAGTAGGGGGTAGGGCGATAAAGGACATCGCTTAACGGATTGAGCGGACCAGGAACCACCTATGAATGAGCACGAAGAAAGCTCATCTGAAATATGTATGTCATTCCAGACTTACACCCTTAAAAGGGGGTGTAAGCCTGTAAGTTTAGAATTTTTTACGCCCTACGGTACAACTGCTCAGCCTGGCTTCTGCCAGGCTTTCGATGCGGTTCCGAATTCGGTTGACTATGACCGGATTGTGCGCTTTTTGCAGGGGCGTTGCAATCTCACTTCAGCCGCGGCCCTGCGCGTTACATTGAATTTGGTCCATGGCAGGTCAAGGCAGCTTTCAAAAAGATTATCCTAAGCTGATGCAATCCTTAAATCACGACCGTTTTCGCTCAAAAGATCAATTAAATCTTGCTGCATTAGCGCCGCGATCCGTTTGCTAGGAGTGCTTTCAATGGCTTGAACCAAAGCAAGAGCTTGATCATGCCAGGGTTTCCCGGTATTGGGGCAATAAAAAAAATCACACACTGTTTCTAATTTAGCTACGGCTTCTGTCCATCCGGTTGGTCCAATTCGATTCCGCTCCACTTCACATTCGGTACCACAAACCTGGCAGGATCGTTTAACCACCGTTCCTGGAGGGTCAAAGAATCCATCATACCCTTTCATTTTTTATCCTTTTAATTCCATAAATGCAATCTTGTTATTCACCCTCTTGAAATCTAGTAGCAACTTCCGAACCTGTCCAAAGAATTTTTCGAACGAAGTAAAGTTGTAGATGTAATCATCACGATGAGCATCGTGCATGGTCACTAAATCATGAACATGCATAATATCATTTCTTAGCTCGTTAACATCCTCATTAATAACCACAATTTTCTTTTCGTTGACCAGCTCAATTAAATCTTTCAAATAAAAGCGCTCAAAATCCGGTAATTTCTCATTTCGATCCCTTAATCTTTCGTATTCTTCAATCTTTCTACCGTAAAATAATTTTCGATTTTCCTTTTTCGTGGTTTTTACCATTTTTTGAAAGTAATCCAGCATATCTTGATTTTTCAAACCACATTCGAGCAACAGTTTTCTCAATGATCGTTCATAAGCGGAAAGTTGGCTAAATAAAAATTCCGTAACGGCAGGCCGATTGTAGTCCGAAAAATGAACCACACCAGTTAAATCTTTTCCCTCATATACGAATAGAAGATAGTTATCTCGAAAGCGGTTAAGTGAGGATTCATTAAAAACAAATTCTTGGCAGTCGACCATTCTATCCGAGGTTACCGACTTTTCAATAAATCCGTTTTCATTTCTTTGAAAATACTTCATCGGATCATGAAGAGAAGGCAGGCAATCGATATTTCGATCCTGGCAAAAGCGTAAACATACTTCTTTGAAATCTGGGTCGTAGTAAAGAAGGTCACTCGTTTGGATATCCGAGAAATGCAGTGGTGTTGATGTCATGGTGTCCTCTTTATTGGATTTTTATTCAATATGATTTTTTACTAGAATTTTACTTGAATAAGTATTCTGTCAAGAATAATCATTTCTTATTCAACTCCCTCAGCCTCGCCAAGGCTTCCGCTACTTCCTTGCCCTTCGCCTCGATCAAATCCAGCAGCTCCTCCGGTGTGCGAGTATCCTCATCTGATTTGGAATTTGGATTAACCGCCTTTAGATCGTAGTTCTTTGCTTCGATCTCTGCCCTGGTCACCGTCCAGCTACGCTCGCTGTCTGCTCTATCTGGCAGTAAGCGGAAGAAATCTTCCAATAACTTGCGGGTGAAGGGATTTTTCTTGTTAACTTTGATATCCGAGATATCGTAATACCAGATGCTCTGCGTCTGCTCTCCTTTAGTAAAGAAGAGCAGGTTGGTTTTGACACCTGCTCCCGCCGAGGTAAACACCCCTCCAGGCAAGCTCACGATCGCCCACACATTGAACTCATTGAGCAGCTTACGTTTCACCTGCATGAAGGCCGTTTCATTGGTGCGGAAGAGTACTCCTTCATCCATCACAATCCCACAGCGCCCGCCATTCCCCAGCTTCTCCATCACGTGCTGTAAGAAAAGGATTTGCGTGGCTCCTGTCTTATAGGCAAATTGGGTTTGCGCTTCTTTGCCCTCCTTACCGCCAAAAGGTGGGTTGGTCAGGACTACCTGGAACTGTCCTGGCACATCTTGAAATAAGCCTCCGTATGTTTCACTGCCGGTCAGTGTGTTACCGTGCCAGATATTCGGCTGGTCGATACCATGCAAGATCAGGTTGGAAAGAGCGATCGGGTAGATCAAATTCTCTTTTTCACGTCCAAAAAAGGTGCGGTGTTTGAGTTGTTCGCGGTCGTCAGGAGAGATATCTTCTCCAGCATGTCCAAGCATGTATTCATAGCTCTGCGCCAAAAAGCCACCCGTACCACAACAAGGGTCATAAACCGACTTGCCGATGTGTGGATTGATGGCTTCCACCATCGCCCGGATCACTTCGCGTGGCGTGAAGAACTGCCCGCCATCGTTGCCTTTCTCACCCATCTTAAGCAGCAACCCTTCATAAACCTGGGAGAGGGCGAAGATATGGGTATCATCCACATTCTTGGAGCTGATGACATGCACCTTATCCAGCACATCCAGGAAGTTGCGTTCAGTGTCCACACGGGTTCTTTCTACGCCAGAGATGATCTCGCTGATCACGCGCTGGCGCGGGTTGGCATCTGGGTTATCCCGCAAACCGCGTAGGTGTGGAATGAGGTCGCCGTTGACAAAAGCAAAGAAACCGCCCATCTGTGCCATTTGCAGCTCCAGGCGTTTTTGTCCCTCAGGAGCAGCCCAATCTTGCCAGCGGTAAGGGTAGGACAGCGAAGGGGTGAATTCCGCGCCTAAAGCCTCAGCTGCTTCACCTTCTAAGGTCTCATTCTCATCCAGAATGCGCAGGAAAAGAATCCAGGTCAATTCAGGGACATATTGCAGCGCTCCAGCGCAATTGGAGCGCCTTAGGATATTGCATATGCCTTTGACGTAAGCATCCAGACCAGATTGGGTCGTAAACTTGCGATCGTTCAGGTTATTCTTTGTCATCATTTAACTGTCTGCTTCTTCTAATGGCTCAGGGACATAAACCCGTCGGAGAGGGATCAAACCTTTATAACGTGAGTCAAATTGCTCATAATGTTGGAGCATCAAATCAACCAACTCATCGCCGTCAATCAGGCGCAGGTTGCTCTTGCTCTGGGCGAAGCTCTTGGCATGAGTAGTAAAGATTCCTAATGTAATTAACAAGCCAAATTCATTTGCCCCAACTTTCCCATATAACGCAGAAACCACCGGATCACCCACGCTACCCTCTGTGCTTTTGACTTGAACTTTGATGATTGGAGGTTCGAAGCCCAGCTCGTCTTTGTGAGCGAGGATATCGACCCCACTATCAGGACCTTCTGCTGAGACACGTGTGCGATAGCCCATCGTTCCCAATAGGTGAGCGACGAAATGGGCGAAAGGGTGGCCTTTTAACTCTTGCGCCAACCGCTTTAGGATGAAATCGCGTGTGTTCTGCTCGATCACTTCCGCAACAATGGAAATGGTTTCATCCTCACCCTCCCCAGTCTCAACTGCTTTACCCTCCAATACCACTAAAAATTCGTCCGAATAATTCTTGATCTGGAAAAAAGCCATAGCTGAGCCGATCTCATACAAAGCCCCTTGTTTGAAGGCTGTACGCGGCAGGGTTTTCAACCATTTAACAGCACGATGATGAGGATATGCATCGTCTAGTCCGGGATTATATTGGTAAGGCCCTTCAACCTTACCGATATGGATGTGCCGATCGCGTTGAGAAGGATAGACAATTACATCGCCAACCTTCATCTCCTGGACGAACCTGAAGAGCTGTCCAGCTTGAACTGGGATAGCTCCTGGTTTGGCATCTGGATAAGCATTGATATAGCCTTCTTTGAACGATTCCCGGCTGGCTTTATATTTAGAAAGATCACCCATTACCTTCCCACCCAAGGCGACACGATTTTTCTTAAGAAAAAGGGAGTCTGCATCACCTGTGCTTCCAGCGTGGATGCCCCAAACGGTGATTTCTCTTGTTGTCATTTTTGAATCCTCCATGCAATGTGTTAAAACGGAATATCCTCTTCTGATGGGAATAATTCCACAAGGTAGGTAATATAAGATGCTACAAGGCTTAGTACTAATTCTGCTTCTATTGGTGAAACTCGATTCCCTTTAATTGCAGCGTGAGCAACCCCTTCACCGCTGCCGCGGTAAGCAAATAGTTTTTTCATACTTTCTGCTATCGGCGGAGGAATTTTACGGGATTCATTTCCTTCCAATTGGCTTATGGCTACATCAAAATTTGAGGAAGCCTTTTTACCAGTTAATATCTCAACACAAGCCTCTAAAGCACAAAGGGCTTCTTTTACGCAATTCTCTGAATCTGAATCTGGGTCTAATGTTGAAAAAATGGAGGGCTTTATTAAAATGCCTCTTAACTTTTTCTAGGGTAGGATCAGAAAGAATAGCTCCAGCTCGTTCAATTGCTTTTTGAGTTTGTGGTCGCCCTCGCCTCTGAAATTTACCATTTTCAAAGGAGAAAGCCAAGTTCTCCTCATCAAGTATTTGAATTATCTCCTTTGAATAATACCTTTTTACATCTCCTATGCTTATATACCATTCATCAGATTCAAACCCAATAGAACTAAGAAACTTATCGTACACACGTTCAAGGAAATTAAGTACATCATACCATTTTAGTTTTTTCAATCTGATAAGTACATCCGTTGTAAAATTCTGGCCATTTTCATCACTAAAATCTAAAGATGTGAATCTTACCAACCCGATTTAATTCCTGGATTATTTCTTTTTGGGATATATGACTTCTATCACTTAGGTCAGAAAAGACATATGATAAAGCTATTCTAGATTGTAATGGAAAATCGTCTGAGATTGGTTTTCCCGTTGGTAGCCCTAATCTTTGTGAGATCATATATCTCCTTGAAATGCCTTCGCCAGCAGCGAGAATGGAAGTTGGTTTAGGTTAATTAATTGGAATTCGAGAGATGAAATAACTTTTTGGGCTCTGTCGAGTTTAAGGGTTATTTCTGTAGCGATTTCTTCTTGTTCAAGCAAATCTGGAACAGGAATTTCCAAAGCTTTGATACTCTTAATAACCATGTGTTTTAAACCTGCCCCAGCGCCTAATTCTTTTACCTGAGATTGTACTTGGGGACTCTCAAGAGCATATGCTGTAAAAGCAGAATTTAATTTATGCTTCTTCACCTTGATAATAGCAACACTTACAAAGAAACTGAACTCCAAATTTGTATCAACCAAGCATGGAATTCCGAGAGTGCCATCTTTTGTATAAAGAATGTCGCCTTTTTCAGCCTTTACACGTTTTGTAAATAAAAGGTGATCTTCAGGCGAAATGTAACTAACATTTGTTAAGTCTATTCTTCGATTAACAATGTTTCGCACTGTTAAAAAAGGAATGCCATTTGGCTGATAGACTGGGGTCACATGCGGCCCATCAGTAATCATCATCGAGAGATTGCCTAGGTTTTGTTTCGCCCAATGAGGATTTTCAAAATATTTCCTTAAAATTGCCGCAGGTATCTTTCGTGCGATTTCCAACTGTTCCTCTGTTGATCTACGCGCTAGCTCCACCTCAACCATTTGCTCGTTTAGGATGGCAACGATGCGCTGCTGCTCGGGGAGTGGGGGAAGAGGAATTTCAAGGGCAAGCAGCTTATCATTCTTGACGGCACTTTGTCCAATCCACCGATTGCATAAGTTCTCAAATATATGAGATTGCCATTGGCAAACTAACCAAAATGCAAGATAAGCAGGTAGCAGCTTTTCGGAAAAAACACGTAATCTTGTAAAATGATTGCTATAAACAACTGGTTCAGAGTAACCTAAAAACAAAGCGCTTTTTCCAACCAGTTCTGTACTATTGGTATTGTTGAAAACCACATCGCCAGGTTGTAATTGATATTTCGAAATTATTTTTTGATTAAAGGGACTCTGATATATTCATCCCATAGTATATTGCCACGTGTGTCGACGTTATTCATTCTCAATTGAATGATTCCATTTGAATCACGCTCTCCACACGCGAATCCTGGTGTTGATTCAAAAATTAAATCCCTTAATTCAATCCATTGCCAATTAGCTGGCAATATCTTTTTTATATTATCTGCGAACATTTCACAAACCCTTAAATTCACCCAAATATTTGCTGATCAAACCATTTCACTAGCTCATCAGATGTTTTCATAGAAGCAAAGGGCTCATTGCGAATTAGATGAACAATTGTACTTCTTGTTATAAACCTTATCGATGCCAAATCAACATCGGCTATATCGAAGTTACCACTATGAACAATTTGTGATCGGATTTCATATAATTCTCTGATTTGCTTGGCAATACCGGGGCGGTATTCGCCGCTCTTGCCTAAGAGATGAGCTAATCGGATGCTCAATCGGTAGTTCAATTCAGTTTTTTGATCTAAAAGAATCAAACTTTCCAATGCTATTGCAAAGTGCAGAAATGCATCTTCATTTCTTCCCAATCTTTCATGAACAATCCCTTTCCCAGCCCAGCGAATTGCAGTGATGATTTTATTTTGAAGATCATTGATAGGCTTAGAAATGATATCCATTAATTTTTGGAAACCTATTTCGTTCATTTGATCTGCCTGCTTGATGACTTCAAAGGAAATCGGCATCACAGATCCTACGAGAGAGGTATTGGTCTGCGTTAAGTCGTCAACCGGATTCCGAAGAAAACTGTAGATCCTGGTGCGGTCTGCTGTGCCCGGCAAGTACGCAAACCCATTCGTATAAGGGGTCAGGTCGCCAAAAAAATTAATAATTTCGAGTGTTTTTTGTAGACTTTGGAGAGCAATTTCTTCTGCAGCTTCCTTATCGACTGCTTCAACTACAGTCCTAGAAAAAATTTTTCCTAAAACACCTTGTTCCTTTATTTCGCTTACCAGCTGGTATGTTGATTGTTTTTTTCCTTCTTGAGCATCATTCGGTGATAACCTGTATATTTCATGAAGATGTTCTTCCTGGATCACAAAAATCTCGATATCACCTATCCTGATTGGCAATCCTTCGGGGTTTAATCCCTCAATGGGATAATAATAAACAAATTTATGAGAGGCTTGGGTTAAGGTTCTCTTGAAATTTTCAATCGCAAAATCTAATCTTTGCTCGAAGATTTTTTCTCTGCGTTTTTTTGAGATATCGAGGGTTTCAAAAATGGCTGTTTGTAAAGTATGCCCAGCAAATTTCCTGCTTATCAAACGATTTGTGCATACCTGATCGACGATTGTCCGTAAAACAGCCTCATACATCTGAGTTTCTTCTTGATCTAGTTTAAAAACCCCCTCAGAACTCCGCATAAAGAAGATACCACTATAGAAGCTTATTGCCCCATCGGGTTTAATCGCTGAATTTATTTTGATGATCAAATCCCTGATCTTCGCTTCAAGGGTTTGAGAAATGACCATTTGCCGATTCCGGTTTCCCATTTTCATTACCTGAATATATGGACTCTTCTTCCTAACTTAAAATGCAAACAACCTTATTTTCGTATCTCTCACCAATTCCGTCGGATTGCCGGCCTCGCGGATGGCTGCCAGCCCTCCTGCCCGTCTCACAGCCGGCACCTGGAAAACCTCCATGCTCTCCAAACCCTCCGTCCCCGATCTTGCAAACTGCCCTGCCAGCGCCAGCAGCGTACCGGCGGTCTTCGGTGGTAGGTATCCCAGCCAGCTATCGTTTTGCGTTTTGAAGGTTTCCACTCGCTGGCGGCGTGTACGCGGCTGCATGGGATAAGCCAGCCCGCCCAACACATCGAAAAGGTCGTAATCGCCCATGCCATCCACGGAGCGCACCAGGGAGGGGGAGAAACCCAATTCCACCATGGTAAGCACCAGCACTCTCCGGCGTTTCGGGTCGATCCAGCGGCCGCGGAACTCGTCCAACGAGGGAGCGACCTCACGCAGTCGCTGCGCCAGGCGCTGCCGGTAATCGTCATAGGGAATTGCCTGCGCTTTCCCCTCAACCATCGTGACCACATAGCGCCCATTTTCGGTGATGTGCACCTCAAAGCCATCCACTGAGATGATCAGAGGTACTTCTTTTGGCTCTTCATTTTCTTCTTCTGGGGGGAGGAGGGGCGGGACCCGGGTTGTGGTTGGTTTGGTGAAGAAATCTTCGCCGAATAAGCGCGTGGCGTCCGTGTAGTCGTAAACCCGGAACATCAGTTTCCCGCTGGATAAGTCCAATCGGGTGCCTCTGCCGACCATCTGGTAGAACGAGATCGGCGATTTCAGATAGCGGAAGAAAGCCACGTTGCGCAGAACCGGTACATCCACGCCAGTGGTCAGCAAGTCTACCGTCGTAGCAACGAAATGCGTGCGGATGCTGCCACGAAGGTCAGGCAAGAAATCGTTACCGCTCGATTTCGCCGTGCACTTGAAGGCGTAAAACTCTGAGCGCGGGTGCTGGTTCTTTTTGCACCATTCCGCATACAGGTTGTTCATCTCGATGGCAACTGCATCGGCGTGCGAATCACGCACACAGAAGATGACCGTTTTTTGTTCTGCACCACCGGTCTGGAGCAAGTGTTGGAAAAGGTCAGCGCACATCGCCAACACCCGGTCAGGAAGTTGGATGCGGTCTTCATAATCGGTCTTCTTGTACAGCTCCTCGAGCTGCTCACGCGTGACAGGTTCACCGGTATGGACATCTATTGGGTTGCGTGCCAAGACATCCTCGAGGGTGATGCCAGTATCGTCCAGGTCGACTTTTCCCTTGATGATCTCACAGGCAGCTAAATAGCCATCTTCAATACCCTGGGCAAGATCGTATTCATAGACGGGCTCGCCAAAGTATTTGATATTGTCAGCCGTGATCCGGGCGTCTGTTTCGGCTTCGGGTGAGTTTTCCTTGATCACAAGCTGGCGCGGCGTAGCGGTCAACCCAACCTGGGCAGCATTGGGGTTGCGGGTGAGTACCTGCGACCATTTGCCCCAGGCAGAGCGGTGGCACTCGTCGATGATGATGTGGCTGAAATAATCCACCGGATAATAAGAGGTCAGGAAGTTCGCTGTCCCCTCTTCTGTCGCAACATCAAGCGTCTGGTAGGTAGCCACATGGATTCGCGCATTTTGGGCGTTGTTAGTCCCATCGCTTTTCAGGTAGACTTCAGCTGCATCCGCCCCAAATGTGTTTTGCAGGGCGGTATGCGCCTGGCCGCGCAGCTCATCCCGGTCGCATACGAACAGCGCTCGCTTTAGTTGTCCCGCATCCGCGATACGTTTGAGCAAGTTGACGGCGATAAAAGTCTTGCCTGTGCCGGTTGCTAGCGAGAGCAAGGCGCGTTTCAGTTCCCCTGTTTTTTCACACCGCGCAATTTTCTCCAAAACTGCCCGGATCGAAGCATCTTGATAATAACGCCGCGTCGCCTCGCCACCTGCATATGGAGTAATCAGTGCTCTGGCAGCCGGGTCATCCAGGCTGAAGCCCATCTTTTGCTCATAGCGTAGGCGCAGCTCCGCTCGCGTTGGAAATTCAGCTATCGGCCTCGGCTTACTCGTTAATCCTGTATAACGGTCATATTCCACAAAGCGATGCCCGTTCGAGGCATAAATAAAGGGGACATTGAACCGCTTGCAACGTGTATAAGCCTTGGCTTGTTCCAAACCATGGTCAGGTGGATAATTCTCTGCTTTTGCCTCCATCAAAGCAACTGCCACTGGCAGAGATTGCGTATTCGCCTCGACCCGTAACAGGTAATCCACGTACTTAGAGCTGCGTTGGCGCGGCTGACCGTTAATGATATCCACCGCACGAGCGCTTTCCTCGCGCTTGATATAAGGGGATATCCAACCTTTAGGGCGGATGATCGGATCAATTAGCTCTGCACGTGTATCGGCTTCAGAAAGAGGAGGCATATTTATCCTACGTGTTATTATACGGGAAAATACAAAAAATACCTGTGGGGTAGCTATATGAATCCATTTACCTAACAATATTGGCAAATATAAATGGAAAAAACGTATATAGGCATGACTTAGGATCGTATGCCGAAATCACCTCTCACTCGAGGCGTGGATTGAAATACATGGTAGACACCTGTATGCCACTGCCAAGAGATTTACAGCTCTCTACCGCAAGGTGGGTCGTCCCCCACACGGGGGCGTGGATTGAAATGTGCTAGAATATCCAAAGCTTCACCTGCAATTTAGAAACCCAAAGATGATTCGATTTCTGTGGTCAAAATTATTGGTCCAGGCTGGACCGAGACCTCTATAATTTAACTTGTGAAGCATTAATCTAAGAACAGGAGACTATATGGAACCCATTTTCGATAAAAAAGACCAGCTCGCCCGCATCCAGGCCTACCTCATCCCCAATGAAAACCTGTACGCCGTTTTCGACTGTAAAGGTAGCGGCACCGGCTTCGTCGGTATCACCGACCAGCGAGTCATCTTCTACGACCAGGGCTTCATCAACAAAAAGAAATCGATGGTCTCCATCCCTTACAACCAGGTCATCGGCATCGCCTCCATCGACGAAGGGATCATCTTCCAATCCTCCGAGATCACCCTCATCACCGCTGCCGGGAAATTTTCCTTCGAATTCCGTGGTGGCGATAAAGCCCACCGTGCCTATGCTTACATCATGTCCCAGCTCCTCGGTCAGGCCCACCCCCAGCTCGCCGGCTAGACTGAATTAATTTATATGTGAATGTATGAACCAACGTAATTCTTTTACTCCCCCATATGCTATTAACTTAAGTCCTCTCGGCCTTATCTTTCAATGTAGTTAATTTATGTGTGATTTGTCATTCTATTAAAGAATTTACGATATTTTATGGGACAAATAGTCCAATTGCCACACCTGGGAAGCATGTGACGCCTTCCGCTTGAATTTAATATCATGTGCCGATATCACTCCCACACGGGGTGTGGATTGAAATTCTAATTAGTTAGGAATTTCAAGGCCCACAAGGGTGAAAAGAATATTCGAAACACGCAGGAAGTGAGGTTCAAAATGGCTGCTGATCCATGCCTGGGAGGGCTGGTGGCGCTTTGTATTTTGGTTTTGGCGGTGGTCGTCCTGACCCAGAACAGCGGGAAGAAGCGCTAGCCATCGGGCTGCTTTCCCGAAAAACCGGTGGTTTTTCTTGGTGTTCTTGGAGTCTTGGTGGTTGGAAATAAAGGGAGGAAAAATGGAAGGTGGGATCCTGTGTTTTTGCTTCTCGATCTATATCATCGCCCTGGTGATCGTGGCGTATACCCAGAAGCCTGGGTCGGCGCCGAAACCCCGCAAGCCCTGGTATGAGGAGCATCGGGACGGGGAGAGGTAGGCCCTCTCCCAAAGGGCGGGGAGGCCATAACCAACCATGGTCGCGTAAAGGGGGTCCTTCGCAAGCTCAGGACGACAAACCGGAAAGGCGTCCCTCACCCTGACCCTCTCCCCTTGGAAGAGGGGAGTTTGCAGCCCTCACCCCTGGCTGCTGGGGGGCTTTCTTTTCCTGATCCGCTCCCAAACCAGCCCATCCGGTTCCTTCAGGCGGAACATGCGGTAATCGTGACCACCTGGCAGGCGGATGGTCAGGGTGATGCCTGCCTCACGCTTCACCTTCGCCTTACAGACCCCTTTCAGGTGGAATGCTTCCACTCCCACAGAAAATTCCCGCTCGGTTCCCGAGGTGAACTCTTCGGTGTAGGTGCTGAGGCTGGCAGGCGAATCCTTAGCCAGCGGGTAAACCTGCGATATCTTGGATAAAGAACAGTGCTCAGGCCAGCAAGCGGCTTTGCCCCTGCCTTTCACACCCTCTCTCATGATCTCTTGCGGGTTTTTTCTGGATGGCTCTACGCGCAGGACTTTTCGCAAGAACTTGTCCCCCTGGTAAAGGTTTAACTCGGTCAGCTGCAGTAAAACCGGCAAGCGCACGAGCTTGCATTCCCCTGCTTCGGATGAGAATTCGCTCGTATTCACCAGCTGGAATTCCTGAGTGCTCCCGGTGCCAAATCCCAGGACCATCACAGTCCAGTTCCCGGTTCCGGTGGTCTTCTCGGATGTTTTATACGTCACCTTGCTGTCCGCTACCTGGGGTGAGTGGAGCAGGAAAATGGGGATGTCGATCTTCACTTCGGATTGTTGAACTTCCTCGTACCGGTAAACCTTGAAAAATGAAAGAAAACGATCCTTCAATTGCTCTTTTTCATCCACAGGCAGCGCGTCCCACACCTTCCTGGAGACTGGGAAGCCATGGGTCTTATACCGCCCCACCTCCTGTTCTGCAGCATCGCCGGAAAAGCCAAGGTGCGTCAACACACGGCTGAAGTTTTCGGTGGATAATATGGATAGCACATCCCAGCCCACAGGCGCCTTGGGCGTAATATGCCAGGGATATGGCGGGCCAAAACCACAGGCACAACCCGGCTTGTGACGATACCCATTGCACATTTTGATCTCCCTTCTTTCGTCATGCTCAGGAACGGTTAGGCGGCAATCGAAAAAAGCATCCGGCATGCCAGATTGCCTGTCATTATTGTCGCGCCGTACCCCAGGGAAATCAATACCTTTCCAACAGCCGGGTCAGATGAATTTCGATCCTGCCTGGTTTCCATTCCAGTCGGTGGCGATCTGTGTTTTTGCTTTTCGATCTACATCGTAGCCCTGGTGAGCGTAGATCGAAATCCCTCAGGTCGCCCCTGCAACCCTGGTACGAAGAGCACCGCGACGGGTTCCAGTAAGCTAAATTGGAAGGTGATATAATCGCTTTACGATAGGATATCGATCAGGAGATGGTAAGCATGGAGACGGTTACGATTTCATCCAAATACCAGGTGGTCATCCCTCGCCAGATCCGCGAGCAGTTCAAGTTAAAGCCGGGTCAAAAGCTGATGTTCATCCCTTACAAAAACACCTTGCGAGTGATCATCGTACCGCCCATTGAAGAGGCTTATGGCGCATTCAAGGGCATGAACACGGAAGGGATTCGCGAGGAAGAAGACGAGGAACGTTGATGAACCTGGTCGACTCGTCTGGTTGGGTGGAGTTTTTAACCGGTGGGGGGAATGCTGATTTCTTTGGCTCACCGATTCGAAATGCTGAATCCCTGGTGGTGCCAACGATCTGCCTGTACGAGGTTTTCAAACGCGTTCTGATCGAGCTTGGTGAGGATCGAGCCTTGGAAGCCATGGGCATCATGTCGTTAGGACAGATTGTGGATTTAGATCGAAAAATCGCGATTAGCGCTGCGCAAATCTCTGTCGAAATGAAACTTGCCATGGTAGATAGTATCATCCTGGCAACCGCACGGGAATACGCAGCGATTTTATGGACTCAAGAAAAGCATTTTGAGGGGATGGCAGGGGTAAAGTACAGGAGTAAGGAGTAGGGAGTAAGGAGTAGGGAGTAAGGAGTAGGGAGTAAGGAGTATGGGAGTGGAGAAGTTTACAGATTTAGTGGCGTGGCAGGAGGCGCACAAGCTGGTCTTAACGGTGTATGATATCACTGCGAAATATCCTGATCATGAAAGGTTCGGATTGGTTTCGCAAATGCGGCGCGCGGCTGTCTCGATCCCTGCTAATATCGCCGAAGGCTTCAAACGGCGCGGCTTGCAAGAAAAAATTCACTTTTACAACACTTCGGAAGGTTCCCTTGAAGAATTGAAATATTTCTTTATTCTTTCCAAAGACTTGCATTACCTCCCCACCATCGAAAACGAACAGACCCATGCCGACAATGTTGGAAAGCTGCTAAATGGACTGATTGCCTCCACCGAACGGCGCAAGCATTTTGAAAAGCTCTAATCCTTCCTACCTACTGCTTACTCCATACTCCAATTTCTTATCGATCCTAACCTCCCGGATCAGCGGCAGGCTATCCCCGTCGCTGATCCGGTTGTCTAATCACTTGAAGGCCTTTCCGCTACGCTCGGGCTAGGTCAAAGCGGTCCAGGTTCATGACCTTGTTCCATGCCGCGGCAAAGTCGTGGAGGAACTTCTCCTGTGAGCCCTCGCAGGCGTAGACTTCTGCCAGGGCGCGGCAGCTGGGCGTTTGAGCCGAAGACCAGGTCGACCCGCGTGCCGGTCCACTTGAGTGCGCCGGTTGTGCGGTCACGCCCCTCAAACACCTCAGCGTCTTCGCGCGGTAGCCTGCCAGGCGGTGCGCATGTCGAGCAGGTTGACGAAGAAGTCATTGGTGAGCACCTCAGGCCGCTCGGTGAAGACGCCGTGCTGAGACTTGCCGGTGTTGACATTCAAAACGCGCAGCCCCCCCAGGAGCACCGTCATCTCAGGAGCGGTGAGGGTCAGCAGCTGGGCACGATCGACCAGCAGCTCCTCTGCCGTGACG
Source organism: uncultured Chloroflexia bacterium (assembly GCA_963754615.1). Lineage (GTDB taxonomy): Bacteria > Chloroflexota > Anaerolineae > Anaerolineales > UBA4823 > CAVVUF01. The sequence goes on along the minus strand of CAVWGW010000013.1, from coordinate 50,928 downwards.
GAGAATTTCGTTTTGAGGTAGTTGCGGAAGCCATCGGCAGCCGGCTCGAGCACGGCGAAGGAGGCTGCGTCGGTCTGGTCCTGCGACGCATCTGTGCGCCCTGGGGTGAAGGGCACCGTCAGCGCCTGACCGGCGTTCTTTGCCGCTTGCTCGATCGCCGCGCAGCCGCCCAGGACGATCAGGTCAGCCAGCGAGACATTTTTCCCGCCGGATTGGGTGATGTTGAATTCCTTTTGGATACCTTCCAGGGTCTGCAGCACAGCCTTCAGTTGGGCAGGCTGGTTGACATCCCAATCCTTCTGCGGGGCAAGGCGAATGCGCGCCCCGTTCGCCCCGCCGCGCTTGTCGGAGCCGCGGAAGGTGGAGGCCGAAGCCCAGGCTGTGGAGACCAGCGCAGAGATGGAGAGACCCGCGGCCAGGATCTTGGCCTTGAGCTGGGCGATGTCGGCTGCCTCGACCAGGGGATGGTCGACGGCGGGGACGGGGTCCTGCCAGATCAGCGCTTCGGCGGGGACTTCCGCGCCGAGATAGCGCGAGCGGGGTCCCATGTCGCGGTGGGTGAGCTTGAACCAGGCGCGGGCGAAGGCGTCGGCGAATTCTTCGGGGTTCTTGTGGAAGCGCCGGGCGATCGGTGCGTAGATGGGGTCCATGCGCATCGCCATGTCGGCGGTGGTCATGATGGTTGTCACGCGCTTGGAGGGGTCGTGGGCGGCCGGGGCGAGATCTTTTTCAGCCACGTTGACCGGCACCCACTGCCAGGCGCCGGCCGGGCTCTTCGTTAGGTCCCAATCGTAGCTGAACAGCATGTCGAAATAGCCCATATCCCACTGGGTCGGCTTCGGCGTCCAGGCGCCTTCGATGCCGCTGGTGATGGCGTCTCCGCCCTTGCCGCTGCCGAAGCTGCTCTTCCAGCCGAGACCTTGCTCTTCGATGCCTGCGGCTTCAGGCTCTGGACCTACCAGTGTGGCCGGACCAGCGCCGTGGGTTTTGCCGAAGGTGTGCCCGCCAGCCACGAGGGCGACGGTCTCTTCGTCGTTCATCGCCATGCGGGCGAAGGTCTCACGAATGTCGCGGCCCGATGCGACCGCGCTGGGCGTGCCGTTCGGTCCTTCGGGGTTCACATAGATCAGGCCCATCTGCACGGCAGCCAGGGGATTCTCGAGCTCGCGGTCGCCGGAGTAGCGCTTGTCGCCCAGCCACTCGGCTTCGGCGCCCCAGTAAATGTCCTCTTCCGGCGCCCAGATGTCCTCCCGCCCGCCAGCGAAGCCGAAGGTCTTGAAGCCCATCGACTCGAGGGCGCAGTTGCCGGCCAGGATCATTAAATCAGCCCAGGAGATCTTATTGCCGTACTTCTGCTTGATTGGCCAGAGCAGCCGGCGCGCCTTGTCGAGGTTGGCATTGTCGGGCCAGCTGTTGAGGGGCGCAAAGCGTTGGGAGCCGGACCCCGCGCCGCCGTGGCCGTCGCTGATGCGGTAGGTACCCGCGCTGTGCCATGCCATGCGGATGAAGAGACCCCCGTAGTGACCGTAATCGGCCGGCCACCAGTCCTGCGAGTTTGTCATCAGCGCATACAGGTCGTTCTTGAGAGCTTGCAGATCGAGTTTCTTGAATTCTTCAGCGTAGTTGAACGCTGCGCCCATCGGGTTGGACAGGGACGCTTTTTGGTGGAGGATCCTGAGGTCCAGCTGGTTCGGCCACCAATCCCGGTTCGACGTTCCTCTGCCAGCGGTGGGTGTGTGAGTCTTGCCCGTTACCGGGCATTTGCTATCTTCCATACAATTTGCTCCTTTCGTGGTGTGAAATATTGAAATACGCTATGCGGAAACCATTTGCCCCAGCTTTCAAGGAAGGGGTTTCTTATCCCTTCTCTTTACAATCTGGGCACAGCCCATAAAGGGCGATTTGATGCCGGAGGATCTGATAACCTGAGGTCTGTTCCAGGCTGTGGAGCGATTCTTGATCGAGAGACACATCCCCATCGATAATCTGGCTGCACTTGATACAGATCAGGTGGGGGTGGGGTTCGGGGCGATTGCCATCATAATGGCTGTCGCTGCGCAAATCGATCTCCAACACCTGGTCCATTTCTTTCAACAAGGTGAGGGTTTTGTAAACGGTGGCATGACTCATGGTTGGGAACTGGTGCTGGATGCTGGCGTACAGCTGGCTTGCACTGGGATGTCCTTCACTGGCTGCAATCAAGCGCACCAGCTCGACGCGTTGGGGGGTCAGCCGGTAATTGCGCTCCTTAAGTGCGGCAATCAGTTGATCGAAACGGACATCTGGATCGGTCATGAGTTTTCTTTCGAGAATTGTTCCTCACAGATAATGATTATTTATAATTATACCTCGAAAATGGTTTTTCTTGGTGTTCTTGGAGTCTTGGTGGTTGGAAATTAAGGGAGGAAAAATGGAAGGCAGCATCCTGTGTTTTTGCTTCTCGATCTACATCTTCGCCCTGTTGGTCGTGGTCGATTATCTAAAGCCCGGGTCGGGTATGGCGACGAAGGCGCGCAAGCCGTGGTATGAGGAGCAGCGGGATGGGGAGAGGTTAGGCGTGACTGACCGGCAAGGAGATAAGCTGTGGTATGATAAACAGGAGAGGTGAAAGATGACTACGATTGAATTTCGGACAACGGTCAAAGATGGCGTAATCGAGATTCCTCGAAAATTCCGGAAATTGGTCAAGAATCAGGTTCGAGTGATCCTGGTTCCTGAAAGTAAGAAAACAAAAAAGAATACCCTCATCGACCAGCTCCTTGAAAATCCTGTGACCATAAAAGACTTCCGACCTCTGCGGCGCGATGAGTTGTATGAGCGATGATCTGCTGCCCCTGAGTTTTATCGACACAAATATCTGGTTGTATGCTTTTATTGAAGATCATTCATCAGATAAAACGAAACGCGCCCGTGATCTGATCAATGCTTGCCAACCTGTACTGAGTGTGCAAGTTATCAACGAGGTTTGTGTCAATCTGATTAAAAAAGCAAATTTCACTGAAGAGCAAATTCGCTTATTGATTGACGCTTTTTTTGAAAAGTATCCCATTATTAATATTGAGCAAGATATTCTCAGCGCGGCTTCGAACCTGAGACAACGGTATGTGCTTTCTTTTTGGGACAGCCTGGTGGTAGCTTGCGCTCTGCAGATTTAAGTTCCAGTTTTGTATTCCGAAGATCTTCAACATGAACAGGTGTTTGAAGGTCAGGTAAAAATTATAAATCCCTTTATTTAATCGAAAACCGCTCAGGACCTGTTAGGAGAAATACAGAGATGGGTTGAGGTAGGTGGGAATTCCCTCACCAGCCTTCCATAAGCTGCTCGTACTACGTGAGCCACGCAAAAAGAGTAGATTGCTTCGTTCGCAAAGTGCGCTCACTCGCAATGACAAATCAAAGAAGGAGCGGTGAATTTGATGAGATGACAAGGGGCGGACCAGGGTGGTATCAACCACCACCTAGCCCGCCCCGTCTTTTTGCCATTCTCGTTGTTAGAGAGATGGCTACCTGTTTAAGGGTTTAGGGTTGGAAATAAGTATATACGAAATCGAGGACATCCTGCCGGTCCATGCGGAAGACACCGCCGGTGCCAGCACAGTTGCCGTTTATATTATTATAACGTATTTGGTCTGAATTAGGGTCATTAAAGAAGGGAGAGCGATAGGAGTGAATTCCCTCACCCGGCCTCTCCAGAAGGGGGATGGGAAAAACCTCAACCCCAAAAAACTACTCGACCAACTGCGCGACGCCATCCGCATCAAGCACTATTCCTACCCCACCGAGAAAACGTATGTCCATTGGGTGAAACGCTATATTCTGTTCCATAAAGCCAAACAAGGTTTCGCCCGCCATCCTGCCGAAATGGGCACGCCGGAGATCGAAGCCTTTCTGTCACACCTGGCCCAGGAAGCCAATGTCTCAGCTTCCACACAAAACCAGGCATTCAATGCCCTGCTTTTTCTCTATCGGAATGTGCTGCACTTTGAACCGGATGCCCCCATCCATGCTTTACGGGCTAAACGCGGTCAATATTTGCCAACCGTGCTCTCCAAAAGTGAAGTGAACCAGGTATTGAGCGAGATGCAGGGACTGCACCTGCTGATGGCGCGCCTGCTGTACGGCTGCGGTCTGCACTATATCAAGAAAATGGTAAACGACCGACCCTGTCACATTGGTAAGTTGACTTGCCATAGCAATCGTTGATGCCGTAGAACAATCCCCTGTGACCTACCATATTGTTTGAAGATTTTCGTAAGCTGTGGCTCGATGTTTTTATATTCAGGCGCTTCAGAATTTTGAGACCCACCTAGTCGAACATACAGTTCGTATGGGGAGCGTAGAAACTCTGGTACATCAATCCACCATAAGCTGTAATCAGAGATACCGGCCGTACGCAAAGGATCAATCACCCAGCTCGTCACTTCGTCAAACGAAAGCGCCATAAACACTTTCTGGTACGCTTCTGGCAACTCGTCACGCCAAGTCGGTGCGGGTGTATTTCCAGTAGGATGCAATCCCACGATGACTGCCCCACGGCGAGCAACCCGTACGGCCTCAACTAGGTAACGCTGCAGAAGCGGGCCGCGGCGATTGACGAATAGATCAATGCTATCGTCTGTTAACGGGATACCAGCGAAGACTTGGTCTTCATCCCCAACGCCGGCTAAATTCACCTGGAAGAACTGGGCATTCGCTACATTCTGCTCCGCGGCTAGTTCCTTGGCTAGCTCTAAATAGCCAGGTTCGCGCTCGATGCCAACAATCGAGTGACACCGAGCAGCAAGGATAAGGGTGAATTCACCATGTCCACAGCCAAGATCAAGTACATCGCAGTCAGGATGGATGTATCGGTCGACCAGTTCGATGAACGCATCTTCGCCATTGCCAGCCGCGACGGAAGATTGCCAACGATGATAGAATCCCCGCGCTGCGATCCTTGGATCTCGCAGCCAGCTATCCATGTCGTGCGCTCGCGCATATTTCGCCATTAGAACCTCTACTTTGTCAGTAATCTTGTCCTGGATAGGCAATAATGTCTAGCACCAGCGCCGCCTAACTATTACCGAGATTCCACGTCGAATAAATTCGACCAACATTTTCACCTCAAAGGGTGATGATTTTGACAATCTTGGTTTAAGTTTAGCATCATTTCCTCCATTTTGCATCATTTTTCGTGATCCATTTCATAAAATTGGACATTGGAAATGGTTTTTTCAGCCTGGTTTAAATAGAAATAACGGGTTGAGACATGAAAACGAGTGTTTTTTCAAGATAGGCTTTTTTCATATATCTCTCGATAAGGATATTTCTCAGAAAGCTTCATCACCACACTTCTCGCCGTTCTGATGATCTTCCCAGCCAGGAAAATGTACTTCAATCGGAAGGTCTTGATTTGCTGCCGGTATTCTGTTTCCCCTGCGAAGTCCATCTTGAACAGCAAAAACAGATTGTAAGCCAGCATCATCAACTGAAAGATCGCTTCATTGGCCCAAAATGACTGGAGCAACAGGTGCCCAACCGCCATGTCATACTTGGCTTCCTTGATGTAATTCTCACAGTTCCCACGTTTTTCATAGAATTCAACCACTTCTTCTGACGATTGTTCCGTGTTGGTGACAAAAAAGAAATAATCGTATTCTTCGCCTTCCAGGAAAGATAATTGCGCTCTATCTTTTTCATCTTTCAATACTCGGGAGACGACAAATCTTCTATCCTTCTCCCATGTATTCAAGGCTGTGACAAACTCGGTGGTCTCACGGCCAGCTTCGCCTGTAACAAAGGTAATCGATGGGTCGGTTACTTGCGCCACAAGTGTTGGATACCCTTTTCCCTTGATGACATACTTGCCACCCAGCGATTCGATCGTTTCCAGGATAGCATCGTCAAAATAACCGCTGTCCATGCGAAATGTGATTTCCAACCCCTCATCTTTGAGGTGAGCCATGATTTCCTTGATCATTTCTGCCGCACCGTTTGCCGTGTAAGTGTCCCCGCTTCTGACATAGCCGGTCAGGTAGGCCTTGATTTCATCACAGAAAGCAAACTGGATGTTGTAACAGCGGTTTCCAGGCTTTTTTGGATTGTAACCTTTTACTGCCCCTTCCTGATGGCCTTCGACATTGACCACACTGCTGTCAATATCGATGGTGATGGATTTGAGCTTGCTCTTTCTCAGGAGCTTTCTGAAGAGTTTGAAATTGATTTCTCTCAGCATCTGGGTCGTTTTGTAGCTGAAGTTTCCCAAAAACCGAGATACCGTTTCCGGTTCTTTGATCGAAATGGCAAACTCGTTGACCAGGGGATCGCTTTGCAGCAGTTTCAGCCGTTCCAGTTTGTCAATTCCAATGAAGTTACCGCAGAGCATGGTCTTGATGTGGTTCATTTTGATTTTGTTGGTGGATGCGTTCTCAAAAACCAGGTCGTGATCAATCAGGTCAAAAATCCCATTTTTACTGGCATGTTCGAGTAAGAGCAATAAACCGGCATTTGAGGTGAGATTTCTGGCTGAGAATTCGATTTTATTAATCAAGGCAACATCCTATCCTGCAGAATATTCTTTTCCTCAAGATTTTAACATGCTGTCTGGAGTTGGCAGTCATTTCTTTCACCCAATGGGTGAATGCATAAGTCTGATGACAAATTCCAAAATATCTCCAAAGTGGGTGAAAAGTAGCGATTTTTGCTGAAAATTGATGAAAAATCGGCTCAAATGACCCATTTTTACATCGAAAGTGGGGCTTTTATGAAAATGCTCTTCTTTGACTGATTCGGGGACGTAGAATCCAGTTCAACCTTATTTCCGGGAAAAAATTTGACTCTGCCTCGATTCTCCGCGATAATAAGCTCAGAAAAATCAATTATTAAGGAGTCAGCCATGCAGATCATCAACCACCGTTTGTGCCAGGATGATGGCACGCCCTACACATTTTTTCAGAATAAGTATTATCCGCCCAAAGGGAATGTGGAATAGGGAGTAGAGGCACGATGAATCTGATTGCGGTTATCATGTTCTTGGGTGGGGCGCTGCTGATTGGCTCAGGGATTTGGTCTGTTTACAAGTGGAAGACTGTGGCTGGGATCATTTTGATCCTGGCTGGTTTGGGCGTGACGGCGGTGCCTTTCTTGGTGAGTTTTTGGCTGTCGAGATGAGCATGGCTGCGATAAAATATCAGGGTGCTTCGACTCCGCAAAAAGCATAGGGTCGTGTAATGACAGTTCGATCCAATAAGCTGTGCATATGAAGCAGGCCAGGCAAGCTGGTCTGGTGTAAGGGTCCACGAATGTGCGCCCCAACAAATCATCGATAATGGAGACTGATATGAATGATGAACTAGAGTTTGTAAAAGTAGCAGAGACGCCTTTGCTGCCACCTGGGAAGATGATGTTAGTGGTGGCGAAGGGGAAAGAGATCTTGCTGGCAAACGTGGGAGGGACGTATTATGCGATTGCCAACAAATGCACGCATTTGGGCGGCTCACTGTCTGATGGAAAGCTGGAGGGGAGCATCGTCACCTGCCCGAGGCATGGGTCTCGGTTCGATGTGCGCACTGGCATGAATGTAGGGGAGGCGAAGATCGCCTTCATAAAAACGAAACCGAAGGATGAGGTGTGCTTCGAGGTGAAGGTGGAAGGGACGAGCATCTTGGTTGGGGTTGCTTAAAACCCAATAAGAAGCTCACGGAAAGAGCAGAAAGAAGGAAAAGGCGGATTCTAAAAAAGCTCACAGATTGCACGGATGACACGGATTGATCAAAACGATGAATCACTCAAATGCTTACTTCATCTCGAATATAACGGTCGTGGATGTGGAGAGGGGCTGCCTGGTGGCGGGGCAGGATGTGCGCATCGCCGGGGAGCGCATCGAGGCGGTGGGGAGGCACGGCAGCCTGGGCAATGGGGAGGGGACCCAGACGATCGCCGGGGATGGGCTGTACCTGATGCCGGGACTGGTGGATGCGCACACCCATTATTTCGACGCGCAGTGTTTTGGCAAGGCGATGATCGCCAACGGGGTCACGCTGGTGCGCGATATGGGCATGCCGAATGATTTTATCTTTAACCTGCGTGATGAGCTCAGAAGCGGGGCGGTGCTGGGGCCAGAGCTGGTGACGGGGGGAGCGATCCTGGATGGGGACCCGCCCATGATCCCGCTGATCTCGGTGGGGGTCAATACGCCAGAGGATGGCAGGGCAGCCGTGAGGCGCCAGGCGGAGCTGGGGGCAGATTTCATCAAGGTCTACAGCCTCCTGGGGAGGGAAGTCTTCCTGGCGATCCTGGACGAAGCGGGGAAACTGGGTCTCAAGTGTGTGGGGCACGTGCCGGATGCGATCTATATTGAAGAGGCGGCTGCGGCGGGCTTGCACTCCTGCGAGCACTGGTTCGGCTTCGAGAAAGTCCTCGGCAAGCTGCTGGGCGACCCGGTGCGCCTGGTGTTTGAGGGGATGGGGAGCCGGATGGATTACTTCCAGCGCATGGGGGAGGTTACCACGGGCGAGCTGGAGGCGTTTTACGGGCGCATTGCGGCGAGCGGGATGGCGGTCTGCCCCACGGCGGTGACTTTCAAGTGTGGCACGCACTTTCAGCTGTACATGTCGGGGAGCTTCCCGCACAGCGAGATCATCTCCGAAGGGGTGCTGGGCATGTGGCGCATGATGTGGGGGCAGCAGAATGACATGGAGGATTACATCTGGCGGGGCTGGGCGCAGATGGTGGTGGGGCTGCACCAGGCGGGCGTGCCGCTGCTGGTGGGGACGGACCTGATGCTGCCGGGGGTCCTGCCGGGCTACGCGGTGCACGATGAGATGGCGATCTGGCAGGAGGCGGGCATGCCAGCGGCGGAAGTCCTGCGCGGGGCGACACTCACGCCGGCGCGGGTGCTGGGGCTGGATGGGCGCCTGGGCAGCGTGGCGGCAGGCAAGACGGCCTCGCTGGTCCTGGTGCGCGGGGATCCGCTGGAGGATGTGCGCCATGCGCAGGAGATCGAGGGGGTGTTCCTAAGAGGCCACTATTTCGGGCGAGAAGCGCTGGTGGGATGGCGATAAGATCTTGAACCACGGAGGCAAGGCAAGAAAACCTTTTTACCACGGAGACACGGAGAGCGCAGAGATTCAAGGTCAAAAGAAACACACAGAAAGTGCTATGAAAAAAGGAAAAGCCTAGATTTTTTGAGACGCGCTCCTGTGTGTTCCCGATCAACCTAGAAGCGGAGAAACCGGAAAAAATTCAACGGGTCTTCATCCAGGGGGCGGTGTTGAAGAAGTTGGTGATGAAGCCGCCGGGCGGGTTGATGAGGTCGCAAGCGGTGCGCTCTTCAGCGGTGAGGCTCATCTCGAGCACAGGCAGCAGGTCTACAAGCTGCGAAAGGGTGCGCGGGCCGAGGATGGGGGCGGTGATGCCTTCCTGATCCTTGCACCAGGTGAGGGCAAGCTGGCCTGGGGTCCTGCCGCCTTGGCGCGCCAATTCGGCGAACTGCTCACCAGCGTGTACGCCTCGATCGGTGACGCGCTCGGCGTAGATGCTGCCGGGCTGGCGGGCGGCGCGTGAATTCGGAAGGATGCGGCTGGCTGACGGGGTAGCGCCCGGCGAGCACACCCTGCGCCAACGGCGCCCAGGGGATAATCGCCAGGTTGTAGCGCAGCGCCAGGGGGATGAGCTCGTTTTCGATGCGCCGGTCGAGCAGGTTATAGGGGGGCTGCTCGGAGACGTAGCGGGCGAAGTGGTGCTGCTCACTGATAGCCAGGGCTTCCATGACCATCCAGGTGGGATGGGTGGAGCAGCCGATGTAGCGCACCTTGCCAGAGCGCACCAGGTCGGTGAGGGCGGAGATGGTCTCGTCTTGCGGGATGTGCATGACGGGGCGGTGCACCTGGTAGAGGTCGATGGTCTCGACGTCCAGGCGGCGCAGGGAGGCTTCACAGGCCTGGATGATGTGCAGGCGCGAGTTGCCCTGGTCGTTGGGCAGATCGCCGGTCTTGCCGTGCACCTTGGTAGCCAGGATCACCTGGTGGCGCCGGCCTTTAAGGGCTTTGCCAACCACGATCTCGGATTGGCCGCCGTTGTAAACATCGGCGGTGTCGATGAAGTTGATGCCGGCATCCAGGGCAGCGTGGATGATCTCAATGGAGTCGGCTTCGGAGGTGGCAGCGCCGAAGTTCATGGCGCCGAGGCAGAGGGGTGAGACGAGTACGCCGGTGCGGCCGAGAGGACGGTAGTTCATGAGGTGCTCCTTTCTTAATGGGCAGTGTTATTTTAACATATTGCCTTTGTGTTAGAATAGTTAAAGATCTCAATGTAATGTTATCGATGAGCCGCATACGCTCAAGAGAGAAGGTTTAACACAATGAACCCAGATAAACCAGATGTAAATCAAGAAGAAATGGAAAAGCGCCAAAAAGAACGCAAAGAGCTGGAGAAGCAGCAGGAAGAGGCACGGAAACAGCGCCAAAAGGAGCAGCAGGTGCTCGAAAAGCAGCAGGAAGAGGAACGAAAAAAGCGCCAGCAGACTCAGCAGAAGGTTGAGCAGGAAAACCAAGATAAGCTGGAAGGGCAAAAGAAGAAGGATAAATAACCGCTAAGATCAGAAAAGAAGCCCGCGGAAAAATCGGAAAGTGACGATGAGTACATCGTGGGAAAAGGTGGATTAAATTGAGCCTGCGCTCGGGCAGCCAACTCGAGCGCAGGCTGAGGGGAAGAAGAGGCAGCGGCTAATAAATAGGGGGGATAAATAGTCAGCCAGACTGTCTCAAAAAAAAACGGATGTTATTCTCTTATATCTAAAACGAAAAAGGCGCCAAAAAGAGTCGTTGAGGGGCGATTTTCAGGTAAAATAGGCGTGTTCATTGGAAACTGCTGGATTCCATCATTTCATCTGGGCTGGGGTAAGCGCATTTGTCTCCCGATACGCGGAAATTGATCAATAACAACGTGGGGCTGGCGGCTGTGGTGGCGCGCCTGACGCCTGCCTGGCTGGGCCACCGGCTGGCTTTTTTTGTGGCTGACCGGATTTCGGCGAGGAAAAGCTGGGAGATGGTGCGGGCTGTGCGGGCAAATCAGTGGGTGGTGAGCGGGGAGAAGCTGAGCGGGAAAGCCCTCGACCGGCAGGTGAGAGAAACCTTCCGCAACACGGCCCTCTCGATCTATGATCTGCAGCGTGATCTCAAAGATTGGGAGCTCATGCGGCGCCTGGTAGCGGAGAACAATTTGCTGTCAGAAGTCTTGCAGCGCCCCAGGTTTGCTGAGCGCGGGCTCATGGTGGTGGGCGTGCATATGAGCAATTTCGATTTTATTGCCCAGGCAGCCTTCAGGTTGGGAGGGCAGGGGCTGGCGCTAACTGTGCCCGAGCTGCCCAGGGGCTACCAGAAGCAGCTCGAGATGCGGAAAGAGAGCGGGATGGAGCTGCTGCCGGTTTCGAAGTCAGCGCTGCGCCGGTCTATCGAGTACCTTAAGCAGGGCGGGCTGGTGTTGACCGGCCTGGACCGGCCGATTGAGGCGCCTTCCTGCCGCCCAATGTTCTTCGGCAGACCCTCGGCCTTGCCGGTGCTGCATATTTACCTGGCGCTCAAGGCCCACGTGCCGCTCATCGTGGCGGCGGCGTTGCGCAAAGAAGATGGCTCCTATCAGATCCTTTCATCGGAGCCGCTGGAGATGGTCGAAAGCCGGGACCATGATGAGGCGCTGCAGGTGAACGCCGACGCTGCCTGCCGGCTGGCGGAAGGCTTTATCCGCCTGGCGCCGGACCAGTGGTCGATGAGCTTCCCCGTGTGGCCCGAAGCTTTGGAGGCAGTGGGGGGTTAATGTGAATGAGATTGCCACGCTTGCAGAATCCGCTCGCTCGCAAGAAACTGTCACTGCGAGCTGCCTGCCCTGAGCTTGCCCCGAGGAACGAAGGGTGAAACGAAGGGCAGCGAAGCAGTCTTGTCCAAAGTGATGAGATTGCTTCAGTCGTCTGCGATGAGTACATCGCTGCTCCTTCGCAATGACGGTTTCCTCCAGAAAGAGAAGCTTGGAGCGCTGTGGAGTTACTCGAAAAAATTACACAGATCAGGAGAGAATTACCTTGGAAAAACCTAAAAAGCACCAGCGCGTGAACGATATCCTTTTAGGACCGTTGGAAAGGCCGGCGCTGCAGTGGCTGGCGGCACATATGCCCGCCTGGATGACTCCGGATGAAATTAACCTTGATCGGGGTTTTTGGCACGCTGCTGACGCTGACGGGGTATATTCTCAGCCAGCAGGCGGCGGGTTGGCTGTGGCTGGCTTCGCTGGGCTTCGTGATCAACTGGTTCGGCGACAGCCTGGATGGGACGCTGGCGCGCTACCGGCACATCGAGCGCCCGGTGTACGGCTTCTATATCGATCATGTGGTGGATACAATCTGCCAGATCTTGATGTTCGTAGGGTTAGGGGTCTCACCTTATATCTCTTTCAACGTAGCAATGGTGGCCCTGGTGGGGTACCAGGCCATGGCGCTGCTGGTGTATACGCTCACCTACGTGGCTGGGGAATACCGCATTTCGTACGGCAAGCTGGGCCCGACCGAGGTACGCGTGGTCGCCATCCTGGCGAACGCGTGCATGTTTTTCTTCGGGGTGGTTTATGTCAACTTCACCCTGCCCTGGGTGGGGAGTGTAACGGTGGGGATTTATGACTTGCTGGTCGGGACGGTGGCGGTCTTGCTCTTCGGGTTCTTTTTCAATTCGGCCTGGACGAAGGGTGTTGAGCTGAAGAAGTCGGGGACGTGATTTTGAACCACCAAGGCGCGGGGAACACCAAGAAAACCATTGATAGTCCTGATTGAGGTACATTTTCTTGGCTGGGAGGATCATCAGAACAGCAAGAAGCGTGGTGATGAAGCTCTCGAAAAAATTTCCATATCTAGGGATATGATGAAAATGCGGGTAAAATGATTGCGACGTGGAATCCCGGTTGGAGATACAAGGAATCTCGTAAATGACAACTCAATTGGAATCATGGAACGATGGCGCAGCCAAGAGCGCCATACTCGACTTTGTAACGAAAGTGACCACACCAGGCAGCCCCGACTTTGTGCCGGAGTCAGAACGCATCGCCACCTTCGACAACGACGGCACGCTCTGGTGCGAACAGCCGGTGCCCGTTCAATTCTTCTTCGCGCTCGACCGTGTGCTGGCCCTCGTGCCCCAGCATCCCGAATGGAAGGACAAGGAACCGTTCGCCTCGCTGCTCAAGGGGAATTTGGATGCCGCGCTCGCCGGCGGTGACCAGGCCCTCCTGGAACTCCTCAAGGCCACGCACGCGGGCATGACCACGGTGGAATTCGAACAGATCGTCCAGGACTGGCTCGCTACCGCGAAACATCCAAAATACAATATTCCTTACACCGAGTGTGTTTATCAGCCGATGCTCGAACTGCTCGCCTACCTGCGGGCGAACGGTTTCAAGAACTTCATCGTTTCCGGCGGCGGCATCGAGTTCATGCGCGCCTGGGCGGAACAGGTTTATGGCATCCCGCCGGAACAGGTCATCGGCAGCAGCATCAAGACGAAGTTTGAAATTCGCGATGGTCAGCCCGTCCTCGTGCGTCTGCCGGAGCTGAACTTCAACGGTGATAAAGACGGCAAACCCGTCGCCATCAACCAGCACATTGGCCGCAGGCCTATCATGGCGTTTGGAAATTCCGCTGGCGACCAGCAGATGTTGGAATACACGCAGGGTGGCAGCGGGGCGCGGTTCATGCTGTTGATCCTGCACGATGATGCGAGGCGCGAATATGCCTATGGCCCGGCTCGCGGATTGCCAGATGTTAAGCTGGGTGTCTTCCCGCCAGCGCTTGATGAGCAGGCGAAGAAGGAGAGCTGGATCGTCGTCAGCATGAAGGATGACTGGAAACAAATCTTTCCGGCCGGGCAGAGCCCCGTCACGGCCTTTGACATCCTGTTAGAACCAGACACCACAATGCTCCAGCATTGCCAAGCCAACAACGCGCGACTGCTGGGAGTCTTCCCGAAGGGTTTCGCTCTGGACGCGACGCACCGTCCGCACATCACCATAATCCAGCGTTTCGTCCGCACGGCAGACCTCGACAAGGTCTATGCCGCCGCCCACCAGGTGCTCGCTGCCGCCAAAGTGAACGCCATGAAGCTGGAGGCTTTCAAATACTACTACGTCCCGAGCGGTGCCATTGGCCTTGCGGGCATCGTCGCGCAGCCGACGCCGGAATTGCGCAAGCTGCAAGCGGACATTATTACCGCCGTCGCCCCGTTCACGGTGGACACCGGAAGCATGGCTGCGTTCACCACTGCGCACGACGATCCTGCCTTCGATGCGCAGTTGATCGAATACGTGTCGACGTTCGTGCCAAAGAAGACCGGCGAACATTTCAGTCCGCACGTCACTACGGGGGTCGCCCCCCGCGACTATCTCGACAAAATGTTGGCCGAGCCGTTTGAACCGTTCACCTTCTCGCCCGCGGGCGCGGCCGTTTACCAGCTTGGCCCGTTCGGCACGGCGGCGAAGAAACTCAAAGCATGGGATTTGAAGCCTTAAGGCACAAGGGATCGCAAGCCACCATGCATCACCTTACCCGTCAGCAAGCCGAACAGGGCGCCTCCCAGAGCCGGGAGGGGGAAGACCAGCCAGAAATAAGCCGGGCCTTCGGCGAGCCAAACCGGGGCACAGGCCAGGGGGATGGCGAGCAGCGCCGCCAGGAGGCTGAAGAGCAGCCAGCGCCAGGAGTCTTCTAATTGCCCGGCCAACAGGTGTGCCTGGGGTAGGGCACAAGCCAGGCCGTAAGCACAGGCACCGAAGAGGGCCGCCATGAATAGGGGATAGGCGAAGACCAGGGAGCTGAAGGTCCAGGCGAAAGCCAGGCAGGCCAGCCCCAAGCCCAGCATGCCAGAGAGAACCCAGGGAAAGGGCTTGATTTTAACTGCTGAATTGCGCATAGCCACAATCTGGAGGCAGGCGACCAGCGCACCCAGCAGCAGGCCGGTGAAGAAGGGTGCCAGCAGGAAGAGCGCCCTAGCGGAAGTGGTCAATTGCCCTGGGTTGGGCGAGCTGCTTACATCCAACGCCAGCACCTCAACCGTGAGCAGAGACATAACGAGCCAGCCAGCCAGCATGAAACATAAGGGAGCAAAGGTGAACGCCAGCGTGTGGAGTGCGACCCAGCGAAGGTAGGATTTGGAAGGCAGCATATGCAATCAATAGCTATTGAGAGGATTATTCAAGCAGAGCAAGCGCTTGCTAAAGCACATTTAGAAATGGATATTACCACAATCGATGCGCTTCTATGCAAACCGCCATAAGAAATTTTTTAAATTAGACGATACTCAAGCGGTTTGCTTGAGTGATTGGCCGGTTTTTCGTGGCGTTTTTGTTAAAGATACTTTCGGCCAATCACATACATGATGACTATATCCTTATGCAGCCAGGAGGCAGGATCGAAACAAAAGATGAATATTTCTTATTCTTCATCTGAATTAGATGGCCAGGTTAAAGACGACACGCATCGAAACGATGGGGACGGTGTTTTTTCGTAAAATTGACATCAAAGGAGAAATCGTATGAGCAACGTCATGGGCAGCCCCTCAAGCTATGGCCTGGAGAAACACGGCCTGCACAATTTGAATATGGAATACTGGACGATGACCACCCCGGCGCTGGTGGAGCGCATCGTCTCGCGCCGCGAAGGCATGCTGGCCCACGAGGGGGCGGTGGTGGTGCGCACCGGCAACCATACCGGGCGGGCAGCGAACGATAAGTATATTGTCCAGGCTGGCGAATCGGCCAGCAAAGTCAATTGGGGAAAGATTAATAAGGCCATGTCGCCCGAGCATTTCGACCGGCTTTACAGCCACATGGCGGCTTACTTTCAAGGGCGCGATATCTTCGTGCAAGATACCTCCGCCAATGCCGATCCTCAGCTGCGCCTGCCCATCCGGGTGGTGACGGAGAACGCCTGGCACAGCTTGTTTGCGCGTAATCTTTTCTTGCGCTATTCGAAAGAAGAATTAGCCAGCTTTATCCCGGAATATACCATCCTGCACGCCCCGGGTTTTCGCGCCAACCCCGAGACCGATGGGACGAACACCGATATCTTCATCGCCTTGAACTTCGAGCGCAAGATGATCTTGATCGGTGGGACGAGCTACGCCGGCGAGATCAAGAAGGCGATCTTCACTGTGCTCAATTACCTGATGCCGCAGAAAGGGGTGCTCTCGATGCACTGCGCTGCCAACGTGGGCACGCAAGAGGATGTAGCCCTGTTCTTCGGGCTTTCGGGCACAGGCAAGACCACCCTGGTCTCTGATCCAGAGCGGCGCCTGATCGGCGATGACGAGCACGGCTGGGGGGATGAAGGTGTATTCAACTTCGAAGGGGGCTGTTATGCCAAGACGATCCGCCTAAGCAAGGAATGGGAGCCGCTCATCTGGGGCGCCACGCGCCACTTTGGGACGGTGCTGGAAAATGTGATCTTCGATGCCAACTCCCGCCGCATCGACTTCAATGACGACAGCTATACCGAGAACACCCGCGCCGGCTACCCGATCGGCTTCCTCTCGAATATCGAAGCCTCAGGCATGGCAGGACACCCGCAGACGATCTTCTTCCTGACGGCCGATGCCTTCGGGGTGCTGCCGCCCATTGCCCGCTTGACCACTGACCAGGCCCTGTATCACTTCATCTCCGGCTACACCGCCAAGCTGGGCGGCACCGAACGCGGCATCACAGAACCGCAGGCCACCTTCTCTTCCTGCTTTGGGGCACCCTTCCTGCCGCTGGCGCCCGGCGTTTATGCGAAGCTGTTGGGCGAAAAGCTCCAGCGCCATCAGGCGCAGGTCTGGTTGGTGAACACCGGCTGGACTGGCGGGCCTTACGGCGTGGGCAAGCGCTTTGACCTGCCGCACACGCGCGCCCTGGTGCATGCCGCCCTGCGCGGCGACCTGGACGGGGTCCCGATGCGCACTGATCCCTACTTCGGCTTCCAGGTACCGGAGCGCTGCCCTGGCGTGCCGGTGGAGATCCTGGACCCGGCGCAGAACTGGCCCGATGTGCAGGCCTATCACCAGCAGGCCCAAGCCCTGGCGCAGAAGTTCAAAGAGAATTTCAAGCAGTTCGAAGCGAACGTGACGCCGGAGGTGGCGGCGGCGGGACCGAGGTAGGAAAAGCAGCACACGGAAAAAGTGGGAAGAAAGAAAAGGCGGATTCTTTTACTGGAGACCTGCCTGGTCCCCAGAGTAGGTTTTTATATCCCCCTCGGTCTCGCCTGGTGGGGACATTAAATTTAATTTGCTCTCCGATTTGAAATCCAAAACCTGATTCCGTACGTATTTATATTATATAGGTAAACAAAATCTAATTTCAAACGGAGGTAGTAATGAAAAAGTTTATTGGTACCACACTGGCCCTGGTTTTGGTGATCAGTTCTTTCCTATTCTTTGGCTCGGTGAACAGAGCAAGCGCCGATGAATCGAAGATATTGGAGTTCAATACCTGAGCGGGGTTCCCAGGCCTTACACCGGGGCTACAAATGCAATCCGCGGCTTGCCGGGTGGTGGGCTGCCCTGGGTGATTGGCTTTGGAAAAGGCAAGCTCAGCCCAGATGGCAATGTAGATGTCATTGTCAGAGGATTGGTGATTGATCCAAATGATCCGGCTGCGATTGCGGCGGGTCGGGCTGGCACCAACCCAAGCCCAAGTTTCAAGGTTATGGTGAGCTGCCTGAGTAAGGATGCAAACGGCGCAGCGGTCACCATCAATGTTTCTACAGGCCTCTTCCCGGCAGATGCGGAAGGCAACGCTCAGATTAAGGATTGGGTTGCTCTGCCCAGCCCATGCATCGCGCCGATCCTGTTTGTAACCAGCCCCACCGGAGCCTGGTTCGCCTCAACCGGTTTCTAACATTTTCAGAGCTATGACCCAGGCGAGTGGAGACTTCCACTCGCCTGGGTTTTCATTAATTTTCAGGCGCGCTGAAGAGCTGCCACTGCTCAGAGATCATCCCGTCCTTAAAACGGCTGAACAGCATGGTATTAAGACCTCAGTTTTACTGTTTGATTTAAAAGTTACAGTTTCCACCCCTCGGACGGCTATACATTCACCTTCTTCGACCAGCTCTTCAACCTTGATTTGGAATGAAGCAACATCCTGCATAGCGCCGCGCATCCATTGTTTTAGAGCGGCTCTGCCACGCTGGTTGGCAAAACTGGGGTCGTAGAAGATATAATCGGAGGTGTAAAGCTCATCCACCAACTTATCCCATAATTCAAAATCCTGAATGCTGAGTGCTTCAAGCCAACGCACGAGGGTGGCTTTGTTTCCTGATATCGGCATGGCATGTGCTCCTTCTAAGAACTGATGATTGAAAAATACCGGTCCTGACAGATATAACCCAAGAACTGCGAGTGACTTTTGGCAAAATTCTTATGTTTCCAGGCTGTACCCGTAGAGCGTCGAGAACTCCTGAAAACCCAGCCTCTGATACACACCGCACCCCATCTGCGAAGCTTGCAGCACAGCGATGTGATAGCCTTCTGCACGTGCCTCAAGGAGAGCGTGCTGCGTGACTGCCGCGCCGATCCCCAACCTGCGGGCGCTGGGTGTTGTAGCAACCGCATAGATTCCTGCCACATGCTTCCCCAGGTAAAGTGCGGAGGTGGCAACCGGCTGCCCGCGCAGGAATCCGAGGTAGCGGCGGTAAAAGGGCTGGCAGCCCAGGGAGCATTCTAAATTCACAAAGCCTGGGTACAGGTCAGGCAATTCGAAGCCGTCTAAGACGGTGATCGCCCAGGTCCTCAAGCTATCCGCATCTTCCACAGGAATGATCTCCAGATGATCTGGTATCGGAAGCTCAGGGCTGATGGCATCCAAACGTGCCGCCATACCTGGGCTGTCTCCACCTACCTCGAAACCGTGCTTCACGAGGGATTCAGGCAGAGACTGAGGGGATGGCTGCGGTCCGACCATCCATTCCCAGGTGGCATGCCGCGCTTGAAAAAAGTGTATCGTTTCTTGGATTGCTTCATCTGTCTGGTCGGGAGACAATTGGTAGCTGCTCACGCCGTTCAGGAAAGAGAAAGGGATGCCTGTATAGACCCGCAGCAGACCCTGGCTGTCTTCACACTCGGAGCCCGGAGCGCCTCCATAATTGCCCCAGTACTCGCGCAGGCTCTCTTCGATGGCAGGGATTACAAAGAGGGGGAAAAATCATTTAATTTTTCTAACATGCAAGGTTCGCCTCTTCAGAGTCATTAAGGCTGATTATACTCATTTAAGCGATTGACATGCACCTACCTCCGGGAGAGGGTGCCCTTCGAGGAGGGTTGTCTTTATGCAATTTTTATGCGATACTTGGTGTGAATAACCATCATCTTCCATAATGTTAAAAGATTGTTCGAGGGTAAGCATAATCCCAACCAAGGAGTAAGAATTCATGTCGATCTATGCGTTCAAAGTCAAAGATGCCCGCGGCGAAGAAAAAGCACTGTCTGACTACCAGGGCAAGCTGCTCCTGATCGTCAACACAGCCAGCAAGTGCGGCAAGACGCCGCAGTATGCGGGTTTACAGACTCTCTATACAGCGTTAAAAGATAAAGGCTTCGAAATCCTGGCTTTCCCCTGCGATCAGTTCGGTCATCAGGAGCCGGGTACGAATGAGGAGATCCAGCAGTTCTGCCAGCTCAACTACGGCGTGACTTTTCCGGTCTTTGCCAGGCTCGAGGTGAACGGCCCTGGGGCAGACCCGCTCTACCAATATCTCACTGGGGAGAAGCCCGGACCCAAGGGTGGAGATATCCAGTGGAATTTCACAAAATTCCTGGTCGACCGGAATGGCAGGGTTGTGGAGCGCTTCGAGCCGGATGTGGAACCGGAGACGCTGAAACCGAGTGTCCAGAAGCTTCTCACGCCATGAGCGTGGTAAAATTTCTCTTATAGTAAGGTGGAGAGGCATGCTCTCGGGGGATGGATGGGAAAATTTGATTTAACACCAGTTTCAAAAAATTTGAAAGGAGCTTAACATGGGTACGAAAGGTCGTCAAATTGTAGGAATGGATGTGGATGAGCTGTTGGGATTTCTCAACAAGGCTTTTGCAGATGAATGGCTGGCCTATTACCAGTATTGGATCGGAGCGAAGATCGTGAAAGGCCCCATGAAAGATGCGGTAGCCGCTGAGCTGCTCATCCATGCTACCGAGGAGCTGGGGCATGCCGATTTGCTGGCCATGCGCATCATCCAATTGGGCGGCACGCCGCTGCTCAGTCCTGAAGCGTGGTTAGAGCATGCCCACTGCGGGTATGATGCCCCCACCGATCCGTTTGTGAAGGCGATCCTGGCTCAGAACATCGCCGGGGAACAGTGCGCCATCGGCGACTACCAGAAGCTGCTGCAGTTGGTCAGAGATCCAGACCCGGTGACTTATAACATCATCCTCGGCATTCTCCAGATGGAGGTCGAGCACGAGGAAGATTTGCAGGCCCTGGATGAAGACCTGGAATTGCTGATGATGCGCAAGGGCTAAGCATCCCAACCCTATGTGGTCGAAGGGACAAGCTAACAGCTTGTCCTACCCTTATATGAGAGTCTTTAGGTGGATGACCATTCTTTTGGGGGTCATATTGGCGACAGCGTGTGCCGCACCGCCGCAGCGCCTGGTGGTCTTTGAGACGTTCTTGAACCCAGTCTGATTCAACTGCCAGGAGGCCGGTGCGGCGCTCGATAAACTCGGAGGGGCATTTGGACCAGAAAGGGTGGCATTCTTGATTTATGATGCGGCTTCCATGCCTGCCTCGCGCTACAATATATGGTGGAATGGTTATCATGTTCGAAATCCGGGGGTGAGGCATATCCTGGAGCCGATGGTGATGGTTGACAGCGGCAGCCAGGCCTTTGCAGGAGAGGCTGCCTACGAGACGCGTTATAACGATATGATCCAGGCTGCCTTGAGGCGCGGCCCCAAGGCTGCGGTGGAGGCCACCTACGCTCAGGTGAGTCAAAGCATTGTGTTCACCGTAGAAGTGAAAAACTTGAGTGGAGAGACCCTGGCATATGATACGAACGCCGCCGCCGTGCACGCCTTCGTCACCCGGACAAAACCCGCAGGAGTCGTGGCAAGCAACGTGCTCACCACAATCTCAAGTCCGATCCAGCTCCTTGAGCCCAACCAGACAGCAACCTACACACTGCAAACGCCCGATCTGAACGTATCCAACTGGGATGACCTGCACTTCTTGACGCTGGTGGACTATATCCCTGCGGACGGGCAGGGGGCATACGACATGCTCCAGGCGGCGGAAGCGGTAAAGAAGTAGAACAACCTGGACTGGCTTTATGAAAGGTGCCGGATGATCTCATCCGCGCCCAGCTCGATGGTCTTGTCGGTCATATCGATGATCCTGAACCCGCCGCGCCGGAATAATTTCTGGGCCTCTTCGACTTCTTCATAGACAGCCTGCGGATCGACGTAAGCGGAGGGTCCCGGTGCACCCAGCTGCCTTTGCCGGCGCAGGCGGTACTGCAGCAGCCGTCCGGGCTCGACGGCGAGGCCGAACACACGCCCGGGATCGAGCGAATAGAGGTCCGCTGGCACAGGGATCTGGGGGACCAGGGGATAATTGGCTGTTTTCCAACCTAAGACCGCCAGGTACAGGCTGATGGGGGTCTTCCCCACCCGCGAAACACCCACCAGCATGGCTTCGGCTTGCGGCCAGCCCTCGGGGTTTTTTCCATCATCATGGGCCATGCTGAAATCGATGGCCGAGACCCGGTCAAAGTATTCCCGGTGGAGCTGGCGGTACAGCCCTGGCTCGCACCTGGGAGCGAGACCTGTCTTCTGAGAAACCCACTCCATCAGCGGACCCATCAGGTCGATGGTTTGAACCTCCAAGCGCCGCGATTCGTGAATCAGATAATCGTGCAGCATTGGATCCACCAGGGTGAAGACAACCAGGGCGGAGAGCTGCTGAGCTTGCCGCAAGGTCTCGGCGATCTGCTCCGGCTGGCGCACGTTTCCGATGGTGGTCACCCGGGCGGCATCCTGGGGGAACTGCGCTAAGAGGGTATGAACCACTTGTTCGGCGCTGGCGCCGATGCTGCCCGAAATGATGAAGATCGTGGGGATACCAGGTCGCTGCCTCATCCCAACGCCACATCGAGCAGCATCATCACCGCAAAACCCGCCATCGTAGCCATGGTCACCAGATCGATGTGAGCCTCCTTTCGCTGAGACTTCCGGGATCAGTTCCTCGACCACCACAAAAATCATTGCGCCAGCAGCAAAACTAAGCGCATAGGGCAAGATGTTCAGCATATTCAGAACAAATGCTGCCCCAACCACCCCTGCGATGGGTTCAACCAAACCGGATGCCTGCCCTATGATGAAGCTCTTTGTCCGCCCCATTCCCTCCCTGCGCAGCGGTAATGACACGGCAGCACCTTCCGGAAAATTCTGGAGACCAATGCCAATTGCCAACGCAATGGCTCCACCCAGCGTTGCAGTAGAAAGATTAGCTGCCACTGCTCCGAAAGCGACACCGACGGCGAGACCCTCGGGGATATTGTGCATCGTAATTGCAAGGACGAGCAGCGTGCTTCGCTGCCAAGAAGTTTTGATCCCTTCGCTCTGCTGCATATCAAGTCCCATATGCAGATGTGGAAGTAAGCGGTCAGCCAGTCTCATGAAAATTCCGCCAGCTAAAAAGCCGATAACGGCTGTCAGCCAAGGGATCTGCCCCATCTGCTCGGCTATTTCGATGCCCGGCGCAAGCAATGACCAGAAACTTGCGGCGATCATGACGCCAGCGGCAAAACCTAGCAGTGAATCCATGACTTTGGGATTGACCGTCTTTGTGAAGAATACAAGTGCCGCCCCGGCTGCTGTCATGCCCCACGTAAATAGCGTGGCTATCAATGCTTGCGTGATAGGATTGTATTGCGCAATGAATTCAAGCATTTGCCATCCTTTTCTTATTGGCGCCAACAATTTGTTTGTGGATGTTGTTCGTATAGCTCATGACTCTTTGAGATATCCCCACGGAAATTCCCGGGGAGGCTGGCCTATTGTGTGATTTATCCAGAATGGTTATATTATAATGAATTTCTCTCAGTTTATCAGCAGCATTCATACTGAAAGTATGAAATTCCCGCCTAATTCCTGTACACAATAAAGATAGATCAGAAGAAAATGGAAAACTTCCAATACTCAGCAAACCCAATTCGCGCCTCACAGCTTGGGCGGTAAGCGGATAAGCGCTGGTAATCCTCTGGTGTCAGGTGATCAAACGTGTGGTTTCGGACGAGAGTCGTCGTCCGTCTTGACCAGGGCATAGCTGGCTGCCAAACAACCAGCACCAGCCCAGGTCCCCAGCGCCGGAACAGGCTTTCGAGGCGAGTGATGCTGCTTGGGGCAATGCGCACCCAGCGCGCAAATCGATCGACCAATTAACTCCATCGAGAGAGTGGTGGTAGCCCAGGCGCCGAAGGTGCTGGTTACTCCACCTTTCCCAGCCAGCCTTTTCGCACGAGCCACTTGGCCAGCTCGAGCACCGGAACGATCGTCACCGCCAGCCCACCCACAATGATCCAATCTAACAGGGGCAGGGGGTAAGTTCCGAAGGGTTCGTTCAGGAAGGGCAGGTAAATAATTAATACTAATAATACGATCTCCCATACCACTGCCAGGTTCAGCCATTTATTGCTGAAGGGTCGCTCGAACATGGAGTGCCTGTCCGACCGAAAATTATAAGCCTTGAAGAACTGGATCAACACCAGCGAGACAAAAGTCATTGTCATGGCTTCGGCGACGGAGCGGCCGGAGTTGAGCGCCCAGGCGAATAAGCCCAGGTTGACCAGGGTTGACCAGATGCCGCCCAGGGTCATCAGGGTGACGACGGGGCGGGTAAAGATCCCCCGGCGCGGGTCACGCGGCTTGCGTTTCATCAGGTCTTTTTCGGGCGGGTCCACCGAAAGAGCCAGGGCAGGTAAGCCATCGGTAGCGAGGTTGACATACAAGATTTGCACCGCCGTCAATGGCAGCGGGAGACCCAGCAGGGCTGAGCCTGCCATCAGACCGATCTCGCCAATATTTGACGATAACAGGTACATCAGGTATTTCTTAATGTTGCCAAAGACGCCGCGCCCCTCCTCCACTGCCGCTACAATGGAAGCAAAATTGTCATCGGTGAGGGTCATGGCGGCGGCCTCTTTGGTCACATCGGTCCCCGTGATGCCCATGGCAATCCCGATATCCGACTTTTTGAGCGCAGGCGCATCGTTGACCCCATCTCCGGTCATGGCGGCAATGTGCCCGTGCGCTTGCCAGGCTGTCACCACCCGCAACTTGTGGGTGGGCGAAACGCGGGCGTAGACGCTGACGTTTTCGACGTCGCGAAACAGCTCTTCGTCAGACATCTCTTCGAGGTCTGTGCCGGTCAGCACACGCCCTCCGTTGCGCAGCAAACCTAATTCGCGCGCCACGGCTTGAGCGGTCAGCGGATGATCGCCGGTAATCATCACTGGGCGAATGCCTGCCTCAGCACACACTGCAATAGCCGCCTTTACTTCAGTGCGCGGCGGGTCGATCATTCCAGCCAATCCTAAAAATATCATGCCGCTCTCGGCAATTTCAGGCCTGGCATCCGGTTTATAAGCGACTGCCAACACGCGCAGCGCTTCAGAGGCCATCGCTTGAGCCTGGACTAAAATTTGTTCCCGCCCAGAGGGATCTAACGAGACGCTGCCATTTTCGGTCAGCATATAATCACTGCCAGCGAGGATCACTTCAGGTGCACCTTTGGCATAGGCCGTCAGGCTCCCATTTGCCTGGTGTAAGGTGGTCATACGCTTGGTTTCGGATGAGAATGGGATTTCATGCACCCGAGGCTGGAGGGAATCGAGCGCTTCTTTATTCATCCCTGCTTTCGCTGCCGCAACCACCAGTGCACCCTCGGTTGGATCCCCTTAATATCCCAGGACCCATCTGGCTGCTGCACCAACAGGGTATCGGAGGCCAGGGTGGCGGCAGACAGCATCTGAAGCAAGGCTGCTGGCGGGGCGGAGGCCGTTCCATCCTTCGTGGAAAAAGCCCCTTCCGGTGCGTATCCTGCTCCAGAAACGTCGAACAATTCACCAGCGCAGTACAAGCGCCGAACAGTCATTTCATCTTTCGTCAGGGTGCCAGTTTTATCGGAACAGATCACGGTTGTGGAACCCAGGGTCTCCACAGCCGGCAGGCGGCGGATGAGGGCATTCCGTTTGACCATTTTTTGCACGCCAATGGCCAGTGAAATGGTGACTACAGCCGGAAGCGCTTCTGGGACGACCGCCACCGCAAGGGCAATCCCGAAGATGAGCATATCGATGAAGGGCTGGCCGCGCAGCAAGCCCAGGGCGACGATCAGGGCAACGACGACAAAAGCCGCCCTGGCCAGGATCGATCCGACTTTATCCAGGTTCTGTTGGAGAGGGGTTCTACCAGTCTCGACGGTTTGTAAAAGTTGGGCAACTTTTCCGAACTCGGTCTGCATGGCGGTTGCCACCACCAGGGCCTTGCCGCGCCCGTAGGTAACCGCCGTTCCAGCATAAATCATATTCTTGCGATCTCCCACTGTTAAGGCGGGGTTTTCTAAAGGTTTGATGTGCTTCTCGACCGGAACTGATTCCCCGGTCAGGGCTACCTCCTCAACTTGCAGGTTTATCGATTCGATCAGGCGCGCGTCCGCTGGAATTCGGTCACCGGTATGCAGCAAAATCACATCACCAGGCACCAATTCGCGGGCTGGTACTTCGACTTCCCGGCTGTCTCGCAGCACAGTGGCGGTCGGAGCTGCCATCTGGCGCAAGGCTTCGATGGCACGCTCGGCACGGTATTCTTGCACGAAGCCCAATCCGACCGCAAACAGCACAATGACGGCGATCACAATGGATTCAACGCCATGCCCAAGGAAGAGTGAAAGCAGTGTGGCAGCGAGCAGGATCAGGATTAATCACATTTTTGAACTGCGCAAGCAAGATCTGCCAGGGCGAGACACGCTGGGCAGCCTGTATTTCATTGGGACCGTTTTCGATCAGGCGCTTTGCCGCTTCGGCGTGCGTGAGGCCTTGCGGGCCGGAATTGAAATCCTTCATATGCTTCATCTCGGGTTAGCGTGTGCCAGATTTTGGTATTCATTTGTCCGTTTTTCTCCATTTTCTACTTTTCATATTTTTAGCGCCTATGGATGGCGATTTGATCAGGGATCTTTCTAGTCGTCGTCCGTCTTGACCAGGGCATAGCTGGCTGCTAAAGACCGGCGAGAGAACCAGAAAAAAAGAAGCAGCGCCGCAGTGCCGCCTGCTAACAGAAAAGGCCAGGCTTGCTTGAGATAGCCGCTGACCAGGCTCCATTCATGACCTAAAACATATCCTGCACCGATCAGAAGCGAGCACCAAACAAATGCGCCGCTGAAGGTAGCGATCAGGAAGGTGATGAATGGCATGCGTGCCAGCCCGGCGGGGATGCTGATGAGCGTGCGAATGCCAGGAATGACTCTCCCAACCAGCACCAACCCTGGTCCCCAGCGCTGGAACAGGTTTTCGAGGCGGGTGATGCTGCCTGGGGCAATGCGCACCCAGCGCGGCAAATCGATCGATCAAAGGACGCCCGCCAAGCCGTGCGATCCAATAGGTGATCGATGCGCCGAAGGTGCTGCCAACCGCCGAATAGAAGCCGCCCACGAAAATCACGGAGGGGGGCAGCTGGTGTTCGGCAATCAATGTCCAACCTGCCAGACCTAATATCACCTCGCTGGGGGTGATGCTCGTTGCATTTTCAAAAGCTAACAGGATTGCCACACCAAACCAACCCCAGGCATCGTAAATGGTCTGCACCGTCGAAAGGACGAGCGATTCAATTTTGTCTAATAATTCCATTTTCTCTCCTGCGAATTAATAAAAAAAGACCACCGCATTTGGTATGCGATGGTCTTGCATTTTCTTGATGCAGCCGGGAAATTTCTTTCCGTCTTGACGACTGCACATCCCGGTCTTTTGGGCGGCTACTCCCCATCGGAGTTAGGAGATTGTATAGTGTGTCCTGTTTTATGTCAATCCCCCAATTTGGGGGACCATAGATGGATTAAAAAGCTCACGGATACTTAAGATGGGTACATCGTTTCGGAGAACACGGATTCAAAAAAAAGTACACGGAAAAGGCGGAAGAAGAGAAAAGGCGGATTTTTGAATAAGAAACCTGGCAATATAAGAAGCATGTGGAAAAAGGAAAAATCAAAGCATTCAAAAAATTCTATTCAAGCTGTTAGCTAAGGATCAGGTTCTCACCGAGGGCGATTAACTGATTGATATATTCGTCTTTCGGTGGCGGGGTAATCCATCGTACAGCTTCCCAATCTGCCTCCGTTGCAGTGCATAACAGACGTGCCAGGTCTGCTGGAAAAACACCCGCCGCTTTGCTGTCCGCATTTATTAACGCATCTGAAAGGGATAACTTCATTCTGCTGCAAAACCCCCAAATATCAGCGAAATCCTTGGGTTCCTCACGGTCCAACAAGGCGGTCACCTTGTTAGCCAGGATATTTTCCGGTTAAGTAAAAACCTGTGTCTACATGCCGGATAATTTGTAAAACCCGGTTTTGAAATGGGTAGAGAACGTCAAAATAAAATGAAGGTTTATTCACGGCAAAGTTCGGGATGTTTTTTAGGCAGGTACTCAACCAAAAAATCGAAACCACGCCGCCGGCTTTTTGAACGAACACGAGATTTCCAAAGAGGCCAATTTTGGATCAAAGTTGGAAAGCCAATCAGCCGGACGATCTCTTCGTAGGGGGCATATTCCAACAACCTGTGGGCTGCCCAATCCCGGTTTAAGCGTCCAATTGTACGCTGTCCATTAAGAATTTCGAGGAACTGCTCCTCATCGATATCATAATCCCAAACATAGGGAAGACGCCGGATTGAAGTTGTTTTCATTGTCTAGATTATACCCTCATCGAAATGAAATGCTGCTAATCCCTGATATTCCTCTGCTATAATCACCTCATGGAAGTGGAACTCACGCCCCTCCTCACCTGGGAGCATCCATGAAAAGCACATACCTGCGCAGGGGGATGCTCCTCCTCGGAGCCCTCAGCCTGCTCCTGCTGTCAGCCCGCCTCCGGTCGGGGATCACCATCTCTGAAAACTCGGCCCAGCTCGATTTTCCACGCAAGCTGACCTTCAAGCTCACCGCCAGCAGCGCCTCGGAGATCAGCGAGCTCTACCTGCTGCATAAAACCAGCGCGCGTTCCTGCTCGGAAGGATACGCCCGTCAGCAGGTGAAGGATTTCACCCCTGGCAAGGAAGTGTCTGCGGAATGGACCTGGGATTTTCTCGACAGCGGCGGATTGCCCCCCGGCGCCGAGATCACCTGGCAGTGGGAGGGCGCGCACGAGCGCTGGCGAGACGCTGACCAGCGCCTCGCAGACCCTGGTGCTGGAAGATGAGCGTTACGATTGGAAAACGCTCTCGCAGGATGGCGTCACGGTGCTGTGGGCGGAGGGGAGCCAGGCCTTTGGCCAAGCGCTCTTGCAGACCTCGCTCGACAGCCTGAAGCGCATCAAGACACAGGCGGGCGTCAATTTTGACGGGGAGGTGCGCATCGATGTCTACCCAACCTTTGACGACCTGCGCGGCGCCCTGCTCTACGAGCCGGAATGGGTGGGCGGGCAGACTTTCACCGCTTATGACATCATCATGACCGCTGTCGAGCCCGGTCAGCCGGAATGGATGAATGATGTCATCCCGCATGAGCTGGCGCATGTGATCACCACCCAGGCAACTTTCAACTGCGTGGGGGCCTCCCTGAGCACCTGGCTGAGCGAGGGCCTGGCCCAAATCGGCGAGGGGGACCTGCCGGAGGAGACCGAAGACCAGACCCTGGAAGCCCTGCAGAACGGCAGCCTGCCTTCCTTGATCTCGTTCGCGGGCGGCTTCCCCGACGACCCAGAAAAGGCTAACCAGGCTTACGATTTCAGTTATGTGATCGTCGATTACCTGGTGAAGACATACGGTTCCGAGGCGATGGGGCAGGTGCTGGATGCGATCCAGGCGGGTAAGCTCAGCGACCAGGCGCTGGTGCAGGTCTACGGGCTGGATACGCAGGGCATCGACCAGGCCTGGCGGGCTGCCAACGGCGTCGGGGAGGTGCCTGAACCCGTAAAAGCGGGGGAGGCGACGGCGACGCCCGCTCGCAGCGCTATCCCAACCCTGGCGCTGTGGACGCCGGCTTTCGACACGCCCACGCCGCCCGCTGCAGAGTCAGCAGCTCTGCCTGCGGCGACGAAAACCAGCCCGACCCTGGCTCCACCAACCGGGACGAGTGCCGTGCTGGCAGCCACATCCGCTCCCGAGCAGAACGGGGAGGGTGGTTCGCCGCTGTACTGCCTGGGAGTGGAAGTTGGGCTGCCGGCGGCTTTCTTGTTTGCGGCTTTTATTCACCGCAGAGCTGCGGAGGGCGCTGAGAAACGCAGAGAAAAGAATTAAGAAAGTTCTTTCACCACGAAGGCACCAAGGACACGAAGAAATTCGGAGAGAAAACCAAAAACGTACACGGAAAAGGCCCAAAGCGCCGAAAAAATAATGGAGAATGTTACCTGCTCCTTCAATTACCCGCTGCTGCCCAATCCATTCAATCCGTAGACTGCTCCCCGGGCAATTTAGGAGAACGAAATGCGGCCAAAATTTGTTTTATCAATAAAAAATCTTCGCGACTTTGCTCCCTTGCGTCTTTGCGTTCAAGTTTTCTGTTTAATCTTAATATTGTCCATCCTCCTGGCCTGCCGGGTTACCTCCCTGGTGAACCCCACGCCCACCCCGCTGCCGCCCATGCAGACCCCCACGCCCAGCCCTTCCCCGGCGAGCACGCTCGCGCCCACAAGCATCTCAAGCGGAACGCCGGCCCTGACGCCGACGAATAAACCCACCGTCACGCCTACTTTCACTCCGGTTGGCTACCTGCTCCAGGCTGAGGAAGGCTATGCCCTCGTCTACCCGCCCGAATGGACAAAATCGGAAGAGGAAGGGGCACTTACCCTGTTGGATGAGGAAAATGGGCTGTTCTTCCTGATCAATTCCGGCCTGGAAGATGCCGAGACGTCGATGGATGAATTCATTACCGGTTTCGGTGAGGGCGCCTTCAATGGAGACTATACCGCCTCAGACCCCTACGAAGTCGAGCTGGCGGAGGGCGTCACCGCCCCGGCGGTGGATTACGCTGTCTCGACGACCGATGGAGTCGACCTGACCTGGCAGGTGGCTTATAAGCACTTCGCCGGGCGCTACTATGTCATCATGGCAGCCGGGCAGGAGGATGTTCTCCAGAGCCAGCAGGATACGATTGACCGGCTCTACAAGAGCATCGAGCTCTTCGTGCCCACCCTGTTCGGCACCTCTGACGCAGATACCCTGCGCATCCTGGGGGATGAGCCCGAGCCTGAAGACATGGACCCCGCCACCACCACCGGGTCAGCCAACGGGGCAGTGGGCTGGATCTACGCCGGCCTGGTGCGCCTGGACGGGGAGATGCAGATCGCTCCCGACCTGGCGGAGCGCTGGACGGTCAGCCCGGATGGAGTGGTGTATACCTTCACCCTGCGCCCGGGCTTGCAGTTCAACAGCGGGAAAGCCATCACCGCCGAGGATGTGAAGAAGAGCTGGGAGCGGGCTGCCAACCCCGCCACCGGATCCTCCACCGCCCTGACTTACCTGGGCGACATCCTGGGTGTCAAAGACATGCTGGACGGCAAAGCTGCGGAGCTGAGCGGCGTGAAGGTGATCGATGCGCTGACGCTGGAGGTGACCCTGGATGGACCCAAACCCTATTTCTTGGGCAAACTCACTTACCCGACCTCTTTCGTGGTCAACCTGGATGCCGCGAAAGGACCTGTGGAAGATTGGGCCTGGAAGCCGGACGCCTCAGGCCCCTATCTCTTGAAGGAATACCGCGAGGGCGAGGCGATGCTGCTTGAAAAGAACCCGAGCTACCACCAGCCTCCCGCCATCCCCTATATCGCCGAGCGCTTCTACACAGGTGGATCTTCGATCAGTGTGTACGAGGCGGGCGGGTTGGACTTCGTTTATATCGCCAATGAAGATGTGCAGCGCGTCCAAAACGCAGACGACCCCCTGCACGACCAGTGGTCTTCCTTCCCCAGCCTGTGCACCTATTACCTGACCTTCAGCAACAGCCTGCCGCCCTTCGAAGACCTGCAGGTGCGGAAAGCCTTTGCTCAAACCGTGGACCGGGATACCTTTGTCGAAAGGATGACTGCCAGCACCGATATCACCGCCTTCACCCTCCTGCCGCCCTCCATGCCCGGCTTCTCGCAGGACCTCAGTGCCTACCCCTTCGACCCGCAAGCTGCCCGGGATGCGCTGGCTGCTTCATCCTATGCCGAGAAGCTCCCTGAAGTGATCCTGCACGCGGCCGGCTACGGTGACAGCGACCGGGGAGATGTCAACCTGTTCGTGGAGACCTGGAAGAAGGAGCTGGGCGTGACGGTGAAGGTGGAGTACCTGGACCCGCTCAAGTTCTCTGAGGCTGCCGTTAAGGAAGATGGACACATCACCCTGGGGTCCTGGTGTGCTGATTACCCCGATCCGCAGAACTTCCTGGATGTCTTGTACCGCAGCACTTCAGATTTCAACTATGCCAGCTACAACAACCCCGCAGTTGATGCGCTGCTCGACCAGGCCAACCAGGCAGGCGACCCGACCAGGCGCCTGGAGCTGTACAGCCAGGTGGAGAGGATCCTGCTGGAGGATGCGGCGGCTGTGCCGGTGGAGTACAACGTCTATAATGTGCTGGTGCAGCCGCGCCTCGCCGGCTTCCAGCCCCACCCGCAGTATGGGGTGTATGTCCTGGATCTGTCGATCAAGCCGTGAAAAATATTCACCACAGAGGCGTTAAAGATATTCGAAAAATAAAAAGATTAACGCGGAGAGCGCTGAGTGCGCGGAGAATTAAGATCAAAATAAGCACACGGAAAGAGCTGAAAAATGGAAAAGGCGGATTTAAAGGATTTTGATGCGGATGGGGAACGGTGGAAATGTATTCTCACAAAGGGTTACGGCGAAGCGTTTGCAGACAGAATCCTAAAAGCCAGCCGTCTGCGCTTCCGATCCCTGATCCCATCGATCCCTTACATCGGGGGTGAGGAGAGCTGGAGCGGCTCACTGCTGGAGGCTGCCCGCTGCCTTGGGCTTTTTATGGAAATGAAAGCTGCAGGCAAGACTGCCGAAGAGACAGGCCAAGTTCTTTATGAGGCGGTTCTATCTCAGCTGGGTGAGGTGCGGCAAGCGCTGCAACCAGAAAATCAGCTGAGTCAAGAGGAGATGATGGAGCGTAGAAGGAAGCGCGCCGCCCTTTCTCAGGAAAGGCGCTGCCCGGAGGGTTATGTGGCAGAGTTCGTGTTTGGGGAAGGGGAGAATTTTGATTACGGATACAATTTCCTCGAATGCGCGGCGCAGAAATTCTATAAGCGCATGGAAGCTGAGGAATTCCTGCCTTATTTTTGCAAACTGGACTTTGCGTATAGCCAACTTTTTGAGCTGGGACTGAAGCGCACGATCATACTGGCTGAAGGTGGTGCGTACTGCAACCATCGCTTCAAGGTAAAAGAGATTCCAGCACGCTGATCACCTCTTCGGGCGAGGCGCCTTTATGGATGAAGGCACCTCCGGCATTTTGAGTTGCTTCAGCATCATCAGCATCGACACTGAGTAAGACGACTTTCAGGTTGGGGTAAGCTTTCATCAACAAGCGGCAGGTCTCGGGGGCGGGTGCACCGTAGAGCCGCCAGTCGAGCAGAACCGCATCGCAGCTGCCCTCCGAGAGCGTCCGGATGAGCGTTTCCACGTCCCCGGCTTCGTCAACTTCGGTCAACCCAAACCGGCGGTTGAGCAGAAGCGCCAATGCACTGCGTGAGGCTGAATCAGGGTCAGCGATCAAGATTTTCATCATTATCCCTCCACCCTAGTATATGCCAGAGGAGAGAGGGCTGCATCTGACGAAAGGATGGTTTCCCCCTGTCCGAGTGGATAGGGGACAGAGAATTTTAACGCGGAGCCGCTCAGAAAA
The DNA here is from genome assembly GCA_963754615.1 of uncultured Chloroflexia bacterium. GTDB lineage: Bacteria > Chloroflexota > Anaerolineae > Anaerolineales > UBA4823 > CAVVUF01. The sequence continues at coordinate 17,842 of CAVWGW010000013.1, read as the reverse complement.
ACCTTAAAAGCGTACACGGAAAAAACAGAAAAAAAGAAAAACCGGATTTATTAAGAAAAAACCCGCCTTTTCCCTCTTTTCGATTTTTCCGTGTACATTCTTTTGTTTTTCTCCGCGCTCTCTGAGTTCCTTTACTCTCCGCGGCTCCGAATGACAAAAAAGTGTTAGCCAGAGAATATAGTAGCGGAACTCCAACTTGTTTAATTCAACCAGAAGCCACCTACCTCCGGTCCGTGTTGCTTTGATATCTACAGGATGACCATGTAATAGGCTGATTCCATTTACGGTCCCAGGTGACCTGCCTCTACTTTGCTCACCCAACGCCTGGGTCCAGTTGACCGAGGTTCAGCGCGGCGAATTCCCTGGCAAATATCAAGTTCTCAAATATAAAATCGATGGAACCATGATCGGAATTGCCCAATAGCTCCGGCAGTCGGACTTTGACGATACGCACACTGTGGTCCAGCTTTTTAACCTGTTTGGCCCGCCCCCTTTTTTTTTGTTGCCACTGCTTTTTTTGCTCAGGCGTGAAGCCGGCTGTGTCGATCAAATCGCTCAACCAGGTACCCATCAATACCATCAGCGCCAGGACGACCAGTCCTGCGGCGACCCCAAGGACTCCACTGCCGCCGACGAATCCATTAATTCCCATGCTCGTCAGCCAGCAAAAAAAGGGGCTCAGCAGAACAAAGAGGAAGTAAACGAAGCTGGCGCTGCCCTTTCTTTTGAACTCCACTTCCCCGCCGCAAGCCTGGCACAGGGGAAAATCCACCGAGAGCGTCATCTTGTCCTTCTCAAGCTCACCCCAACGGATTTTCCACTTTTTATCAGATCCGGCGGCAGCTCCGCACGAGACGCACACCGGCGGCATATTAAACGATGATAGGTAAAGAGTCCTGACCTTGGTCGTCATAATCTCCTCCACATGGTTTGATTTGACCTGAATCTGGATAGATACTCGACCGCCTCCGACATCCAGAGTTCATTTCCTTCATACACTCCCATTGAACCCGGTATTTTTCGGGACATCAAAATTACAACCGGGATTCCACGTCGAGTTAAATTTGCCAACATTTTTAACCAAGAGCCGTGATGATTGTGGCGGAACTCACTTAACTTTAGCATAAATTCCTCCATTTTGCATCATTTTCTGTGATCCATTTCATAAAATTGGATACCTGTCACCCATAGGGTGAAATCATAAGTCTGACGAGGAATTCCAAAATTCATCCAAAGTGGATGAGGGGTATGGGTGACAAGGAATGATAACGCTGAGCCGCGGAGTTGGCAGAGAATTAAGATCAAAAGAAGTACACGGAAAAAGCTATGAAAAAACGGAAAAGTCGGATTTTCTCATAATAAATCCGGTTTTTCTATTTTTTCCGTGTACGCCTTTAAGGTTTTTCTCCGCGCGCTCTGCGTTCCGTTACTCTCCGCGGCACCGCTTTAATCCTTTCACACCAGCTTTTGCAGAATCGCCAGCTTGACCGCCTCTACGCGGCTGTCGACACCCAGCTTTTGGAAGATATTGGAGATATGGAATTTGACAGTCCCAAGGCTGATGAACAGCCTGGCGGCGATCTCCTGGTTGTTCAATCCCTCCACCATGCAGCGCAGCACCTCCAGCTCGCGCTCGGTGAGAGCGTTGCCCGGCAGGTGCGCCGTGGTCGCCGACTGCGCCAGGGCCTGGGCGGCCTCTTGTGACAGCGACATGCGCCCGGCATAGGCAGAACGGATGGCGCCCGCCAGCTCGGCGGCGGTGACATTCTTCTGCAGATACCCGATCGCCCCAGCTTGCAGGGCACCCTGCACCAGGTTCTGCTCTGAGAAGCTGGTCAGGGCGATCACCTTTACTTGCGAATATTTCTGGTGGATCAGGCGGGTGGCCTCGACCCCGTCCATCCCCGGCATCATCAGGTCCATCAGGACCACATCCGGATGGTGCAGGGCGGTCATCTGCAGGGCTTCTTCGCCATCAGACGCCTCGGCTACGAGCAGCATATCTTGATTGACCAGCAGGAACTTGCTCAACCCACTGCGGACTACGGCATGGTCATCGACGACGAGGATGCGGATTACGGTCATGGGGAGCCTCGGTTGGGGATGGTGGTGATGGGGATCAAATCGTCCTCGTTCCAGTGCAGGCGTACGGTGGTGCCCTTTCCTGGCTGGGTGAGGATGTTGAGCTGGCCTTGGATGGCCTCGGCGCGCTCGCGCATGATGCGCAGGCCCAGGCTGGTGGGCTTGATGGTAGATAGGTCGAAGCCGGTGCCGTTGTCACGGATTTCGAGGAGCACATCGCAGCACTCCAGGCGCAGGAAGATATCGACCTGGGTGGCGCGCGAATATTTGACAATGTTGTTCAAGCTTTCCTGGGCAACGCGGTAAAAAGCTACTTTGATATCGGGCGGCAGCTCGTAGCTGCCTTCGACGACCAGGTTGACCGGCAGGCGGGCGCGCCCCGTGACCCCTTCGCAGAGCTGTTTGAGCAGGTCTGTAAAGCGTGCCTGGGTGAGGGCAGCCGGGCGCAGCTCGAGCAGCAAGGTGCGCATCTCGGCCAGGGCGCCGCGGGTGAGCTGGCGCAGCTCTTCGTTGCTCTTGCGTGCCTCCTCGGGGTCTACTTCCCAGAGCTCTGGCAGCACTTCGGCGATCAGGCTGGCAGAAAAGAGGGTCTGGGTGACGGCGTCGTGCAGCTCGCGCGCCAGGCGGGTGCGTTCGGCGGCGATGGCTTCTTCCACTGCTTTGGAGGCCAGGGCTTCTTCAGCGCGCTGGCGCTGCTCGATCTCGGCTACCAGGCGCAGGTTGGCTTCCTTCAGCGCGTAGGTGCGTTCCTCCACGCGCTGTTCGAGGGTGCGGCGATATTCGGCTTCTTGGGCGGCTAATTTTTCGGCAGCAAGGTGCTGCTCGTTGATATCTTCGATCAGCCCCACCAGGTAGAGCGGCTTGCCAGCTGGGTCACGTACCAAGGAGTAGGTGACGCGCGCCCAGAAGACACTCCCACCTTTACGCACATAGCGTTTTTCCATCTTTAAATTGTCGCGCTTGCCAGCGACGAGCTCGAAAAACTGTTCAGCGCCGATCTGGCGGTCTTCCGGGTAAGCGATGTCCGCCGGATCGACATCTCTCAGATCCTCAATCGTATAGCCCACCATGCGATGGGCGGTTTGGTTCATGGTGATCACACGCCGGTTCAAGCTCATTAACGACATACCGACAGAGACATTGTCGAACATGGCCTCGAAGCGCGCCTGCAATTCTTTGAGACTTTCCTGGGCGACCTTCTGTTCCGTGATATCTACCAGCATTCCGATCAAATATAAAGGCTTTCCCGCCTCGTCCTTTACCAGCGACATGGTGACATTCGCCCAGAAAACCTCTCCGTTTTTACGCACATAGCGCCGTTCGCCCCAGAAGGTATCCTGATTGCCAGAAAGGAGGTCCATGAATTGTTGGGTTGAGGAGGCGAAATCTTTGGGGTCGGTGACACTGATTGGGGTTTGCCCGATCAGCTCAGCGTAAGACATACCGAACATCTGGCAAAAAGCCGGGTTGGCATCCAGGAGCTTGCGATCCAGGCTCATCATTCCAATCCCAACCGCAGCCGTCTCAAACATGGTGCGGAAGCGATTTTGGGATTCGTCCAGCTCGGCCGACACGCGCTTCTGGGCATCAATGTCCTCGACCATCACGATAATACAGGCCGGATAGCAGTCTGGATCACGCACGATCGAGATGTTTTGGCGCACCCAGTAAACCTCCCCGTTCTTGCGTACGAAGCGGGTCTCGGTCTGGAATGTGTCTCTTTTCCCCTCCACCAGCTCGCGCATCGGCACAAAATCCTTCAGGCGTTCGTCGGGATGCGCCAAATCCAGGCCGGTCATTGAGAGGATTTCCTGTTCGCTGTAACCGGTGATCTGGACGATGGCAGGGTTGACTGCCAGGGGTCGCCCATCCAATCCCACCAGGGCAATGCCGATGGGCGTGTTCTCAAAAATCGTGCGCAGCCGGGCATCGGTCAGGTCGTAGGTGGTCTTTTCGGACCGTGGAGGAGTTGAGTTTGGCTCATCGGGTAGCATAACTGGTAAATTTTACCTCATTTGTCATCCTGAGGGAGTGCACTTTACGACCGAAGGATCCCCGGTGAGTGACTTTTCAAGGAATCTTAGCCGATTAGACCTAGCCACCCGGACAGGTGAAAACCTTACCAAGGGATGATGTAAACCAAGCCAGTTTGGGTTATCCTGGATGAGTATGCCTGATGATTGGATGCAGTCTCGTGTTAATGAAAGGATTCCCTATGAAAACTTCAATCCGAATTATGAGCATGCTGCTGATCTCCTTCCTGGTCCTCGGCTGCGGGTTCATCAATCTTAGCCGGGTCGACCTGGTCACCCCCTCAGATACAATAATCACCGAGGCGCGCCAGGTGACCGATTTCAGCAAGATAAACCTGAGCACCTTCGGTAGAATGGTCATCACCCAGGGCGAGGAGTCATCTCTCACCATCACCGGGGCCGATAACCTGGTACCGCTGGTGAAGACCTCGGTGGATAACGGTGTTTTAACCATCCGCATGGATGAAGACATCGATATCCGAAACCTGGACAAGGAGAACACCCTCACCTACACCATCACCGTTAAAGACCTGGCGGGTCTCACCGTCAGCGGGCTGGGTGATGTGGAGATGGACGCGCTGAACACCAACCGCCTCACCGTGGTCATGAGCGGGGCGGGGCAGGTGAAGCTGGGGCAGCTCACTGCTGAAGCCTTGGACGTGACCCTCAGCGGCCTGGGGAATGTCGAAGCTGCAGGAGAGGTCACAGAGCTTGTTGTGGAGATCAGCGGAGCGGGGAACCTGGAAGCCGGCGATTTGAAATCCCAGACTGCGCAGGTCAATATCCCAGGGTTGGGCAGTGCCACAGTTTGGGTGACGGACTCGCTCACCGGAGAAATCTCCGGCGGTGGGAATGTCTCCTATTATGACGACCCGCAGCTGAGCTTCGAGACGACCGGCTTGGGGAATTTCAAATCCCTGGGAAATAAATGACACAAGGAGGACAACATGAACAAAAAACTTTCTGGCATTTTCTGGGGGATCGTCCTGGTAGCCGCGGGGATTTATGGCCTGGCGCAGACCATGGGCTACACGGTACCGCAGGACCCGCAGGTGTGGATGTTCATCTTCGGAGGCATCAGCCTGTTTGCGCTGGTCTTTTACCTGGTGGATGGGCTGAAACAGTGGGGCTGGCTCTTCCCGGTGGGCATCTTCGGTGCCCTGGCCTTGATGATGCTGTTCGTGGACCAGGGTGCAGATAGCCCCGCCATGGCCGCGCCGCTCTTCATCGCCATTGGCTTACCCTTTGTGGTGGCGTTCCTCTTAGACCGCAAGGAGAACTGGTGGGCGCTGATCCCGGCGGGAATATTCGCTTTCCTGACCCTGGTGGTGTTTGCTGTGGACAACGCTCCCGGTGAATGGATCGGTACAGCCTTGTTCTGGATCCTGGCGGTGATCTTCTTCAGCATCTTCTTGAGCCGAGGCGCCATGTGGGCCGCCCTGGTGGCTTATATAATGTTCGTCCTGGGCTTTACACCGCTGCTTGGCACCTCGTCCCGTCCTGAGCTGGCAGGTGTGGTGCTGTTTTTTGCCATCGGCTTACCCTTCCTGTTTGTGTACCTGCGCTCTTCCGAGCGCTGGTGGGCGCTCATCCCAGCCGGGATTTTGCTGACCATGGGGGTCGTCACGGCGGTGGTGCTCCTGCCGGGCATGTCGACGGAGGCGTATGAAAACAAGGTTTCGAATGCCATCATCTTTGCCGGCATCGCTGTCACCTTTGGCATCCTCTGGCTCAGGCACCACCTGCGCTGGGCGATGGTCGTGGCCGCGCTGGGGGTTGTGATGGCGGTGGCCAGCTTGTTCATGAAGGATTTGCAGGTGGTTTGGGCTGTGGCAATTATCTTGGTGGGAGCACTCTTGATCTATCGGGCAATGAGTCAAAAGAAAAGTGAGTAGTCGGCCAGGCTGAGAGGTTTATCGTCTTTTTATGAATTCCAAACGATCATTGAGTTCAGCGTGATTTTTATATGGCTGCTCATCACCTTTGCGATGTTAAAAGCAATGTTAAAAAAATGGGGATCGCCATCAATAACTGTCCATTCGGACAGTAAAAAACTCTCCCTCTGACAGTGAACTGAACCCTTTTTGGTAGACAAAAAAAGAAAGCGGTCTCAGCACCTAAAGGACTAACCGGACAGACACCTTCTTTCGTAGGGTGTCTGTCTCGTTTTCAATTGTATCCTTTCATGGTTGTAAAAGTGGATATATTCGTCAACGACTTGTTTAGCCTCCTCATAAGTTGGCGTTTTGAACTGACGCAGGGCTTCTTCTTTCAGATGGCCGAAGAAGTTTTCCATTGGAGCGTTATCCCAACAATTCGCCCGTCTTGACATGGATGGGGTGATGTTGTATTGTTGGGTCAGGACATGATACGCATGGGAAGTGTATTGATGCCCTTGGTCACTGTGGAGGATCAGTCCATCAGTGACCATTTCTTTTTGCTTGGCCAGCCGTAAGGTATGCGTGACCAGAGCGACCGAGTTCGAAGGGCTCACCAGGTGGGCGACAATAAAGCCATCATACAGGTCTTTGATCGTTGAAAGATAGGCCCAGCCCTGCTGCGTGGCCACATAGGTGATATCCGTCACCCACTTCTGATTAGGGCGAGTGGCTTGAAAGTCTCGGTTGAGCACGTTCTCGTAGCGGTGGTAGATCGCCAGTTGGCTCATTTTGCGATAGATCTTGCGCCGCCGAGCCACAGAGTGAATGCCCAGCCGGTTCATGAGCCTCAAAACAGCCTTGTGGTTGATGATGACCGCCCGTTTCTGCCGCAACCAGATCTCGATCCGGCGATAGCCGTAGGTTCTTTTGGAAGCTTCATAGGCTTCCAGGACCAGTTTCATGCGATCTGCATCCCGTTCAGGCTGATCCATGTGCTTGCGCCAAGCATAGTAGGCAGCTCGCGATATCCCAAAGAAGGCACACATCCCTTTCACAGGGTATGCCTTTCGGTAGTGTTCGATGACCCGATATTGCGCCTCGCGAGCATAGCTGTGCGCAACTCGGTATGAAATTTTTTTAGCAGCGCATTCTCCATCCGCAAGCGAGCTAGAGTGACTTCTTCGACCTCATCTTTGCGTGGTCGCCCGATCGGCTTGTGAAAGGCCAGCTCGCCTTCCCTTTGATAGGCTCGGTACCAGGCTGCGATCCGGGCAGCTTTGCGAATGCCCAGTTGTTCGGCGACTTGCGCAAAACTAAGCCCGCCTTCTTCATGAAGCTGCATGGCTTGTTTTTTCACTTCCAGCGGATAATGGTTCATTCCCTTACTTCCTGACATAGTAAAAGCACCTCCTGCTTCTATTTTCGCATGAGGTGCTTTCTTTTTGTGTCTTCTTTTAGGGGTTCAGTTCACAGGGGAGTTTTTTAATTAGGGATGTGATAATTTCCCATCGTTAAAGATAAAAAGATTGAAACAGATAAGGCATGAAAAATAGGAAAATGCTTAATAATATAGGAGAATGAAATGACCAAAAACATCGTATCGATCGCTCTGAAAGGCATCGCCCTGGCTATGGGCGTTGCGACTATGGTGCTCAACCTCTTCGGCACACTGGATATGAAAAGCGTAGCTGGCATGCTCGGCTTCGGCCTGGCAGCCCTGGCGATTGCCGCATTGCAAGATCGAACCTGATATGAAATTGGCAGGCATTTACGGGATTTTTGTTGGGGTGCTGATGTTCGCTCAGTGGGCGTTTTTTCTTGCCACGGGGCAGGTACCCGAGCTGCAGAGCGAGCCTTACCGTATCGCCTTTCACCTGGCGGCGGAGTTTGCCACCGCAGCCGGGCTGATCGTCGCGGGGATTGCCCTGCTGCGGCGCCTCGCTTGGGGCGCAGCCAGCTACTTGTTCTTCGCCGGCATGCTGTCCTATTCTGTGATCGTCTCGCCTGGCTACTTCGCCCAGCAGGGACAGTGGGCGCTGGTGGGCATGTTCGCCGTACTGCTCGGGCTGGCAGGTTTGACAGCATTCAGTGTCGCCCACCATCAGAAAACGGTAACTGGCTGAAGGATTCCACAATGGCAATCGTATCAACTAACCACTCCGCTCGTCCCATCAGCATGCTGCAATTCTTTGGGTTAACCTACCTTCTCTCCTGGTTGATCTGGATCCCCCTGGCTCTTTCCCATTTCGGGGTTGGACCGCTTGTTGGAGAGAAAAGATGACAACTCCTCAAATATCTCTCGATGATATCGCCCAAAAAACTCTCCAGGTTGGCGAAAGTTGGGCTGTGAGCCATGCCCAACGCCTGCTGGTGCTCATCCAGGAAATAGGCAGCGATCTATCGTACGATGCCGATCTCTTGGCGCTGGCAGTCTATCTGCACGACTGGGGCGCCTTCCCGCTTTATCAGGTGAAAGGCGTCGAGCATGCCTTGCGGTCACAGCAGGTGGTCGAGGTTGAGATTCTCCCCTATCTCGATTTACCGCTTCCGTCTGAACAGGTCCTGCTCGAAGCCATCGCGCTGCACGATTACCGCGACCTGCGCCAACCCCTCTCCACCGAAGCCCTGCTGCTGCGCGAAGCCGACATGCTCGAATTCTTGGGCATAATCGGCATGGCACGTGGTTTTGCGCGCGGCCCGAAAGATGTGGGCGCCTGCTCCAGGCGCATCCGGGAAAGGCAGGCAGCCATCCAGGGGCGTTTCACGCTTCCCCGCGCTCAAGCGATAGCCCAGCTCCGCCTGGTGCGCATGGATCAGTGCCTTCAATGGCTCGAAGATGAAAGTTTTGGGAACCTTTAGGAGAGAATAAGTTGATTATTCGTGATGCACAACATGAAATCCGCACAATCTTCCTTGGCGGCTTTGCCGGGCAGCTTGTCTCGGGAATCCTTTGGCTGGGCTCCGCTGCCCTGAGCACCTGGGTCGCTCCCACCTATGGAATGCTCGGATTATTCTTGGGGGGTATGTTTATTTTCCCCCTTACCCAATTGACTTTGCGTCTGATGGGGCGCAGCACCAAGCTGAGTCCAGAAAATCCACTCAATCAGCTGGCGATGCAAATTGCCTTCACGGTGCCGATTAATTTCTTGCTCGTTGGTGCGGCTGCCCTGGCAAACATCAATTGGTTTTACCCGGCGGCAATGATCGCCGTCGGAGCACACTACCTGCCCTTCTGCTTCCTATATGGAATGTGGCAGTTCGGCATCCTGGCAGGGTTGATGATCAGCGGCGGATTCTTGTTCGCACAATACCTGCCCGTAGAATTCAGCACAGGCGGGTGGGTAACGGGTATCCTATTGCTCGCCGCCGCCTTTGTGGGACTGATCATTATCAAGCGTGAGCATCGGAGCCAAAAATGAAACAATTCAAAAAAGTCATTCGGTTAATTCTGATCTTCTTGACCGGCTTCCTGGCAGTATCCACCTTCCTGGGGGGGATCGCCCTCATCGCGAACTGGATCGCCATGCCAGTTGAGCTTCTGCAGGGATCCATCTTTTCGAGTTATTTAGTCCCAGGGTTGGCGCTTTCCATCATTGCCGGTGGGAGTGCTGCCCTGGCGACCATCTTGTTGATCCGCGAGAGCAAGTACTGCCCTCCTGTTTGCAACCACCGCGGGGATCATCATCATGTTTTTTGAATTTGTGGAGGTGCTGGTGATCGGCTCGCCCGCCGGGGTTGCACGCACACTTCAAATCATCTATTTTGGCTTAGGGACCCTGATCACCATCGCCGCGCTGGGGATGTGGTTCATCGATATAAAGAAAGAGAAAGGGATTTGAAAGGTAACTATGTCTGAAAACATATCTACTCAGAAATTAATGACTTCCATCAAGCCGGTGTTCACGGTTCGCTGGAACCCTGATGTTCGCCCTCGTCTGGCTGGCAGCTCGATATTATAAAAAACATCATTCGATAGATGAAAAATAAGCTGCAATTTTGGAAACGCGGCTACCCCTTCCCCATGCATGCCGGGAAGGTCTATCGCTTGATGTACTGGCCCGTGGATGTTCCCGAGGTTCAAACGGATATCGACGAGCTGGTTCAAACCACTCTGAATTCCTTTGCTTATCTATCTAAGGAGTAAATTGAAAACAAAACCAACCCTATCGACGCTACTTTATATTCTCTGGGGGCTGGTATTCACCTGGAGCGTGGTTTACGCCAATAACACCATTTACCAGGTGCTTTCTCAACAGCCCCATTCCAGCCCGTTGAATGATATCCTGTCGGATGCCGTGTTCTTTTTTGTCGCTTTCATGCCAGCCTTTCTTTTGCCGAGCTTCTTTGGCTACCGGCTGGGGAGCATAAGGCAGCATTGGAAATTAATCGTGGGATTGGGGGTCTTTTTTACTGCCGCGCCGATGCTGTATCGTCTGCTGGTGGGCGAGAACTCCTTTTGGAGCAAACACCTGGTTTTTTGAAGGCGTTGTCGTCCCGCTGGCCGAGGAAGGCGTGTTTCGAGGCGTGCTGGTTTCGGTGCTGCTGTGGGGGTTCGGCAAAATGTACACACCTCGAACTGCTGTAATGTTAACCCTGTTCGTGAGCACTTTGATCTTCGCCAGCTCACACTTGAACAATTTAGGTCATTACCCAACCGGCTTCATCCTGTTCCAGGTGGGCTTCTCGACCATTTTGGGCCTGGCTTTTGGTTTTATCCGCATCAGGACGGACAGTATTTACCCGGCAATCTTCCTGCACGCCCTGTTCAACCTGGCAGGGACACTTTAACTGATGGAATTGTCTATGTCTGCCAATTCAAAAAATACTCCCTGGCTCATGCTCTTCTCGCGCATCACGCTGTTCTTCACCATCCAGGCGCTGTTCGCCTTAGGGTTCTTCCTGGCAGGCAAGCCCTCTGCCTGGGAAGAGAGCGCCAACTGGTGGCCGCTGGTGGTGACGGTCGCCAACCTGGTCTGTATCTTGCTGCTCATCAGGATCTTCCATACAGAAGGCGGGCGTTATTGGGATCTTTTTAAGGTCGATCGGAAGCACCTCCTGGGAGATGTGTTGATTCTACTTGGCTTATTTGTGATCGGTGGTCCCCTGGGTTACTTTCCCAATGTGCTCCTGGGAGGCTGGCTGTACGGAGGCCCGAATGCCACGTTAGACCTTTTTATCAGGCCGCTGCCACAGTGGGCGGTGTTTGTCAGCCTGATTTTATTCCCGATCACGCAAGGGCTGGCGGAGCTGCCCACCTATTTCGGATATGTGATGCCGCGCTTCGAGAAGGGGGGCATGTCCAAGGTGTTGGCTGTCTCGCTGCCCACGTTCATGCTGGGATTTCAACACCTGGCGATGCCCTTCCTGTTTGACATTCGGTTTATCGTCTGGCGGGCGCTGATGTACCTGCTCTTTGCCTTCTTCTGCGGCATCCTCCTGCATTGGCGGCCGCGCCTGCTGCCTTACCTGGCTGTCGTCCATGTACTGATGAATATGTCTTTCGCCACGCTGTTCTTGAGTGCAGCTTATTAGAGAAGTACACGGAAAGAGCTAAGAAAATTGGAAAAGGCGGATTTTTTTGAGAGGGGGATGATTTGGGGAAAATATTAACCACGGAGTCACGGAGAACACGGAGAAAAATTTGAGAAAAAGCTTTATATGGAGAGAATCCAAAGGCGTACACGGAAAGAGCTAAAAAAGGCGTATGATTGAAGATATGAGTCAAAACACGAACGCCGCCCTGCACGATGCCTACGCCGCCGATTACGACAGCCAGGTAAAAGCCTACGACTGTTTTATTACGGACCTTTTGTTTGGGCTGTGCTATGAATATATCCAGCCTGGTGGAAAGCTGCTGGATGCCGGCATTGGCAGCGGCCTTTCATCCTTGCCCTTTGCGAAAGCTGGGTTGGAAATTTACGGCATGGATTTTTCCCCGGCCATGCTGGAAATCTGCCGGGGGAAGAATTTATGCGCCAGCCTGACAAACCACAATATCCAGGAAGTCCCCTGGCCTTATCCACCCAAGATTTTTGATACCTTGGTGTGCTGCGGCGTATTCCATTTCATCCCAGACCTGGGACCTATTTTTGGAGAAGCCCGGCGCCTCCTGCAAGATGGTGGACTCTTTGCTTTTACGACGAAAGCTCCAGTGAAAATAGAGATAAACCCACAAGGGTATGATCAGCAGCATACCGGTGAGTTTGAGATCTTCGCGGCATATGCCTGCTTCTATCGAAGCCTTGAGTAGAAAACAGGCCTTCCAACCTCTTAAAACACAGAAATGCTTTATCGGTGAAGACATTTTCACCATTTGGTTGCTTCGAAAATAAGAAACCTGTCCACTTGGATAGGGAAAGACTCCCCCATAGGCAAGGGAGTTTTTCATACAAGCTGGGTATGATTGAGCTACAAAGGAGAACTACCTATGAAAAACGCTTCCTTAATCCTTGTAGCCATCCTGCTCATTGCCACAGCCTGCAACATGCCGCTGACGGCTGCAGCCCCCACGGCGGTTCCGGCTTCTCCCACTGCGGTGCCTCCCACTGCCACACTCGTTCCCCCGACGGCCACGTCCATCCCTGCTACCGAAATCCCAGCCGCCACGCCCACGCTAACACCGCCTGCCTTCGAAGGCACCGCGGTCAGCTTTGCTCCCTTGAGCCTGGTCATCCCGACTGGGTTAGCCAGCGGGGCCAGCGGCAGCCAAATTCCACCCGCAGAAGGTCAAGACGTGCCTGCCTGGGGTTTGACCCCCGGTCACATCCAGCTCGATCTGGAGGGTTACCTGCTGCAAGAGAAATTCCACGAGCCGCAGCTCTTTGTTTACCCGGCGCAAGCTTATGCCGCATTATCTGCCGGTGCGGCTGAAAGCATTAAACGCCTGCAAGCGATCCAGGCCAATCCAGGTGCTCCGATCAGCCCCGAGCAGCTTCCCTTTGTGCCATTTTTCAATGCCGCGCAGATTTTTGCCTCCAACATCCAGCCCCAGGCCTTCCAAAATGGGCAGGGAGTACGCTACTTGACTGAGTACGCTCAGTACGCCGCTCCGGCAAATAATGATGAGCTGATCTATGAATTCCAGGGGCTGACCAGCGACGGGGCGTATTACGTGATTGCGATCCTGCCGGTCAACAGCCCATTCTTGGCTGAAACGAGCGATCCCGTTGCACCGCTGCCCGGTTTCGGCGTGCCGTATCCCGACATCAACGATCCGAATGCCAACTGGCCGCTCTACTATAAGTCCGTCACCGATGTGCTGGGCGCCACGCCTCCGGAGGAGTATACGCCTGCGCTCAACCAGCTCGACCTCCTGATGCGGTCGATGCAGATTTCTCCTTAAACGTTGCCCGCGCTCTGCGGGGGGCTTTGTGCCGGAGGTGGTCGGTACCGCGCTGGCGCAAACCCTGGCCTAGGAGAGGGATGAGGATTTGAAAAAATGAAAAGATTAACGCGGAGAGCGCTGAGTGCGCGGAGATTTAAGATCAAAATAAGCACACGGAAAGAGCTGAAAAATGGAAAAGGCGGATTCGAGAAAAAGCATTATGACGGTATTTAACAGAGTTTTATCAATCACTGGCTGGCTGCTGGCATTATTACTCGCCCTGGTCCTGTGTGTGCCAGTGCTGCTTTTGCCGTCTGCTACGGCTGTGCCTGCCTGGGTGTGGGTCCCGCTGGCGGTCTTGGATGTGGCGCTGCTCGTGCTTTTCTTCTGGCTCAAGCCGGCCTGGAAGGGGGCGGCGGCCGCACTGGCTGGGACACTCCTGGTGGGCGCGCTGGCAGTCTTTGCCTCACAAGCCTTCGCCACCACCCCGCCCATCACCGGTACGGATGGTCAGCCGCTGCCCAACAGCATTGCCAGTCTCGAAAAGGTCGATCTCAACGGCAGCCAGCAGTGGATTTCAGTGCGCGGGCAGGATACCCGCAAGCCGGTGCTGCTGTTCCTGGCGGGGGGGCCGGGCGGCAGTCAATTAGCCACTGCCCGATTTGCGCTTGGCGGCCTGGAGGAGCATTTCGTCGTTGTCAATTGGGAACAGCCCGGGGCGGGTAAATCCTTCGATGCAGTTGACCGTTCCACAATCACTCCGGAGCGCTATATCAAGGATGCGCAAGCCTTGGTCTTGCTCTTGCGCGAGCGCTTTGGGCAGGAGAAAATCTACGTGTTGGGGGAGTCGTGGGGCAGTGCCCTCGGCATCTTGCTGGTCCAGCGCTACCCGGAGCTGTTCCATGCCTTCATTGGCACCGGGCAGATGGTGGCTTTCCTTGAGAATGATTTGATGTGCTACGATTTTGCCCTGAATTGGGCGCAGGAACGTGGCGACCAGGAACAGGTGCAGAAGCTCACCGATCAAGGCCCTCCGCCTTATTATGGAAAGGGTGTGGCCTGGAAGCAGGCTGCTTACTTGATGGATACCTTTAGTTATATGAACCAGAATCCTGCGATTGCGGATAATGGAGCCAACACCTTCCGCGACCTGGCTGCACCCGAATATGGCTTGTACGATAAAATTAGCTGGTTCCGCGGCGTGCTGGATACGCTGGGAGTCGTCTATCCTCAGTTATGGGAGGTGGATTTCCGCACCCAGGCCGCGCAGTTGGATGTTCCGGTTTACTTTTTGATCGGTCGCCACGATATCAATGCGCCGGTGGTGCTGGCAGAGCAGTATTATGAGCTTCTGGATGCCCCGCACAAACAGATCATCTGGTTTGAGCATTCCGGGCATACACCCTGGGTGTCTGAGTCTGAACGCTTTGTGCAGGAGATGGTCGAGACTGTGCTGGCGCAAACCCAACCGGAGGAGAGGGATAAGAATTTGATAAAATAAAACGATTAACGCTGAGATGCAGAGAGAGCTGAGCACGCAGTGGGCTTTACCCCATAGAATGGACACCAAGTTAAGGAGAACATATAATCAACTTGGAGACCAACATGAGCCAGAAGCGGAAGAAATATAGCAAGCAGTTCAAATTGGATGCCCTGGAGATGTATGAGAAGGGTGAGAAGTCCATGAGCCAGGTAGAGCGTGAGCTGGGGGTCACGGCGGGGCTGCTGGGTAAATGGCGAGAAGAGCTGCAGCAGGCCAAAGACCCAGGCGAAGCCTTTCCTGGGAATGGGAACCTGCCTGACAGTGAAGCGCGCATTCGGCAGTTGGAGCGAGAGAATGCTCAGCTGAGGCAGGAAAAGGAAATCCTAAAAAAAGTGCTGGGGATCTACTCAAAGGATGCGAGATGAAATACCGGTTCATCGAGAAGCAGCAGCACAAATATGCGATCAGGCAGCAGTGTGGGGCCTTAGGCGTAGCGCGGAGCGGGTATTATGCATGGCGAGTGCGCCAGAAGAAGGGAAAAGAAAACAGCCATCAGGCGCTGATCGAGCATATACAGCGCATATACGCCAAGAGCCGCCGGACCTATGGCAGCCCTCGTATCCAGGCGGAGTTGAGAGCGGAAGGCGTGGTGTGTAATCACAAGCGGGTGGCGCGTTTGATGCGTTTAGCGGGCCTTCAAGCACGCAGGCACCGGCGAAAAGTGACTACAACGGACAGCAAACACGATTTTCCCATCGCACCGAACCTGCTGAACCGCGAATTCGAAACGGAAAGACCCAACCTCAAATGGGTCAGTGACATCACCTACATTCCAACTCGAGAAGGCTGGTTGTACTTGGCTGTAATCATGGACTTGTATTCGCGTAGGATCGTTGGGTGGAGCATGGGACCCGCAATCACGGCTGATCTGGTAGAAGATGCCCTGCGCATGGCGCTCTATGAACGTGAACCGAACCCAGGCTTGCTTCACCATTCCGATCGGGGCAGTCAATATGCCAGTGCTCAGATCCACCAGATACTGGTCGCTAACCATATCCAGGTAAGCATGAGCCGGACCGGCAACTGTTACGACAATGCGGTTATCGAGAGTTTCTTTAGCACCCTAAAGTGTGAGCTTATCTACCACAAAGACTACCAAACCCGAATGGAGGCCAGTGGAGATATTTTCGAATTCATCGCAGCATTTTATAATACCGTCAGACGCCATTCGACTTTGGGCTATCTTTCGCCCAACCAGTTCGAGAACGACGGCCAGCATTCCCCTTAACTCTCTGTCCACTTTTTGGGGTAAAGCCCACAGAGAGAAATAAAGAGCGTACACGGAAAGAGCGGAAAAAAGGAAAAGGCGGATTTTTTTAGAAAGATCCGCTTCTTCACCGATGATCTTTATCGGCAATTTTCGATTTTTCCAATTCCTCTTTAAGGTTTTCCCTTGAGGTTTCTTGGTGTCCTTGGTGGTTCAATCCCAAATCCTCGCTATGTTAGAATTGGGCATGCCTCTCTTCGACCCCTACCACCTGCAGCCGTTAGCCACGCTGAACCAGCGCAAGATCATTGCCCTGGAGGGCATAGACCCTGATCTGGCCGGGCAGACGGGCTACGCGGCCGCTGCACAGCCGGCGCTGTTGGCCCTCATGCGGGAGCGAGCCCGCGATCTGGGGCTGGAGGGCATGGCGGAGGGGGCTTACCCGGTGCGGCTGAATGCCTTGCTTGACTCGCCAGACGCCCGTTTGCGCATAGCCAGCGAGAGGATCGCGAAAACACATGGCAGGCGACTCGGATCCCTGCTCGCTTCCATTCTTCTCTCCCCGGGCGAGCTGACCGACCCGCTCGACCCCTGGGAAGCGGCTTACCTGCATTACTGGCGAGAGCAGGTGGGGACGCTCGTCCTGGGCGGCGGGCTGGCGAACGGCTCATTGGGGCAGGTCATCTGCCGGGCGGTGGCGGAGGTGTTTGAGCATTGCGGCTTATCGGCCATCCAGGTGCAGGCTGCAGAATACCCATCCTTCCTGCCCTTGCTCGGCGTGGCGCGCAGCCTGCCTGGCGAAATGGCTGGGATAGCTGCCGTAGCAGATTTCGGCGGGACGCAAGCCAAGCGCGGGTTGGCCGCTTTCAGCCCAGACGGGTCGCTGCGAGGCCTGGAAATTCTACCTTCAAGGTGGGTGTCGGATTTGAACGCTCCCGGCAGGACGGCTGAGCTGGCGGCGGAGATGGTGGCCATCCTGGTGGAGACAATTTGCACTGTACCTGAGGGGCAGCCGCTCATCCCCAAGGTGCTGGTCTGCCTGGCAGCTTACGTGCAGGATGGCAAGCCGCTGAACCTGGAGCGCGGCGGGTATTACGCTCTCAACAAGCTCTCAGCTGACATCTCAGGTTGGTTCTCAGAGCAGGTCAGCCGTGCGAGCGGGCGGGCGGTGCAGGTGGCGTTCCTGCACGACTGCGACGCGGCGGCGGTAGCGCTGGCAGGCAGTCAAAGCTCGGCGGTGCTGATGCTGGGTTCGGCGTTGGGGGTGGGATTTGTGCCGCCGGAAGAGGGTTACCGGAAGGTGTCGCCAAATGTTGAATTGGACTTTTCTTGAAAGGAATATAGAAAAATGTCTTTCATCATCTATGTGTTCTCTGCATTTTTTACCGCTATCCCATCCATCTTGTTTCTTTCAGCTTCTTTGGTGCTGTACAAGGACGAATATTTCGGGCTTACCTATACCATCGTCTGTAGCATTCTCCTACTGGCCAGCCTCGGGTTGGGCCTCATCTTGCCTTATCTCTTAAAGAACCGCTGGCTGCGCCGCCCCTGGTTGTGGATATTCGTTCAGGGAATTGCTGCCTGGTTTCTTAGTTTGCTTGGTTTACTGCTCTTGAATATGACGCCGCTGTGCGTCGGGCAAGATAACGGAGATGGATCGAATGGGTTTGCATTATGTATCGTCCAAACTGTGCTGGTGGGAATGGTTTATTCACCGCTTGCAATCATCCTTTATGCAATCAGTGCGCTGACGGGCGGCTGGCTCGTTAAGTG
>CAVWGW010000012.1:0-666269 GCA_963754615.1 uncultured Chloroflexia bacterium | reverse complement strand
ACGGTGCTCTTCATCCCGCTGTCTTTGATCATTGCCTATGTCATCGCACTGCTGATGAGCCAAGATCTGAAAGGAATATCGATTTACCGCACCATGTGGTACCTGCCTTCGTTGGTGCCTGTCACCGCCAGCGCCGTGGTCTGGCGCTGGGCATTGAATCCTGAATTTGGTCCGGTGAACTACCCCCTGCGCCTCCTGGGGCTGGATGCGCCCGGTTGGCTGACCGACCCGAAGTGGATCATCCCGTCGGTGGTCTTGATCCAATTGTGGGCCTTAGGAAATTCCGCATTGATCTTCCTGGCTGCGATCAAAGGGGTTCCCGATACCTTCTATGAGGGCTGCTGAAGTAGACGGCGCTGGGGCTTGGCAAAGGTTCTGGAGCATCACCCTGCCGATGACTTCATCGGTGATCTTCTTCCAAGTCATCATGGTCGTCATCGCCAGCTTCCAGGTTTTTGGGGTAGCATATATTCTATTTAGCGGTCAGACCACCAGCGATCCCGCCGGTCCGGGTAACTCAGCCTTATTTTATGTGCTCTACACATACCGCAATGCCTTCGGGTACTTTAAAAATGGTTATGCCAGCGCCATGGCCTGGATTCTGTTTATCGTCGTCATGATCCTCACCTTTTTGTTATTCCGAACCCAAAAAGCGTGGGTTTACTATGAAGTGGAAGGAGGGGAGTAAAGATGCGCAAAAGTAAACGATTAAGCAAGATTATCGGGATCACCATCTTGGGTGTCGGGGGCTTGTGTATGCTGCTGCCCTTTATTTTTCTGATCTCATCCTCCTTCAAGTCAGCCGCGAAAGTCTATGTTTTTCCTCCCCAGCTTATTCCCGATCCATTTCGCTGGCAGAACTATGTCGAGGTGTTCACCGCAGTCCCCGTGCTGAATTATGCGAAGAACACGATCCTTATCACGGTATTTTCCACGATCGGTACCGTGATCAGCTGTATCCTGGCGGGTTACGCGTTTGGCCGGCTGCGGTTCAAGGGACGCGACCTCGCTTTTGCTCTGCTGTTGACTACACTAATGCTGCCGTACGTGGTGACCATGATCCCCATTTACGTGATGTTCTCGAAACTGAAGTGGGTCAACACCTTACTGCCTTTGATTGTACCTTCCTTTTTCGGTGATGCTTTCTTTATCTTCTTACTGCGGCAGTTTTTCCGTACGATCCCCATAGAGCTGGAAGATGCTGCCCGGATTGACGGGGCTGGCAGGCTGCGTATTATTTTCCAGATCATGGTGCCTCTGGCGAAGCCAGCCGTGGTCGTAGTGACGATCATGTCTGTTTTGGAAAACTGGAATGCGTTCTTGCAGCCGCTGATCTTCCTAACCAAGCGGTCGGTCTGGACGTTGGCGCTGGGGCTGAACTCGCTGCAGCGTTTTGAGACTGGGAGAGATTGGACGCATTATATGATGGTTTTGGGAGTCTTCATGGTGATGCCTGTGGTGCTCCTGTATTTCCTCGCCCAGCGCCAATTCGTCGAGGGTGTCGTCATGACAGGGATAAAAGGTTGATGTGGTAGGCACCACACAGCTCGACTTTACCAGCGCCGCAGTCCTGGTGGTCCCCGGTCCTGGCGGGTTAGAGTACGCAGCGGCAAAAGTTCTCGTTGAGGAAGTGGGAAAACGGACAAGCATCCGTTGGCCCACAGTCACTCAGCCAACGCCCGGGAATGCCCCACTGATCGTGTTGTGCCAGGCTGCGGCGATGCGCGTGAACCCTTTCAACGATACAGATTTAGCCCACCAACTGGCAGAGGTTCAGGAATTCCCTGCTGATGGATACTGCATCTTCACCTCAGCACACAACAGCCCAGCCAAAGTCTATGTGATCGGGAATGATGCCCGGGGGGTACTGTATGGTGTGGGGTTCCTGCTGCGCCACTTAACCATGACCCGTGGAAGTATTCTGCTCCCGGATGGATTCAAAATCACCACGGCTCCAAAATACCGCCTGCGCGGCCACCAGCTAGGTTATCGAGATAAGACCAACTCCTATGATGGCTGGGACCTGACTCAGTGGGATCAGTACATCCGCGAGCTGGTTATCTTTGGCGCCAATGCCATTGAGCTGATTCCTCCCCGCTCCGATGACCTCCCCGACAGCGTGCACTTCCCTCTGCCTCCCCTGCAGATGATGGAGGGGATGTCGCAGATTGCGGCGAATTACGGCGTCGATGTATGGATCTGGTACCCAGCCATGGATGATGATTATGCTGACCCGGCGCAGGTGGAGTTTGCACTAAAGGAATGGGAGGATGTATACCGGCGCCTACCGCGCATTGATGCCCTCCTGGTACCTGGCGGCGATCCGGGAAATACGCGCCCTAAATACCTGATGCCGATGTTGGCCCGGCAGACGGAGCTGCTGCATCGTTATCATCCGCAGGCGCAGATGTGGATCTCGGCGCAGGGCTTTAATCAGGAATGGAGGGAAGAATTCCTCTCCATCTTAAGCAATGAAAATCCAGATTGGCTGAGCGGCGTCGTTTATGGGCCGTGGATCCATATGCCGATCCATGAGTTCCGCAAGCTGGTCCCAGAAAAGTACCTCTTACGCAACTATCCGGATATCACCCATAGCTTCGACTGCCAGTACCCTGTACCCGATTGGGATTTGGCCTATGCTCTCACTGAGGGTCGTGAGACAATCAACCCCAGGCCCAGGAGCCAGGCCGCTATCTTTCGCCAGATGGGAGACGATGTCGTCGGTTTTCTGACCTATTCTGAAGGCTGCCACGACGATGTCAACAAAGCCATCTGGAGCTGCCTGGGTTGGGATCCGGATGCTGACCTGATGGAGATCCTGCGCCAGTACAGCCGCTTCTTTATCGGCTCACAATTCAAGGAAGCATTTGCTCTCGGCTTGCTGGCCTTGGAGCAGAATTGGGTGGGACCCCTGGCAGCCAACACAGGGGTAAATACAACCTTACAGCAGTTCCAGGATTTGGAAAAAGCTGCCTCGCCGCACCTTCTCAAGAATTGGCGGTTTTTGCAACCGCTGTATCGAGCTTATTATGATGCCTATACTCGCAGCCGCTTGCTTTACGAATCTGGCCTGGAAGAACAAGCTATGGACTGCCTGCGGCAGGTTGAACGCCTGGGATCACTCAAGGCGCTCGATCAGGCAGAGGGGTTCCTGGATAAAAGTGTCACAAGTCCAATCCATGCAGCCTGGCAACGGCGCATCTACCAACTTGCAGAGGCTCTGTTCCAGAGCATTCACATGCAGCTTAGCGTTCCCCTTTATTCCGCACAGTCGGAAGTCCGTGGAGCGAACCTGGACGGCCTGGACTACCCGCTTAACGACAGCCCGTGGTTGAAAGATCAGTTTTCTCACATCAGGGCACTTCCGGACGAAGGGGAGCGCCAGGACCAGATCCGGCAAATAACGGAATGGACCAACCCTGGTCCTGGAGGCTATTACCTTGATCTGAGCAATGCCTACGCCTGCCCATACATCGTCCCGGGTTTACCCTATGAAGATGACCCCGGTTTCTATGATTCTCCGATGCGCCGCTTCCCTTATTGGAAAATGCCACTGCCCATCCGCCGCGCCTGGCGAGGCTATACCTGCGCGTTGAACGAAACGCCTTTCAGGCTGCGTTTCCCCAACCTGGATACCGATTCGCACTACCAGGTGCGGGTAGTCTATTCAGATACGGAAGAGGAGATCAAAGTGCGGCTTGTGGCGAATGAGACGATTGAAATCCACCCATTTATCACCAAGAAAATCCCCCCTGAACCGCTGGAATTCGATATTCCCTGGGAAGCAACCCACCAGGGCAGCCTGGAATTGGCGCTATTTCGCCAACCGGGCAAAGGAGGCCTGGGAGCGGGGCAGGAAATCTCTGAAATTTGGATCATAAAGAAAAATGTAGCTGGCTAACCCATTCATTTTTTACCTGAGAAGGAAACTACAATGCAAAAAGAACACCTGATTGTTTATCTCGAAAAGGAGCGTTTCGCTGGCTGGCCAGCGAATTATGGCATGTGGCGCTGGGGCGATGAGCTGGTGGTCAGTTTTACGCAGTGCTACCACCAGGCCCATGCAGGCTTTCATGCCCGCACCGAAGAAATGCCCGCCTACCCACTCCAGGCACGCAGCATGGATGGCGGTCGCACCTGGAAGACGATCCGTACTCCGGCGCCTTCTCCGGGTGATCGCGGCTTTTCTGCTGACGAGCACATGGTCCCGGACCTATGGGTCGCTAAAGCCATCGAGCTGAAGCTGGAACCCCTACCCAGACCATGCCCGGGGGGGATCAATTTCACCCATCCTGATTTCAGCGTTAATGTGCGCCCGTACTGGCCTGGGCACTGGCACAACTGCCTGGTTTTACATTTCATACGACCGGGCGCATACCTGGCAAGGTCCCTACAGCCTGCCCATGTTTGGACAGCCCGGCATCGAAGCGCGGACCGATTATCTGGTCAATGGACCTTCCGACTGTATGCTCTTTTTGACCGCCTCGCGGGATAATGGCGACGAGGGAGCGGGTGTGTTCATGGCGCGCACCACGGATGGTGGGAAGAGCTTCAATTTTGTCTCCTGGGTGGCGACATCAGCCACAAATCACCTGATCATGCCCTCCAGCGTCCGCCTGGATGATCAACATCTCCTGGCTGCCATCCGCTGCAACGTGGCAGTGGGAGAGTTTGAAGTGGTGCCCACCTGGATCGATCTGTATGAATTGACTGATAATGGCGCTTCATGGCATTATTTGAACCGGCCTGTGCCCGATGCAGGCTCTGGCGGGAACCCCCCGGCGATGGTCCTGCTCCAGGATGGGCGCGTATGCCTGACGTACGGCTACCGAGCAGCGCCGTTCGGCATGCAGGCGCGCTTGAGCTCCGATGGCGGCAAGACCTGGGGAGAAGTGCTTCACCTGCGGGATGATGGCGGCTGCTCTGACTTGGGCTATCCGCGCACGGTGCAGCGCCCGGATGGGACGATCGTAACCGTCTACTACTACAACACCCACCCCGAAACCGAGCGCCATATCGCAGCGACGCTCTGGAAGCCATAATTAGAGCCGATCTGCGCTTCGATCCGGTACTGCTAGATTTCCACACCAACGAAGTCATCCCGGATATTGAGGCGAAATTTTACCCAGGCGAGCTCGAGATCTGCATAGGGTTCTCGTCACGCGCGCGTGATCTATTGGAGGTGCTGCGAGTGGAATGAGCTGTTTAGC
Organism: uncultured Chloroflexia bacterium; assembly: GCA_963754615.1. GTDB lineage: Bacteria > Chloroflexota > Anaerolineae > Anaerolineales > UBA4823 > CAVVUF01. The sequence continues at coordinate 661,059 of CAVWGW010000012.1, read as the reverse complement.
CGCAAGTATTAGGTTGAACCAATCAGTTTGACAATTTCTTCCACCACCTCAACCGCGGCGAGTTGGATTTCTGGTGTTAGGGGAGCTTGAAATTCGGTTTGTTGGGGTTGGATGCCAATCAGTGCAACCTGGCAGCTGAGCTCGTTCTGCAGATACTGGGAAAGTAAATTCAGGGGAAGCGCGTGGGTCGTGGCGGGTAAGGAAGCAATCTCCTGCGGGGTGAGCCAGCGGATCGTACCGGGCAGCTCATTCATTTGAGCGGCGTCGATAAGCAGTACCAGTGTAGGCTGAAAGCTTCTTAAAGAGAGGTGAAATTTTCAGGTGAAGCTCCAGCTATGATAACCTGGCAGGTGAAACTCTGAAGCCTGGGTTGAAGACGCGTCGCGATTTCCAAACCAACTGCGTCGTCTCCACGCAGCTCTGAACCAACGCCCAGGATGCTGAGGCGGTCAGTCGGCGCCAGGCAGCTCAGCGTTTGGATCGCCAAGCTCCGCCAAGACGGTGTCGACATCTGTCTCTCTACCAAAATATTGGGTAAAGGATTTTTTATCCAAGGTAGCCAGCTCCCAATCATCTGGCGAGAGCTGGATACACTTAAAACGACAATTTTGAACGCATTGGGCACAGAAGGTGCAGCGGTCAACCTGATAGCGCATGACATAACGCCGGTTCGCCTTGTCCACTGTGATTACCTCGAGGGCATTCGACGGGCATTCTTTTGCACATAAGGAGCAGGCGCTGCAGCGGTCAGGGTCCCAGGTGAGCTTGCCGCGCAGGCGTTGAGGGTTCTCTGTCCGCTCGAAGGGATACTTCTGAGTCACTGGAGCCTGGAAGAGGGATTGGAAAATATCAGACAACATCGTACCGAATCTCATAAGACACTCGCTTTCCAGACAATAAGAACCAACCATTGGATTAATACCAAAATTGCTCCAAAACGCCACCACAAGCCTACTGTTTGATCAATGCGCAGGCGGGTCAGCAAGGTTTGTAAGCTGATCAAAATTACCAGGATGAAGAGCGTTTTAAGGAGATATTCCAGGGGATTGTTCACCCCTCCCAAGTAAAGTGCAGCGACCAGGGTGAGACCGACCACAAATTCGACCGATTTGGCGATGTTAAACAATGCCAGGCCGCGGCCGCTGTATTCTGTCATGGCTCCAGCGACAATCTCGGTCTCCGCTTCAGGGGCATCGAAGGGCGGTAGCTCCAGTTTCCCCATCAAGCCAATCAGGGCAACCAAGAAACCAATTGGCTGGGTCAAGATAATCCAAGAGCCGGCATTCCGCTGGATGATCGTGTCGATCTGCCAGCTTCTTGCGGCGATCGCTGGTCCCAATAAGGCGAGGAGGAAAGGGGCCTCGTAGGCAAATAACTGCGTGAACCCGCGTGTCGCACCTACCAGAGAAAAGCGGTTGGTGGTATTCCAGCCAGCGATACCTTTGCTCAGGGTCAACAGGCTGAGCAGGTATAACGTTACGATCAAGTCACCGGAAAAGCTGTAAGCAGGCTGGAGCCCCATGATAGGCACATACAGAGCAGCGGTGAGACAACCAGCCAGGGCGATCAAAGGCAGCCCGATAAAGAGCCAGGGATTGGCAGCCGTGGGCAGAATTTCTTCCTTGGCAAGGAGCTTGACCAGGTCGGCCAGGGGCTGGAACCAGCGCGGCCCGATGCGGTTCTGGAGACGGGCGACGAGTTTGCGGTCAATCCATTCGATCACAATGCCATTGATGATCAAGAACAGGCCAGCGGGAAAAAGTAAAATTTGCGCGAGCGGTTGAAGCGCTGAAAACATTAGCTATGCTCCAATCTTTTTACAGTGATCATGCGATCATTGCACGAGAAGCAGGGGTCCATGCCGGCAATCAGCAAGGGTGCGTCGGCTAATTGGCTGCCTGGGGCTTTGGAGAGGACGGCAGTCCAATTACAGAGGCTGGGAGTGCGAATTTTGATGCGCTCAGGTTTATCGGAGCCATTGCTCTTGATGAAATAAAATGCCTCACCACGCGGGGCCTCCACACGGCTGATCGTCTCCCCAGCAGGGATACGCCGGGGAACCCTGACCGACAATTCACTTTCAGGTAGATTATCCAGGATGGTACGGATGGCATTGATGGTGACAAACAATTCTTTCAACCGCACTATAAACCGGGCCTCCAAATCTCCGGCCTCACTGGTAACGATCGAGACAGGGTAGCGGGTATATGGGCCATAGGGAGCTTCTACACGTACATCGCGCACGACACCGGAGGCACGCGCGGTTGGACCTAAGAGACCCAGATGGGTAGCCTCTTCAAGGTTGATCTGGCCGACGCCGCGGGTGCGATTCAAGAAGAGGGTGTCGCTGGTGACGATATCCAGGTAATGGCGAATGCGCTCCTCTAAATATTCCAGCCCAGTCCGGATGGTGGCAGCTTGCTCGGGATAAATATCGAATTTTACCCCGCCGATGATGTTAGCGGAATAATTGACCCGGTTCCCGCTGAGGGCTTCGAGGATATCCATAACTGTTTCACGATCACGCCAGGAATACATGAAAAGGGTGTCGAAACCGGCTTCATGTGCCGAAACGCCCAACCAAAGCAGGTGGCTGTGAATGCGTTCCAACCCGGCGATCACTTCACGAATGGCCTGGGCGCGTAAAGGCGCTTCTACGCCCGCCAGGCGCTCCACCCCCATAACATAGGCTGTCGCATGGGTATGGGAGCAGATGCCACAGACGCGCTCCAATAAGTACAGGTTCTGAACCCAATTTTGTCCCTCAACGGCTTTTTCAATGCCGCGATGGACGTAGCCCAGGCGCATGCGAGCTTCCGTGATCACTTCCCCATCGACTGTGAATTCAAAATGCCCCGGTTCCTTCAACGCTGGATGCTGAGGGCCAATGGGAACGTAGAACTTTTGACCGTCTTGAGATGGGAATGTTTGGGAAGAAGTTTCCATGCGGGGCTGCTCAACTTTGGGATCAAATTCTTTGAGCATCGGAAAGACGCCAACAGGCCAATCATCAGGTAGGAAGAGGCGGTTTGAATCGGGGGTGTTGATGACGGTGATCCCGAACATCTCCGAGAGCTCTCGCTCGAAGAAGCTCGAGACAGGGTAAAGCGGATATAGGGTGGGAACACTGCCTCCCTGGCGGGGCAAGCGGGCTCGCAGGGTGGTAATGGCTGCTCCGTGGCAGAAATGATAAAGCGCTTCCAGCGCGCCAGCTTCGGGACCTAAATCGAGGCCAGTAATGGCAGAGAGGTATCCCCAAGATTCTTGCTTCAAGGCAGCCGTGCAGGCAAAGACATCATCCCCGGAAATAATGATATCCAGGCGGTTTGGCTCTGGCCTGGCGGCTTCTTTGGTCCAGGGAGCAAGGATTTTTTCGGCTTGTTCTAAAGATGTCAACGTATTCATCAAAAATTCTCCTGGTTCTACTCAATCCTCATCAGGTTCGAAGCCGGCCTGGATAGGCTTTTTTCCACTGAGACCTGGTCTTGGTTATTGGTGCCTGGTGCGGTTTGAAGGCTCTGCAGCAGCTTTACTAAGCCATCAATAATGGCTTCGGGACGCGGCGGGCAGCCGGGGATAAAGGCATCAACCGGAATGACCTCATCGATCGAGCCGACAACATTATAGCAATTCTGAAAAACCCCGGCAGAAAGGGCACAGGACCCAACAGCCACCACAAAGCGAGGCGCGGGCATCTGCTCGTAAGTGCGGATCAACCGTTCGCGGGCCTGGCGAGTGACTGGACCGGTGCAGATCAAGATATCTGCATGGCGGGGGCTGCCTTGCAGCTTGACACCGAAGCGCTCCAGGTCATAGCGCGGTGTCAACGTTGCCAGAATTTCGATGTCACAGCCGTTGCAGGAGCCGCTATTGAAATGGATTGCCCAAGGGGAGTTCGACTTCTCGCCCAGGTTTTTAGTTTTTCAAAGATCGGAAACCAATTATTTTGCATATGCTTTACCTCTAACCTAATATGAGAGCCAGTAATATTAACACTAATCCAGTCAGGTAGACACCATTGAGCCAATTCACGCCGCCACTCCCGACCATCAGAACTCCCAAATGAAGAACAGCAAAAAAGAGGGCAACGACAAAGAACTGTTTATACCCGGGGGCCACCTGTCCTGACGGAGCAGCCTCGCCACTTGTGTATGAAGAGGATTTCAACTCATTTGATTTGCTGGAACCTGCCAGGAACCTGCCAAAGGCAAGTAAAATCCCTGCCAGGAGGAGGTTGATCGTAAAAGCAACGGGGGGGTAAAGTAAGATATCCATCGTAGTTCATCCTTTAGATTCGTAAGAGACCATATCTTAATTATCCTCTATTTTGCTAAACCCATCACCAGAGCCTGAGCGGCCGGGTACGTCAACCAATCCATCAGACCGGGCAGCAAGCCGAAGACAATGATCAGAAGGGAGAGAATTACCAGAGGTGTTAAGATCGCCGCAGGGATTTTTATTTTCTCCCTCTCGGGGGTGCTTGGGGTTTGGCGATACAGGGTGTTAACGAGCGGTGCGTAGTATGCCAATGAGAGAACTGAATTGAGGGCGGCGAAGATCACCAGGCTGCTTGCCCATCCACTTTGGACCTCAAAGCCTGCTAAGAAAATCTGCCACTTCGACATGAAACCTGCTAAGGGCGGCAGGCCTCCCAAACCCAAAACAGCCAGGCTCAAAGCAAGAGCGGGAATGGGATATTGCTTTGCCAATCCGGCTAAATCTTTGATCAACAAAGGAGATTGTTTTCCAGTATGATGATGTTCGATATAGATAAATACGCCTGCAGCAAGGAAAGCCAACCCTTTCATGACTCCATGGTTGATGATGTGAAAGAAGGCGCCTTGAGCTCCTAGAAAGAGCCCTGAGTCAATCGCAAAACCGATCCCTAAGAGAATATATCCCATGTGGCTGAGGCTAGAAAAAGCTAAAAGCCTCTTTACATGCGTTTGCTTGAGCGCTAAGAGATTGCCATAGAGCATATTCAGAGCTCCAAAACCAGCCAGGAGCAGTCCCCAGGAGGCAACATTGTTCAGAGCGCTGAGGATGCGGATAAGAGCAATCAAGCCGGTTTCAATGACAACGCCCGAGAGCATGGCGCTGATCCCGCTGGGCGCTTGGGAATGCGCATCGGGGAGCCAGGTGTGCAACGGCACCAGGGCGATTTTAACACCAAAGCCGATCAGGAACAGAACTCCTGCAGCGGCGAGGAGCGGGGTGGGTTGAGCCGATTCTGAGATGATTGCCAGATCCAAAGTGCCTGTTTGGGACAATACCAGCCCAATCCCCAAGATGACGAGCACGGAGCCAGTGGCAGATTGAACCAGGTATTTAATGCCTGATTCCAAGGATTCGGGTTGATTGCGATAAAATGCCACCAACAAGTAAGAAGAAACTGCCATGGCTTCGAACCATACCCAAAGGTTGAATAAATCGCGAGTGCAGCCTAAACCAATCATAACGCCAAGCATAGCCAGGAGCATGGCATAATATTTCTCTTCGCCCGGTTCTCCAGCCATATAGGGGATGGAATAAAGAACCATCAGGGTACCTAGACCCAATACGATGGCGGCTAATAAAAGACTGATGCCATCCACCTGCAGCCAAATCGCTTCGAATAAAAATGTTGTTGCACCTGAAAGGCTGAAGGACTGTATGGCAAAACCATAGAAGACCCAGGCAGCTAAAAGAGGAACCAATGCCAGGTAGGGAGCAAGGCGTATTTTCTTGCCCGTACTGTCCAACCGGCTTTCAATGCGACCTACCAGATAAACCAGAGGCGAAGCGATCAGGAGAAGCGGGATTATCCAGATAAAAACAGGATATTTCATCTTAGACACTCCAGATAACGATCATCAGGATGATCACCAGGCAGCTCACGAGAGCAGCCAGGTTCCAATTCAACTGTCCCGTTTGAGTCTTGCGCAGGAGGCTTGCGGAGTGTTGGATGACTGCGACAATGAATTGGTTGATCTTTTCAAAGCCAAAACTGTTCTGTGCGGCAAACCTAAGCCATGCCAAGCGGTTTGAAAGCCAGCTGAGTTTGCCGCGGAAGAGGTAAATCAATAACCCGAGGGCAATGATCGAAACGGTGATCCAGGTGGAAGGGGCTGTCAGAATCTCAAGGGCGAGCTCAAGAGTTGACATTTCATGAATTTCATGAAAAGGTAAGCTGAGGGCTGAAGCTTTCGAGAGAGGTCCTGCCAGGAGCCAGGTCGTGAAAGCTCCAAAAGCCAACGGTATCAATGCCACTCGCATGGCAACTTTAACATCGTGAACATGCCGAGATGGATCAGCCGGCTCACCATAGAAAACCATCCATACCATGCGCATTGAATAGAAGGCGGTGATGCCCGCAGTAGCCAGCATGAACAGATAAGCCCACTGGGGACCACCTTCTATACCTGATTCCAGGATCAATTCCTTGCTCCAAAAGCCGTTCAGGATTGGAATGCCAGCCAAGGCCAGAGCACCGATGATGAAGACGGTGCGGACAAAAGGCATTTCTTTTCCAAGTCCGCCCATCCGATCCATCTGGCGGGTTCCAATGCTATGGATGACTGCTCCGGCTGCCAGGAAGAGGAGGGCTTTGAAAACTGCATGGCTGAAAAGGTGAAACTGAGCAGCAAATACACCCCCGACACCAATAGCGTATACCATGAACCCGAGCTGACTTATTGTTGAGTAAGCGAGAACACGTTTGAGATCACCGGCCACTGCAGCCATAAGGGCAGCCAGGAAAGCGGTCAGGAGCCCAACAACCACCACGGCTGTCTTCCAGCCTGGTACGGAGGCAAAGGCAGGGTAGAAACGGAAGAGTAAATAAATACCAGCGTTCACCATTGTAGCGGCATGGATCAGCGCACTGACGGGCGTGGGGGCTTCCATGGCATCGGGCAGCCAGGTTTGAAAAGGCACTTGCGCCGACTTGGCAGCGGAAGCAATTAAGAAGGCAAATGCCACAAAGGCTAATAATGCTGGTGAGAGCGCCTGAGAATTAGCCAGGAAATTGGGGATATCATAACTGCCCAGGTTTGCAGCAATAACCAAAGCACCTCCAAGCAGCCCAACACCGCCAAGCTGGGTGATGACCAGGGCTTTTATACCACCTGCTACGGCTTTGGGGTCATCGTTGTAAAAAGAAATCAGGGCATACGAACATAGGGCAGTGATTTCCCAGAAGAAGAATAAGAAAAGCAGGCTGCCTGTCAAAGCCAGCCCAGACATGGCGCCAATAAATATCAGGATGAGTGCATAGTACCTGCCGAGCTGAGCTTCGCCATGCATATATTCGACAGAAAAGATGATCGCAAAACTGCCAATCACTGTGGCAATCACGGTTAGAAGAACCCCCATTGCATCCGGAACAAAAGTAAGGCTTCCCCAAGTTGAAGGGGAAACGGATTGGGTTGTGAGTGAAAAAACAGCGGTCTCTTGACTGGATATATAAGGAAGGATGGCGAGGGCAGCCAAACCAGCCAGGAGACTGATACCTACCGCCAAAGCATGCTGCAGGCGAGGGTTGCGGTCGTGGATTGCCCAAATGGCTACAGCACCAAGCCAGGGCAAGAAGATTGTTGTGAGAATGAGCGGGTTAACCATTTTTAGCCTTTTAGTTTTGACAACACACTGATATCCAAGGTGCCCCAGCGCAGTCGGATCTGGACTGCCAAGGCCAACCCAACCACGGCAACCATCGTATCAGCAACAAGCACCGTAGCGGCTGTACTCTGTCCAAGGTCGATCTGTCCGCTCACTTTACCAGCCAGGACTAACCCGATGATGGCGGCTTTTACCAGGAGCTGCAGGACCATGACGATTTTTATCAGATTGCGGATCGTCAGGAGGCCATATAAACCGATCCCGAGCAATCCGAAAACGCCGATTAATAGGATGTTTTCAGCAGATAGTGTCATAGGTCATTTTCCTGTTTGGGTGGTGTTGTTCAAATCTGGTATTCGGACGGCTTGTTCTGCCAGCAATCCTAAGATGCCCATCACACCTGAAAAGAGGAGAACCACCTGGATCCAGACATCCAGCACCCGGCCTTGCCAGAGCGTGATGATTAATGGTTGGGCGGTTCTCGATACCGAGACTGGGATGAGCGGGAGACAAGCCCAAAGGAGGATTCCGATAGTTCCCAAGCAGAGGAGGGCGGCGAATCCCCTGGGAATAATCGGAGCTGGATCTGAAGCATCTTTACCGACAACGCTGATGGCATAAACCATCAAGACGGTTACCAGCCCGGCACCAACACTTAGCTCAATCACAGCAACCTGGGTGGCTCCCAGCATATATAAAATTGCAGATGTCATGGCTGAAACACAAGCCAGGTACAGCGCTGCGGATAAGATATTTTTTGAGGTCATCATCCGGTAAGCACAGAAGATACTGCCAATTACGAGAAGAAGATAATATATCGGTTGACTCATTGCGATTTCCTTGTGGTGTTTTAAACTATTTCTGCTGTTCCAGGCTTACCAATGATGGCTTCCAACAGCTCTTCAGCCGGGCAGCCTTTTAGGAGAAAACCATCGACTCCGGCCTGATAGGCTTCGAGCTCATAATTTCGATACATACTTAACATCAGGACGCGTGTATTCGGCCAGCGATCTTTGATCAAGCGGGTGGCTTCCATGCCGTTCAACACGGGCATGCGCGCATCGATCAAGAGGACATCTGGATGAAATTTCTCAACTTGCTCCACAGCCTGCGCCCCCTGGCAGGCTTCTGCTACTACGAGGATATGGGGGAGGTTGGATGCGTGGTCAGTATGCTGGTTGGAGTTTGATGTAGGATTGAGTGGATCGATTCGGGGGCAAACCGGGTGCATCACGGATTCCAAAGCGGTTAATAATGCCCGCATTGCTGAACGAGCCGGGGGCCGGTCGTCAGCAATGAGCACACGGATGGTTCGGTTCTTTTCGAGATTCATATCATTCATCACTAAGAACCTCACTAAAAATCTAAAAGGGTTTACTTTGCAAATTTCAATGATTGATGCAAGGTTTTGATTGTGTAAAAAATCACAAAATTGATGGCTGAAGTATATCCTTCTTGGTGGTTGCATACATCGGTGGGAAGGATGGATTTTCTTAATCTGAATGAGGGAGAATCTGGAATTTACCTACAACAAATGTTGTAGACTGTTAGGACTCCGGATCAATGACCTATCCGTTTACAGATCAAGCAGCTTGATCAGGCTGCGCGCTTCATCTGCTCGGTCGAGGCAAAATGTATTGATATGCACCCAGCTTGACAGCAAATCTTTGGCTGAATGTCCGAACATAGCCTGTACATTGGCTCCAGAATCTGGAGGCAGGGTGAAGGGTGTCCAACCCGGCAGGTATTCCATCCAGAAGGATAGTGAAATCAGGTAACCTAACCGCACCAGGCGCGGGTCGATCTCTACACGATGATCGGCGATCCCGGCAAGATAACCTTCCAGCAGGGCAGCTTCGAGCGTTTCTGCATCATAAGGGTTGTAATCGAAAAAATACAAGCTGTTTCCAAGCAGCCCGCCCAGGTCGTTGCCTGCGGCACCTGGACCTGTGAAAGCCCAATCAAGAATGATCAACTCCTTCTCTTCTGTTTGGGGTGAGGATGCCCAAATCAGGTTCTTAAGATGCACATCATTATGACAGAGCACCTGCGGTAAGCGGGTGTTGACCAGGTCAAAGCGCAGATTTTCCACGATTAGCTGAAGCAATCGCAATTTCTGCTTGTCATTCAGTTCGCCATATGCGATTGGCGACTTCCAGGCATTTCGTTCGAACTCGGGGCTCATAAAACCTGACCACCCATTCTGTTCCGCCCAGCCGATGCCGAAGAATGGCCCGCAGAGCCAGGGTTGGTTGGGGAGAGGAGTACCACACAGGTACGCGCCTTGGAAACTCCCCAACTTTCGGGCTGTGCGCTGGAAATCATCTAGGGACCACTGCTTGCCGTTCGCTTCCTGTATATACTCCAACCATACCCAAGCTCCATTTCCGTTTTCCATCACCCCATAGCAGCCGGGGCACGCACGCTGGGCGGCAGGTCATCTAGCAAGCCGGATTGGAATGCCAGGGTTTCACGTCGCCAGTAGAACGTATCGCGTGGCTGGAGGCTCGACTGTTTAGGGTTGTTTATACATTTCAGGACCACTGTCCAGGGTCGGATCCCTCCTTTCGCACTTTGGCCTTGCCCTGTGAAACGGAATAGGCCGGCGGTGGTGTCGGTCAATATCTCATGACTGACCGGTTCGACCGTCCAATCGGAAATCACCAAATCCGGGTCATGTTGATCCTTGCGAACGGCCTTTATCAGAACCGCCTGATCGATCGCCTGTAACTGGACCAGAAGATCGCCTCCCATTTTTCCTCCCTAATCATCAAGCGAGGCTAAGCCTTGCTTCAATGCATAAAGAGCAGCTTGCGTACGGCTTGCCAGATGGAGCTTATTGAGCAAGCTGGAAACATGCGTTCGAACGGTGGCTTCGCTGATGACCAACCGGTCAGCAATCTCCTGGTTGCTTAAACCCTGCGCCACCAGGCGTAAAACCTCGGTTTCGCGCTCCGTCAAGGTGAGGCTGCCCTCATGGGGTTTTTCCGACAGCTCTTTTTCTGTCGTGGTCGACAATTCCTGTAAAACCTTACGGGCGATGAGCGGGTGGAGCCAGGCTTCTCCCTGGTAAACCCGGTTGATTGCCTGTATCAGGTCGTTGGGATGCGAGTCTTTGAGCAGGTATCCCAGCGCACCAGCTTTGATGGCTGGGAATACTTTACTGTCTTCGACAAAGCTGGTCAGGACCAAAATGCGTGCATCGGGTTTCCAGGATTTTATCTGTTGAATCGCCTGGATTCCGTCCATGGCAGGCATTACCAAATCCATGAGGATGACATCAGGCTCCAAAGCTTTTGCCTGCAAAATGGCTTCTTCGCCATTGCCAGCCTCTCCAACAACCTGGATATTATCTTCAGTGGCAAGCAAAGCGATAATCCCCTTGCGAACAATCTCATGATCATCTACAAGCAGGACACGAATAGTATCTTTCATAACCTGGTTTCCACGTGGATGCGGGTTCCTTTTCCTGGTTCACTGCTGATCTTTAATTGGCAATTATACTTCTCCGCACGTTCTGACATACTTTTTAGTCCAAAACCACCACGTTCACTGGCGGAGGCCAAATCAAAACCAACCCCATCGTCAACAATCTCAAGGATGACCGAATTTGATTCCTGGATGAGAGTGACGCAGACTTTTTGGGCCTGGGAATGTTTTAAGATATTGTTCAGGGCTTCTTGGATGATGCGGTAATACGTTTCTTCGATTTCTGGGGTCAGCCGGTCATGAAAATTCACAACCAGCTCAGTTTTCAATCCGGCTCGCCCTTCAACCGCTTCCAAGCGAGCCTGGATAGCTGCCACCAAGCCCTCTTTTTCCAAGACTGGGGGACGAAGCTCAAAGATTAATAGGCGCATTTCTTTAACAGCTTCTTGTGCGGTTTGGCTAAGCGCCTTGAGATTGGTATTAGCTCCGGCAATATCGCCGGAGGATAGCAGGCGGGTGGCCGCCTCAGCATAGAGGGTGACCGCATATAAGGATTGGGTGACCGAATCGTGAAGCTCACGCGCTAAGCGGTTGCGCTCCTCGATGATGGCAACACGTTCAAGCTGCTGGTATAAACGCGCATTCTCAATGGCGATGGCAGCCGGATCAGCAAACCGGCTCATGATGAGCAGATCTTCATCCGTAAATTGCCTGTATTTATGAGAAATCGTCAGGGCACCCATGATTTTCCCTTTATCACGAAGGGGAACGACTAACAGGCAGCCTTGTTCCTCTTCCAATGTGAAACCAAGCTGAGATGTATTCAAGAGTCATTTCAAGCAATGGACTGGCGATCGGTGCATTATCAAAAGAGAAAGTACCTTCGCCAAGAGAAAATGCAGGTTTCAGCCATCCATCGGCTTCTATCAGGGAAATCGTGCAGCCAGAAGCATTGGTCAACGAGATGGCCTCTGTGCAGACAATATTGAGAACTTCATCCAGGCTGTGTTCCTGCAGCAGAGCAGCCATGACGCGCTGAAGGCTTTGGCTTTCAACCAGGTTCTTGCGGGTCTCGAGATACAGACGTTTATTTTCTTCGCTCAAGGCATGGGCCTGCTGCTGCTGCTCGAGCTAATACCTGATTTAATGCTCCGGCATATTGGAATGCAAAACGGCTGATCAAGGCCTGCAAGACCTCATCCAGATCCTGTTCAATATTCGATGAGTCATCCGTCTCTTTTCGAATATAAGATAGTAAAACCTGTCGAACCAGCATCAAAGCACGGGTGATATCCTGGATGGAAAAATCCTGTCGGATACGGGTTTGACTGAGAAATTCAATATAAAATTCAATCGCTCGGGTATTCCCATCGGCTAAAGCATCCAAGATGGCAGATATGCCTTGAGAAGTGGAAATTGAAAGCTCCTGCTGGGACAACTTTCCATAAGGATCAGAAATTTTTTGGTAGATCAGGTTTATCCACACCTGGCTGACCTCTGGCTGCAGCAACCTCAAGCGTTGAACAACTGCTAAGCGAGCGTCTGCGAGAACTGGATTATGAGGCATGCATTTTTTCGATCAAATTAACGATTGTTGGGAGAAGGCTGCCTGGCAGTGGATTTGCCAGCAGCGATTATCTCAGCCGCCTGGAAAAACCCGGTGAAGATGGAAATCTCATCCGGAATCTGGGGGTAAATGACCAAATCGGGTGGGGATTTCTTTAGGCGCATGCGAGTTATTTCATTCGTCATGATCATGGACGCCTGGTAGATATCTTCTGCCAATTGGGGAAAAATGGGAGGCAGGTGGTGTACCTGCTCGAGTTTTTCGGGGATTTCAGAAACTTGAGAGGAAGTGGTAACGTCAACGGCAATCACTACCTGTGCACCCAGCATTTTCACTACGCTCACAGGGACATTGTTGAGCATGCCCCCATCTAAAAGCCATCGATCTCCGATCTTGAAAGCATGGAAAATTCCGGGAAAGGCACAGGTAGCCATGACCGCGTCGATCACAGAGCCTTGTTTAAGGATAATCGATTCCCCACGCAAGCAATCTGTGGCTGTCAGGGCGACTGGTATATTTAATTGGTTAAACTGCAGATCTAAGCCCAGCTGATCAACCAGATAAGCACGCACTCGTTTTCCATCTAACAAGCCCCGGCGGAGCGGGTTGGCATCCATCAAGCGCATCATTTTCCCGGGACTAGAAAAATCCAGGGCTACGGATTCCAACTTTTCTGTGGAAACTCCAGCGCCATAAGCGGCAGCGATGACACCTCCCATACTGGAGCCGCTCAAAAAATCAACCGGGATATGCTCTTGCTCAAAAATCCTTAACACACCGATATGGGCTAACCCACGAGCGCCACCCCCACCCAGTGCCAAGCCGAGTCGCTGCCTGTGCATTCATTCCTCCAAAATTAAGTCAACCTCCCCAAGGCATGTCAGCATACAGCTCAAAGGCTCTATCATGCAACATCTTAAACAGCCGTTCATGCCCGCGCTCCCAGTTTGCCAGCATGCTTAGATGCTCGCTTCGCTTCACCTTCAGCTTTCGAGGCAGCTGACTCATAAAATTCTGCGAAATCTTTTTCGATCAGGTAAGCCATGCGTAAGACAGGTAAATCGGGCACCATGGCTTCAATAACGGTTTGGTCAAGGGCTTCTGAGATGAGACGCTGTGAAAAGAAGCCAGCTTCTCCGATTTCAGGGCCCATCACCTTTTCCGGGCTATTTTCTTTTTCGGATGCTTCGAGCAGGCTCGTGATGAAATCGATATGTTTTTGTTCTTCTAGAGCCAGGTTCTTAAAAGCACCCACCGCGGCAGCATGACTCAACCGTTCAGCATTTTGCTCGAAGAAGCGCTTTCCTTCGTATTCACGTTGTAAAGCATAAGTATAAATTTTTTTGACATCCATTTTTAAACTTTCTCCAGGCGCACAGCGCACACTTTATATTCAGGGATTTTAGCTACAGGATCCAGGGCGGCCAGAGTCAGCGCGTTGGTGGGCGATTCGGGGAAGTGGAAGTTGGCGAATACCATGCCGGGGGGAACGCGATCTGTGACCCAGGCTTCAGCTTCCATAGTGCCCCGCCGCGAAGTGATGCGCACTCGACAGCAGTCCTCCAGCTCTTTATGAGCAGCATCTACCGGATTAATCTCGACCAAAGCCCGATCGTACACGGTGACCAAACCCTGGGCTCGGCGGGTCATTTGACCACCATGCCAATGATACAACACCCGGCCGGTATTCAACAGCATGGGGTAGCTGTCATCGGGCATTTCAGCAGGGGGGATATGCTCAATTGGCATGAATTTGCCTTTACCACGGGCAAACTGGGTGGTGTGAAGGATCGGTGTGCCAGGGTGAGACTCATCCTTGACAGGCCACTGTAAACGGTCCCCGCGCTCCAAGCGGGCATGGGTTATCCCCGCGTAGCTGGGGGTTAACGCGGCGACTTCCTGCATAATTGCAGAAGTGCTGGCATAATCCCAACCGGCAAAGGGAGCCGCTTCAGGTTTGCGGTTTCCGCTGGCAAGCATGCGCTTCGCCAGATCAGAGATAATTTTCCAATCAGGCCAGGCTTGACCCACAGGGGGGATGGCCTGGCGTACCAGCTGAACCCGGCGCTCGGTATTGGTGAATGTGCCAGTTTTTTCTGTAAAACTTACACCAGGCAGGAGGATATCGGCATAATCAGATGTCTCGGAAGGGAAAATTTCCTGCAAGACAACCAGATCACAAACCTCAAGGCAGTGCCGGATATGGTTGCTATCAGGATCACTTGTGACCGGGTCTTCCCCCATGATATACAAGGCTTTTATGCGACCTTCGCCTGCGGCAGGCATGATTTCAGTGACGGTCAGACCGACTTTGGGTGAAAGGGGAATTCCCCAGGCATTTTCGAATTTCTTACGCACCTCTTCAATAGGAACAGCCTGGTAACCTGGATAAACATTTGGCAAGCCCCCCATGTCGCATGCGCCCTGTACATTGTTTTGGCCGCGCAATGGGTTGACGCCACCGCCAGGAATGCCAATATTGCCAAGCAGCATCTGCAGGTTGGCGAGATCCATCACATTGCGAACGCCGACGATGTGCTGGGTGATGCCCATGGCCCAAATGACTGCCATAGGTTTATTCGTCCCCATGAGTTCAGCCGCTTGATAAAGCTGCTCAATGGAAATCCCAGTAATTTCGGCAGTCTTTTGGGGAGGATATTGTTTTACAGTGTCCAGGAAATCCTGGAAACCCTCTGTCCGTTCTTCGATGAATTTACGGTCTTCCCAGCCTTTTTCTAAGATGAGATACATCAAACCATTCAGGAGAGCCACATCGGTGCCTGATTTGTGGCGTAAATGCATGCCGCCATACTTTGAGGTGGCAAGCTCGGTGATGTCAATGCGGCGGGGGTCAGCTACGATCAGCTTTGCTCCCCGTTGGATAACTGCCTGGCGGATCATCGAACCGAAAACGGGGTGCTGTTCGGTGGTGTTCGAGCCAATGATGAAGAAGACAGCGGCTTTTTGAGCAACATCGTCCATCGAATTTGACATGGCTCCAGAGCCAAAGGAAGTGGCCAGACCGGCCACGGTGCTGGAGTGTCAGAGACGGGCGCAGTGGTCGATGTTGTTTGTCCCGACCACCTGGCGGGCGAATTTATTCATCAGGTAATTTTCTTCATTCAAGCATTTGGCTGAGGTTAATATGCCAATGCTATCTGACCCATGGACCTCTTGCGTCTTCGACAACTTCTGCGCTGTCATATCCAAGACGGTCTCCCAAGTGACCTCGACCCAATCCCAAGGAGTGGTCGTAGAATTGGAAACCTGGGAATTGGAAGTGAGGCGCTGCTCTCCTGGGGGTTTGGCACCGCCTTCCAGCAAATAACGTCGAACTTTGGGTGCCAATAGGCGATCGGGGTGATGGACGAAGTCGTAACCGTAGCGACCTTTGACGCACAAGTGCATGCCGTTGACCGGAGCATCTGGATTCGATGTCACTCGAATAATGCGGTCGTCTTTCACATTCAAGTCAAACTGACAGCCGACACCACAATAGGTGCAGGTGGTTGTGACGACCCGATCGGATTCAGGCGCATCAATAGACATCTTATGATCCAACGCGCCGGTCGGGCAGTAAGCAGCACAGGCGCCACAGGATTCACAGCGCGCATCGAGCATGGTGGTGTCTTCACCGGCTATGATTTTAGCAGCAAGGCCGCGATAACCCACGCCCCAAACAAACCTGCCCTGGATTTCAGCGCAAGCCCGGACGCAGCGAGTGCACAAAATACACTTATTCAAGTCAACCCACACAAATGGATTTGGATCGCTGTCGACCGGGTACCTGGGCTGGGGTTTGTAACCAGGCGGGAGGCCGGCCCCATAAGCTTTCACCCAGTGCATAAATTCGGTTGCATGGAGGTCATGACCTCCATAACCAGCATCTGTGTAATTCAACAGGAGCAGCTCTAGAACTGTTTTACGCGCCTCGATGACCTGGGGGGTCTCGGTGCGGACAATCATGCCGTCGGAGGCTGCCAGGGTGCAAGCAGCCGTCAGGCCGCGCCATTTCTCGACCTCAACCAGGCAAAGGCGGCATGATCCGACCGGTGACAGATCCTTATGATAACAAAGGGTTGGAATCGTTATCCCATGCTGCCGAGCAGCCTCCAGGACTGTTTGACCTTCTTCGGCTTCAATTTCTTGTGAATTAATGGTGAGTTTAATGGTCATAGGTTTTTCCTGATGAGTTCATTTGTACTTAAGGCGGCCTCAAAGGCTGGCCGGAAATTATTGACTGCAGACTTCACTGGAACAGCCACGGATTGTCCTAACCCGCAAAATGAAGCGCTTTGCATCACTTCAGCCAAGGTCAATAATTCATCGATATCACCCGGTTGCCCTTGTTTGGCAAGCAGCTGGTCCAAGATTTCTAATGAACGGTGGGTTCCTACGCGGCAAGGGGTGCACTTGCCGCATGACTCCACTGTAAAAAAGTGGAGGAGCTCGCGCAATAGGGCAACCGGAGTGACACGTTGATCACAGACTAAGAAGGCTCCGGCACCCAGAGAGATGCCTTTGGAAGCAGAGGCGTAATCTACTGGTGTGTCGAGCTGGGTGGAGGAGACAATTGTCCCCGCTGCACCGCCCGTCAGAGCCAGGTTGAACTCGGAGCCGGGGAGCATCCCTCCACCGAACTGCTCGATGACCTGGCGCAAGGTCAAACCAAAAGGCGCTTCAAAAAGCCCAGGCTGGTTGACATGTCCTAAGAGCATGTAGATCTTTGTTCCGGGTGTAGGGTAGGTGCTCAAGGAGCGGTACCAAGGAGCACCATTTAATAGAATAGCTGGTACGGCGTTATAAGACTCAACATTATTTACGAGCGTTGGGAGTCCATGATAGCCGGCTGTGGGAGGGTAGGGTGGGCGATTGCGCGGTTCACCGCGTTTTCCCTCCAGCGATTCGATCAAGGCAGTTTCTTCACCGCAGATATAGGCACCTGCACCGCGGTGAACATGAACATGGAATGAAAAGTCAATCCCCTGGATGTGATTCCCCAGCCAACCTGCTTTTTCAGCCTGGGCAATGGCTAACTCCAAACGCTTTGCCTGGGAAGCATACTCGCCCCGAATGTAGATATAACCTTCGTGGGCGCCCGTGGCATAACCGGCGATGGCCATGCCTTCGAGGAGCTGGTGAGGATTGGTGTCAATCAAAACCCGATCTTTGAAGATCAATGGTTCAGATTCGTCGGCATTGCAGATGATATATTTTGGGGTCCTGGCAGCCTGAGCGACAAAGCGCCACTTACGCCCTACTGGGAAGCCCGCCCCACCGCGACCCGTCAGGCCTGATTCTTCTACCTCCTGGAGGACAAACTCGCTTTGGCGATCAAGAGCCTTCCGCAAAGCCTGGTAAGCCCCAAGCGCAAGGGCGGACTCGAGAGAGTCAGGGTTCACTTTACCTGCCTGTGCCAGCATGACCCTTAACTCACCGGGACGCGGCTGGCTGTAATCCGTCCCCTGCCCTATGTAGCCTGATGTGAGCTTTTCTGCATCCTCAGGATGCAGCGGACCTACCTGGGTTTCGTCAACCAGGGCAGCGGGAGCCCGGTCACATAACCCGAGGCAGCTGGTGCGCTCTAACTTCACGTCTTTACGGTCTGCCAGCGCCGTTTCGACTGCTTGCTTTGTACCCAATCCCTGACACAACCAACAAACCGGACCGTCACAGAGGCGGACAACCTGCTTTTTGCCTGATTCCTGGTCGGAGATTTGGAGCATTGAGTAAAAAGAAGCAATTCCGTAAGCTTTCTCGGCTGGAATTTGGAACGCACGCGCAACATCTGAAATTGCCACGGGGGTCAACTGGCCGCGCTGCTCCTGCAAATCAGTTAAAACCTCCAGCACGGCTTCGGAGGATGAAGCATATTCATCAACCAGCAAGGCAATTTGGGGATCGATCGGTTTATAGGTTTGTCTGGGCATATCTTACCTCTTCTGTGGATGATTTAATGGATGGCAAGACCCGGTGTGGGTGTGTATAGATGTTGAACCGATCACGCCGGGCATATCCGATCAGCGTGATCCCCCACCGCTCAGCTAATTGAGTAGAGAGGGAGGTTGGGGCAGTACGAGAAATGAGGATGGGCGCTCCAAGGCGGGAGGTTTTCTGCAGCATTTCTGAACTGAGGCGTCCAGTTGTCAGGACGATGCGGTGCGGTATCGATAAATCATGTAATAACATTTTCCCGGCTAATTTGTCCAGGGTATTATGCCTGCCAACGTCTTCTGCTAAAATGACCAATTTCTCTCCATCACTTAATGCAGAAGTATGGACGCCCCCGGACTGTTGATAAAGCAGCTGTTCTTGAAGCAGCTGTCCGACCAGGTGGTTGATTTGGCCGGCAGAGAGGCCCCATCCGTTGGTCAATGGAAACTTGGTGCTTGTGCCTGTAGGCGCATTCGATTGACTCGTGATACCACCCGTGCAGCCGGAGGTACGCCTCCAAAGATCTGGTTTCTGAATGGACCGATTGAGCCAAACATCGATATTCTCTTCTTCTGGACAAACACGAATATCGGCAATATCTGCATGACTCTCGATCAGCCCTTCATTGAACAGGAAACCAGCCGCAAGGGCTTCCAGGTCAACCGGAGTACACATAAAAGTCAGCCAAATTTCGCCGTTCACCGTCAGTGAAACAGGGCTCTCAATGATCGAGGCGCCTTGGGCGGTTTCCCAGCGGTCAGAGGTTACTTGGATATACTTGGTGGGGCGAATACCAGCGCTCATAGGACTGACTCCAACAATCTACCGGTAAATAATGCTCTCATTTCATGGAAGAAACTGCAGAAAAACGAACGATACTCTCGCGAAGACGCCAGGTGCACGTGGAATTCCAAAAAACAACATAATAAGTCTAACATATTTTCGACGGGAATTAGAAAAACAACGGGATCTTTTTCGGGTTCCCACTGCTTCTAATTGATCTGGAATAAATCAGCGAACCTCAGCAATGAATATTTCGTAAGGAAGAAGGTCAAGCTGGTCGAGAGCATCCGACTTACCTTCACGGTCCAGGTTTGAGAAGAGGACTTTGGATTTACCACCCGCTTCGCGAAGATCAATCTTAAAAGCTTTGCCTGAATAATTCAGAACCACCAGGCATGTTTGATTCTGACCTTTACGGAGGAACGCCAGGTAATTCCTGGACTTGGGCTTCAAAAGTTGATAATTTCCTTCGATCAGAGCAGGGGTTGCTTTACGAAAACGCAGCATGGTCTTATAGAAATTGAGCAGCGAAGATGGATCGGTTTGTTGATCTTCTGCATTGATCCCCTGTGCATAATTCGGGTTTACGGGGAGCCAGGTGATGACCCCTTTGGGGCTGAAGCCAGCATTCGGGGCGTTGCGCCACTGCATGGGGGTGCGGTTCTTATCACGAGTAGCTTTGGCAGCTTCCTGTAAAGCCATTTCTTCGGGCATACCGAGCTCCTTGACCATGGCGTTATACTGCCAAATAAAGGGGACATCCCGAAACAAGCTGATATCTCCCAGCATTGTATCGGTCATCCCAATTTCCTCGCCATTGTACAGGAAAGGTGTGCCGCGCAAGGTGAGCATGAGCGCAAGATTCAGGCGCGCCAGCTCAGCATCGTGCTGTCCATCGCCAAAGTTGTTGTACAGGCGGGGACCATCGTGATTTCCGAGGGTATTGCAAGGCCAGGCGTCTGGGGAGATTTTATAGAGCTTCGCCAGACGCTGCTTCTGGTTATTGCGAACCCAGGTGGGAGTTATATGCCTGGTGCGCAATAGTGGGAAGTTGAAAACCATGTGCAGCTCGTTGTGACCATTGCCATGATACTCAAGCATATCATTTTCACCGACCAGAACCCGGTCACCTTCATATTCATTGATAACACTGCGCAGCTCCTGCATCAGGGCATGCATGCCGGGCTGCTCGACCTGGTATTTGAATAGTCCTTCAAACAAAGGTTCTAATTTTTCTTTTTCCTCATCTGTCTGAGCTGCGAAATACAAACGACCCAGGTCCACCATGGACATGCCGACGGAATTATCGAGCATGGCAGGATCTTCCAAGATGGTTCCAATTGCATCGAGACGATAACCATCCACACCCAAATCCAGCCAGAAGCGGACAGCCTGCCACATGGCCTGTTTCACTTCGGGGTTGCGCCAGTTCAGATCGGGCTGCTGCTTCAAGAAGTAATGATAGTAATATTGGCCGGTCTGCGGGTCGAATTCCCAGGCGGAACCGTCAAAACAGGACTGCCAGTTATTCGGAGGAGCGCCATCCTTGCCATCGCGCCAAATGTACCAATCGCGCTTGGGGTTATCCAGGCTGGAACGAGATTCGACGAACCAGGGATGCTCATGGGATGTATGGTTGAGCACCAGGTCCAAAATTACCCGCAAGCCGCGCTGGTGAGCGCCTTCCAAAAAGACTTTGAAGTCATCCAAACTTCCATATTCAGGGGCTACGTCCGTGTAATCTGAGATGTCATACCCGAAATCGAACTGCGGGCTTTTGAAATGAGGGGAGAGCCACAAAGCGTCGACCCCTAAATCTTTGAGATAGTCGAGCTTTTCAGCCATGCCAATAAAATCTCCGATGCCATCTCCATTCCCGTCTGCAAAGCTGCGGGGGTAGATCTGGTAGAAGACGGCAGTTTGCCACCACTTGAGTTGTTTCATAGCTTTCTCCAATATTAGTATAGGGGTATATTTTACCAATATATGCTTGTTATTTGATCTAGATTTTAATTACTTGTGAAAATGATGATCTCTTTGCACAATAAGAGATCCGCAAAAGGATGCTGGTTGAAGAAATCTGGTTTTGGATTTCTGCAACCAGCACAAACTTGGCCTGAGTTTACGAAGGAACGCTGGCTTTGCAATGCCGGTTTCCATCAGAAAGCGATGCTCGAACGTTTTGGAGTTACTCGTAATAAATCATTAAGTTGGGGCGACGAAAAACGCGGCTACCAAGATGCCCGGACCGCCGTGCGTGGCGATGGCAGGGGGAACATTCACCACCGGCACGTTGGACAGCCCAAGCTCTGCAGCAAGCGCTTTCGCCAGCTCATATCCCCGATCAGGTACGCCGGCATGCATCACGGATAAGTATCCATCTTGGGCAGGATACTGGCTTTTCACCAATTCCTTCAAACGCGCTAGAGCCTGCCGATGCGTCCTTTCTTTCTCAAACTGATTGACGTGCCCGTCTTCAAAAGTCAGGATGGGCTTGATCTGCAGCAGGCTGCCCAGGAGGGCCTGCGCACCGCCAATCCGCCCCCCGCGCTGCAAGAATTCCAGGGTGTCGACCAGAAAATAGATCCGGCAGCGAGGCGCCATTTCGTTAATGCGCGAGATGATGGCATCGATATCCTCTCCTGCTTCGGCCCACTCAGCCGCTAATTGGATGATGGTTCCAATGGGGGAACCGACGAGACGGGTATCGATGACACGGATGTCTGCAGAGGGGAATTCCTGTGCGGCTGTCAAGGCTGAACGAACTGTTCCACTCACCTCCGAGGAAGGATGAATGCACAGGATTGGTTCGCCAAATGGAGCGAGTTCCTCAAAAACTTTGATGAAACATTCTACGGGTGGAGCAGCGGTCTTGGGCAGCTCTCTTGAGGCACGCAACTTTTGCATGAATGTGTCGATATCAATGTCAACACCTTCTAAATAGCTATCGCTGCCAAAATTGATCACTTGTGGAACAACGGGGATGTGATAGCGATTGATTACTTCCGGCGTTAAACAAGCCACTGTGTCAGCGACGAGCTTGACCATGGTTTCCCTCCCGGTAGATTAGGTAATTTGTCTGCCCCCTGATAGCAATTGTTATTTCATCAT
The DNA here is from genome assembly GCA_963754615.1 of uncultured Chloroflexia bacterium. Classification (GTDB taxonomy): domain Bacteria; phylum Chloroflexota; class Anaerolineae; order Anaerolineales; family UBA4823; genus CAVVUF01. The sequence goes on along the minus strand of CAVWGW010000012.1, from coordinate 638,636 downwards.
ACCATGGTTTTGGGAACGCAGTAAATGGGATTGATTTTCTCTACAAAATTAAAGTGGATTTAAAAATTTAATTGCAGCCAGTTTGTTCCCGTCAGGACAGAACAGGCAATCGCAACAAAAATGATGAACAAAATACACCCACAGCCAATCCCAGTGCATGAACAGCCTTTTCCAAAGCCGAAGTGATCTTGCAGCCAATCGAAGAGCCAGCCCAGCATTATGAGCTTAACCACGCCAGAAAGGCATCCAGGTCTGTCATTCATTTGATTCTCTCCTTATCCAACCTTGGTTAAAAAAAGTCAAATATGATTTCACATAGGTATACGTTATTCGAAATGGAGAGTTTCACTTCGCACCATATAAAAGACGTTCTTGCTGGTATAAGCGGATGGCGACGAAGATACAAAATACCGCAGCCAGGGTGGTCGAAACAGTGGACACAAAAATATTCAAAGGGTCAATTGGCTCGCCACGCATCATCTGGTTGATCAAGATTTGCTGCCCGAAGGTGGGTATCATCATCATCCACAAGGTCGGTTTGACATTCACAAAGGCCAACGCGAGACCTGGCAAGGCGGGCACCAGGGGCAGAAAGCCGGTGTAAGTTTGAGCTTCCTTGTAGCTGCGCGTGAAAGATGTGACGATCATCTGAATGGCTGAAGCCAGGAAAATCATCGGTAAAGAAATGAAGAAAATACCCACCAAGGCATTAATATCGATGGACATGGGGAATCCGATATATTCTTCGATGGGAAAGGCATTGAAGGACAAGGCAAAAGCAAACAAAGTGACAAATACAGCCAGGGTTGCAAAGGGAATGGAGGCTAACAATTTACCAATGACAAACTCAGAGCGCTTGACAGGATTGATCAGGAGCGGTTCAAGCGAGCCGCGTTCCCTCTCCCCAGCAGTGGCATCGACAATGACGTGCATGCCGCCAATAAAAATAACCATAATAATAAAGTAGGGCATCATATTCAAAAAGATCAATACCTGGGTTTGAGGTGTTGAAACGTCCACCGTTTCTATGGCTAACACTTCAGTCACTGTAGGGCTAATGCCGCGCGCCATTAGACGCAGCGAGCCAATCACCTTTGTATAGTTTTCCAGCAGGTCGGTAGTGCGTTGGATATCTGCGAAGGCAGATTGGCGGGAAGAATCAGCAACCAGCTGGATGGCAGCAGGACGACCGTGCTCGAAATCATCTCCATATGCTGGTGGGATCACCAGAACGACATTTGCATCCCCATTGCGAACGGCGGTTTCGGGGTCATCGGGCCCGGGGATAATTTCTACGTTATTCTGTTCCAAGTATAAAATCAAGGTGGGGGCATGCTCTGCACCGACGACTTGCAGCTTGAGTTTGTTCTCTGTTTGATCGCGCCAAAAAGTCTTGCCAAGGATGATGACCATCAATAGGATTAATACAGGGCCGATCAACGTGCTGGCCAAAGAGCTGACCAGGGAACGACGATCACGCAGATTGTCAACAACTTCTTTAACAAATACGATTACGATACGCTGCGGTGAGGTTCTCATCGTTCGAGCCCCTCTTCTGAGCCAATGGCAGCGACAAAAGCGTCTTCGAGATCGTTTTTTCCAGTCCTTGACAGGATATCTTGTGGGGTTCCACTAGCCACGACTTCCCCATGGTTCAGAATCACAATATGATCGCACAGGGCAGATATCTCTTGCATGATGTGGCTGGATATCAGGACACATTTGCCTTCATCCCTGAGATTGCGAATAAAGGTGCGCATGGAACGGGTGCTCATGACATCCAGGCCATTTGTAGGCTCATCTAGAAGTACATTTTGCGGCTGGTGGATCAAGGCGCGCGCAATGGCGACTTTGACGCGCTGACCGGATGAAAAGCCATCGGTCCGGCGGAGCTCGATGTCTTGCATATCCAATAACTGGATTAAGCGGTCAATTTGTTTTTCCAGCTCTTCTCTCCGCAAACCATGCAGCCGACCATAATAACGGATATTTTCGCGCGTGCGTCAAGCGCGGATATAAGCCATGACTTTCGGGAAGCGCTCCAATATGACCTTGCACTTCCAGGTTGTTTTTGACCGTATCCAAAGAATCTATCTTTGCCCAGCCTTGATCCGGGTTCAGTAAGGTATAGAGGATACGCAGGCAGGTTGTTTTACCTGCGCCATTTGGACCCAACAAGCCCGTAATCTGCCCATCGGGAGCTGAAAAACTGACTCCTGCGAGAGCGGTGACCTTTCCAAACGATTTGTGAAGATTCTCGACCTGGATCATGATGGAACCTCAGTTATGGCTGCGGACCGTTGGGACTGGTGAAGATGGGCATTGGCTTGATATCCTGAACACAGGCTGTGTCCAGCTCCGCCAAAGAGCCATTTTCAATGAATGCAGCAGCGATCTTGGGAATACAGCCACGGTAGATGACAATATGACCTTGATCAGGAACAACAAGGTGCAAACTGTTTGGTAAAGATTCTGCAGCTAATTCCCCATTGCCCGGAGGGGTTACGGGATCAGCTTCACCAGAGAGGAGCAGGGTTGGGGCAGTGGAATACACTGGCTGTTTAAAATCTTCAGGGAGCTGAGCTTGCGGCCAGGTTTTGCAAATCGTCTCAAAGGTTCTGTTGAAAAAGTCGCCCAGGTAACCAAGGGTGGCCTCTTCCTGGTCAAAAAATGGGACATCTTCTGCGCAAAGAACAGAAAAACGCATGCCTGGGCTGATGCTGTCTGAGAGCGTGTCATAATTTGAGAGGGCTAGCGCAGCAAACTGGGTGAAATCACCACGCTCGTGGGCTGTGTGAATCATCAGAGGGAGCAGGGCGGCCGATTCGGCTGAGTAAGTGGATGTGTGAATCAGATTCGCGAAGGTATCTCGATCCAAAGTAAACTGGGTGGGCTCCCCAGAGACAGGATGGGTCAATGAAACCTCGATGGGGTCTTTAGTGATCTGGTTCAAGAGATCTTTAAATTCAACCTCCAGGTTCGGAAACGCGGCCTGGCAGCCTGGATCTGAAGCACACCGCTCAAAAAGCATCTCGAGGGCCCTTTGGGCATCTTCAGGAACGGAAGGGCCTAAAGTCCAATTTGGCGGAGCGATGCCATCCAGGATGATCGAACGGACGTGCGCAGGGTACTGCCGGGCATATGCCAGGGCTGCGCGGGTCCCGTACGAAGCGCCATACAGGTTGATCTTTTCGTAGCCAAGTGCTTGACGGACTTGATCGAGATCTTGCACAGCAACGGCGGTAGTGTACAAAGTTGGGTCGGCATCCAGCTCTGCAAGGCATTTCTTCAGCTCAGACTGGATAGCTTGTGGATCAGAGCTCTCTGATTCCTGCTCGCCCGCAAAACTTGCACACGCTAAGTAATTCGAATCCCCCGTGCCGCGTTGGTCGACCAAGACGATCTCGCGTTTCTGATTGATCAATTGAAAAGCGCTGGAGATCAATGGATAGGACTGTGTGGCAGCTTCACCTGGTCCCCCAGCCAGGAAGAAAATTGGATCGGGAGACGGGCTGCGGCTGACGGCTGGGATGACGGCAAGGTTCAATTCGATCTGCCGGCCAGTTTGGTTCACCTGGTCTTCAAAGACATTCAGCTTGCCGCATTCGGCCTTGAGGCTGGTTTCTAAACCGGGGACAGAGAGCTGGCAGGGAGAGAATTGGATCTTTTGAGATGACTCGCTCATATTCCTTGTTTTTGGGGTACAGGCAGCGAGAAAGGCAAAACCGATTCCTACAAGAAGCAGCAGGAATAATCGTTTCCATGTGAATAATATGTTAAGAATGGGCATGGCTATCTGGAGAATTTTATACTGGCAACCTGGAAGGCAGAGACCTGGAAATTGACCTCGCCTTGTTCGCCGGGCATAAGAATGGCTTGATCGGCTTCTAAGAGGTTGACCTGACTGGCTTTGGAAAACGTCTTCCAGGGTTTGATCGTTACTTTCAAAGACTGGGAAGAGATATTATAGCCACGCACTACCAGACCACTGCCATCTTCAGCGATTTTTACAGCGCTCACTACGAATTCAAGGGGTGTCACCTCGACAATCGATCCGGAAGCAGGCAGAGGACCAGAATGTAGGGAAGTCCTGGCAGATCGGAAAGCGGTGTTGAACGCATAGGCAGCATGGTATGCGCTGATGGTGTCGCTGGCGGAATGAGGCAGGATGGCGTAGTCAAATGTATGTCGACCAGGCATTTGAGCAGCGGGCGTGGGCATATCGGGACCAGCGTGACCTTTGCCGCGTGGATAGATCCTCGCGAGAAAGCCACCCGACGCAGCGCAGCAAGGTCAAAGCAACCTCATGACCATCCTTGGAGGTGGGCAGGACTGCCACTTCGGGCAAGCCCCGATTGGCGATTAACAAGCTGTCTTTACCATCCGAGATATCCGAAAAAGCCAGCTGAGGCATTTCTGTGCGAGGCTGCTCGCTCCAGGTTTGATCGGGATAGGGCAGGTTGCCATCTGGAGTGGGGGATGGAGGGCGGTGCACGATCTCAAAATGGCCATCACACTCCACGTTTTGCACGCGGAAAGGTGCTGGAAAGTGGACTCTCAGGCGGTGATCTTGAGCCAGGTTATCCACCTCCGTATGAATCTCAACCCTGGCGATGCCTGGAATTAATGAAATGGAAGTTTGGATAGGCAGGGCGACTATTTTTTCGCTGCGGGATTTCCTGTCTTGGGATAAGGATTGCGGGAGTTTCATTACCAAGTCCAGGTGGAGGGTTTGCTTGATAGAGCTTTTCTCGATGCGCACATGGTTCAGGGATGCACCCCGGATGACCTGATCCTTCTCGGGTGGTGAATAATTGTACTCGTCTCCGCAGTCGCCACCATCGACGAAGCAGTTTTGTCCATGTAAAATCTGGCCGGTGCGCTTATCCAAGATGGTGAGAGAGCCATCTGGAGGCAAAGCTTCAACCCGGAAGTACTCGTTTTCGATCTGGTAGGGAGGTTTGTCATAAGATGGACGGTTCGCAGGCGAGGCAAGCTTTTGAAGGAAAGGTAAGCGTGAAGCGAGCGAGAGGGCTGCCCGGGACATGAAATTTAGTTTTAATGCCTGGGGTTCTTCCTGCCCGGCGGGCAAGGCTCGCACATGAAAGCTGCGGTAGCCATAACCCGGCACCTCTTGGGCAAGGAAAGTGATTTTTGTGGTGGCAGCCGTGATGCCACGGATGATAAATTGGGAAACTGAAGGGTTCTCCACAAGCTCTTTTAATAGCTTAATCCCTGCCTTGATTTGTTCAAGGTCCGGCTCACCGGTTTCGGAAAAGGTGATATTGACGAGGACATTGGAGGCCTGCCTGTCGATTGCAAATTTTGTGATCACCATATTGCCAGCCCTTCCACCTGAGATCATTCCAAGCGCAGCTTTGAAATCAGATGGAGACATGGTCATGTTGACGAAGGGCTTGGTGCTGCTGCTAATGAGCTGGTGAGGCATGACGTGCTCGGCTTCATCGATGATTTCGAAATCCACGACATCTTCTGGGAGCTGGAGGTCGGTGGTTACTAAATCTGTGCGTGGACCGCTGGTTGGATTGAAAACTGTCACCCCACCGACAGGTTTTATCGAGGGGATAGGGATTGTATGGATGGCCTCTACCAAGGTGGCGAGGCTTTGGGAGGTAATTTCATCGCCGATCTGTTCGACCTGGTCAAAACGAGAACGCATCTCTTCATGCACCTGGTCAATGGAACAACCGCAAATTGAATCATGCGGGTGGCATTGGATCAGCAAGCGCCAGGCGGAAAGTAAAACCTGCTCAGGGTGGGCAACACGATGGGATGGAAAAAGAATCTGTGGGTCTGATTGCTGATCGCTCTCTACGATAAGATTAGCCCAGGCGCTGAAAGGCTCAGCCCATTTTTCTAACAAGGTTTGGCATGTGTGGTTGCGCTGCTTAATCCACATACGCGTGGATAAGACACCGGGCAAGAGAGGCGCCCTTTGGCAATCTCGCAGCTCTCCAATACGGGTGGGGATCTCGATCCCTTTCTTATGTAAATCAGCCTGGACAGCGGACAAGTATTGAGGGGTGGTTGAATGCAGGAGGTGGGTAGGCGGGTTCACGCTTGCCTGGTTGAAGGACGAGATCGCCGTGCTGGTATCAGACTGAGGTTCCATGTGATCGGTGCCATGCATGATCAACAAGTGGGAAGAATTTGAATGCTGGGAGAGTGAATCACGCGCCCGACAGATATCGTCAAGAAACATCTCTTTTTGCCCGGTATTCAAGCCCGCGCCATTGCCGTAGCTTTCTCGCAAGTAAGCCATAAAGACTTTCGAGCCATCGGGAGCGCCCCACAAAAATTCACAAGGCTCATCGCTCAGCCCACGCCACAGGCAGGCATTTTCAATTCCAAAGCCGCGCAATATCTGCGGCATTTGACCGATATGACCGAAGGGATCGGGAATGTAACCCACCGGCATCTTTCCGCCAAAGGCTTTGCAGATGTGATCGCCGATGAGCAGATTACGAAGGGTGGCTTCGGGGCTGACCAGGAATTCATCGGGCAGAATATACCAAGGACCAATCAGGATCCTTCCATTTTGGATATGAGCTTGCAGCTCAGCTTTTTTGTCTGGACGAATTTCCAGGTAATCATCCAAGACGATGGTCTGCCCGTCGAGCATGAAATATTTAAAATTTGGATCGTCGGCAAGTAAATCAAGGACATGGTCCGTCAGGTGCACGAGGCGGAGGCGGAATTGCTGAAAGGTCTGGTACCATTCACGATCCCAGTGAGTGTGCGAGACCAGGTGGAGGGTATATGCTTTATTTTCCATAGGGCTTATTTGGGGAGATTTTGTAGAATACTTTTGGTGTGTTCTTCCTCATGCCAGGCTAAGCCAGAGATCATCTCGATCAACGAGTTCTGATCTCCCCAAGGCGCTCGAAAGATTTGATTGCACTGGCTCTCGGAAAGTTTTCCTGCTGTTTTGAGAAGGTCCTGGCGCGTGGTTTCCATTTCCTTTAGAACTTCTGAATAACTCCGTGATGCACAGCGGGCAGATTGCTCAGCATTCCAGGCGTCGTGGTCGGGGATTTCCTCTGCTTGAAAAGGATCTCCATCTACAAATACAGACAAGGGTTCAAGGAGACTATTTTCCCAAGCAGCAATATGTCCGAGTAAGTCTTTGACTGTCCAAATGCCTTCAACCTGGATGCTCGTTAGCTCGGTGTCTGACAGGCCAGCAATGGCTTTGAGCAAGGCTTGACGGCTGAGGTTAAATCTTGAAATCGCTTCATCTTTCTCCATATTGCCTCCTGGATTTACTAAAAATCTCGTACAATATAAGGGTCTATCCGAAAATCATGCTGAACTCATGATGAATGAGGCAGCGCTGCTCACCATTCATCCAACTTGCCTCTATTCGGATCAACTCTGAAGGACTTACCAAATTCATTATACACTGACATCAACCACGGCAATTCCTAAAGACCTAAAAAACGATAAAGTAAAGGAGAAAGAATATGTTGATGGCAATTACCCGTAAAGTCAGTCCCAATATCCATCTATGCGAGCTGACCCATTTGGAAAGGCTGCCGATTAATTATACAAATGCCTTTGAGCAGCATGTTGAATATGAAGGTGCTTTAGCAAAATCAGGGTGTGAAATTCTCAGCCTGGGGGCAGAACCAGACCTGCCCGACTCGGTATTTGTGGAAGACGCAGCGGTGGTTTTTGACGAATTGGCAATCATTACCTTGCCAGGAGCAGACTCTCGAAAGCCTGAAACTGCTTCGGTGGCTGAAGCCTTGGAACCATATCGAAAACTCTTCTTTATCCAGGAACCGGGCACCATGGATGGGGGAGATGTTTTAAAGGTCGGTAAACGGGTATTTGTGGGAGTTACACCCCGGACAAACCTGGAGGGGATTGAACAGATGCGCAAGATCTTGGCTCCTTATGGCTATTCTGTCAAAGGGGTGACTGTACATGGTTGCTTACATTTGAAATCGGCGGTAACCCAGGTAGCAGAAAATACGTTATTGATCAACCCAGCCTGGGTAGATCAGAATTCATTTGAGGGAATGGAATTCATCGATATTGATCCTTCTGAGCCTTTTGGTGCCAATGCTTTATTGATTGATGGGAAGGTTATTTACCCTGCGGCTTATCCAAAGACCTATCGCCTTTTAGCAGAGCATGGGATTCCGCTTCAAAAGGTAAACGCTTCGGAGCTGGCTAAAGCAGAGGGAGGGGTGACCTGCTGCAGCCTGATCTTCAAGATATCTGTAGATTAATGGGATTGTGCTAAAATCATCCAGGGGAGCATACGAAAAGAAATCTGGGAGAGCGATCCAATGGTTGACATGCTTGTTAAGCTGTATAACTTACCTGACCTTGCCCCGACCCTGGAACCCTTGAAAAAACAAAGGATCGAGATCAGAAGGGCGGGACTGGCGCAAAAGAAGACGATTGTTGAATGGGTGCACCGGAATTACCCAGGTGTATGGGAATTGGAAACCGAAGCAGCCATGGAGAACCGCCCGGTGACTTGTTTTATTGCAGTTGAGAAGCCTGAAGCGATCGAAAAATCAGAAGACCCTTATATGCAGCCTCCCGAGCTGCTGGTGGGGTTTGCTTGTTATGATGTGGCAGCATTGGGGATGTTTGGCCCTACCGGGGTGCGGGTGGATTACCAGGGCAGGGGCATCGGTAAAGGTCTGCTGGTGGCGACCCTACGAGCGATGTTGGACCAGGGATATGCCTATGCACAGATCGGTTGGATTGGGCCGGGAGAATTTTATTCAAAGGTTGTAGGAGCGACGATTATCGAGGATTCTGCTCCAGGACCATTCAAGCCAATCTTATTGGTGGATTAGGCCATGAATCCGCCCATTTTTATTACCTTCTTACGCCATGGAAGATCCCGAGCGGATGATGAAAAGGTCCTCGAGGGACGCTATGATTCTCCTTTGACTGAGATGGGACACGCGCAAGCCCTGGCGCGGGCAGTTGAGTGGAAGGGTAAAAACATCACGTTCGATCTCATTATTACCAGCTCACTGCAAAGAGCATTTGAAACCGCCACGATCATTGGCGAGGTACTCGGTATTCCTGTTGAGTCCGATCCGGATTGGATGGAGTTCAACAATGGTCCGCTGGCAGGCTTGTCGTTTGATGAGGCTGATAAGCGCTATCCCGCTCCAGATTTTCGAAATCCATTCGAGGCTTTTTGGGAAACGGGTGAGAGTGAATGGGAATTCCAAAGCCGGGCAGCGCGAGCCGTACAGCGTGTCATCCAGAAAGGGGAAGGACGGTACCTGGTTGTTGGGCATGAGGGGATTTTATGCGCCGCCTTACGAGTGGTGGTGGGGGCACAGACGCTCGTAAACAAGCAAGGCTTGTGGTTTGAATTTGGCAATTTGGGGTTTCTTCAAGCAGTGTATTATCCCAAAAAACATCAATGGATCATCCAGGGTTTTTACCCGGGATTTCCAGAACTTTAACTAAGGAGGATGTATGTCGACACCATCAGAACAATTGATTTTCGCATTTGTGCCTCTCTGCTTCGGGGGTTTCTTCTTTCTGGCAGGGGCGATCCTGCTCTTCTTCGCGATCCGCACCCGTCGAAAATCATCAGCCAGCATGGCCTGGCCATCGACGACGGGCCAGATCAGTGCCGCGTCGGTCCGGCAGAATTCTTCTACAGATGAGGATGGTCATGTCAACTTTACCTACTCGCCTGTGGTGGAGTATGATTTTACGGTCAACGGGCAGGCTTTTTTGGGCCGGCGGATCAATTATGGGATAACCGCCTCTCCGACCAGGGAGGCGGCTCAAAAAGAAGTAGATCGTTTTCCAATCGGAAGGCAGGTGACTGTTTTTTATAATCCAGAAAAGCCCGGCGAGGCGGTTCTGGAGAAGAAGGTGGTTACGTCGAAAGTAGGGTTGATTATGGGAATCGTGTTTATGGTATTGACCTTATGCACCTGCTGTATCTCAGTGATCATGGTCACCCGCGGCCTGGCGGGTAGTTAAAATGACATACCAACCCACGCTGCAATCTTTGCGAGAGCATCCAATTCCCGAATGGTATCAAAATGCCAAGTTGGGGATATTTATTCACTGGGGTTTGTATTCCGTCCCAGCCTGGGCACCGGCGGGATATTCTATCGTCGATCTTTTGAAGCGAATGAGCCGAGGGGAGGCTCAACTGTTTGAAAGCCCTTATGCAGAATGGTACCAAAACAATATCAAGCTGCAGGGAAGCCAATCGCGCAAGTACCATGAACAGGCTTTTGGGTCAGGATTTATGTATGAGGATTTTAGCTTCCCATTTAACGAGGGAATCAAGAAATGGGAACCAGGTGAATGGGCAAGTCTTTTCAAGGAGATTGGAGCCCGGTATGTGGTCTTGACGACCAAGCACCATGATGGTTTCTTACTTTGGCCTTCGCAACAGCTGAATCCATTCAAGTCCAATTACTTCGCCAGCCGAGACATTGTGGGTGAGCTAACTTCTGCAGTACGCAGCCAGGGCTTGCATATGGGCTTATATTATTCTGGCGGACTGGATTGGACTTTTAATCCTGCTCCGATCCGGGAAATCGCAGATTTATTCGTGAATGTCCCTCAAAGCGCAGATTACACTCGCTACTGCATGGGGCATTGGTGGGAGCTGATTGACCGGTATCAGCCAGAGGTTTTGTGGAATGATATCGGCATGCCTAACAAAGCCAAGGTGGAAGAGCTCTTTGCAGAGTATTACAACCGTTTTCCTGAAGGCGTGGTAAATGACCGGTTTCTCAAAGGTCTAGGACCGTTGATTGGATTATTCCGAGCCAAGCCCTTCAAAAAATGGCTGTCAAGGATGATGATAAATGTCTTGACCAACGACAAGCCCTCTACCCTGGAAAGAAGGGGGCATTGTGACTACGTCACCCCCGAATATACTACGTACCGCGATGTGGAATCTCGAAAATGGGAATCCACGCGCGGGATTGGCCGGTCTTTCGGTTTCAACTGCAATGAACAGGAACAAGATTATATATCCGTGCCAGATCTTGTGCATCAGTTTATCGATATTGTAAGTAAAAATGGAAACTTACTGTTGAATATTGGACCGCTGCCCGATGGCAGCCTCTCGCCTTTTCAGTTAGCACGTGTTAAAGGGCTGGGAAGCTGGTTGAAGGTGAATGGAGATGGAATATTCGACACAAGGCCCTGGGTACGGGCAGAAGGGACAGTCCAAGAAACTGCTGGAGATGTGTCCGTCCGGTTTACCCAGAAAGATGAGAACCTATATGCTTACTTGCTCGGTACCCCGTCAGGACCATCGATCCGGTTGAAGGATTTGAAGGCGGTGGATCAAACAAAAATATTTTTGTTAGGCGATCCAGGGATTCTTGAATGGCGCCAGGCAGAGAATGACCTGCTCGTGTTTATCGATGAGCGGGTTAAAAAGATCCAGAACGAAGGCGCTGCCATTGGTCTGCGCATCACACCAAAACCAGAAGATGTCGAAACAACCTAAGAAACCACTTGAATGTTCTTAGGATCTTCTGGATAGCGAAAAAAATTAGGCTTGTACTTAAGTCAGTTTTGTTAGCTCAGCATGTTTTTTAGCATGCAGGTCCAGGATGCATCGCTGCATTTCTGCCAGGTATTCACCACGCAGCGGGTAACGAGTCAGGATCAAGGCTCCCAGCAGCAAGGCGATCCCGGGGATCAGTCCGACAATGATCTTGATCCCCAAGATGGCGCTGTCTGGCTGATCCAAGAAGATCTCGCCTTGATTCTGTTGGCGAGTGATAAAGCCGGTGGCTTGAAGGATAAATGGCGATATTGCCAGGGCAATGGACTGGGCTGGCTTGGTGATCAGTGCATTAACCCCAAAGAAAGCTCCTTCACGCCTCACCCCTGAACGCAGCTCATCTTCATCCGCTACCTGAGCAAAGAGAATATTCGTCAACGTATGAGGGCCAGACAGACCAAAACCTGCCAGGGCTACACATAAATAAATCAGACTGGTAGGTACAATCATAATAAGTAACAGCCCTATCCCCGCAATGATTAACAGCAGCTGCTGCCGCGCCTACCACTCCAAATCTCCGCCGGATCAAATTCGTAACCGGCACACCGATGATCAATGGAATGAATAAACATGCCAATAGAGTGATCGTTGGAACTTGCAAAACATAGTCAGCCACATAGAATAAACTGCCTGTCACGATGGAACTGATCAGGATCGACATGAAATTTGCAGATACTAACCATAAAAAAGCTTTGGAGGTGAAGGTATATTTTAGAGAATCGATAAGATTTAAAGGCTTGTCAACCAGGTGAAATTCTGGACGCTCCTTGACTTTGTAAGTGGTGGCCATGATCAGAAGCATGGCAACGACAGCAAGGGCAATCATGGCCATTTGGAGGGGCAAGAAGGAAGGGGATGTACCTGCCTTTGGACGGAAGAAATCTGGGATGAGAAACCCCAACAAGGTTCCTAATAGACCAAATAAGGAAGATGAGATCTGTAAACCGTTGCGTTCCGAATCGGATTCGCTGACTTCGGGGAGGAGAGCCGAATAAACCAGGCCAATGATGGTATAACAAGTGTCATACAACAACATGGTAACCAGCATCCACCAGAAAATACTTTGCTGCCCGGCTGTTTGGGGAGCAAACCAGACCAGGACGAAGGTCAGAGCTAAGAATGGCGCGGTATAGCGCATGTAAGGAATGCGCCTGCCACGCTTTGATCGAGTACTGTCTGTGATATAGCCGAACAATGGATCGTTGATCGCGTTCCAGATGGCATAAATGGCGGAGGCCAGGGCTATCCAATTGGCTTCCAGACCGAGGTAGTCCTGGTAGAAGATGGGCAGTAGAGCGGCATACACTCCGGACATCAAGGATGTTCCTAGCGCTGCAATCCCCCAGATGACCTTATAGCTTAAGCTCAGTTTAACAGCTTGAGGTGTCTCGACCGAAGAGGTAGTTGCCATGGGTTCTCCTTAAATTTCCTTTTCTAATGAGTTTGGGCGAGGAGGGCAGAATTCATCAATTATAATATCCATAGGAAGTTTGTAAAGGAAGAGAGCGCATATGAATGGATCACAAGAGACAGTACATTCCACCCCGCCACCTGTGGTAAACGTAAAAGGCAGCCATTGTGAAATAGGCCAGCAGGTCGGTGAATTTGCCAGGGAACAGATCAAACACAGCCTGGATAATGCACAGGAGCTAATCCGCAGCACCTATGCAGTTTTGGAGCTTACCTGGGAAGGGGCTAAGATTCAAGCTAGAAAATATATCCCCTTTGCCCAGGAACGCTACCCTCAGTATGTTGATGAGATCGAGGGGCTTGCGCAAGGGGCTAATGTGGCCTTCGATGATCTGGCTGTCCTAAATGCGATGGAAGCGGTGACAATGGATGCTCTGCACCTGACCAAGTGCACCAGCTTTGCTGTAAACGGAGAATGCACAGCCGATGGACATGTGCTGGTAGCCCATAATGAAGATTGGCTACCTGAAGATAAATCGGATGTCTATCTTATCCACGCTGAACCGGACGACGAACCTCCTTTCCTGGCGATGACCTATGGAGGCTTGATCCCAAATATCGGTTTTAATGCTTTCGGGATTGCACAGTGCTGTGACTCGGTTTATCCAACGGACAGCCGGATTGGGATCCCGCGCCTGGTGGTATCACGAGCCGTCCTGGCAGCGCGCACCCCGGCGGATGCTATCCGGAATGCAGTTTTACCCAGGCGGGCGGCGGGATACAATCACCTGATTGCAGTAGAGAGCGGTGAAATGTTCAATGTGGAAGTCTCTGCGAGAAAGTTTGGCATCCTATATGCGGAAAATAATTATATTGCCCATACCAATCATTATCTCGATCCAGGCATGCAATCCATTGAAAGCGAGCCGGATGAGCTAATTGGGACGCGTGTGCGATATTTTCGGACGATCCGCTTGCTAAAACAAACACGGAAACACACATTGAAATCTTTACAGGAAATTCAGCGCGACCATATCAATTTCCCAAGTGCGATCTGCAACCATGCCGATCTTGAAATCGACCCATTCGACCGAGAGAAGACGATCAACGCCATGGTAATCGACCTGACTTCCCGTGCCATGCATATTGCCTGGGGAAATCCATGTGTGAATTCCTACCACACCTATTATCTCAATGCTTGAGCAGCTCGCACAACCGGTTTACTTCATTAGCTGTTCGCCTGGAGGGGACTTAGTATAAGGGATTGCCACGCTCATTGTGCTCGCGTGCGATGATTCATTAAAACGAACTATTTCCCCCACAATCCAAAACCACGAGAGCGCTTTTGTTCTCGGCGGAGATGCTGTGTATGAATTTCGGAGATATGCCCGATTTTCTCTTGAATGGCGGATTCCAGCCAAATTTTTCCGTGGTCAGCTGTCGCCAGGCTGCCAGCGCCGTAGGCACCTGTAGCGGTGTCATCATCCCAGGGCGGATTGGCTACCAGCGCGCCGCCTTCAACCCAATCCATGTAATAGGATGGGGTGGAGACAAAGTCGGTTTCATCAACCACCCGATCCATATGAACAAGATCGGGGCGCAAGTGTAAGATCAAGGCTGTCTCAAGCTCGCAGGCATGCCCCATGCCTCCGATTTTCGAGCGGCGATATTTCTCCAAGTCTGCCACACCTTCGGGACCGGATAGATAAAGATACGCCGTGGCACAGAAAATGCGCCGGTGCCGTTCGCCAGCGTATTTTACGATGTTGACCAGGAAAGAAGAGTTTCCTCCGTGACCGCTCAGCAGGTAAAAGCGGGTAAACCCGCGGTTTACGAGCACCTCAATGACACCCAGCCAAAAATCTTCAAAGGCTCTGCCGCCGGCATTTAAAGTGCCAGCAAATGCCTGCCGATGCGTGCTAACACCATAAGGCATGACAGGGAGGGTGAAAGCGTGTTGAGTGTCGGTGGCAGCCGTACCCTGAGCGATGGCATCAATGATTAAAGTGTCTGTGGACATGGGTAAATGGTAAGCATGCTGCTCGGTATGCCCAATGGGGATTAAGATAACTTTGTCTTTTTCGCTGGAAGGAGGCAGGGCATCAGAGGAAAGTAAGCCCTGTTGAGGCACAGGCAGGGCAAGATGGCTTTCTCCCAAGCCCAGCTCTAAGCCTTGGGGGGTCAAGGCAAAGACCTGGCGAAAGCCTTCTTCGCGCAAACTGTCGAGCAAGTTCTTCAGGTAAGCTCCCAGCAATTGGTCTGCAACGCGCAAGCCGCTGCCGCGCCACCCGAAGGGAAAGGCAGGCAATATGCCAATTCGTTCGGGACTGTTGAAGATGTCAGCCAGGCGATCGAAGGGGTACCCGGAGCCGAGAGGCAGGATTAGCGGAGTATGCCGCGGCAGAGCATCGATCTCAGGCCAGGTTAGCTGGTCGTATTGGAAGAAAGCAGTCATTTAGAGTTTCGACAACAATTCGGTCTTCTTAGCTTGAAATTCTTCATCGGTCAAGAGGCCCTGTTTACGCAGCTCATCTAATTGGCTGATAATTCCAGTGATGTCGGGCGGTGCTTTCGATTGGTTTTCTCGCCTCTCTAAGGAGCCTTTGGCATTCAGCATAGCGGTTTTGAAATGAACCGGATCTACGATGCGCTTGAAAGCATTTACGCCCAATTCGCTGGCGGTAAGGATCTCAACATCGCCATAGTCAAAGATACGTCCAAAGAAGGATTGGGTCATTTTGACATCATTGACTTTTTCAAGGGATGAGTCAATAACGTTCTTGTTAACGACGCCTGAGATCTGCACGACTCGCCAATTGGTGACAATGTACTGGTGGTTCGACCATACCAGGATATCGTGGATCAAACTGGCGAGGGGAATGAGCAGCAGGACAAAGCCGATGATTGAAATCAACAAAACCTGATCGGGCGCAAAGGTAGACGCTACAATCGTGCCGCCGAAAACGATTAAGATGATGATGATCTCAAATAATATTGAGCTGACAAGGATGAACCAGTGCTGGCGGGCAGCCAACAAAATCCGTTCTCCTTCCCCAAGGAGGTTTTCAAGATAATTTTTTGCCATCGTCAAAATCCTTTCTAAATCAAGAAATCGCGCTCATACATGCGATGAGCTTTATAAAAATCAATTCCCAGGTCACGCAGCTCGCGCAGCATTTTGTTATTTTCCAACCCAATTTGGACCAGGTCTGCAAAGCGGTAGGAGCTCTCAGCAACACTTTTATACATCTCACTGAAAAGAATCGCCGTACCACCCAGGCCGCGGTACTTTGGGATGATGCCTGCGCCGTTAATATTCATCCAATCTGTCCGCCTTAGTTCCAAGAGAAGATCGATCCATCCAAAGGGGAAAAGTTTACCTTTGCAGCGCTGTAGGGCAGCCGAAATATCAGGATAACCGAACAAGAAACCCACCGGATCATCCTCTTTCATGATGATTTTAATCAGGCGAGGGTCAGAAAACCAAAGTAATTGGTTTGACATGGCATTTACTTCGTCATCGGTCAACGGCACATTCCCAGTGGTCTCTGTCAAGACACTATTATATAACTCTTTCAGGCGGGGAATGATGCGCTTGATGTCACTACGATGTTTAAAATGTGCGATATACAATCCTTTCCTTTGCTGGATCAAGGCAGACATTTGATGTATTTTATCTGGAAAATGGATCAGCTGAGCGTCCAAATATCCAGAAACCACTTCTTCACTGGGTGAAAACCCCTCCCCTTCGATCAGATTGGCATAGTAAGGGAGGTTGTATGGCTGGCCAAAGGCGGGTCGGTGTTCAAAGCCCCTTACCAGCAGCCCCATCCCGTCCAGGGTTGTAAAACCCTTGGGACCAAGCATTTTGTTCAAACCTTGCTGCCTTGCCCAATCAAAGGCAGCCTGGAAAAGCGCGTGAGAAATCTCTACATTCTCCTGGCATTCAAATAGGTAGAAATAAGCTGTTTTTTCATGATTATAGGCATTGTAGTTCCGGTTATGGATCACTGCGATCCGTCCAACCGGGTGGTGATCATCTTCCAAAGCCAGAAAGAAGGCAGCCTGTGAATGCTTATAGAATGGGTGACGTTTTGGATCGAGCATCAGGCGCGCATCCATCTCCAAGGGAGGCACCCATTGTGGGACTTGTCGATAAATCTTGAAAGGTAAATCCAGGAATTGACGGATCAGTTTGCGATTTGAGAGATCTATCTGGAGAATCCGCATATTCACCTTAAGAAGATATTACTGAACCAGGTTGTCAGACACTTGCAGGGATTGCTCTGCCCGTAATTTCATCTGTTTGCGAAGGATGAGCATATCCTTTGGGGCGAGATAAGCAGTGAATATGAACAGGAATGCGCAAATACTCCAGGTAGATATACAGATAATCATAAAAGCGTTTTTGAGAGAAGATTGATCTGCGATGATCCCTACTAATAACGGGGAAAGCGCCGCGCCAGCCAATTCGAAGAAGCTGCCGACCGCCTGGGCTGTGCTGCGGACTTCAGGCAGGGTAATATCGTAGATGGTTGCGAGTACATTGGCGGCGGCAAAGGGAATGAAGAGAGCGGTCAGGGCTAACAGCACCATGAAGAGAACCTGGTTCTCCAAGGGGACATTCAGGGTGATCGCCATCAGGATTGTTCCCATGATCACGCCGATCGTTGAGACGATCAACCTGCCGCGCAAGTTGCGCTTGAAAAAATAATCTCCCAGGGCTCCGCCAATCGGGTACCCAGCAGCTAATACAATGATTGCAAAGACCATGGTCGAAAAAACCGCATCCTCTGAATAATTACGCTCTCTTTCAAGGTAGGTAAAGAACCAGTAGGTGATGGCATTCCAGGGGAAGACGCCGAAGAAGCCCTGGGCAAACAAAAGGACCAGGCTAGGTTTCTTGAATAAATCCACGGCAGTCTGCCATTTGAAATTAAACTGCCCAATCTGTTCAAGATCAGCCAGCTCAGGTTCGCCTTTGCCGCGCGGCAGCTCCTTTACGCCGAAGAAAATGACAAACGACAACAAAATTCCCAGGGAGCCAGTCAGATAAAAAACTCCTCGCCAGCCCAGGGAGCCGCTCAAGAATAAGCCTAAGATCATGCCGAGCATGTATCCCAAAGGTTCTGCGAGCTTCAGCAAGCCGTAGATTTTGCCGCGTACCTGTGGACCGAAGTAATCTGCGACCAAACTATATAGCCCTGGATAACTGGAGTCATCGATGCCTGTGGATGAACGTGTGACCAGAAATTGTCCATAGGTGCGCGCTTTTGCGTTTAACATGGTGGTCGCGCCCCAGATGAAGGAAGCCAGCGCAAGCAGCTTTGAGCGAGAATAACGGTCATATAAATACCCCCAGAGCGGAAAAAAGATGGCGCCAACAATTAAAGCACCCGTCGAAACCGCACCCATCTGGGTCATGGTGATGCCGAAATCATCCATGATCGTGCTTGTCATCGGACCGATTAATAGCTTATCAGCCTGGTGGAGAAGCATGAACAAAAAAAATACGGAGATCACAAACCAGCGGTAATTCGAGTGTTTTTTCATGGTTTTATTAATCCTTCGATAAATGGATGGAAGCGCATATATCGGAAGGCTTCACCAAACTGAGCATTGATTTTCTGACCAACCTGAGCAGCCTGGATCTGCAGAGCCCAGCTCACTGCGGCAGCAGGGTCGTTCAGAACATTCCCAGCAATTGCCCTGGCGTCGATCCCGGCGGCTCGAACTTGAACCAGGACATCTTCGACGAGGAACTTCATCTGGCTCTTATGTTCAGCCAGGGCAGCCAGCTTCAAGCTCATCGTCTGGATGACATCGACAATTTTATCGGCTTTGTCGATTTGTTCTGTGTAAAAATATTTTTCTTTTACGAAATGAGTTTGTAAGCCTTCAGAAAGATGCTCTGGATGCACCAGAGGAAGCGCAGCACTGTTGACTGCGTCTGATACTGCCCAGGCAACTGCACGGTGATCGGGATGAACTTCATAATCGATAAAAGCATCTTGAGCCATTACAATTTCGGGTTTATACTGCCGGATCAGGCGAATAAATTGCTCACGCAGCAATCCCGGCGGGAGGAGATCTAATCCCATATCAGGGTGATTGAGGAAAATCGGCGGTTCAGCGCCTAGAACCTGGGCAGCTTGCCGGGCCTCTTCAGTGCGGATCTTAACCAGGTTTTGACTGTCATATTCAAATGAACCAACCCGACCATCTGTGACAATCACGATGTATGCTTGGGCACCCTCCCGGATCATTTTCGCAAGCGTCCCACCCGCAAAAAATTCTGCATCATCGGGATGAGGTGAAAAAACCATGACGATATTTGACATTAAGCCTCCTGTTGGGTCCTTTCTTTATGTAATAAGAAAATAAAGCCAAGGGTGCCTAACAAGCCAGCCACCCCGCCGCCTAACCAGATTGTCCGCGGACCAAAGGTATCATTCAAAAACCCACCAAGAAGCGGCGCAGTCCCGGCGGCAGCACCCCAGGTGAGACCATAGATGCTCATATAGCGCCCGCGTTTATCGGATGGCGCCAGGTTGGCGATATATGTGCTGGAAGTGGGCATGAGCAACATTTCACCAATCGTCATGACCACCATACTGCCCCAAAACCACCAAAAACCTTGACCAAAAGCAATGCTGGTAACAGCCAGAGTGTAGAAAGCTGCTCCGACAATGATCACTTTAAGATTGGGATAGCGCTTCGAAATCCCAGTGATGGGGAGTTGAAATAAGACGACCATAATGGCATTCGTGGTGGCGATCCACCCATATAGATTTTCGGGTATGCCAAAATTCTGCTTGGCATAGACACCGAGCAGCACCCAAATCAGAATGGCGCAAGAGGTTACTAGAGTGAAGGCGATGATAAAACTGATGAAAGGCATATCTCTCAAGATGGGTAAATATCCCCCAAACTTTTCATGAGGCGGGCGTTCGCCAAAGCTACCCTGCTTTTCAGGTAAAGTTTCTTTCGCCAGGAAGGATAGTAAGATACTATACGTGACCATGCCGACCATAGCGCCAATAAACGCGAAAGTATAGGAGCGCGTGGCGATAAAGCCACCGATGGCAGGTCCAAGAGCCACCCCGATGTTACTGCTCAAACGGATCAAAGCATAGGCATCGATGCGCTGAACCTTTGGGATCAGGTCGGCTAACATGGCATCAGAACCCACGCGATACAAAGGATTGACAGCCCCACTCAACCCCATCAGAAGCGCAAAGCTTTGGTAAGTATCTGCCTGACTCAATAGAAAATAAGCCAAACCATTCATGCTGAGGCTGAAAACCATAATCCATTTCCGTCCCAGGCGGTCGATCAATGGGCCTGCGATCAAAGCAGATAGTAAGCCAGAGATTGCGTTTATTGTCATCAGGCTAGTGACCTGGGAGAGCGGCAAGGTAAGCGTTTCACTGGCATAGATCATTAAAAATGGCCAGATCATACTCCCGCCTATCGAGCTGATCAACATGCCTACAAACATGAGCCAGTATTGAGGCGGGAAATCGATTGACGAATGGTTTAATTTTAGTAAGCAATATATTCGCCCGAATTTACGATACTTCGTACTGGTGATCGATTAATGAAAAGGTATAGATAAAGGGATGATGTTTGTTTACGAGGCGGAAATTTTAATGTTGCGTTAGTGTACACCCTTTATTAACGGGCTGTCAACGAGGGGATTGTTGATAATCCCTAACCAAAATAATGGGAACTAACATGACGCCCGGGCGGCTGTCAATCACAATCTCTAAAACCGCCCTTTGAGTACTTTCAACCCCAGCAGATAGCACCTGAAACTTGATTTCTTCAGTCTCACCCAAGGAAGCTGGCAGAGAAAACAGCTGGTGGTCTCCTGAAGGGGATACTTGCCATCCTTCTGGGGTATACCAGTGCAGCTTCAGGCACGCCTGGACTTTATATGTATTGGTGATTTGTATCTTTATGGAGGTTGGGATTTCAGTTTGAATCAAAGGTCCATTTTGGTATTCCACCACAACGTCGAAAAAGTCGAAATGAAACCGAGGTCCTTGTAAATTATTCAACAAGCTTTTTGTGTTCGGCTGAGCAAACAAGGATTGGATGGAGAGGTTTTTCAGATCGGTTGGCTCATCTTTTATGAGATCAGTACTCAAATGGTAACGCAGCATGGCCTGGCGGGCGATTCTTTCTGTCCTGTAGGTAAGATCATCAATATCGGCGGGAAGCTGGTTTCCAAAATATCCTAATTCACCCAGGTTCAAGCAAGCCGTTTTAATTTTATGCCCGATGGGAGTGATCCAAGCTTGTGGGATGCCGCGGGCTCCATGCACAATCCCCCAAATCGATCCGGCTGTCGCCCCGGTGCAATCAGTATCTTCGCCACAATTGACAGCAGTGCAAACCGTTTGGCTAAAGTCGTCACCGCCATAAAGTAAGCTGATCACTAACATTCCAAGGTTCGAGGGGACATCCCAGCCTCTCTGCCCATCTCCGAAACCTTTCTGCCAGTCTTCTGAGGAGGTGTGGTGAGGTAAATTCATGAAGGTCAAGCCGCGGTAATTTCGAAGGATGCTGTCTCGGGCATCTAACCATGATTTTCCTGCGCGGTAGGAATTCAAAGCGTCATGAATTGCCCTGGTTACACCGCAATTCTCTGGAATATAGGATAAGCCAATCTCGATCAGGGCTGATAAATCATTGACCACAAACGCGGCGCTCTCTAAAGCTGTACAAAATATTTCCCCATAGACTCCTTCGCCATTGCCATGATCAAGAATGGCGTCTTGATAGGCGTACCTGGCAGCAATCTCAGGGTTTCCGGGGGCGATACAAGCCCAAATCTCGGAGCGGATAAAAGAACCGCAGCTATCTTTATATTCGTTGTGCAGCGTACCTGAGAGGGGCGGCATCAGGCCTGACCGCATGTTGATCTTGGCTGTTCCATATTCGGCCCAATGAGGGGTGACATACAGCGTCCAGTATTCAGCCAGGGTATGCGCATCCAAATCGAGGCCTTTTTCTTCCAAGGCAATTAACCAAAGCAGCTGAATATCCAGGTCATCGTTTGGCAATGGCTCGCCCTGCAGATCCTGCGTATAAAATGATACCTGATTCACCTGCCTGCGCCATTCGAAGGGTGCCCCCAAAGTCCCCCCAATATTTTTGCCCAGCCAACAGCCAAGAACTTTATCGCGGTATTCTTGTAAGTTAAGATTCATAGAACCAATTTTCTCCTATTTTTTAGTCTCGAAAGGCAGAAACCCCAAGATCGTCCTGGGAAATTTATCCGTGGCAAGTAAGAAGCCCATGTTATCGAGCAGGGCAACAGCCTCCCAATTACGCGGGGCAACATCCCCTTCCAAAAGCAATTGAACAGGGGGTTGATCGACAATTATTATCCTATCATCCTGGACCTGGAATTGGACCAACCGCTCGACCGTCAAATTTTCCGCATGGGTCGGGCCTTGCCCATAACGCTCTGCCAGTAGATCTTCTTGTGGTTCAAGCTTCTTTTTATCTGGGAAAAAGTATGAATTGATCATCCAAAAGAAGCCCTGGTTATCAGGCGGGGCCGCATCTGTGAGCCGGTATTCGATATTGGGGATAGAAAGGCTCTCTTGCCGGGCCAGGTTCAAATCGAATTGATGAGAAACGGGAATTGGATTCACCTTTGAACCATTGGCTTCATAGAATGAGAATATCTTATCGTCAAAAATGATGAGCGCTTCATCGCTTAAATTCGAGATGTTTTGTTCGAGAGGAATTTCCGTAAGGGTTCCAGGATCTAGGCTTATCGTCGGTCGATCAGGCTGGATACTGCCGGAGACAATATAGCCTTTCATATCATTAGGAGGGCTGGCCTCGATGGTTAAATGAACTCTCTCACCGTCAAATGCAATTGCTTCAAATCCCTCGAAGCCTTTAATTTCTTTACGCAGCCCGCCGTCATCGAATACGATTAGTTTCGGATCTAGAACCGCTGGGGTTCCATCCTGGATAAAACTGAGGATTGTGGATTTATCCAGGGCAAATACAGCTCCTTGACCGTTTTCACCAAAGCGATGAGGAAATTGGGGCAGCAAAACCAGGGTGTCGTGATACCAGGCCATCCCAGAAATTTCAGCTGAGCGGTTCGAGGCTGGCTTGGTGAGCGGCATCTCCTGGACAGCCACTTCGGGAGGATGAGCTACATCAGGAGACGAATCCACACTGCAAGCTGTGAGCAGGCATAGCCAAATGAGTACCAATCCGAATACTTTGGTAAACCGGAGGCGAGGCATTGATCGAGAATTCACGTCAGGAATCTGAAGTTTGCATTTCTGCGGCTCGCCGGGCAGCGAGCTCAGTGCGGACCTGGGTGTGCCGTTCCCGGTTTAATGGGTACAGGGTCGCAAAAACGATGCCTAGAATTAGAAAAACAGAAGGCACGATCCCAATCATCGCCTGGATGGCACGCACTGCGCTGGGTGCTTAAATCGGAGCATTTGAGACATAGCCGCTCCATTCTAAGACGAGTAAAGTGAGAGGCAGGGCAATGGAAGAAGCCACCTTTTTGATCAAAGTGACCAGGCTGTAAAACATTCCTTCATGACGCTCATTTGTCGCCAGCTCATCCCATTCGATGGCATCGGGGATGATTGACCAAGGAAGAACGTGCATGGCCCCTACACCAATGCCTGCCAGGGCAGCTAATAAAACAACAATTGTAAATCCCAAGCCGGGATCCACCACAATTAATGCCACCATCACGACGATCAAGAAAACCATTCCTGCGATATATGCGGCACGTTTATCAAACCGGCGGGAAATTCTTTCCCAAAATGGTAAAGTCAGCAGCGCCATGACAAAAACGGTTCCAGCCACCAAGTCACTCTGTTCTTCCAGGTTCATTCGATACTTCAGGAAGTACAACAGCATGGTTTGTACAATATCCAAAGCTACCCAGGTGAATAAAAAAATACCTGCGGCGAACAAAAATGGTCGATTATGGATGGCTGCCCGTAGGGAAGCTTTGAGACTTGGCTGCGTTTGGGCTTGGAACTCTGGTCGTTCGCGAGTGCCAAAAAAGGTTATCAAAAGAGGCAGGGCGCTGAACAAGCCAATGAATACACAAGTAATGAATATCCGGTTGGCTTGATCAGGGTGCATGCTGCCGATAATCGCCAGAGGGACTGTAAAAGCGATTAATCCACCTAAGATCGAAAAAACCATGCGATAGCTGGTCAAGGTCGTGCGCTCGTCGTAATCCTGGGTTAGCTCAGGAGTAAGACAAAAATAGGGCATTGAAACAAAAGTGATGGAGGTGTCGTAGAGGAAATAGGCAATGCTGTAATAAACTGCGAGGAGCACTTGACTTTCAAGGGGAGGTTTCCACCACAGCATCGCAAAGAAGAAGGCAAAGGGGAGAAAACCAAACAACAAATAGGGTCGGCGCCTGCCCCAACGCGTCCGAGTCCGATCCGTTAAATGACCGATGATTGGGTCGTTGATATAGTCCCAACTGCGGCCGACAAAGATAGCGATAGCAGCAATGCCTGGTGAAAGACCAACAACATCGGTTAGAAAAATGGCATATAAAATTGCGATGGTCGTATCTACCAGGGCAAAACCAAGATCTGAAACCCCATAAGCAAATTTTGTGCGCCGAGGAACCTTTTCAGTTATGGGTGTCGTCAAATGATTGTACTCCTTTGACAAAAATAGAAGGGATTTTGAGCTTTATTATGCTCAAAATCCCTTTCTGGAAATTTGAAATTCTATGGCTGAACCGTTCCGCTCGGAGTTGTGTCCACGGTTGGCGTGATGCCAGGGCCAGGCATCACCAGAGTGGGGGTCATCCCATCCGTGGTAAAGATGATTTTATCCGTTAGTTTTAGGGCAGCTGCATTGGCCAAAGCAATCTGCAGGGTGACATAACTCGGGTACCTGGCATAGAGATCTGCCATGGCGACTTCCTTGGCAATTTCAACCTTCACTTTTTCAGCAGCTGCCAGAGCTGCTGCTTTGTTGATGGCCAGGTCTTGCTGAGCAACCAGGAGCTCATTGGCTTTTTGAGCTTCGATGACCGCTTTTTGGGCGATTAATTTTTCCTGATCCAGCTGAGCCAGGATGGTTTGCTGGCGAGTCTCTTCCTGGATGCGGCTTTGCGCTACCCGAATTTCACCTTCTTGGCGGGCTTGCTCGGCAGAGGCTTCGGCATCGGCTTTTAACTTATCTTGAGCAGCTTTTTCAGTTGAGAGGCGGCTTTGAACGATGGCATCCAGGCCAGCTTGAACTTCTGGAGAAAGGACCACATTGGGAACCACGACATTTTCGATCGACAAGCCAAAATTAGCGGCCAACTTACTTAATTCTTCATCAACACAAGAGCGCAAAATATCACGCGCGGTGCCGATGATGGCATCGTCAAAAGTACGCGTACCCACGCATACTTTCATGGCTTGCTTAGTCAGATCAACGACCCGTTCTTGTGCCAGCTCATCGGACAGGTAGATATTGCTGTATTTTGCCCAATTGGTGAGCAACACATCTTTTTCAGCCAGGTTGGGGCGAGTGAAGGTCCCCGACACCTCCAGACCGATCCGCTGCTTGTCGCTGGTAATAATTTCTACATCTTCTACGGAAAAGGGGACCGCCTGGCTGGAAACACGTTTGAGCTCCACGTACAAGCCCAAATCGCTGTAAACTCCGGGTCCAACGATCTCATATATTTTGCCACCCCGAAACTTTACACCAACCTGATTTTGATCTACCTTGGAGAGAATATAAAAGAATTTACTGGTTGCAGATATGAGCACACCGATCAAGACCAAACCAATAACGACGATGATTAACCCACTTGCGATTGTTTTTGCACCTGTTTTCATGTTTATTTCCCTTTCATATTGATAATATTTTTATTTTTCAATAGAGTCTACGGATATCTTACGAGAAAAGTTTTGCCAGCGGACCTTCAGGCTCAAATCCATACGCTACGGCCAGCAGCTCAACGGGATGGATGGCGGGAAGACCCGTGGCATGGGTGATCTGCCAGCGGCAAGTCTCGCTGTCACAAACCACGACTGGTCCCCCCGTTTCATGAATAAAATCAAAGAGCGGTTTACCTACATCCATGGCGATCTGATATTTTTCCTTTTTGTAACCATAAGTGCCCGCGATCCCGCAGCAGGAGGCCTGGCTGTCGATCAACGTAAGGTCTGGAACCAGGTTGAGCAATTCTAACCCAGGTTTTCCTAAGCGGTGACCGCGATATTGGCAGGGGATGTGGTATCCGAGGGTGATTGGAATAGATTTGAAGTCCCTTTTAAGACTGCCTTCTGCCAATAAATTGAGTAAAAATTCATTGAAATCAAAGGTCATGCGCGCGACAAGCTCGGTATCCTCATCGTGCATATCGAGCAGCTCAGGAGCTTCTTCTTTAAGGGTCAAGGTGCAGCTCGTCGAAGTTCCGATAATGGGAATCCCTTTCCGTGCATAGTCTACCAGATGGCGGACATTGTTTGTGTGATATTTCCGCGCTGCGGGAAACTCTCCGTTTGAAAGTAAAGGTAAACCGCAGCAGTTTTGACGAGGCAGGAGTACTTCGTAGCCATTGGCTTCCAATACATGCACTGCAGCCCGTCCAACCCGAGGCTCATAGTATTGGGTTGAGCAGCCATGGAAATAAACAATCTGGCGCCGGGCCGCAGCTGGTTTTGGGTGTTGGCGGAACCAGGTGCGGAAACGCTGTTCAGCCAGCCTGGGAAAGGGCGCCTGGCGGTGAATACCTAATGTGACTTCAACAATCCAGCGAGCGGGCTTGAAATTGAGGGCGAAATTTGCGATGGGATAGATGGGTTGGCCTAATTTACCCACAAGCTCGGCGCGCGCCACCAGGTTGTTCCTTAAGCGCAGCCTGAGGGGAACTTTACCTTGCTCGACGAGGGAGGCGCGTGCCCGGGCATTGATCTCAGCAATTTTGACTCCGGTGGGACAGATCATATTGCAGACCCGGCAGCCACTGCAATAATCGACGGATAGATCTGGAGAAAATTGGCCTGGCTCTCTGAAACGTCCAGCCTGTGGGGCTTCGTATTTGGGACCTGGGAAGAGGTCGGTGACAGCTGAAACCGGACAGGCTGTTGTGCAGATGTTGCATTTGATGCATTGATCCAGAGTCATCTCGACGGGGTGTTGAACGAGGTTCTTGGTCATAGGGCCTCCCCAAGCATCTCACCCACGGTATAGCCAGTTGCCAGGGCAATTCCTTCTAGCGACCGTTCCTGGATTGGGTCAGCATCCGCCAGGCTGGATCCGATGATCGAAAGATTCTCAAGCTGTGGTCTGTCTTGAGAAATTATGGGTCGAAAGTTTTTATTCACTGCGATCCCACTGCGAAAAATTGGCTGCCCCGCCTCTGAAAAGAAGCGATCTTGCAGCCATGCCTCTCGTTCAGGGGGGCACTGCAATGGTAAATTAAATATGGTTTCAGTGAGAAAGCCAGCAGAACTTTTTACAAGGCCCCCTCCCAAGAAACCTCCACTGGCCAGGACAAAATGGCGAGCCTGGTGGGGTTTTTGACGAGCGGCTGCTTCACTCCAAATTGTCTGAATTTGAGCAGCGGAGCAATCAGCTTTGACCACCTGCATCCCTTCGTAGATCACGCCACCGGACTTCTGAACAGCCTGGCAGAGAATTTGATGCAAACGCATTCCGGGGATGGAGGGCGGGAGCCCAGGAATCTCAAAGACAGCGCCCCCCAACTGTTCCTGTAAATCTTTCCATATTTGATACGAATTATTTAAACCCAGGACAGCTGGAAAGCCGAAGCGTATCTCTTGACCTGGTTTTACCGCTCCATGGAGTCTGGTTTTTAAGGCTTGAACAAGCTCTCTACGGAAAGCGGGATTTTCAAAGAATTGGGCTAATATCCGAGAGGTCAGGGTTTTCCTGCCACGCAGGCTGGGAAGGTCCAGCTTGATCCCTGAAGCGGAGAAGCCCTGAGCTTCCAAATTGCCAGCGATCATCCCTGGGAAAAAGTCGTAGTACCGGTCGAAACCCACGACGACGATCGCCTTCGCGCTGGCTGCATCCCCTGCAAGCATCGTTTCAGGTGCCAGGCACGTAGGCCGCAAGGACCCCAACGCAGTAGGCAATAACCAATTTTTCTCCAATGATCCTTGGAGTGGGTATCCTGAAGCCTGACACAAATCTTGAAAGGCTTTCAGAGCAGCCTCCAAGCGTTCCAAGCCGGCGAGCGCATAGGGATGTCGTGGATTATTTTTGACCAACTCTTCCAGTCCGCCGCTTAATTCTTGTGAAATCACTTCTCCTGAAGGCGTTGAGCATCCCAAGACATCGATGGATCCTGCACTCCAATACTGTGATCCCCAGCCTTTTGATATCAGGCGGACGCGCTTTCCAGAGAGAGCTGCGCGCCATGCAGCTGTCAACCCAGAAAGACCCGCCCCGATGACCAGGATATCAACTTTCAATGGGTCATTATTGGTAATTGGGGGGTGTAAATCGCTTGCTGCAGATGGAAAGCCAGGGGGGGGCTGGCGATTTCGTCCCTCTGGTTGAGCATAAGGCTCGGAGCTAAGATTTGACTCCGACGGTCCGGGCAGATGACCGGCATTTAAGACATCCAAGTATACCAGCTCATCCAGGCGTTCCTGCCGCAGCTGCTGGCCCCATAGTGTGGGCTGCAGGCCCTTCCAACGTTCTTGAAGAAAATCACGTAAAGCCATGTTTGCCTGGATCACCGGGGTTTGTTTTAACTCGTGCAAGATACCTGCGGCTCGAATGGTACAGAAGCCTCCCTGGCAAGGTCCCATGCCAAGGCGAGTATCCCTGCGGATATCATCAATGGTATTGGCCTGGCCGAAAAGGATGGCCTTTTCGACTTCATGATAGGTAGCTAATTCGCATTCACAAATCAGCTCACGGAAATCCTTCTTGCTTTCTACGTTCGATAACCGCGCTCCTAAGGTATGGTGGTGGGTCTCAGGAGATGGAAGTATTTCCAGGTGAGTACGGCAAGGGCGATGTGTATTGAGCTTTTCGCAAACTTTATCCACAGTGACTTCGGCCATTTTACGGTAGGTGGTCCATTTTCCACTGGTAATGGTCAAGAGGCCGCTGACTCCATCCCGTTGAGCGTGGTCGAGGAGAACGAAGGCGCGGGTAATATCGCGAGATTCTTGCGTATCTGCCTCTTGAAAAAGAGGGCGGACACCTGCCCAGGCACGCAAGAAGCGCAGCTCTTTAAAGCCAGGGATTAACTTTTCTCCTTCGTTTAACATCAGTTCAATTTCGAAGGTTTCGATGGCGTAATGATCGGGATCGCTGACCTGCTCATCGGTCGTCCCGATGACAGCCACGGTATGAGTTGGAACGATGATATCGCCGTCAGCGGGCATTTTACACCGGTTGATGACTGTGTTTACAATCCGGTGATTGATGGCCAGCATGATCCCTTTCCCGGGGCGAATCTGAATATCTATCCCGGCTGTAGCAGCGATCTTACCAGCCCAGGCTCCCGATGCGTTCACCACCAGGTCAGCGGTAATGGATACTTCCTCACCTGTCACAAGGTCCAGGCACAGGGCGCCGGTCACGCGACGATTTTCTGGATTTGTGGATTGTGGGTCGCCGGCAGTGATGATCCGGAGGACTTCATGATAGGTAAGGACGAGAGCGCCAGATTGGCGAGCAGCATTGGCATTGAGGTCGGCTGCCAGGAAGGAGTTTGCTGAGGCATCTGGAACTCGAAAACACCGCGGTAATTTTTGGATTTAATGACGGTTCCTGGCGCAGCATTTCTGATATAGGGATCTCTTCCACAGGTATCCCGGCTGTTTGACAACCTGCAATGAACTTGGGGGCATATTCTAGCTCATCCCAGGGGGTGAGAACAAAAAAACCACCCGTATCCTCGATGCATTGAGGCATTATCTTTCTCAGGATTTTATTTTCGTCGATACATTCCTGGGCTGCCTGTGGATCTTTAACAACATACCGCCCACCGCTGTGAAGCAAACCATGGTATCGCCCGGTTGTGCCATGCGCTAAATCTCTCTTTTCGACCAACACAGCTTTAAACCCGCGCAGGGAAAGATCTCGAATGATTCCTGTGCCAGTGGCCCCACCGCCAATCACAAGCACTTCTGTATTTAGATGACGCATGGATTCTCCTGAGGTTTTAAAATCTAATGATATTTAAGCGGCTGTTCTTTCTCAAATGTGGCCACGCGGTTTTTTCCGGCTTGTTTTGCCAGGTACAGCGCCTGGTCTGCATGATCCAAGAGCATTTCGGGGCTGGTGATATCCGGATGATATTCTGCAACGCCAAGACTGATGGTGATCCGAAGGTTATCTTTTTCGGTATGAATGATGTTTTGGTCCACTTTTTGTCTTAACCGCTCTGCGGCAGTGATCGCACCGCTGTTAATGATGATTTCATCAGCCGAGCTCGAGTTCTCGCCTCCAACAGGCTGTGAAATAACCAGGGGTGTTTCGGGCAGAAGGATGACAAATTCTTCGCCGCCATAACGTCCGACCACATCGATTTCACGCACGTTTTCTCGGCACAACCTGGCCAAGGATTGTAAAACTTGATCCCCAATTAAATGTCCATAGGTATCGTTTATTTTCTTAAAATCATCAATATCTAACATAATGATGGATAAGGGTCCCTGGTAACGACGGGCACGTTCAAACTCCGTTTTGGCCTGGTTAAAAAAGTACCGGCGGTTATATAAGCCTGTCAGTGGGTCTGTAATTGCCAGCTCTTGAGTTTGAGCGAAAAGCCTGGCATTCTCCAGCGCGATGGCAACCTGGTCTGCATAAGCAGCAGCAAGGCGGGCGTGGTCTGGAGTGAAAGTGCCAGATTTTACAGAATCGAGCGAAATCATGCCAGTGACTTTCCCTTGAACGATCAAGGGAACACCCAGCCAACTACTGATACGTTCATGAGGGGTTTCCGTAAAAGATTGGTACATCATCGGGGCATCTTCAAGGATAAAGGGCTGGCGAGTGGAATAGACGAGGGCGCAGGGATTATCACCATCGAGAGAGAATTTAAGCCCCAAGACTTCGGCCGGTTCAGGGAAGCCATGCCCACCGACGATCTCGAGCTCGTTCCCTTGCAGCAGCAGTACCGAAGCGCTATCATATGGGATCACAAAATTGAGCTGCTCCAAGATGATATCAATAATCTCTGCAAGGTTCAGAGACCGGGTGATCGCCGAAGCTGCCTGGCGTAAAGTCTCGGATTCTTTTGCTTTTCTTTGAGCAGTTTCAAAGAGCCGGCTGTTTTGCAGGGCAAGGGAAGCCTGACCGGCAAAAGCCTCCAGAAGTGTGGCATGCTCGAATGTGTAATAACCTGCCGTTGATTTCGCCAAGCATAGAAAACCGATTAAATCGTCACGGGCAATGATCGGAGCTCCGATCCAACACTGAAAAGAGTTTATCGAAAGATAATCCACCCACCCAGGATAATTTTGGACATCGTTGATAATTACCGGACGGCGGGACTGGACAATTTCGGAAAAGCTTTCTACCTCAAGAACATTGATTGCTTCAGGGATAAAATTCTTCTTATTTGATTGGTTTATGTCAATATTAAGGGTACGGACTACCCGGGCCATATTTCCTTCCAAAAGCAGCAGAGAAGCCAGATCATACGGCACAATATCCTTCATTTGTTCCAGGATCAGGTTCAATAGGTGATCGGTGTCTAAGGTGGTGCTTAGGATTCGCCCGGTTTCCCGGAGTCTTTCGGCAAGGTGGCGCTGTTTTTGTTCCTCATCTAAAAGTTGGCCCTTTAATAAGGCTAGAGCTACCTGTGAGGCAGCTTGCTCTCCTTGAATAATCTCTGCTTGGGTGAAATGGTGATTTTGAATAAATGTGATCATTGCTGCCCCCAGCTTCTTCCCGCTGGCGATCAACGGTAAACCTAAGGCTGAGCGAGTGGGAAATAGGGCAACAACGCCAGGACTGATATATGGGGTATTTTGAACATCATCTACAGCGATTGAGTGCCCGGCCTCCAAAACGGAGCCAGTCAAGGTTTTGTCCCCTGGTTCGGAAGCCAAAGTTGAATAGATATCGCTCATATTTCCATAAGCTGCCATCGGGATGGGTACGCCTCGTTGTTCATCCCAAAGGGTGATATAGCTGCCGTCCGAAGCGTATAATTCACCCAACTTTTTAGCCAGGATATTCATCATGGAAACGACATCGGTTTGCTCAAGTGCAGCCTGGGTTATATCATTGAGAAGCGCCTGCTGCCTGGCAAAGGCTATGATTTCTTGTTCAGCTTGAACCTGAGCTGAGATATCACGTTTGACCGTAGCATAATTGAGGATAGTGCCTGATGAGTCCTTAATGGGGAAGATTGTGGCAGCTTCGTGATAAATACTCCCATCCTTGCGCCTATTAATAAAGGTGCCATTCCAGGTCTCACCTTTGGAGATTGTATTCCAAAGGATTTCATAGAAGGCTGCATCATGCTGCCCGCTTTTTAAGATGCGAGGGTTCAAGCCCAGCGCCTCTGAAACCGGATAACCCGTGATCAATTCAAAAAATGGATTGGCGTAAACGATGTTTCCTTGCAAATCTGTGATGACAATGGCTTCTTGAGCTTGCTCGATCACGGTAGCCAGGCGTAAAACTTCAGCATCAATTTTGACGCGTTCGGTAACATCCTGGAGTGTGCCGGAAAGGGTGGCATTTTTCCCCAGGTCATCTCTATAGACCTG
Source organism: uncultured Chloroflexia bacterium (assembly GCA_963754615.1). Taxonomy (GTDB): domain Bacteria; phylum Chloroflexota; class Anaerolineae; order Anaerolineales; family UBA4823; genus CAVVUF01. The sequence goes on along the minus strand of CAVWGW010000012.1, from coordinate 605,930 downwards.
GGCGCGCAGAATAGCATGCCGGGTAGTGGGCTGGGTGTTTTCTACTCGTATAAAGCGATATTCACGCTCGAAAAATGAGAAGTTGGGAGCATGGATAATTTCCCGAAAATCTTTTTTAGTTCTACTTCGGTCCTCGGGATGGAAGTATTCTATGATGCCATCTAAGGATTTCTGGAAACCGTGGTTTTCGAGGGAAGATGTTCCAAGCAGGTGTAATAATTCTTCGCTAAGCGTAAAAATGCCGGTATTCAGATCAAATTCAAAATGTCCCATGCGAGCGATTTGCAGCGCTTCACGAAGCTGGGACTGGTTTTTCCGAAGGGTAATTTCGACAATGTAATTCTGAAGGCGCTGGACAACGTTTAACAATAAACTGTGTTCTTCAGAAGAAAATTCAAGAGGCAAGGGATAAGTTACGAATACTTTTCCAACAATTACACCAGCAAGCTGGATTTCTTGAGCAATTTGATTTACATCCTGGGTTTCCAAGATTTGCCCAATAATGTGATTTTCATAAAGGATCGAAACAGTACAGGCTTCTGGATGCTGCATCGCCTGAGGGATTTGCTCAGCCATCCATTCAAGGAGTTCCTGAACGGTTGGGGCTTCGGAGGTCTTAATTCCCATGCTATATAAAAGCTTTAATTCTTTCCGCTGTGATTCCAGAAGTTTTTGAAGCTGGGAAAAAGTATCCGCATTGCGAAGCGCAACTGAAATTTGGGAAGCCAAGGTATTCAAGACGATCAAATCCTGCTGTGTAAATCGCTCGAATTGGTTATCTTGTACATCCAGAACACCCAGTAATTGTTGACCGGCAGTGATGGGAACTGCCAATTCGGAGCGTGTTTCGGGGAGGAGAGGATGAGGAAGAAACCCTGGATCCGTCAAACAATCATTAACGATAACACCCTGCCTGGATCGCGCTGCCTGGGCTACCAATGAAGGTTTTTTACCTAGAGGGATTGTCCTGCTCTGGTTGACCATCTTGAAGCCAATCTCTCCCGAACCGGCAGCAAGAACCAGGTTTTTTCCAATGGAATCGACCAGGTAAATCTGCGCATGATAAAGATCAAAACGCTCCAGCGTCAGATCAGAGACTTTTAGCAGAAGCTGTTGGGTATCGAGCGTACTGGCAATGGTTGTGCTGACTTCTGCTACGGTTTGTAATCCATTGATCAGCCTGGATTGGAGCAGCTCCGATTGTTTTTGGCGGGTGATATCGTGAATGACGATCAAACAGCCGGTTACGCGTTGGCGACGGTTTCTCAACAGCAAGATGCGGATATCGTACCAGCAGTCATCTTTTGCTTGAATTTCGACTGCTTCATTGACGCCAGTGACTTTTTGGCTAAAACGATCTGCCAGATAAGGCCAATTTTGAAGCACATGGCTGGCAGGCTGGCCAATGGCTTGATCCAGTAAAATTCCTGTAATCTTACAGGCACCAGGATTTAAATACGTGACCTGGTATTGATCGTTCAAAACAATGACCGCATCGCCCATAAACTCTACCAGCTCGTCCCGGGCGACTGGAAGGGGATTGAGATATTGGAAATATTGGATGTTCCAGGCAATAATAATTCCAGTAACGACAAACGCGTAGGGCGTCAGATCTAATCCAGTAATTGGGATCTTATCTAGCACGAAAGCTAAATTTGCTATCAATGGGAAAAGGGCTGCGATCAGAGTCACAATCGCCTGGAAGCGGTAACCTTCCTTAAATATAACAACCGCCCGGATCAAAACCAGAATGCTGGCAAAAATTAATAGATAGGAATATGCATAGGCGATGGGAGAAAATGGACCTGGACTAAAAACAAGGATATTGGTTTCAGGTAAATAGGTAAAGTTTTCCCATAACCAGCCAGTCCAAGTATTGGTGAAGGCAATAATTACTGTGACCAGAGGAATGATCCATATTGGTCGTAAAACCCGATTCCGCAGCCAATTCTGCTGAGTGGAAAACTCCAGGGAAAAGATGAAGAACAAAACTGGTGTTGCGGTAACACCCAGAAAACCAAGGGTTGCCCAAAAGATTTTATATGTTTCAGTTAAAGCAACTGCCACTAAGAAAGAAGTGAAGGACCATTCAGCAACTGCCAGCATTAACAATGAGAAAGTGATCCGAGCGCTACCGGCATGCTGTTTGATGATCGAACTGGCTAATACCAGGCAAATGCCAGTTGATAACAATAAAGAAATCGAGAAAATAGAAAGCGTGAAATTCACTTTTACTTCGTTAGTTATTGAGATCAATCAACCCAGTTGAAGGTTCTTTCAACAGCTTTGCGCCAACCGGAATACAGAGATTCACGGGTAGCTTCACGCATCAAGGGATGCCAGGTCTGGTCTATTTGCCAATTCGTTTTGAGATCTTCAAGGCTGCTCCAAAAACCAACTGCTAACCCGGAAGCATACGCAGCCCCTAAGGCAGTGGTTTCGGCGACTTTTGGCCGGACAACGGGCACGCCTAAGATATCACTTTGAAACTGCATCAATAAATCATTATATACCATGCCGCCATCCACTTTTAATGCGGTTAGCTTGACACCCGAATCGATCCTCATGGCTTCCAGAACTTCACGAGTTTGGTAAGCAGTTGCTTCGAGAGCTGCGCGAGCAATATGCCCTTTGTTCACGTAACGAGTCAAGCCAACGATAACACCGCGTGCATCCGAACGCCAGTAAGGAGCAAATAAGCCTGAAAAGGCCGGGACGAAATAGATGCCTCCATTATCTTGCACGGTTCGTGCCAGAATCTCGATTTCAGATGATTGCTTGATTAATCCTAGATTATCTCGCAGCCACTGCACCAATGCACCGGTAATGGCAATGGAACCTTCTAAAGCGTAAACGGCAGGTTGATTGTCTAATTTGTAGGCCAGTGTGGTGAGCAGCCCATTATTCGATTGGATTGGTTTTACGCCAGTATTTAAAAGCATGAAACAGCCTGTGCCGTAGGTATTTTTGGCTTCACCGGAATTGAAACAAGTCTGCCCGACCAGGGCAGCTTGTTGGTCTCCAAGGTCGCCACATACCGGTATGGCTTCACCGAAAGGCCCATCTTTCAGAGTGCTGCCCCAGGTATGGGGATCGCTCGAGGGGACGATCTTGGGCAGCATGGCATGCGGGATGTCGAGTGTCGAAAGAATGTCTTCATCCCAATCCAAGGTTTCGAGGTTCATCATCAAGGTTCTGCTGGCATTGGTCACATCTGTGACATGGCTGCCATCTTGTGGACCTCCGGTCAGCCACCAGATGACCCAGGTATCCAGGTTTCCAAAGAGAGCATCCCCACGTTCGGCCGCGCTGCGCACGCCAGGGACATTTTCTAGAATCCATTGAATTTTCGGGCCGGAGAAATAGGTTGCCAGAGGTAAACCAACTTTCGAGCGAAAACGATCTTGACCGCCGGATTCAGCTAACCGATCACAGATGGATTTCGTACGGGTATCTTGCCAGACGATAACGTTATAGTACGGGTTGCCGGTCCGCCGATCCCAAACGATTGCTGACTCGCGTTGGTTGGTGATACCCACTGCGGCAATGTCTCCGGGCTTCACTCCCGATTTCGCGACGGCCTCACGGATGACTTCTTGGGTTCTCTCCCAAATTTCCAATGCATTGTGCTCAACCCAGCCGGGTTGAGGATAAATTTGTTCGTGTTCTTTTTGTGCGAGGCTGATAACCTGCCCGCTGTGATTGAAGATCATACAGCGGGTGCTGGTGGTTCCTTGATCGATTGCGGCGACAAATTTTGACATAAAAGATCCTTTCATTTATTCACTAAGGGCGTTTTTCCATTACATCGAGTTTTGCAGCCTGGTAAGGGGCAACCACATCGGGTACCGATTCCACTCCGGACCGGAAGGCTTCCATAATGCCAGTTCGGATTTCTTCCCAATAGGCTCGGGCAGCCTCCCAGCGATCCGTCCGGAAACGAGAGATCCAGGTCGTTAGATCGGGATCTTTGAGACCCAGGCGATCCCATTTCTCAAGGTACTGCCTGACAATCTCAACAGTTCGCTCGCTCTCCCAGAAAGTTGTTCCGTCCCCTTCCATTTCATAAACCTGGCGGGCAAGCTCAAATTGATGCGCTTTATAATCCACCGGGAATTGGTAATGGGCGGAGATGATTTCGTCGACGATGGCTTCTACCCATTTACGATGGAAGCGGCATACGCCGGTATTCTCGCTGAAAAGCTCGTAAACCATGCGTTCCACACAGCGCTGCCCGAGCAAGCGAGGTGGCAAATAGTCAAACCCATAATATACAAAATACTTTCCCATCATTGGCATGGGACTGAGCATACCCGGGACCCAATATTGGTTCGGTGTCAGTCCGCCTTTTTCCCCATGTGAAACAAACACGGCACGATCGAGGGTGCGCTGACCGGGCTCGGTCAGATGATAACGCTCATCCAAAGCCAAGGCTGCGGATCGGATTCCGGATCGAAAGATCTCTCCGGCTTTTTCAAAGAGGATCATGAAAGCAATCTTCTGAGCATACGCGGCATTGCGCCGGGAATCTTCAACAAGATCAAAATCGCTGGCTTGAGAAGCGAAAGCGAAGTACATTTCAGAAGCCGGAGGCAAGCCGAAATCTTCTGGGGGCAAGATCCCCTGGTGAAAAAGCTCCATCAGCCAGGAGAGCGTACCACCGAATTGGATGGCATCGACCCCCAAAGCATCAATGAAGTGGTTCAGTTCTTCAGCGGAACGCTGGTCGAAAACCCCACACTGGGGGCCGAGAGCAAGATACGGCTCATAATCTTTTTTATAAATGCCACTAAATTTCTTACAGGCGATCGAGCAAGGCTCGCCACAATGCGTAAAGGATTTTGGCTGGATAATCTCTTCGTTAAACTGCTTGAGATAATGGTTGAGGATAAACTGCTCGTGCTGATCGAGGCGAGCTTGATCGGTCTCAAGAATTGAGTTGTAATTGAAGCTAAAAAGCTTGTCTTCCCCCGTGTGCATGTTAACACCAAATGTGCCGCCGGTCATGAAACCGGGAATGTAACGGTATTTCTCTGCAGCACCTAAATCGACTTTGATCATCGAATCGCCGTAATATTTATGGAAATACCCGTCGATTTCTTTTGAGTCCTTGAGATCGGGGTCTTCCCAATCGCCGCCGAAAATACAAGCGGCGATGCGATGATGCTGTAATAACCGGCTGCCCAGGCCGCCCCGCCCCGCCCAATCATCAATCGGAGTGAGGCGTCCTTTCTTGACCTGGTTGCTGCCGATGATCCCCTGGTTTGTTTGACGGGCAGCTGGCCCTACTGTGAAAACCCGCACCCAATCATCGGTGTATTCAGCCGCATAGCGAGCGAATACGGCTTGCTGCAAGGCATAAAAGCCCATGAGAAGGTTGCCATCAGGATCAGCATACCCAGCCCAAATTGTATCAGGGTTGATGGGCTCGATGCGCACCAGGATATCCCCATGGGAATGGTTCAAAATTAATACCGAGTCCTGGGCAGCCCTGCCATGGATGGAAACGAAATCTACGCCGATACGATGCATGATATAGGCGCCACCGCCAAAGCTGGAAACATAGAACCCTTCCCAGATCGGTGAATACCCGCAAAAAACAAGTCGACGAGTGCCTGGAATACGCGACCCAGCTAAAGGCCCACCGCCCCAGGTCATTACATCAGGAATAAATTCTTTTGAGTTGGATCGATTATTTATGCTAAGCTGCTCTTTGTATTTTGCCCAACCGTAATCAACAGGACCAATAATATGGACACCTTCGATGCGGTGCAAGATGGGACGGATTTCAAATTCTCCGTTATCTACATTGATAATTAGCTCACGTTGATTTAGCTGGTAGGTCATGACTCTCGGATGAGGATTAGGAAAGGTATTGGAAGGCAGCTGATTATTTTAATTGAAAGTCCATGCCGGTTACAAAGGAACAGGCTGTCCACTCAAAGCGGATTGATAGAGAGCTAGCAGCGTTTTAATATTCGACCGGCTGTCTCCGATGGAAACCCTGGGTGGCTTGCCCAGTAAAATGGCGTCAGCCATATCTTCTACTTCCCCAGAATAAAGCTCAGGCGCACGGATGGGAATATCCTGAGTTTTATCTTCACGGTTGAGCTTGATCACTTCTCTGCGCCCAGGCGTAAAGGGATGGAGGATGGTTAAGGTTCCCTCGGAACCCACTACCTCGAGGTGGGTTCGATAAGCAGTTCTGAAGCTGCTGTCAAATTGGGCGAATACTTGACCCGGGAATTGTAATTGTCCGACAAAATGAATATCGATAGCGGAGCTGTTTGTCTCTTGCATGCCGAAAACTTTAATTGGTTCTGCACCAACCAGATAGCGGGTATAACTGACCGGATAACATCCCACATCCCAAAGGCAGCCCCCTCCTAAAGTTCGATCAAGGCGCACATTCTTAGACTGGTTAAGCATGTTAAAGGAAAAAGCGCCACGCACCAGGCGCAGCTCACCAATCTTGCCTGCGTCGATCAGTTCCTTGACCTGAATCGTTTGAGGGTGGTGGCGATACATGAAGGCTTCAGCAACGATTTTTCCAGCCTTTTGAGCTGCCTCAGCCACCGCATCAATTTCCTCAAGGCGAATGGTCATCGGTTTTTCACATAAAACATGCTTCCCGGCTTGCAGGGCTCTAATCGTCCATTCTGCGTGGAGGCTGTTGGGCAGTGAATTGTAAATTACATCGATTTCCGGATCTGCTAAAAGGGCTTCGTAGCTGGCATAAGCTTTCGGGATGCCCCATTCTTGGGCATACTGGCGGGCGCGGGCTTCATCGCGGCTGCCAACGGCGGATAATTGATTACGTTTTGAGCTTTTTATAGGAGGAATCAAGCGGCGGTTGATATGGGCGGTACTGAGTAATCCCCAGGAAAGTTTTCTGATTTTTGTCATTTGGTGCCTCTCTCTTATCAATTATAATGCACTGTCAATGAAACCATCTCAAGATCGTGTACGGACACAAGCCACCTATGATTCTTTGAGCCGCTTCTATGATTTGCTGAGCGGCTCTGCAGAAGAGCAAGCCAGGCAGCAAGCGGTTGACCTTTTAAATATCCAATTGGGGGATATCCTTCTCGAGGTGGGCTGTGGAACAGGGACGGCATCGATTGAAATGGGTAGAAAAGTTGGGCCTGTTGGATTTGTTTACGGCGTCGATCTATCTATAAAAATGCTGAGAGCTGCTCAAAAAAAGCTCCAGCAAAATGAGATGAAGATAAATGTCAGATTACTAAGTGGAGATGCCGTTAACTTACCACTCTCAGCTCAATCTGTGACTGGTGTCTTGATGAGTTTTGCCTTGGAATTATTTCCTGATGAGGAGATGACTCTGGTTCTATCGGAATGTAAGCGGGTTCTATGCCAGGGTGGCCGCTTGTGTGTGTTATCGATGTCAAAATGCCAACCCCAAGCGCGCTTGTTGAAACCTTACATCTGGCTGCATGACCATTTCCCTGCCTGGGTCGATTGCCGGCCAATCTTGCTCCAACAAACCCTGGCAAGGCATGGTTTTGAAATCATCGAAGCCAGGCAAGATAGCCTTTTTGGGCTGCCAATTGAAATAATTCTGGCTAAACCATCCGCTGTTGATACTGCGGTAAGTTAAACAAAAAGAAGGTGATTGTCGCGATGGTGTTGGGCGATGAGTACATCGGGTACAACGAGTCCATCGCTTCGTTCGTAAAGGACACTGCCCCTTAATCACGGATTAGATGGTGAGGGTTGGTAAACATGGTTTATCTCACGCGCCAGATCTTCTCGGCGCGAATGAAAGGCTCGGATTTTTCCGGATCCAGGATCACTGTTCCCTCAATCATATAGGGACCTTGATCAGAGAGTTCTGAGCGGCTCTTGCGATAGACCTCAGCAGAGATGATTACATCCAACACCCCTTCAAGATCTTCTAAGGCAAGAAAATAAAGATAATCCCCCCGAGTGGTCATCGTGCGCCGCCAGGTTTGACGCATGCCAGCTACGCGAACATGTTCTCCAAGGTGTGCAGCTGCCTCAACCGTGCTCATGGCACCTAATTTTTCAATCTGCGCCTCCACCAATTCGAGAGGGTGGGCAATGACACCGACGCCTAAGACCCTTTCTTGAGCAGCTACCTTTTCCTGCAGTGTCCAGTCTTCGGAAGATTTCGCATCCATCGTGAAAAGAGTCAACTGACCCCCTCGCCAACCACCATGATTGATTTCTTCCAACAAACGAGGGATTGGTCCAAACCCTTCCAAAGCACCAGATCTAACCAGGTTTTCCGCTTCAACAGGCCTGGGATCGAACTCGAGCCAGAAAATCGATAAAAGATTTGAATGGGCGTTTTTGAATGAGGGCGGTTTGGGTCCGCCGGGTGAGATCACGTACCTGGTCAAGCCCCATCACCAACACCGGATCATGTTCTATGTGGTGAAGGCTGAATTCACGACCGGCATAATTGACCAAGGGAGGGCGGATTGCCAGTCCCATGCGGCGAGCTTCGGTGAGATAGTTGCTCTGACGATAGTACCCGCCCCAGTTTGCCAGTACTGCCGTCATAAAAAAAGCTGGCAAATGAGTTTTACACCAGGCTGACTGCCAGGAGATGAGCGCATAGGAAGCGGCATGGGCTTTTGGGAAACCATATCCCGCAAAAGCGGCCATCAATTCCCAAACCCGCTGTGCTGCTTCTTCGGGGACCTGGTGGCGGTTCCAGGCTCCAGCGACAAATCTCTCCTGCAAGGTCTGCATCTGCTTTCCAGGGTCAAAGTGCGACATTGCCCTCCTGAGCATATCGGCCTCCGCCAGGCTGAGCCCTGCCAGTTCATGGGCAATGCGCAGGACTTGTTCCTGATAGAGGATCACACCATAAGTCTCTTCTAACAGCAAGGAAAGAGCAGGATGAATATCTTGAGAAGGCTCTTGTCCCAGATGCCGGCGGACAAAGGAATCCTTCAAACCGCCGGTCAGGGGACCAGGGCGATAGAGCGCCAAGGCAACCATGAGGTCATCGATCGTCCGAGCGTGAATCTCCTTGAGCGTGGCACGCATCCCTGGACTTTCGATCTGGAAACAACCTATGGTTTTACCTCGCTCTAAAGTCGCACTGGTTTCTTCATCTTGCTGGGGAATAAAATCGAAGATTTCGGCAGCTTTCGACCTCTTTTTTGTGATGGTGGATTGATTCTGCAGACGGACAGGTTCTTGATGAGATGCAATCTCATGGGCAACGTCACCAAGCACTGTCAAACCTCGGATGCCGAGCAGGTCAATTTTTACCAGGCCGAGCAGCTCGATAGAATCCATGTCAAACTGGGTAGAAATGACACCCTTGGCAGCAAGCAAAGTCGGCACCAGATCCGTCATTGGCCCTGGTGAAATCACAATTCCGCCGGGGTGGAGAGATAAATGGTGAGGCATACCGATCAGTTCAGCCGCTGCCGAAAAGATAAGCTGGTGGGTGGGGGTATTGAACCGTTCTGCCAGCTCAGCGAAGGGGTCTTTTTCCTCGGTTTTTCGCCCGGGTGGACCATACCAGTGGGGGGGCAGACTGTCTGCCAGGGCACTGACTTCTTCGGAGGGCAGCCCGAAAGCCTTGGCGGTCTCTCGCAGGGCAGAGCGACGCCGGAAACGATTGATCGTGCAGATCGTGGCAACCTGATCTTTGCCGAAGCGCTGATAAACATACTTAATGACTTCATCACGACGCCGCGAGCATAGATCGGTATCGATATCCGGCGGGGTGGCCCGGGCAGGGTTGAGGAAACGCTCAAAATATAAATTCAGCCGGATGGGGTCTGGCGAGGTGATGTGCAGGCAGTGAGCTACCAGAGAAGAAGCGGCTGAGCCTCGTGACGAGAAGGGGATGCCTTGCTGCCGGGCATATCCCAGGATTTCTTCCATGATCAAGAACAGAGAAGCGTAACCGCATTCACCGATGACAGACAGCTCGTGATCCAAGCGAGCCTGGATATCGGAGCTGATCTTTCCATAGAGCCGCAGCGCTCCCTGCTCAGCCTTTTGACGGAGTAAGCCTAAGGGGTCCAGGGATGCAGGCAGGTTCAATTCAGGAAAACGAGGCTGACCGAGGGGGAGGTTAATTTTGCACCGGTTGGCAATTTCCTCAGTGGCTGAGATAGCCTCGGGATATTCACTGAATGTCTTCTGCATCTCCTGCGGTGATTTGAAATATGCATGAGGGGGTGCAACCTCTGCCTCGGGCAATGCTTTGAGAGGTTGGAGCATCCGGATGGCAGCCAGGGTTTTCTGCAAAGAGGCGTGTATTCGATGGATGTAATGGATGTCATGAGCAGCAACAATGGGCAGCTTCAGGTGACGCGATACGGTGACCAAACCAGGCCAACGATCCCGATCTTCGGCAGAGTGTTCTTGAATCTCGACATACAAGCATTTGGGGAATAATTCATCCAGTCGAGATAACCATTCGACAGCCATGCGCCTGTGGCTGCTCGAAATTAAGGAGTTTAACAACCCACGCCGGCCTCCAGTCAGGCATATTAGACCCTCTGAATACAATGACAGCTGTTCAAAAGCCAAACGTGGATTGTCATCTGAGATTAAGCTGCTCAGGCGACATAAATTCGACCAGCCACGCAGATCCATCGCCAGGAAAACCAGAATACCAGTTTGACCATTGAGGAACCTGGCAGGTGGATCGACCTCGATTTCTAACCCAAGTATGGGTTGGATCCCTGCGCTTTTGCAGGTTGTGTAGAATTCGAGCGCTCCAGTCAAAAAGCGATGGTCTGTTAACGCCAGGCTATACAAGCCATGATCGACAGCTGCCTGCACCATTTCGGCTGGAGAGGGAATGCCCCTGAGAAAAGAATAATAGGAATGGGTGTGTAGATGTGTAAACATGGTCTGGCTCAGCACAAATATTCTATCATTTCTCGCTTATAATATCTTGGTTCTCTTGGAATTGCCGGACTGTCATGGCAATTCTTGAAGGTTCTGGATCTATTTGGGGAGGGTACTTTTGGTGAAGACAAAATTGCGGTTCCGCCAGGTTCATCTAGATTTTCATACCAGTGAGGCAATTGAGGATGTGGGGGCAGAATTTGATCCGCAGGAATTTGTGAATGTAATTACGGAAGCACACGTGGATTCGGTCACCTGTTTTGCGCGCTGCCATCACGGGTGGCTGTATTACAATTTGAAACTTTTTCCCGAACGGATTCACCCGCACCTGACACATCGAAATTTACTTGGGGAGCAAATTGAAGCCTGCCATGCACGTAATATTCGAGTGCCGGTCTACATCACGGTGCAGTGGGATCATTACACGGTCAATATGCATCCGGAATGGAGGGTGGTTGCAGCGGATGGGAGCTTTAATGGCACGCCTTTGTATGAAGCGGGGTTTTACCGATACCTGTGTGTCAATACCTCTTACCGTGATTTCTTGAAGGCCCACACGCAGGAAGTGGTAGAGACATTTCCGGTGGATGGGATTTTTTTTGATATCGTCCAACCTGTCGATTGCTCGTGCAGTGCCTGCCGATCTGCCATGGAAGCAGCAGGTTTAGACCCTTCTGATGCGGAAGCGCGCCGCTGTTTGCACTGAGATCGATTAATGCTTTTAAACAGGATATGACTGAGTTTGTGCGACGGTTAAACCCTGATTGCACCATTTTCTATAATGCAGGACATATTGGACCGCGCCACCGGTCAATCCGGGAGGTGTATAATCATTTTGAATTGGAATCGCTGCCCGCCGGCGGGTGGGGATATATGCACTTTCCGCTGACCATGCGCTATGCTCGAAACCTGGGTCTGGACTGCATGGGGATGACCGGGAAGTTTCATACCTCTTGGGGAGATTTTCATTCCTTCAAGAATCCCGCAGCACTGCAGTACGAGGTATTCAATATGCTGGCTTTGGGGGCAAAATGCTCGATCGGAGACCAGCTCCATCCCTCTGGAAAAATATCAAAACCTACTTATGATCTAATTGGTTCTGTGTATGCAGAGGTGGAGAAAAAAGAGCCCTGGTGCGTTGAGGCCGAACCAGTGGTTGATGTGGGGGTATTTTCTCCAGAAGAAATCCAGCAAGGGGGTTTTGAGAGGTTACCGCCGGCATTATTAGGAGCAGTCAGGATATTGACGGAAGGCGGACACCAATTTGATGTGTTGGATAGCTACAGTGTCTTAGATGGCTATCAGGTTTTGGTGCTGCCGGACGATATACCCGTGGGTCCATTTTTTGCTGAGAAATTACACAACTATCTGAAAAACGGGGGCAGAATCATTGCTTCTTACCGCTCGGGTTTGAAGGATATGGGCGATGAATTTGCATTACCCGAGTTTGGGATCACTTATCAAGGACTTGCCCCTTACAGCCCTGATTTTATTGTTCCGACGGGAGAGATCGGCAGGGGTTTGCCAGAAACCGAACATGTGATGTATCTGCGTGGCTTAGAAGTGACGGCCTTACCTGGAACTGAAATTTTGGCTGAAGTGGCGGTGCCTTATTTCAACCGGACCTATCGACATTTCTGCTCTCACCGGCACACGCCCTCTTCTGGGAACACGGGTTATCCGGGCATTGTGCGTTCTGGAAACGTGATTTATTTTGCACACCCTATTTTTTCACAGTATAACGAGAATGCACCACGATGGTGTAAAACACTGCTTTTAAACGCACTCGACCAGCTGCTGCCTGAACCCCTGGTCAAGCACAGCGGCCCCAGCACACTCCAGGTCACCCTCAATGAGCAGAAGGAACAAAACCGGTGGGTGATGCATTTGCTTCACTATATCCCAGAGCGCCGCAGCCAGACGATCGATATTCTGGAGGATGTCATACCACTGTTCCAGATTGGCATATCGGTCAAGACGCCCTGGATGGTGGAAAATATTACGCTCGTCCCACAGCAAGAAGTAATTCCTTTCCAGGTCGCAAATGAACGAACGCTGTTCAACCTTCCAAGGCTGGATGGACACCAAATGATTGAAATCAAATTCATCTAAGGAGCTTTCAATGAAAAAGAAAATGAAAGTTGGTTTCATGGGGATGGGGGGGATTGCACATACGCATGTGCCTGGATGGCAGGCTTCGCCCTATACGGAAGTTGTGGCTGGCAGCGATGTGAACCCGGAGGTCTTTTCAGTATGGAAGAAAAAGTATGGGATTAAAAAATTTTATGAAAAGCCAGCTGATTTATTCCAGGATCCTGAAATTGACATTGTTGATATTTGCTCGCCGAATATGTTTCATGCAGAGCAAACCGTAGCGGCCCTTCAGGCTGGAAAGCATGTCTTATGCGAAAAACCCCTGGCGCCCACCCCTGCTCAAATCAAGCAGATGATGGCCGCGCGTGATAAATCTGGGAAGATGCTAATGACCGCACAACATTTCCGCTTCCATGGGCATTCACAGGCGGTCAAGGCTGAGGTCATGGACGGGGCACTGGGCGAGATTTACCACGCGCGCGCCTGGTGGATTCGGCGCAGTGGTCTGCCGGTGGCACCAACCTTCGTTTATAAGGATCGCAGCGGGGGAGGACCCTGTATCGATATCGGGGTGCATGTCCTGGACCTGACGCTGTGGTTGATGGGACATCCCAAGCCGGTAGCGGTGAGTGGTGTGGCGCGAACGGCCCTGGCTTTGCATGAGGGGGCTTTCTCTTCATGGGGGCGCGCTCTGGTTCCGAAAGATATGGATGTGGAAGATTTCGCGGCGGCATTCATCCGCTTCGAAAATGGAGCAACACTCATCCTGGAAACGAGCTGGATGCTGCACCATACACCAGATGAGGAGGTGAAAGTTTGGCTCTACGGCACTGAAGGCGGCTGCCAGTGGCCCAACGCTGAGATTGTGAAGACAAACTACGCCACAAAACAATTGATAGACCAAAATCTTAAGCTAACCCATGATAGCATGGAGCCGCATGCCCTGGAATGTGTGGAATTTGCGAAAGCCATTGCCGAGGGACTGCCCTCACCCGTCCCGGCTGAGCAGTCGTTGTATGTGCAAACGATTTTAGATGGAATTTACCGCAGCCAGAAAGCTGGAAAAGAGGTTAAGATTAGCGTTGATGGATAAGCTGCCCGTAAAGCGTGGGGCGCGCAAAAGGATGGGTTGCCAAGACTCTGCAAAAATTGCTGAGTCTTGCAATGTCAGTTGAGATAAAGGATATTTAATCAATTAAGGAGACCATATGCCACTTAGCTTTGATTTTCCGTTCGAACAATTAAAGACTTACCAGGGCATCAACCCGCGTCCAACGGATTTTGACGCTTATTGGGATCGAGGACTGGAAGAGATGCGCGCCCTGGACTCCAAGGTCGAGCTGGTGCCAGCCGAGTTTCAAGTGCCTTTTGCGGAATGCTTCCATCTGTACTTTACGGGGGTTGGAGGGGCCCACGTGCATGCTAAATTTATACGCCCTAAGAACGCTGCGAAACCTCATCCTGCCATCTTGATGTTCCACGGGTATACCGGCGACTCGGGCGATTTTGCAGATAAGCTGGGTTATGTAGGGCAGGGTTTCAGTGTGGCTGCGCTGGACTGCCGCGGACAAGGCGGGCTTTCGGAGGATACGGGCGGCGTAACCGGAAATACGCAACGTGGTCACATTATTCGTGGATTAGATGATGCTTTGAAGGGTGATCCAGAGAAATTGCTGTTCCGGCAGATTTTCCTGGATACTGCACAACTGGCAAAGATTGTGATGGAGATGCCAGATGTCGATCCTCAACGTGTGGGGGCGACCGGAGGGAGCCAGGGAGGTGCATTGACAGCCGCTTGCATTGGCTTGGAGCCGCGCATCAAGCGCGCTGCACCGGTTTTTCCATTCCTGAGCGATTACAAACGCGTGTGGGAGATGGATCAGGCAAAAAATGCGTATGCGGAGCTCCAAGAATATTTTCGCCATTTTGACCCTAATCACAACCGTGAGCATGATATTTTTACAGCACTGGGATATGTAGACATTCAAAATTTGGCTCCGCGCATTCGCAGCGAGGTGCTCTGGGCAATCGGTCTGATGGATGAAATTTGCCCACCATCCAGCCAATTTGCGGCTTATAACAAGATCGCGTCGAAGAAGGAGATGGTCATTTATCCTGATTTTGGACATGAGGGGCTGCCAAGAATAAATGATAAGATCTTCCAATTTATGATGGGTCTGTAGATTAGCGGGTTGACCGAAATCTTGATCTTGGTGTGAGACATGCGCATAGCCTTGAGACAATGTGTCCATGCCTAGCTGTGTAATTTTTGGACTGAACCGAAAAATTGAGAGGAAAAGGATTGAAAACGAATATTAAACAAACCCTTAATCGATTGCGAAGAGCAGCAGATGATGTCACAAAGCTCTTTCCTGTGCAAAAATGGGAGAAGGTGAGTGGACCCGGGCCGGAACAAGTTCTGCAAACCGGATTGGGCGCGTTCGAGGGGATCGTCTGGGAGCCTGGTAAGGTTTTAGATCTTTGCTGTAAGTTTACAGTTCCCGAACAGGTGGAAGGTGTGCGATTGGTTGGAGAACCTCTGGAAGCGTTCCTCTTCAGCCTTTATCCTACTCGCCTGAGCTGGAACCAGCAGCCACCCGTTTTTGAGGAGGAGGGTGCGCCAGTGGCAGCGGGGCCAGCATTGGTCACCGTTATCCCGAACTTAAAGAAAGGGGATAATGGAAGCTTACACTTGCAGATCAAAATTCCGGACCACCAAACCACTCCATGGTTCACATTACGGTTCATAACCCCCAGCCTGCGTTCTCGCTTTGAGCTCTTAGACACGGCTTGGGCGGAATTTGCCATCGCGAAGGCAATGGCTGTAAGCAAAGATGAACAAGAATCTGTAAGAGAAGCAGCGGATTTAGTCCCCGAGGATTTGACCACCTTCGATGAAATCCATTTACAGCAGATCGAAGAACGAATAACCGGTTTATCGAACAAGGCTCAGCAATTGTCGGTGCATGTGATCGGACACAGTCACATCGATATGAACTGGCTGTGGACTTGGCCGGATACAATGAACGTCATTCTGCGGGATTTCAATAGTATTTTAGCCATCATGGATGATTATCCGGAGCTGACCTTTACCCACAGCCAACCGGCTACATATGAGGTGGTGCGCCAACAAGCCCCAGAGCTGTTCGCCAGGATGTTGGAACGCATTCAGGAAGGCCGTTGGGAGCCTGCTACGATGACCTGGGTGGAAGGAGATGAAAATATGGCCTCTGGCGAGGCGCTGGCGAGGCAGCTACTCGAGGGGGTCAGCTACTCGCGCAAAACCCTGGGTTATGAACCTACCACTTTCCTGGCACCGGATACTTTCGGTCACCCGGCGAATTTACCCCAATTGGCTGCTTCTGCGGGAGCAAAACGTTACTACCACCACCGCTGCAACCCGGGGGCTGCCGACCCATGGCCGGCTTATTGGTGGGAGGGGGCGGATGGGACACGCCTCCTTGGAATATCCACCCCCACTTATAATGGCGAAATCAGAGCGCGTGACCTGGCAGAGACAGCTCTGCGCGCTTTGAAGCATGGTCAAAAACAGAGTTTGCATTTTCACGGGATTGGGGACCACGGTGGTGGACCCGCGAAACATAACTTAGATGCCTTGCGCCGCTTTCAAAGGAGACCTCTGCTCCCCTCGGCCCACTGCAGCACCCTGGCGGCCTATACGGATGAGCTGCTGGAGTTGGGTGTACCTTTGCCAGTGCAGCGCGGAGAGATGAATACGATCTTCGAGGGCTGCTACACTACCCATGCGGATATTAAACGGTATAACCGGGCTGGTGAGAATTTATTGTGCACAGCCGATACTTTATCTGCACTGTCATGTATCGAAACCGGAAATGCTTTGGAGGAGGCATGGCACAAGGTGCTCTTCAACCAGTTTCATGACTTGCTGGATGGCTCAGCAATCCATGAGAGTTATGAGAAGAGCGCAGCTGATTTCGAGGAGGTGTGTTCGGCTGCCAGAGCTGTTACGGAAGAAGCACTGAAGGTGCTGTCAATTGGTTTCGAATGCGGATCCATCGCGGTGACCAATCCCTTGGGTTGGGAGCGCTCTGGCTGGGTTAACATACCCGGAATGATGGGCGAGGGGTGCATCCGGTTGGTAAGCGATATTGGTTATCAGACGGTGGGGCAATACAGCTCCGAAGGATTCGGCTTTGTGGCGCGGGTACCAGCCTTCGGCACGGTTAATTACAGGCTAGGTGAAGGTTGCAAAGCGGACTCGGCGCTGATGATCATTCCGGCCCCGGCGCCAACGGCGGGCGTTGATGTTGGAAAAGATGTGGGTGAGCAGCCATATTACCGGGTGGAAACTCCATTCTTCAGCGTTTATATGCGCCGTGACTCAGGGATTCTGACATCCTTCATAGATACGCGCGTCCAGAGGGAGCTGGTGCATTTTGGGATGCGGCATGCATCTGATTATTTCGACACCGCCAGGCCAGACCTGGCTCTCAATGTGTTTCAACTGGTTGAAGAACGACCGCATCCCATGTCAGCCTGGCACATGGATGAAGTTTTTGCGGAGCACAGCTTAATTTATGGAGCAAGGACCTCGATCGTGGAAAGCGGAGCTGCCCGGATTGTGGTAGAAGTGCAACATGATGTGCGGGCTTCAAAAGTCATCCAGCAGATCATCTTCTACCGCGATTTGCCCCAGGTAGACTTTAAAACACGTATTGATTGGCGAGAACCTGGCAATTCAGAAAAGGGTGTGCCTAACCTGAAGATAGCCTTCACGGCTAACCTGCCAGAGGCAGAGGCCTGGTTCGAGACGCCTTTTGCGGCGATCCAACGACCCTGTGATGGGCGAGAGGTGCCAGCCCTGCGGTGGGCTGATGTGGGTGGGGCGGAGTATGGCGTGGCTTTAATCAATGACAGCAAGTATGGCTACGATATTTTGGGCTCGCGCCTACGGATGTCGCTCCTGCGGAGTGCGTTTGAGCCAGATGCAATCGCTGACCTGGGGTGGCATGAAATTAACTTCTGCTTTATACCGCATCCAGGCGATTGGCGGGCAGCAGGAGTGGTGCAAAGCGCATTGGGTTTCAACCAGCCACTGCTGGCACGCGAAGTGACTGAACCATCAGAAGGTTCTGAGCCGGCGATGTTGAGACCCTATTTATCAGGCAGCGGTTCGGTTTTATTGTCCGGTCTCAAACGGGTGAGGTACGGCTCAGGGGTAATCCTGCGCATGTACGAGAGCTCGGGTTTTTCAGGTGAGGCAGCGGTGTGCGGGATACCTGAGACGGCGCAGGTTTATGAAACCAATATCCTGGAAGATAAACTGCAAAAGATTCCGGTCATTTCTGGACGTATTCAACTGGCGTTCCATCCTTGGCAGGTGAAGACCATCCTGGTGGAATAAACTAAAAGCGGATGGAGCGAGAGTAATCTAGAACCATCCACTTTTGGGGTCTTTGAAGATACCCCCAGACAGACTTGAACTGTCGCATTTGGCTCCGGAGGCCAACGCTCTATCCACTGAGCTATGGGGGCATCGAACTTACATTTTACCACGCCTGCTAAGTAGCTGCAAACGGAGAAAGCTTTTGAAGCTCAGACCTCAAGCGCTGGATGATCAGGGAATTTCCACCTTCATCACCAAGAGTGGCTGTCTGCTGCTTCTTATATGCCAGCTCAGCGGTTACCTGGTAAAAACGGTGGGTAGCAGAAAACCTGCCGGAAAACAGGGCGCCTAAGCGGGCAGAGCTCTGCGCCCAGGCGGAACACGCCACACGATATTGGGTTGGCGTAATCACTCCCAGGGTCACTTCCTCGCGGAGCTGTGAGATAATCCAATGCTGTTCACGGTAAAGCGCCCAAAAAACAAACCCAAGCATGATCAACCAACCAGCCCAATCATTCAAAGTGGTGACAGCCAAACCGCCGACTCCGTTGACGAAATGTGAAATTGTGTTGTGGACCGAATGGGCAAAAATCGCCACCATTAACCCAATCGATGGGAAGATAAACTTTGCCACCAGATCCTTGTTCAAGCGGGCAAGAGCCAATCCGATCCCTATGAAAGCCGTATAGAATGGATGCTGCCAGCCAACCAGGATCACACGCACAAAGGTCAGAAATAAGGCGCCGGCAACCCCATTCTCTTGAAAGCCGTAGGTAAAAATATAGTAAGTATTTTCCGTAGCTGCAAAACCTAAAGCGGCAATGGCCGCGTAAACAATGCCATCCAGAATTGAATCGAATTCATGCCGAAACACGAGGAAAACAATCAATACGGTGAAACCTTTCAAGAGCTCTTCAACAACTGGGGCGACCAAAGAGCCAGTGGTTAACGCGGTGGCTGCTTCGGAACCCGTAAAAACATAAATTCCCAATCCAAGGGCGGTATTGATCACAAAAGCAGCCCCGGCGGCAACCAAAGCCCCCCAGATAAAAACAGCGACCAGAAGGAGCAAGGGTTCCTTCTCGTAACGGTCAGTCCAATATACCAATGCTGCAAATAAGAAATATTGGGACAAACCCGAAGAATAAGGCGAACAGCAGACCGGTTAAATTTCCCGATGACATTTTACTCTCTAAAATAAAAGCCTGGAGCGATGCACCCTTGTCAGATTTGGATCAAATCCTAGAGCCTTGACCAATTCCTCAGGCCGCCCCGTGGCTCCTTCACGAGCAGCCAGCCGAGCAAGAATGCTGGCATTGCCTGCTTGCGTGTCAGGCAGCCGACGAAGCTCTTCGATCAGGGGCCTAAGATCGTATGTTCGCTCACGCCACTGTCTTGGGAGTGCTCTCGGCAGAGCTGATTTCAGAGAGCTTCTGATCCAGCTCTGACACAGGTGTGAGAAAGTTAATTATATACTCAGAGGAGGAAACCTGCGTCTGCAGGGCAGGATCTTTTTGATCTACTTCTTCGATTTGGTCAATCGCAATCCCGGGAGGAGCTGCATGCCCCAATTCAGTTTGTACATCCTGGAGCGACATGGGGTTCTCCAACCAGGCATCCAGGATTTCAGCCTGGCTGGTGAAGCCTAAGGGTAAAGCACAAGCCAGGTTCAACCTGGGTTGGGGGTGAAAACCCTGGCTGTATGCGAGGGGTAAGCCAGCCCGGCGGAAAATGCGTTCCCAAGTTTTATGCAGATCCAGGTGCCCGGTAAAGCGCATGGCTTCGTTCTTTGAGAAGAAAATTCGAATACGCATAATCGGTGACTCGTTCATACCAAGATCTACTCGCCGCTGATGATCGGGATATCAATGGGCTGCAAGGTGGATTGTCCCTGTTTCGATTTGGGCGATACTTCAGGACATTTCCAGAAATCGCCAGGATTCTGAGTGCGCATTTCGGCAAATGTGGGCAGGATTCCACAGGCAAAACACTGCTCCCGACAGTCTCTGCGGATATGACCGTTGAGACTTTCGATGTAGTCTTGGGCAAGGTATTTTTTTCTTACCCCAGTACTGATGTGATCCCAGGGAAATGCCTCGTCTATCAAGCGTGGTCGATGGGTATAAAATGCCGGATCAAGTCCCACGGATGCAAAGGCAGCCAGCCAGGTTTGGTAGGAAAAATGCTCTTGCCAGGCATCAAATTTCGCGCCGTGCTTCCAGGCCAGGTAGATCACCTCTGACATGCGCCGGTCACCGCGTGACAACCAGGCTTCGAGCAAAGTGTCTTCGGGATGTGACCAGGTTAGCTTGATATCACGGTCTCGTAAAGTCTGTTTGAGGATTTGCTGCTTTGCGATGATCTGATCCGTGGTGTCGCAGGATACCCATTGAAACGGGGTATGAGGCTTGGGAACAAAGGTGCTTACGCCGGCATTGAGACGCGCCCGCCGACCGATCAACTTTCGACCTTCTGCCAGCACCTTTTTGCATAGCTCTGCAATCGCCTGAACATCTTCCAACGTTTCCGACGGATGCCCGATCATGAAATAAAGCTTGATCGTCGTCCAACCCCGGCTGTAAATGGCGCGAGCGGTTTCCAGGAGCTGGTCTGTGCTAACCGGCTTATTAATAATTTCCCGCATACGCTCTGAAGCTGCTTCTGGAGCGAGCGTAAAGCCCCCGTGCCTGGAGTCTTTCATTGCATCCATCAATTCTACTGAAAAAGTTTCGATGCGTAAAGATGGCAGAGAAATCCCCAGATGTTTTCCTGCAAAACGCTCGCTAACCGTTTTAACCAATTCCAGAGCGTGGGTGTAATCTGAAGATGACAGCGAAAGCAAGCCAATTTCCTCAAATCCGGTGTTCCGCAGGGCTTGTTCGATGGCGCTGACAATTTCATCCACTGGACGCTCGCGTACAGGACGATTAATCATACCGGCATGGCAAAAGCGGCAGCCGCGAGTGCAGCCGCGCATGATCTCGACCGGGATGCGATTATGGACCGTTTCGATGTAAGGGACAATGAAGTGGGTCGGCGGAGGGGGGAGGACTGGAACAATCCGTTTCATCACCGGCAAAGGAGCACGTTCAAACTGCTTTTCCACGTGAGAGAAGGTGCCATCTTCATGAAAATGAGCAGCGTACAGGGCTGGAACATACACACCGGCTAACTGAGAAAGGGATTGTAATAACGCCAGCCTGGATGATCCCGACCTGCGCCATGCTCGAAACACATCAACAATTTCGTGGATGACTTCTTCACCTTCACCAATCACGAAGGCGTCAATAAAAGCATGCATTGGCTCAGGATTAAAAGCAGCATGCCCGCCAGCGATGATCAAGGGATGCTCAATGCTGCGCTCTGAGCTGAAGAGAGGAATGCCTGCCAGGTCGAGGGCATTCAGTGTGTTGGTATAAAGGGTCTCATAGGGTAAAGAAAACCCGATGATATCGAAGGCTGCCAGGGGGTGTCTGGTTTCCAAGGAATAAAGAGGCACCTGGGCAGTCCGCATGGCCGCTTCCATATCTTCCCAGGGAACAAAGGCGCGTTCTGCTAATACATCTGAGCGTTGATTGAGCAATTCGTAGAGGATTGCCAATCCCAAGTTTGACATTCCAATATCATAAATATCTGGAAAAACAAAAGCGAACCTGGTCAGGTCCTTTTGCCAATCCTTTACAACCTGGTTGATCTCTCCTCCGGTATACCGACCAGGTTTCTGAACCGTAGGTAAAATGGTTTCCAGCCGGCGGTTGATTTCCTCCGGCGAAAGTAAAACTTTGTGCATACCAATAATGTCCTTTGCTGAGCTCTGGAATTAGCGAATTCCAGGTTTTGGATAGAACCTCAAGGTTAATCTTCAAAAATCCAGATATCGATATCCCGTTTCCAAACAGCTAATTCTTCCGGTTTAAACCATAAGGCAACTTCATTTTCTCCATTTTCAACCGAATCCGAGGCATGTGTCAAATTACGACCCACCTCCAGGGCAAAATCATGCCGGATCGTACCGGGGGCAGCTTCCCAAGGGCGAGTAGAGCCCATGGTTTGGCGAATAGCCTGAATAGCCCGCGGCCCTTCCCAAACCATCGCCATTACCGGCGCGGAGGTAATATACCGGATCAAACCTTCGTAAAAAATTTTCCCTTTGTGAACAGCATAATGCTCTTCAGCAAGCTCCTTGGAAACCCATATGAACTTGGCTGCCACGAGGAGCAAGCCCCTGCGTTCTAAACGAGAAATGACTTCACCAACCAGCCCGCGCTGAACACCATCGGGTTTGATAAGCACTAACGATTTTTCCACAAATTCCTCCAAGAACCAAGATTCTGAAATCAGGGATGCGAAGAGGTTTTTTTACCAGTCTTTCGCATCCCTGATTTCATGATGTCTATTTTATTAAGATAACAGCTCCTCTGCCTTGATGTAGGCAGACAGGGCTTCCTGGAGCTGATCATTTCTTACATAAGCGTCACCGAGGGTTTGCCAGCCGATGAGGTTGTCTGGGCGCTGTTTCAAAACTTGCATGAGCTCTGTGATGACCTCAGGCAGGTGAGTTTTCTTGTGTACCAAGGCTGAGAAGGAATCAAGCGCTGCGGTTACATCTTCCTGAGCAGCTGCATTTCTACCCTGAGAGAGGATCTGTTCATCTTCATCCTGGGACAAAATGACTTCTTCAACAAACTTGGTGGGCTCCCAGCTTGGAACTACTTCGACCAGGTCTTTGATCGTATCTATTCTTTCCTGACCAATTCCTGGAACCTGATCTAGCTCATCCAAGCTCAAGAAATTACCATGCTCTTCCTTGTAATTCAGAATTGCTTGTGCCAGGGTAAATCCAATGGCAGGTAAAGCCTCTAATTCTGAAAGAGTCGCAGCGTTGATATTCAACTTTTGAACTGGCTCAAGCTCAACTAGAGCGGTTTCCTCTTCAGCTACTGGCAGGGTGGAGGGTACGGTTTCTGAAACCAGCCAGCTCGGCAGTGTTTCCTCTGTGGGGGCGGCGGCTTCCATCTCAATTGGAGCAGTTTCCTCCACGATCTCTTCCGTAGGTGTGACAGGCTCAAGCGCTTCTGCGCTGATCTCGGGCTCAGTAATTTCTACTGGGGCTTCCTCTTGTTCGGCTGCAAACAGAGTGGGCTTGGTTTCTTCGAATCCTGCGGCGGCTTCAACATCTTCCTGGACCCAGGCTGGAGGTTCTTCTACTGGTTTCAGGGGGTGAGTCACCAATTGTTCTTCAGGCACACCCTGTTTACGAGCCAGGGTTTCCAACCAAGCTAAAGCTTCATCTTGAGGTGCTTCTTCTGAGACTTCTGCGCCTGCTTCGACGGCGGGTGCTTCACTTACAGAAGGTTCAACCACCTCAACCTGCGATAATTCCTCCAGCGTTGCTTCGGGCTCCTGTGGAACTTCCTCTAACGGGGTTTCTGCCTCAATGCCCGCGAGCCATTCTGGGATGACCTCCTCGGGTTGAGCAGGTTCCTGAGAAGGCTCGGTTTCGGTAGCCTGAATCAGCCAATCAGGAAATACCACTTCACTTTTATCAGGTTCACTAACCCTTTCGGGTTCGAGCTGTTCTGGGACAGAGGGGGTTTCAAGAACCCAGGGAGCTGTTTCTTCGACAGCTTCTTCTGGCTGGGCAGGTGGCTGTTCTTCAGGTACAGCCGCTTTTGCAGCCAGGCTTTCCAGCCAGGCTATTGCGGTATCCTGATCCATTTCTTCTGGCGAGACCGTCGTATCCAGCGGGGTGGGTGTGAGAAGAGTGGGTTCTTCAATAGGTGCTTCACTTTCAACGGCTTTTAACCAATCTGGGATTTCTTCAGCAGGGACGGCAGGCTGCTCTTCAGGCTCTTCTGAGTGCTGGATAAATTCGCTAGCAAGCGCTGCGCCTGCCATGGTTTTCAGCCAATCGGGGGATTCTTCGCCGGGCAAAGCAGCCTCGGGCTGCGCCTCACCCACCAGCCACTCTGGCACGGCAGGCTCTGCTTTTTCTGCCCCTGGCTCGGCAGGAAGAGCCTCCTCGGGAGTCTCTAAGGCCCCTATCGGAATTTCTGCGGTCTGTTCGCCTTGAGGGGTTGTGAGCTGATCTTCGGGGACACCTTGATTACGCGCCAGGCTTTCCAACCATGCCAGGGAAGATGCTTCATCAAAGGTTTCAGGGGGTGTTTCGGGAGCTGCCTCATAGGAAGGAATAACAGTTACCGTGGGTTCAACGAGGGTTTTGTCTTCGATCGCTTTGAGCCAAGCCGGAATCTCTTCCTCTGGAGATGGTTCTGCAGCTTGAACCGGCTCAGAAAGGTCCATTTGCTCGGATTGAACCGGTACAGGAGTGATTTCTTCTGCTTCAGCCTCAATTTCTTTGAGCCAATCTGGAACCTCTGCCTCTGGAGCTGGTTCAATAACTGGAGTCGGCTCGGACGGTACCATTTGCTCGGATAGAACCGGTACAGGTGTAATTTCTTCTGCTTCAGTCTCAATACCAGTGAGCCAATCTGGAACCTCTTCTTCTGGAGCTGGTTCCACAATTGGAGTTGGCTCGGATGGTGCCATTTGCTCGGACAGAACTGGTACAGGTGTAATTTCTTCTGCTTCAGCCTCGATCCCTGTGAGCCATTCTGGAAGTTCCTCAACCGGTGAAGGGGATTCGAACGATAAGCCTTCGGCAGCAACCTCGTCAGAAAGCGTTTGTTCTTCCCCAGTAGGTTTCATCCATTCTTCGGGTTCTTCAAGTGGGGCTGGTTCGTCTTCTGGTGCAGCGGCTTTTGCTGCAGCGGCCGCAACGCCTAATTTACCCAACCAGTCTGTCACCCCGCTTGCAGTTTCTTCTGTGCCTTGGATCTCTTTCATCCAATCCGGGAGTTCTTCAGCAGGAGAAGGAGTCTCCACTTCTGCTTTTTCAGCATCTTTACCGATGCCACTCATCCAGGCAGGAATTTCTGCTTCCGCTTCCAAGTCTGGTGCTGCTTCCGGCTCTGCAGGAGGTGTAACCTCAGCGTTTTGTTTATCCAGCCACGAGATCACCGAATCAGATGCGCCGGGCTGCGACTCTTGCAGCCAGGGGAGGACTTCTTCTTCAGGATTTACTCCTTCTGCAATGCCAAGCTCCTGGTCCAAAGCACCTGAGGGAGCGATTTCGCGCAGCCAGTCGGGCACTTCTCCTGGAACAAGCTCTCCTTCTGTTTGAGGAGTTTCTTCCAGATTCTCCAAGGGGGGAGGAGGCTGCTCGGGGCCGGTAGAAGCTGCCCAACCTGCTTCTTTCATCCAATCTGGGATCGGTTCTTCGGATGCTTCAGGGATCTCAGGCGCTGTTAAATCTTGTTCCTCAACGAGCGGAGTTTTTGATGGAACAGGGGTAGGCATTTCATCTGCACTTAGCCATTCTGGTAAACTTTCCTGTTCAGGTTCCAGGGTGACCCCTAAATTTGAAGCCCAAGCTGGTTGTTCTGTGGTCGCTCCTGGAGCACCGGGTTTGTAATCTAATCTTTCAACGACAACGGCTTTTTCAGGCACCTCATCGGAAGAAGAAGCTTTTGGGGATGTACTCCCGTAATACGGGTCCAGCGAGATGAGGCGCTGTTGGTATTCTTTCGCATTTAGAGCCTGGTCTGTTTCGGGCAAGATCGCGGCCAGGATACGGTTTGCTTCAAGGCAGAAAGGAAGTTTCTTAATGATCGTGTTACAGGTATCCGCAGCTTCGGTTTGCTGCCCGTTTGCGTAATAAGCCTGAGCAAGTAACACCTGTAAATCGGTACGCTGCGGGTCATCCGATAGTGCAGCGCGTAATTCTCCGATAGCCTGGTTGAATAAATTTCCCTTAAAATACATCCGAGATAGTGCTCCACGGGTGAGGCGGACTTTGGGAGGTTCTAAGCCATCTCTGCGTCCATAAAGCCTGCGAAGCTCTTCCTGGATCGCTGCGTTGGAAGGCTGAGCTTCAAAGGCGCGTTCCATGTGCCATATCGCGCCATCGAGACTCTTCTCATCTTCTCGGATGATGCTCATGCCGATGTTTGCGACAAAATCATCTGGTACAGAAGATAGCACTCTTTGGAAGATATCGGCAGCTTCACTATACCGCTTGCATTCCAGAAAAGCTTTTCCAAGCAACCTGTAAGTACCGATGTGTTTTGGTACAAATTGCAGTATGTGCATACAGTGGGCAATCGCTTCATCGATTTGTCCATGATCGATCATGCCCTCAATTTCACGGTTATACGATCGTAAAGAGATACTCGCCATAGTATAAGCTCCCTAACATAAGTATGCCTTATTCTGCCAGAAGATGCAAGAGGTAATAAAAAAAGTCTGTGAAGTGTGAACTGAACCCCTAAAAGAAGACACAAAAAGAAAGCACCTCATGCGAAAATAGAAGCAGGAGGTGCTTTTACTATGTCAGGAAGTAAGGGAATGAACCATTATCCGCTGGAAGTGAAAAAACAAGCCATGCAGCTTCATGAAGAAGGCGGGCTTAGTTTTGCGCAAGTCGCCGAACAACTGGGCATTCGCAAAGCTGCCCGGATCGCAGCCTGGTACCGAGCCTATCAAAGGGAAGGCGAGCTGGCCTTTCACAAGCCGATCGGGCGACCACGCAAAGATGAGGTCGAAGAAGTCACTCTAGCTCGCTTGCGGATGGAGAATGCGCTGCTAAAAAAATTTCATACCGAGTTGCGCACAGCTATGCTCGCGAGGCGCAATATCGGGTCATCGAACACTACCGAAAGGCATACCCTGTGAAAGGGATGTGTGCCTTCTTTGGGATATCGCGAGCTGCCTACTATGCTTGGCGCAAGCACATGGATCAGCCTGAACGGGATGCAGATCGCATGAAACTGGTCCTGGAAGCCTATGAAGCTTCCAAAAGAACCTACGGCTATCGCCGGATCGAGATCTGGTTGCGGCAGAAACGGGCGGTCATCATCAACCACAAGGCTGTTTTGAGGCTCATGAACCGGCTGGGCATTCACTCTGTGGCTCGGCGGCGCAAGATCTATCGCAAAATGAGCCAACTGGCGATCTACCACCGCTACGAGAACGTGCTCAACCGAGACTTTCAAGCCACTCGCCCTAATCAGAAGTGGGTGACGGATATCACCTATGTGGCCACGCAGCAGGGCTGGGCCTATCTTTCAACGATCAAAGACCTGTATGATGGCTTTATTGTCGCCCACCTGGTGAGCCCTTCGAACTCGGTCGCTCTGGTCACGCATACCTTACGGCTGGCCAAGCAAAAAGAAATGGTCACTGATGGACTGATCCTCCACAGTGACCAAGGGCATCAATACACTTCCCATGCGTATCATGTCCTGACCCAACAATACAACATCACCCCATCCATGTCAAGACGGGCGAATTGTTGGGATAACGCTCCAATGGAAAACTTCTTCGGCCATCTGAAAGAAGAAGCCCTGCGTCAGTTCAAAACGCCAACTTATGAGGAGGCTAAACAAGTCGTTGACGAATATATCCACTTTTACAACCATGAAAGGATACAATTGAAAACGAGACAGACACCCTACGAAAGAAGGTGTCTGTCCGGTTAGTCCTTTAGGTGCTGAGACCGCTTTCTTTTTTTGTCTACCAAAAAGGGTTCAGTTCAGTGACTCACAGACTTTTTTTTCTTGGATCGTCGGTTAATCGGTACCAGATTGGGCAGGAGCTTCGTCCAGAGCTTTCGCAGGACGGCTGCTCTGTGAAATTGCCCAAACAATAGCCGCCAGGAGCACACCAGCCACGAGTACAACTCCAACGCTCATTTCACTGTATTTGACAATAATCGGAGCTGCGATCAGGCTGACCATGTTCACAACTTTGATCATGGGGTTGAGCGAAGGTCCAGCAGTATCTTTTAATGGATCCCCTACCGTATCGCCAACAACGCCAGCCTTGTGCCGTTCAGAGCCCTTACCAGTGTTCTCGGAAAGGTTACGTGGCTCATCTTCGATGGACTTCTTGGCGTTATCCCAGGCACCTCCGGCGTTCGACATAAAGACCGCCAGGAGCTGACCACTCAGGATGATACCTGCAAGGAAACCACCCAAGGCTTCCACCTGTAAAATCAGACCAATCATCAAGGGTGCTAATACAGAAATGGTTGCCAGCGGGACTAATTCTTTCTGAGCTGAGCGGGTGGAAATACCCACGACGCGAGCGTAATCAGGCAGCACTTTTCCTTCCATCAGTCCAGGGATGCGGAACTGGCGGCGAACTTCTTCCACGATCATACTTGCTGCTCTACTGACAGCACGAATAGAAATGGAGCTAAAAAGCCAGGGTAAGGCGCCGCCGATCAGTAAACCGACGAACACCCTGGTGTTCGAAATATCGATGCCTTTCATTACGACTTGCCCAAGCTGTTCTTGGACCCTACCTACATCGGTGATGAATGAAGCAAACAGGCTCACCGCAGCGATGACTGCTGAAGCGATTGCCACGCCCTTGGTAATGGCTTTTGTGGTGTTGCCAACTGCATCCAGGTCTGCCATGATCTGCCGGGCTTTGAGGGTTTCCTCGTCTTCCATATCGTGCCAGGCCATTTCACCGATACCATTGGCGTTATCGGAGATGGGACCATAAGAGTTCATGGCTACGTTGTTACCTGTATGCGAAAGCATACCGATGCCAATCATGGCCACGCCATATAATACGTAGACGCCTCCCAAATCTTGATAAAGCAAGAGCGCAATGATAAAGCTGATGGCAATCACGAGCAATGCATAAACGCTTGACTCCATGCCAAGAGACAAACCAGAAAGTATCGTTGTTGCGGCGCCGGTCTTGGTGGATTTCACGATCTCTTTAACCGGGGGGCGCTTGGTGGAGGTGAAATAGGAGGTCAGGGGGTTGAATGCAACTGCCAATCCCACACCCACTGAGGTCAGCATGGCTAACTTCCAATCATTAGCATACAGGATCGCTACTAGAAAAGACCACAGAATAGTGTTCACGCTGGAAACTTCATAAGAGCGGAACATGGCCTCTTCAGCATCGTGGGCGCGCAAGAACTTTATTGGGAATTTCTCCCAAATAGGTACCGTGAATGTCCCCAAGATGGAGCTGATGACACCGATGGCGCGGATGATGAGAGGATAGACGATCCATGTCATATCGCCTGTTAAAGAAACCAGAGCCAGACCCAGGATCAAGCCAGAGACAATCGTCACCTCATAGCTCTCGAAGATATCCGCAGCCATGCCTGCACAATCACCCACATTGTCACCTACCAGGTCGGCGATGACCGCTGCATTGCGAGGGTCATCCTCTGGGATATCCTGTTCAACTTTACCCACCAGATCTGCGCCGACGTCGGCAGCCTTGGTGAAAATGCCACCACCCACACGCATGAACAAAGCCAACAGCGTGCCGCCAAAGCCGAAACCTAGCAATACGTCTGGGGCTGCTCGTCCGAAGATCATGAAGATCAAGGTGCCTCCGAACAAGCCTAAGCCATCAGTGAGCATGCCCGTGATGGTTCCAGCGTAATAAGCGATGGAGAGCGCCTCATTGAAGCCTCGGCGGGATGCTGAAGCAGCACGCACATTCGCCTGGATGGCCATCCGCATGCCTAATTGCCCAACAATCAGGGAGAAGGAAGCTCCCATAACAAAGGCCAGCATACGAGCAATGCCGATGATGATTTGGATCTGCTGGTAAGCGGCGGGATCATTCTCAATTGTCAGGTTGGTGGCACAGGTTTCTAGCGCTTCCATATCATTCGCATCAACACCCTGAATGAAAATACAGTGCCATTCACGCGCTTCCAATGTTGGGGGAACGATATAAACGGTGAGGAACATGGCTACCGTCAAAACCGCAATGAGAGGCAAGATTGTTTTTAGCTGGCTACCCAGATAACTTTCTGCGCCAATGCGGATGGCGTTCCAAACCTCTTGCATTTTCGGTGTGCCCATGTCTTTTTTTAGAACGGTTCCGCGCAGCAGCCAGGCATACAACAAGCTGATGAACGCAGTAATCATGACGCCAACAAGGGCAATTTGCTCGAATTCATTCAAGCCTTGTTTAGCTAACCAGTTTAGATCCATTTTGCCTCCAAATTAGATAGAATTTCGACACAATTAAGAAAAACGCCCAGGTTATAAAAAACCTGGGCAGTTGTCGTAAACTGAGAATTTGAAATTTGTTTGGGCAGTCGGTAGAAACACGAGTGCAATTTTACTCTTCGGGTGAGAAAAAGTCAAATCAAACATGGTACCAATTGTGTAATAATTAACATTCAATTAGAACTGTGTAGACCACTTGACTTTCATTAAAAAATTCTATATAGTGATACACGGGTATTATGAACTGATTTATATTTTTGAGTGGCAAGATTTTTTTAGACCTCTTGCCGGCGAACTTGTAAGCACTGCCGCCCGACTGGACGCTGTGCTTTTTGTTGTATAAAACAGGAGTGGATATGATTCAAGTCGAGGGTTTAACGAAGGATTATGGTTTACGGCGGGCCATTGATCATCTGACTTTCCATGCGGAGAAGGGCGAAATTCTTGGTTTTTTAGGACCGAATGGGGCTGGCAAAACAACAACCATGCGTATCCTTTGCGGATACATGCCCCCAACCTCTGGGATGGCGAAAGTGGCAGGATTTGATATTGTGGACCAATCCCTTGATGTGCGAAAACGGGTTGGGTATATGCCCGAAACAGTCCCGCTGTATCCAGATATGTCGGTATTTGAGTATCTCAAATTCATGGCTGATCTACGCCATCTTCCAAATGTGGAAGAACGGGTTGATGAAGTTCTCGAGACGGTGCATATGGTGGACCGTGCTGAGAGCCTGGTCAGCAGCCTTTCTAAAGGTATGCGTCAAAGGATCGGATTAGCCCAGGCAATTATTCACAAGCCTGAGGTGTTGATTTTAGACGAGCCGACCATCGGTCTTGACCCGGCGCAGATCGTTGATGTTCGTAATATGATTCGAGATCTCGGTAAAGAACGGACAGTCTTATTGTCAACTCACATCCTTTCTGAAGCACAGCAAATCTGCGACCGGGTGTTGATTATCAACAAAGGCCATATTGCAGCGGAAGACACTCCAGAAAGACTCCAGGCGCGATTAACTGGATCAGGACGGATCTATTTAAAGATAAAAGGCGATGATGATGGGCTTGAAATGGCTTTGAAGAAAATCCCTGGCATCCATAATATTTTCCCGCAAGGTGATGGTGCTTATGAAGTGGGCATGGTTGCCGGTCAAGACCTGCGACCAGAGATTGCCAGAGTTGTCGTTAACGGTGGTTTTGATCTCCTGGAGATCCATCCGATGGGGGTCAGCCTGGAGGAAATCTTCATGCAGTTGACACGCGATGAGCCGCAGCCTCCCACGATTTCAGATGAAGGTATTATCGAAGAGCTTGAACAGAATTAGTTGAGGCTGTTCAAGAAAGGATATTAAGATGCGAAATGTTATGACGATTGCAAAAAGAGAATATAAAGCATATTTTTCTTCTCTAACCGCTTATCTATTTGCGTTTATCATGCTCCTGGTAGTGGGTGTGTTCACTACCCTAAGCATTATTACCAGCTTGAATTACTTTGGGCAGGTGCCTCCTCCGGATGTACAAGTTGTGATTTATCCGGTTGCATTCCTCCTGGTATTTGCATGCCCAGCATTTACCATGCGCTTGTTATCTGAGGAACAGCGTTTGGGAACACTCGAGCTGCTCTTAACGGCTCCAGTGCGAGATGTTGAGGTGGTGATCGGAAAATGGCTGGGAAGTTTCCTCTTGGTTCTCTCCTTGATCGCAATCACATTGATTTACCCGGTGGCTTTGAATTTGATTACCAGCCCAGGAATTGACCAGGGATTGATGATCAGCGGATATTTAGGTTTATTACTCATATCAGCGGTTTTCTTAAGCATTGGCGTGGCAGTTTCTTCTTTGTTCAGCAACCAAATTGCTACTTTTATTGTCACCTTGGGGATCGTGGTGTTTGTATGGTGGATCTTTGGGGTTTTCGGTCAAGTCGGGGGCGGGAATCAACTATTGAGCTTCCTAGATCTTTCTTCTCACTTCTATAATGATTTAACGCAGGGTGTAATCTCGCTCAAAGGGGTCGTTTATGCCCTATGCTTAACGGCAGGATTTCTAACACTGGGTACGGTGTCTGTTGAGACACGGAGGTGGCGATAAATGGACTCGAAATGGCGTCGTTTTGCTCCTTTTGGGCTGTATTTAGCTTTATTGGCTGGATTGACTGCGATTGGTTTATATTTTGTTCAGCGTGAGTGGAACCTGGCACTGCAGATCAGCCTGGCACTGTTTGTGATTGGGCTGGCTGCTTTTGCAATCCTGGATCCAGGGAGATTACGCCGGGCACTGACTGGAAGGCAAGCACGATATGGCAGCAACGCAGTAATTATTACAATCGCGGTGTTGGGAATTTTAAGTATGATTACCTACCTGGCTTATATGAACGATAAGCGCTGGGATTTGACGGAAGATAAAACAAATTCCCTGGCACCTGAAACGATCGATACATTGAAGGAGCTCCCTGAATCCGTTGGAGTGATTGCTTATTATTATGCCCGAACGAATAAGGATCAAGCGCGGCTTCTCTTGGAAAATTATGTGCGTAACAGTGGAGGAAAATTTACTTATCAGTTTACCGATCCTGAAACCGATTCGGAGATTATCAATAGTGGTAAAACCATTACTGAGGGAACCATTTTTCTCAGAATGGGTGAGAAACAACAAGAAATCACATACTTAGATGAGCAAAATTTAACTAGCGCTCTGGTGAAATTGATCAGCGGTGAGACTAAGAATGTATATTTTGTGACCGGGCACGGTGAAAAAAGTCCCCTGGATTCCGGTGACCAATCCTATTCGATGTCTAAGACCACACTGGAAAATAAGAATTACACGGTAAAGGAGTTTAATTTATTAACATCGAAAGGTATTCCTGAAGATGCTAATGTTCTCGTGATAGCGGGTCCGACCCAACCACTTCTGACTGAAGAAGTTCAATTAATCAGTGATTATCTTGCTCAAGGGGGCTCTGCCATTATTATGAAGGATCCTTTAGGAACGGGTGAGCAGGATCCATTGGTTGATTACGTATCTCAAGTATGGGGTATCCAGGTTGGGAATGATGTCTTGATCGATGCCAATGGCGATCAATATTTTCAGAATCCTTTTGTTGCCGTGGGTGGGGCTTCGGCAAGTCACCCAATCATAACGGATGAGTTAATGAACCAGGCTTTTCTGTTCCAAATTGCGCGGAGTGTGTCTGCAGCAGAAACGACAGCTTCATCCACCCAAGTTGAAGTCATTATGACTGGGAACCAGGCCTGGGCTGAAACTGATCTGGCTTCTCTGAACGATGGAAATTATCAACCTGATCAAGGAGCTGACATTGTAGGGTCGGTTCCTATTGTAACGACAGGCGAAAATAGTACTACGAATACCCGCATTGTCGTAGTGGGTGACTCTGACTTCGGCACGAATGCTTTTCAAAACGCTTATGGAAACCCCAGTTTATTTATCAATATGGTTGATTGGGCTGCCGGTCAGGATAGCCTGATCAGTTTGACGCCGAAGTCTGAAACCACGCGCACACTTAATCTGCCGGCTATCCCATATTTCACTGGACTATTGTACCTGGTTACCTTTGTCATCATCCCTGGCGCGGCTTTGGTAACGGGGATCGTGGTGTTCATTCGCCGCCGCAGGAAAGGCTAAACCGATGATCCGAAGGTCAACCTGGATCATCCTCTTGGTATTCTTGGCGATTCTTGGAGGAGGATTATATTTCCAGAAATACCAGTCTGATAAACAAGCACAAGTGACTCCGACTGCTGAATTTACGCTTCTTTTCCCAGGAGTCGATAAAGGCCAAATCACCGCTTTTGAGATTAGCGATTCTCAGGAGAGGAAGCTTGTTGTAGCGAAGGATCAATCTGGTAATTGGGCTGTGGCCGGATATACTGCGGCAGACACCGATCCAACTGGCATCGACGCCTTGCTCACGCAAATTACTAGTTTGTCGATCCTGTCTGATCTGGAAGCAGCACCAGCTTTGGATGTCATTGGGCTCACAACACCTGCCTATCGCTTTGAAGTCGTTCTTCAAGATGGACAGCAACAAACTGTCGATGTCGGCAAATTAACCCCCACGAAGAGTGGGTATTATGCTCGTATCGCGGGAGGCAACCCGGTTGTGGTAAGTAAG
The DNA here is from genome assembly GCA_963754615.1 of uncultured Chloroflexia bacterium. GTDB lineage: Bacteria > Chloroflexota > Anaerolineae > Anaerolineales > UBA4823 > CAVVUF01. The sequence continues at coordinate 571,408 of CAVWGW010000012.1, read as the reverse complement.
AATGCTGTGGATAACTTGATTAATCTATTCGATAACCCACCCATTGCCACACCTGTACCTTCAGCTACTTTGAAAGTTGTAGGAGAAACCACACCCACTCCGCAACCGTAAGTGGAAATATGCGTTATATATTGAAAATTGGGTATTGATTTTATCATAAAAAAAGTGTATTCTGTTGTAAGGGTTAACGTTTGCAACAGAAATTAAAGTCTGGGAGATAAAATGATTGAGGAAGATTTAATTCGGTCGATTGGTGATCGTGATGAAGAATCTCCCGCGGTTGCGCGGTTAATTGAAATTGGGCGACAGAAGTCTTATGTGACGATCGATGATATTTTGAGCTTCTTCCCTGAAGCTGAGACAGATGTTGACCAGTTAGAAGAAACCTTTGCTGCTCTATTGAGCGCAGGGATTCCCTATGTGGATGACCCCACCACTGTCGCTCCGTCTGAAGAGGAATTAGCGGCGGCGGAGGAAGAGGTTGAAGAAGAAGTTCGGAAAAGCGTCATCGTCGATGATAATTACCTGGCCAATATAGATACAGACGATACCATCGGTTTGTATTTAAAAGAGGTCGGGCGAGTGCCGCTGCTGACGGCAGTAGAAGAAGTGGAGCTGGCACAACGGATAGAGCGAGGCCGTTTGGCGCGTGAAGAACTTGCCAGGGGAAATGTTAACCCACGCCGACGCATCGAGCTCCAACGTTTGATCGAGGATGGCTGGCTGGCACGTGAACACTTAATTACAGCCAATTCAAGACTTGTAATCAGCGTGGCGAAGAAATATATGGGACGAGGTGTTCCATTCCTGGATCTAATCCAGGAGGGAAATATCGGTTTGATCCGGGCAGCGAAGAAGTTTGATTACCGGCGCGGGCATAAATTTAGCACTTATGCAACCTGGTGGATCCGGCAGGCGGTTACGCGCGCTATTGCCGATCAAGGTCGAACGATTCGCGTTCCCGTCCACATGGGCGATCAAATCAATAAACTGTTGCGCGTCCAACATCAGCTCACTCAGCGCCTGGGGAGAGACCCATCTGTAGATGAACTTGCTAATTCTTTGGATGTGACGCCTCAAAAAGTTGAAAATATGATCCAGGTGGCGCGCCGGCCACTCTCTTTGGAGACACCCACAGACGATGAGGAAGACTCTGTCCTAGGTGATTTTATCCAAGATGAAGAGGTGCCCGCTCCTGATGAGACAGCAACATATAACTTGCTGCGCGAGCACCTGGATACTGTTCTCAACAGCTTACCTCCCCGTGAAGTGCGTATCTTGCAGCTGCGTTATGGTTTATTAGATGGACAGGCTTATACGCTGGAGGAAGTGGGGCGCAAGATGGGCGTGACGCGTGAACGTGTGAGACAGATCGAAGCCCAGGCACTCAGCCGCTTGCGGCACCCTGCGATCAGACGCAGGTTACGTGAATACCTGGGTTAATTAATCACTCAAAAAACTGGGGTTTTGCAACGTTTCAGAAAGCAAAACCCCAGTTTGTAACTTTTAAAGACAATGCTGCCTAAAGCTCTGGAATTTTTATTACAAGCACAACACGAAGATGGTAGTTGGGGGTATACCCCAGTTGGCGTAGGAACCTTGGAGCCTACAGCGGCGGTGATTTTCTCTATTCAAAATATTTTCCAGGCGTCTCAGAGTTTACAGAGAGCAGTTAAATGGATTTTAGGCTTTCAAAATCCAGATGGGGGTTGGGGAATTTGCCCACAAGATGAGGAAAGCGGCTGGCAAACTGCCTGGGCTGTCTATGTGCTCAATAAGTTAGCGGTGAACAAAGATGAGGCAGCCAGGGGAGTACAATGGCTGCTCAATATCGATGTGATGCAGATTGAAGATGCGGATTTGTTAGCAATGGCTGAACAGGTGGCCCAGATAGATTTTTCATTGAGGGGCTGGCCCTGGCTACCAGGCGAGTCGTCATGGGTGGAGCCTACGGCCTTGACGATGCTGGGGATTGGGGCCAACCCACAAGTTGCGGGGGCTGCCGCACGAATTGAAGAAGGTGTACGCTACCTGGTTGATCGCCGGTGCACAGGTGGGGGGTGGAATGTCGGGAATCCGGTGATGTTTGATGCTCTTTTACCTGCCAGAGTTACCCCCACGGCATTGGCGCTCTTAGCGTTAAAGGAAATTTCACCACATGAAATTTTACCAGGAGATATTGAAACTCTTCGTAAGGGGATGGTTCAAGAAGGTGGGACCATGGCATTAGCTTGGGGCTTGGTAGCAATCCATGCGCTTGGAGAAGAGGATGCCGAAGCAAGGGTGGAATTAATTTCATTGCAAGATCCAGATGGCAGTTGGGGTGGGAATCCATATTTGACTGCAATTTCCTCGATGGCACTGGATGGGAAGGTTTAATTGGCTGACCAAAAAATAAGCCGGAGGGCATTTTTACGTTTAGGTTTACTGAGCGCAATAGGGGCAGGCCTGATCTATTATCGACGCCTGACTCAACCCATTGGGGCGGTGACATTCACCCGTTGGATGTTGAGAGGGAGATTAAAGCAGTTGGCTGGGAAAAAAGCAATTGTTGCGCTTGGAGAATGCCATTCGTATCAGTCTAATCTTGTGAATGAATTATCTAATTTGTGGAAATTGGCAGAGATGCCAGATGTACGCGGTCTCAAGGTGTTCATCAAGCCCAACCTGGTGGATGCCGTTGAGCAATATCCTTCCACAACAGCACCAGAAGTCATTGCCGGGTTAGTGGATCTTTTCATGGATTATGGTGTTGGCAGTGTTACGGTAGGAGATGGCCCGGCCTTCCGGCGGGACGCTATCTCGATTTCTCAATATACAGGCCTGGATGACCTTCTCAAACAACGCGGGGTTCCATTTGTGGATTTGAATTACGATGATCCTCAACCTGTCCCCATCAAGGATGACTGGATCAGTCGTTCGGATGTCTTGTGGCTGCCGCGCCATGTTCTTGATGCAGACCTGATCATCTCGGTGCCAAAAATGAAAACACATCACTGGGCTGGGGTTTCTTTAAGTTTGAAGAATTTGTTAGGCTTATTTCCTGGGGCGCGATATGGTTGGCCGAAGAACTCGATTCACTTCAATGGGATTACTGCGAGTATTTTGGGCCTTTACCAAATCCTGCCTCCGGTACTGGCGGTGGTGGATGGAATCATCGGAATGGAAGGAGATGGCCCATTGTTCGGTACTCCCGTCGAACACAGCCTTCTGGCGGTTGGGAAGGATGCAGTTGCAACAGATGTGATCTGTGCGAATCTGATGGGATTTGGCATGCATGAAGTGGATTACCTTTCCATGGCTGCCTGGGCGGGGATTGGACAGACAACGAGGATTGAAACCAGAGGGGTGCCATCAGAGAAGTTACAGAGACAGTATGAGAGACCGCCAAAAGTATAAAGTAGATCTATACAATGTTTTGATATGGCAAAAGTGTAAACATGACTATCAAAATAAACAGGGGGTTGATTGCAATATACTTTTAATAAAGATGATGCTAAAGTCTTTTTCTTTTATTACAGGTTTATGTTGGGGTTTATTGGATATTTAGCGTTTTGGAATTAATTGGACTGAAGTACAATGAACATTAAGACGTGCAGGATGGAACTTCACGCATAAAAGGTTTTTGATATCTTTAAAATCTAAGAACAGGATTTTCTTGTGAAAAATCAACGAAGCCAGGCTCCTCTCTATTGGGTTTTATCGATACTATTCAGTGCCCTCGCTATCTATTTAATTTTCTATAATCCCTTTCATTGGGTAGGTTCTAAGGGCAATGATTTTATAGTACAGTGGATGGCAGTCAGAACTTTCGCAAAAGAAAATCTCAGCCCCTATTTATCCAGTGTACAGACTAGAACAGAAGAATACGTCTATGGGAGGCAAGCGGCACCTGACGAGGAGAGATTGAAGTTTAGCTCGCCTCTATATAGTGTGCTTGTTATTTTACCTTTTGCTCTGATCAGCACTGCTAAGGTAGCGCAATTCATCTGGATGGTTGTATTGGGGATAACTTTAGCGGCTCATCTCGGAATTGCATTACGCCTGAACGGGTGGAAGCCGGCTATCTGGCTTTTATTTTTACTGGTTGCCTTTGTGTATTTAGGGTTCTATAACTTCCAAGCGCTCGCTTCGGGAAGCATGATTATTATCGGTGCTCTGTTCATCTTCCTGGCTTTATTAACCATCCGTTTTGGAAGGTATGAATTGGCTGGTTTGCTTTTATCTCTAGCCACTATACAGCCCAGGGCAGTCTTGTTGGTGATTGTATTCATCTTGTTCTGGTCTTTATCTAAACGGCTATGGCGGATTGCCTTCTGGTTCCTTGCTGGGGTAGCGATCCTTTTCATTATAGGCTTGATGTTTATTCCAAATTGGCCGATCCAATACATGCAGGTTGTTTTTAATTTCATGGATTATTTTCCATTAAATACACCCGTGGCAATTTTTTCTTCAGCATTACCCGGAATGGGCAAGCAGTTAGGGTGGGGATTGTCATTATTGATGATCATTCTCTTGATCGTCGAATGGTTTGCCGTACGCAAAAAGGATTTTTCCTGGTTCTTGTGGACGGTCAGCCTTACCATCATTATAGGCCAGTGGGTTGGTATACCAGCGGATCTTAACGATTTTATTCTTCTGATCTTGCCCCTGGTGTTAATCCTGGCAACTTTGAATAGGCGTTTTTCACAGTATGGAAAATGGATAGCAGGTGCCTGCCTGGTGATCTTTCTGGGGGGTCTTTGGGGAATCTATTTCTTGACTTATCCCAATATGAGCTCGCTCCAGCAAGATCGGCTTTTTCTTTTTGTTTTTCCATTAATTTTGTTGGTCGGTTTATACTGGGTGCGGTGGTGGGCTATTCGATCCCATCGGGATTTCATAAATGAATTGAGGGTGGTTGATGTTTATTAATTTTCTATTCAGAGCGTTTTAATTAAAATAGAGCCAGGGCTCTGTTTACAAAAGTGTTAGATACACCTTGATATACTTTGTCCATTGATATAATTCCTCCGACTCTCAATAAAGTGAGAAATTATGAAATGGATTTATCATTTTTTATCCAAAATAACGGTTGAGCATCTATGGGCTATTACGGTGATGGTTGGGATATTCGCTTTTGTTAACACACATCCAATCAGGCCGCATGATTTTTGGTGGCATTTAGCTGTTGGGCGAGATATCGTTGAGAACCAGCAAATCCCTGAGGCTGATATTTATTCCTATACTCGCCTTGGGGAGCCGTACCCTTCCTACAATATTTTCTGGTTAATGGAAGTGTTCCTGTTTGTTGTGTATCGTGCAGGTGGACCGATTCTGACGATTTTAACGCAAAGTTTCCTTATTACGACTGCTTACATTTTGATCCTATGGATCAGTTATCGCAAGAGCCATTCCTGGCGAACGGCTGCCTTCGGGGTTCTATTTGCGGCTGCCATGGGATTCGGCAACTGGAATGTACGCCCGCAAGCGATTACATACTTGTTGGGAGCGCTGATTTTCTTAGGGATTACAGAATATCGTCTTACTAAAAAGAAACTGTGGTTGGCTTTATTTCCGGCAGTGATGATCGTCTGGGTGAACAGTCATGGATCATTTCCAATTGGATTAGCCTTGATCGGGTGTTGGATAGCGGACGAAGCCTGGAATATTTTGATCCATCGATTTCGTAAGCATACCTGGGATCTGAAGCCGATCTTTTCCAGCGTTTTTACCTTCGTAATATCGGCTATGGCATGCCTGGTGAATCCATTTGGATTGGGGATCATTGCCTATCTCGGCGGGATGGCTAGCAACACCACGGTACAGAATAATATTCTTGAATGGATGCCGCCTACTCTGAATTCGTTAGAGGGGGGCATATTCTATATTGGCCTGCTGCTCTTAGCGGTGTTACTGGCGGAATCACCAAAGAGGCCAATCTTTTTTGAGGTGATCACATTTCTGTTATTTGGGGTGTTGGGAATTAAATACATTCGCGGTGTGGTGTGGTTCGGCTTGGTGATGGGACCTGTCGTGGCGGTCCACCTGGCAGCATTATTTGCTCAATTAGGTTGGGGAAAATCACCTGTCCGGCAGACTGCGTCCATTCGCCGCCTGAATTTGGTTTTCTTAGTGGCATTGGTATTCCTGGGTTTTATTTCTCTCCCATGGTTTAAGCAGTTCTTTCCGTTTGTGCCGGCAAAAAGGGGCCTGATCTCGGCGGAAACCCCCATTCAAGCGACACAATATATCCTAGACCACCACCTCTCGCCACAGATATTTCATGACATGGCTTTTGGAAGCTATTTAATATGGGCGGCTCAACCAACCTATAAAGTATTTGTCGATTCGAGGATTGAGCTCTTCCCAGAAGAAATTTGGGATGATTATTGGGCAATTTCGTCTGCCCAAAGCAATTGGGCTCTGCTCTTAGACAAGTACCAGGTGAATACTTTGATGCTGGAACCGGTAAAACAAATCGAGCTGATCAAAGCCGTGAGGAAAGCTCCCGGATGGAGCCTTGTTTATGAGGATTCTGCCGCTGTCATCTTTGAACGGAAATGAAAAGATAAGCGGAACTAACCGGCAGGCTCAAGGACAGGGGCCAGGGGAGTTTCCAACACCAGGGATTGTTATCTGCGGCTGCAGCCAGAAGTTAAAGTAGATCTGGATAAGGCATCCAATTCCAATATCCCAGGGTGCTTTCCAGTTTTTCCGCCTATCAAACTGCAAAGCAGCCTAAGTACGCCACCAATAAACCAGGGGTAATTCAAGGGTTTAGAAGTGAGAAAGCAGTTAATCATTGATGAAATTATGGGTTTGGTACATATACCAGGGTATTTTTAAAGTACATTAATATGTTGTAGTTTTGATCAATCGCTGCAAGCATCTCAGGGGTCCAACGGTCGTTCATAATTTCTGGCATTGTTTTTGTTATAATAATATAGGGAAATTGCTTTTTTTGGATATCTTGCAGAAATAAATTTTGATCCCAAAGCCCTAGCCGGGAAAGCTGTGACATATCAAAGGGTTGGATATATATGGGTCTATTTTCTAGAACCAGTGCGCCCATATATTCATCGATAACAATATCTCCTTCCGTATTCCTGATCAACTGGCGTAGTTCATTAAATCCATCTCTAAATCCAGGGCTTAAACGATCCTTTAAAATCGGTGCAACTAACCAGTTGCTGAAATAAATCAACCACAAAGATAGCGGTATCAATATGATCCAAGACATGGCTTGTTTTCTTTTATCTTGATTTGCTAGGGTTACCAGGATTCCTAGAAAAAAGGCCATACCAACTGCAAATTCATTGAAATAATTTACTTGTGAGCCTACTTTACCAACAATTATGGTCGATAATAAACCTAAGATAACGTATAGAACGAGTAATAACCATTGGTTCAACCACTTCCTAGATAAAAGCAGATAAATTAAAACTAAAGCCAAGGCAAAGAATACCAATATATAACCACTAATTTGCGAGAAATTGCGCCAGGGGCTCATATTGCTGCGAATGATGTGAAAATAAAATCCACCTTGAGTCAGATAATTAGCAATTAAAAAAACTGTAATTCCTAGACCGCTATAGCAAAAGATAAAGAAAAACAGAAAACGCCACTGTCTTTTAAGGAGTAAATATATCGTTATTGCTCCAGGGGCTGTAAATCCATAAGATTGACGAGTATACACTGCAATAATTAGGAATATGGTTGAAGCTAGTAGAGAACAGTAATTTGTCGGGAATTTTATAAAAATCCATAATCCTACCAGGGTAAATGCCAAAGCTGTCATATCTATCCGGGCTAATAGTGACCAATAAACCACTGTTGGGAATAATAGAAATGTGCAACCGGCAACTATCGAAGCAATCTTATTATGACTTAACTCAAAAATAATTAAACCAATCAACAGAGCGGAAATCAACGTACTAGTAATGGATATAAGACGTCCGGACCAAAAATTAGGTCCAAATACCTCTTGGAAAGGTGCCATTAAAGCCATATAAACCGGAGGATAGTTTGAAATTGTGTATGGAGGAATTGATAAGTCAGTCTGGTAGATATTTTTTCCCTGTGAAATTCTAATGGCTTGATCTACAACCTGTGCTTCACCATAATCCAATTGATATGGAAACAAGATTGCCTTCATAATAAAAAACAGGTAAATAAAAAATCCTCCTAGAAGAATAAGGACGAGGAGGCACCTTAAAATTTGGTTGAGGTTAAACAAACAAATTTTAATCATAGAAGAAAATTTTAATGGGTAAATTAGGCATGAAGGTTACTAAAAAATCCTTAATCATAAGAGGAGATATCAAGTACAGGAGCCAGGGGAGGTTCCACCATCAAGGATTGATATGCTGCAGCTGCAGCCAGGAAGAGCGCTGGAATGCTGATCTGTATGGCGTAGGGAAGGAAACGGAGCATCGCGAAAGTAAACACACCGCTGACAAAGGTGATGACCCATAAAAAGGCAAAGGTAGCTTGCCATTGGGAGCGTAAGTGCTGCACATTTTCCCACAAGAGAATGGCAGGTACTAAGAGAAGCGTCCAGTCGTAGACCATGATGTAAGGGATTGTTAAAACCAGCCAGGTAACGGTTGCTGAAAACATAATCACCTGATGATTTCTATTTTTCTTCCAAAATCTGAGGAAAAAGTAAAAAAAGAAGATTGAGCAAAGAAAATAGACTACCTGAGCCAAGCCTTTGAATCCTGGAAGAAGGGCCAACCAGAAGGCTTGCACTGAAAAGGCATTCCACATGGGGAAGCCTTCCACACTCATCAGGTTGGAATTAATTTTTAGAGCGTAGGTTATATAAGCCCGGGTGGCATCGGGCAGCAGCCAGAAGTTTAAGAAGATCTGGATGAGGCATCCAATCCCAAAACCCAAGAGTGCTTTCCAGTTTTTCCGCCAATCGAGCAGCCAGAGCAGCCCAACGCCGATCATCAATTGTGGTTTATAGAAAAGCAAGCTAAAGATCATCCCAGCAAGCAAGGAGTGATTGCGTTTCCAAAGAAAATAGGTCAAGCTGAAGACCAACAGGCTTAAGAAAGCATTTTGCCCAAAACTGGCAGCATAAAAGACAGGCAGCCAGGTGAGGGCAAGAAAGAATGTGTGCGTTGAATGTTCGGCTCCCAGAAGTTTTATACTCAACCATAAACCTGCCAGGCCCAACCCAATCCAAATCAGGGGTGCCCAAGGATATGGAATCCATGCAAAGGGAACCATCAGCAAGGCATAATGGGGCGGATTCAGGTAGGGGTTGAAGTTGAAAGAAAAGCCTCCATAGAGCTCTTGTTGAATGGTATGAGCCATCTCTAGACTGTACAATTCTGGGCTACGGTCCATTAAGATGATTTTGCCGGCAGTGTAGAAAGCAACAAAATCTGTTCCCACCAGATGACCAGCCAGGTCGGTGTTCCCTTTGCCGATCAGTATATTGAACAACCATGCAGCCCAAAGCGCGCCACCAATTAACCAGGGATATTTCAAGCGTTTAGAAGTGAGCAGGAGATTGATCTTAGAGAATAGCTTCTGCATTATTTCTTAATTTCCTGTCTAAACCTACCTGTCGAACCTGAGCAGCCATTAAGGCCAAAGGAATCAAAGCTAAAAGCGCAATTCCAGTGAAGTGAGTAATAAGCGGAAGGATAAACGCTCCCAGATAAATTGCTATGCAAGCATATAACAGCCTTGAAGATGGAGCCTGGTCTGCCCATAAGACCATTGCTGGAATGAGGATCACAAGGTCATGCAAGAGTGTATGTGGTGCGATAATAAGGGGAAATATAATTGCCAAGATCAAAGATGATTGCCTTTGATTCACAGGACGGTGACGTTGCTGGAAAGCAACCCAGGCAAGTCCAAGACTAAGTAGAACTGTTAAGGTTTGCGTAAAGAATATGATTCCCGACCATGCTTGAGGTGGAAGTAATGTAATCAAAAGGCCATAGGTAGTGACCTCCAAATATCCTCCAAATCCTTCCATGTAAGGTAGCTTCGTTAAGAGAGGGATTATCGATAGATAGGTTTTGAAAAGGCTGAAACCATTTGTTCCAACAAACCAACCAACCCAAATCATGCTTGTGATGGCATACCCTGCCAAAGCTTTATACTTGCCCCAAACAAACCATATGATTAGAAATCCAATCGCAAATTGAGGCTTATAAATGGTAAGTCCTGCCATTATACCGGCTAAGAACCATTTTTCTTTCAAAGAACATACAACCATCCCAGTTAGTAAAAGTAAAGTTAGCCCGTGATTTTGACCCACTTGCAGCCCCTCGATAAAGGCAAAGAATGAGCAGGTAATTATCAGGAGCTGGGCAAAAGTTATGCCTCGATCATGTAGCCAGGATGGAATAAGATATTTACTTAACAAATAAACTGCCAGGATAACAAAGGCTATGGTAAGTATGCTCCAGAATAATAAGGCGCCAGCCAACGGAAATTTGGTTAGAATGCTGATTGTTTGCGCTACGTAAGGGGGGTAAAAAAAAGGCATGAAACCCTTTAATGGGGTTGGGGCAACAAGCTCACGCTGAACTGAACTTTGTTTTTGAAAATCGTAGAGTGAATTAATATCCTGGTTATAGAGTGTGCCACCAGTGTAAAACGCTAAGAAATCACCTCCAATGATTTGCTTGACAGCACCCATCCAACCTTGTCCCAGCAATACATTTAGAGTTAATATAAATATCATTGTTCCAAGCATTAATCGAGGGTAATCGCGCAGCCGCCGTTGGTTGAGAAAAGACATAAGGACTCGTCCGGATTCGATATTAGGATTAAGGTTGTGTTTTGTTCCAGACCTGGGAGCGATTGTCTCCAAACTCTAACCTCCAGGAGGAATCTTGTTCTAAGGCTAGGGCTAATTCAGGTTGCAGGTCTGTATCGATCAGCAACCGATCGGCACCATATTTTTCCAATAGCTCATTGTAGCGCGAGCCGTTTGTAATGTATACATAATCTTGCCATTGTTCGAAGGGGTAAAGCTCAACGCGTGGGTCAACAAAAACCCCTTGTTCAGGCAGTGCCCAAATCAAGTAGCTGCCGTAACCCATTTCATTAAAGATTTTACCACCGGGGTTTTCACGCAAGTAATCAACCGCCTCAATCGGCGTTTCTACCCCCACCATTGGGCCAATTGGAGAATTACGAAGAACCAACTTCCAATAGCGTTCAGGGAGGGGAAATTTTTCGACAAACCAGGGTTGGACGAAAAGAATGGGTAGAAAAAGGATGATGGCGATGATTAAATTAAGAGAGTTCTTCTGGGGAACGAGCTTGGGCATGGGAATGGGCAGCCCCCGAAGCGCTTTTGTGATGATGGGTGTGCAAGCTAACCCATACCACACCACATACCGCTGTCCACTCCAGGCCAACCAAAGAAAACTTACTACCAAAAGCGATTCTGTGATTGTCAAACGATTTTTAGTAAATACCAGGGCAACGATCAAGATTAGGATACTCAGGTAGAAGATAACATTGGCAATCCCGTTAGGGGAGGGGGACTGCCATTCAACGATCAATTTCTGACTGGGTTGGTCCGTCATCAAATCTACTACATATCCGATGATTCCGATATGACGTGGATTGACGAACATTACCAGGCCTGACAAGACGCCACCACCTCCCAAGAAAGCAATTTCTCTCCAGGTTAATGAATCCTTCGGAGTGATGAGCCTGCGCAGAACCTCACCCACGAAAAAGATGCCGATCATCACACCGCCAAGGATAAATGCCCCATGCGCGTTCACCCAGAAGATCATCAAGCCTGGGAGAACAAGAAGCCACCTGGGATTAATTTGTCGATCCACATATTTGCCCAAAATGATCAGGTAGATCATAAACGGTACCCAGGACCAAATCTGTGGACGGGTGGGGAGGTTATTGATGGTCATGCCGCAGGCCAATACCACAGCCAGGGCAGATAACCGCCAGGAGCCACTCTTACGCCAAGACTCATACGCTACTAACCAGAAGGTAATCCCGGCCAGTAGAGTTCGCATCAGAGTTACTAGTTCCAGCCCGCCAATCTTATAGAATAAGTAGATCAGGAGCTCTCCTAACCAGGCGCCATACGTAAATGGAGCATCAGCGCTTAACGTCCACGCAAACATGTTGGTGGATGGGATCATTTTCTCAGTATAAATGATCTCTCCTATTTTTAAATGCCACCAAAAGTCATTGGGGGGTAAGGGTACTAATGAGACAAAGAATAGAAAGCCGGCTAGCACAATCAATGGCCAAATCTGATCGGTTTGAATAAAACTCAATTTGTTTGTTTTTACGATATTCATCGGTGATCGTTTATACCTGCAAAGGCTTAAGTCAATGGCTTCTCGAGTCCTAGGATAAGCTCTCCCTTCAATATATACCTATGTGCTCGGAGAGTATATCCGCGTTTATCGACGAATTCTTTTACGAGGTCCTGGAAGGAATAGTGGGCGATGTGTTCGTCAGCAAATGCTTGTGGTAAGATTTTTTTATAAATCCATTCAATTACACCCCATTGCCATTTACTATAATCTGGAGTACCCAATATTAAAAATCCACCGGGTTTCAGAACACGATCTAATTCATCAAAAATGCTATTTCTTTCTATATGCTCAATCACTTGGGAGCAAATTATACAAGAAAATGAACCTGCTTTTAATGGCAGACTCAATGTAGAAGCCTGGATTAACTGTTTCTGAAATTGGCGGGAAAAGCGCAGTTTTTGAATGAGGATATCAACCCCAATACTGCCAGGAGGGAGAGCTTTGAGGATCGGATTGGAACCGCACCCAATGTCCAGGGATTTACCCTTCAGTTTTACCAGCTCCGTAAGGTATTTGTAGCGCATTTGCCGCCAGTAACGCTGGGGTATCAACCAGGTATTGGCAGCTCGGAAGTCATAATCTGCACTGGATAGAGAATTTCTTAAGAGCCATAATTTACGGAAGGTTTTCAAGTATGCAACGCCAAATTTGAGAACACGCGCATGAGAGGATCCCTGCTTTCTGGGTTCATAATGAAAAGGAATTTCCTTAATCGTATAACCATCTGCAAGCGCCCGAACTAATAATTCCTGGAGCACATTGAAATCATACGCTTCCAGGCTTTGATAAGGAATGGCATGCCGGGCATACATTCGGTATCCGCTAGACATATCTCTCACTTTGAGGTCCAAGCCGCGACTAAAGAAGATATTCAATGTCTTACTAAGGAGATAACGAGACAGGGGCATGTCTGCGGATCCATTAGAAACATACCGGGAAGCAATTAAGATATCAGCAGTATGGCGACGATCCCACATCATTTTCAAGAACTCAGGAGGGTGCGAAAGATCGGCATCCATGGTAACGACATAATCTGCATGAGCTTTTTCAAAACCTGCCAAGAGTGCCTTGCCATATCCTCGCGTGGGAGGTACAGATTAGAATTGCACCATTTTCTGCGACTACCTGGCGTGTTTGATCGTCTGCCGTTTCATCTACAACAATTATTTCTGTATGAAGTTCCATAGACACTACTACATCCCTAACCTTAGGTAGAAGAAAGGACAAATTCTCTGCCTCATTAAGGGCTGGAATGATGATGGTCAAGTCAACCATTTTTTCGTTTAGTAATAATAAAGCAGGAGAGCTCATCAATCAAACACCGGTGAAGAGATGGTAATAAAGAATATTAAACCTCAAATCCCGACGGTTTGTAAAGGAAAAACCTGGAAGATGTGTTTTGCCTGGAAAATTTCTTAAATTTTTTTTCAGAGTTAGACGATAGACACACTCCCCAAAAAACTTAAATAAACAAACCGTGGTTAATTTTTTAGGCAAGATAACAACCTAATTTGTTTGACAATTTGCGGTAATCGTGTTTTTTTTTGATCACCCAATGAAGTGCGAAAATATACCAGGCCAGGTAAAAACTTGAGAGCCACCAGAACCAATGTTGGGGTAAACTCATGAAGGCGTTGAAAAGACTGACTGCCCAAAAGGCAACAAAAATAATGAGACTTTTGAACGTCCATTTTTTGAAATCAAATGCACTGGCCACCTGAATCACAGCTACACTATCGACGATGAGATCAAACACCCACCCGTACGCGCTGGTAGCAGTGGAAACAAGGACAATCAAGGGCAAGGTTGAAGTCCAATCCCAGAGCTTGCTGTTCCTGAGCCAAAAAACCAAAAACCAAACAAGACCCAAAAGCATGGGAATAAACTGCAAGAAGAACAGATCCTGCCCCAAGAGCAAGCGGAGAGGGGTGCCGAGTGTAGCGGTTTGCCAATATTCGGGAGGGTAATTCAACATCGCGTTGAAATACTGGCTGGTCAGACCGGGATTGGGTAAGCTGGCGATGAGAAACGGAAGGAGAATTCCGACAGCAATGCCGACTAGGAGCTGCCATTTTCTGTTTATGATACTCCACAGCAGCATAGCGATGATGAATAAATAAAGCAAGTGAGGTTTTATGAATATCAAGCTGACCATTACGCCAGCCCAAAATGGCTTGTCTTTCTTTTGAAAATATAAGAACCCAGCAATTCCTAAAAGGATAAAGGGCGTGATTTGGCCAAGTTTAAGTGCGTGGAGGGTTGGGCCGAAACCCAAGATTGCAATCCAAGCAATCCACCGCTTTTTGGGATTACCGCCATAAACTTGCCAAAGCAGGTCTGCTGAAAAGAAAATTGCAAATAATTCGAAAAAGAACCACAAGATTCGGCTCATTGAATAGTTAAAAAAGCCTAAAACCATACTGAATCCCAGCAGCCAGGGAGGATTCCACATCATGATTGCTTCAGACAGCGTGGAGTCAATTTGCTTCTGAATTCTGACCATTTCTTCGGGAGCATAGGGATTGCCTCCGCTAATATTGATCCTGCCCGATGACCAATATTCGATGTAGTCGTTAATTGGAAATATACTAACCTTTTGGCTGATAAACAAAACACCTGCCAGAATAGCCAGGAGGACCAGAATGTATCTCAGATAAGCCTTAAAATTATTCTGCATTTTGGCGGATCGTTTTCCCTACTGCCCAATACCACACCAGCATGACCGGGGCAAACCAGATAAACCAAAATTCATCCAGGTAGCGATGGAGGATCAAGTTCATGAATTGAATAAAAAAGAAGGTGGAGATGAAAGGCCAGGCTGATTTTCCCATGGGTAAGAGCTGGACCCAGGCCTTTATGACAGCTACCAGGAGGACAACTTGATCATAGGTCCAGCCATAATAAGATGTGATTGTTGAAGCGAAGACCAGGGCGGGAGTGTTTTTGAGCCATGACCAGGCGAGTTTTTCTTTTATCCAATAGTATATGAAAAAGATCATTCCAATCACGGGGCCGACGTATTGAGGCCAGAACTGATCCACTCCCAAAATATAGTATCTTAAGTATCCCCCGATCGTAGGGGTCGCCCACATCAAAGGAGAATGGTATCTCACATTGTTGAAGTAATATTGGAAGGTCTGTGGATTGATGATGGCAGTAACCACTGAAGCAGCAAGCAACGTCAATGAGCAGCTTAATAGAACGTTCCAATTTTTCCGGTGAATGGTCCAAAACAAGAGCGCAGGCCAGAAAAGATAAACCAGGTGAGGCTTAATGGTGATCAGCGCAGCCAACGCGCCAGCCAAGAAGTACTTTCGAAGTTTTTCGAAGTAGAGAAATCCAGCTAAACCCATCAACACCAGGGTGCCGGTTTGCCCTTTTTCAAGAACTGAAATGGTGGGACTGAAAGTGAAAACGATCAGCCAACTCAACCATTTTTTCTGAGGAGGACCCTCATACGTTTTCCAGAGCAGCTCTGCCGAGACAATCAAGAGGATAATCGAAAAGAGCAGCCATGCCATACGGCTCATTGGATAATCCAGAAGAGCAAAGGGAACCAATAGAAACATCGACCAGGGTGAAATGTAAATTGTGTTGATGACCTCAGACTGTGAGGTTGCACCGGTTGCCTGGTCTTGGAGGACCTGAATTAGAGTAGTCGAGTACGGGTCAGCACGACTGATCAACAATTTTCCTGCTGCCCAGTGCCGAACAAAATCATCGATTGGTATGTAAGTAGGTTTTGTTAAAACAGAACTGAGTTTAAATAATAAGATTAGAAGAAATATAAGCAAGCACCAAATGATAACTTTATAGAGCCGTTTATTTCTCACTCAACCGCCTTCGAGCTTTAAAGAGCCAGTAGGTTTTGATAGATAGAAAACCAAAGCAGCCAGGGTTATGAGCGGTATCAATGCCAAGAGAGCAATGCCAGAAAATTTTGTTGCTGCCGGAAGAATGAAAGAACTGATATATGTAAATATTGCTAAATTTAGTAGTAATGAAGAAGCTTCCATCCTAGACCAAAGGGCAAAGATGATCGTGATTGGTAACAAATCATAGAGCAACACATGGGGAGATGCTATATATGGGAATAAAGTTGCCAATATAATCGAAGAGGTTCGATTTTGCTTCGAATCATTCTTATTTGACCAAATTGCTAATCCAAGGGCTGTAAGCCCAGCAAATAGATATATTCCAGTCATAGATAGGTCTATGGAAGCGCAATTCAGAATAGTTTGAATCAATGCATATGGGGTCACTTCCCAGATTATCGTATCTGTGACTGCGAATTTTGTAATCAAGGCAAGTACATTCAGATATGATTGATAAGGATGGAATCCATGTTGAAAAATCACCAGGACTGCCCAAGGAATAGCGACCATGGAAAATCCAAGAATCGATTTATATTTTTTCCAAACTAACCATAAGATCAAATACCCGATGATAAAATGAGGTTTAAAAATTAACAATCCCGCTAGGATTCCAGCCAAGAACCAGCGATCATACATCATCGATACTACGATCCCAGTCATTAGCAAAAAGGTTAACCAATGGCTTTGACCAAAAAATAATCCAGTTACAAAAGGAATGGATGAGAAAATAATAATGGCGAGCCGTAGAAAAGAGATTTTGTTCTTAAGCTGTAAGGGGAAAATGCATTTCCTGATTAGAAAGAGTGCAAAACCACAACTGAAACAAGATAGCACAGTCCATATAGCAAAAGCCCAACCTAAGGGTAAGAATGTCAACATACTATAAGCGAGTGCTGCATATGGAGGATGAGTAAAAATATTGACGGTACCCCCTAAAGGTGTAGGCTGAAAAAGTTCTTGTTGATTTTCTGCTTGAGCTTGTATGTTATAAAGGTTTTGGATAGAATATCGATAGAGGGAACCACCACTATAAATACAAACAAAATCTACACCAATAATGCCTCCAAATCTCCCTACCCAGCCTCTATGGAAGAGAATGTTTACTAAAATTACACTCCATATGGCGATGAGAAAAAGTTTAGGATAATTACGCAAACGGATTTCGTTTAGGAAAGGCATTCTTATAATTCCTGGATTATAAGAAGAATTATAAATTGCTTCAGGAAAATATTGATGGATTTATCAATATTGTAAGTTCCTCCAGGGGAGATTTTCGGGGAATTGATTTCATCGCATCCCTATGCTATACTCTCTACAAATGGATCATCATCGAGTGAAATTCGATGAGGAATATTTGTGATGAAACTAATCCAGATTATCGTTGTGGATGATCACCCACTCTTTCGACAAGGTGTGGAGGATTTATTAAAACTTGTCCCTGGATTTGAGGTGATTGGACAGGCGCCAGACGGGGTTATTGGATTGGAGTTAATCCGCGATAGGAAGCCTGACGTGGCGATTGTTGATGTAAACCTGCCGGGTCTCAATGGTC
Source organism: uncultured Chloroflexia bacterium (assembly GCA_963754615.1). Taxonomy (GTDB): domain Bacteria; phylum Chloroflexota; class Anaerolineae; order Anaerolineales; family UBA4823; genus CAVVUF01. The sequence goes on along the minus strand of CAVWGW010000012.1, from coordinate 553,667 downwards.
ACCAAATTACGCGGCAAGTGGTGGAAGAAAAATTGCCTACACGGATCATTCTTTTAACGGCTTATGATGATCCAGAGCAAGTGATTCATGCAATGAGAGCTGGGGCGTACGCTTACTGCTCGAAAGATATACAACCAGAAAAACTGGTAGAATCTGTCCATCTCGTTCAACAAGGAAAATTTGTTGTGGGCGATCAGGTTCTGAGCCCTGGTGAAATGCGCAGATGGTTAATGCAGCAAGTTGAGGGGGCGATGGGCATGTATGTGAATCCTGGCGATCCATACGATCCCTTATCGGAGCGTGAGATGGAGGTGCTGTCTTACGTTACGAAGGGAATGAGCAATAAAGAGATTGCAGGGTTGATGGGGATTAGCCACCAGACTGTAAAGAATCATGTGACATCGATATTGAGAAAATTAGGCGTTGAGGATCGAACACAGGCAGCAATCTTTGCCCTGCGCCATGGTTGGGTACGCCTGGATCAAACAGAATTACGAAATCAGGAGAAATAATATGGTGCTTTCGAAAAAAACCGCTGATGGGAAGGAAAAAGGACCTTTGGATGCGTTATTAGAAAACTGCCAGAGTGAAATGGAAATTATTGCCCGTGAGATCAGAGAGATCAGTCTCATGTTGGAACAAAGCCAGTCAGAGGTAACTAAGTTGGCTCAAAGAAATGCGACGATCAATGCTCAGCTGCAGCAGGTGCAGACCCAATTGGAAAATGTGCCGAAGGGGGACATGAAGGCTGCTTATGACGCAGCACTCGATTCGCAGCAGCGAATTTTTATCATGCGCGGCCAATTGGACAAATTACAAAGTGATCGGGCTCATTTAGAAAGGTATAGAACGACTTTGGAGCGGGTGATCAAAGCCCTGCAAAGCATAGGAGGCATGCCAGGAAAGGGTGGGTCTGGGGCTGCAGATACGGTCGAGATGATTATTCGCGCCCAAGAAGCTGAGCGGCAACGACTATCCCGGCAAATGCATGATGGGCCAGCTCAGGCACTCTCTAATTTCATCCTCCAGACGGAAATTGCAGCTCGATTATTTGATATTGATCAAGCGAAGGCAAAGGAAGAGCTTGGAAATTTAAAAACTGCGGCATCATCAACGTTTCAAAAGGTGCGTGATTTCATTTTTGAGCTACGCCCAATGATGTTGGATGACTTGGGTCTAGCTCCCACACTCAACCGATATATTGAAGCGCTCAAGACGCAGTCTAGCATTGATTTTCGGATGACGACATCGGGCATGGAGACACGGCTGGAACCATACATCGAAGTGATGATTTTCCGTGCCATTCAAGAACTCTTGGGAAATGCCATCCGTCATAGTCAGGCCTCCCAGGTGAAGATCCAGCTGGATGCAGCCGGTGGTGAGGTAAAAATCACTGTGGATGATAACGGAAAAGGATTTGATGTAGATTATTTAAATGAAACACCAGGGATGGGATTGAAAGTTATTCGAGATCGGGTGGATATGATCGGCGGAGAGATGGATGTCGACAGTGTACCTGGGCAGGGGACGCGGGTCACGTTTACCATGCCAGCCAAAGTGATCAGTGCGCTATAAAAAAACACCCTCCCCTATCTAATTTGTAAGTTGCATTTCACAAAAAATGATAGTATAATGATATCGAAGCTAAGAAATGAACCTTAGCAATCTTAGAAGAAAGGAGGAATACAGCGATGTTGTTCTCACGTAAAGAAAAAGGCCAGGGTATGGTTGAGTATGCGTTGATCATTGTTTTGGTAGCAGTCGTTCTGATTATTGTTCTTGCTCTGGTAGGCAGCCAAATCTCCAACGTTTTCAGCCGAATTATTTCTGGTCTTGCCACTTAAGGCTTAAAACATCAAACGAAGTCATCTTACAGAAGCCCTGTCGTGAGACAGGGCTTTCTTGTTTTGAAATCAAACGGTCGCTTGGGGTTATATTACGGTCGCTGTACTTCGTCAGGAGGATGGTTGCTGCATACCTGGAATTTAGGCATAGGTCTTGCAACAAAAAGATATGAATCAATAAGCTTACAAAAATGCAACTTAAAATGATTTTTTTGTGAAAGGGGTGGCGCAGAACCAAATATTCAGGTAGACTATAAGCTGGATCATTAAAAACTCTAATAAACTTGACTTTTCAGATAAAAAGCGTATGATAAAAGTTAGTGAAAAAAATCCAAGATAGCTGGAGGGCGAAATGCGTCGCAGTCGAATGATTCTTGTATTACTCTTGGTTGTTCTGGTTGGTTTAGCAATTGTGGTGGTCATGTTTAAATTCTTACCACAGTCCGAGTCTCAAACCGTCGAAATATCTACACCCATGGTTACCCCTACAGTTGACATGGTGGATGTTGTGATTGCAAAGCAAAATATTCCTGAGAGGGAAAAAATTGTGGAAGGGATGCTGTTAATGGCACCCTATCCCAGAGAATTAGTTTTGCCGAGCATGTTTACTGATCCTAAAGAAGTGCTGGGAATGAAATCCTTGCTCGCTCTTCCGCAAGGGACCATTATCCAGGATGGCATGATTGCCGATCCGGTGGCAGAATTCGGCACAGCACATTCTGACGCGGCGGAAGTCATTCCAGCAGGGTGGGTGGCTGTTTCGATCCCCATTAACAGACTGTCGAGTGTTTCTTATGCTCCGAGGCGAGGCGATCATGTGAATGTCATCGCGACGATTTTAATGGTCGACCTCGATCCATCGTATCAGAGCTTGACGCCAAACGAGTCTGCTCTGGTGATCGCTCCGGGACCTCTTGGCGAACCAGGAACCAGTCCGACCTCTCTCACCTTACAAATCTCTGGCGGTGGAGATGCCTCAGCAATTGGACGGTCTGAGCTTGATGCTTTATTAGAGCAGAATGTTTACGTGGTTCCTTCAGAACCTCAACGGCCTCGCATGGTTAGCCAGACAATTATTCGAAACGTCAGGGTTTTAGGGGTTGGAGATTTCCCGAGACCCGACATGGAGCCTACCGCCGTACCGACTGCTGTGGCAACCGCTGTGCCTGGTGCTCAGCCAACTGCTGCTGCCGAGGCGACTGTGCCCGAGCAAGGACAGCCGCAAGCAGAACTGACTGCCACTCCAACGCCGCCCAAGCTGCCAGACCTCATTACCCTAATTGTCAGTCCGCAGGATGCAGTTACCCTGAACTATTTGATCTACAGCGGAGCGATGTTAAACCTGGCACTGCGTAATCCTTTTGATGAGGATCCGGGTATTTCTGAGGCGGTGACACTCGATTATTTGCTGAGCGGATACAATATCACGATTCCTGTCAAAGAACCTTATGGAACTCAGCCACGCGTAGATATACTTACGCAAACAGTTTTACCGAATGATGCTGAACCAACACCTGTACCTTGAGTAAGTCATCCTTAAAAGGATTGAGGTAGAAAAATGGCGTCTTCCGATAAAATTCGGGTGATCATTGTCGATGATATCGCCGAAACGCGGGAAAACGTTCGAAAGCTGCTTACTTTTGAACCGGATATTGATGTTGTTGGTGTAGCAAGAACAGGTCGCGAAGCGATTGACCTGGTTAAGGAAATAAAACCGCATGTCATCTTGATGGATATTAACATGCCCGATATGGATGGCATCGAGGCGACTGAGAAGATTAAGCCGATTCTACCGGGCGCTCAGATTGTGATCCTTTCTGTGCAGAGTGATCCGAATTACATGCGGCGAGCTATGCAGAAAGGGGCGTGCGATTTCCTTACAAAACCCCCCACCGCAGATGAGCTGATCTCAGCGGTACGTCGTGCCGGTAAAATGGCACAGGATATTGTTATTCCACCTCCGACTACGACGGCTAGCCGGGAGAAAAAAGGCAATATTATCACGGTCTACAGCCCTAAAGGTGGTACGGGCTGCACAATCCTATCCACAAACCTGGCGCTTGCTTTGCATAATGATGATACTCCGGTTGTTCTCGTGGATGGCAACCTTCAGTTTGGCGATGTGGCGATATCCATCAATGAGAAAGGTAAATTTAGTGTAGCAGACCTTGCCTCACGAGTAGATGATCTTGATCAACAAATCGTTGAGAGCGTTTTAATGGAGCATAAGGCTTCTGGATTAAAAGTCTTGGCAGCGCCAACGCGTCCTGAATATGCAGATAACATCAACGGCAGTCAATTTGGAAAGGTGTTGGATTATTTATCCGGTCAATATTCATACGTAGTTGTGGATACGCCTTCTTCGCTGACTGATGTGACGCTAACAGTGATTGATCATAGTGAAATTATCGTTCTTGTGGCTACTCAAGATATCCCCGCGATCAAGAATGCACACCTGTTTTTAGAGGTGGCAGATGCATTGGGTATTAGCCGGAAGAGAATTCTTTTCGTCATGAACCGGGTTGATAAACGAATTGCGATCGATCCTCTCAAGATTGCTGAAAGTATGAAGCAGGAGCTTGTCGAAGCTATTCCATTAGATGAGCGTACAGTAGTGCCTTCACTACTCAAAGGTGTTCCATTCATGTTGGGTGACAAATCTCGTCCGGTTTGCCGTTCTGTCTTGACCTTGGCTGAAGCCGTTCGGAAAAGATTGGCAGAGCTCGCAGCAGCCGAAGAAGACCCCATTCTTGCTTCAAAGGGGAAAAGTAGATGGTAAGCGTTTATTGTTTTCAAAGGAGGTAAGAGATGTCTTTACTTAAGCGCATTGAACAAGGCGGCGGTCAAACCTCACCTGATAGTTCATCTCCACAGGGTACTCCTGCGGAAGGGGAAGCGAAATCTCGTCTTTCAGAACTTCAGACGAGGCGTGTCCCGGTACCAGGAACCTCGAAAGTGAATCCGCTTGCAGACCTAAAAACTCGTGTTCAAAATCGCTTGATTTCTGAGATGGACCCGACCACGGATATCACCAAGACCAATGAGGTGCGTAATACCATCCTTGAATTGTTTGAGCAGGTATTGGTGGAGGAAAATATTATCATCTCTCGAGGTGAAAAGCACCGGTTATTTGAACAGATTGCTGCCGAAATCCTTGGTTTAGGCCCATTACAACCTCTACTAGAAGATGAGACAATCACCGAAGTGATGGTTAACGGCGCTAAGAACGTATATATAGAGCGCAGTGGTAAGATCCATCGTGTCAATATTTCCTTTGAGAGTGATGAACATGTCATGCGAATTATTGACCGTATTGTTGCTCCTTTGGGCAGACGCATTGATGAGTCGAGCCCATATGTAGATGCCCGCCTGGCAGATGGTTCACGTGTTAATGCTGTCATCCCTCCAATTTCCTTGGTCGGTCCGGTGTTGACCATCCGAAAGTTTGCCAAGATTCCAATTACCATTGAACAGCTCATTTCATTTGGAACGATCACTCAAGAAGCTTTACAATTCCTAAAAGCGTGTGTAGAAGCCAAGCTCAATATCGTGATTTCGGGAGGTACAGGCTCTGGGAAGACCACCCTGTTAAACATTTTATCGCAGTTCATTCCAGGGGATGAGCGAATTATTACGGTGGAAAACGCGGCAGAACTCCAATTACGCCAGGAGCATGTGGTTACCCTAGAATCACGCCCTCCCAATATTGAAGGCCGGGGCGAAGTCACGATCCGGCAATTAGTAATTAACTGCTTGCGTATGCGTCCTGACCGGATTATCGTTGGTGAAATTCGTGACGAAGCTGCTTTGGACATGCTCCAGGCAATGAACACTGGTCATGATGGCTCGATGACAACAGCCCACTCCAATGGGCCTCGTGATACGCTCTCTCGTTTGGAAACGATGGTGATGATGGCTGGGATGGAGCTGCCTATCAAAGCCATTCGCGAACAAATTTCTTCAGCAATTGACCTTGTGGTACATCAAGATCGTATGCGGGATGGATCTCGTAAGATTGTCAACATCACAGAAGTTACCGGTATGGAAGGGGATGTGATTACCATGACCGACGTGTTTGTCTTCGACCTGACCGGTTATGAAAACGGGAAAGTTGTGGGAAGGCTTCGTCCTACGGGTTTGCGCCCGAAATTCATGGAGAAGATTGAAGCAGCAGGAATTCATTTACCGCCATCCATTTTTGGAATCGGAGAACGGCGCAGGTATTAGGTGAATGACCAGACCATAACACTGGAGAGAATTTAATGAACCTCATGATACTCGTTCTGATCGTCGGAGGGGGGCTGTTATTGCTCCTTCTGGTGATCGGCCTGATTGTCTCCACGCGTGAGGAGAAAAAATTCGTTGAGAACCGGGTAGACCGTTTTACTCAAGACGGTCAAGAAATGGTAACCCAGGGACCTCGGCCATCTCCTTTGACAGAATGGATGACGGATCAAGCCTCCCGCTTTTCTTGGGGACAAGGCCTGGCAAGAGAAATCGCCAGGGCTGATTTAAAATTCCGCGTTGGCGAATATATCGCCGTGATGATCATTGCAGCTTTTGGAGGAGGATTTCTGGCCTGGTTTTACGGGGGCCGGACCCTGCTTGCAGCTTTGATTGGAGCTGTTGTAGGTTTCGCTATTCCAAGAATTTATGTTGGCAGGTTGAAGAATCGACGGCTGCAGCGTTTTGACGGGCAATTAGGCGACATGCTCAACCTGATGGTGAACGGATTACGAGCCGGTTTTTCTACAATGCAAGCTTTGGAAGCAGTGAGTAAGGAACTGCCTCCACCGATTTGTGATGAGTTCAGACGTGTGGTTCAAGAAATGCAGCTAGGTATCCCAATGGAAAGAGCTTTAGATAACCTCCACCGGAGGATCCCCAGCATGGACTTGGATTTGGTGATTACCGCAATGAATGTGCAGCGCGAAGTTGGTGGCAACCTGGCTGAAATCCTCGATACAATTTCCCATACCATCCGAGAACGTGTCAGGATTAAGGGGGAGATTCGTGTTTTGACTTCACAGGTCATGACATCAGGTAAATTCCTGGCAGCGATGCCCGTATTTCTGTTTGTGGGTCTATATTTCTTGAATCGACCTTACATGTCAAATTTCTGGGATCCTGAAGTCCGATTTATTGGAATTCCAGCCTTGATCATTGGCGCAGTGATGATCTTTATTGGTTATATGTTGATGAAGAAAATAGCGGATATTCAGGTATAGGGAGCTAGAGGAGGTAAAGCAATGGGCATTATTTTCTGGGGTATCATTTTTTTGGTAGCAATAGGTGCGGTCATATTAATCATAATTGGTATGCGTTCCCCTCAAAATCAAGATCCTTTGCAAGACCGCCTGGCGGATTTTGTATCTCGAGGGGAGACTGCCTCATTAGAGGAGATCGAACTATCCCAGCCTTTCGTGGAGCGCGTGATATACCCAATGGCTCGCCGTTTGGGAGAATTTGCGGTAAGGATCACCCCTCAGAATTCCATTCAAAATGTGGCGAGGAAGCTCGATATGGCTGGAAACCCGGGCCGTATCGACCCGACATTATTCTTCGCCTTCCGCTTTTTGGGGATCCCTCTAGGGTTGGTTGTGCTTGCCTTGGGTAAACTCCTTCCGAACAGCATCTTTGCAACCAAAGGGCTTCTCATTGCTATTCCGGCTGCGATATTAGGTTTTTATCTGCCTGATTTGCTGTTGAAAGCGAAAATTGACCGCCGGCAAGATGAGATTCGCAAGGCGATGCCGGATGCCTTGGATCTGCTGACGATCTGCGTGGAAGCGGGCTTGGGCTTTGAAGCAGCCATGGCTAAGGTGTATGAAAAATGGGATAATGAACTTGCCAGGGCTTTTGGGCGAGTGATCCGCGAGATCCAGTTGGGAAAAATGAGAAAAGAAGCCATGCGAGATATGGCGGACCGGTTGGGCATCAACGAAATGACCAGTTTTGTTGCCGCAGTAATTCAAAGTGAAGAATTGGGTGTGAGCATGGCACAAGTTTTGCGCATCCAGGCGGATCAAATGCGCATCCGCAGACGGCAAATCGCTGAAGAAAAAGCCCATGCCGCCCCGATTAAGATGCTTTTACCAATGGGAATATTTATTTTCCCATCTATTTGTATTGTGTTGATGACGCCAGCAGTTTTAATCTTAATCAAATCGGGTGCTGGAGCTGTGTTCTCTGGAGGCGGGTAATTTCAAGGTTGTCCATGTAATGTGCTTCCTAGGAATTTTGTATTCAACAGGGAGCTAAATGAGCGAACCAGGACGACTGGTGTATCAGGCATATCAATCTTTTTGGTCAGGATTCGATTGGCTTTTTCCGCCGCGATGTGGGGGGTGTGGGAAAGAAGGGAAGAGATGGTGTGATCTTTGTGCCGAGAGTGTGCAGCTAATCACACCACCTGTGTGTCCTATTTGCGGAGGGAAACAAAGCTTAGAAACCATGTGTGAAGGCTGTATATCAACACCACGCTCGTATGTCGCCCTACGGTCTTGGGCAGCCTATACCGGACCTTTGAGACAAGCTATTTTACGATTAAAGTACCATCGTGATATTGCCATGGGAGAAATTTTAGCTCGTCCTTTGGTGACTTCCCTCGAGAATTTGAACTGGCCAGTTGACCTCGTGGTCCCTGTTCCCGCGAGCCTTGCCCGATTGAAAGAGCGTGGATATAATCAGGTTTCTTTACTGGCACGACCAGTGAGTTTGGGTTTACACATACCTTATCGCCCTCAGGCTCTTCGGAAAGTACGAGAGACTCGTTCTCAAGTAGGACTAACAGCAGAAGAGAGACGATTAAACGTAAAGGATGTTTTTCAAGCGGAACAAAGAACTGTGAAAGGAAGGATGATCTTAGTGGTGGATGATATCACTACGACAGGATCCACCCTTGAAGAATGCGCCAAAGCTTTGTGCCGGGCAGGAGCCCAGCAGGTATATGGTTTGACCCTGGCAAGATCAACATACGATTCAATAGCAAGTGCAGGTAATCTTTAAACACAGGAGGTTTTTTTATGGCACTCGAAGTACAAGTCTATGCACGGAATATGGAAGTGACTGACCGCATCAGGGATTATGCTGTAAAAAAAGTTACGAAATTAGAGCGGTTTTTAAGTGGAATTGAAGAGGCGCGGGTAGATTTAGCTTACGTCAAATCGGCCCGGAGTGCAGAAGATCGCCAGGTTGCTCAAATCACGATTCGAGGAAAAGGGTTCATTTTAAGGTCAGAAGAGCGTTCCAGTGATATTTTCGCTGCTTTGGATACAGCTCTTGATCGAATGCAGCGTCAAATGGAACGCTTCAAAGGAAAGCACCAGAAAGGGCGAGGAGACGGGAAATCGGCAGCTGAAGTCACTGAACCGGTAAGTGAAGAAGCGGAGGAAGAAGGCTTGCCGATCATTGCACGACGGAAGCAATTTGTACTCAACCCGATGGATGAGGCTGAAGCTTTAGAACAGATGGCTTTATTGGGTCACGAAAACTTCTTCATTTTCTACAACGTAAACACCAACGCCATCAATGTTCTGTATCACCGTCGTGATGGTACCTATGGTTTGATTGAGCCACTAGTAGGATAAAACTGCGAATAACTTTAACGAGTGGCGAGGGATTATCCTCGCCGCTCGATTTAAATTAACGTGAATACGGGATAAGGGGCGCCAACTGAGTAAACTTATGTTTGTCCGAACAAAAAGTGACACTCAGGAGGAGCCCCAATGGATAGTTTAGTTGAAATGTTCTGTCATGTCGATGATTTTTGCCAAGCATTCCTGCCAATCTGGCAAGCTCAGTTGTTAGCAAGTGGAGCGATCCAGCGCCAACGCCCACGATCACTATGTATGAGTGAGATCATGACCATCCTGATCGCTTTTCATCAATCCCACTATCGGGACTTCAAAGCTTACTACTGCCAGCATGTTTTACCGTATTGGCGGAGCGATTTTCCTGGACTGGTAAGTTACCAACGTTTCATCGATTACACTCCATCGGCTTTGGTTCCCTTGGCCGTGTACTTGCGCACCTGCTGTTTGGGCTCCTGTACAGGGATTTCCTTCATGGACTCGACCCCCTTGGTGGTGTGTCACAATGCCCGCATTCATAACCATAAGGTGTTTGCAGGGCTGGCAGCTCGCGGCCACAGTTCTACCGGTTGGTTCTTTGGCTTCAAGCTCCATCTGGTCTTCAATGATCGGGGCGAGTTGCTCGATGTGATGCTCTCCCCAGGAAATGTCGATGACCGTAAACCAGTCCCGTTTTCTCGTCAAACGACTCTTCGGCAAGATCTTCGCCGACAAAGGCTATCTATCCCAGCCCTTGTTCGAATATCTCTACCGCACCTTCTCCATCCAATTGATCACCAGGCTCAAATCGAACATGAAGAACCGCTTGATGCTCTTGGAAGATCGCCTGATGCTGCGGAAACGAGCCATTGCAGAGTCGATCATCGATCAGCTCAAAAATATCTCTCAGGTGGAGCATTCCCGACATCGCAGTGTATTCAACTTTCTTGTTAATGTTCTGTGTGGCTTGATCGCTTATTGCCACAAACCTTCAAAACCGTCCCTGAGTTTGGAGCCCTTGGCTCTTCTCCCAGCCTAACCCGTATTCACGTTAAATTAGAAGAGAATATGGAATACGACACAGAAAAAATATTAGAAATTACAAAACGATTGCCTTCGGAACAATTCGATATTTTGAAAATTCGAGAAGCTGTCGAGGAAATGTTAGTTGCTTTTGGTGAAAATCCGAATCGGCAAGGGCTAAAAAATACACCCGAGCGGGTATCGCGTATGTATCAAGAGTTATTATCTGGCTATCAAGAAGATCCCATTCAAATGGTCAACGATGCTGTTTTTGAGGTTTCCTACGACGAAATGGTCATCGTCCGCGATATTGAATTTTACAGCTTATGCGAACATCATTTGTTACCTTTTATGGGAAGAGCGCATGTAGCGTACTTTCCAAACGGGAGGGTGATGGGATTATCCAAGATTCCCAGGATTGTCGATCTATTCGCCCGACGCTTGCAAGTTCAAGAACGCATGACTCGACAGATTGCAGATCTGTTGAATGCGATTTTGCACCCGAAGGGTGTAGCGGTGGTTGTGGAAGGACTTCATCTCTGTACGATGATGCGCGGGGTACGGAAGCAAGATGCTCGAATGACCACGTCAGCGATGCTGGGAGCTTTTAGGAACAACCTGGCAACGAGAGAAGAATTTTTAGATAATATCTCTCGTGGTGCTGAACCAATGCGCTTCTAATTATTGGTCTTGAGTTTTCTCATTATTGCAACCCTTGGTCCTGCTCGGTATCATTCGTTTTCCAAGAAACCAGAGGCTAACCGCCAGGCACAGCCAGGCTGCCCATTGAACGAGGCGAAAATCGCCGAGCATCTGGCTGTCTCCGCGAAAAGCTTCTAAGAACAGCTTTGACGCAGAGGTTAAGACCAGAAAAATCAAGAACAAACTCCCTTTCGAGAGGGATTTCTTGGAGTTAATTAATCCAAAAATTAAGCCTGAAATAACAGCAGAAGAGATGATTTCATAGATCTGGGTCGGATGGCGGTTTTTCCCCCACAGCTCGATTGCCCAGGGCAAGTTCGACTCACTACCAAAAGCACTCCCAGAAGCGAGATGTGCAATACCGATAAAAACACTAAGGGTGGCAAAAGCAGGTGTAAGAAGATCAAGAGTCAACCAAAAATCCAAATTGTGCTGCTGTCCATACCAAAGAGAAAAAATCAAGGCGCAGGCTGCCCCTGCCCACCAGTTGAATAAGGTTGGATTAATTGAAATTATACTGATTGGGTTGGCGATGAAGGCCTGAGAGTATTCAAGAACGTAACCCAGGCGGGCACCGATCAAAGCTGAGACCAACGCCCAGAAAACCAGGTGGTACAAGACCCCCGGGTCCATTTCTTTCTTGACTGCATATTTTTCCGAAAGATATAAACCAGTCCATAAGCCAAGAAGCAGAATTAAACCGGGAGTTTGGATTGCCAGCGGGCCGATCTGAAATATCGGAAGCATGATCAGGGATCCCCCGATTTAGAAACTTCTAAGAGGTGTTCAACTCGAGAGCGCAGCAACGCTTCAGACATCGGTCCACCCACAACAACATCTTGGATGATCCCATCCGCGGAGATAAAAAATGAGGTGGGGAATGCTGAAATCTGGTAAGCGTTTGTGATTTCACCGTTTTCATCAAGAAGAATCGGGAAATTAAGCTTATATTCTTTGACGAAGGCATTCACTTTATCGATCTGATCTTGACGGGTGGCGTTGACAGCTAAGATTGTGAAACCTTCCCCCCGATAATCCTGGTAGATTCGCTCCATTGCGGGCATTTCTTTTCGGCAGGGCAAGCACCAGCTCGCCCATAGATTTACTAGCACTGGCTTGCCTTTCAAAGAAGAGAGCGAAACTTCCTCGCCGCTGAGCGATTGTGCGGTGAAATCGGGTGCCAAAAATCCCTGGTGAGGAGCAGGTGTTTTCCCATTCGTGCCGCGACCATAATGGGTTGCGGTATACCTGATCCACAAAAAACCTGTGAGCAGGATCATGAATGTGAGAATATTCCAAGATTTTCTACTGATCTGAATCATGGCGAAGGATAGTTTAAGGGAGTTTTGGGCATCCGTCAAGAAAAGGTGGGTGAATGTTCTTTAACCAAACTTTAATCCTCGACGCATTGCCGCCTATTGACCCGAGTTTCTTTTACGGGTATGCTTAAGCCTTGTGAAAATTGGCAGGTATGGGAACAGGTATGATGGTGCAACGAGGTTTATCTAGAAGGAATTTTCTTAAGCTGGCAGGATATGGAGTGTCGGGATTAATTTTCTATCCTCTGCTTCCTAAATATCCACTTGTGGAATTTCCAAACTACGATCGACTTGGCCGAGTATGCGTCGGTAAAGTGGATATTAAGAAACAGCCGGATGAATCCAGTGACTCGGTGGGGGTATTGTATGAGGATGCGGTTATTCCCTGGTTAAAAGAAGTGGTTGGACCAAAACCTTATTATATCAACCAAAGATGGGTGGAAACTCCTGATGGTTATATTTATTCGCCTTACCTTCAGCCTGTGAAGAATAAACCAAACCAGCCTGTACAGGAATTAGTCCAGACAGATATTGGTCCGGGATTGTGGATGGAAACAACTGTCCCATTCGCTGATGTTATTTTAGAGAATGAGCCCTCGTCGAATTCATGGGTTGAAGCAAGATTAAATGAAGGACTCCCAGTCCGATTATATTATCAGCAGGTGTTTTGGGTAGACCGTATCAAAACGGATGACGATGGACAAATTTATTACCGGGTGAATCCAAATTACTACGGTGGAGTGGACATGTTATGGGTAAAGGCGGAAGCGATGAGACCGATTACGCCTGAAGAGATCCAGCCAATATCTCCTGATGTTGAGGAAAAAAGGATTGTCGTCAACGTTGTGCAACAGTCCTTATCTTGTTTTGAAAAAGATGTTGAGGTGTTTTATTGCCGTGTTTCAACAGGGGCAAAGTTTGACATGTATGGCAATCCAGTCGATAAATGGTCTACGCCAGTTGGCAAACACCTCATTTCAAGAAAATTCATTACCTTACAGATGAGTGGTGGAACGACTGGAGCCAGCTATGATTTGCCAGGGATTGCCTGGACATCGATCTTTGTCACTGGCGGGGTAGCAATTCACTCGACATTTTGGCATAATGATTACGGTGTGCCAAGGTCACATGGATGCGTTAATTTAACTCCTGAAGATGCAAAATGGGTTTTCTTGTGGTCTCTACCAACAGTCTCTTATCAAACAGGGATGGTGGATGTTTCGATTACAGGTGAGGTTAGTACCCCGGTAGAAGTTGTGGAAGAATAGGAAATATCGATGAATGTATCAAATATTTCTTTAGGTTTGGCTTTTTTGGCTGGGTTAGCATCTTTTCTTTCACCGTGCGTGCTCTCGCTAGTGCCAGCTTACGTCAGTTACTTAGGAGGCAGGTCAGCAGGATTAGCTAGAAGTGGAGAATCTAATCGTTGGATCACCTTTACCCATGGGCTTGCTTTTGTACTCGGATTCAGTGTCGTTTTTATCTTGTTAGGAGTTGCCTCTTCGGCCATTGGAGGGGTTTTATATAATTTACGCGGTTATCTCGCAAAGATTGGCGGGATTGTTGTGGTCATTTTTGGTCTGCATATGATCGGGGTTTTTCGTATCCCATTTTTGGAATATGACACTCGCCGTCAAGAACCTCCCGATCCGAAATTTGGTTATCTTTCCTCATTCTTGATGGGCGTATTTTTCTCAGCAGGTTGGTCACCGTGTGTGGGACCTACTTTGGGATTAATATTTAACCTTGAGCTTTACAGGAGGTTCGATACTTCAGGGGGTGGTTTTGATGACAGCATATTCTGCAGGATTGGCGATCCCTTTTTTGATTGCTGCTTTAGCAATTGGTTGGGTCACGACCGTGATCCGCAGGTATGGAAAAGTGATGCGCTATGTTGAAATCGCTATGGGGTTCATACTGGTCATTGTGGGGTTGATGCTATTCTTCGGCACCTTTGAACAGCTAGCGCAGTTTGGATTATTTATCGATTTTGGAATTTAAACTTGTGTTATGTAAGATCGATAAAAATTTGTTGGTCCTTTGCGCTGGTCTGATCATCGGAGTAGGGCTTGGGCTGTTTTCTAACGTACTTTTGCACGAAAACGGATTCATGGATGGTTCTCGATCACTGGGTGTTTTGGAAACCGGGGTTGGTTCACCTGCAGGTAATTTTGACCTTGAGGCTGCCTCAGGCAAGACAATCCAATTGTCAGACTTGGAGGGGAAGCCTGTGCTGGTGAATTTTTGGGCGACATGGTGTGGCCCTTGTCAGGTTGAGATGCCATTGCTCCAAGAGTATTATGAGAGATATGACCCAAATCTCGAGGTTTTGGCCATTAATTATGATGAGTCAATTGGAGAAATCCAACCTTATGTGAAAAAACTTGGTTTAACTTTTCCCGTGCTGCTTGACCCCGGTGGGAAAACTGCTGACTTATACCAGGTGATAGGTTTCCCTACTTCTTATTTTATTGACCGGGAAGGGATTGTTCGAGGCGTATTTGTGGGTATATTATCAAAAAAGGTTATCGAGGATAATCTAAAAAAAATTGGAGTCGGTGAATGATACAAATAACCCTTTACAGCAGAAAAGATTGTCATTTGTGCGATCAGGTAAGATCCGACCTACAGCTAATACAAGAAATCGTTCCCCACGAATTAGTGGAGATTGACATTGATTCGGATGCAAAATTCGTCAAAAAATATGGCCTCGAAATTCCAGTGGTCGTTGCAGGACCTTATACACTCAAGACGCCGTTTGATCGAAATGATTTGGAAATAACCTTGAAGGCAGCGCAGTATCGCGAGGATCAAATTGCTTCGATTGATCAGAAAGTGGCTTCAGGTGTAATCCAGATTCCAGTGGTCTGGACAAAGAGCGATCGTTTTTCTTATTGGCTTTCACGCCACTATCTGGCACTTTTTAATCTCTTTATCGCTTTCTATTTGGGTTTTGCGTTTATGGCGCCGGTCATGCTGAGAATTGGCTGGACGGTTCCTGCTGGTTTGATTTACCGAGCTTATGGAATGATGTGTCACCAATTAGCGTATCGTTCCTATTTTTTATTCGGGGAACAATCCACTTATTCACGCTCAGAACCAGCTGGAGTTGGAAAGGAGGATTTTCAACAAGCCACTGGTTTAGCACAGGATGACCTTTGGGGTGCGCGGCAGTATTTGGGTAATTCAGAGGTTGGCTTCAAAGTTGCTTTATGTGAGCGAGATGTCGCAATTTATCTGGGAATATTGACATTCGGGTTGATTTTTGGTGCGACTGGACGCCGGATTAAGGCGCTGCCGTGGTATGTATGGATCGCAATTGGGTTAGTACCGATCGGCCTGGATGGTTTCAGCCAGATTCTTAGCCAACCTCCGATTAGCCTGTTACCGTATCGTGAGAGCACTCCTTTACTTCGTTCGATCACAGGTTTTTTATTTGGTTTCTCAACTGCCTGGTTTGGTTACCCAATGGCTGAGCAGGCAATGCGCGAAACACGCGAGTTTATGGAAACGAAAAAACGTAGAGCATATGAGCAACAACAGAGAAATTTGAAAGCGGGCGGTTAATTTCCTTATGCCTTTCCGAGATAAAGATCCATTGCGGTACTTCACCTTTGAATCCTTGGATGATGAAGGTGTTCTCCAGGCTGCATTTACCCGGCGGGGAGGAAGTCAGCCCATCTCCATGGGCGAAATTGAACCTGGGCAGCCTGGTGGGCGATGATCAAGCACACGTGGTAGAGAATCGAAAAAGGATTTTTGATTGTATCAATCGTCCTGTGGAGTCGTTGTTTGATGTATGGCAGGTGCATGGGATTGAAGCTGTTAACGCTGAAGGACCGCGTCCACTAACGGCTGTCCATCAAAAAGCAGATGTGATCATTACCGATAATCCAGAGGTCACCCTGATGATGCGCTTTGCTGACTGCGTACCCATTTTTTATTACGATCCAATCCATCGAGTCATTGGGCTAGCGCATGCTGGTTGGCAAGGAACAGTTCATAATGTGGCGGAAGTCGCCGTAAAAGCCATGCAATCGGTTTATGGTTCCCGACCAGAGGATATTCTGGTTGCCATAGGACCCTCAATCTGTGTGAATCATTATGAAGTTGGTTCTGAAGTCATTCAGGAAGTACACAAAGCATTTGGCACCGACGCATCCAAGCTCTTGCCTATTCAGGATGGCGCGGTAAAATTTGACCTGTGGGCTGCGAACCGCCTGGTTTTGGAGAATGCTGGCATTCGATGTGTTGAGATGGCGGGGATATGTACAGCCTGTAATCCTTTGGATTGGTATTCACACCGGGGTGAAAAGGGTAAAACGGGACGGTTTGGTGTGGTGATTGGTTTGAAAGAATGACCAAGATGATTCCGTTGGAAGTAAAGATCAAAGAAAACTTTTTACAAACACTTGACCAGATTGCCAAAGAAGCCATTTCGGTTGGAAGGGATCCTGGGGAAATAAAGCTTGTTGTTGTAACAAAGACCCAACCGATCGGAGTTGTGCGAGCAGTGATCGATGCCGGTGCGGAATACTTGGGAGAAAATTATGCCGAAGAGGCGGTGCAGAAGATCGAGGCACTACCTCCGAATTATAAAGTTCAATGGCATATGATTGGACACGTACAAAGCCGGAAGGCAGCTCTGATCTGTGAATATTTTGACTACTTGCATTCATTAGACAGCCTTAAATTAGCTGAGCGCCTGGATCGCCTGGCTGCGGAACGAAAACGAACGCTGACGGTTCTGTTGGAGCTAAACTTGGGCGGTGAAGAGTTCAAAGTTTGGCTGGCCGATATGGGATGAGAAGAATTGGGATACGATCTTAGACGATATCAATAAAGTGGCTGCTTTGCCTAATTTGATAATCAAGGGGTTGATGGGTATGGCTCCATTTTTTGATAATTCCGAAGATGCCAGACCTTACTACCGCCGCTTGCGCTTATTCCGAGATTTTCTTCGGGTTCGAGTCCCCCAGTTAGATTTTGCCGAACTGTCTATGGGGATGAGCGGAGATTTTAATGTAGCTATTCAAGAAGGTGCAACCTGGGTTCGTATTGGTCAAAAAATTCTGGGTCCCAGAAATATCCATTAATCAGAATTGGTGAGGTTGATTTTTCATGAGTATCCTGGTTCCAGCGGTTGAATTTATTATTCGGTTACTTTCAATCATCGTGATCATTTATGTTTTTTTGGCCTATTTCATGGCCCCATACCATCCGATCCGATTGACATTTACTCGGATTGTTGATCCTGTGTTGAAGCCAATCCGAAAATTCGTTCCATTGATTGGGATGGTCGATTTTAGTCCTTTCATTTTATTGATCCTCATTCAAATTTTAGGCCGGATTTTGATTGCCGTGTTGAGATCAATAGCGTAATGCGGTAAAATAGGAATAGATTTCTTAAAAAAACTCTGGATGATCAAGTATGCCTTCGAAACAATATGCTTTTCATGATGGAAAAAGCGGCGCTGCCTTAGCGATTCGAGTGACACCCCGCTCGAGCACGAATCAGGTCGATGAAATTCTAAATAACGGCACTGTTCGAGTCAGGCTGACTGCATCGGGGAATGATCAAGAAATCAACCGAGCATTAATTTCATTTTTAGGTGATGTTCTAAATATTCCAACCTCAAAGATTGAAATTGTGGCCGGTGAATCTGGATATGATAAGTTGATCTCGATCCTTGATATTGATGTAGATTCTGTGCACCAGCAAATTTTAGAGCACTTAAAATAGAAAACATGCCTGAGAATTCGATCCCAGGCATGTTTTCTATTTAACAAAAATATCATTCTTATTGTAATCCGTATTGGGCAGGAGGGGGAAGGATCATACCAACAGCTTGATAGAGCCAAAGAGTATTGAAGGCAGCTTCGCGAAGCATCGCCTGGCTGCCAAAATACGTCTGGTAGAGCTGAAGAAGCGATTCGTCGCCTCCATATAGCTGTAAAAATTCCAGAGCACTCAACCGTTCGCGTGGTTCACCTGTTTCTAATGCTTTGATCACCAAATCCATCGCTTGTTTGCCAGAGGTAACACCCATGCCTAGTCTACCGGCAAAATTAATCAACCACGGTGTTTCAGACAGAGTGGGTAATGGGTGGGGAATGCGATGATCGGGCTGGCGGATCTCGTCCATAACCTGATTGGCAGCGGTGCGCACTACCCATTGACCGTCTTCAATTTCCATTTTTTCGAGAATACTAACTGCCCAAGGCTGCTTGGTTCTCGCTAATCCAAAGACAGCACTTCGCCTTACCAATAAATCTGGCAAGGTTGCAGCTTCTTCAAGAGCTGGATGACCTTCGGTGGCATTATTTGCCAATGCCTCGGCCGCTAGAAGCCTGGCGTTTTCAGAACCCTGCAGGAGCAGCGCCATTACAGAATCAAGAGCCGGCTTAGAACCGATAGCAACGAGAGCCAGGCATGCGGCTCCTACAATGCGTGTGTCCTCATCCTCAAACAGGTTTGCGAGATCATTTACTGATTTGCTGTCTTGCATGAAGCCGCATCCCAAAGCACCCAAATAGCGAAGATGTGCTAAATTCCCTTTGATCATTTGCCTGAAAAGAGCAGCTAAACTGGGATCTCCTGAAAGCGCTAAAGCTGAAGCTGCCCGTCCACCAACGCCGGAGGTAAATGACTTTCGGTTTAATATATCTACCAACTGCCGCATGAGCTTATTCCGCCAGACAGATGTCTGTGGTGAAATTCGCAACCAACGTGCAATATTGAAGGTCTGGCTGTACACCGGATCTTGTGTAGTGGCTAAAGCAGCATCGACCAGCGGTAAAATATCATCATAATAACCCCAAAACGCACTTACTTGATTCTTTACACTCCAGTCAGGTTGTTCCATCATTACGGAACGATAATTGCTATTCGCAAATCCTTGACCGGCGAGATAATATAGAAATATAGGATGGGAAAAAGAAAGGATTCCGTTACGGGAGACGATTAATCCGCTTGAGGATAAGCTGGAAAGCGCTTCAGAGGTTGGGCCTGGTTTTTCTGTGGATTTCTTTGATTTGCTAACTTTCTCTCCTTCGATTGATATCTCAGTCTCAGGTTGAGTTTTATCATAGTGTGAAATCCAGTGTTCAGCTTGCCTGTTCGATGGGAGAAGATTCATGTTGATCACCATCTGAACTGCCAATCTTTCTAAGACGACCTGGGCATTTGAAACACTTACTGCCAACCGCCGAATATGGGCTTCCAATAAATTGGGGATGTTGGGACCTAGAGCATCCCCAGCATATGCCCCCCAAACTTTCAACGTAAATTCGAGAGGACTAAGCGCGTATTCGCGCGTTGATATCCAGTTGGTGATTAATAATGGATCTATGGTTTCAAGCTGAGTATTCTCACTGGGTGAAACGGTTCGAAACCAATGCGTCTGCCAGAGCCTGAGAAAATCGAGACGGTCATATTCATTCCAGGAAGCCATGGCAACCGGGAAAAGGCCAAGATGATTAAGCCCAGCAAGAAAATTCAAACCAGCAGCGACTACCAGGCGAGTCTTAGGATAAGTTTGCAGAAGGGTTTCAAGAAAGTTTTTTACGTTCTCTTGGGTTCCAGGAGAAACTTCGTCAAATCCATCAACTAATAATAGAATTCGACCGCTTTCCAAGGCATTACTGAGAATACCAGGTAATTGCGCTGTGGTGAACGCGGATGTGTAATTGGAGGCTGCTCCCGAAAGAACCTCGGTAATCGTCGGAGGCTTGGAAACAGATAACCTGCTCTGCAACCATTGCGTATGAGCAAATATCGGAACATATCCGGCTAACTTACCAGCAGAAGGGTCTCTTTTCGCAATCAGCGAAGCCAGATGGGCTAGTGCTACCGTTCTACCTGCCCCAGGAATTCCCATCAGAATTAAATTTGCATTTTCCTGTAGCGCTTCAATGAGTGTCAACGTGGGGGCGCTATAAAGGGAGCTAATTTCTGGCCAATCTGGCATATACGGAAGAGTCAAGCTGGTGATATCTGTTTTGGCGATTTCCCCCGCCTCACCCACATTAGCAAGGGCTGGGGGTGCCAAAACTCGAGGCTGAATTAGAATCTCATCCAGAGGGAAATAAGCAGCAGCCAGATGTTGATGCTGTGCATAAACATACACATCGTGTCGTACACGAGCCAGGACACCCGCAGCGGCATTTTCATGAGCGATTTGGATTTGTTTTTTGATTGCTCTTACAGCAAAGGGAATGAACCTTCTCAAGCTGCTCAGCAGCCATAAGAACAGCATTCCAGCAATAAAGCCAATCCAGAAAGAAGTTCGTTCAATACTTAGGTTGCGTAAGAAATCCATGATCGTAAGTCTCCAGGAATTCGTTCGTTGTGAATTGACTTAGCCTGGATAAAGGATGCGACTACAGGATGGGCAGCGAACAATTTGTCCCGGCGAATTTGCAGACTGGACTAAAGCAGGCGTCAATGTCGATCCACATGAAGTGCAGGTCCGATCTGTTACTCTTGTGACCGCAATTCCACGCCTTGATTTTCTCAGTTGGTTGTATAAATCAAGATCTTTAGGGGAGATGGCATTGCTTGCAACTTCACGTTCGACCTCAAGCCGTTCTTTTTCTTTGAGCAGCTTTGTCTTTTCAGCATTGAGATGAGCATTTTTTTCGACTAATTCAGCTAGAGCATGTACAACAACAGACTTTGCTTCTTTGGCTGCGGATTCGGCTTCCTCCACCGCAAACATAATCTCAATCTGCCTGTCTTCTAAAGTGTTCAGAAAACGTTTCAATCCAGCCACTTCGTTTTGTAGATCTTGTAATTCTTTTGGGTTGTGCATCTTTCCTGAATAGAGGGAGGATTCGTCTTGCTCAATTTTGAAGCGCTGGTCTCGAACATTATTTTCTGCCAGATGAAGTTTTTTTGTCACTTCTTGTAAAACTCCTTCTGCTTTTTGATTGGATATTTCTGCTTGTTCGACTGTTGATCGGTCGCTAAGAAGTTTTTCTAATTCATCAAGGCGGGCCAGAGTTTGATCATTAAGTGTATCAATTTGCTGGAGACGATAAAGTTGGGATGATAGGCTCATGCTGCGATTATAGAGGCGGAAGGCTTGAATGGCAAGAGGGAACTACTTTTTTGTTATAACTCAGGTAAAATACTGGTTAGCAGAAATTTTATGGTTCAAAGACAGAACACATTGTTACTCAAGCGGTTATTCATTTCTTTGTTATTCTTAACCGTAATCTTCATTCAGCCTCTCGCAAGTGTTCGAGCGGAGGTTGTTCTAGATTATTTTAGAGCTTCTTCTCAATCGGATGGAATCCTTGTTGAATGGGAGACTTCTTTTGAGTCAAACTCCAGCGGCTTTTATATTTTACGCAGCCTTCGGCAGAATCAGGATTTTAATAGAATAAATATTTTTTTTCTTTCGGATTCTGAAGCCGGGGAAGGTGTATTTTATTCATACCTGGATGACGAGGTAGCTCCGAACACAATTTATTACTATAAACTGGAAGCGATTGACCTGGATGGATCGATTGAATTATTTGGTCCCGTATCTGTAGGATATAAGGTTCAAACTGCTACTCCGACTCTAACTGGAACTATTACACCTGGTCTACCGATAACCATTCCGACCAATACTCCATCCCCAACAAGCGGGATAACTGTGCAACCTTATATTACTACTACCCCAACACAAACAGGAACCGTCAATATTTCGGTTAATCAAACTCCAATGCCATCTGTAACGATCACTGGCACGATTTCGACGATACCCACCAAAACACCCACATTGGAACCATTGCCCACTTTTGAATTTTTGTTTCCCGCTTCCACATCGACACGCGCTGTTACAGCTACACCTACTTTCCAAATAGTTACGACGGAACAAGGCTCGGTGTCATCACAACCTGCACAACCAATTTCATCAAGACACGTATTCTTATTAGGAATCGTTATCTTGCTGTGGCTGACTTTAGCTAGCTTTATGATACTTTGGATTTGGAAATTCTTTCAAGATGTTCCAGAAGTTGAGGAGGATAGTACAGGATGACTTTTCCGCCTCCAAATTATATAAAAACCAAATCGGGTTTGGAAGGATTTGTGGTCTACAAGCCCGCCCCTGCTGCTGCAGAACAGCTTCAAGCGGTCGTGGATTTTGCATGTCCACAATGTGGCGCAACAATTTCGTACAGCGTATCCTCAGGAGGTTTAAGGTGTGAACATTGTGGATACGAAGAGAAACCCAATGCTGAAGTTGCTGGGAGAAACGCCCAACAATTTGAATTTACCACTGAGACCATGGAGGATGCCTCGCATGGATGGGGTGTCGAACGTTTTGAATTATCTTGTCAAAATTGTGGGGCAACAACATCGATACCAGCTGAAAAACTGACATACTCCTGTCCTTTCTGTGGCTCGAATAAAGTGATTCAGAATTCAAAGTAATCAAGATGACCTCCGCCCAAAGGTTTTGATCCTATTTCAATTAGGGGAAGAAGAAAGTGAAAAAATATTTCAGGGATGGCTAGGCAGCCACTGGATGACGCCGGGAGCTTTGAAAAGCCTGGTAAATTTTGATAAGTTTGTTCAAATTTACCTTCCTTATTGGACATTTGACTCAACAACGATTGCTGATTGGAAGGCGGAGGTCGGTCATACCAAAACTGAGCAGTACTATGATCCCGGCTCAAAAACCTGGAAAACCCGCACAAGGATTGACTGGCGATGGGAATCAGGGAGTGCTCAGCTAAAAATCGATGATCTTCTTGTCGCTGGAACTGGGAGAGTCAGTGGAAAACATCTTTCTGCAGTTCAGAATCAAGATTTATCAGCGCTGGTCAATTACGATCCAAGCTTCTTAGCTGGCATGCAAGCCAAAACCTATGATGTTTCCTTAGAGGCTGCTTGGGAAACTGCTCGCCAAGATATGCGAGAAAAAACCCGCCAGGCGTGTCGAAGCCAGGCCAGCACAGGGATGGTTCGTAATTTCAGGATGAACTTGGATTTCAGTGATGAAAATTGGCGGCTTATCTTACTGCCGTTTTTCTTGACATCCTATACCTTCAATACAAAGATTTTCCAGGTTTTGATTAACGGTCAAACCGGAAAAATTTCTGGGCAACGTCCAGTGGATTGGACCAAAATTTGGTTGGTGGTGGCCGCATTGTTAGCACCGGGCATCCTTTTTGGAATGCTTGGGCTGCTGACACTCCCACTCGGAGGCGTTGGTGCTCCGATAGGAATATTTGGGTTGATCCTCTTATTTATTGGCCTGGTGGTCGGGATCATCATATTGGTAAAAGCAAGCCAGCTGGATGATGCTTGAGAAATTTAAATATGAGCACTGAACTGGAAAATATCTCACAAGGCGATGAAATATCTCTTTTACCAGCTGCTTGGGGAAGACTTATGAAGCTGGCAGTATGTGAGCATTGTGATTGGCAGTTTATATTTCAAGGGGGCCAACCTCTACCTTTTTGCCCTCATTGTTATCATCAAAGCCTGGTGGATTTGTCACAAGAATCAGGCCAGCAAATAGATCTTTATGAACCAGAATTAATCTTGCCTTTGGGTTTTCAATCTTCACAGATCCAACTAATTTTCCAGACATTTACCGGGGGAAATTGGTTTCCACCCATCGATTTGAGTGTAAAAAATTTAGTTTGCAGATCAACACTGCTCTATTTGCCGATCTGGTTAGTCGATAGCGCTGTCAAGGCAACCTGGAAGGCTGAGGCAGGCTTTAACTACCAGGTACTCAGCCACCAGGATCGTTTTGATGATAACCGAGGTGGGTGGTCCTCGCAGGAAGTGACGGAGACACGCATCCGGTGGGAAGCGCGGGCCGGTCAACTGCAGCGGATTTATCAGAACCATACTTCACCCGCCTTGAACGAACATTCTGCCTTGATGCAAAAGGTTGGTTTGTTTGACCTATCTTCAGCAAAACCTTATGATCGCATGGTGCTTCCCGAAAAGGGATGGTCAGCCTGTTTACCGAACCGGAGCACAACCGATTCCTGGTCAGATGCACATTTGGGATTTCAAGCTTCGGCTGCAAAAGAGTGTCAGATGGCTTGCCAGGCAGATGCCTTGCGCAATTTTGCTTGGGAACCCGAATTTTCGGATCAAAAATGGACTTTACTGCTGGTGCCTGTATTTTCTACTTTTTATAAAGACGATGAAGGAAAACCGCAGGCTCTGTTGGTAAACGGCCAATCTGGAAAGCTGTGGGGCGTGAAACGAGCTTCCATTCAGCGCGCTCGAAAAACAAGCTTCCTGCTACTGGCAGGAGCGGCGTGCATTTTTATTGTTAGCCTATTGCTTTCACTTGCTGCGGTTATTTTCCCTCCATCTCTGATTATGGGTGTGATTGGTTTTCTATTTTCTCTTGTGGTTGGATTATTAGCGTTGGTGCCTTTCGTTGTGGTTTGGAAAACGAATCAGTGAACTGCTTTCGAGAAAAGGTAAGGTAGAATTACTAGCCGAATGACCATTATTATCAAGCGATATCAAAATCGTAAACTTTATGATACATCTGCTAAACGCTATGTCACGCTAGATGGAATAGCCGAGTTAATCCAATTGGGTAATGATGTGCAGATCATTGACAATGTTACAGAAGAAGACCTGACCAATGTCACTTTGATGCAGATTATCATGGGGAAAGAGAAGAAGAAGTCTGGATTTCTTCCTTTATCTATCCTGGTCAGCTTGATCCAAGCCGGTGAAAATATATGGAGCGAGGTCGGGATCGCTACTCAAGAAGATATCGAGAAGTTGAAAAATCAACTGGACATATTGGAAGAGAAAATAAATTCTCTCCATAAATAAACTAAAAAAAAAGTGGGTGCTAATGCACCCACTTTTTTAGTACCTTTACCAGGCATAAGCTTCTGGAGCTTCTCCTCCAGGTCCAGGCCATATGCGGTTGAGCTTGGAGAGACTCTCGTCTGATAACGAGATCTCCAGAGCACGCAAACTACCGTTGAGCTGCTCCATGGTGCGCGGCCCAATGATCGGGGCGGTGACCACTGGATTGTGGAGCAGCCAGGCTAATGCCACATCAGCCGGCTTCTCGCCTATTTCAGAACAAAGGGCTTCATAATCTTGGATTTGTTGACGGTATTTCTCAATTTCTTTTTGCGTATCTTCATTTGCGCGCCGACCTTCGGCAATTTTTTGAAGAACGCCACCTAATAGACCACCTGCTAAGGGACTCCAGGGGATGAGACCTAAACCAAAATGTTTACACGCTGGGATCACTTCCAATTCGATTTCGCGTGATTTTAAGTTATAAAGGCTCTGTTCGCATACTAACCCCATGAAATGACGGACTTTTGCTTCGCCTTGGGCCAGGGCGATATGCCAACCGGCAAAGTTGCTGCTTCCTACGTAGATTACTTTACCTGCTTGAACGAGCTGCTCCATGGCTTGCCAGATCTCTTCCCAAGGCGTATTTCGATCGACATGGTGCATCTGATACAGGTCGATATGATCGGTTTTCAACCGCCGCAGGCTCTCTTCACAAGCCCGGCGGATGTGGTAAGCTGACAGCCGGCTTTCATTCGGCCAATCGCCCATGTTTCCATAAACTTTGGTTGCTATGACTGTTTTTTCTCGCCGGCCTCCGCCCTGAGCAAACCACCTACCGACAATATTTTCGGTAATTCCCTCTCCCTGTTTCCAACCATATACATTGGCCGAGTCAAAAAAATTAATGCCCAATTCCAAGGCTTTATCCATGATGGCGAAGCTGTCTGACTCATTTGTTAATGGGCCAAAGTTCATTGTTCCCAGGCAGAGACGACTTACTTTTAAACCAGTACGTCCTAATTGAGTGTATTGCATTGATTCTCCTTTTTTGTTTTACACTAATGTCCACATGAAGCGCAAGATCCACCCGAACAGCTTGCGCAACCGCCTCCATTATTACCGGCAACTACCCGGCCTCCACTTTGAGCAAAGAAGACAGAAATTTGTCTTTCTGTATGCTCACTTTCGCACTGTTTGCATGCAATTGATATATCGGCATCTTTGATCGGACGCAGGGCTTCGAAATGATACCCACATTCCTTACATTGATATTCGTAAAGTGGCATATGATCTCCTATATGATGGTTTAAATATTTTAATCCCGTCCCTCTCTGCGGTCAATATGATTTGTTTGACATATAATTGCGCTTGACTAGCAAGACGGTCGGGAATAAACTTCGCTTTCTGGACCAAACTATTTATGCGCTTATTCTATGAATTCAGTTTGCGGTCTTTTCAGCGGCAGCTTATCTATCGGACTGCTGCCCTGGCTGGGTTGGTCACGAATTTCTTTTTCGGGATTATCCGGATTGCTGTGTTAGTAGCTTTATACGGGGCGCGCCATGAAGTGGCAGGCATCCCCATCGAGGGGGCGATTACTTTTACCGGACTCTCACAGGCCATGATCGGGATTTTGAGTTTATTCAGCTGGTATGAGCTAATGAATAATGTCTACACAGGAGCAATTTCTGCGGATTTACTAAAGCCGATGGGCCTGTATCAATATTGGATTTCGCATGATTTCGGCCGGGCATTTGGGCAGCTCATCTTACGGGGGCTGCCGATGATGATTGCTTACGCGGTATTCTTTGGAATATCAACCCCTCAGAATTTTTGGCAATGGACAGGATTTGTGATTTCGCTAATCCTTGCCTGGGCCGTCAGTTTTTCATGGCGCTTTCTGGTAAACCTAGCGGCCTTTTGGATCCCGAATGCCGCAGGATTTGTGCGTTTTGCATTTGCCCTTTCCTGGTTTATGTCAGGATTCTTGATGCCATTACGTTATTTCCCAGATTGGTTCGTTAAATTGTGCGCATTTACCCCCTTTCCGTATATGATCAACACTGTGGTTGAGGTTTACTTAGGGGTTGTCAAAGGACCTGCAGTCATTCAAGCCTTATTGGCGCAAATTTTCTGGTTAGCAGGTCTTATCCTGGCTGGGAAATTTGTCTTGCGAATTGGGATCCGGAAGCTTGTCATTTTAGGTGGATGAAAGATGATGATAGCATTAGCGCTTTATTGGCGGCTGATTGGAGTCCAGATCCGTTCACAACTTCAATACAGACTGGCGTTTTTCCTGGATGTCTTGGGTACTTCACTCGTCACGATATTAACTTTTGCCACATTGGCATTTGTGTTTCAACGTTTTGGAAATCTTGCTGGGTGGTCGCTGGGAGAAGTCGCTTTTCTGTATGGTATGGTCGAGGCCGCTTTTGGGGTGATGGATTTAGTATTCAGCGGTTTTGACCCTCAAAATTTTGGCAAACAGGTTCGGTTAGGACGTTTGGATCAACTGCTGCTGCGACCTGTTGATATCACATTGCAGATTTTCGGTTCTGAATTCATCGTGCGGCGTCTTGGGAGGATAATTCAAGGACTGCTTATCTTGGCAGTGGCAATCGGATTGGCAGATATCCGATGGACGATGGGAAAACTTTTGTATATGCCAGTCATTTTTTTGAGCCTGGTATGCTTTTTCGGTGGATTGTTTATGGTTGGAGCCACGATGACTTTCTGGACTTATGATTCCATTGAAGTGGTCAATATCTTTACCTATGGTGGCTCGGAAATGATGTCTTATCCGATGAATATTTACCAGGGTTGGCTGCGCCGGTTTTTCACTTATGTTATCCCGGCAATTTTTCTCTTATATTATCCAGCCCTATTTATTTTGGATAAACCGGACCCACTCCATATGCCTGGTTTTGCATCGTACCTTTCACCGGTGGTTGGTTTTGGAGTTCTCCTGATTGCTTTTATATTTTGGAATTTCGGTCTGCAGCATTACCAGAGCACGGGAACCTGAGGAAGAAACATGGAAGAAATTATCCAGGTTGAAAACCTTCAAAAATATTTTCGTGTAGCCAAACATTATCGTGGATTCTGGGGCGCTTTCCGGAATCTCCTCTCTCATGAATACCGAACTGTCAGGGCTGTAGATGGCATTACTTTTCGTGTTAAGCAGGGGGAATTAACCGGCTACCTTGGCCCCAACGGGGCTGGGAAATCAACCACGATAAAAATGCTTGCGGGATTATTGGTGCCATCTGCAGGTCAATTGCTCGTCAATGGATCGATCCCTTGGAAAGACCGAAAGACCTATGTCGCTCACATAGGGGCTGTATTTGGGCAGCGCACGACGCTTTGGTGGGATTTACCCGTGATTGAGTCTTTGGATTTATTGCGATTTGTGTATCGCATCCAGAAAGATCATTTTCAGAATAATCTTTCCGAGTTCAAACAGCTATTGGATTTGGATCCATTTCTCGATACTCCAGTACGTTCCCTTTCCTTGGGGCAGAGGATGAGGGCTGATTTGTGTGCAGCTCTGTTGCACGATCCGGTTTTATTATTTCTTGACGAGCCGACGATTGGTCTGGATGTTGTCGCTAAGGAAAATATCCGGCAGTTTATTCAGCATATTAACCGCCAAAGGGGCACCACGGTCATTTTGACCACCCATGATATGTCTGATGTGGAGAAATTATGCGAGCGAGTCTTGATCATCGACCACGGAAAACTGTTGTTTGATGGCAGCCTGGAGCATATCCGAAAACGATTTGGGGGAAAACGGCGCTTAATGGTTGATTTTGCTGAGGATTATCCGGAGGTTACTGTAGAGGGAGCACAAATTACGGAACGACATGGACAAAGGGTGGTTTTTGAATTTGAGAGAGGTACCTTAACAGCCTCGGTTTTAATCGGTCGGTTAACTGAAAAATATCGCATTCAAGATCTGGAAGTGCGTGAGCCAGATATTGAGGCCACGATTCGAAGGATCTATGAGGAAAAGCTTCTCGAATCGTGAAAAAATCTTTATCGGTACATTTTACCTGTTGCAATTCCAATTGAGTTGATGTAAATTATGTGCATGGTAGATGAACTTGGTCTTTCGATACCTTGCCAAGTGCGGCAGCCAAAGGCGCGTATGCGAAAGCCGCCTATGCTGGTGCTTCTCCATGGGTTGGGGGCAAATGAGGTGGATTTTTTGAGTATGGTCGAAAATTTTGATGATCGGTTTCTGATCGTAAGCCTGCACTCACCATTCTCTCACCCTGCCGGAAAATCAGCCTGGTTCAATATGGAACGTATCGGAGGAACTGCCTTCATTAATAGTATTCAGGCAGAATTCAGCCGCAAAGAGGTCGTCAATTTTATTCCTGAGGCTCTGCGAACCTTCAAAGCAGATCCTGGGCAGGTATATGTCATGGGGTTTAGCCAGGGAGCAGTTATTGCACTGGGCTTATTGCTAACAAAACCGGAGATGTTTTCGGGGATTGTTGCGATCACTGGTCAAATCTTACCAGAGACTCGCTCCATGATGGCTTCAATAGACCGATTAAAAGGGAAACCGCTTTTACTGATGCATGGATTGCACGATCCCATATATCCAATTTCGCTTGGTCGAGCTGCCAGTGTTTTCCTATCTTCTCTGCCTGTGGCATTAGAATATCATATCATTCCTGATATGGAGCATATCCTTACTTTAGGGTGCCTGGATAAAGCCAGGTTATGGCTGAGTAAACTTTTGGATGCAAATGGCATTTTTAGCCTTCCAGATCATGCAGAATTACCTATTAAAGTCGGAGGTGTCCATCTGAAAGTTAGGGATCTGGACCAGGCAATCGCTTTTTATGTACGTTTTTTGGGAATGGAGCTGATTGAACGAACAGGTAAGACCTATGCTTTTTTAACCAATAATCACTCCCATCATGTGATTGCACTCCAGAATGTGGGCGCAGGAGCCCCACGCAGCGTTCCTGAAGCTACAGGTTTATTCTGTGTGGGATTTGAGGTACCCGATCAATACACGTTCGCAAAAATGTATCAAAAGCTAACTGCAGCAGGGATCAGGGTGTCGTTGACAGACCACCTCATCAATTGGGGGATGTATTTTCAAGATCCTGACGGCAACGGGATTGAAATTTATTGGGATACCCGGGAGTTACCTGGACGATCTCATCTCTGGCAAGGAAGAGATCTGCCGATGGATCCAGAAAAAATTTTAGCACTGCTTCAATAGGAAACTGATTTATGACGGAATTGACCGAGCGATTTGAAGAAGCGTTGATTTATGCTGCCCAATTGCATATCCACCAGAAAAGGAAAGCAACTCAGGTACCTTACATATCCCATCTGATGAGTGTGTCTGCGCTGGTGTTAGAAGATGGAGGAAATGAGGATCAAGCCATTGCTGGTCTGCTCCACGATGCCGTAGAAGATCAAGGAGGGCAGCACACCTTGGAAGAAGTGCGGGAACGGTTTGGAGATCGAGTAGCTTATATCGTTGAGAGCTGCAGTGATACTATTGTATTGCCGAAACCTGCGTGGCGTGAGCGGAAAGAAGCTTATCTTGCCCATCTACGCTCGGCACCGAGCGATGTCCGCCGGGTAGCTCTGGCAGATAAAGTCCATAATGCGCGTTCCATTTTAGATTCATTACGAAAAGACGGCGAGGATGTTTGGGAACGCTTCAATGGCGGCAGGGAAGGCTCTTTATGGTATTACCGGTCACTCCTCCTGGTATTTCGAGAGACCGGAAATGATTTTCTGACAGATGAGCTTGAGCGCACCCTGGAAGAAATTGAGGTCATCATTCGATGATCGGTTCGAAAAGATGGGTGCAATATGTCTAAAATCCTGGTCTCTGGTTTGATCAACCTGGAGACAACCCTTCAAATCGATCAATTCCCTTTGGATTATTATCCTGTGCGGTATCTTTTCGGGGGAATTAATTCTACCGTTTCGGGTGTGGGATATAACGTAGCAAAGGCATTATCTTTCCTCGGGGATACAGTCCATTTATTGGCAATGATCGGTAAGGATCCTGCCAGTAAGCTTGTCCAGAGGACCTTACAAGAAGATCATATAGCGAATATCTATGTTCTCCCCCAGTTGGACAAAACCCCTCAATCTGTGATTCTGTATGATCACGAAGGAAGGAGGCAAATTCATGTAGACCTAAAAAATATTCAAGAACAAGGTTACCCTGAAGAGCTTTTTGAACGCGCCAGACAGGGATGTTCCCTGGCTGTTTTGTGCAATATTAACTTCTCACGGCCTTTTCTAAAGAGTGCAAAGCATTATGGTCTCTGGATCGCGACTGATGTGCATGCTATTAAAGACCTGGAGGATTCCTACAACCGGGATTATATGGAATCAGCCGATATCTTATTTATGAGCGATGAGAATTTAACCTGTTCGCCTGAAGAATGGGTCAAGCAGGTTCAGAACCGATATGGACCTGAAATCATTGTGATTGGTTTGGGGGCGAAAGGGGTCTTATTGGCTGTGCGCAGCGACCATTTTATGGAGCGGCTGCCAGCGATTAAGGTACGTCCGATTGTCAATACCATCGGCGCAGGAGATGCACTTTTTTCTTGTTTTAATCATTTTTATGTTAACAGCCGAGACCCTTATGCAGCTATCCAGCGGGCAATTTACTTTTCTGCTTTCAAAATCGGAGCCAGTGGAGCTGCAGATGGCTTTCTAAATGAGCAGGAATTGGTAAAATTGATCCAGGAATTTTCGCGTGGCTCAAATTAACGAGCGACAACTGATTATTGTTACGGAAAAGGAAATTTAATGAAACAATATTTGGATTTATTACGGTTTATCCTGGATCAGGGTGTAGAAAAAGCTGACCGCACTGGGACTGGAACTTTATCAGTTTTTGGTTACCAGATGCGATTTGATTTACAACAGGGCTTTCCCATTCTAACGACCAAGAAGCTTCATTGGAAGTCAATTGCCTATGAGCTGCTATGGTTCTTGCGAGGTGAGTCGAATATCCGTTATCTAAAAGAGCATAATGTCAGTATTTGGGATGAATGGGCTGACTCAGATGGGGAATTAGGACCTGTTTATGGCGTGCAGTGGCGCTCCTGGAAGACAACCGATGGGAGAACAATCGATCAGATTGCACAGGTGATTGAAATGATCCAGAAAAACCCAAATTCCAGGCGCTTGATTGTTTCAGCATGGAATGTGGGTGAAATTGACAAGATGGCTTTACCACCCTGCCATTTGCTATTTCAGTTTTATGTCGTCGATCAAAAATTATCCTGCTTAATGTACCAGCGATCTGCAGATGTTTTTCTCGGTGTGCCATTTAACATTGCTTCATACGCCTTGCTGACTTCCTTGATCGCACACGCGTGTGGTTTACAGCCTGGCGAGTTTGTACACACACTGGGAGATACGCACCTTTATCTGAACCATCTTGACCAGGCACGCTTGCAGCTTACCCGCCAACCTTATCCACTACCGAAGTTATTGATCAATCCAGAAGTCAAGGATCTTTCTAAGGTGGATTATACAGATCTTCAATTGACAGATTACCAGTCTCATCCGGGCATCAAAGCGGAGATATCGGTTTGATCATTTCACTGATCGTGGCAATGGATGAACAGGGCGGTATTGGACATCATGGCAGCCTGCCCTGGCGGTTGTCCACCGATATGAAACGGTTCAAAGCGATCACGATGGGACATCACCTGATCATGGGGCGCAAGACCTATGAAACGATCCGCCGCCCGCTCCCGGGCAGAACGATGATTATTATCACGCGTAACAAAGCATACCACGCAGATGGATGTATCATCGCCGAGTCGCTGGATGACGCTCTCTGCTTATCTGAAGAAAGCGGCGAAGATGAGGTCTTGGTGATCGGAGGGGGAGAGATTTATCGGCAAGCTCTCCCAAAGGTGGATCGGATCTATTTAACCACCGTTCATGCGCATGTTCCGGCAGATATATTTTTTCCAGAAATTGACTTGGATGAATGGAAGGAAATTCGGCGCGAAGACGTTCC
Source organism: uncultured Chloroflexia bacterium (assembly GCA_963754615.1). Classification (GTDB taxonomy): domain Bacteria; phylum Chloroflexota; class Anaerolineae; order Anaerolineales; family UBA4823; genus CAVVUF01. The sequence goes on along the minus strand of CAVWGW010000012.1, from coordinate 520,380 downwards.
AGCCGGAGAGAAAGATTCTTATCCAACTACCTTTCGCGAATTAGAAAGAAAGCAATCCAACGCTACTCAGGAATAATGGCGCTTTTGATCCCCTGGCGGTTCTTCAAGGCCTGCAGGGCTAATCCATAATCTTCAAGGGGGAATTCCTGAGTGACAATTTCATCGACTTTGACCTGGTGGCTTTCCAAATAAAGTAAAGACCGGTCGAAGCAGTGGGTTTGGGCGAAGGAGCCTTTGATGGTTAGTTCGCGGCGGAAAATTTCGTAAGGGCTCCACGTGAGACGATCTTTCTCGGAGTAGACCCCGTAGACGATTACCTGACCACCCAGGCGAGCGTATTGGATGGCTTCCTCACAAACCTGGGCGGAGCCGGTTGCTTCAATAACATAATCGAAACCATGTTTGAACTGCTCTAATAAATATTTTTTGTGGATTGCATGATCCTGCCGATCGATCACAACCGTTTCATCGGCAGCCAACTTTTTTGCCAGGTCAAGCTTGAGGCCTGCGGGGGCAGCAACAACCAGACGGGATGCTCCGTTTAATTTAAGCAGCTGGGCCAGCACCAGACCGGTTGGCCCGGCACCAAAGAGGAGAACCTCGCTGCCAGGTTTCAAGGCGATGATGTCCATGCCGTGCACAGCACACGCGGTGGGTTCCACCATGACGGCTTCTTTCCAGGTTAAATTTTGGATGGGAAATACTTTATCTGCCTTGACCACAATATATTCAGCCAACCCACCCGCAACATTGCAGCCATGGGAGATAAAATTTTCACAATAAAGCGGCTGGTCGCGCCGGCAATAGAAGCATCCCCCACATAATTCTGTGTTGTCCACGACAACCCGGTCTCCCGGTTTAAATTGCTCAGTCCCTATTCCAAGCTCAATAATTTCTCCGGCGATCTCATGCCCGGGGATCAGGGGAAATTCGGAGAGAAATTCGCCTTCATGAATATGGAGATCCGTTCCACAGATACCGCACATGCGAACGCGGACCAAGACTTCTCCGGCGGATGGCTGCGGGGTGGGGACTTGGGTACAGGTGAATTGGAAGGGTGCAGAATAAACGATGGCTTTCATGAAATCCTCCGTTTCTGTAGGGCCAGGGATAAGGATCATTAAGACGAACCAAAAAGCGAGGGGGATACTCTTTTGCTTATTATATCCAATTTGTCTGAACATCTGGGAAATCCTGTGGGGAAATCCTTGACAAAACGGCCTGTATCTGTATAATTCACCCAACTTAACAACTAAAAAACAGTGAAGAGGACGAGTAAACGTTGAACGGCAGTCTAGAGAGCTGGGTAAGGTGGAAGCCAGCCTGTACGCTAACGTTGAATGGACCTTGGAGTTGCAGGGCGAAGCATCTGATGTTGTAGCCTGAGCCGGAGAAGCTACCGTTATCAAGGCAAAGGGTATAAACCTGTGTGAGCAGGTCGTACCTGGAACGAGTGAGGCTGGCTTATTTTCCCGTTGCATCATCGACGGGATTTTTGGTTAAAATTACCAGGCAACCAGCTTAATCGGGGTGGCACCACGGACTAAGCAGCGTTCGTCCCCTTTGGGATGAACGCTGTTTTTTATTTAACCAGATCTAAAAAAATATTAAAGGAGCTCAAATGTCTGACCAAACCCGTTTTTTACTCAACGAAAGTGATCTTCCAAAACTTTGGTACAACGTTTTAGGGGATGTGCCCTCTGCGGTGACTCCAGTGCTAAATCCGCAGACTAAGGAACCGGTGACACCCGAGTTCATGAGTGTACTATTTCCAATGGGTTTACTGATGCAAGAAGTCAGCACGGAAAGGTTCATTGAAATCCCTGAGGAAGTACGCGAGATCTATAAACTTTACCGTCCCACACCTCTCGTCCGCGCCCGGCGCCTGGAGAAAGCTCTGGGGACACCAGCCCATATCTATTATAAGAATGAAGGATTATCACCTGTCGGCAGTCATAAACCAAATACGGCGATCCCTCAGGCTTTTTACAATAAAAGCTGAGGGTGTCAAAGCCATGACAACTGAAACTGGAGCAGGGCAGTGGGGGGCAGCCCTGGCAATGGCATGCAATTTCTTTGGCATGGACCTGGAAGTCTATATGGTCAAGGTGTCTTACCAGCAAAAACCATACCGGCGAATTTTGATGGAAACCTTTGGCGCGCAAGTTTTTGCCAGCCCGACAGACTTGACGGATTTTGGCCGTTCTGTCCTGGCAGCAGATCCGAACAGCCCAGGCTCTTTAGGGATCGCGATCTCAGAAGCGGTTGAAGTGGCTGCGAAGTCTGGTGGGCAAAAAGAAATATGGTCTGGGATCGGTGCTTAACCATGTGCTCTTGCACCAGACTGTAATTGGAGAAGAAGCCCTCAAGCAAATGGACCTGGCAGGGGAGTACCCCGATGTGGTGATCGGCTGTGTGGGTGGTGGATCAAATTTTGGCGGAATAGCTTATCCTTTCTTACGAAATAACCTGAAAGAGGGAAAGCACACACGGCTTGTGGCCGTGGAACCGAAAGCCACACCTTCATTGACCAAGGGTGTGTACACTTTTGATTATGGCAACTCGGCTAAAATGGCGCCAATTGTTAAGATGCACACCTTGGGTCACGATTTTGTTCCGCCACCGATCCATGCTGGGGGGCTGCGGTACCACGGCATGGCTCCCAGCATCTGCGCGCTTTATGATGCAGGCTATATCGAAGCAGTCTCCGTCCACCAACTTGCAACCTTTGAAGCTGCAGTTCAATTCACAAAAGCCGAAGGGATTATCCCTGCTCCTGAATCAGCGCATGCGATTCGTACGGCGATCGATGAAGCCCTGGATGCAAAGGCGAAGGGTGAGAAGCGGGTGATCCTGTTCAATCTCTCAGGCAATGGAAACTTTGATATGATGTCTTATCAAAATTATCTAAACGGAAAGCTTGAGGACTATGAATATCCGAAAAAAGCCATCGAAGAGTCTTTAAAGACATTACCTTTGGTTGAAATGGGGTAGCCAAATGCGGTTGATCGTCTAGAAGAAGTGCTTCGAACAAACCTCTTCCTATTATCTTCTCAAAGTAAAAGCACCCATGCCCGGGTGCTTTTACTTTAATCAAACTAATTAGAACTGCATAATCCTTTTATGGATTGCCTTTTCTTTTAGAAGCCGTAGGCTTCAAAGAAAAGGATTGGATTATTCAATTGGTTCGGCCAGTAAAAATACCTCAATGTGCTGATTAAAGAATTCGGCCGTGCGGTTGGAGTTTGAAAATTGTCCGAAAGTGTACCCACCGATGATGGGGACGTTTTGACCAAGTACATTCCGCACCGCTGCGACCTCGGCTCCAGGCTGCGTTTCCAATAAGTTTTGCCAGGATATGTCAGGAAGGATTATCGCTAAGATGGGGCGTGCTTTTCCAAGGTTTTTTAACGCTTTTAGAGCCGCTTTCTCAGCGCTTTTTAAACAGCTTTCAATACTACCAACCAAAAGATGGGCAGTGTCGCCTTCAGAAACGGCTGTATGCATGCGTAAGCTGCCATCACTCTCCATACGTAATGGGGACCTGACTTGCAGACTCTTCATATCGCCTTTCTCAACTCCTAAGGGGTAAAGGCGAACAAGCTCATTCAAGGGCGGGAAAGACCAGTCGCGAGGTTGGTAGCCCAACCATCTGGCATAGGCTTCCGCAGCAGTCTGGTTATTGAGGGCCCTGATCCAGGGGCCTCGAACACGCGTGATTTGGAAATAAATCCCAGCCTCTTCCCAACCGTGTCCTAACCCAACACTAGATACGATCTTCCCAGCCAGGAGTGCAGCGGCCAAACCGCCAGATCCGCTCTGTCTGCCGCCGAGCTGGTACGTGTGAGCCTGGCGCTGTTCTCCGCCGGCAAGACACCCTGCCAAAGTATAGGATCCGGCCCCTAAACTATTACAAAGCTCCTTGGGATCGCCATGAAAGCCATCTGCAACCACGAACAAGGTACCATTCGATTGATGCGGCAATAGAGCCTGGGTCATTTTCAGGCTTACCCCGCGGCTGTCTTCACCAAAACCTGGCCAAAATTCACTGCGAACGGTTACATCTGTACCTGAAATCAAGGCTACTACCACTGAGCGCTGGTGGACTCCGCTAGAAATGATTTCTGCTGAGGTGGAAAAACCGACCAGCGGAATGTCTCCCAATAACGCGTTTGCCCCGCTCAGCACCTGGTCAAAAGGAAAATTGTGTGAAGCAATCAGTAAACCAAAAATTAATGGGGAGCGGCCTGCTTGATCTAGAGCCTGTAAAGCAGCCTGGGCTCCAGCTTCACGTCCATCTGCGGCTTTACCATGTCCAATGAATGCTGAAAGTGGCATCGCCCATCCTCTCAGGCTGCTTCAGCAATTGGGATGATAATGTGGAAGGTTGTTCCAACACGAAACACGCTTTCGAACCATATTTTTCCACCCTGCAATTCCACCAGCTGCTTTGTAATGTTGAGCCCCAGGCCCGTTCCAGGTGCATCGCGCACTTTTTGATCATCCGCTCGGTAAAACTTTTGAAAAATTTTCTTCTGGTTTTCGGGAGTAATCCCATAACCAGTATCTTTAACCATCAGATGGATCACTCTAGGGCTGCCTTCATCCCATACATTCTCTGTGCATTCCGCGGAAATGCTAATCTCTCCTTCGGCTTGCGTATATTTGTATGCATTGCTGACCAGATTCGTTAATATTTGGATCAGGCGCGTCCGATCACCCCATAAGGGAGGGAGATCTGCGGGGATTATTAAAGTTAGCTTTTGGTTCTTATCTTCAATTTGGGCGCGGTCGAACGAACTACTTCCTCCACAATCTCGGAAACGGGTAGAGAGGCAAAATCCAGGCGCAGCCTTCCGGCTTCAATCCGCGAGACATCGGTCAGGTCAGTTACCAAAGTCGCCATACGGTCGACATTGGATCGGATTGTGGTGAGGAAGTTTGATTGAGCATCATTAACAGGACCTACCACACCAGCAGCAAGCAAATCGGTAAATCCTTTGATGGATGTCATTGGGGTCTTTAGTTCATGCGATACGAAGGAGATGAAGTCACTCTTGGCCAGGTTAGCTTCTTGAACCTCTGTATACAACCTGGCGTTGGCAATGGCGATGGCGGCATGATCGCTCAAACGAGACAAGAATCCCATAGTCTCTTCTGAAATATTCTCAGCCTGGGTGCTCTCCAATAGCAGAAGACCAATCACCGTTGATTCACGCCGGATCGGGATAATCACCTGTCCAACTGCGTCTTTCAGTAAGGTCTGGTTATTTCCATTTCCACTGATCGGATTAGATAAAAATTGAGGCTGTCCAGTTTCAATCGAGGCTATTAAGGTGGGCATTTCCTCTGGTAAATAGGTTTCTAAGTAAGGTGCCAGCTCGGAGGTATAACCCTGATTGGCCATGATGCGCACACCTTTATCTTCGATCATGCCGACCAAACCTGCGCTGGCTTTCGATTGGCGCATAGCCCATTCGAGCGTAATACGCATGGCACGGCTCACATCCAGGCTGGCATTCAGCTCACGATCAATCCGCTGCATGACGGATAATTCTTCAACGCGTTCTGCCAGAGATTGATCCGTCTGAGTGTATAAGCGCGCATTGTCCAAAGCAACTGCTGCCTGGCTCGAAAATGCGAACAAGAGCTCCTGGTCGTCTGTGGTAAAAGGTAATCCATCTTTCCTGTTTATCACCTCGATCACGCCAGAGACCTGGTCTTTGAAGATCATTGGAACAACGAGCAGGTCGCTTGTGTGAAAACCAGTGTCTTTGTCCGTGTTCGCAAACCACTCTTTTGCCCTTCGAACATCATTGACAATGACTGGTTGACGGCTATCGACAGCTTTGCCAACCAGGCCTGTTCCAGGCGGCAGTCGTTTCCCAACTAATTCGGATCCAACGGGACCTGTGGCTACCTCAAACACCATTTCACCTGTTTCGTCTTCCACCAAGAGCAGGCTTCCGGCTTCACAGTTGAGGATTTCCACTGCGCTGTTTAATACCAGGTTTAGAAGAGGAGCAAGATCCAGCATTGAAGAAAGACTGCGGGCAACTTCGTTCAACTTGGTTAGCTGCCTGGCGCGGCGTTCTGCCTCTTGCAGCAGCCTGGCTTTAACAATTGCACCGGCTGCCTGATCGGCAATTGCCTGGAAAAAACTCACCTGTTCCTCTGTGTAAGTGGTTGTGGGATCACGACTGCCCAGGCCGATCACACCGATTGTTTCAGCGCCTGTGTTGAGCGGTACACCTACCCAGGCATTAAGGTCTTTAACCGCAGGAAGAGAGTCGTGCACACGGCATTCTCGTTCATAATCATTCGTAACAATCGCACGCTGAGTGCGAATGACTTCGCGTTCCAAACCCTGGTTGGGTGGGATCGGTTGATTTTCTAAATCCGTAAGACGTTCATCATTTTCCAGATAGAAGACATGCGATAGGATGTCACTGCGGCTGTCAAATAGCGTAATGCGGTAATCAAGGGTTGGAATCACCTGGTATGTCTGTGCATAGATCAATTCCAGAATATCATCAAAGTTGAGGGTGACATTGATACCTTGAGAAATGCGCGTGAGTACATTGGTGGCATGCACACGCCGCTCCAAATCCATCACAACCTGGGCGCGCTCGATCGCCAAGGCTGCCTGGTCACATAAGGTTTCGATATAATTCAAATCTTGTGGTTTATACGACTCGCCGGATTGCCTGGGTCCCAAGCAAACCCACCCGCAAAGCTTTCTTTGACCGGGCAAGGGGATAAAGATCTGCGAACCCAAGAGCTGCAGGCGAGATCGTTCTGGTTTAATTCCTGCTGGTAAGGTTTTGACATCCCCGAGGAATAGTGTTGAGCGCTGTTTTGATAGCATTTCAACCAGCGGGCTTTGTGGAGAGAATTGCAAATCGCTGGTTGGTTTATCACCATCATGGGGGGCTGCTTCATATTGATCGGTTGCGGAGTTATGCACAAAGATGTGCGTATGAAAAGGCGTCAAAGTTTCTTGAATATACTTATGAAGCAGGTTTAGGATGTCGGGCAGATTCGTCAATTGCGTTAATTCACGGCTGAATTCCTGGTTCCTTTCCCGATAATAAACTTGACCGCGCGAAAATGCTCGATTGACTGTGTGTTGGATGCGGGAAATTAAAGGGAGAAACAGCAATGCCAGGAGAAATAATAAGGCTCCAAGAATATAAGGGTCGGTTTCTTTTATCGAACCTCCAATGATTAATAAAAGACCCGAAAGAAGCAGGGCATATCCTGCTGCCGCGACCAGGGTAATGGTGCTGTAGATGATCACTTGCTGGAAAATATACTCTGTTTGGAGCAAGCGATAGCGCGCCAGAGTATATGCGATCACAACTGGGAAAATGGCGATTGGCAGCAATAAAATTGGCGAGAAAGCCAGGGAATGCCAAATGGAGGAGCTGATGAACCAAATGGCAATTGGGAGAAATGAAAAACCTGCTCCAATCAAGGTCAGGCGAGTTTGTTCCCGGACAATGGGCGAGGCAGATGTATGGCGCCGGTAAAACATTCCAACCAGGAACAAGAAGATTGCCAAACCTGCGTAAATATACCCGGCTCTCCATCCCTGGGCGTAAGCGAGCGGACGCGCGTAATTGAATATAGTCGGGTAGGTGATCAGGAACAGCACCAGAGAAGGTATGAGGCCAATCCATCTTAGAAATGGGAACCTGGAGGTGAGCTTTTCTTCTTCAGGGAACATCATGGTCAAACAAATTAAACTCCCCCCAGCAGCCATTAAAGCAAATGTCCATCCATATACGAATTTACTGGTGGTAAAAAGATCAAACAGGGTGCTGAGCGCGATGCAAACAGAAGTTGTGAAGAAGGCGAATGTTTTGCCAATATTGTCTCTACGTCGAAAGCCGAATACCCAAATGCTGCACGCCAGGCAGGCAATCGCAATGAGAAAAGGGATTAGGAAATAGGCAAACAGGTCTGAGAACTTGAATCTGGTCAGGATCACCGGAAAGCTGGTGTTTTCGCCTGTTGGGCTAACCAGTGTGACATTTACCTGCCTATCGAAAGTAAATTGTCTGAGTAAATCATTTAATTGATCAAGGGATGAGATTGTTTTGTCATTAACAAAAGCAATCCGGTAGCCAAAAGGCAAATCGTATTTTTGCAGTTCCCAGGTTCCCGACCCGCTGGGACCGGAAGTGTTAAGTGCAAGGGTATGCTCAACAAATGAGCCAATAAAGGGAGTCTTAATGAAATTGAAGGCCAGGAAAGGAACAATCAACAAAAAGGCTACGGCAATCAATTGGTAAGTGGCAACGAGGATGGTAGAAAAACGAGAAAACCAGATTGACCACCCGCTTTTGGTTTCAGTTGAGATATCGTCTTGCATACACCCATTTTATGTCAGGCTTTCTGGTTATGCAAGCCTAAATAAAATTTCGTTTCGGTTTTCGGAACTCGTCTTTAGACAAAAGCAACACTCCCGACTATGGGTCGGGCTGAAATATTGCACATTACCAATACAGCGTATAGGCAGGGCCACTTTCGCCGGAACTGGTCAGACTGGCTCAACATCGCAAAGGATGAGACTGGACTTGTCGAAAGAAGAGCTTCCAGTAGATCGAACAGCGCATCCCGTCGAGTTTGCAGCTCTTTGGCATAAAAGGCTTGACGAAACTCGATTAGTTTGTTAATGTCCTGCTTGGTAGTCTCTTGGTTGTCCACACATCCAAGTTTCTACCAAGGGGCGGTTTTGCTCAAGGGCAGAGCAGCCCTAATAATTGTCTAAACTCGAATTGTAAGGAAGCGTAATAAATAACCATCAGATGAGGATGTTATTGAGAATGGATAACACCAAGAAACTAGCAGTTGTAACCTTCTTTTCTAATCTCTATTTTTACAACCATATTGGCACCCTTTACCAACAAACGAGGGGATTGAGCTTGTTACAAGTAAGCTCAATATGGTCAATAATCGTTGGGACAATTTTCCTGGCAGAAGTACCTACGGGGATAATGGCTGATAAAATCGGGCGTAAGTGGTCGGTGGTTACAGCTTTATTGATACAAACTTTAGGTGAATTTCTATACTTTTTTGCCAAAGATTATTTTTCGTTCGTTTTGATAGCAATATTAGCGGGGATAGGTTACGCATTTTTATCGGGAGCAAATGAGGCATTGGTTTATGACTCACTGCCAGAAAAAGACCGAGAAAGAGAAATGAAAAAATCTATGGGATTTATCGGGAGTGCGTATCAACTGGCTTTTTTTGTGGCCCCGATTATTGGTGGTCTTATTGTTTCCCAGCTGGATTTGAGTAAGTTTCTAATGGCCATTTTCTTTACGGCTTGTTCGGTGGCGTTGGCCTTTTTGATTAGCCTTACCCTAAAAGAACCTCAAGATGGATATAGACACTCAGAAGCAAGCCCTCTCAAGATATTTAGAGACGGATTTGCTCAGGTAAGGAGCAGCTCAAAACTGAAGTGGATAATTGCTGTTTCAGTGTTAACGGCAACATTTTCTAACTCATTGATTAGTCTATACCAACCTTATTTTGTTGAGGCCTCTGTGCCTACGTTTTGGATAGGGTTATCACTATCGTTGGGGGCTTTGCTGGCATTCCTAATACAGAAATATGCCTATTTAATAGAGGAAAATTTTGGCAGGTTCGGTTTCCTGGTGGTGACCATTTGGCCAGGAATTATGTATTTACTTCTGGCTTTGGTTTCTTTGCCCGTTCTCTTAATTCCAGTTTTCACTGTTGCTTATGCCTCAATGGAGGCTAGAAATCCTTTGCTTTCAGCATACAAAAACGAGCAGATTGAGAGTAAGAATAGAGCAACGGTGCTTTCACTGATAAATATGATCGGAAGTTTGTATGTCGCCCTGATGAGCCTGGTCTTTGGGAGAATTGCAGATTATTCACTCTCAATGGCTTTTGCCTCAATCGGGTTATTGATTGTGTTGTTTACAGTCGTTTTAAGAACTAATCGGATTTCCGTTCAAGAATTAGAATCAAGTTAGGACCGGTTGCAGTTGGAAGGTTTCAAACACTGTTTTGATGTTTTGAAGGGTAAAATCAAACTCTAAATTTGCTGATTTTTGATTTCTTTATGTATTTTATTTTAGCAGGTAATAACTTCGATGCCTGCCGAACCGAATTGTAACCGAATATGAGATGGCAACCCACTATCGGTGATCAATTTATCAACCACATTAATTGGAGCGACATGGATGAAGGATTCCTGTTCGAACTGCGTGTGATCCGCCAGCAAAATCACCTCTCGAGCAGCTTTTATCATGGCTTGCTTAATGGTTAATTCGGATATTTCGGTTTGAGAGAGTCCAAACTCGAATGAAACACCAGAAACCGTGAGGAATAACTTATCAACGCGAATGTCCTGGAGAGCTTTTTCGGCGAGTGGACCAACCAGGGATTGGCTGATACGCCGCAGAACGCCACCGGTTGATATCAGGGTTAGATTAGGCTTGGTTTCCAGGGATTTGAAAATGTTTGTTGCATTTGTGACCACAGTAACATTGGCATCGTTGTGAACATATTCGGTCAAGAATTGGGTGATAATACCGCCACCGATGAAAACCGTGTCGTATGGTTGGATTTCAAGCGCTGCTCTTTTTGCTATCCGACGTTTGGCGGATAGCAATTCGTCTTTCAGGGTCTGTTCAGCGTCCAAAACCTGAATATTAATATTGGATTCACTGGCGTATTTACTCATGGATGCGACCAAATTTTGATACCACTCATGTTCGGGAAACGGTATTAAGACCCCGATACAATTTGGAAGTGGTAAGCCCACTTGGGATTTTGTATTTTCCGGGATGACAGGCAATTTAAGACGTTTTTGAACCTGTTCCCACTGTAGTTCCCATCTCGTTTCGTTAAGTCTATAGAAATCTGTGAGAAGTCTCTTTAGTCAAGAGCGTGTAGGGAGTTCTCGATTTTTTCCGGCAAATCGCCGGAGCGGTAAGCTCGGATCGCAGCATCGACGCAATACCGCCCAACGATTTCTGGAAACATTGCCAGAGACACTTTGCAGTAAAGGCCATCATGGATGGCATTCTTAATTTTATCCCCTTCCAACCCAAATGAAATAATGATAATGTCATCTGGATCCACATTCAGATCGATACAGGCTTGTATTGCTCCACAGGCATTGGTGTCATTAATAGCAAAGATGATATTAATATCATTATTTACTTCAAGAGCATCTTGGGTGAGCTGATAAGCCAAGTCAAAGCGCGATTGTGGGTTCAAAGACATTATCGAGCTGATCTCTGGAAGTGTTTTAGCCAAGCCATCCAGAAAACCCCGGCTGCGTTCCTCGGTGTTGGGTAAATGATAACCCAGATCTAGTACATCGGCTTTGCCAGAGAAGTGTTTAAGTGAATATTCGCCTGCCCATTTTCCCAACTCAAAACCAGCTGAATAATTATCAATACCAACACAGGTTAGGCTTTGTTCATGGGATATAGATTCTGACACAATAGGGTACTTTGGCTTACCACCACTTTCAAATATGATCGGATCAAATTTTGGATTGAATAGGGTTGTAACAAGAACATCTGCTTTGCAGAAAAGAGATATAGCCCCCTCATCATCCTGGATGAATTGTGGTTCGGGAGAAATACGATCGGTAGTGGCTGGGATTGGAGCACAGCCACCGAAGGTTCGAATGATCCGTTCCTCTTCTGCTAATTTATTTAAATCACGGCGGATTGTCATCTCTGAGACTTGAAAGTAACGACTTAATTCTTTTACCGATGCGAATCCTGTTCCTTCAATAAGAGAAACGATTTTTTGTAGACGCTCGGAAGTTTTAATCATCACTCTTCTATTGTAAAGCAGTCCAGCTATGTGTTGTTATTCGAACATTCCCAGTAATATTATAACAGTTTTTATTAGAAATCAACTAAACAATCGTCATTAATGTTAAGAGTATGACATTTGTCACTGGTTTGTGTATACTATTTATGCTAAAATGTTTGACATGCAACATTTTAGCTTTGGATTCGATCGTTATTTTTGTTTCGAAAACCGTGTTGCTCAAAGACAATACGTGGCGTTAAATTGAGTTGAAAACATCAAATATTATGAGTGGTTATGGTTTATCAGAAGATCCATTTTGTGTGATAGACTGCGATATGGAAAAAGAAGGACAAGAGCTCTTAGGTGTGAGGGATTTGGAAAAACGAAAGTAAGTGCCGGGAAAGCTTATCCGTATAAGAAGCCCATCCCTATAGATTTGGAGTTTTTATGGTAAATCGTGAGCGGATCCTAATGCTGCTGAATGGGACCCAACCTGACAGAGTTCCATGGTTTGGGGATTTAGACTACTGGTACTCAGCTACACGTACCGCAGGAAAGCTGCCTGATCAATATCAGGGTGATGGTTACTTTCAACTCAATCGTGACTTAGGTGTTGGCTTTTACCTTCAAGGTTTCTTTCCCTTCACACAGCATAACCCGGGTATTACATTTAAAGAGACCCGTGTCGACAATACGATCACCCGGGTGATGAACACTCCACTTGGCGATCTGACCGAGATCCAAGAGTACTTGCCCACATCCTTTTCCACAGGTTATGTCAAACATTTTGTAACAGCTCCTGCTGACTTAGCCGCATTTAAGTGCTATATAGAAAGTTTGGAATTTACTCCGGCTTATGCCGAGGCCGAAAGACGGTATGGTCTCATAGGCGATAACGGTGTAGTGTTGTGCTATACCCCACGCAGTCCTTTCATGCAAATGGTTACCACCTATATTGGCATCACCAATCTGGTTTACCTGCTTGCTGATGCTCCCAATGAAATGGCCCAGATTTTTGAGGTCATGGAGAACAAATATGACCAAGCTGCTGAATTGACTGTAAATTCGCCAGCAGAGTGCATCATGATTCCCGAAAACCTCTCCAGCGAGGTAGTGGGGGCCAAATATTATAAGCGCTTCCTGCGTCCCTATGAAAGTAAATGGATACTGCGCATCCGTGAAGCTGGAAAATATTCCTTCATCCACATGGATGGTCAGTTAAATGGGCTGATTGACTTGGTTGCGGAAACCGGTTTCGATGTGATTGAGGCTGCTACACCTTTGCCGTCTGGAGATCTGTCGATGCAGGAGATCGTTTCCCGGATAACCGGCGATACGATCATCTGGGGTGGGTTGCCGGGGATTGTATTCACGCCGTTGTTCGGCGCGGCTGAGTTCGAAGCTCATGTCAAGGAAATCCTGTCTTTGATGCGCCAAAAACCGCATTATGTGTTGGGTGTGGCTGACCAGGTTCCGCCTAATGGTTTGCTGGAAAGAGTGGAGCGAGTGGTTGAAATCTGTGAAGAATTTGGCCAATATTAAGAAAGGATAGGTGGAATCCCGTGGGAAAATACATCGTTAAGCGTTTAGTCCTGATGATTTTTTCGCTCTTTGCCATCTCACTCCTCTCGTTTGTCATCATTGAGCTGCCCCCTGGCGATTATCTGACTCTCCAAATACAGCAGCTGACATTGAGTGGTATGAAGGTAGATGAGGCCTTGATCGACTCGCTAAAAGTACAGTATGGGTACGGACAGCCTTTCATGGTTAAGTACATGAAGTGGATCAGTGGTATTGTGCTCCGAGGTGATTTCGGCCGATCCTTTGCCTGGAGGCAGGCAGTGTCAGCGTTGATTATTGAAAGACTGCCATATACGGTGTTGATTTCAGTGCTTACGCTGGCTTTTACGTACATCGTCGCCATTCCAATTGCTATTTATTCTTCCACACACCAGTACTCATTAATGGACTACGTTGCTTCCGTGTTTGGATTTATTGGAGTAGCGACGCCATCGTTCCTGCTGGCATTGTTCTTAATGTATTGGCTGTTCATCCTTTTTGATATTCCTGCTGGAGGTTTGTTCTCGGATGTGTACCGCGATGCCCCCTGGTCAACAGGAAAGTTTGTTGACCTGTTCAAGCACCTGATCGTGCCGATCATTGTGGTAGGGATGGCGGGTACCGCCGCCAACATTCGCAGTTTGCGCGCCACAATGTTAGATGAGTTGAATATGGATTATGTGGAAACCGCACGGGTAAAAGGTTTAAAAGAGGGGAAATTGATCATGAAATACCCAGTACGAGTGGCGCTCAACCCAATGTGGAGCACCATCGGTTTCCTTTTGCCGTTGATCATCTCCGGGGCGACCATTGTCGATGTCGTGCTGAATTTGCCGACTATGGGCCCGTTACTGCTTGATTCGTTAAAATCACAAGATATGTACCTGGCAGGCAGCCTGGTATTTATCCTGACCTTCCTTACACTCGTTGGTACCTTCATATCAGATATCTTGCTCGTCATCTCAGACCCGCGTATTCGTTTTGAATAAGGAAGCCTGCTCCCATGGCAATTGAAACAATCCTTGGATCCGATCTGCCGGATTCGACGCCAGAGAATATCACCAGAGATACTGAAAAACTCTACACCGCCTCGCAAACCAGGTTGGTGCTCATGCGTCTGTTCCGGCACAAGTTAGCCATCATAGGCATGGTGGTATTGGTGCTTTTCTACCTGATGGCGCTTTTTGCCCCTTTCCTGAGCCCTTATGCCCCGCATGGATACTTCGACGGTTATCATTATGCCCCACCGCAGCGTCCCCGCTTCTATGACGGCGAGGTTTTCTCCTTGAGACCTTATTATTACGCGGTGGAAAAGGAACGCGATCCAATCACCCTGAAATTAAATTATACATTAAACACCGATAAGCGTTTATATGTGCTTTTTTTCGCCCACGGGTACCCATACAAGATGCTGGGATTTATCGAGACCGACATTCACTTTTTTACAGGGCAAGAGGGTTACCCATTGTTCGTTTTTGGCACCGATAGCCTCGGTAGAGATTTATATTCCCGCAACATCCATGCCTCCCGAATCTCGCTTACGGTAGGTCTGATAGGAGTGGCAATCACTTTTGTGTTGGGCTGCGTGATGGGAGGAATCTCAGGTTTCTATGGCGGTTGGGTAGACATTCTGATCCAGCGTATCATTGAATTATTGATGTCAATCCCCATGCTGCCACTGTGGATGGCGCTCTCAGCGGCGCTGCCGCGCGATTGGACGCAATTACAAATTTATTTTGCCATTACCATCATTTTAGCGATCGCTGGTTGGACTGGGCTGGCAAGAGTAGTGCGAGGCAAGCTGATCTCGCTGCGCAAGGTTGATTATGTTACGGCGGCGACCATTTCGGGCGTCTCAGATAGCAAGATCATCAGCCGTCACATGCTGCCAGCATTCACCAGCTACCTGATCGTCAGTATAACCATGAGCATCCCAGGCATGATCTTGGGTGAAACTGCCCTCAGTTTCCTGGGTCTGGGTTTGCAACCGCCCACGATCAGTTGGGGTGTCTTGCTTGCCGACGCTCAAAATATCAACGCAATCGCCTTGTATCCATGGCTCTTGATTCCAGGAGTTTTTGTCATCATTGTGGTCCTGGCGTACAACTTCCTCGGAGATGGCTTGCGCGATGCCGCTGATCCTTATAAAGAGGATTAATCAATGACTGATAATGATCTCATTCTTTCCGTAAAGGACTTAACCACCGAATATAGCTTGCAGCGTGGACTGCTAAGGGCAGTGGATCACGTCTCATTCGATTTGGCACGCGGTGAAGTGCTGGGTGTGGTGGGAGAGTCTGGCTGTGGAAAAAGCATCACTGTCAAGTCGATTCTGCGCCTGATACGCAAACCTGGCCAGTCGAGCGGCAAAGTCTACTTCAAACCGCTTTCTGGCGACAGGGTGGATTTGATTGCTATGAAACCGATGGGAGATGAGATTCGCAGCATCCGCGGAAAGTATATTAACATGATCTTTCAAGAACCGATGAACGCCCTGTCACCTGTACACACGATTGCCAATCAGATGATCGAAGTGATCATGTTGCATCTCAAGGTGAATAAAAAAGAGGCAGCGTTCACGCAGCATAGAACTGTTGAGGCAGGTGGGCATCCCTGAACCAGAGAAACGCATCGATTCATACTCCTTCCAACTTTCCGGCGGCATGCGACAGCGAGCCTTGATCGCCATGGCAATTTCTTGCAATCCAGAACTGCTCTTCGCTGACGAGCCTACCACGGCCCTGGATGTATCCGTACAAGCGCAAATCCTAAGGCTGTTGAAAGACCTGATCGCCCAATCAGGTATGTCGATGGTCTTCATTACGCATGATCTGGCAGTCGTGGCTCAGATGGTTGACCGGGTGTGCGTGATGTACCTGGGGCAAATCGTTGAGGATGCACCTGTGAAAGATATCTTCATCCAACCGCGCGCACCCATATACTCGTAAGTTAATGGCTTCGATCTTGGACCCCGGCGATCGGCGGAAGGATGGTTTGATAAACACGATCAAGGGAGCAGTGCCAGAACCGATCAATTTGCCTGACCGCTGCCCTTTTTTCGACCGCTGTGAAGAGAGAACAGAAGATATTTGCGGGCAAGGAGGCACACCCAGGCTGGTCGAAGTTGGGCCGAACCACATGGTGCGATGTTTCATAAATCAATCGGCAGACCAGCAAAAAAAGGTATGAAGGCGGTATCATGAATAGCCAGGCTGCTAAAACGGAGTTAGTCAAGGTCGAAAATCTAAAAAAATATTTCATGGCGAGACACAGCACCTTTCGCAGTAGTCCTGGCTACCTTAAAGCTGTGGATGATGTTAGCTTCGATATTTATCGGGGCGAAACATTAGGCATGGTGGGTGAATCTGGCTGTGGAAAGAGTACGATCGGCAAAAGCATTCTGCGAGCTTTTGATATCACGGATGGGAAGATCGTTTACAACTTCGATGGCGAAGAACTTGATGTCAGTCGGGCTTCGAAATACGATCTACGCTCCCATGGGTTTCGTCAACGGACACAGATGATTTTTCAAGACCCCAATTCATCCCTCGACCCGCGTATGACCGTGCTGGATTTGATCAGCGAACCGTTATCTGCACATGGCGAAACCAGTAAAGCGGAGATTAAACAGATTGTCTTCTACCTGATGGAACGAGTAGGCTTGGACCACCGCTATGCGAAACGCTTCCCTCACGCCTTCAGCGGCGGGCAGCGCCAGCGCATTAGTATCGCCCGCGCCCTGTCAACAAACCCAAGCTTTATCGTGGCAGATGAACCTACATCAGCCCTGGATGTTTCCATTCAAGCCCAGACATTAAACCTGATGATCGAACTGCAAAGTGAATTCAAACTCACATATTTATTTATTTCACATAACCTCGGCGTAATTCGCACATGTATCCGATCGGGTTGCCGTCACCTATCTGGGGCACATCGTGGAGCTGGCATCGAACGAAGATTTGTTCGAACGGCCGCGAACACCCGTATACAGCAGCGCTGTTAAAAAGTATCCCCTTAGCCGATCCGACCATCGAATCGGGCCTGGAAGCTGCGCCGGGTGAACTCGGTAACCCGCTTAATCCGCCGCCAGGTTGTACCTTCCACCCACGCTGTCCCTACGCCAGCGAACGCTGCAGCCGGGAAATCCCATTGTTGACCCTATTCATGGAAAAAGGGCAGCCGCCTGACGGCCAGGTGCATTACGTCGCCTGCCACAACGCTGGTGAAATTGTCCTTGAGGGCGTCAAAAACCGTAGAATTTTAAACTAGGAGGTGAATTCAAACCAATATCTTTGATTTTTATGCGAATTTGGTACCGATAATAAAAAAATTAAAAGGAGCTAGAAATGAAAAGAAAAATCGTAACCCTATTGGCCTTGCTTCTGATTGCGACCCTTGTGCTGTCAGCCTGCCAATCTGGCGCTAAAGGACCTACCGGCCCTGAAGCACCCGCGGAAACTGCAGTGCCGACAGAACCAGAAAAAGAAGAGCCAGCAGAAGTAGTAGCGACAGAAGTAGTACCGACTGCAACCATTATCCCGACTGCTACCACCATCCCAGCGGTCGAGGGCGATGTGCCGACCGGCTACTATAATCTGGCGGATTTCATGGAGCAGACCAACAAAACCTTCGATGGTTATGGCGAAGCGCCCATGTTAGCTGAGCGTGTCTCCGGCGGCGATTTGCCACCGGTGGAAGAGCGCCTGCCTGACAACCCACTGGTGTACCGCACCTTCGATAAAGTGGGCACTTATGGCGGCACCCTGCGCTTCAATTCCATCAACATCGACCAGGACTGGCACCTGCGCCACATTAACTCCGCCAACTTGATTGAAATGCCTGCCAGCGCCTCCTGGGATGCCGTCTCAACTGTATATGGTGCCCCGCAGCAGCCAGGCATTTTTGAAAGTTTTGGAATGAATGAAGAAGGCACAGAGTTCACAGCCACCATTCGCAAAGGCCTCAAGTGGTCCGATGGTGTCCCGGTAACTACAAAAGATGTAGCTTTCAGGTTCAACGATGTGTTACTGAATAAGGATTTAAACCCAACTCCAATGCCGTGGTTGCTCTGGGGTGGAGGTAATACTGTCCTCACCATCGTCGATGATTACACCTTCAAATATACATTTGCGGGGCCCTATGGCTCATTTATCGAAGCCGAAGTCACTATGTGGCCTGCCACCTTCTATAAACATATGTATCCAGCGCACTACCTGCAGCAGTACCACAAAGATTATGTCGAAGAAGCCGAGCTGTTGGAAATTATGAAGGCAGAAAACTACAACACGCTGGATGAGTGGGCCGAATTCTTTGGTACAAAGACTGCCTTGTTTGGCGTGGATAATACCTTTTTGGATAATGGCAAAATTTTCCCCACCCTGAACCCATATATCATCATCGAAGACCAGGGCAACGGCAATTACCTGCTTGAGCGCAATCCCTACTTCTATATGGTGGACCAGGATGGAAACCAATTGCCATATATCGACAAGCTGCAGCGCACCTACCTGGCAGATTCAGAGCAGGAAGACCTGTCGATCATCGCTGGCAATACCGATCTGAGTTGCATGAGCATTTCGATTGATAGCTACCCGTTGTACAAAGAGCATGAGGTGGACGGGAATTATGTGGCTATGCCGCTGCCGGCCTGGCAAGATCAAATCTACATCGTAGGTTTCAACGAATGGGCTGGCATCAAGCCGCCGGTCTTGGAGTCAGTAGGTATGACCACGATCGATAACCCGGTGGATGAATTCTCCTACGACCCTGGACTTAGCGTGGTTTATAGTGATGTGCGCTTCCGACGTGCTATGTCGTTAGCCCTCGACCGCGAGACCATGAACGAAGCCTTGTTCCTTGGCCTGGGTCGACCAGCCCAGGTCGCTCCACGACCTGGCACACCCTTCTATGAAGAAGGCATGGAAGAATCGTATGCCCAGTACGATCCCGAAGGAGCGAAGGCGCTCTTGGAGGAAATGGGGATGGTAGATTCCGATGGTGATGGCTGGCGAGAACGCCCGGATGGGCAACCTTTTACAATGAAGTTTGATTTCTTTGTAATCACTGGCGCATCCATCCCAGGCACTGAATTGGTGAAGCGTTATTGGGAAGATGTAGGCATCAAAGTAGAGGTCAAACAGAGCGATGTGGGCTACTGGTGGGGCACGCTGATGACCAACAATATCAACGAAGCCACTACCTGGTGGCTGGCAGGTTCGGGTGCTAACTTGCTGCAAGATTGGTTCCTTGGGCCGTCGATGTTGGTGCCATTATGGGGTCGTTATACAACATACAAAGATCAGGTTTCTGACAAAGACTGGGAAACCATTCTGCAATATGTGCCCGAGTGGCAGCGTGAAATGCAAGACCTGAGAAAGGCGATAAAGGTGGAGCCGGATCCGGAAAAGCGGATAGAGATTGGCAAGCGAATTTGGCAATTACAAGCTGAGTGGCTGCCGATCATCGGGGTTGCTACCGATACCCGATCTCCATTGGTCATTTCTGCAGACATCGGCAATGTTGAGATGTCAGAGGAGTTGAAATATAACTTCATCACCGTGATGGAGGCATCAGAGGGCTTTTTCTTCAAGAATCCAGCCCGTCTGACCCCTTAAAGGTACTGTAATTTGATTGTTTGGGGGTTTTTGCAGTTTTCACTGTGAAAACCCCCATAAAATTCTATTGGAGCACGTTTGAATGGTTTATTGATCTCCGGTTTAATTCTCCTGATCGGCCTGGGGCTGCTTGCCTGGTTCACGATGCGGTATGCTGACTTCTGGTTCAAGATTTTGGTCAGCAACAAGGCCGAGTTGGTGAATGAGGTTATGGGAAGTGAAGAAATACCGAAAAAATGGCGTTTACCTCTGCTTGAAAGGGTAGCCAAACGCGGCTCCCTGGGGTCGCTATCCCGCCGCCTGGAATCGTTGCTAAAACGTTGGTATTTATTCCGGTTAGACTGGCTGATCCGCTCGTTTCGGAATAGCTCGTTCATCAATAAAGAACTTAAGGACGAATACCTGGCAGGGCTGCAAGAAATCCGCGCCGTGTGGCAAGCGTGCCAGGATTTATTTTGAAACGTAAAACCGCAATTACTAAGAAAGTTGTACCAAAAGAAGAATCTGATATATACGGAGCTTTTACCTATGATGATCATAGATCATGGATTATACAGAGGTAAATTATGAATGGTCGAGAACGTCTGACAGCCGTACTCAACGGGTACATTCCTGATAAAGTACCCCACATGGAGTTGGTCTTTCAACTCGAAGAAGAGGCTTTCCAGACGCATTGGCCCAGCCAGGAAGAAATGGCAGGAGCTTCGCCAAAGGAACGTGAGCGTTTGTTACACCACTTCTTCGATATCTGGGAACTGATTGTCGAAACTTACGATTGGGCCGGAATTCAATTACCCACTAACTTGCATGGCTATTTCGAGGGAAAGGTAATCCCGCTGGGGCGTAAACGCTTTGGCGAGCGAGTAATGATCTATGATTGGAATGGCCAGGGGACATTCTGGATGCTTCCGGGTAACGAAATGGTGGAGTTTGCTGTCAAGCTTTTCGAGCATCCTAAAGAGCTACACACTGAGGCACGCCAGAAACGTGATGATTCAATCGCGCTGGCAAAAAGACAGGTGGACCAAGGAGTAGATTTTATTTGCATCAACTCCGATTACGGGTACAACCGAGGCCCATTTATTAGTCCCAAGATGTTCGCTGAATTTGTCACCCCCTATCTTACTGAAATTGTCACAGCCATCCACGCTTTAGGCGTAAAAGCGATCCTGCACTCTGATGGCGATCTGCGCTTGCTCTTGGATCAGTTAGTCTCGACCGGGTTAGATGGTTATCAATCGATTGATCCCCAGGGATTTATGGATATCGCCGAGGTAAAACGGCAGTATGGGGACAAGTTGGTTTTGATGGGTAATGTGCAGACCTCTCTGCTTCAAGAAGTGGACGATTTACTTATCCGCAAATCGGTGCGTTACGCGATGATGCACGGTAAGCCTGGCGGACGCTACATATTTTCTACCTCGAATTGCATTTTCAAAGGAATGCCGTTGGAAAGCTATCATGTTATGTTGGATGAATACGAGAAGTTGGCATGGTACTAGATCAGAAAGGTGGCATCAATGAAACCTCGTAACTTAGTGTATGAAACCCTGGCGTTTAATGCTCCAAAACGTGTGCCGCGTGACTTGTGGTTGCTACCCTGGGCAACTAACAATCATCCCGGAGAAGTCAAACGGATCAAGGAACGTTTTCCTAGTGATTTCGGAGGCCCTCCGGTCCGTTATGCCAATCCGATTCAAACATCGGGGAACCCCTACACAATTGGCACCTACACTGATGAATGGGGATGCACTTTTAACAATATTCAGGAAGGCGTGATTGGCGAAGTGCGCTTTCCATTGGTGAAATCGTGGGATGATTGGCAAAAGGTACGCCCACCTAACGAGATGCTGACGTTCGATAAAGATGGTGTGAATGACTTTTGCAGAGGAAGTGATCTTTTCATTTTCGGGGGCTGTTGTCCACGGCCCTTTGAACGGATGCAGTTTTTGCGTGGCTCCCAAAACTTGTACATTGATTTGGCAGACCCGCCCAGAGAATTTTATGAGTTGCTGGAAGTCGTCCACCAGTATTATTTAAAGGAACTGGAAAGATGGGCTGCGACCGAGGTAGATGGGCTTAATTTTATGGATGACTGGGGGAGCCAAAAGAGTTCTGTTGATTTCTCCAAAACAATGGCGCAAAATCTTCAAGCCATTGTATAAGGACTATATCGATCTGGCTCACCGGGCTGGGAAACGAATCTTTATGCACTCAGATGGCTATATCTACGATATCTATGGAGACTTGATCGAGTTAGGGCTTGATGCGATAAACAGTCAGCTGTTCATTATGGATATCGAAGAAATCGGGAAGCAATTTAGCGGTCAGATTACTTTTTGGGGTGAAATAGACCGTCAGCACTTGTTGCCTGACGGCACAACTGGACAAATTGCTGGCGCGGTCCGGCGGGTCAAAGATGCTCTGTATAAAAATGGCGGGGTTATCGCTCAATGTGAATTTGGTCCTGGGACCAGACCAGAGAACTTTGAAATGGTTTATCAGACCTGGGATGAGATTGTGCTGGAATAAAGAATGGGTATCCGTTGAATAGAGTTCAATTGCCTTCGCTTTTTTGAGTGTTGGTTGTGTATTTAAGATGAAACTTGATCAAAAGGTTGATCAACAAAGGGTTTAATATGAACCGAAAAGAACGATTCCTAACTGCTGTGAAAAATCAACAACCTGATCGGGTTCCTTTTTTTGATTTTTTATTTCAAAAACCCCTCTTCCATTTTTTGATTGGTAGGGATCCAGTTAGTTATAATGCGCGTGATGCCATTGAGTGCGCATTGGCATTGAACCATGACGCTGTATGGTTGCCTTTTGGAGGTTTCAACGGCTTTAAGCCTGAATTCATCGACAAAGACACGTATATCGATGAATGGGGTACCACATACCGAATGACCTTCGCATCTTGGCCAATTGACGCGCCGATTGATTACCCGATCAAATCAATGGATGATCTAAATAAATATGTACGACCAGACCCAACGCTGCCTGGGCGTACATCCCAATTGGATCAAGCCCGGGAACTAGAGAAAGATGATATCGCCATTTGCGGTGGTGTTACCGGTCCATTTACCACCTGTTGGCTCTTGATGGGTTACGAGCGGATAGCCTATGCCCTTTATGATAACCCCAAAATATTGTTGGATATATTCGCACTATCGAATGAATTTAACAAGGAGGCTGCCCGTTTATCTGTAGCGGCGGGAGCAGATGCAATGTGGATATCAGATGATTTGGGGGATAGCTCGCGAGGTTTTATGCGCCTGCCCCATTTTCGGGAATATTATCTGCCCTACCTGGCTGAATTGGCAGATTATGTCGATAGCCTCGGTATTCCGGTTCTGCTGCATTGCTGTGGCAACTGGCGCGATTATATCGATGACTTGGCTCAAACAAAAATTTCTGCCGTACATCCCTTGCAACGTACTGCGGGTTGGGATTTGAAATGGTTTAAAGAAAAATATGGTCATCGCTTTGCCATAATTGGAAATATCGATTCGTCTCGTACACTTCCCTTCGGCACCCCAGAAGATGTAGCTAAGGAGACCAAAGATGCTATTGATTTAGCGGCGGTTGGGGGTGGCTATGTTTTGGCATCTGATCATTCCCTGCACGATGGTATCCCCCTTGAAAATATTCTAGAAATGTTCCGCGTAGGGATTGATTATGACGGATCTTATTACAAGAAAGTTGATTGATATATGTGATTGGCCGAAAGTATCTTAACAAAAACGCCACGAAAAACAGGCCAATCACTCAAGCAAACCGCTTGAGTATCGTCAAATTTATAAAATTACTTAAGGCGGTTTGCATAGCATTGCCCACATTATCATTTTGAACTGGAGAAGAAGTTGTAGAAGTGCATCGGACAATCGACACTTCTGCGCTTGGTGAAGTGTGTATCCTGGCCTCAGACCACTCTCGAAATGCTAGCATTCCAATATAATAAACCGGCTATGTTTCGCGTAGGTTATGTTTATGGTCGTTTGCTTTACTAATCCTTGTCGACAAAATTATGAAAACTAAACCAATTACTTATCTGAATAACTACCTCAATATAATTGATGCAGTCAATAATAGGAAACCAAGAAGTCTGCCATTATATGAGCACATTATCAGCCCATTTATTATGGAGAAAATACTCGGTTTGAGTTTCTCAGAATTGATATATGGCGATGATACTGATCGACGGGAGTTCTTTAGACAATATTGTCGTTTTTTTAAGGACATGACATACGATACGGTTTCATATGAGATTGGTATTATAGAAATATTGCCAGATCATGGTGCAATCAACGGAGGTAGACCTGGACCTATTCAGACCAGAGAAGACTTTAATAGATATCCTTGGGCTGAATTAACCGCATTGTATTGGAAAAAAGCAGCTCCTTGTTTTGAATCTTTGAGAGATACGCTTCCTCCTGGATTGAAAGTAGTTGGTGGAGTAGGTAACGGAGTCTTTGAAATTAGTGAAGATCTAGTAGGACTTCAATATCTTGCATATTTAAGAGTTGATGACCCAGATTTGTTTGACGACATTTATAAGAAAATTGGCGAGTTAATGGTTGGAATATGGTCTGGATTGTTAGCGGAATTTTCTGATATTTTTGCTGTCTGCCGATTTGGCGATGACCTGGGTTTTAAGACAAACACACTTGTCTCCCCGGCGGTCATTCGACGATATATCTTACCCCAATATAACCGTGTGCTTAGTTTAATCAAGGCGGCCAAGAAACCATTTCTATGGCATTCATGTGGCAATATATTCTCCATTATGGAAGACATGATTGCACTTGGGATTGATGCAAAACATTCCAATGAAGATATCATTGCTCCTTTTGACAAGTGGATTTCACTTTACAACGATCGAATTGGTTTATTTGGTGGAATTGACGTTGACTTACTCTGTCGTAAAGATCCCAACGATATCAAAGAGGAAGTGTACGAGAAAGGCTCTCGATTCCGAAATATATGTAAAGGCTACGCGCTTGGATCCGGTAACTCGATACCAGATTACGTGCCTGTGGAGGGTTATCTCGCGATGATCGAAGCAGCCCAGGAGATACGCATATCTGAGGAAAAAGGATGAACAGGATTATTTACTGGTTTTTTGGATGAAGCTCGAGTTTCGTCAAGCTATTTATGCCAACGCTCTGTTAGTCCGGCGGGAGGCACTGTTTGACCTACTTGATGCTCTTCTTTTGGCAGGGCCAGTCTCATCCTTTGCAATGTTGAGCCAGACTGACCAATTCCGGCGAAAGTAGCCCAGCCTTTACGCTGTATATGATAAACGAGGAAGGGTACCTTCGTTTGTAAAAGTGTTAGAATGATTTTCGATGGGACACCTTTCGTTAGGAGTGAAAAAAATGAACCTCGCTATACGGGAAAGGATTGGAAATGTTGACGATATCTTTATTGAAAGACTGCCCTCAGCATCTTCCGCTAGTTGCGTGCTGGATCTATGATGAGTGGGGGTATCTCATCCAAGACCTCACCATGAAGCAAGTTGAAGCTCGCCTTCAGAACCATCTGAATGGTGATTTAATTCCCTTGACGGTAGTAGGAATACAGGACCATTTTCCAGTGGGTACGGCAAGTTTAATGATTGAAGATATGTCGAGCCGCCTTGATTTATCTCCGTGGTTGGCTAGCGTGTATGTGCTGCCTGAATATCGAAAGCAGGGGATTGGCTCGCAGCTGGTGAGTGCGGTTGAAGAGATTGGTCAAAGGCTTGGTTTTCAAAAATTGTACCTGTTCACGCCTGATCAGGAGCGGTTTTATGCTCGTTTGGGGTGGGTGGTATTTGATCATGCGGAATACCGGGGCCAGCAAGTGGTTATAATGAGCAAGTCGTGGTGAAACTCATGGAGGATGATATGGTACGGATCGGAATTGTGGGTGCGGGTATTTGGGGAACGATGCATGCCAAGGCTTATGCACAGAATCCGCTGGTTGAAATAGCTGCAATTTGCGATCTTGATGAGGGAAGAGCAGCCCTATTGGCTAATCAATATGGTCATCCGCAGGTTTTTACAAATGTGGATGAGCTATTGAAACTGGGTCTAGATGGGATTTCTGTCGTTACACCTGATCATGCACATACCGAAGTGGTGTTAAAAGCGATTGCCCGGGGCATTCATGTATTCGTTGAAAAACCCCTGGCAACTACCGTGGAAGAATGTTCTTTGATGGTTTCAGAAGCCGAAAAAGCTGGGGTTTTCTTGATGGTCGATTGGCATAACCGCTGGAATCCGCCGTACTTTTATGCCTGGAAGGCGATCAGGGAGGGAGAGTTGGGGGATATTCGTTATATTTATTATCGATTAAGTGATACCGTGTATGTACCGACAAAGATGCTGCCCTGGGCCAGGCAATCAACTGTCTTGTGGTTTCTAGGTAGCCATGCTTTCGATACCACTTGCTGGTTGATGGGGAAGAAGCCTGTGCGGTTATATTGTCAGAAGCGGCAAGGCACCCTTGCGAGCATGGGTGTTGAGACCCCAGATTTGTATGTTACGATGCTTGAGTTTGAAAATGGTGGTTTAGCCGTCATTGAAAATGCTTGGATCCTCCCACAGCAATCGCCAACTTTGATCGACCACAAATGTGAAATCTTAGGTACCCAGGGGTCTATTTACGTGGATCCCACTCATCACCGCGGATATGCCCAGTACTCTCCAAAGACTGCTTCAGGTTACCCTGATATTTCATACCCGGATATGATTATCAACCCCGAAATCTACGGGAAACAAATGGGTTTTGCTGTTGAGAGCATCCATCACTTCGTGGATTGTATTCGAACAAATACAAAGCCGTTGGTCACTGGTCTGGATGGGCTGTTGAATACCAAACTCATTTTGTTGGCTGAAGAATCTGCTAAGACTGGTATGCCGGTCACTGTGTAGAATTGAAAGTTATTAAAATATTTTTCAGCCATCTGCTTTTAACTGATAAATTTTTCGTTCCTCCAGGAAATCTGCTAAGCCATCGGGTTTGTAATCGATGGATTGGTGGCGAAAATAGGTGTTATAAAGTGAAGCATAATGCCCACCTTGATCTAGCAGAGAACGGTGATTACCTTCTTCGATGATGTGACCTTTTTCCAAGACAATAATCCGGTCTGCTGCTTTCACGGTCGATAAACGATGGGCGATCATAATACTGGTGGAACATTCCAGGATCAGGTTCAAAGCTTGTTGGATCTGCCACTCCGTAAAAGGATCGATACTGGCGGTGGCTTCATCTAATATAAAGATCGCCGGACGCTGCACCAGAACACGTAACAGCGATACAAGCTGTCTTTGACCCATAGATAGGCGGGAGCCGCGCTCTCCCACTTCGGTTTGGAGTCCTTGGGGCAAAGCGTTCAACCATTCTCCGTTGCCGATTTGGTAAGCCAGCTCCGTAATATCCTCGATTGATTTTTTTCCCTGGCAAGCATAACAGATATTCTCTGCTACTGTACCGGAAAATAGAAATGGTATCTGTGAAACAATTCCAAGCTGGCTCCGGTAACTCGCCAGGTCAAGGGAGCGGATATCTTGATTATCGATGAGTATGCGACCTTCTTGGAACTCATAAAAGCGAGCAATCAGCTTGGCGATGCTCGATTTTCCAGCCCCGGTATGGCCGACCAGTGCAATGTTTTCACCGGAACGAATGTGCAAGCTGAAATTATCGAGAATGCCTTGCCGCTCAGTATAGCGGAAACCAACATTTTCAAAGATGATCTCACCTGCTAGATCCTTCGATGGTTGGAGGTCCACCTGCTTTACACTTGATTCGGCATCGATCAATGCAAAAACTCGTTCTGCAGCAGAAAGGCCGGATTGGATATTTGCCCAGAAGGCAGATAAATTTAAGATGGGGAAGAAAAATTGGTCCAGGCTTTGTAAGAATAGAAACCACGCCCCGGAAGTAACAAGGCCCTGTGCTACGCTCAAGCCTCCCATATATACCAAGAGAGCGCTTCCCACTCCACCGATGGCGTTTAAAGTCGGAAATACCATCGCAAGAACAAGGCCGCGTTTGAGATTGACACGATAGGATAGGGTATTTGCGTCTTCAAATACCTGGAAGATGGAAGTCTCTTGGCGAAAATTCTTGGCGATGGCAATCCCACTCACCGTTTCTTTGATCGTAGAATTCACGTTGGCCATTGCGCGCATTCCCTGCCGTGTGACGGTTCGGGCAATCTTCCTGAAAGCAATTGAAAATAGGAAGACCAGGGGTAAAAATGCAAACAGGTAAAGAGATAACCTCCAGTCGATCCGCACCAGCACAATGCCGAGGATCACAGACTGCACAATTTGGGAGATAAGATCCGTGATCAAAACAACAATCTGGCTAAACTCTTTTGTGTCTGAAGTGATGCGCGAAACAATTTTCCCGGATGAAAATTCATCATAGAAAGAAAGATCATGCTGGGAGGAAGCCTGGAAGGCATCAGAACGGAGCTGTAATTCTGTATCACTTACCGTTCTTACTGTAACCCTGCGGCGCAGCCAGTTGATGAACCACCCCGCAATTCCTACGACCAGGATGATGCTGAATAGCAAATAAATAGTCGATGAAGCCGGATTTACTTGGATTAGATCAACCCCCCAGGCGACTATCATGGGCAAAACTGCGCCGGTCAGCGCATTCAACAACACCAGAATCGTGATCATCACGATTTGGGGGGTATAAGGTTTGAGATAACTCCCCATCCGTTTCATAAGCTGCCGGTCAGTATACTGCCGGTCGTAGGCTTCTTGATCAAGGTTGGAAAACATGCCCATGTTTCAGCCTCTACTCGCTAAAAATACGCTGGTATGCTTCTGAAGTGGCAAGCAAATCCTCATGCTTGCCCACAGCGGCAATTCTGCCCTGGCGTAGGACTAGGATTACATCAGCCCATCGAATTTGCGATAATCGGTGCGTAATTAAAAAAGTTGTTCTGCCGAGAGCGGCGGAATATATAGCCCTTTGAATTTTATCTTCTGTGGCGCTGTCAATGGAGCTGGTGGAGTCGTCGAGGATCAAGATGGATGGGTTGGTGAGAAAAGCACGTGCCAGGGCTAATCTTTGACGCTGTCCTCCAGAAAGGGTAACCCCTCGTTCTCCTACCACCGTTTGGTAGCCATCTTTAAATTCCTGGATGAACTCATGCGCTTGGGCGGCTTTTGCGGCTGCCTCGATATCTTCTTGAGAGGCACCTGGCTTTCCAAAAGCGATATTTTCAGCGATGGTTCTTGAGAATAAAAACACATCCTGCTCAATGATCGATATTCTTCGGCGCAGTGCCTCCAGGTTCCAGGAGCGCACATCAACCCCATCCACCATAACCTGTCCGGCTGTAACGTCATAGGTCCGGTTAATTAATTTGGCCAAAGAGGTTTTCCCAGACCCGGTCTGTCCTACAATCGCAACGGTTTGACCGGGTTTTACAGTAAAAGACAAATCACTCAGGGAGGATTCATTTTCGGAGTAGGCAAAAGATACACTCCGAAACTCGATCTGTCCCTGCATCGGTCCAGTAAAGCCGGAAATGTTCTGGTCCAGGTTATCCTCGCGATTAATGAGCTCTAGAATACGCCTGGCTCCCGAAACCCCTGAAGATACCTGTGAGTACGCCCAAAGAGATGTAAATGTGGGGAAACCAAATAATTGGATCAAGCTGAAATATCCAACAACGTCACCAACGTTTATCAACCCCTGGCGATATAAAAGCATTGCATGCAGCAGACCAAAAGCACTCGCCAGGACTAATAGAAGCAAGGGGATGAACCTGGCCTCAACATTTCCCTGGCGAACGACTGCATTGCGAAATTGGCGCGCCCTTTCGTGAAATCGATCTACCTCGTTTTGTTCTTGAGCCATTCCTTTCACCGTTTCGATGCCATCGAGTGCTTCTGATAAGCGCGTGTTCATTTTGCCAAAAGCCTCACGGACATCGGTTGTGATGGGGTTCAACTCATGTAAATACTGCCATAAGGCGATGACATATCCGATGATGAATAGAAGCGGTACAAGGATCAGTGAGGGGTGATAGCGAGGCGCAATCACCAAAGGCACAATCAAAAAATTGGCGGAGCCAATCACCAAATTTAGCCCTGGGCTGAATAGGAAGTTAACCTCTCGAACATCGTTGGTGGCGCGCGCGCATGATGTCTCCCACCGGCTGCAAGCTGTGGAATGTCATACTCTTGCCCAATAAGCTGGTGTAAAGCTCTTGACGGATATCTCGCTCCACCCGCTGGGCGGTCAATTCAGCCGATGCATTCCGGGCATATTGTAGCAATCCACGTGCTATTTGCGATATGGCAATCAATAGAGCGATTCTTAAAAGCTGTGTCGTCTGTGGCGGAGAGGCTGTCACAGCATTGAACGCTTGACCCGTTAAAACAGGGGCAACCGCAGCCAGGAAAGCATTGCTTACCGCACCGAATACCATGATCAAGAAAAAAAACCAGTTGTGAAGCGCATAGGAGATGATCCAGCGGACTGGTCCACGCCGGTTGGAAAAAAAGCTTTGGGGAAGGGCAAATTCTGAGGAGAGGGTTTGAGCGGTCATGGGATCTCATCTGGAAAGGGTAGCAGTGCAGCAACTCGGTAAGGACCAAACTTAGGGAGTTGGTCCGAGTGAATGCGGCGTTTTCTCCCATTGTGAGGCGTAATTTTATAAAACTGTCCTTGCGAATCGATCAAGGGAATGGCACGATGCTTGCGACCAAAGATGCGTCTCATCACTGCGGAGTGGTAATGGAAGGAAGCACGCTCTTCTGGCTTGCTCTCAAAGATCGAATAATAGGTTTGGATAAATTCTTTGACGAAAATGGGTAAAATTTGGTCCAAATGACTGATGACCCAGCACCGCTCTTCATATTCCCAGTAATAAGATAGGCCTAAAAAATTCCCTGTCTTGTCAAAATATGGGAAGAATGGAAAGGAGCGACAGGTCAACGAGCGAAATTGTCTTTGACAGTGTAAATGACCTTTACATTCGATCAGCACATGCCCGGCAGGGGTTTTTGAACGGAGGCGCGCAGTTTCTTTCTCATCCGCCACCTCCCATAAATTCCATAAGTCCGTATTGGATTGTAGGTAATTCCATTCGGCATCATTTGCGGTAGGGACTGCGTGCCGGGTGTCACAACAAAAAGGGACAGCCTTCTCGTTATATGGGGCGCACTTGGATCCGCAATCGATTCTCGTGATTGGGGAATAAAAACCCTTGTAAAGGAGTTCGTAATCCATATCTTTTATGCTGAATATCCTATTATAGAAATCATAGACATTATATTATAGTTGAAAATAGACACAACAAGTCATAATTTTAGTAAAATGATGCCTAATAAGAAACATGTATGCGTAAATTTCTCAATCACTTGATTCTGTTCCTGATCAGTTTAGCCTCCTTTGTCCTGGCTTTGGTTTTGATGAAAGAAGGAGCAGTTCTGTTTGCTCCAGTATTTCGGAATATATTTTCGGTTGACAGCCCAGCCAGCGCACTAGGCTTTGGCTGGTTGGCTTCCAGCTTGATGCTCTCGGGATCCCCTGTGGCAGCGACTTCTTTATCGCTTATGGATGCGGGGGTGATCACGCCAATCGAAACCTTTGCGATGATCTCCGGCTCACGGTTAGGGGCAGCTTTTATCGTTTTATTTATCGGTTTTATTTATATGCTGCAAGGAAAGAAACGGGATATCAGCTTGGGGGTTGGTCTTACTTCCCTTTTGGTCACGCAGACGATTTATCCTGCTATCCTGGTTGGTGGTTTCTTTATTTTAAGTAGGGGTTGGTTGAATCATTGGCAATATACATCCCATTCTAATCTCAATTCATCCTTGGATGTGTTTATTACGCCGGTAATCGAGCTTATAAAAAATTATCTACCGACTGGGATGCTTTTTCCGATTGGTTTCTTGTTGATGGTTGGCAGTCTATGGCTGTTCGATCAAGCCATACCGCAATTGAACCTGCAGAAAACTGATCTCGGTATGATCAATCATTTACTGTATCGTCCGACTGTCACTTTCCTATTAGGCGCAGTAATTACTTCCTTGACAATGTCTGTCTCAGTTTCATTGAGCTTATTAGTTCCGCTTTCGGTGCGTGGATTTGTACGCAGAGAGAACATCATCCCTTATATAATGGGTGCAAATATCACCACTTTTGTGGATACGCTGGTTGCAGCGGCTCTTTTGTCCAATCCTGAGGCAGTGACCATCGTTTTTGTGCAGATGATCAGTGTTTCAATGGTTTGTTTGGTGATTTTATTGACCAGTTACAGGTTTTACGTGCGCACGATCGAAAGGATCGTCAGTTTCATCGGCAAGGATCGGTTGCATATATTCGCCTATCTTGTGTTGATTTTTGGCGTTCCATTTATTTTGTTGTGGATGGGTTGATATGGAGCAGATGAAAATCCTAATCTGTACAGATGGCTCAAAATCAGCTGAAATTGCTGCTCAAGAATTAATTTCTCTTCGGTTCCCTCCAGAAACGACATGTGTAATTTTTTATGTCGTTAAGAAACATGCTGGACAACAAGATCAACAGGAAGTTTTCGCACCTATCGAGGCTGTTCTATCTCCTTATTTTACGAACATAAAAAGGAAAGCCGCGGAAGGAGCAATGGCTGTCCAGATTCTAAGAGAAATTCGTGAAGAGCCTTATGATCTTATCGTGAAGAGTGACTTTGGAAAAGGTTGGGGATTATTAAAAATGCATTTGGGTTCGGATACCAGGATTATTGTCTCAAAGGTTGAACTCCCGCTACTTCTAGCCCGGCATTATACGAAATCGATTGAGAGAGTCCTCATTTGCACCGGAGGGGAGGAAACCTCTGCAGATACTTTAAGAGTTGGAGGAAGGCTCGTTTCATTCTCTAAAGCACAGGTATGTGTTTTACACGTTATGTCACAATTGGCTTTGGATGTAAGCTCGCAGGCAGATGATTTACGTGATACAGCAAAAACTGCTATCCAAAGGAGGACACGGGAGGGTTTGCATTTAGCCTGGGCTATCGATCAAATACAAAAGTCGGGTGTATCTGCTCCTGTGGTCCCAATTCTCCGGCATGGATTGGTGCTGGATCAGGTGATTGCGGAGCTGCGGGAAGGAAGATACGATTTGTTAGTAATCGGCTCACACCATGTATCAGGCAGGAGCCGCACCCTCGATGCATTTTTAGAGGATGTCGCCAACGATTTGGTCTCCGCAACCTCTTGTTCTGTTCTGATCATTTAAGTCCCAAACCATGCTACAATCCATGCGCTTATGCTAAAAACACGCTATCGCCGGATCACTTTTTTCTTTGCTCGAGTGATCGTCAGCCTGATCACCTGGGAATTAATTCTGCCTCGCTTAGGAATGCGCCAGTGGTCTCTGAAGACCCGTCCGGGCCGCCTGAAAAAGACGGCTGTTGACTTCAGAGCTTTAGCGATCCAGATGGGGGGAGTCATGATCAAAGTCGGCCAGTTCCTTTCTACACGGGCCGATGTTTTACCTGAAGAGATAACGCGTGAGCTTTCTGGTTTGCAAGATGAAGTGCCTCCAGAAAAATTCTCGGATATCCGCAGGGTGGCTGAAAGCGAGCTGGGGGGGGCATTGGAAAGCAAGTACCTTTCGTTCGATGAAAAACCTGTGGCAGCTGCTTCATTAGGGCAGGTTCATCGCGCCAGGATGTGTCGAACCGAAACTTCCACTGAGTTTGAAGATACTGGTCAAAATAAATTATGCCAGGTGGTGGTCAAAATTCAACGTCCTAATATCGAACAGGTCATTGAAACAGACCTGGCAGCACTGCGAACCGTGGGGCATTGGATGCAGCGCTATCGACCAATCAAGAAACGCGCGAATGTCCCTGCGCTTTTGAATGAATTTTCACGGAACTCTATATGAGGAGATTGATTACAACGCAGAAGGATCAAACGCCGAAGTTTTTGCTAAGAATTTTGACGGGCTTGATGGCATCCGTATTCCCAGCGTGATCTGGTCTCATACAACCAAACGGGTACTCACGTTGGAAGAAGTAAGCGGGGTAAAAATAACCGACTATGAGGCGATTTCTGAGGCTGGAATTGCACGCAGCGAAGTTGCCAACCGACTTTTAGATACTTACTTACAACAGATATTCGAAGATGGTTTCTTCCATGCGGATCCACATCCGGGTAATTTATTTATTTCCCCGATATCTTCTGACGAAGATGAAAAACATCCATGGCAGCTCATTTTTGTCGATTTCGGCATGGTTGGACGGGTTCCTGAAAGCACCCGGCAGGGATTGAGAGAATTAGTGATGGGAATGGGTACTCGCGATGGGGACCGGATTATCCAGGCGTATAAAATGTTGGATATCCTTCTTCCGGGTGCTGATTTGGACTTGTTAAGGAAAGCCAATGAAAAGATTTTTGCGCAGTTTTGGGGCAGGAGTATGAGCGAGCTGCGCGATATTTCGTTTGAAGAAATGCATGAATTTATGGAGGAGTTTCGTGAGCTGTTATACGACATGCCTTTTCAAGTACCTCAAGATTTATTATTTCTAGCGTGTGCAGTCTCGATCCTTTCGGGGTTATGCACTGGATTAGATCCTGAGTTCAATGTGTGGAATAACCTGGCTCCCTATGCACAAAAGCTCATTGCCAGCGAAGGCATCTTAGGAAGCAAATCATGGATAGATGAACTCGGTGTTGTGTTCCAAAAAATGATCGGAGTACCAGGACGGATTATGGCACTTGTCGAGCGCATCGAAAGAGGACATTTGGAAGTAAGGAGTGAAAAGTTAGAGTTACAAGTCCGAAAAGTGGAGCTTTCTATTCGACGACTGGGCGGAGCAGTGATTGTGGCTGCATTAATCTTGGGCGGTGTTCAACTATTTTTAGCAAGCCAATTTTTAGCTGCAAGCCTTTTTTGGGTTGGGGGAGGATTGCTTTCGCTGGCAGTATTTTTCTTTAATACTCATTGATTCAAAATTTAGGATTTATAATTATTACGCAATTCACAAATTCTTTTTAGGGAGAGGTGCATGAAATCCGATTTTATCTGGATGGATGGTGAATTAGTACCTTATGACCAGGCGACTGTTCATTTTATTACCCCCACTTTACATTATGGTGTGGGAGTTTTCGAGGGGATCCGCTGTTATGATACGCTCAACGGGCCAGCTGTGTTCCGTCTTCGCGAGCATTTCACCCGGTTTATCGAGTCGATCCACATTCTGGGTGTGAGAGATTTTCCCTATACAGTGGATGATCTCCGCCAGGCGGTCTTTCAGACGATCAAAGCGAACGGTTTCAAAGAATGTTACATCCGGCCTCTGATGTACCTCAAAGGACCAATGGGGATGAATATGGATCGCTCAAAACCAGCAGTTGGGATTGCGGCCTGGGAATGGGGACCCTATCTGGGTGATGAAGCCAAAGATGCTGGCATTCATATGATGGTGGCATCTTTTACACGGTTGCATCCTAATGTGGCGATGACCAAAGCTAAAGTATCTGGGAATTATGTGAATTCATTGATGGTAAAAACGCTAACACTCCGATCAGGGTATGATGAAGCGGTCATTCTAGATCCGCAAGGGTTTGTGGCGGAATGTACCGGGGAAAATATTTTTATGCTCAGGAAGGGTGTTCTATATACACCCCCGTTGAATACGGTGCTAGAAGGGATCACTCGTGATTTGGTGATGACCCTGGCTGAAGATCTGGGTGTTCGTACCGAGGAAGCAATGATCTCTCGCGATCAGCTGTATATTGCTGAGGAGGTATTTATTTCTGGCACTGCTGCAGAGCTGGTGGGCGTGCGGATGATCGATTACCGTAAGGTTGGAGAAGGAAAAGTTGGATCGGTGACCAAGGCTATCTCAAAATCTTATACTGAAACAGTACACGGCTCAGGGAAACGTTCATCTGAATGGTTGGATTATGTTCCGTGAAGTGTTGTGCTGTAACCTTTCCTGACCCTATGCATCTTAATAGGATAGGAGAAAGATATTATGGATTTAAACTTAAGTGGAATGAACATGGGTAACCAACCCAAAGAAGAAAAACATGTGAAGGTATTAATTATCGGCTCAGGTCCTGCAGGATTTTCTGCTGCCCTTTACAGCGCCAGGGGTAATCTTGAGCCGATTGTGTTGACTGGCATTGAATTTGGAGGGCAAGTTTCGTTAACCTATACGGTGGAAAATTATCCTGGTTTTCCTGATGGCTTGGGTGGGCAACAGTTAGTCGAGTTATTCCAAAAACAAGCTGAAAAATTTGGGGCAAGTGTGGAATATGATACGGCTATTTCCGTAGACCTCTCTCAACGCCCTTTTACGGTCACAACTGAAAACGCTATTTATAAGGCTGAAACCTTAATCGTTGCCACTGGAGCAACTCCCGTGCATCTCGACGTGCCAGGAGAGGTTAGATTAACTGGTAGAGGCGTTTCATATTGCGCCACATGTGACGGTTGGTTCTTTAAAGATAAAGATGTCATTGTGGTTGGGGGTGGGGATAGCGCATTGGAAGAGAGCTTATTCTTAACTCGTTTCGCCAAATCGATTACAATTGTTCACCGCCGAAATGAGCTGCGCGCGAGGTGCGATTCTTCAAAAGCGCGCCAAGGCTGAACCCAAGATAAAATTTGCTTGGAATACCGTAATATCTGAAATCGTCGGCACTGAGAAAGTAGAAGCCGTTCTTCTAAAAGATACAGTGTCTGGGAAGATTCGAGAGCACAAGATAGATGGCGTGTTTATTTTTATTGGCCATAGACCTAATACGCAGTTGTTTTCGGGGCAATTAGAATTGGATGAGCATGGCTACTTGAAAACCAATGTCTTAATGCAAACGAATGTACCTGGGGTTTTCGTAGCAGGAGAAGCGGGAGATCCCAATTACAGGCAAGTAATTACTTCGGCAGGTATGGGTGCGGCAGCGGCAATGCAAGCCATTCGTTTCTTAGAAGCACAAAATGAAGGATGAGTATCGGATCGGAAAAACAAAGCCAGCTATCAATCTGGCTAAATAAATAATCTGAAGGAGAACCAGGATGGATAAAAAAGTTTCGATTATTGGCGCAGGGATGACTGGATCAACAACCGCTCATTGGCTTGCTGAACGTGAAATTGCTGATATTGTTTTAGTGGATATCGTCGAAGGGATGCCACAAGGAAAAAGCCTCGATTTATCTCAAGCTTTACCTGTCATTGGTAAGGATGTGACCATTACGGGCAGTAATCATTATGAGGCGACCGCCGGTTCGGATATAGTTGTGATCACTGCGGGACTTCCCCGCAAGCCTGGGATGAGCCGCGATGACCTTTTAACGGCTAACGCTGAGATTGTTAGGAAAGCGGTTCTGGAAACAGTCAATGGTTCTCCCGAAGCCATCTATGTGATTTTAACAAATCCACTGGATACGATGGCATACCTGGCGATGAAATTAGGTAAGCTGCCTCGAGAGCGGATCGTTGGGCAGGCAGGTGTTCTGGATTCTGCCCGGATGCGCGCCTTTGTTGCCATGGAATTGAAGGTTAGCGTTGAAAATATTAATTGTTATGTTTTAGGTGGGCATGGCGATGAGATGGTGCCTCTCACCCGGCACTCGAATGTTGCTGGGATTCCGTTATGCGAAATTTTGCCTCCCGATCGTTTGGAAGCAATTGTTAACCGGACTCGGAAGGGAGGGGGAGAAATTATCAGTCTATTGAAAACTGGCAGCGCCTATTATGCACCATCTGTCGCAGTAGCACAGATGGTGGAAGCAATTCTTAAAGACAAGCATCTGATCATTCCAGCCTCGGCTTATATGCAAGGGGAATATGGCTTGAAAGATATTTTCTTTGGGGCACCTGTTCAATTAGGCAGAAAAGGGGTTGAGAAAATCTTCGAATACCAATTGGACGAACCCGAAAAAGCGGCTTTAATTAAATCGGCCGACGCGGTAAGACAGACTACCGAAGCGCTGTTAAATCTTGTAAAATTCTAAACAGGAGTAAAGGGATGATCCTCAAAGAAAAAATTGAAACACAGCTACCCGAATGGCGTGAGCGAGTAAAGAAATTGGTTAAGGAAAGCGGTGAAGTAAAGATTGATGAAGTCACGATTGGACAGGTCTATGGAGGTATGCGGAATATCAAGAGCCTGGTAACGGATATCTCGTATGTCGACCCGGCAGAAGGGATCCGCTTCCGAGGTTACACCATTCCTGAGCTGCTGGCAAAGCTGCCGAAACCTGCTGGAGAAGAAATGCCTTACGTAGGGGGACTATATTACCTCCTACTCCTCGGAGAAATCCCCACTGTTGAACAGGTATTATCTGTGGAAAAGGAATGGCAGGTGCGGAGTAAAGTTCCAGGATATGTATTCGATATGATCAAGGCGATGCCCCTGGATACCCATCCGATGACACTGTTCTCGATGGCTGTTTTGGCTATGCAGCGTGAATCCTTGTTTGCAAAGGGATATTCTGAAGGGTTGAAAAAAGATCGTTATTGGGAACCCATGTTGGAAGACAGCTTGAATCTGACTGCCAAGCTTCCTGAGATCTCGGCTTTCATATATCGCTTGAAGTATAAAGAAGGAAAAATAATCCCGCCAGACCCCAAGCTCGATTGGGGTGCAAATTTTGCCCATATGATGGGTGTTTCTAAGGGATATGCTGATTTATCCAGGCTGTATTTCTTATTACATTCTGACCACGAGAGCGGAAATGTGAGCGCCCATGCCACGCACCTGGTGGGTTCAGCGCTTTCGGACATTTATTATGCAACCTCGGCAGGTTTGAATGGATTAGCCGGACCTCTGCATGGTCTGGCAAACCAAGAATGCCTGGGATGGCTGTTAGAGGTCTATGAAAAATATGCTGGAGTTCCTGGGAGAGACGAGCTCCGGAAATTCGCCTGGGACACGTTGAACAGCGGTCAGGTGATTCCTGGATATGGTCATGCAGTCCTGAGAAAGACAGATCCAAGGTTTGCTGCTCAGCTTGAATTTGGAAAGAAACACTTCCCTGAGGATCCAGTTTTCCAACTGGCTGCTATGGTATATGAAGTTGTTCCTGATGTACTGATTGAACAAGGTAAAGCCAAGGATCCATGGCCGAATGTCGATGCGATCAGCGGCTCCTTACAATATCATTATGGCGTGAAGGAATTTGATTTCTATACTGTAATGTTCGGCGTCAGCCGATTATTAGGCGTCACCGCGAATGCGGTCTGGGCGCGGGCATTAGGCCAGCCGATTGAGAGACCAAAATCATTGACGACCGCAATGCTTGAGGAGGCTTCGAAAAAAGCAAAGGCCTAGGATTATTAAAACAAAAGACCCCTTGGATTATATTCCGAGGGGTCTTTTTGGTTGTTATGGGGCTGGTGTAGGTGTGGCTGCGGTGGGCGCGCCTGTCCAGGTGAACACGCGTGGAGCACTCTCTGTTCCAGCTGAAACCCAGATGGGGTTGCCGTTATCATCCGTACCTTCCTGGCGTACTGCAATAACTTTCCACCGGAAGACGTGTGGGGAATTATCTTTCGGTCGTAAAGCAACTGGGACGTTGTATTTTGTGTCCGCAACATAATCGACCACTTTTGTTCCATCTGCAAGAGTTGCATCTTCTATAATTACTGTGTATGCCTCATTCTCCCGCAACGTACCTACCGAAGCCCATTGAAGCGTAATCGTATCGTTCGCTAGTGTAAAAGGTGCACCATCAGCCGGTAAAAGCAGATTCGCCGGTGGATAAGGGGGAGGTGGCGACGGGGTAGGCGTGGGGCCTGGGGTGGCAAACCGCTGGCATAGTGGGACGGTAATTTCTTGGCCAATGAACACGGTTTCATTAGGCAATCCATTGTATTCCTGGATCGCTGCCATGGGGACTCCATAGCTGTTGGCGATTGCTCCCAGGGTATCATTTTCTTTTACTTCATAAACCACTTTTTCGCAGGCTGCCTCGGTTTGTTCAGCGACACTGAAAGTTGCTGAAGGCAGCGGGGTGGGAGTGC
This sequence comes from uncultured Chloroflexia bacterium, assembly GCA_963754615.1. Taxonomy (GTDB): domain Bacteria; phylum Chloroflexota; class Anaerolineae; order Anaerolineales; family UBA4823; genus CAVVUF01. The sequence goes on along the minus strand of CAVWGW010000012.1, from coordinate 480,405 downwards.
CGGTAGGCTGGGGAATCTGCAAGGGCTGTCCGATGTAAAGGTTATCACATGTAGCTGGCAGGTTATTTAACGTAACCACACTTTGGACTGAGACACCGAAGAAGGCTGCAATCCCCAGGCAGGTGTCATTTTCCTTTACACTGTACGTAATGGGGGTTGGGCTTGGCTCAAGGGTAGCCGTATTCGTCGGCGGTGGCTGCGTGGAGGTGATGGTCGGTGTTACCGTTATGGTAACTGTAGAAGTTACGGTGGGAGGAACAACCACCTCAGGTGTGGATCGAATTGCAAAATACACCAACACAGCCCCAATCACTAAGAATAATCCTAGCAGAAGGATAGCAATCGGAAGGCTGAGAGTGACCTCAGGAATGCGGCTGCCCTGGACCACCTTGGCTGGTTGAGCTGGTTTTTCTGGTGACCCCAAGTCTGCACCGCAAACGAGGCAGCGGGTGGCATCCACACTGATACGGGTTCCACAGGTTGGACATAGTTTTGTAGGAGAAGAAGGATTTTCGTTTGTCATATTTTTATATGCCATTCCTGGCCTGCCGGATTATACCAGTGTTTTGAGGATAGATTCTGCAAAATACGGTCGAGAAAGGATATAATCCGGGAGTAATTGGCATCCATGAACTCACCTTTTAGTATTTATATCCATATCCCTTTCTGCAAGCAGCGCTGCAGCTACTGCGATTTTAATACTTATGCGGGGATTGAAATGCTAATCCCCAGCTATATGCAGGCATTACGCCAGGAATTGAAATTTGTTGCGCTTTCAGCCCCAGCCCGCATGCCCATTCATACTCTATTCTTTGGTGGAGGCACGCCTTCCTTGCTTTCTGCCGTCGAATTCGAGAAGGTTTTTAAATCGATTAGTGAGTTTTATAATCTCACCAAAGATGCAGAAGTTACGATTGAAGCGAATCCGGGTACGCTCTCATTGGAATATTTGCAGGATTTACGATCGATGGGAGTGAACCGCCTTAGCCTGGGCATGCAATCCAGTCAGGCGGGTGAGCTGCACTTGTTAGAAAGGCAGCATGATTTTTCTGCAGTGGTCCAATCAGTCGGTTGGGCGCGCCGGGCCGGTTATAAAAATCTCAATTTAGATTTGATTTTTGGAATCCCATATCAAACATTAGAAAGTTGGCAGGAAACGATTCAACTGGCGATTAATCTTACACCAGAGCATCTCTCGTTATACGCGCTTACTCTCGAACATGGCACTCCTCTGGAGAATTGGGTAGCGAGAGGGCTTGTATCAGCGCCTGATGAAGATTTGGCAGCCGATATGTATGAACTGGCGGTAGATGTGCTAGACAAGGCTGGTTATAACCAATACGAGATCTCAAATTGGGCGAAGCGAGACAGTGAGGGGAAGCTTCTTTCTTGTCTTCACAATTTGCAGTATTGGCGGTTCTTGCCCTACCTGGGTTTTGGAGCTGGGGCGCACGGTTATGCCAACCAAACTCGAACCGCAAACGAGTTAGCTCCTGCCCGGTATATCGAGCGCATGTCAACTGAGCATCGAGATGAAGGACTGGTGTTTCCTGCCTCACCTGCCGCAGTAGAGGTTTCGGCAGTTGATCGGCAGCGGGCAATTGGGGAATACATGATGATGGGCTTGCGCCTTGTGCAAGAAGGGGTCTCTGAACAAGATTTTCAGGAGCGTTTTAAGACTTCCTTAGAGGATGAATTTGGTCCTGTGATTGGAAAGTTAATGAAAAAAGGCTTGCTGGAACATCTCCATGACAAGCAGCTGCTGCGCTTAACGCCGCGCGGCCGATTATTAGGAAACCAGGTGTTCTGCGAATTTATTTAGCTCTTTAACCCTGGCGATTCAGTAACCTGAGAGCGAGGTTTTTTAGAGCCTGCCCCGCCACACCTTTTGGGTGAGCGGCATCGAGAGATTGCAGGGCATCCCGGGTAAGGAGATCCGCGGCTTGCTGCGTATAGCCTTTTGCTCCCTCATTTTCTAGAAGTTTGGCTAAGGCTGGCACATCATCAGGCGCAATGGGTTTTTGGCCCCAACGCTCATAAAAATTACCTCTTTGATGCAATCCAAACAATATGGGTAGGGTTTTCTTCCCGGCTGCTAAATCGCTTTCTGCCGATTTACCGGTCAATTCTTCGTCTCCCCATATGCCCAGGTAATCATCCTGGGTTTGAAAAGCCAGCCCAAGCGTATGTCCAAATTCATGATATGCCTGTTGTTCTTTTTGTGAACAACCGGCTACCAAACCTCCGAGCTCGGTGCAGGCGGCAAGTAATGCCGCCGTTTTACCGCTGATCATTAACCAATAAGCCTCAATACTGGGCTCATTTTCAAACTCGAAAGCCATATCCAAGTACTGGCCTTGGGTTAATTCCAGGCAGGTCTCGTGCAAGATGGCTGAGGCTTGAAGTGCTGATTGGATTGAGCAGGTGGATTCCAACCCCAATAGCGTGAGATGGGCAAGGGTTAACATCGCGTCACCGGTGTTAATGGCTTGAGGAACTCCCCATTTTTTCCAAACCGTCGGCCTTCCTCGCCTGATGGGGCTGTCATCTTCGATGTCATCGTGAAGTAAGGAAAAATTGTGCACCAGCTCCACGGCTGCAGCTGCTGGTAGACTTTTTTCCCATTCCCCACCGGCTGCAGCGCAAGTTAAGCATACCAATAGGGGACGGATCCGTTTTCCGCGCGCTTCTACCCCGGCGCCTTCTCCTTCCCAACCCATATGATATGCCATCATGGCATATAAATTGTTCAGCTCCTGGCGGTGCCCTTGAGTTACTGCATGGATCAGCTCTTCTTCGATTGCGTTCAACATGACCTGGGTGAGTGTTTCGGTTGACATATTTTTTTTCTTATGAATAGTGTAATGTGTATTCTTTAAGTTGGTTGAGGTTTCCGATCCCGGCTGCGAACATGCAGATCTGGATCTCCTTCTGGGTAATCTCGATCATTTTGATGGTTTTTTCCAGGGATTGTGTAGCTGCCTTAAGGAAAGGGGAAGCCATCCCTCCCAAATCTGCCCCCAATGCAATGCATTTGGCAATATCTATTCCAGATCGTAAACCACCCGAAGCAAATAATACCAGATGGGGAGCTTGTGTGTGAGCAATTTGGATCGCTTCGGCGGTCGGTATGCCCCAGTTGATAAAAGCAGCTGCCAATTGACGGCGATCTTCATCGGTTGATCGATAGGCTTCTACTTGCGACCAGGAGGTTCCTCCCGCCCCTGCAACATCAATTGCTGCCACACCTGCATTTGCTAAACCGATGACATCCTTTTGTGAAAACCCCCAGCCCACTTCTTTTGCAATGACTGGAACCGGAATTGCCCGACAAATGCTCTCCACTTTTGCCAACAACCCCGCAAAGCGAGTATCCCCTTCGGGCTGGACTGCCTCTTGTAGGGCATTGAAATGTAAAATGAGCGCGTCAGCTTCGATCATTTCCACTGCCTGGAGGCATTCCTTTATACCATATCCATAGTTGAGCTGAATGGCTCCCAAATTTGCAAAAAGCAGCACATCGGGGGCAAAATGACGGATTTGGAAGGAAGGAGCAAGCTCAGGATGTTCGAGTGCGGCACGCATGGAACCTACACCAATGGCGATCTGGGTTTCTTGCGCTGCTTGGGCTAAAGTCCGGTTGATATTTTGTGCTTCAAGTGTCCCTCCGGTCATTGAGGAAATCAGCAGTGGGGCTTTTAGTCGTTTTCCGAATAAGGTTAAACCCAGGTCAATATCCTCCAGGTTTAATTCAGGCAAAGCCCGGTGTAAAAAACGGTAACGCTCCAACCCGGTCGAAAGGTGAGATTGCACATCTTCTTCAAGGTTGATGCGAATGTGGTCTGTTTTACGGGAGATAATCGGCGTAACTTTTTTCATGAGAAGGGGTTTTTTGTGGGTGAGGCAATCTTACCAGCCCAAGTAGAGGCTGTCAACAATTCATCAAAGCGATATGTACCAGGGCTTGACAGATTTCGATGCGAGGTTAAAATTGCCCAATTGGATGCCAATTTCAATGTATAGTGAGGAGGTTATTCCCATGTCCGATTATTTTGAACGCGTGAAGAAAATCATTGTCGATATCCTGGGTGTTGACGAGTTTAAGGTGACGGTTGAGGCTTCCTTCCGGGAGGATTTGGAAGCCGATTCGTTAGATCTGGTTGAGTTGATCATGGCTTTCGAAGATGAATTCGGTGGTGAAATTTCTGACGAAGATGCTCAGAAGATCCAAACCGTATCTGACGCAGTGAAGTATCTCGAAGCTCATTCATAGTGCTTCATGGGTTCGCGTTGAAAAAGACCCTTAGGGCTATTGCACCGTAAGGGTCTTTTTATTCCTTATAAGATTAATCTTACTTTTACTTCAATAGAGTGGGGATTTCTTCAGGGTGTGAAGCCACGCGGACGCCTGCGGCTTTGAGTGCCTTGATTTTATCGACAGCAAGACCAGATCCACCTTCAACAATTGCACCTGCATGTCCCATGCGTTTTCCAGGGGGAGCTGTTTGGCCAGCGATGAAGCTGACAACTGGCTTCGTCATATATTGGGCCACGTACTGAGCGGCTTTTTCTTCATCTGTGCCACCAATTTCGCCAATCATCACAACTTTCTCAGTAGCAGGGTCAGCATTAAACATTTCCAGGCAGTCAATGAAGTTTGTGCCGTTGATTGGGTCGCCTCCGATTCCAACACAAGTGGTGACGCCCATCCCTACTTGCTTCAGGGCATAGAGAACCTCATATGTCAGTGTACCAGATCTCGATACAACACCGATATTGCCGGGGATCGAAATATTTCCAGGAATGATTCCAACTTTAGCCTCACCCGGGGTAAGCAAGCCGGGGCAGTTTGGACCTACCAGGCGGAGGTTTTTCTGGTCCAGGTAATTTCTTACCCGCATCATATCTTGAACTGGCACGCCTTCAGTGATACACACGATCAAAGGAATACTTGCATCTGCAGCTTCGAAGATCGCGTCCGCAGAAAAACGGGCTGGGACGAACGAAATAATTGTATTCGCGCCGGTGGCGTCGACAGCTACTTTGACAGAATCGAAAACGGGAATGTTCCCCAGCACCCATTCACCACCTTTGCCAGGAGTAATGCCTCCAACCACATTCGTACCGAAGGCAACCATTTGTTGGGTATGGAACAGACCTTCATTGCCGGTGATACCTTGGACCAACAAGCGTGTATTTTTATTGACTAATATACTCATTTTAACAACCTCTTTAAGCCTGGGCAACCGCGGCGACAGCTTTTTTCGCTGCTTCAACCAGCGTTTCTGCCGTAATCATCTTCGCCTGAGAGAGTAATTTACGTCCTTCTTCGGCATTTGTCCCGACTAAACGCACAATCATCGGTACGTTCGGTTTTACCTCTTCGAGAGCGGTTAAAATTCCACGGGCTACTTCATCACAGCGAGTGATCCCGCCGAAGATATTGAAAAGAATGGCTTTTACGTTCGGATCGGAGAGAATGATGCGCATAGCGGCCGCCACTTTATCAGCCCCAGCGCCCCCGCCAATGTCAAGGAAGTTGGCTGGTTCCCCTCCGAACAGCTTGATGATATCCATCGTGGTCATCGCTAAGCCTGCACCATTCACCATGCAGCCAATATTTCCCCCCAGCTTGATAAAGGTAAGACCATATTTTCGCGCTTCGATCTCAGATTGAACCTCGGCATCCAGATCGCGCAACTCTGCCAGGTCGGGGTGGCGGAAGAGAGCATTGTCATCCAATACCATTTTGCCATCCAGGGCAACTAATTTTTTATCGTCGGTGATCACCAGTGGGTTTATTTCAGCCAGGGTTGCATCGCTTTCTAAGTAAGCGCGCCAAAGTCCGAAAGCGATCTGGTTGAAGGCTTTCCAATATTCTCTGGGGAGCTCGATACCCAGGGCAATATCTCGAGTCTGGTAATCTTTGATCCCAAGCAGGGGGTCAATATGAACTTTGATAATTTTTTCTGGAGTTGTACGGGCAACCTCTTCAATCTCAACGCCTCCAGCTGCAGAAGCCATCATCACAGGTTTACGAAAGGCTCGGTCGTTTGTTATTCCGAGGTAAATTTCCTTTTCGATGTTTGCGGCTTCATCCACAAGGACTTTCCGCACCGGGAGACCTTTGATTTCCATTGCCAGGATCTGGCCGGCAACTTCTTCAGCTTCTTGGGGAGTCTTCGCCAACCGGATTCCACCTGCTTTGCCACGCCCACCGACAAGCACCTGTGACTTGATCACTACACGCCCGCCCAGTTCCTTGGCGATCTCTTTGGCCCTCACCGCATCGGTCGCTACCTGACCTTTGGGGATTGGCACACCATATTTAGCAAATATTTGTTTTGATTGATATTCATGTAGTTTCATACAGCATAACTCCGCGTTTAAATGAGCAGAAGCCCTGAATGTTTGCGAAAAAGATTATACCACCGGCACTTAATAGCGGACATCACAAACGTCACCTAAAAAGGAGGAAGAAACTTATAACTGGCTTAATAATAATGCATCAGTGTCTTTTCTCTGTCGTTTCCGTATTTTCTGCGTGTTATTGGGGTGGGAGGGTAAAACGCAGAATCCGGTGGTTTCCGCTGTCAGCTACCCAAAGCTTACCCTCTGCATCAACCACCACACCTACCGGTAAGTTCAATCCATCCGTTCCGGCACTAAAGTCACTCCAATAGCGGACGAATTCACCGGTAGCGCTGAACTCCAAGATCCGGTAACCCTCAGGGTCTGAGACAAAAAGATGGTCATTCGAATCGATTGCCATATAAGGTTTATTATCAAGCGACTGACCATACCATCCAACAACATCCCAGGAGACCAATTGGGAATAGTTGCCGCTCGCATCACTCATGAAAGCCTGGATGCGCTGGTTCCAAGTATCCGCGATATAAACAACATCAACCTTTGATATTGCAATGCCGACAGGCTCGTCAAACTGTCCGGGTCCCATACCAATCGAGCCAAACTGGTTGATATAATTCCCGTTTGTGTCAAAGATAACCACGCGTTTATTACCGGTATCGGTAACAAATAAATGCCCTTTTGAATCAAAAGCCAAACCACGCGGACCCCAAAACGAGGTAGGAGTTTCTGCCTGGCCAAAAGAGCCCCACATGGTGATGAATTCACCCGTGGCGCTGAATTTCTGTATGCGATGGTTCCAGGTATCGGCGATGAAAACCGAGCCATCAGGAGAAACAGCAATTCCCCATGGTTCGTAGAATGTGCTGCCAGGGGCAGCACCCTGCGAAGAATCTGCGAAGGTTCCCCATTCCTGCAGAACAGTGCCATCGGTCTTGATGTGTTGGATACGATGATTTTCGGTATCGGCGATGTAGAGTGTGCCATCTGCTGCAACAGCAAGATTACGGGGTTTTTGGAATTTCCCGGGGTCACTCCCCTGTGTTCCGAGGATGAGGTCTGGAGTCAGGCTGGTTTTCTTACCCTCATAAGGATCCGCAACAACTGCTTCTTCAGATGGAATAGTCCCATAATTCCAAAGCTGGTTTACGATGTCCTTGCGGATATAGAGGCGCATCCGCTCGGAGGGGTACCAATTCGATAAGCTCATATCTTTGCCGGTGACCTGCCCATACTCCTTGTAGCTCCTATTGAGCCAAATCTGGAAAATGGCTGAACGCATCTTAGGATCTTTAACGGCGTTCCAAATCCGTTCCCAGGTTAGATCGAAGTAATCCTGGTTAGGCCACCAAATACGACCATAATTAAATTCGTTAAAAGCCTGCCCTACAACGGGTTCTATTTTTCCATAGTTTTTCTCGCCCACTAGAATTGCCGGTACATCGCGCAGATCACGGGTTGGATCTGCTCCATAGTATTTTTGGTTAGGATAGTTTCTTAGATACCACCAATAAGGATAGGTGGTTAAGTCATCGTATGCAACTGTAAGATCCAATGTGCCCGTAGTGCGGCGAGATATTTCTTCAATCTGGGCAAGGGCTTGCTTGACGCCCGGATTTGAATGCGCATAAAACATGAATTCAGTCGCCAAATCGTAATTGATGTAAGAGACCATGAAGGCAGCGCGGGCGGTCAGAAAAGCAAGCAGCCCAAATAAACCGAGTCCGAACAAGCGCATGACTTGCCCTGGCAGCCAATTCCGTAGGAGATAGAAAAGCCCTATCCCAGTAGCAACTGCTGCGATGAGGGATAAGAGAAATGTGCTGGTAGCACTTAATTGCTCAAGCGATTTTCCCTGGAAAGGCGGATTTGCTCCCAAAAATGCCCCCACACAGACAATGACACTGATTAAAAAGACCGGGGTTAATACCAGGGTCAATATACCGCGATTTTTCCAGAAATTTTCCCAGTCGAAAGTTTCCAGCATCCAGCCAATCAACCAGGCAACTAGCAGGATCATGCCAATTGTTATATGAACAGTTAGCCAGGGCATCTTTTCACCGGCAAGGGTGTATGCCAATGCACTGGTAAAACTCCAGAACGCCAACAGTCCAAAGACCGGAACGGGTTGGATCGAATCATCCCCATATTTGGCAGTTTCGGCATCAGAGAATTCCTGCACACTTGGGGTTGGCGAAGGCCTCCGTATCACCGCTACGAGGACGGCCAGCAGCGAACCGATCAAAGGTAGGAATTCATAGATTGGTACCAGAAGCCCAGTGTAGTAATACCATGGCTGCCCGCCCCGGTTTACCCCTTGCTGAGCCAGCCAGTAACCTAGAGAACCTACCAGCCCGGTGAAGAAGCCGGCACCATTGGTGAATAAGGTCGTGTAAAAAACGACAAATATCCCCCAAAAAATTCCAGCGTTGATCAACCACTCACGCTTATTCCACCATAAGCCAATGGCGATTGAAAGCAAGAACATTGGGACAATAATCAAAGCCATTTGGAGGATCTGGGTTTGGGTCAGGCTTTGTACTTGAGTCATGTTGATGGGGACTTGCCATCCCACGAAATTAATCACGAAAGCGGAGAGAAGGGGCAAGACCAGAGTACCCAAGATAATCAATAAGTCAAAAGAACGTTCCTTTCGAATCCCATCCAAACCAAGATCTTTAAGGGCTGCATAAGCTGCCACAGCCAAACCGGCAAGACCTCCGATCATTAACAAAGAACCACCCAAACGAGCAGGGGAGGATGGTGCTGCTGTAGCAACTTCGCCAGCAGCAGGTTCAACGGCAGGTACAGCGGTTTTCCCAACCAATTCCCGGAGCCCAAAACCAGCGGTGATTAAAACTATCCCAATGATGATAGCCAAGAAGAAGATGGTACGGGTTTGCTTGTCGGACCATTCGCGCATCGAAAGCTGGTTTATGAAATACAAACCCAAGAACAGAAGCGATTGCGCGGCATAAATGTATGAAGTCTCTTTAGTCGTAAAATGCAAGGCGGTTGCCAGGATTAGCCAGTAAATATAACGCGGACGACCGGTCTCTAAGTAACGCAGAATGGCCCAGATGTTGATCACCCCAAACAGGGCAACGAAGGCCTCATTCCGAACATAACGCCCATAATAGAGCATAAACGGGGAAATAGTGAGTAGGAGGGCTGCAACCAAGGCTCCTGCCCTGCCCAGGTAACGCCGGTAATACCAGGCAAACCAGACGGTAGCGATGCTGAATAAGACGGCTGGGATACGGGCGCTGGTGTCGCTGTCACCGAACATGAAATAGGATAGCGCAACCAGGTGGAACTGGAGCGGGCCATGGGTCACAGGATCGTGGGCATACCCATTTCCTTTGTATAAGAGCCATGAAAAATACGTGTGTGAGGTCTCATCATGGCTCATCACGCGGGGCTCAAGCATATAAAAGCGAGTAAAAACCGCAAATATCATGATGGCTGCGAAGATCACTTTCTCCCAGTCCAGGTTGAGTTTTGCGAAAATCGGCTGATCAAGCCAGGAAGATGGTGAATGGGTTTCAGAATTTAAAGACATACCTAATCCTTGTAAGAGAGTAGCGTAATTATAAACGATGAAATCAGCGCATAAATTCGGCAATTGCCAGAATTTCTGCTTGTGACATATTCTGAAAGCTTGTCACCACAATTTCATAGACATACCCGTTTTCTTCCCAGCGTAATGTCGCCATTCCAGCCTGGTTTTCCCAGATGAGATTGACCGTTTGAGTTTCCAATTGGAGCTGCTGGGTACTCAGTGATTGAACTACCCAGCCTCCTGGAATGTATTCACCTTGTACCCCACGCACGGTTACGATCTCGGCTGAAGCGTCCGAACCGACGCTGGCATATTCAGTTAAATGAGCGTTCTCACGCTGGGTAAATAGGATTGTTATTCCTTCCCCAGCATACCTGATCAACACGGCATGGCGCGTAGGATCATAGGCAGCGCCATCTAGGATGACTCCTGCTGGCAAAGCGGTGATGATTTTTAATTGATAGCCAGCGGTTGCAGCTGCTTCTTCAATGGATAAAGGAAAGGCAGGTTCGAGAAAGGGTGAATCTGAAGTTGAAGTAGGGGTATAGGTAACTTCGATAGAACGAGTATTTTCATCGTGAACCCAAAAGAAACGGAAAAGCTGGCGTGCATTGGAAAGTAAAGATGGCGTGAAGAGATAGGGAAGCAGTATCAATAAGAATGTGAGAATAGTAAAAGAGACCAGTCGGATCACGCTACTTTCTCGGTGGTTGAAAATAAATTTTGAGCGGTTCTCTTGATTCCAGGGTGTCTTACTCATCGATTGATAAAATTCCTTCCTGGGTTTCGGTTGGAATCTGGAGAGTAAGGCGACAATTTGTTCTTCTGAGGGAGAGGTTTGGTTTTGATGATCTTCGGTCATTCGTTTAGACATCGTTCGGCCAATCTTGTTGGATTTTCTTCATCGTTCGATGGAGGTTCACTGAAATGGTGTTTTCATTACAGTGGGTTAATGTGGCAATTTCCTTCACTTGCCAACCGAACACATGTCTGAGCAGGAAGATTTCGCGCTGTTCGGTTTGTAACATTTTCAACAACATCCATAAAATTTGAAATTGCTCTTGTTCAATAATCTGCATCTCGGGGTTGGGTTGGTTGGAATAATAAAGGTCGCTCCAGTTTTCCTCAAAGCCAATTTCGGGATGCAATTTTTTTCTCCGGTGCGTGTCGAAAACGAGATTGCGGGCAATTGTCAGCAGCCAACCGATGGCCGCCTGTTCACTGCCTCGAAATTGACGGCGTTTATTCCAGGCTCTAAAGAAGGTCTCAGCAGTTAAGTCCTCAACTTCTTGTCTGGGTCCTCCAGTCATTCCATAAATGTAACGAAAAACGGTCAACAGGTAGCGTTCATAAATCTGGCTGAATGTTTTTGCATCTTGCAATGTGATTTCTTGATCAGCCATTTGCTTTCTACGATATAAAAACGAAGATTGTGGGAAAATGTGACAAAGACCCCCCAGCATTTATCTCTAAGTTGGAAGCTTTGGTGCGATTAAATTATTTTTTGGATTGGTTTAATTTCCCAGAAGACCGCCCGGTTTTTCCGGGGGTTTTTGGAGCGGAGGAAGGTACGGGTTTCTTTTGCTTCGGAAAGCCACCTGGCTTGTTTCTCTTTAAAGAATTTACTTCCGCTGAAGTTAGAGTTCGCCATTCGCGTGGTTTTAGGCTGCCGAGCAGAAGACTTCCCATCCGTACGCGTACAATCCGAACAACGGGTAACCCGACCTGGGTGCAGGTCTCGCGGATTTGACGTTTTCGCCCTTCTCGCAAGATAATTTTCAACCAGGCACCTTTACCGTGGAAACTTTCGATATGAACTTCAGCAGGAGACGTATGGTAGCCATCTTCCATGATGATCCCATGCCGAAAAGCTGCAAGCTGTTTTTCATCAGGATGGCGGGCAACGAGAACGCGGTATTCTTTTTCGTGCCCATATTTTGGATGAGTCAACTGGTTGGCAAGCTCCCCATCGTTCGTAAGCAGGATCAAACCCTCACTCTCTGCATCCAGACGACCTACCGGGTATAGGGTACCAGGCAAGGGCACCAGGTCACGTACAGTGGGGCGCGGGTCCGGAGCCTCAACAGCCGAAAGCACGCCGCGCGGTTTACACAAGGCTACATAAACCATCGATTTCAGGCTTGGGAATTGGACTGCCGTCCAAGGTTATGTGGTCTTTCTCAGGGTCAGCCTTCCCGCCTAATTGGGCTACCGTCCCGTTGACGCGGACTCGACCTGCAGTGATATAGGTTTCACAAGCGCGTCGTGAACCAAATCCGGCACGTGCTAAAATTTTTTGTATGCGTTCTTCCATGCGAATCATTATAATCCAGGTTGGGAGGTTATATTATGGATATGAACAATCTCTATCATACCAATATCCTAAACCCGCATGTTGAAAAGAACTCGTTTAGGACTGCGGTTCAGCTTGATGTTCACACGCTGCAGAAAGAATGCCTTTAATTTCCAAGTCTCAATTAAAGGTTGCTGGATTTTTCGATCAACCTTTGACGAACTACTTGCCCAGGTTTGATGCCGGCGGCTTCCATCCCCAGCAAGACTCCACCGACCACGGGCGGTGCATTCAGCCGCACCATGTGTGCACCAGGAGCATACGCTTGAATCGTCTTACGCGCCTGATCAATCAGCATCGATCCGCCTTCCCACATACTGCCGATCATGACCACATCAAAAGCCAAAGCTTCAAAGTTGAGCTGTTTAATGATCGTCTTGGCCATTTCTCCCAATTCTGAACCTGCCCATTGGATAATATTGATGGCAGTTGGATCACCCGCATAAGCTGTCTGAAAGACGAGAGGAGCTGCAGACGACCTGACCTGGTAGCGCAGATCCATCATCCCCTCTAATAAATCTTCTGGATTCTTTGCACCGGTTAGTTCGACAAATACCTGAGAGAGCTGTGTTTGAGGCCCACGTCCACTCCAGGCATGCGAAACTGCGCGCACAGCCTGAGCAACAAGTTCACCCGCGCCAGCAGCCTCGCCCATCCAACCTCCACCACCCGTCAAGTGAGCAATTTTTTGACGTCCCCGGTCCCACCCCCAACAATTACAGCCTGTACCGGAGACAATTCCGATTCCCCAACCTTCTTCAGAGCCAGCCACGATTCCGATGACCGTGTCATTGACAATCTCCACCGGCATTGTATAGCCAACCTTAGCCAGGCTGTTCAGGTGGGGTTGGCGCTGGGAAGGCCAGTCATATCCTCCAATGCCAAATCCAGCCCCTTTGATTTGTTCAAGTGTTAAACCTGCTTTGGAGAGGGCATGGGAGGTACCTTCTGAGATTGCTGCTTCGAAACCGGTATATCCAACGCCTTCATGGTTTCCCGAACCCCCATCTCCAAAACCGAGTACGTCACCAGCCTCATCGGATACCAGGATGCGCGTATGCGTTCCGCCTATATCACCACCGATAAAATAAGAAGCCATGCTTATTCCTTCCAAAACTGGGGTAGGTGAGCTCGATTTGTTTCCAGTAAATCTTCCAAGACTGCCTGGGCTTTATCGGGTTTTGGACCGATTGGGTTGGTAATTAGGGCCTGGTAGGCTGCATCTCGATCGCCATGCACGGCAGCTTCCACAGTTAGCAATTCGTAGGCTTTCACTTGAGCCAGGAGCCCGAAGCAGACTGGAGGCAGCGGTTTGGCTGGTAAGGGGTGAATTCCCTGGCGATCTACTTTCGCGGGCATTTCCAGAACCCAATCCGAAGGCCATCCGGGCACCATCCCTTGGTGGCGGGTATTTACAACATGGGTTTCATGGAGATTGTTGTAGTGAGCGTTCAACAACTGGGTGGCTACAGTTGAATAATATGCGCCGCCACGTTTCATCAGATCAGCCGGCGGTTCTGTTAAATTGGGATCGGCATAATCTTTCAGTAAATCCTTCTCGACTTCGATAACTTCTTCGGCTCTCGAAGGAGGCCATTTCTGCTGGCTTTCTATTTTATGGTCGGTGTAATAGAAATATTGGAGATAATAATTAGGCATCATCCCCAGGGTTTCGATAAGACGGACAGTCCAATCTGGGTCAGGATCCTGGCGCAGCTGCTCAAGGTAAGCTGGGAACACTTGTGACCAAATATCCTCGCCATCCAGGATGAAACCACGGTGCCAGGAGAGATGATTGAGCCCAAGGGTATCCAATTCTGCCCGTGAGGGATCGATCTTTTGACCGGTAACTTCCTCATAACCCTTCAAAATTCCCATTTTCGTTGTGATGGCGACATTACATACCCCCACCGAGGGAACTTCCGGAACATATCGCTGCATAGCTTCGGTGACAATGCCGGAAGGATTGGTAAAATTGACCAAGAGTGCTCCTGGCGATAATTCGCGGATATCCCTGGCAATGCTTAATATAACCGGAATAGTCCGCAGCGCTTTTGCCATTCCACCGACACCAGTGGTTTCTTGACCAACTAAACCATGCCTTAAACCAAGGTATTCATCGGCGCGGCGGGCTTCCATCATTCCTACCCGAAGCTGTGTGGTTACATAGGAAGCGCCCTGGATCGCTTCACGTTGATTGGTTGTAAGGACAACCTTGAAAGGCTCACCTTTAGCCTTAACCATTCTTTGAGCAAACCCACCCACAATTGAGAGACGTTCAGCGTTAATGTCTTCAAGCCATAGTTCTGTGAGCGGAAAGTTTTCGAGGCGCGCTAAGAAGCCATTGACCAACTCAGGTGTATAAGTAGATCCACCACCAAAAACTGAGACTTTCATGAGAAATCCTCCTACGGTTTGCGAAAGCTATATTTCATGTTTTGAGTACGTTGGTATGTTGTATTTCTGGTCGAAGTGGCTCAATCGGAGCCAGGGGGGGCAGCTCTGCAAGAGTACTCAAGCCAAAGTGACCAAGGAAATCGGATGTGGTTGTGTAAAGTATTGGCCTGCCTGGCCTTTCAGCACGCCCAGCTTCTGAGATTAACCCTTTGCTCAGCAGCGATTTTAATACGCCATCGCTGTTTACTCCCCGAACCGCATCGATTTCGGGCCTGGTGACAGGCTGCTGATAGGCAATAATTGCCAGAGTTTCCAGTGCCGCCCGGCTTAACCGGCTGGAGGCTTCTAGACCGAGAAAGCGTTCGACCAGCTGTGCGGTTTCTGGAGCGGTGGTTAACTGTACACGCCCCATATGCCACTGCAAGCGCACGCCGCGCGTCGAAAATTGAGCTTCCAGGATTTTTAATCCATTTTCCACTTCTTGGACGGGTAAATCCAATGCCGAGGCGAATTGAGCGGGAGGAACTGCTCCCGGCGCGACAAAAAGCAGCGCTTCAAGCAAGTTAAGAAGATCAATATCTCTTCTCAATTCTTCAGGGTTTTCTAGGATAGTCTCGCTGCTCATGCTATAATTCAGGGCTATGAAAATCAAATTTTACCATTACATATCCGTTTTTCTAATCCTCTTATTGTTGTTGGTCAACCTGGCCTGCCGGATTTCTGCAAAAGAGACTCAAACTCCATTGGAGACAATTGCGGTTAGCACTGAAGCCGTTGCTACACTTGAGTCAAAGCTGGATGATTCAATGAACCAGGCTGCACAAGGACAAGAGGTTGAACTTTCCTTATCTGAAGAGGAAATTACCTCCTTGCTAGCACAGAAGCTGCAAGATCAAAATGAGTTCGTTATCTCGAACCCTCAGGTTTATTTACGCGATGGAATGATCACTTTGACCGGCGATTTTCAAACTGGAAACCTCAATATGCCCGTAAAAATTGTGTTTGAACCTCAGGTCAATTCTTCAGGACAAGCGCAGCTGGATTTGATCTCGGTGAGCATGGGACCGTTTTCAGCTCCAGACTCGATGGTGACCACGATCCAAGACCTGGCGGACCGATTCCTTACGGATTACCTTCAACAAGCCGGTGAAGCGTTTTTTGTTGAAAGTATCACGGTCAGTGACGGTATTCTGACGATTAAAGGATACCGACCGTAATTCGGTGAAATTATACCACTGCCACCTACGTTATGAATGTAAGCCAACTCACCATCCTGGTTAAGCGTTTTTGCGTATTCACATTCGTGTGTTTATGGCTGTTTGCTTGTACGCCGCCTCAGGTGACACAAGCGCAACTTTCTGTTGTGGTCAATGCAGATGGAAAGTTTTACCGGGTTGAGCTGCCCACTGGAAGCACTGTGCAACAGGCATTTATTAAGGCAGGCATAACTTTATCCGAGTTAGATCGAAGCGATCCCCCGGTATATACGGTGTTGACTGATGGGTCGACGATTGATTTGACAAGAGTGAAAGAGGAATTTGAAGTTGAACAAGTGACGATTCCGTTTGAGCGCCAGGTAGTTCAAAACGAATCTCTACCAGTGGGGGAAACCCGCTTGAGTCAACCCGGCGAAAATGGTATAAAAGAAATCACTTACCGCCGGCTTTTCGAGAATGAGGTTGAAATTTCAAAGACTGAGGTAAAAACCAACATTCTCAAAGAAGCGATTCCAGAAATCGTGATGGTCGGCAGTCAAACTCCCTTCACAACCCTTCCAATTCCTGGGAAATTGGCTTATCTTTCTGGAGGGAATGCCTGGATCATGGAAAGGACAACCGGAGAGCGTAGAGCGGTTGTGACCACAAGTGACCTGGATGGTCGAATCTTCTCACTCTCTCCCGATGGCAACTGGTTATTGTTTACCCGTGATTTGAAACAGGAGAATGTCATCAATACCTTGTGGGCGGTTCAACTGGGTACTGGATCAAGCGCTTTGGTGGATCTCAAAGCCTCCAATATCGTCCACTTTGCTGAATTCTCACCAGATTCATTGACAATTGCGTATTCCACGGTGGAACCACGTTCTGCTGCCCCAGGCTGGCAGGCAAATAATGATTTGCTGCAGATTGGCATAAGCCAGAGCGGATTCGTCACAAAAGCGAGCAGCCTGATTGACACAAATTCAGGCGGTGTTTATGGCTGGTGGGGCACTGATTTCACCTGGGCACCAGATGGGGAGACGATCGCTTATTCGCGCCCGGACGGAGTTGGCTTAATCCGTATTCAAGAAGATATTGTTATCACTCCCCTGCGGGACGTGATCCCATTTCAGACAGGAGGTGATTGGGCCTGGGTGCCGGGAATCGATTGGTCACCAGATGGGAAGATTCTATACCTGGTCGATCACCTTGCAGCTGAGGGTTCGCCATCTCCAGAAGAGTCTACGGTCTTCGATCTAGTTGCCAATCCGCTAGAAGCAGGTCCTTCGGTCAATTTAGCCTCCCAGGTTGGAATGTTTGCATACCCTGCGGCATCTCCTTTACAAACCAGTGGAGGATCTCTTCCTGAAGAAGCTGCCTCGAGAGTGGCATTTTTACAGGCGATACTCCCATCTCAAAGTGATACCAGCCGTTATCAATTAATTACCAGCGATCGAGATGGATCCAATAAAAAGGTACTCTTTCCAGACTCTGGAGCGCAGGGCCTGGATCCTCAACATGTCGTTTGGTCACCTTCTCCCTTAGAGGAAGGAGGGGCATTTGCGATTGGAGTGGTCTACCAAAATAATATTTGGCTGGTAGATACAGCTGATGGGCAGGCTCAGCAAATTACTGGAGATGGATTAACCGTTCGAATTGATTGGAGATGAATATGCGTATTTTAATTACAGGTGCAGCTGGTTTTCTGGGTTCCCATCTGTGCGATCGGCTTTTGAAAGAAGGACACCAGGTAGTAGGCATGGACAACTTTATCACTGGAAACCCTGATAACCTTGCTCACCTGGCTGGGAATGAAAATTTTCTATTTATCCGGCATGATGTTTCTAATTTTATTTTTGTACCTGGGAAGATAGAGGCTGTGCTCCATTTTGCATCTCCTGCCAGCCCCAATAAGAGTTCGCCTTTGGGATATGTTAATTTACCGATCCAGACGATGAAAGCTGGTGCGCTTGGGACGCATAATACCTTAGGCGTGGCCAGGGCACACCAGGCACGTTTCTTGCTAGCTTCTACTAGTGAGATCTATGGAGACCCTTTGGAACATCCTCAAACGGAAGCGTATTGGGGACATGTGAATCCAATAGGTATTCGCTCTGTGTATGACGAAGCAAAACGGTTTGCGGAAGCTTTGACGATGGCTTACCATCGGTATCACGGAATTGATACACGGATTGTACGTATTTTTAATACCTATGGACCGCGTATGCATCTGGAGGATGGGCGTGTACTGCCCAACTTCTTACAACAAGCCTTGAAGGGTGAACCTTTGACAATCTACGGAGATGGTCAGCAAACGCGGAGTTTTTGTTATATGGATGACCTAATTGATGGAATTATCCGTTTACTCTATTCAGACGAGCACCAACCTGTGAATATTGGTAACCCGGTAGAAACAACCATCCTGGAATTTGCAGAAACAATCAGCCGCATGGTTGGCAATCCGGCAGGGGTCATGTACAAGTCTGCCCAGCGAGGGGAAAGTGATCCGCAACGCCGCCGCCCTGACATAACCCGCGCCCGTCAAATTTTAGGTTGGGAGCCTAAAATCAACCTTGAAGAAGGTCTCCTGAAGACGATTCCGTATTTTCAAAAGAAGATGGGATTAGTATGACAGTAGTTCTAACGAATCCTCGTGAACGTACGCGCTTTTTACGTTTTCTCGTTGTAGGAATATTCGGCGCGATCGTGGATTTTGGTGTGATGAATGTATTGACCAACGCCTTCGGTTTTCCGCTGGTCCTTGCAGGAACAATTTCATTTATTGCTGCCATACTCAGTAACTTTACCTGGAATCGCTATTGGACATACCCGGATTCTCGCAGCAAATCCGTATTACGCCAATTAGGCGAATTCACAATTGTAAATGCTGCAGGATTATTAATCCGGGTTCCAATCCTGGCATTTCTGGAGCCGGTCTTTTTGCGACTCTTTAATTGGTTACCCTTGCGTTTTTCGCTCTTTACACCTGAATTTTTAGCGAAAAATTTTACTTTGGCAATTGCAGTGATCATTGTGATGTTCTGGAATTTCTTTGTCAATCGATATTGGACATATAGTGATGTAGAATGAAGCATGTATAATAAAAATATGGAGACACCTCGCAGGCTTATCCCAATATATACAACACGCGGTGATTTAGGCGCTTTGCTCGTTTATCCATACGTCTTCAACCGGCAGGGTGAATGGATTGGATGGGTTACGAATGAACGAAAAGTATATTCAGTGCACGGTCATTTTGTTGGGAACCTGACCAATGATCCTCGTATCATCCGGCGAGTTTCCGATGGTTTTGACCAGCCCCGGAAAGAATTGCCTCCCCCGCCCAAACCCGTGAACTGCCCTCCGAGTGTGCCTTTAGCTCCAATGATGCCTGAGCTGACGCAAGGGATGATCGATGTTTTGGAAGAAGCTCCTGAATTGATGCCATCTCTCGATGCCGGTGAATTGCGTGAAGATATGGATTAGTCTGGATGAGTGAAGAACCTGTACACCCATCGTCAGTTCCTATCCAGGGGGAAGGATTTGTTCCACAATTCAGAACTTTACGCGAATTAATTGATCAGGTAACCGGGCGAGCCCACTGGCAGCCAACCGATGAGGGCGATGCTGGCCTGGCGGAATTTTTACCTTTTCCCTTCCTGGCTCTGGTTGGCCAGCGCGAAATGAAACTCGCCCTATTAATATCACTGGTAAACCCGACTGTTGGGGGAGTCTTATTGATTGGACCCAGGGGAACTGGCAAGACAACCGCCGTACGGAGTTCTGGTAGATCTGCTGCCTGAGACGCCGCGCAGCTTGTGCTATTATGGCTGCATGCCAGATGATATCGAAATTGGGGGAATCGAAGCGGTATGCCCCGATTGCGCTCGAAAGTATGCAATGGGGGAGCCCCTTTATAAACTGGATAAAGTACACCTGGTGGAGCTGCCTCTCAACGCGCGGTTAGATGATGTCGTTGGAGGAATGGATGAGCGCCTGGCAGCGCAAGATCGTTTGCGTATGCGAAAAGGTATCCTGGCGCAAGCGGATCGAAATTTGTTGTATGTGGATGAAGTAAACCTTTTGGGCGATGAGGTTGTCGATGCAATCTTAGATGCATCAGCCCAGGGCTCCTATACAGTCCGGCGGGGACCATTATCGGCTACTTTTCGCTCTCGTTTTGTCTTGATTGGCTCGATGAATCCAGAGGAAGGGCGATTACGTCCGCAAATAATGGATCGATTTGGATTGCGGGTGGTTGTGCATGGCTTGAATAAAGCGAGCGATCGACTGGAGGTTTATCGAAGGGTTCAAGCCTACCAGGCACAACCGCGCAGCGTGGTTCAGCAGTTTGCGGATGAAACTGCATTAGTCCAAAATGAAATACAGCTCATTCGAGATTCATTGCCTGAGGTAACCCTGCCAGATCCAGTAGCTGGTTTCGGTTTAGAAATAATCAATCGATTGAAACTAGATTCGTCCAGGGCAGAAATTACCTTTTTCGAAGCAGCGCGCGCTTTTACAGCTTTGGATGGTCGGAAAGAAGTGTCAGAACAAGATCTCTTTGAAGTTGCGCCGATGACTTTACGGATGCGGCGCTCAACGTTTATGGAAGAATTCTTCTCCAGCCAGGAGAAAGAAGAAAATGAACTAAATACTTTGCTGCAACGATTGCAAAAGAAAACCCTCGATCCATAAATTTATCCTTAAAAGGCGGGGTAAGAATCCTAAAAAAGGTGAGTGAACCCAATGTTTAAGAAGAAGGAAATATTTAAAGTAAAGTCGATCACCGTTGATCCTGCAACCATGCGTAATTTAACCAGCGGAGAAGAGTTTCTAAAACGTGGAGTCGCATATTATGCCCGGAAGCAATACGAAAATGCAGAGAATGATCTTCGTGCTGCGCTTGCTATGGATGCTGATCCAGTTGAGGCATATTATTGCCTTGGGATGGTATTGAAAGCTGAATCGAAAACCGAAGAAGCAATCCAGTGCTTCGAGAAAGTATTGGATTTGCTGAGTTCAGAGTCGCATGAAGAATTACGACCGGCAGGCAATGCTCCGCCGCCTGACCAAAGGGCATATTAATTTTATGAAAACAGGCGATTGGAATTTAGAAAAAGAAATTTGGCAGCATATTCAATGAATCTTAAACCTGTTTATTCAAAAAAATTTTCTAACAGTAAACGCGAGCGATTAGAGACCTGTTTAAGTGGTAAAAAACCCGATCGAACTCCAGTTGCGCTTTGGAGACATTTTCCGGTTGATGATCAAACCCCTGAGGGATTGGCAGCCGCTACGTTAGATTTTCAACGTATGTACGACTTCGATTTTATCAAGGTCACCCCGGCTTCTTCTTACTGTCTAAGAGATTGGGGAGTGCAAGACGAATGGCAAGGGGCAACAGAAGGGACGCGTGTTTATACCCGAAGAATTATCCAGACCCCTGAAGATTGGACGCGGCTGAGCATTTTGGACCCACTCAATGGTCAATTAGACGAGCAATTAGTTTGCTTGCGCTTATTGATGGGAGAATGCAGCATTGGGTCAGATCCAGTGCCTGTACTCCAAACCATTTTCAGCCCTTTGGCTCAAGCAAAGAACCTGGCTGGAGCCGATCTTCTGCTGGTGCATTTACGACAATATCCGGAGGCTGTTCACGCAGGGTTAAAAGTAATCGCTGAAAGCACCCTGAGATTTACGGAGCTTGCTCGCTCCATGGGGATCGACGGGATATTCTATGCTGTCCAGCAGGCTAATTATTCCCTGCTCTCAGAGGATGAGTATGAACGCTTCGGTCGTCCCTACGATTTACAGGTTTTAGAGCCAGCCAGGGATTTTTGGCTGAATATGGTGCACTTACATGGTAATGCGGTCATGTTCCATAAATTTATTGACTACCCTGTTCAGATCATTAACTGGCACGATAGAGATACGTATCCTTCATTGGCTGAAGCACAATCGATTTACCCGCGGCTCTTATGTGGTGGGCTGCAGAGGGAAAAAACAATGGTGCTGGGTAACCCAGTTCAGGTTACTGCCGAAGCCCGGGACGCTATCCAGGAGACCCAAGGTCTGCGCTTTATCCTGGGTACCGGCTGCGTTTTGCCGACCATTGCCCCACGAGCGAATATCATCGCTGCCCGGAAAAGCGTAGAGATATGAGCGGTTTGAGGGTGATTGGTGGAAAAGCACGCGGTAGACGCCTCTTCTCAGTGCCTGGCGATACCACTCGACCGATCACGGATAAGGTTAAAGGAGCCCTGTTCAATATTATTGGTGCAGATATCCAAGGAGCTTCCTTCCTGGATTTATTCGCCGGGACAGGCGGTGTGGGCATTGAAGCGCTCAGCCGGGGAGCTGCTTATGGGTTATTCATAGATTTAAACCGGCAGCCAGTGGAGACAATTCGCCGGAACCTTCAGCTCACTGGATTTGATTCACAGGCAGTTGTAGAGCGCATAGATGCCTTGACCCTTTTCGAGCGGACTCCGAAAGGTCGTTTTGATTATGTTTATATTGCTCCCCCTCAATATAAAGAATTATGGCAAAAAGCATTGCTGGCGCTGGATTTACATCCAGAATGGGTGTCTGAAGATGCGTGGATCATCGTACAAATCCATCCCATTGAATATGTAGCATTTAAGCCCGGTGAGGAGATCACGAATTTTCAGGAATTTGACCAGCGCGACTATGGAAGCACGCGGTTAGTCTTTTATGAAAGGAGACTTGTATGACCCAAGAGATAAAGCCTGTTGAAGTGGTTCGCCGGGCCTTCCCAGAGATGTCGGAGGTTGAGGCTTTCGATATGGTCTCCCTTGGATCGGTGCAGTCTTATCCAGCTGGGGCCTTGTTATGCGCCGAGGGGGCAGTGGAACATACTTTTTACATATTACTCGAAGGGGAAGTCAAGGTAACCAAGGTGATCAATGAATCCCAAGATCGCTTTCTGGCGAATCTAAAGCCAGGCGATTTTTTTGGCGAGATGGCTTTGATCCAAGATGCACCGCGGGCAGCGTCTGTCAGGACGAACGTGCCTGTAACGGTATTGGAAATTTACAAAGATCATTTTGATGAGCTGGTGGCAAGAAACAGCAGCGTATCCATGTCGATGGTGCGTGAAGTGACCCGTCGACTGCGAGAGAATAATGACCTGGCGATTGAAGATCTACGCTTGAAGGCATCTGAGCTTGCCACAGCTTATCAGAGATTGGCTGAAGAGGAATTTGCCCGGTCGGAATTCCTGACGGTTGTTGCGCACGAACTGCGAACTCCACTGACGGTAGCCAGCGGCTTTGTGGATATGGTCCGCCTCCAAAATGTGCAAGGAGAAATGCTGCATATGGCTTTGGGCACCGTATCTAATAATCTACAGCAAATTATTGGACTAGTGAATAATATCCTCTTTTTACAAGAGATGGAAATTATCCTTCCATCTTTTATCCCCGTGGATTTGGGGAAAGTTGTGGCCGCGATGGTCGAGAAACAGCGCACCCAAGCGGAAAAAGGCAGCATCGGAATGAGTTTCTTGATTGGTCCGAATTTGCCAAAAATTTCTGGCGATCCAAACAGCCTGGAGCGCGCCATTGGTGCAATCCTGGATAATGCCATGAAATTTAGTCCAAACGGAGGGGAAATTCAAGTACTGGTGGGGTTTGACCGGCGAGAGGTGTGGATTAAAATAAAAGATCCGGGCGTTGGCATTCCGCCAGAGGCACTCCACCGAATTTTTGAGCGATTTTTCCATCTGGAAGAAGTCGGTGGTTATTTATTCAGAGGGGTGGGGCTTGGCTTATCAATTGCCAAATCGGTGATCGAACTGCATAAAGGGCGTATTGAAGTCGAAAGTGAGCTAGAAAAAGGCAGCACTTTCTCGATCTTTCTACCGGCACTGCTCGATTAAAGATTGAGCCAATTTTTGGTAGCCCGGGGTAATTCACCCAATGAACCGATCCGCATGGTGCAGGGGGGAAGCGAGTCCAGGAATAATTTACCATAACGCTTGGTGAGGATGCGCCGGTCAAGGATGGCTACCACACCCCGGTCAGATTGGGTGCGAATCAAGCGTCCGAAACCTTGCCGGAAGCGCAGGATTGCTTCTGGCAGGGAATACTGGTTGAAAGGATCTTCGAAAGTCTCCGATCGTGCAGCGATGATAGGATCGGAAGGGACATCGAATGGCAGCTTGGCAATAACAAGAACCGAAAGCGCTTCACCAGGGACATCCACACCTTCCCAAAAAGCCCTTGTACCCATAAGCACGGCGCGCGCATCAGAACGGAAGCTTTCCAGCAACGAATGCGCAGAAGCACCCTCACCCTGTTCATAGACTTGGATATCTTGCCTGGCTAATAGGGGTCTTAAGGATTGAGAGGTACGCTTGAGCTGATCATAAGAAGTAAAGAGCACCAGCATTCTTCCACCAGTCACCATGCTGATGTTGAGTATAGCTTGTTCCAGGGCGCGTTGGTGCCCATACCTGTCACTTGGTTCGGGGATATCGTTCGAAACATAGAGTAAAGCGGAATTTTCAAAGTCAAAGGGCGAACCGAGTGATAGTTCATCGGCATCTTCAGCGAATAAGCGGCCGCGTAAATAATCAAATTCTCCTGCGGCAGTGAGTGTCGCAGATGTCAAAATAACGGAAGACTTTTCGTTCCATAAATATTTTTGCATGAGGGGACCGATGTGGAGCGGAGCAGCATTCAAGGAAAGCCGGCGACCGTTCGGATTCATTTCGATCCAGTAAATGGTCATTTCGTTAGGCTCAAATACCATCCCATGAATATTGGTGAAGATTTCGGTCAACCGGCGATAAAGGCCGCTCAAGATGCTGATTGTATCTTCACTTTCTGGGTTGTCTTGTAATGCATCATGTAATTCTGCCACTCCTTGGAGAATTTTTCCCATGAAATCAAGCAGGGCGCTCAGTGGTTTTTCTGCTTCATCCCAACTCATTTCAACATCTGACCAGGCAGGAAGTGTACGGGTGGCTTGCAAGATCCGTTCTTGCTGGGCGTAGCTTCCCATTGGCTGCCCTTCACGACGTTCAAGGAGAAACTGCTCAATGGATAAGAAGAAATCTCGCACCAAACCATCGAAATTGAAGGCGTAGTCTGTAACGCGCTGCACGAAAAAGTTAAATTGGGCTAAGTCATCCGGGTTGAGAACGCCTTGGACGAGTCCCATTACTTTTCTAAGGGCTCCTGCGGTGGGGCCTCCTAATTCTCTTACGGCGCGGTCCACATCATTTTGGCTGACAGAAAAACTCAATGCATTGGTGGTAGCATCTTCCATGTGATGGGCTTCATCCAAGATCAGGTATTGGTATTCAGGTAATACTCTGTTCCCGGTGGCCACGTCTGCCAGCAGAAGCGCATGGTTCACAATGATCAGGTGAGCGCTCTGGGCAGCCTGGTGGGCGCGATAGAAGGGACAGGCACCTCCGGTACGTTTCAGGCACGTCTCTGTCGTGCAGCCTTCATCTTCAGCTGAGAGGCGCTGCCAGGCTTCACGTTCCGCTGGGCCGTTCAGGTTGAGTTCTCCACGATCTCCCGTCTGGGTTTGCTGCAGCCAGACTAAAACTTTTGCTAAAACGCGGATTTCATCTGCAGTCTCTGGACCGCGCCGCCGTAAATTTTCCAGCCGTCTAGGGCACAGGTAATTTGAGCGGCCTTTGATTACTATGGAGCGGAGATCAATCCCTAATGCATCGCGAAGATCAGGAATATCTTTATTCACAAGCTGATCTTGCAGGTTGATGGTGTTTGTTGAAATTACCACGCGGGTGTTATTTTGCATCGCCCATAAAGCAGCTGGGATGAGGTAAGCCATGCTTTTCCCGGTGCCTGTGCCGGCTTCAACCATGAGATGGTGGCTTTCGGAGAGAGCCTGGGTTATGGAACGCAGCATGGCAACTTGCTGCGGGCGGTACTCATAATTTGGGAAGTAATGTGAAAAGATGCCGCCATGCTCCAGAATCGAGGCGACTTCATCAATATCGAGCGCATATAGAGTTGGATTGGGAGTTAGAGCGGGCAGGTTGCGCGTTTCGTATCCCTCAAAGAGCGGCCCCAGCGCACCCTCCCGCGCCTGGCGGGCAGAGATGGTTTCTTTTGAGCGAGAGCGCATGATTTCATAGAAAGTAAAGAATCCCCCCCAATCGGTCTGTTCGCCGAGATGAACGATTTCAGCCAGGGTTTGGATTGGCAGCTCTTTAGCGATCTCATACAGGCGCAGGTAGACTCCCCTGGTCACACGCGCATCATCTAAAGCACGGTGCGTTGCTGGAAGAGGCACTCCTAATACCTGGCCTAGGGAGCCCAAGTTATACCGGTTGGCTGTTGGGAGAAGCACTGCGGCCAGCTCGTAAGTATCAATCCCCTCGTTTACCTTGAGAACTTTATTCCGGCGGAGAAAGCCAAGGTCGAACCTGACGTTATGCCCCAAGATCGGGTAGTCTCCGGCAAAATCTGTCAATGCAGGCAGTACTTCCCGCAGAGGGGGAGCTGTTCGGATCATTTGATCTGAGATGCCGGTGAGTTGAGTTATGAACGGAGGAACAGGCCTACCCGGGTTGATGAGCTGAGAAAATTCAGCGTCAACCCGGTTGCCTTTAAAGCGTACAGCACCGATCTCAATGATCGCATCGGTTTGAGAATCCAGGCCCGTGGTTTCAATATCCAGTGCAACGATGGTTTCCACGGGCGTGATTATACTCTAAGCTGCTATCGCAATTTAGCGATTAAACGACGCGCAGGTCGACCAGTTTAATTCCATAAGTCTCGACAATCTGACGGACCTGGTCTTCGGTAATATCTTGAACTTTGAAGGTGATTAACCGGCTGGAAGGATCTTCGCCTGCGAACTGTCCGAAGGCTACGAAATTCCCTCCCAGGTCGGCGACTGCTTTTGAAATGGCGGCAAGCTGTCCTGGTTTTTCTTCGATCAAAAAAGTCACCCGAACGCCTTTTTCACGTGCTCCCATGAGCTCCAGGAACATTTTAAATAGATCGGTTTCGGTAATCATCCCCACAACTTTATCGCCCCGCATCACTGGCATTCCGCCGATCTTGTTATCTGCCAAGATGCGCGCGGCTTCTTCAATGGGGGTGTTTTCGTCCACGGTCATTACCTTTTTAGTCATCACATCTTTTACGGTGATTTTGCTTAACAGGTAATTCATTTCCCAAACACTTAAAGAAGTAGCCTGTGAAGGAGAAGCATTCAATAAATCTTTGTCAGAAACTATTCCAATTAGCTTCCCGTTTTGAATGACGGGAGCCCTCCGGATATGATCTTTTTTCATCGTGATAAGGGCATCGTTGATCGGCATATCCGGTGGAATAGTGATGACGGGTTTTGACATGCGATAGCCTACTAACATAAATCCTCCTTAATTGAGCTGACTGAATTCCTGGATGATTCTCTGCAATGTGTTTTGCACCTTTGAGATATAGATCCAAACGAATGTTTTCATTCGGGGCGTGAGCTAAAGTCCCTGGGTATCCGATTCCTGCTGTAACAACGGGCACATTCAACGTGTGGATAAAGATGTGGTTCGGTCCCGATCCACCTATCATCGGGACAACTTGCATGGGTTGGCCATACACTGGCCTGGCACATTCGACGACCAGCTTCACAAATGGATGATCGGGATCCGTCCGAGCAGGAGCTTCACCGCCCAAATAACGAATTTGAACATCTTCAAATCCCTCCGCATCCAGATGGGTGCGTAAGGCTTGCAGCACCTGGTCGGGTCTTTGGTCAGGGACCAGGCGGAAATCGATTTTTGCGGAAGCACGCGCTGGCAGGACAGTTTTTGAGCCTTCCCCCTGGTATCCGGAGGTCAAACCACAGATCGTACAGGTCGGTTCGAAAACTTCTGCCAGACTTAATTCAACACCACCATCTAATCCCTTTAAAAATTTCCTGACCCCGTAGCGTTTCTGATATTCTCCGGCGGTTTCTGGTAAAGCAGCCATTAACTCCCGGTCTCGGGGTGAGGGAGGTATGACAGCATTATAAAACCCAGGCAAGCGAATTCGTTCATCGGGTCCTTTGAGGGAGTTGAGTGCCCATGTCAAGCGCCAGGCGGCATTTGGGAAGATTGAACCGCCTATCCCAGAATGGACATTTGACTTTGCGGTCTCGACCGAAAGCTCTACGTAACATATGCCGCGCAACCCAAGGTACTGCATGGGGATATCCCGATGATCAACACTGCCGAACTCCCAAATACACGCTTCAGCAGCCAATCGATCGCGATGATCAGCCACAAAATCATGCAGATGCAGACTGCTGGTCTCTTCTTCCCCCTCGATCACGAATTTAATATTACAGGGTAGGTCGTTATCTTGGGATAAGAGGGAATCAATCGCGAACAAGCGGCAAACAAGCTGTCCTTTGTCATCGCTAACACCTCGTCCAAACAGTTTGCCATCTCGAAGAGCCGGCTCAAACGGGGGGCTAATCCACTGATCTATAGGTTCGGGAGGTTGAACATCATAATGGTTATAGAAAAGTAAAGTCTTGTTACTTTTCCCTTTTCGCTCTGCAAAAACCACGGGGGCGCCTTCAGTTGCGAAGACTTCAACGTTAAAGCCCCGCTTACGGAGCATATCAGCCACTAAGGATGCGCATTCCGGCAAGCCCCAGTTCTGGGCAGCCACACTTGGCTGTGCGACTAAGCGCGAGAGTTCCTGAATGCTCTGATCTAATTTTTGTTCCAGGTAAGTGTCGATATCCGTATAATTGTCCATTGTCATGAGAAGAATCGGTTTATCACTGCCGAACCTGCAAAAGAAAAAATCAGCATTTTGATCGTTTCACCAAGCCAGCATGATACTAAAAATGTCAGCACTGGCATTTTCAATACGCCTGCAATTACCCCAGCCATGTCAAAGACCGGATTAGGTATGGCTGACAATACAAAAACTGTCAAGAAACCATTTTTACGCATCCAACCTTCTAGTTTTTCGTAGATCTTTGTTTTCTCGGCAAGGCCCTGCCCGCTGTATCCTGCCAGGTAGCCCACAAATTCACCCAGAGCGGCCCCAGTGCCAGCTACCACGGCTAGGATGAATGGATTATATATGGCTCCAAAGGCAAATACAACGGCTACACCAGGGGCTGGTAAGAAGACAGTCGCATACGCTAAAAAGGAAAGGACAAAAATGCCGATATAACCATAGGAAGCTAACTTTACTGCCTGGTCGCGATTGATAAAGATGAAAACGCTGATGGCGACGACAACAAGCAGCGCCAGTATGCGCGTGACGACCAGGCGAGCACCAGGTTTCATGCTTCGGTAATATCAATCGATTGGATCTTTACTCCTGGATATTCTGGCCGGCCAGGATCACGAGGTGGTATCGACAGAACCACATCCATTCCACTTATAACTTCACCAAAAACACTGTGTTTTCGATCCAGCCAGGGAGTGGGAACATGGGTGATAAAGAATTGCGAACCATTGGTATTCGGTCCTGCATTCGCCATTGAAAGAATTCCCGGTTTGTCATGCTTCAGCGAAGGATGAAATTCATCCGCAAAATCGTAACCGGGACCGCCCCGTCCTGTTCCAGTGGGGTCTCCACCTTGGGTCATAAAATCTTTGATCACGCGGTGAAAGATCGTCCCATCATAAAACCCCTGCCGGGCTAGAAAAACAAAATTATTGACAGTCTTAGGGGTTTTGTCTGCGAATAATTGGATTTTGATATCGCCTTTATCGGTATGGATTAAAGCGGTATAGGTTTTCTTGGGATCGATCTCCAGCGCAGGGGGTTTTGGACCATTGTTTAGAGGGCATGACAAGTATTCTCCTTTTTATGAATTGATTTGGGTTATTCCTTACATGTGCCTGGAGTAAGGTTTGAATACGCGCGACGATCATATCCATGGCGACGGTGTTCAAGCCTCCCTCGGGGATGATAATGTCAGCATAGCGTTTGGAAGGTTCGACAAACTCCATGTGCATGGGCCTGACGGTTGACAGATATTGGTGGATGACCGATACACTGGAACGCCCGCGCTCTGAAATATCACGTTCCAAGCGCCGGATAAAGCGAATATCGGCATCTGTATCGACAAAAATCTTAATATCGAACAGTATACGCAGCCCGGGCTCAGCAAAGATGAGGATTCCTTCTACGAGGATGATCGGTTGAGGATCAACATGGATGGTGTGATCGGTGCGGCTGTGGGTCTTGAAGTCATATACCGGCACTTCGATCGGTTGGCCTTCTTTGAGAAGGGTGAGCTGTTGGATCAATAAGTCTGTATCCAGAGAATTGGGATGGTCAAAATTGACTTCCGTCCTTTGGGTAACCGGGAGATCGCCCAGGTCTTTATAATAAGAGTCGTGAGCTAAGGAGGCAATATGCTCGCCACCGACGTGTTCGACGATCGTTTGGGCAACGGTTGTCTTTCCGGATCCTGTTCCCCCGGCGATTCCGATGACAAGAGGGGATGTACGATTAGGCATAAAGGAATTATACTGGAAAAAGAGCCACCGAAGGGAATTGAACCCTTGACCTGGCGTTTACGAAACGTCTGCTCTGCCAGCTGAGCTACGGTGGCGTGCCCAATTCAAGATGCTTACATCTAGGATGTTTGCGGCGGGATTATACCATTAAATAAAAGAATAACTTCATGAACGAACTGCGGATCGCAATGCTATCGTACCATACCTGCCCCCTGGCAACCCTCGGGGGGAAGGATACAGGAGGCATGAATGTCTACGTGCGCGAAATTACGCGTGAGCTGGGCGAAATGGGCGTGCATGTGGATGTCTTTACACGGTCACAAGATGAGCATGTACCCCATATTCTGCACGATCTAGGATATGGAAACCGGGTGGTCCATGTGCCGGCTGGTCCCGAAGTTCCGCTTCCGAAACAAGAGCTTGCTAATTATATACCGGCCTTTGTCGATGGGATTAAACATTTTGCTGAAAGTAAAAATATTCATTATGATCTGATCCACAGTCACTATTGGATGTCGGGGGTAGCCGCTGCAGAGCTGAAGACCGCCTGGCAGATTCCGGTTGTCCATATGTTTCACACTTTGGTATTGATGAAGAACCGGGTAGCGCAGTCACCGAGTGAAATTGAGGGCGAATATCGCTTGGAAGGTGAGACGAAAAGTACTCCGTATCGCAGATCGGGTCATTGCGGCCACACCGGCTGAGCTTGCACAGCTTCAATTCCTCTACCAGGCGGATTCACGCCGGGTTGTTATCATTCCTCCCGGCGTAGATCTGCGCCGGTTTTACCCTATTCCACCAGATGAAGCGCGCGAATTTACCGGGGCACCGCCTTGCGGAAGGACGATCTTATTCGTTGGGCGGATAGAACCTCTTAAAGGGCTAGACGTTTTATTTCAAGCCATTGCTATATTACGTAAGCGCGATGATTTATGTGATAAGTCATTCTGTCTGACTGTTATTGGTGGAGAACCCGACGCCAATCCTGAAACGATGTCGGCTGAGATGAGCCGTCTTCAATCACTCAGGGATCAATCGGGTTTAGGTGATTTGGTTACCTTCTTGGGGAAACAGGACCAGGAAACCCTCCCTTATTATTATTCGGCAGCAGAAATCGTCGTTGTACCTTCATATTATGAATCTTTTGGGATGGTGGCCTTGGAAGCGATGGCATGTGGAACACCCGTGGTAGCCTCTCAGGTCGGAGGTCTGGCGTTTCTTGTGCAGGATGGCGTGACTGGCTACACAGTTCCGGTCGATGACCCACAAACCCTGGCAGATCGGTTGGTTTTACTTATAAAAGATGAACGACTCCGCCAGCAAATGGGTCACGCGGCTGCAGAAGAAGCCAAGAAATATTCCTGGCAGAACATTGCCGAGCAGCTACAGGTTACCTACCGGGAAGTATTGCAGTAGTATATTTGTTTTAGTAGCGCTCCTTGCAGCGCCGCGCATCTTTGTGAGGCATAAAAACACTTCATTCCTGGCACATGGTATAATTCTTCCACTAAATTTTAATTCCATTGGTGTAGTAGGAGAAACATTATGTCAGGACATTCGCATTGGGCGACCATCCGGCGTAAGAAAGGCGCTGCAGATGCCAAGCGTGGGCAGGTCTTCACTCGCCTGGCGAGGGAAATTGTGTTAGCTGCGCGCGAAGGCGGCGGAGACCCAGATAACAACGTAGGATTAGCTATTGCCATCGATAAGGCACGCGCTTCCAATATGCCTAAGGATAATATCGAGCGAGCGATCAAGCGCGGCACCGGCGATTCAAAAGAGGGCGGAACCCTGGAGCAGGTATTTTACGAAGGATACGCACCGCATGGTGTGGCTTTGATGGTTGAAACAGTTACGGATAACCGCAACCGGGCCGTCTCGGATATCCGTCATGCCTTATCTCGCCACGGCGGAAGTATGGCTGAGGCTGGTTCTGTAAGCTGGCAATTCAACCGGATTGTGGCTTTCTCGTTTCCTTTAGGCGATCATGACCCAGATAAAATATTTGAGCTAGCCGTTGAGGCTGGGGCGGAGGATGTCACTTTCGATACAGAAGTGGAAATTACGGGTCCGATCGAATCCTTCAAATCCATTTCGGAGAGTTTACGCGCCGCAAAGATCAAGCCGGACGAAGCGGGAATGCGCCATGTGCCCAGCAATGAGATTGAGCTGAGCGATGAGAACACCATGCAAGTCCTGAAGCTTGTGGAAACCCTCGAGGAAATGGACGACGTCCAAAATGTTTATCATAATATGAAGGTTTCAGATGCCGTTTGGGCACAGCTAGAAGAAGCCTGATGGGATGTTAGCGCTTGGCATCGATCCGGGTACAGCGACCACCGGATATGGATTGGTGCAAGATCAAGATGGCAGCCTGGTAGTAGTAGATTATGGGGTCATCTTGACCGCATCTTCACTGGATATGCCGGAGCGCCTTTTGGAAATATATCGTGAATTGACCAAGATTATACTTCTCCACCGCCCTGAAAGCAGCGCGGTGGAGAAGTTGTTTTTCCAAAAGAATGTCCGAACGGCTATGAGCGTGGGACAAGCGCGCGGCGTCATTTTATTGGCATTGGCTGAGGCTAGGCTGCCGGTTTATGAATATACGCCCCTTGAAGTCAAGCAAGCGGTGGCTGGATATGGTGGGGCAGATAAGAACCAAGTCCAGCAAATGGTACGCGCTTTGTTAGGGTTGAAGGAAGTGCCCCAACCTGATGATGCTGCGGATGCGTTAGCTGTGGCGATCTGCCATCTTCACAGCAACCGGTGGCGTTCCTTTTATGAAGAGGGTTAGGTGACTTCAGAACCAGTTCTGCATTTGCTCGAATCTCCTGATTGGGTGGATTATGAGCTCCTGGATAGCGGTAATGGCTCCCGATTGGAACGTTTTGGTCCCTATACTTTTATCCGGCCAGAGCACCAGGCGGTATGGGCTCCAGTGCTTCCAGAAGGAAAATGGAAATCTGCTCATGCCATTTTTCAATCAACCGGCGAAGAGAGCGGAGGTCATTGGAAGTTCTTAAAGCCAATCGCAGAGACCTGGCCGATGCAATACAAAGGACTTCAATTTCTGGCACGTACCTCCAATTCAAGACATGTGGGTGTATTTCCGGAACAAGCAAACCACTGGGATTGGATCAACGCTCATGTGTTTGCCTCTAAAACATCTTTGCGAGTATTAAACTTGTTTGGATATACTGGCCTGGCGACGCTTGCGGCTGCACAGGCCGGCGCCCAGGTGACCCATGTGGACGCATCAAAGAAATCGATCAGTTGGGCGCGAGAGAACCAGGCGCTCTCTGGGATGCAGGCCAAGCCTGTTCGATGGATCATCGATGACGCGCTGAAGTTTGTACAGCGTGAGAAACGGCGGGGTGCACAATATGATGGCTTGATCCTGGACCTCCAAAATTCGGGCGAGGTCCAAAGGGGGAAGTGTGGGAAGTATTCGAGATGCTTCCCACACTGCTCGAGGCCTGCCAGGCGATCCTGTCTCCAAAACCTGCCTTTCTCGTGATCACAGCCTATGCGATTAGGGCATCTGCTTTGAGTCTTTATTATGCTGTAGAGGATATGCTGGCTGGTTACCAGGGAAGTCTCTCTGCCGGTGAGCTTGTGGTGAGGGAAAAATCGAAAGGCAGGCTGCTTTCTGCAGCGATTTTTGTGCGTTGGTCTGCATATCAGGTAGAATCTTGAGGATATTATATGATTTCCAGCTTGAGTGGTTCCGTTAGTACCATCGGTTCTGATAGCATCGTCCTGGAGGTGGGGGGAGTCGGGATCAAGGTTTTTGTCTCAGCACCGCTGCGCGATAAGTTGAGAACCGGGGAGACAACCTTTTTGTATACGCATTTAATCGTCCGCCAGGATGCTCTGCTGTTATTCGGGTTTGATACCAGTGAAGGACGGGAATTTTTCGAGCTTTTGCTGAGTGTGGATGGGATTGGACCGAAATCGGCTTTATCCATTCTTTCCGTGATGAATCCGGACGCGATCCGCAGAGCAGTATTTAATGAGCAGGCAGAAGTTTTCACGCGGGTGCCTGGAGTTGGAAAGAAAACATCCCAAAAAATTTTATTGTACTTGCAGGATCGCATTAAGACGGTTGAAGGACTTGAGCCCATAGCTACTATGACCGATGTGGATACGGAGGTTTTATCTGCGCTGACCAGCTTGGGATATAGTGTCGTAGAAGCCCAGGCGGCCTTACAAGCGATACCGCGTGATACGCCTGCAGATATAGAAACTCGTTTACGGGCTGCTCTTCAATATTTTACGAAACCTTAAGATTATTTCGGGAAGGAGAATCTATTATGTTTACTGGTAAAAAAATCGCTTTCATAGGCCCTGGAGTCATGGCAGAAGCTATGATTGCTGGGTTGATCCGCACGAAAGTGGCTCCGCCCGAAGCGCTGATTGCTGCCGGACCGCGTCAGGAGCGGGGTGATGAGCTGCAGAAGAATTATGGGATCATGTTTTCCATCGATAATAAAGAAGCTGCAGGCCAGGCGGATGTTGTTGTTATTTCTGTAAAACCTCAACGCCTGGATCGGGTTTTATTGGGTCTCAAGGGAGGCGTACAACCACAAGCCCTGGTTCTTTCCATTGTAGCTGGGGCGACGATTGAAAAGATCAGCACTGGTTTAGCGCATTCTATCGTGGTACGTTCTATGCCGAATACACCGGCACAAATTGGCGAAGGGATCACGGTGTGGACGGCTTCACCTCAAGTCTCTGAGGAGCAGCAGGTTATGGCAAAAAAGATCTTAGGAGCTTTGGGTGAGGAGGTGTTTGTAGAGGACGAGAACTATCTGGACATGGCAACAGCTTTGTCAGGAACTGGCCCTGCATATGTCTTCCTGTTCATGGAAGCGATGGTTGATGCTGGCGTGCACCTGGGTTTCCCGCGCAGGATTGCTGAACAATTAGTAACCCAAACACTCCTGGGCTCGGTCGATTACTATAAAACGCGCTCTGATCCCATTCACCTGGCGCGGATGCGGAATGAGGTTACCTCTCCTGGTGGCACTTCCGCAGAGGCCTTGTATTATCTTGAAAAAGCTGGTTTTCGTACCGCCATTTCAAGGGCTATCTGGGCTGCTTATCAGCGGTCAAAGGAGCTTGGAAAGGGCGGAAAAGCGCACCCACCCCAAGAGAGTTGAGGCTTGAATCGTGAAAAACTGGACAAGATTTCTCAAATCGGGTATCATTTCACCGCTTTATACCCTTAACCTATAAAGGGGATCTGATGGACGCGACCTTCCAACTGCTAAAGGAATTAACCGAAGTTAATGGTGCACCCGGATACGAAGCTCCTGTTCGGGCTGTGGTGCGGAAATATTTGGAAAACCTGGGTGAGTTATCTCAGGATAAAATTGGCAGTGTGATCTGTCGAAAAACTGGCTCGGCTCCCTCACCCAAGGTGATGCTGGCAGGCCACATGGACGAGATTGGCTTCATGGTCAAGCAGATCACCTCAGAGGGGTTTATCAAATTCATCCCATTAGGCGGTTGGTTTGACCAGGTTTTATTAGGACACAGAGTAATTATTCAGACTGCCAAGGGAGATGTGGTCGGAGTGATTGGCGCAAAACCACCTCACCTGCTGACTCAGGAAGAACGCTCGAAGGTTGTTTTAAAAAGAGACATGTATATCGATATCGGCGCCACCAGCCAACAAGAAGTTGAAGAGGCGGGCATCAGGTTAGGTGACCCGGTCTTACCGAGAGCGGATTTTGTCCCCTTGGCCAGCGGGAAAACGTATTTGTCGAAGGCGTTTGATAACCGTGCAGGAACAGCATTGGTGATCTCGACACTGCAGGCGCTGCAAAACAGCAATCATCCCAATACAATCTATGGTACCGCAACCGTCATGGAAGAAGTCGGTCTACGCGGGGCTACCACGAGCGTACGAGCTATCGATCCTGATGTGGCGATTGTGCTTGAGTCAGATATTGCTGGAGATGTTCCAGGGATAAAAACGGAAGAGTCTTTGATAAAGCTGGGGAAAGGCCCAACCGTATTAATCTACGAGTCCAGAACCATCCCGAACTTAAAGCTTCGAGAGTTGATCTTGGATACCGCTCAAAAAGAGAATATTGCTGTGCAAATCTCATTTGTGGAAGCAGGCGGAACGGATGCGGGTGCGATCCATTTACATGGCATCGGCGTTCCCTCCGCTGTCTTGGCGGTGGCTGCACGCCATATCCATTCCCATTCATCAATTATTCATCGAGAAGATTACGATCAGGCAGTGAAACTTTTAACTGCTGTTATTCAACGCCTGGATGCGAAAACAGTGGCAGGATTAACCCAGTAATCACTCATTCATCCAGATTTTGGAGGGACGATGACCGACCTGATTAAACAAATCACCGCCGACCTGCAGAAGCAGATTGAGTCGTTTGAGCCGACCATGGAAATCAGCGATGTAGGTACGGTGTTCGATGCCGGAGATGGCATTGCCCGTGTGCGCGGCCTGGCTGATGTCCGCTCGCAGGAATTGGTTCAATTTGCCAATGGTGTGATTGGGATTGCTTTCAATCTCGAGAAAGATAATGTTGGCGTAATCATCATGGGTGAATACGCGGCAATCGAAGAGGGAATGAAGGTTCGTTCTACCGGTAGAATTGCTTCTGTTCCAGTGGGAGACAACCTGGTGGGGCGTGTGGTAAATGCCCTGGGAGAACCGATTGATGGCAAGGGACCGATTAAAGCAGCTGGTTACCGTCCAATTGAGCGCATTGCTTCTGGAGTGATCGATCGTAAGGATGTGGATACACCTGTCCAAACCGGTATCAAGGCGATCGATGCGATGATCCCGATTGGTCGCGGGCAGCGCGAGTTAATCATCGGCGACCGGCAAACGGGAAAGACGGCCCTGTGTGTTGATACAATCATTAACCAAAAGGGAAAAAATCTATATTGCATCTATGTGGCCATTGGGCAGAAAAAAGCTGCTGTTGCTCGGACGGTCGCCCTTTTTGAGCGAGTTGGGGCCATGGATTACACCACGGTTGTGGTTGCTTCGGCTGGTGAGCCGGCCGCGCTGCAGTACATTGCTCCATATGCGGGGTGCGCGATTGGTGAAGAGTTTATGGAAACCGGTCGAGATGCTCTGGTCGTCTATGATGATCTTTCGAAACATGCCTGGGCTTATCGCCAGGTGTCTTTGCTTCTGCGGCGCCCACCCGGTCGGGAAGCCTACCCAGGAGATGTTTTCTACCTGCACTCCAGGCTGTTAGAACGTGCTGCCAGGTTGGCAGAAAAGTACGTTATTGTCCCTTCAACCTACGAAGACAACCAGGCTGAGGAAAAAGATAGTGTGAATGGGAAAATTTTCGGCGGTCCAGTTGCCAGGTCGGATGCTGAGAGTACGCTGGCAGGATTGCCAG
This sequence comes from uncultured Chloroflexia bacterium, assembly GCA_963754615.1. GTDB lineage: Bacteria > Chloroflexota > Anaerolineae > Anaerolineales > UBA4823 > CAVVUF01. Next base: position 442,640 of record CAVWGW010000012.1, on the reverse strand, counting down.
ATAAGGACCAATGCAAGATCGTAAAATTAAAAGGCTCTGGTGGATCATTAACTGCTTTGCCGATCATTGAAACTCTCTTGGGAGATGTGTCTGCTTATATCCCGACGAACGTCATTTCGATCACCGATGGTCAAATATACCTGGAAGGGAACCTGTTCTATGCCGGCATTCGCCCCGCGATCAATGTCGGGTTATCCGTTTCGCGGGTGGGTGGTGATGCATTAACCCGGGCGATGAGGCAGGTAGCTGGCCGCCTTCGACTGGACATGGCCTCCTTCCGTGAATTAGCCGCCTTTGCTCAATTTGGATCAGACCTGGATAAATCTACCCAGGCACAGCTGAACCGCGGCCAGCATTTACAGGAAATCCTGAAACAGCCACAGTACGAGCCAATGTCATTGGAGGACCAAGTGATTGAGCTGTTTGCGGGGACGAATGGTTTTGCTGACCGAGTGCCACTAGAACGAATGAAAGCCTGGGAAACGACTTTACTCCGTTATATGGAAACTTCTTATCCGGAAATCGGCAAGTCGATTGCCGAAAAAAAGCGCATTTTACCTGAGGTAGAACAGCAGCTGCGCCAGGCTTTAGACGCATTTACATCTACCTGGCAGTAAAAGCCGATTCTTATGGCAAACGCAAGAGAAGTGCGACTGCGCATCCGCAGCGTAAAGAATATTTCTCAGGTGACAAGGGCTTTGCAGGCAGTCAGTGCCAGTAAGGTGCGAAAGGCAATGGCTGCAATGCTGAGCACGCGGCCTTATGCAACCAAAGCCTGGCAAGTCTTAACCCACATTGCCAGGCAGCCCGGACGTGCGAACCTCCATCCTTTGTTGACTCCACGTACCGAGGACCGAGCCGAATTGGTTGTTTTGATCACCGGGGACCGAGGACTGGCAGGAGCCTATAACTCAAATATCGTTCGATTTGCACTCCACCAATTCTACCAGCGAACTGTTCCGGTTCGTTTTATTGCGATAGGTCGCAAAGGACGCGACCTGCTCCTGCGCAGGCATTTACCTGTAATGGCTGAATTCAGTAACTTGCCTGCTGACCCATCCTTTATGGATGTTTCAGCCATAGGCCGACTGGTGGTGGATGAGTTCCTTGCAGGTGAAGCCGATCGAGTTTACCTAGTATATACTCATTTTGTTAACATGGTCAAACAGGTACCCTCGATTAAACAGTTATTGCCGCTTGAGTTTGAAACAGGGGAGGGCAGGGTGGTGACTTTCAAGGAAAACGCAAAGGCTCTGTCTGCTGCCTATATCTATGAGCCAGGCGAATCGGAAATCCTGGACGAAATTGTGCCGCGCTTTACAGCACTGCAGGTTTACCAGGCGATTCTCGAATCGTTGGCAAGCGAGCATGCCGCTCGCATGGTAGCGATGAAAAACGCTACCGACAGTGCCTCGGAGCTGGCTGGTGCTTTGCAGCTGGAATATAACAAAGTGCGTCAACAAACTATTACGAATGAAATGTTGGATATTGCCGGTGGTGCTGAAGCATTGGCGAAATCGCTTGAATAAGCGTCTTATTGACGGATAGTGTGAGAGAGATTCGATCTGGAGGACGAAATGCCTGAAACAAAAGGCCGAATTGTGCAAATCTTAGGTGGTGTGGTGGATGTCGAATTCCCTGCAGAAATGCTGCCGGAAATTTATGAGGCGCTATTGGTGGACCGCCCCGGACAGCCTCCTCTAACGCTAGAAGTTCAAAAACACCTTGGAAACAACTGGGTACGCTGCGTAGCCATGGAAACGACGGATGGCTTGAAACGCGGTTTAGCTGTAGGAGGGACAGGTAAACCAATCCAGGTGCCTGTGGGGCCAACGACACTGGGGCGGATTTTCAATGTTTTGGGACAACCGGTTGACAATGGAGAACCGGTTATAGCGCAAACATACTACCCCATTCATCGTCCTGCTCCGGATTTTTCAGAGCAATCCACGCGTGTCGAGGTATTCGAAACTGGTTTGAAAGTCATTGACCTGATCGCTCCCTTCACAAAGGGTGGTAAAACAGGAATTTTTGGTGGAGCCGGGGTAGGGAAGACGATTGTAATTATGGAGTTGATCCGTTCGATCGCCACAGTCCATCAGGGGAACTCTGTTTTCGCAGGTGTAGGAGAACGCACACGTGAAGGCACACAGCTTTATCGTGAAATGCTTGAATCGGGTGTCATGAAAGATACCGTCATGGTGTTTGGCCAGATGAATGAACCTCCTGGGGTTCGTTTGCGAGTAGCACTTTCAGCCCTATCTATGGCAGAATACTTTCGAGATGAAGGGCGAGATGTTCTGCTTTTTATTGATAATATTTTCCGATTCAGCATGTCTGGTTCGGAAGTGTCAGCTTTGCTGGGGCGTATGCCGTCAGCGGTGGGTTATCAGCCTACCCTGGCCACCGAAATGGGCGAGCTGCAAGAGCGAATCACTTCAACCCGGCATGGCTCCATTACCTCCATGCAGGCTGTATATGTTCCCGCAGACGATTATTCAGATCCAGCTCCAGTGGCAACCTTTACACACCTGGATGCGACGATTGCCTTGGAAAGGTCGATTTCTGAAAAAGGAATTTACCCGGCGGTTGATCCATTAGCCTCTACCTCTCGTATTTTGGATCCGAAAATCGTAGGCGAAGAACATTATGCCACCGCCCGAGAAGTGCAGCGTGTACTGCAACGTTATAAAGATTTACAGGATATTATCGCGATTTTGGGTGTGGATGAGTTGAGCGAAGATGATAAATTGATCGTTGCTCGAGCGCGAAAGATTGAACGATTCTTCTCACAGCCCATGTTTGTGGCTGAGCAATTCACTGGTATTTCGGGAACTTATGTACCCCTTCGGGATACCGTGCGCGGTTTTCGAGAAATTTTGGATGGTAAGCATGATGACCTACCTGAGAATGCTTTCCATATGGTTGGCAATATCGATGCCGCTGTCGAGAAATCAGAACGCCTTGCCAAAGGTGAGAGCTCGTAGCCCGTGATTGGATTAGGAGTTTGCTGTGCCTATTCGCTGTGAAATCGTTTCCCAGGATCGCCTGGTATATGAAGGGGATGCTGATATAATCCTTGTTCCTGGGATTGAAGGAGAGATGGGCATCCTGCCCAACCATGCCCCTTTATTATCCACCTTGAAACTCGGCGTACTGATCGTCCGTTACCAGGGTGACGAAAAGGATTTTACAATCTCTGGCGGTGTCATTGAGGTACAGCCCGATTTGGTGACGGTTTTAGCCGATTCGGCTGAGAATGTGATGGAGATCGATATCGCTCGGGCTGAGGCCGCAAAAAGGCGCGCCGAAGAGATATTGGCACAGGGTCCAGGTCCAGATACAGATAGCTACTTGAACCTTGAAGCAGCCTTGCGGCGTTCAAATTTGCGGTTGGAAGCGGTCAGGCGATACCGCGGCCAGCGCGCCCCAAGTTCCGGGAAGGGACAGGAAGAACCCTCTTAACCTATGAGTTTATTTACAAGAGATTTGGGGATTGACTTGGGGACTACTTATACACGCGTCGCTACAGGAGGGCAAATTGTGCTCGAAGAACCCACTGTAGCCGCCATTGTGGTAGCAGAGCAGAAAATGGTCGAGTGGGGTAAAGCAGCCCAGGAAATGTATGGTCGGGTTCCTGAAGCGATTGAGGTAACCCACCCGATGCTTAACGGTGTGATCGCTGATTACGAAGTTACCGAATATATCCTGGCAGATGTCCTAAAAAAAGCCGGTGGAATGGCACGAATTTTTCGACCTACCGTGATGGTGACTGTGCCCAAAGGAGTGACCAGTGTTGAGCGCCGAGCCGTGCACGAGGCTGCTTTGCAAGCAGGCAGTCGGGATGCGTTCTTGATCGAACAGCCCCTGGCCGCAGCAATTGGGGTCGATCTACCAATCGGTACGCCATCTGGGAATATGCTCTTATGTCTGGGAGGTGGCACGACTCAGGCTGCGGTTTTGGCGATGTATGGAATTATCTCTGGCGAAACACTGCGGGCGGGTGGTTTGCACATGGACGAGGCGATTGTCTCCTATTTGCGCAAGAAGTATGGCCTGATCATTGGGCAGCCTACTGCTGAACATATTAAGATCACCATCGGCGCGGCAGTCCCCATGGATGAAGATCGCAGCATTGAGATCCAGGGGCAAGACCAGGTTACTGGATTACCCAGGCCCGTCACGCTTACCACGGAAGAAGTCATTGACGCCTTGAGCGAGCCGCTCAAGGCTATTGTTGAGACCACCCGCCGAACACTGGAGAGGACTCCTCCAGAGCTGGTCTCAGATATTATTGATCGAGGTGTGGCGATGTGCGGTGGTGGTGCCTTGCTGCGTGGATTAGATCGGCTGCTTACAAAGGAACTTGGGGTGCCAGCTTATTTAGTGGATAATCCAACCACTTGTGTTGCAGAAGGGGCTTCCAAGGGGTTATCGATGTATTCGTTGATCCGGAGAAGTTTACCCACCGGTTAATCAGGGCACAAGTAATAAGACATCCTCTGTAAGTGAGTCACCGGGTCGGTATTTTGAACATAAACGCCTTTTGGCACAACGAGATTGATCGGAGCATAATTCAGGATTGCCTTAATCCCCGCTTCGACCAGCAGGTTTGCGGCCTCTTGGGCTTGGTCTGCGGGCACAGCGAGCATTGCTACGCTGATGTGGTTTTCTTTGATCGCCTGAGACATCATCTCTGTCGAATAGATTGTGAATGGGCCGATTTGTGATCCGATTTTGGCTGGATCTTTATCGAAAACCATTGCTACACGAAAACCCCGATCTGTAAATCCTTGATATCGCGAAAGGGCATGACCAATATCACCGGCACCGACTACGACCATATCCCAGATTCGGTCAACTTTTAAAATCTGGCGGATTTTTTCTACCAGGTAATCGATCTGGTATCCAGTTCCTTGTTTACCAAATTCTCCAAAAAGAGATAGGTCTTTTCGGATTTGGGCAGCGGAAATGCCTAATCTCTTCCCTAATTCGAATGATGAAGTGATTTTTTGCCCTTCTTGTGCCATGCGCTGTAAAGCTCTCAGATAAAGCGGTAAGCGTCCGACAACGATATCTGGAATCATAGGAGGATTTTCCATTTTTTTCTCCGGTTATTTATGATGCACCAATTTACCATAAGATGTAGAATCATGCAATTGGAGTAAAATTATCTCATGTTTATTGACCAGGCAATCTTTCATGTCCGATCAGGAAAAGGCGGTGATGGGGTTGTTCATTTCCGCCGGGAAAAATATGTGCCGAGAGGTGGACCAGATGGTGGAAATGGGGGAAAAGGTGGCGATGTAGTCCTTGAGGTTCTGGCTACTCTTAATACTTTGGCTCAGTTTCGACATAAAACGCGCTATGAAGCCGAAGATGGAAAGAACGGGGGACGTTCTGATATGACAGGACACTCGGGAAAAGATTTGACCATCCATGTGGCTCCTGGAACGGTCGTTTTCAATCATCTAACAGGGGAGGTACTTGGAGATTTGACCAAACCAGGACAAAAATTAGTTGTTGCCAAAGGTGGACATGGAGGTCGGGGAAATGCTCGCTTTGCCAACTCAAGAGACCAGACGCCGCGCCACGCTGAGCGCGGAGAACCCGCCCAGGAGCTTGAGATACGTCTCGAGCTGAAGTTAATTGCAGATGTGGGGATTGTGGGGGTGCCGAATGCAGGCAAATCTACCCTATTGGCTGCTTCAACGAATGCGAAACCGAAAATCGCACCTTATCCCTTTACGACGATAGAGCCAAATTTAGGACTGGCAATTTTGGATGACGAAACAACTCTTGTATTGGCAGATATCCCTGGGTTGATCGAAGGTGCGCATCTTGGAATTGGGCTTGGGCATGATTTCTTACGCCATGTACAGCGCACACGAGTCCTGATTCACTTATTGGATGGATTGGCTGAAAATCCTATCTCAGATTACATCCAGATCAACAGTGAACTGGCATTATTTGATCCTAACCTGGCTGAAAAGCCGCAGATCGTTGCCTTTAATAAAATGGATATCCCTGAAGCTCAGGAGCGCTGGCCAAAGATTGAATCAGAATTAAAACGACTGGGCCTGGTGGGCGAGGAAAAAGCATTGGCAATATCAGCAGTAACCGGTCAAAATCTTCGTCAGCTGTTATACCGGGCAGCGGAACGGCTTAAAGACTCTCCACCCCTAGAAGATATTGAGCTCATGCCAGTTTATCGCCTGGAAAGTGACCCGCGCCAGTTCTCCATCCAAAAGGAACAAGATGGGTGGCGAGTTTCTGGAGAAGCCATTGAAAGAGCTGCTGCAATGACCTATTGGGAATTTGACGATTCGATCCGGCGTTTCCAACGCATACTGCAGACACTCGGCATAGAAGATGCTCTGCGCAAGATGGGTGCGCAGGAAGGTGATACCGTTTATATCGGTGATTTTGAATTGGAATGGCAGGACTGAAACCCCTGGTGGGTGTTTATGGAGGAACATTCGATCCTCCGCATTATGGTCATCTCGTTCTTGCTGAAGCTGCCCTGGTTCAGTTGAATTTAGTCCCGCGTGATTTGGGTTCTTACCCGCCGCTCACCCCATAAATTAGCTCGCGCCATCACCCCCGTTGAGCTTCGTCTCGAGATGCTCGAGGCTGCTTTGGAGGGATATTCGAAATTTGAAATTTCACGGGTGGAGATTGACCGGCCTCCGCCTTATTACGCAATCGATACCGTGAGACTCTTGAAGTTTACCTGTATGGATGAAGATCTGGTTTACTTAATGGGTGGGGATTCGTTGCACGATCTTCCAACCTGGCATAAACCTGAAGTGTTGATTGAATCCGTGCATGCCATCGGCGTTCTGCTCCGTCCAGGTAGTGATGTAAACCTGGATGATCTTGAGACGAAATTACCTGGACTACAAAAAAAAGTTCAGTTAATTCATGTGCCTCCAATCAACATCTCTGCCTCAATGATTCGGAAAAAAATCAAGCAAAAGCTACCTTTTCGTCATTTGCTTCCTTCGGCTGTGGCAAACCTCATCGAGGAGAATCAACTCTATCAAGAACAGATAGGATGAACCGCATGCCCTTAGAATTGGATAGACTTAACGCGGAGATTATACAGTGCAACCGTTGTGAAAGGCTGCGGACCTATTGTGGACATGTAGCCAGCGTAAAACGCCGCGCATACCGCGATCAAGCCTATTGGGGAAGGCCTGTACCCGGCTGGGGTGATCCTCAGGCATCTTTGATGATTGTCGGTCTTGCGCCAGGGGCACATGGGTCGAACCGCACTGGCAGGATGTTTACAGGAGATCGAGCGGGTGATTTTTTATACTCGGCTTTATACCGGATGGGACTATGCAACCAGCCCACCTCGATTTCCAGGCAAGATGGGCTTACCTTACAAGGAGTCTATATCACAGCCGTTGGGCGCTGCGCTCCACCGCTCAATAAACCCCTTCCAAGCGAACTAAACCAATGCCGTCCTTATCTCATGACAGAGCTGAACATATTAGAATCGGTCAAAGTCATTCTGGTTCTCGGTCGAATCGCATATGATGGCACGCAGAGAGCATTCGAGGAGCTTGGGGAAACCGTTCGAAAGGGACCTGATGGTTTTGCCCATGGTGCGGTCAAGCAGATTGGCTCCTATACAATGGTAGCTTCGTATCATGTCAGTCAGCAAAATACACAAACGGGACGCCTGACCGCACCGATGTTTGATGCTATTTTACAAACATGCCTTGGCTTCTTCTAACTGCGCCAACACGGCTTCCTTAGCTGTGCCGCCATGTGAAGCCCGCCTGGCAATACTCTGATTGGGATCGAAAACCTGGTACACATCGTTTTCGAATAAGACGTGCAGAGATTGGTATTCTGTGAGGGGCATTTTGTCAAGAGATACCTGGAGCTGGGCGGCTCGGGCAACTGCTTGACCAGCCAAGCTGTGTGCTTCGCGGAAAGGGATCCCCTTCAGAACCAGGTAATCTGCCAGGTCGGTTGCTAACATGCCCGCGTCGATCCCCGCACGCATTCGCACCGGATCAACTGTGATGGTATCCAAAGCCTTAGCCATTACCGGAAGGATGGCGAGAAGGGTATCGAAGGCAGCAAAGACAGGTACTTTATCTTCCTGGAGATCCTTGTCATATGCTGATGGCAAGCCTTTCAGGGTAACCAAAAAACCAGCCAGGTAACCCAGCAAGGAACCGCTTTTTCCCCGGGCAAGCTCGAAGATATCCGGATTCTTTTTCTGTGGCATCAAGCTGGAGCCTGTTGAAAAAGCATCGGAGAGCTCGAAGTACTTGAATTCGCTGCTTGTGTAGAGAACGATCATCTCTGATAAACGGCTTAGATGAGAGCCAATTAAAGCGGCACAGAACAAGAATTCCGCCACAAAATCGCGATCAGAAACGGCCTCCAGGCTGTTTGGAGCTGGAGAATCAAACCCCAGCTCCTTAGATAACCAGGCGCGGTCGATAGAGAAAGGAGTGCCGGCCAAGGCTCCTGACCCCAAGGGGAGGATGCGGAGACGAGCAGAAAGCTCAATCAGCCTCTGCCGGTCTTTATGGAAGGGCCAGAAGTGTGCCAGCCACCAGTGACTTAATAGAATAGGTTGGGCGCGCTGGAGATGCGTATAGCCAGGCAGGATCATTCCCATATCTCTCTCGGCGCAGTGGATCAGGGTTTCCTGAAACCCGGCGATTGCCTGGAGTAGTTCTGGTATGTGGTCCATAAACCACAGTCTGAAATCTGTCGCAACTTGGTCGTTGCGGCTGCGTCCCGTGTGCAGCTTTCCTGCAATTTCTCCAATTATTTCACCTAAGCGGCGCTCTACAGCGGTATGGATATCCTCATCGCTGGGAAGGTAGGTGAAATTCCCCAAGATGAATTCCTCTGCCACGCGGTCCAAGCCACTGCAAATGCGTTGGCATTCTTTGGTTGACAGAATGTTTGCTTTCGCTAACGCGCGTGCCCAAGCCTGGCTGCCTCGGATGTCTTGCTGTGCCAGGCGGTAATCGAATTTAATCGATGCATTGAGAGTCCAGGCATCTGGATCCATCTTACCGCTGAAACGCCCGCCCCAAAGTGTCATCTTCTCTCCTAATCTCGTTTAAACCTGGAGTAATCTGGTTTTGGCATGTTCATGCCTGATACAGGCAGTCCATTCAGGGCCCGCACTTTAAGAGGTAATCCAAAGAGGTGGATAAAGCCTTCTGCATCAGATTGGTCGTAAACATCTTCCTGACCGAAGGTTGCAAAGTCTTCTCGATATAAGCTAAATTTACTCTTTCGACCTGCAGGGATGATATTCCCTTTAAAGAGTTTCAGCCGCACGACACCGGTCACAGGTCCTTGAGTGCTGTCCACAAAGGCTGCCAGGGCTTCCCTTAGCGGCGAGAACCATAACCCATTGTAAATGATCTCAGCATATTTGAGGGCGATCACATCTTTATAGTGGAGCGTTTCTTTATCCAGGACAATGGATTCTAGCTCTTGATGCGCCGCGTATAGAATCGTCCCACCGGGCGTTTCATAGACACCATGTGATTTCATCCCAACCAGGCGGCCTTCTACTAGATCTACGCGCCCAATGCCGTGTTTTCCGCCCAAAGTATTCAATGTTTCGACTATTTTTGCTGGGGAAAGCTTTTGACCGTTTACCACGGTGGGGATGCCTGATTCAAACTCAATTTCAACATATTCGGGTGTTTCCGGTGCATTGTCAGGTGAGGTGCTAATCTGGAACATGGCTTCTTCGGGTTCTGACCAAGGGTCTTCCAACAATCCACCTTCGTGAGAAAGATGCCACAGGTTCCGATCGCGGCTGTAGATGGATTTCATCGTTGCAGCAACTGGAACATTATGGGCTTTTGCGTAGCTAATGGCATCTTCGCGTGAGCGAATTTCCCATTCTCGCCAAGGTGCCACAACATGCAGGCGAGGATCTAGAGCCGTGTAAGTGAGCTCGAAGCGTACCTGGTCATTTCCTTTGCCGGTTGCCCCATGTGCAACCGCGTCTGCACCGACTAGATGGGCAACATCCACCTGGTGCTTGGCAATTAAGGGGCGCGCAATGGATGTTCCAAGCAGGTATTTCCTTTCATACACTGCCTCAGCTTGCAGGACCGGAAATAAATAATCGGCGGCAAACTCCTCTCGCAGATCACGGATGATGAGCTGGCTGGCCCCACTGGCTTTCGCTTTTGCTTCCAGACCAGCTAATTCCTCGCCTTGACCGACGTCAGCGCAAAAGCAGACCACTTCACAACCGTAATTTTCTACAAGCCAGGGAACGATGACCGATGTGTCCAATCCACCGGAGTAAGCGAGTACAATTTTCTTTATTGCAGGTTTTATCATGGTGTTATCCTTTTATTAAAAAAATTTCCCTCCTAGGAAGGAGGGCTTGTTGGAGATGGTTCTTTATAAAAACAGAGTTATACAAGCGTGGATTGCTAACCTTCCCGGTTGGAGGGCAATATCATACGACGGGAGCGGGCCAGCAATGAGCTTTTCATATTGGGCGCAAGTCTATCATCCCTTTTGGGGATCGTCAAGATGAAAAAGCTTGGGTGGACGATTTCACTTTGAGGACTTTTAAAATCGCAATTTTGGTGGGATGGTTGAAGGGCTGTGGATCTGCAGGGAAGGACCCCAAACGGTTCTCTTGAAAACCTGAAAAATCAGGTGGTACCGGGATCAATGTCTCAATGCCCAGGAAACCATCCAGGCATAATTCTTCTAGCTGGCTGAGGAAGTCTGTGCCACTTACGAAGAGTGCATTATTGATGGCGATGATGTGACCACCTTCTATGATCAACGGGCGGATTTTATTGATCAATCGAGAATATTGCTTGTTCAAGTCTACCCTGCCTGCAGAGGTTTGTGAGAAAAAAGGCGGGTCAAGTAACACCATATCAAAGCGCTGTTCACTCCGGCGTAACCGGCTTGTGCAAGTGAAAAAGTCTTCACTAATAAAATCGGATTTATTTATCGGAAAGCCATTTATTAAGTACGAAGTCTTCGCTAGATTCAAGGATTTACGGTTCTTGTCCAGATGGATCACCTGATTGGCCCCTCCAGCCTTTGCTGCAACTCCCAGGCTACCTGTATAAGCAAAGGTGTTGAGCACACGCCTGTTTTCAGTATGCTGCTTGATCCAATCACGAAGATGCCGAGTATCAAGGTACAAGCTTGAGTCACTGGTCATCTGCAGATCAATGGCATACCAAATCCCATGTTCTTTGACTCGATCGTCTTTTTGTTCACCATAAATTACTAATCCATGCCGGGCTGCCAGGTCAGGTGAAAAGCGCGTTTTTACCACCACAGCACGTATCCAAGGATAACGTTCGCGCAGGAAGCTCGAGATTGGGATGATCAGATCCAGGATTGGATCCGGAGGATTAGCGTAGTTATAAATTACGATGGAACGCGCGATAGATATCGATTGCCAGATCGGGAAATCCTTCAATAAAGCCATTAAATAAGCGGAAGGCAGATCGATGTTGGTCATCTATCAATCCAGAGCGAAGGTCAGCGGCTTTTTGGATTATGATCAGTAATTCATGTAAATTCATTTGATTAGGGATCATTGTTTGTTTCTTGAGGTGGAAATTGCCAAATCATGATTGTGATTTATTATTGTACTCGTTATTAATAATCAGTAAACTAGCCAGCGGAAACTTTCTTTACACCTCCGATAAACGGCGATACAATCGAACTGGTTCTTTGTTGAAATTACCTGGGTTATTCTGACGGAGATTAATCTCTCAGAAAACCTGGTTTTTGCAGAAAAATATGAAAAAAAATAAAGTTTTATACTTATTGACCTTAGGGATAGGATTGCTTGCGATCCTCATTCTTGTGATTAGCCTGCCTGAATTCCGCCTGCAAGAAGGGCAGCCTTTCCCTCTCGACATGGATTTATCCATTTCTGTTATGGGAACAGAGGCGATCCTTCCTGGAGGAAATGTGCTTTATTGGTTCCTCCGCGGTATGGCAGCGCTAATTATTATTGGATTACCAATTTATATTATTGTGAGTTTATTTTCTCCAGAAGGTCGCCGGCGTTTGTTGGCTCAGATTGTGATAATGTTGGTTATGTTATTTGTCCTCGATCGAGTTGCTAAAATCGTTCAAGAGAAACCTAAAGAAGAGCAAGCCCAGAGTATCGAGGCTCCCGTCGAACAGCCTCTTTCTGGGGAAGGTGAAAATATTCAAACCGAGCAATTTGAGGCGACAACTCCTGAATGGATGGTGTGGGGTTCCAGCATTGCCGTGGCTTTATTTTTCACTGGACTGGTAGCCCTGGGATTATGGTTCTATTACCGACGATATCACAAACGCCTGTCGCCTTCGGATCGACTTGCGCAGGAGGCAGAAAGAGCCATCTCTGATTTACAAAGTGGGGGGGATTTTAAGAATGTCATCATCCGTTGTTATTACCAGATGAGTCAAATCATCTATTCAGAACGCGGCATTCAGCGGGATCTGGCAATGACTGCCAGTGAATTTGAACAGGCTCTAGAGGAAAAAGGTTTTCCCAGAGAGCCGATCCAATATCTTACTAGAATATTCGAAGAAGTAAGATATGGAACAAAACAGCCTGCCAAACAGGAAGAGGATAAGGCGATCTGGTACCTTTCTGTGATTGCAGATGCCAGCAAAGACAGCCGGATAGGATCGCAAGCATAGATGATGCAAAACCGCCGTGTGCTCATTTTAATTACTGTAATTTTGTTCGTAAACCTCGTTTTGGCGATTATTTTCCGTGATTTTATCCGTGAGAATGTTTTAATTCCGATTTTGTATTTATTTTGGTATATCAGGCTGGGTCTGAATAGCTTGGGAGAGACCTGCCTGTGGCCACTTGCTTTAATTATCTTAATGGTAATTTCATTTACCATTTTGCGTAAGAATAAGAAATCTGCGCAGACCGATCGAGGTTATAGTGAGGCACCTGGTCGGGTTGAAGAAGGGCGGGTGGCTTATTGGATGAAATATATCCGCAGGCAGTCGATGGGGATAGAAAACCTGAGTTTTTCATCCTTGCGTATGAAAGAGCTTGTGTTGTCGGTTCTGGCATATCAAGAAAACCTCACCAACGCCGAATTGGAATCTGAGATGGATCAAGGCAGGGTGATCATACCAAAAGAGCTACAAAATATAATCCGGTCACCGGATCACGCCAACGAACCGATGACCAGATCTGCCTCGCTTAAGAATAAAATCTTGAGATGGTTTCGTGCCCGATCTAATTCACACCAAAGTGCTGATAATCCAGAGATGGATAAACTGGTTCGATATTTAGAAACCCAATTGGAGATAGAACATGACAATGGAAATCACTGAAGTAGCATCCCTTTCTAACAAGGTAATCCAAGAGGTAGAACTGGCGGTAATCGGAAAAAGAGTCGAACTTGAGAAAATTATGACCGCGATCTTAGTGCCTGGGGGACATGTGTTATTGGAGGATTACCCTGGATTGGCGAAAACTTTGGTAGCCAACAGCTTTGCCACCGCGCTGGGTATGGCTTTTAAGCGAATCCAGTTTACACCAGATTTGCTGCCTGGAGATATTACCGGTGGATTTATTTTTGATCGGGCCAACAACCAATTCATCTTACGAAAAGGACCCATTTTTGCGAATATCATCCTGGCGGATGAAATCAACCGCGCCTCACCTAAAACCCAATCGGCCTTGCTGGAGGCAATGCAGGAGAATCAAGTTACCTTGGAAGGTGAAACAACCCGTCTCCCGGAGCCTTTTATCACCATTGCAACCCAGAACCCGATTGAATATGAGGGAACTTTTCCACTGCCCGAAGCTCAATTGGATCGATTTATCATGAAACTTTCGATTGGGTATCCATCCAGGGAAGATGAGCAGTTAATCATTCATCGACGGCGTGAGCGAAAAACGGATGCTTTTGACCTCAAACCGGTTATCGATGCTGCAGGTTTATTGGAAATGCGCCAGGCTGTTGAGGAAGTTTATGTGGATCCAGACATTGAGCAGTATATCGTGGATCTCGTCCTCGCTACGCGCAGCCACAGGCAGGTAGTTGTGGGTGCCAGTCCACGCGGTTCCTTAGCTCTTGTTAAATTATCGCGCGCCTGGGCGGCCATCCAGGGAAGATCTTTTGTCCTTCCAGATGATATTAAGCGTTTCTTCCTAAATGCTGTGAGTCATCGTTTGATCCTGGAGCCTGATCTTTGGACGGTTCACAAGGCAACCGACAAAGTGATTCAAGATGTGGTCAATTCTGTGGCTGTGCCGGTGATTAAGGAAGCTTGATGACCAAGAACTTTTGGTTGATATGTAGCTTGATTCTTGGGCTTATTTTGGTGGGTTTATTTGCTGTTAATAACGGTCCAATCCTGTTAGCAATTCCTTTATTAATCTATTTAGGTTTTGCGATCGCGAATCAGCCCTCAGAGCCTCTGCTAAAAACCTCTCGAGAGCTTAGCACTCATGACACGTCTTGGGGAAAGCCGGTCGAAGTCAAAGTAAATATAACGAACCAGGGTAAACTTCTCGAAGAAATATTTTTACAGGATTATGTACGTGGTTCTCGCTCTTTAAATATTAACCAGGGATTCTTGACAAAGAGGCTATGCTTGGAAGAAGGCGAAACGACTTCCCTAGACTATATCGTCTCTGGGGAGCGGGGCCGTTATAAATTTGAAGGGGTGCAGGTGAATTGCTGCGAATTCTTTGGAATTTTTGAAAGTGTACGTTTTTTACCTGCCCACACCCAGCTATCAATTTTCCCGGTCATCACACCTGTTCGGTCAATAAAAATTCATCCAAGGCAGACACGGGGTTTTGCTGGTCCGATTCTTGCCAGGCAGGGCGGGGCAGGAACGGATTTCTACGGAGTACGTGAATATCAATTGGGAGATCCAATGCGGCGAATCAATTGGAAGATCTCTTCCCGATACCCTCAGAGTGTATTCACCAATGAATCAGAGCAAGAACGAATCGCGGATGTAGGTATTATCTTAGATGCCCGCCAGCAGTCGGATATCTCCACCATCCATGGATCATTATTTGAGCACTCAGTCAATGCTGCGGCCTCCCTGGCCGATTCTTTTTTGAGGGACGGTCATCGGGTTGGTTTGTATATTTATGGTTACAGTGTTGAGAGGGTTTTTCCTGGTTATGGAAAAATTCAACGTGAAAATATTTTGAGATCGCTGTCTAGGACCCATACCGGGATAAACTTTGCTCTGGAAAACCTGAGTTTTCTTTCCAGCAGGTTTTTTCCATCCAAAACCCAGCTGGTCATGGTCAGCCCATTAAAGCCGGAAGATTTAAGCCCACTGGTCCGGCTGCATTCCTTAGGTTATGAGATGTTAATTGTAAGCCCGGATCCAGTGCATTTCGAGGCGATTAAATATTCTCGGGAGAAAACCCCTGAAGTAGATTTAGCATTGCGTATGGCTATCATCGAGCGGACGCTTCTAATCCGAAAGCTTAAACGAGCAGGTATTGTTGTGGTTGATTGGCAGGTGGAATATTCCCTGGATCAGGTAGTTTCTCGAGCGATTAGAAAGCATTCTGCGGGTGATCGGATTTTGCAAATCGGACTATGAAAACCACATATTATTTTTGGATCGGGAATTTATTTTTAGCAGCAATTCTTACCGCCTTTGCCTATTGGGAGCAATCGGCCTGGATTTGGATGGGATTTACGATTATATGGATAATCCTTTGGGGGTTGAGTCAACTGCTTGAGAACAATTATACGCCTGCGATATTCTTCTTTGTTTTTACAGGTGGCTGCCTGGTTGGAACCTTCTTAGGGCTGCGTTCTATGTTATTGTTTTTAGGGATGACCGCAGCCTTAAACGCCTGGGATACAGACAGATTCTACAGACGTTGGAAGGATGCCCTAAGGCGAGAGGCTAACAATCAATTGGAACGGCGACATATTTTTCGCCTGCTTTTTGTGGATGGGGTGGCGATCAGTGTGGCAATCCTGGGGCTGATGATTAAAACCCAGTTAAGTTTTGGGTTGATGCTCCTGGTTGTCGTTATTGCCTTGATAAGCTTCAGTCAGCTGGTGCGCTTGCTTAGAAACCCAGGAACGAAGGCTTAACCCCTCTTTCAAATAAAAAAAATTAAAAAAACCCTCTCATATGTTCGGGCAGTAATTCGGCAATCGCTTGCATAACAACCTGTCTGCTCCAGTGATCACGGCCTTCTATTGAGATATCTGATGGACAATTCAAGTCAAAGCACTTTCCGAAATTGAGATGCAGAACCCTATCAGCTTCGTAAATTCCTAAGGGATGGATTACCAGGCCAGCCTTTGCTAGATGCCAAAGGAACCTGCCCGTACCTGGTGCAGGCATTTCCAGCGTACCAGATGGCGAATCCCCTCCTTCTGGAGCCAACCCGATGGCTGTATTTGCATTCTTTTTGACATGGCCAAGAATGCGGCGGACTGCCAATGCCCTGGCCTCTGCTTCCCATGCTCTTGGGGGCATCGGAGGCATTACGAAAAATTCGTACACATCAGCTACTCTATTAAAAACGATCCGGGAAAGCGACTCCAGGCAGTTTCCCATAGGGTTCTTAGGAAAAGTCCATGCAGCAGTCATCACCCAATGAATATCTACAGGGATCAGTGCACTGGCAGCCAAAACCGACCACCAGACTTTGTACTTCGGCCTGTAGCAATGGTTTATCACTAGTAAGAAGGGACCATTCAAGGGGAGATTTTCCCTGCCCTGAACCACCAGGGGAGGCTTGAGGGTTTTAATCCATTCTGATGCGTCTAAGCCAATAGAGCGTTTCTTGGAGAAGAGGATGGATAGGGCAAGCTTGCTTACCAGCGGGTAATCGGGAGGATAAACTGGAAATACTTCCTGATTTCTGATCATAACCAGATTTTATATCTAAATCGACCATAATTCCAAATGGTTTTATATCCAACCTTTGTCTTGGGGTGTGGGCAAATCCACGGCCATTCCTAAAGAACCAGTTAATTCCCAGAGGGAATAATCAGTTAAAATAAGTCAATGGAAATGGTCAGTCGTTCAATATTTGAGGCAAGCAAGCAGCTCGTGTCTGCGAGCGATGAAAAGGGTGTTGTTCATTTACTCCTTCAATTTTCACTAGAAATTTCTGGAGCAGTTGGAGCTTCTTTTGTGCCCTTAGATGAGCGGGGCTTACCTCTGGCAGCGATACGCCACGGAAATATCCCTGAGTCAGTTCCGAATGCTTGGTTGGAGTATCTGGCTTCACCATCGGTCCGTATGAAATGCAGCCAATGCAGCCATTACGGCAGGGTCAAAGAATCTTGCCAGTTACTTCAAGGACCTTTTGCGGAGTCTTCTGGGGTATATTGTTTACCCTTGCGTTATGCGGACCATGATTTGGGTATTTTGAATATTTTTATGCCTGCACCCAGTATGCAAAGCAGCGAGGTCACCGAATCGATACAATACTTAATTGTTATTGCAGCGCTCGCGATCGCCAACGATCGCCTGAAGCGCCGTGAGCTGGCAATGTTTGACCAATTTCGATCTTTGCGTAAGAGAGAAAATTTAATCGTTTCAGCGGATCAAACCACTTCTTCCTGTATTGAGGACAGACTTGCTGAAGTTGAATATAAAGCTCAAATCGAGGAACGTACTCGACTGGCTCGTGAGATCCATGATGGTCTGGCGCAAACACTTGGTTTTCTGAAGCTCCAGGCTGCACAGCTGATTGCTCACCTTGAGAGAAATAATCCGGATCGCCTGAGTCAAATTTCTCAGTCTTTGTATCGTTCTTTGGCTGAAGCTTATCTGGATACGCGCGAGGCCATCAATATGCTCAGGGTTGTTCCTGGAGAACCTAACGAAGCCCAGTTTGAAAATTGGCTCCGTCGATTAGTTGAGGAGTATCAGGAAAATACGGATATCCAGGTGAGTATTCGCGATTTTTCAGTTGATTCGAGTTTGCCAAGTGAAGTTCACCTGCAGCTGATAAGAATTATTCAAGAAGCTTTGATCAATGTTCGCAAACATGCGCATGCTCAGCAGGTACAAATTTCCTGTCGTGAAATTGATCATGTTTTGATCGTCGATATTCAAGATGACGGGCAAGGTTTTTTTGCAGATGAGGTACCAGATAGTTCTCAACACGGAATGCAGGGTATGCGGGAACGGGCAAACCTGATTGGGGCAGAGCTGCATTGGACAAGCCAGCCTGGCTCAGGAACAACCGTGCGTCTTGTTCTGCCGGTCAGAGATGAATGGGAGGAAAATATCGAATGAATCCGATTCGACTGGTAGTGGTAGACGATCATGCCTTATTTCGTGCTGGTCTCGTTGGATTGCTTAAGGAGATGGATGAATTTGATATTGTGGGTGAAGCGTCGAATGGGCGCGAGGCTGTAGATATTATTCAAAAACAAAAACCAGATGTTGTGCTTTTGGATGTTAATATGCCTGTCATGGATGGCATTAATACTGTCCGCTCGATAAAGGACTCGAAAGAGAGTGACCTTAGCCAGATAAAAATCCTTATGTTAACCATCTCGAAACATGAGGAAGACCTGTTTGATGCTCTTAAAGCAGGAGCAAACGGGTATTTATTAAAGAATGTAGAACCAGATGAGTTGAGGAAGGCAATTTGTCAAGTAGTTAAGGGGCAAGGAGTCCTCTCACCTGAAGTTACCCAACCTGTCATACGCGCTTTAGCGCATATGAAGACCTCCCCTTTAGAAAAAAGCCTTAGCAAGCGTGAGGTTGAAATTTTAGAGTGCTTAGCTCAAGGACTGACAACAACAAAAATGTCCCAAAATCTATTTATCTCAGAAAATACTGTAAAAACTCATATTCGGCATATTTATGAAAAACTGGAAGTATCAAATCGGGCGGATGCGGTTCAGAAAGCAAGGCAATTAGGGCTAGCCAGACTCTAATAACATGCGCTCGCTTGATTACAAAAAGGGTGATTAAAGAATCACCCTTTTTGTAATTAAAAATAACCCCACTAAGAACGGAAATTGATGGATAATTTAGACCATAAATATTTGAATATATTTCTTATATACGGTCAAGAGTGAATTCATTGATTAAACAAGAAAGCCTACGGAAAGTTCTCATTGTTTCCTCACATCCTCTCTTTGGAAAGGGTATCCGTCATTTGTTAGAGACGCACCAAGGAGGGCCTGTGGAGGTGGTCGGAATTGTCGAGAATTTAGAAGGTGCCATCCATGCTCTTCAAGAGCATGAACCTGACCTGGTTGTCGTCGATTATGACGATGAGGCGGTCAATCGGGATGAGTTCTTGGCGCACTTTGTTGAAAGCGAACATCAGTTGCGGGTTGTGCTATTGTCTCTCAAAGAAGGGGGCAGCAATGCGATTGTTTATGACCGGCGCAATTTGGCTGCTTCCCAAATCGATGAATGGCTTCAAGAATGGACGGCTTCTCCTCAAGATCATCCGGTATCAAGAAAGAGTCGAAACTCAGTCCTCAGGAGAGGAAATTGGATTATGAATACGAACCTCAAACATTCCATTGGTGTAATGATTTTTATTGTGATCTTAACATTTTTAGGTTTATTGATATTGCAGAATGATCTCTTGCTCCCTGAAGCAGCCAGCCTTCAGGCATTACCGATTGACCAATTGTTCAGCTTGCAGTTCAAAGCAACTGCGGTGCTTTTTGGAGTCATTATTGGTGGGTTGATTTATAGCATTATTTTTTTTCGCCGCAAGCCAGGGGATTCGGAGGATCCAATCTATCAAAAAGGCGATCGCAGTCTTATTATTACCTGGGCTGTCATCCCGGTTGGCGCATTATTGGCTTTTGTGTTTTTAAAATTGAGTCCCACGTTTGAAAAAATCTTCTCACGTTTTGTTCCTGAAAGTGGTTTCTCGTTTGATTGGTGGGCAGTTATTTTATCTGTCATATTTGGTTTAATCTTATATTTTATACTTTTCGGTATCCGAACCTCTGGTCCTTCGAGTGAAGAGAGTGCAAAAGAAAATAGCAAATTGGAGCTGGCATGGATCGCTATGCCTTTAGGGCTTGTGCTTCTTCTCTCCTTTGCTGGTTCGGATGCATTAGCGCAAACCTTGAGGAAAGATCCAAGGCCTTTAGTAGTCGAAGTGACTGCACAACAGTGGTCATGGCAGTTTGTTTATCCTGAGCAGGGCATTGTATCGAATGAATTAGTGCTCCCGGTGAATCAACAAGCGTTGCTCAAGCTGACCGCCACTGATGTTTTACATTCTTTTTGGGTCCCAGAGTTCCGGGTAAAGCAAGATTTAGTCCCTGGAGAAGAAAAAGAATTACGCATCACCCCAACCAGCGAGGGCTCTTTTACATTGATGTGTGCAGAGATTTGCGGAACGAAACACGCTTACATGAATGCTCCTGTACTTGTGAAAAACGCTCAAGATTTCGATGCCTGGTTAACTGGACAGCAAGCACCTGCCTCAGATGATCCAGTTGAACGAGGAAAATTATTATATACAAAATTTGGATGTGACGCCTGCCATTCAGTGGATGGTAGTGCAGGGGTTGGTCCTTCGTTAAGTGGTCTTTTTGGAAGGACAGAAGAGCTTGAGGATGGTTCATCCGTTGTGGTTGATGAAGCTTATTTAATTAATGCGATCCGCCAACCCGGAAAGCAGGTTGTCAAAGGGTATTCAAACATCATGCCAGCGGGAGCGGCAAGTAAGATGACTGATCAGCAAATCGAAGATCTGATCGAATTTATCAAGACCTTAGAGTAGATTTACTTGAGAACAGAGCAAAGAGCTGAAGGAGTAATGGATGGATAGCCGTTATAAAAAAAGTAAGATGCTGGGCATCTTTCTGGGTTTCATTGGGTTAGTTATCGGCTTGTTGGTGGGGATGGGGTTTGTGACTCTCATCCGCCTGTTACTGGGTTTACCGGCCTGGAGCCCGGAGCCGGCCTGGGTATTGGGGGGAGTGTTTGGCACAGTGGGATTTATGATCGGGATTGGCGCCCTGACAGATTGGTTCAAGATTGCCATGGGTCAGGAAGTCAACGATCATCCTGGAGAAGACTTCTCATCTCGGATGGAAGCGATATTTCAACTTTACGACTGATCATAAAGTCATTGGGATCCAATATGGTGTTACCAGCCTAATTATGTTCTCAATTGCTGGTCTATTCGCGCTCATCTTCCGTACCGAATTGCTGCAAATTGGTCTGCAGTATATGACGGAGGATTTTTACAACAGCATGATGAGTTTACATGGGATTGTGATGATCATGGCGATCTTGTTGGGAGTGGGTGCTATGTCTAATTATTTGGTGCCTCTATTGATTGGCGCCAGTGATATGGCCTTCCCCCGTCTAAATGCATTTGCTTTTTGGCTCAATATCCCCAGTGGCATCTTCCTGCTTAGCTCTTTATTTCTGGGGGGTGTGGATACGGGCTGGGTAGCTTATCCACCTTTGAGTGTGCGTGCTCCATTGGGGATGCAGCTGTTCTTCTTAGGTGTGTATTTATTCGGCCTCTCATCCATCCTGGGGGCTCTCAATATTATTGTCACCATCATTCGGATGCGGGCTCCAGGAATGACGTGGTTCCGGATGCCGATTTTTGTCTGGACTGCCTTGGCTACTGCGCTTATCTCACTGACTGCAACACAATTAATTGCCCTCTCGTTTCAGATGGTGATGTTCCAGCGCCTGTTTGGTATGGGATTTTTCGATCCAGCAAAAGGCGGAAATGTCATCCTGTTCCAGCACCTTTTTTGGTTTTACTCTCACCCGGCAGTCTACGTCTTTGTATTGACAGGGTTGGGTGTGATCAGCGAGCTGCTTCCTGTTTTTGCCCGAAAACCGCTCTTTGGATATAAATGGGTAGCTGTTTCTGCACTCGGCATTGCACTGGTGGGATTCTTTGTATGGGCGCACCATATGTTTACTTCAGGCATGCAGGAATTCTTGAGGGTGCCTTTTATGTACAGCACGCTGTTAGTGGCGATACCAACCGGGATTAAGTTCTTTAGCTGGGTAGGGACCCTGTGGCGTGGGAAGCTGAGTTTTGAGACTCCCATGTTGTTTGTCTTAGGGGCGATAGCGATTTTCCTGGTGGGAGGTCTTTCAGGTCCCCCCAACGGTACCGTGGCGACTAATCTCTATCTTCACGATACCTATTATATTGTCGGGCATTTCCATGCCACAATGTTCGGTGGTTTCGTATTCCCGTTCATGGCGGCGATCTACTTCTGGTACCCGAAAATAACGGGCAGGATGTACAACGAACCGCTAGGAAAAATCCACTTTTTCTTGATGTTCCCGGCGTTTTTTATCCAATCTTTTGGACAAATGTTTGCCGGCCTCTTGGGAATGCGAAGGCGCATTGCTGATTATCCGGGGCTTGACTTTTTGCAATCAACCAACTTATGGGTTACAATCGCTGGCTTTGTAATTGGCTTATCTATCCTGGTCTTTGTTTTCAATTTAGCTTACAGTGCAAAGAAAGGCAGAGTTGCTGCTGCTAATCCCTGGCGGTCTAGGTCACCTGAATGGCAATTACCCTCGCCAATCCCGGTTCATAATTATAAAGACTATCCTTTTGAAGTGGTGGGTGACCCATACGATTATGGGATACCGGGTGCGGTATATGTGAAGGCGCTTGATGAACAGCCTAAGTTAGCGGCAGCAGATTGATCTGAGGAGATTAAGAATGAACGATAGAACGTTGGAATCTGAGAAAAAAAAGAAAAATAAAGTTGGTGGCGTTGTTTTTGTAACTCTTACGATATTGACAGTGATCGAATTCGTCATTGCTTTGTTAAACCCAAACCTGGCTAGTTTATTGGTGTTGGTTGCTTTAGCGAAGGCGTCCTTGATTATTGTTTATTTCATGCATATTGGTCGGCTATTTTCAAGCAGCGAGGAATAAAATGGCAGTCGAACAAACGATTAGCAATCAAGACCTGGAAAACTATCAATATAAAACAGGCACAAATCGGATTGGTTTATGGCTTTTCTTAGTCTCTGATGCGTTTATCTTCGCAGGTCTATTGGTCTCGCGGGTTGCCCTGTGGGGAAATACTAGACCTGAATTAAACCAATTCCTTGGATTAATCGTCACTTTTATCCTACTGGTCAGCAGTTTCTTTATGTACCGGGGTGAAACAGCGATGTCAATGGGTGACCGGAAGGGATTTATCCGAAATACTTTGGTTACATTAATTTTGGGGATCATCTTCCTGGTGGGTGTTGTTGGAATCGAATGGCAGATTGCACCGTTCAAGGCATCCACAGATATATACGGGGCTGTGTTTTTCATGATGACTGGCATGCATGCCTTCCATGTGCTCACGGGGGTGATCTTCTTATTGGTCATATTAAATAATGGGCGACGAGGCCATTATTCACTCGAGAAGCATTGGGCTGTGGAGGCCGCTGCCATCTACTGGCATTTTGTCGATGTCGTATGGGTGTTCTTTTACCCAGCACTTTATCTAATCGGGACTCTGGCAGGGTGAATCAGATGCGGATTGGGCGTTTATTAACCTTTGGTAGTATCGGTTTTTTTGTTCTAGTCCTTGCGATGGGGCTGTGGTTAAACCGGGATGATCCAAAATTAAATGGGTCTCAAATTAATCCTGCTTCAGAGGCGCATGATTTTCGACTCACCGATCAAAATGGAAATCCTTATCAGCTTTCTGACCATCGTGGAAAATTAGTTGTTTTATTCTTTGGTTACACCAATTGTCCAGATGTCTGCCCGATGACGCTGGCAAAATTTCGTGATATCAAGGATTCTCTTGGTCAGGAAACCGATCAGGTGGAATTTGTCCTCGTTACGGTTGATCCTGAACAAGATTCAATCAGCCGCATGAAGGAGTATGTCGATTCATTTGACCCGCAATTTTTTGGCTTGACCGGCACATCGTCCGAATTAGAACCTGTGTGGAAGAATTATGGAGTTTACCTGGAAAAACACCTTGGGGAAAATGGATCCAATATTACTGTCGATCATTCTACGCGAACCTATCTCATCGACCCGCAAGGGAAATTAATCCTGACGTATCCATTCGGTTTTGATATCGATTTGATGGTCCAGGATCTCCAGTATCTCATCGCATCTTCCAACAGCTGAGAAATTGAGCAGTTATGTCACCTGTCATTTCATCTATCACTCGTAGACTTATTACCCTGGCGCTGATTTCCATTGCGGGAGTCTTGTTGGTGAGCGAGGTTTCTTACCGCTTGTTGCGGGAAGACAATTCTCGCGCTCCGGGATTGATCCAGTTGGTGATCCCAGCAGGAACAGCTAAAAGTATTGAGGCAGGAGAGAATGAACCCTCGATACCTGAAGACATGGTATTTGTGGTGGGTGATGTACTAGCGGTGAAAAACGAAGATAGCGTTGATCACCAGTTAGGCCCCCTTTGGATTCCGGCAGGGAAAATTGCCAGCTTGCCGATGGGGCAGGCCATGAATTATTCTTATTCATGTTCTTTCCAAACCAGTCAATACCTGGGGATCACGGTGCGAGAGCCTGTAACCTGGTCTTCAAGAGTCGGTGCGGTTGTCTTGGCTGCGCCTCCCACAATGGCTTTCCTCTTCGTTTACAGCCTCGTGGTGCGTCCATTAAAGTCGAAAGGTTTGCCGAACAGGACTGCTGAACAGCGAGGAAGGGTTTAATTATGCTTGTAAAGCAGTTTTTCAAGCGCCGCTGGTTCCTGACAACTTTACTGGTCGTGGCAGCTTTAGGTGTTTTAACGCGATTGGGATTCTGGCAGTTAGACCGGTTGAGCCAGCGCAGAGAATTCATCTCCAAAGTGGTTTTTCAAATGGAAGAACAACCTTTGGATATCACTGAGGAACATATTGAAAAAAATCTGACAGGCATGGAGTACCGGCATGCCATCGTTGAAGGTGAGTTCGATCATTCCAACCAGGTCATCTTGATTAACCAAGTCTACCAAGGCAAATACGGAGCCCATCTGTTAACCCCTTTGCATATTCAGGGTTCAGACCAAGTGATCCTGATTGACCGAGGTTGGATCCCAGCAAAAGAGGCTCTCTCAGGCTCCTGGAGTCAATATGATGAGCCGGGTCTGGTCAAAATATCTGGGATGATCCGCCTCCCCCAAAGCAAACCTGATTTTGGCTCTCTTAAAGATCCGACGCCTGCTCCAGGTGGGGAGCGGATGAAAACCTGGAACCTGGCTAATCTGGATCAAATGTCGCGTCAATTGCCTTATCCTATCTTAGATGTCTATCTCCAGGCATCTCCCGATCCAAGCTGGACACGGCTTCCTTATCGGACAGAGCCTGAACTTGATCTGACAGAAGGCTCTCATTTGAGTTACGCTTTACAGTGGTTTAGTTTCGCAGCGATCCTGGCAGTTGGGTACCCCCTTTATCTGCGACACGAAGAACACGGTGCTCAGAAGAAAGAATATCAACAAGCACCATCATCGAATACAGAGGAATTGGTTTCATAATGGTCAATCTTTTTTCAAATATTAAAGCTCATATGGTTAAATTATCTTACCGAACTCCTTTTGCGCGCTTTTCGCTGGCTACCTTTGGTTTGATGATCTTCGTTTCGATCAGTGGGTCGGCGTTAACATATTCAGGTGAAGTTCCTTGTTCAGGATGGCCTTTCTGCTCTGGCAGCTTGATTCCTGTAACGCCTGCCTCCTGGCTAGACATGTCTCATCGATTTCTTGTGGCTGCCTCGGGGATAGCCTTATCGGCTTTAATTTGGAAAGCCTGGCAGACCCAAAGAAACCAGACTGTGATCCTGGTTTCGACAACTGCAGCTTTTGTTTTATTTTTTTCGCAGGCACTGTTGGGAGCACGGTTGGTGCAAGGCTTGCCACTTTACCTGGTACTGCTCCATAAAGCCACTGCTTTGGCGGTATGGGCAGCTCTTGTTGTGCAGGTTGTCACCGTGGGGCTGTTGGCTAACTCAAAGAAAGAGGAGCAGTGCGAGTCTGCCGATTTTTATCTTCGGCGGGGAATGCCGCGAGATATCCTGATGCTGACCAAGCCAATTGTTGTCGCTTTGTTATTGGTGACCACCTTTGCTGGGATGGTAATTGGCGCACAAGCCTGGCCTGATATCAGGATCATCTTTTGGACAATGTTGGGCGGATTCCTGGCTGCTGGGGGATCGGGGGCGATTAATCAGTATATTGATCGTCATGATGATCTGAAGATGCAGCGAACTCAAAAAAGACCTATTCCTTCCGGCCGGCTGACGGCCGGGGAGGGGTTAGCGGTTGGAGTAGCGATGACATTAACCTCGTTCTATGTGATGATTGCGTTTGTAAATGTCACTGCTGCTTTGCTGACTTTAGCTGGGATTGTGTATTATGTTTTATTGTACAGCCTGATCTTGAAGAAAACTACTGTCCAAAACATTGTGATAGGGGGTGGAGCCGGTGCCATCCCACCTCTGGTGGGATGGGCAGCGGCAACAGGAGGATTGAACGTCCCTTCCTTATTCTTGTTTGCAGTGGTGTTTATGTGGACTCCACCTCATTTTTGGGCGTTAGCCCTGGTACGCCGTAAAGATTATGCGCGAGCGGGCGTACCCATGCTGCCGGTGGTCCGTGGAGAAAAAGAGACGCGTAAACAAGTGCTAATTTACACCATCGAGCTGGTTCTATTAACCCTCTTGCTGCCGCTCTTTGGTTTAGGCGGAAGCGTTTACCTGGTTGGGGCTTTTATCCTGGGTGCCTGGCTGCTTTCCGCAGCACTAAGGGTCTGGCGTAAAGGAGGCAACAAGCTGGCCTGGAAGATGTATCGTTACTCCAGTATGTACCTGGCTTTTCTCTTTATTCTTCTGATGATCGACCGGCTCTTATAACAGCTGGATTTAGCTTGTAAGGCTGGAATGTTTAAAATGTTTCCCAGTGCAAGACTTCTTTGAGAGGTTTCTTCTCGACCTCAGGCCACTCAACTGGAACACCTACAGGTATCAGCGTAAATAAGCGTTTTTCCTTGGGAACTTTGAGGAGCGTTTTGAACGCTTCTTCCTTTGGCTGCGAGTTACCTTCCAGCCAACATGCGCCATACCCCAAGGCCGTGGCAGCAATCAGGATATTTTCTACCGCGGCTGCTCCATCTTCAATCCAATATTGGGTTGAAGGGTCGAGAACCAGGGCGATCACGAACCCGGCTTTTTCGATCCAAGCAGCGGCGCTTTTGAGCTGGTTGATCTTTTCTTTCTGAGTGATGACGATAAAATCCCAGGGTTGGTGGTTAAATCCGGTTGCTGCCAGGCGACCAGCATCGATGATCACCTCGATGTGTGCGCGTGGAACAGCTTCTCCGGTGAAATTGCGGATACTGCGCCTTCTGCGAATTGCTTCAATGGCATCCATCTTTTTCCTCTTATTAATCTGTAATTTCTACCCGTGTTCCTTCACCATAGGTAAACCACTTTCCCGGTTGATATACCGGTTCTGTCCATCGGAAAAGCAAATAAGCCTCTACATTTCGCATATTGACACAGCCATGACTCATGCGCGTGCCAAAGTTATTGTGCCAATAAGTGCCGTGTAAAGCAAAGCCAAATTCGTGGAAAAACATCACCCACGGTACCCCCGGCAGCTCATATGCATCAGGATTATTGGTCACATTACCGTCTCCCATGTGACGGGCGGGGAATTTCGTACGGACTCGAAAATTTCCGCGGGGTGTCTCAGTGGAAATTTCATAACTATTCTTATCTTTTGGGAGCAATCCAGAGGAAATCTTTGTGTGGAGGACAGCAACATCTTTTTCGTAAGCCGTTAAAGTTTGATCCTGGATGGAAACCACGAGCCGTTTATCCTCCGGTGCGGCTGAACTTTGCAGCATGGATAATTCATCGGTAAAGACTGGGCGGATATGTAAAGCAGGCACATAGTAATGGATCAGCAGTCTTTCATCCGTCAGCCGGTACCAGGTGCGTTTGTCTGGTCCGACTTTGATGCCTGAAATCCAGTGAATAGATTCGTAGTAAAGTCTGTAGAGTGGTTTCCAAACCTCATTGCGATTGATCCGGCAAGACTGTGTGTATGGAACAGTCACTTGGCCAAGAATCCGATTGGCATTTAAATATTCGAGCGGTTGGTTCGTGTGATGATTATCGACGCGTTGGATACGGCCGCTGTGGACATACCCCTCTTCGATCCGGTACCAAATTGGGTTATAGGCAGGTCCATCGGGCGAGCGGATCTCTTCGTATAGCCGAAGGATGCGGTCTCGAGAGATGTTTCCACAGCGTGGACTGAGTAATGAAGGGGATGTGTAAACATAGATCAGGCTGGTCGCGACACGCCCGAGGCCAATTACTTTCTCTTGTTCTTCAGGAGGATAACCCCGCAGAGGCCGGGCTGCCAGGCTACCTAAGGAAAGTAAGCCAAGTTTTATAAAATTCCGTCGCGAAAGGTCAGGTGTCATACCGATGTAAATTCTACCAATATCTCGGTTGATCTGGTGATTCGAATTTTACTGTTCGAAAGTACCTTTTAACTATATCACTTTTACAGGTGTTCCGCGGCCGCGTTTTTCCCAGCCAGATTTGTCCTTGATTGGTACCTCAAAAATGGGATAACTCCAGCGGAAGAGCCATTGGGCGTCTTTAGGGTGCATGTTGACGCATCCATGGCTCATCTGGAGTCCAAAGTTATCATGCCAATAAGCGCCGTGGAATGCCACCCCTGTTTCGATTACAAAGTACATTGTCCAGGGCACCCCAGGAAGTTCATAGGCCTCTGGGTCACCAGTCAGGTTTCCTTCGCCCATATGAGTGGAGGGCTGTTTGTTCTGGATATAGTAATCGCCTTTAGGAGTGTCCCAAGGAATGTCGTTTGGGTCTGGCCGCAGGTGCAGACCAGAAGAAATTTTGGTTTGGAAAATGGGCTGGTCGTATTCAAAAGCCGTCAGCGTTTGCTGCTGAATGGATACCTCGATGCGTTTGGCTTCCCAGGGAATCTCAGGGGTGATGGGGCTGAATTCTTCGTCTGGGATAGGGCGAAGGTGGATGGCTGGAACCAGAAATTCAAGCCCATTGTCATTGATCCGGTACCAGGCATCTCCATCCGGACCTTCATCAATGCCCACTACCCAATGCGTGGTTTCATAATACAGCCGATTGAAGCGTTCCCAACCATAATAAGGGCTGTATTTGTAAATTTGTGTAAAAGGGACGGTGACCTCGCACAGCTGTCCCTGTTCTGGAACAGATGAGAGAGCCTGATTGTGACGAACCTTAACCCTTTGAATATATGCGCTGTGGATAAATCCATTCCACACCCTGTACCAGAGGGGGTTATACGCGGGTCCACTGGAAGGAGTCTCTTCATAATAAATATTTACCAGGGTATCTTTGGTATTGAGATACCCAATGATTTGACTGTCCCAATTAGGTTCTTTATAAACGCTGACCTTATTAAAGACGGTAACCCGTCCAACCTCTCCACTTGGATAGGAGTAATCATCCTTTGAAAATGGGAATGGATTGAATGCCAGGCTGGTTAAGCCCAACAAGCCCAGTTTGAGAAATTCTCTGCGAGAGAAGTTTGTATTCGACACATTTTCATTTTACTGAGGAACAATTGGCTTGACAAGCCTGAATAGATTAAGGGAATCATAGAAATTTTGATAAAATAAAGCATTCATCTGGGGATTTTGAAACCTTGGAATTCTCGGAGAGGTCTCAATCACTTTTCATCAAAAAACCAGGAGGATCAGCATGGAAGCTTTATATGGCGGAATTGAGGCTGGAGGTACTAAATTTATTTGTGCAGTAGGCACAGGTCCTGAGGATGTTCGAGCAGAGATCCGATTCCCAACCGCCCAGCCAGTTGAGACTCTTCCGAAAACCATTAATTTTTTTAAAGAGCAAGAGAAGCGGTTTGGAAAGCTGACCGCTTTGGGTATCGCTTCTTTTGGACCTGTAGATTTAAACCCGGCCTCGCCATTCTATGGTTTTATTACCTCCACACCCAAACCCGGCTGGACAAATACGGATAT
Organism: uncultured Chloroflexia bacterium; assembly: GCA_963754615.1. Lineage (GTDB taxonomy): Bacteria > Chloroflexota > Anaerolineae > Anaerolineales > UBA4823 > CAVVUF01. The sequence continues at coordinate 412,664 of CAVWGW010000012.1, read as the reverse complement.
CACCGGAATGATCCGGAAGGCATTGGATGTACCGATCGGTTTTGATACGGATGTGAATGGAGCAGCACTGGGAGAGTGGCGGTGGGGTGCTGCCCAAGGCCTCGATACTTTTATTTACCTGACCATCGGGACAGGGATTGGCGGGGGCGCGATGGCTAATGGAAAACTTGTGCACGGGATGCTGCATCCTGAGATGGGCCATATCCTGGTACCGCATGATCGCCAGCGTGACCCTTTTCCGGGCAGCTGTCCTTATCACGGGGACTGCCTGGAAGGGTTATCCACGGGTCCAGCGGTCGAAAAAAGGTGGGGGCAGCGCGGAGAAACCTTGCCCCTTGACCATCCCGCCTGGGAGCTGGAGGCACATTATATTGCCCTGGCGCTGGCGAATTTGATCCTGACGCTATCACCCCAGCGTATCATCCTGGGCGGCGGTGTGATGCAGCAGCAGCAAATTTTTCCGATGATCCGAGTGAATGTGCAGAAAAGCCTAAATGGTTATATCCGCTCAGAGCAGATTTTCGAGCAGATTGATGATTACATTGTGCCGCCAGCATTGGGTGGGCGTGCCGGAGTTTTGGGAGCGATCGCTTTGGGCTACCTGGAGGCCGAGAAAGCCTGATTCGCGGACCGGTTTGCATCGATTGCTGCCGCCAGGGAGCTGATTTGTCCCAAGGCGCTGCCTAATTGAGCCGGGATAATTTTACAGGCTTGTGCGGTTTGAGGCAGGGCTTCTTTTTTGACGACCTGTCGGGCTGGCTCTAAAAGTAAATCACCCAAGACAACGCCTAAAGTCCCTGCGATGATGATCTCGGGGTTGAGAATATCTACTAACATTGCCAGCCCTCTTCCGAGCCAGATTCCCATTTCTTCCACAAGCTGGCAAGCCTGAGATTGTCCAGCCAGAGCTTGTTCCATTATGTGTCGGGGCTTCACATCCTCTTCCCACCAGCCCGGGAAGCGCAGGTGTGCGAGCTTGACCATCCCCGAGGCGCTGCAGAACCCTTCCCATGAGCCGGCTTTTCCATGTTCCACCGGACCAACCTCTGCCATGCGAATATGGCCCACCTCACCTGCCAAATCTGTTGAGCCTCGATAAATCTTACCGTTCAAGATGATTCCAGCACCCAAGCCTGTACCCAGGGTCAGATAAATGACATTCCTGGCTCCTCTCCCAGCGCCAAAGAAAAATTCAGCCAGGGCACAGGCATTGCCATCATGCTCGACGAAAACTGGCAGCCTGAACTGCTCGTTCAAGCGTTCCTTGATATGAATTCCTGTCCAGGTAGGCAGGTGGGGTGGGGAGTAGATGATGCCGTTCTCGATATCCAACGGACCACCTACCGCGGCGCTGACCATGGAGGGGAAAGGAATGCCCGCTTGTAATGAGCTGTCTAATAACGATTCGGCTGTGCTTCTCATTAATGCAAAGGAAGTTTTGAATGGTTCTGCAGCTGGGGTGGCAAATTCACGCGCTGCCAGGATTTCTCCAGCCAGGGTGCCCAAGACCACAGCGATCTTTGTGCCGCCAATGTCAAATCCCAGGATTGTTTTCAGGTTGGGTTGGTAAACATGATCTGCCATGCGGGTCTCCAGAATATTGGGAGCGCTCCCAATTAGTGACGAATGTCATATTGATTTTTACTAAATTTTATTATATTATTGAATTAGCTTCCAGTGTATTCTTGACCTGGAACAGTCCCTGATGATTATGCCCCCAAGAGGAAAACGTATTAGCCTTGAAGATATCAGCCGGGAGAGCGGTTATTCGATTTCAACCGTCTCCTTGGCCCTGCGCAATAAGCCCGTTATCCCCCAAGAAACCCGCAAGCTTGTCCAAGAGACGGCACGCAATCTCGGGTATTGCTCCAGGGACAGTATTCCACGTCGGAAATCCATGCAGTACCCTCCTTTGAAAAATGTTGGCGTCGTAATCAAAGCGCAGCCAGATGATTTCCCACAGACCAATCAGTTCTATTCGCATGTTCTGGTGGGGATCGAGGGGGCTTGCCGGCAAAACAAGCTGAATTTAATCATGGCGACGATCCTGGTCGATGATTTTAACCACCCGGTAGAGGTACCTTCGATTTTACAAGAAGGCGGAGTGGAAGGGATCCTGGTTGTCGGGGCTTACCTGGATGATCCGATTCTGGAAATCCTTCATCATCGTGCTTTGCCTATGGTGTTGGTAGATGCTTACGCGCAGGAGGGAGAGTACGACTCGGTTGTTTCCGATAATATGGAAGGCACCTGCCAAGCGGTTCGTTATTTGCTGACACTGGGGCACCGGTCGATTGGATTTGTGGGTGGCTGCCCTGTCGCCTATCCAAGTCTACGGGAACGCCGCGAAGGTTTTCTGCGCGGCTTAGACTATGACTTAGACAGCTGGGGATATTTTGGGGATTGTAGTATCGATCCGGTGGAGGTCAATGAGACGGTACGTAAGCTGCTCGGTGAACATCCAGAGATTACCGCCCTGATAGGAGTTAACGATGAGGTGGCGATTTCAGCCATGCGCGCCGCGCATGCGCTGGGTTATCAGATTCCTGGCGACCTTTCTGTGGTTGGCTTCGATGATATTTTGTTAAGCAGTCATGTACAGCCGACTCTGACGACATTGCGAGTTGATAAGATCAACATGGGGCGCTTAGCCGTCACCCATCTGATCAACCGTTCGAATAACCCCAATGCCGCGATCATCACATCGACTATTCATACCAGTCTTGTGGAAAGAGAGTCGGTCACGGATATTCAAGCAATTAGACTGAATAGTGAGATGCACCAAAAGGAGATTTCATGACCCGATCCAAGATGCTTGGTCCAGCCTTGCCGAATATTCCCTGGCAGGATCGCCCTGCCGGAAGCAGCGAGGTCGTCTGGCGGTACAGCCTCAACCCGATCATCCCCGGAAACCTCCTGCCCAACTCGAACAGCATCTTTAACAGCGCGGTCGTGCCTTTCCAAGGTAGATATGCAGGCGTTTTTCGCTGTGATAACCGGGCACGCGAGATGCGCATCCATTCTGGGCGCAGTGAAGATGGTCTCAACTGGAAAATTGAGCCAGAGCCAATAACGTTTGTCTCTCCTGACTTGGAAATTGCCCCACTGGAGTATTGTTATGATCCACGAGTAGTTTGGATTGAAGACCGCTACTATGTGAGCTGGTGCAATGGTTACCACGGGCCGACCATTGGCATGGGGTACACTTACGATTTCAAGACTTTTAACCAGCTCGAGAACGCGTTCCTGCCTTACAATCGCAATGGCGTACTTTTCCCCCGCAAAATCAACGGAAACTTTGCCATGTTCAGCCGACCCTCTGATACCGGACATACGCCTTTTGGAGATGTCTTCTACAGCGAAAGCCCGGATATGGTTTATTGGGGCAAGCATCGTTTTGTGATGCGCCCCGTAGGAGGCTGGCAGAGCACCAAGGTGGGTGCAGGCCCGATCCCCATCGAAACAACTGAGGGATGGCTGTTGTTCTATCATGGCGTATTGACTTCTTGCAATGGCTTCGTCTACAGCTTTGGGGCGGCTCTCTTGGACTTGGATCAGCCCTGGAAAGTGATTTACCGGTCCAGGCCTTATCTTTTGCATCCCAGGGAGCTGTATGAGCGCATTGGGGATGTCCCCAATGTATGTTTCCCCTGTGCGGCGCTGACTGACCCGGCTACCGGGCGGATTGCGATCTATTATGGCTGTGCTGATACAGTCACTTCATTAGCTTTTGGAATGGTAGACGAGGTGATAGGTTTTCTGAAGGAGAATTCGCTTTAGGTTGTTGCTTTCTTGGTTTGATGATATGATGAACTTAACTCCCGCGTTTTCAACTCTTTCAGTTCTCGAACTGATGCATGGCAGTCTTATCATTAAGGCGGTCGGCATTGAAAAATGCGACACCCTGATGAATTCTGACAGTCTTCGGAGAATGCGTGATTTGGAGCATCCTATCTTTTGTAAGGGGGACCGTAATCGTGCTTATTTCCGTGGTAAAGACATTTTTTATAGCAGGAATCGTCTTGGAAGTAAGTGCTCTTGGCTGTGTGGTTGTCCGTAATAATCGTGGGTCGGTTATTACGATAATTGATGTTGCACCTAAACAATGATGTAAAAAAAAGGAGAAAGAGAAAAATGAATAAGAAGTTGTTTTTGTTTTTGAATCTGCTGGTGGTCTTGTCGCTGCTGCTGTCAGCCTGTGCTACAGCTGCCACCACAGAAGCCCCAGCGGCTGAAGAGCCCGCAGCGGAAGAACCGGCGGCCGAAGAACCGGTGGCCGAAGAACCCGCAGCAGAAGAACCTGTTGACGCGGCTGCGGTAGCTGCTTCTTTGCCCCGCAACGAAACCATGTACTTCAATGGTCAACAGTGGGGTTCAGTTGTGTGTTGGAATCCATACTCTTCCAACTGCAATAATGCATTGGCTATCGGGCAGGATGACAGCGCCCGTGTCATCATGTTCGAAACCCCGTACCTGTACAACATGCTCGATGGCAAGCAGTATCCTCTGCTGGCGGATGGTCCCTATACGTGGAACGATGCGCTTACCGAGATCACCTTCAAGCTCAAAGCTGCCGCAAAATGGAGCGATGGTACCCCGGTGACTGCTGATGATGTTGCCTATACCTGGGCAACCAATCTCAAGTATGAGACCAATGTCGGCGTTGGCAACAAAGATTACATCGACACCGTCGTAGCAGTTGATCCCCAGACGGTCGTGGTCAAGGCCAAACTGGATGCGAACGGCAAAGCGATCAATCCTCTGGTGGTCTCAGCTTTCGTGAGCGGCAACTATGTCATCCAGAAAGCCTGGACCCAGGCCCTGGAAGCGCGCACCGGTGGTGATGCGACTGCCTTCAAAGCCGATACCGCCGAAGACGTCGTTTACTCCGGTCCCTATCACAAATTCTTCACGGACGATACGAAGGTTGTCTATGTTCGTGACGACAATTACTGGGGTAAGGATGCTTCCATGTGGGGCAAGCTGCCTATTCCGAAGTACCTGGCGCACACGATCTTTAAGGATAACGCAGCTGGTTTTACCGCTTTGCAAGCCGGTGAAGTGGATGTCAGCCAGCAGTTCAACTCCAATATTCAGGATCTGTGGCTGAAGGATGGGCTGCCCATCTCCACCTACCTTCCCGAGGCTCCTTATGGCATTGGCGCCAGCCTCCCAACTGCCTTCTTCAATCTGCAATCCAATGGTTTGGACCAGGTTGCGGTGCGCAAGGCGATTGCCATTGCGGTTGACTATGACACGATCATCGCCAACGCCATGACCAACCAATCGGCTACCTTCACCCAGGTTCCGCGCTCGATCATGAACCCGACCGATGGTGAGCAGGCTATGTACGACCACGATGCCGTCAAGGACCTGCAGTGGGCTGGCAAGGACATCGAAGGCGCCAATAAACTGCTGGATGATGCCGGGATTGTCGATACCAATGGCGATGGCAACCGTGAGTACAATGGGAAAGAACTTTCCTACGTAGCAACCTGCCCCAATGGCTGGTCCGACTGGCAGGCTGCGATCGAAGTGGTTGCCGCTGCCGGAAAAAACATCGGGATTGACATCACGACCAACTACCCTGAATGGGCCGTTTATCAGACCGTTGTCACCAATTGGCCTCTCCCCGAGAAGCTATGACATCTTAATGATGTGGAGTGACGGCGCTGGCCCGACCCAGCCTTGGGGACGTATCCGCCATTTGATCAGCTCTGAATTTGCTGAGACGCAGGGCAACTGGAACGGCAACTGGGGTGGCTACAAGAATCCGGATGCCGATGAAATCATCCAGTCGATCCCCGCTGAAACCGATCCTGCCAAGCTGAAGGAAGCCTACACGGAACTGATCAAGATCTACCTGACCGATGTTCCCTCCTTCACGCTCATGTACCGTCCTCAATCGTTCCATGCGGTGAACGAGAGTGTTTGGACAGGCTTCCCTCACGAGGGTGATGGTACCAACCCGCCCGTCCCGCCGATGGACTGCACGGACGGTTGGGGTATCGCTTGTCTCTATAACGTGACACTGGTTAACGTAAACATAACCTAGTAACGACAGCCATGTTTCGCGAACCCCGGAACATGGCTGTTTCTTATAAGAGTAGATCATGAGGAGGTGTTGGGTTGAAAGGGTACGCCAAGTATTTCGGTAAAAAGCTGGTTTGGTTCATCATCACATTTATAGCCGCTTTCCTGTTGAATTTCCTCCTGCCACGTATGATGCCGGGAGATCCCGTGGCTGTCATCACTCAAGGGTTACCCAGGGCATGCAAAGTCAGAGCGGGGTCCAGGCGGTTTATGAACAATACCAGGAACTGTTTGGCACCAACAAACCCATGCTCGAACAATTTTTCCTTTATGTAAAAAATGTGGCCCACGGCAATTTTGGTGTCTCGTTCAGCCAATATCCCAGACCGGTTTCTGACATTATCAGTTCTTCGATCTGGTGGACGGTGATTCTGCAGTTCCCGGCGATCATCGTCGGCTGGCTGATCGGAAACATGACTTGGCGCGTTAGCAGCTTATCTTAAGGGGGGGTGTGATAAACTCCTCATGCCCGTCAGTATTTTTGCCAGCGGTTTACCGGCATTTGGCATGGCAGTCATTTTGCTGGTTATTTTTGCTGTCACATTAAAATGGTTCCCAACCTCAGGTGGATATGGGTTTGACTTGATTCCCAACTTTAGCTGGGCATTTATCTGGTCTGTGATCATCCATTACCAACTGCCATTCTGGTCGATCGTGTTGATCATCATCGGCGGTCAGGCGATTGGCATGCGCTCCATGTCCATTTATGAGCTTGAATGCGGATTATGTAAAATACAGCCGTTTCATGGGGATCAAAGACCGGAAGATCATCCGCTATGTATTTCGAAATGCCATGCTTCCGCAGATCACCGGTCTGGCGTTAGCGATCGGCACCATGGTCGGCGGCGCGCTGGTGGCGGAAATCATCTTTAGTTATCCAGGGCTTGGTACCACGCTTTTAAACGGTATCATGGGACAGGATTATCCGCTGATCTCGGCATCTACATTGATCATCACGATGATGGTGCTGATCGCGACCTTTACCATCGAAATTTTATACGGCTTCATTGACCCGCGCATTAAAGCGGCGCAGTCTGATTAAGGAGAGAGACTGTTATGAAACATACTCTCCAACAGGTTTTTCACTCTCCTAAATTTGTGGTTGGTTTTTGTATTTTTATGTTCATTGTGCTGATGGTGATCGTTTATCCGCTGTTCGTAAGAGATGAACCATTGAGCAATCCTCGGTCAGGGCACTTTCTTCCCACCTGGGATCTATGTGAATGTTTATGACAGCATTGGTACCGCAACACTTATACACTTATTCTGGATGATGCCGCGGCGAAACGGATTGCCAGCAAGCTGAGCAACGATGATCGCCTCGCCATGAAGGAATGGCTGGTGGCAGATGGGATTCCTGAAAGCGAGATCGATACCACAGATACCGAGAAACTCCTGGATCAGTGGGAAAGCAATTATGATCCCAAGCAAGTGTTCCAGGGATGACCTTCGCCAAGCAAAGATACTATCAAAGGCTCGATACCTCGCTCCAAGGTCTTCTGTCAACCGAGGGGGTGATCCTTGCGGCCAAAAACGCGGAAACAGGCGCCCTGGAGGAGACAGATACCGTCGAACAATCCGATTATGTGAATGTCAGCGAGGTTCCGAACAAACGAGCTGCTGCTGCTTGGAACCGATAACTTCGGCCGGGATGTGATGACGGAATTGGTTTCGGCCACCGGCACATCCCTGTTGATTGGTCTTGTCGCCGGTCTAATTGCAACCTCGATCGGTTTGATCCTGGGATTGCTGGCGGGTTATATCGGCGGTCGTGGTGGATGACATCATTATGTTCATCACCAATATCTTTACCGTCATCCCCAGCTTTGTATTGTTGATCTTGATTTCATTCAGCATCGGGCAGGAAAAGCGCGGCCCATGTGATCATCGCCGTGGTGATCGGGTTTACTTCCTGGGTATGGACTGCCAGGGCTGTGCGGGCGCAAGTGATTTCGCTGCGTAATCGCGACCATGTCAATCTTGTCGAAGCTATCGGGGCACCCCATCGCGCACATCATCCTCACCGATATTCTCCCTTACATTGCTTCTTATGTCGTTATGGCGCTGATCCTGCAAATTTCCTCGGCGATCCTGGCAGAGGCCGGATTGTCGATCCTTGGGTTGGGACCGAAAACGACTGAAGTCACCAACTTTGGGTTTGATGATGAACTGGGCGATGATCTACCAGGCGCCAATCCTCGGAAAATGGTGGGCGTACTTCCCCGTGATCATCGTCATTGCTCTGATTTCGTTCTCGATGAATTTGATGAATACTGGCCTCGACCAGGTATTCAATCCGGCATTGAGGGACTAGGTGATTGAAATGTCAAATGTAATCTTAGAGGTTCAAGGAACTGACCACAAAATATATCACCCGGTATAACGAAGATATTTACGCGGTTGACCACGTTTCGCTGAAGGTCGAAGAAGGGAAATCGCTGGGAATTGCGGGAGAATCCGGCTGCGGAAAGTCGACGCTGGCGCTCAGCCTGATGGGTTATTACTTCGCTCCACTGCACTATACGAGCGGCGAGATCATCATCGACGGGCGGAATATTTCCGGGATGGACCCTGATGAGGTTCGTAAATCGATCCTGGGGAATGAGATTGCCTATATTCCCCAGGCCGCGATGAACGCCCTCAACCCCACCCAGAAGATCATCCACTTTATTGAGGATGTGATTCAAGCACATGATGTAAACCGCTTCCAAGAAGGATATTTATGAGCTGGCCAGAAGCGCCTTTGAAACCTTGGGGCTTCCAGCAGAAGTACTGCAAAAATACCCTGTTGAGCTTTCGGGCGGCATGAAACAGCGCACGGTGATCGCGGTATCTGTAATTCTATTATCCAAAAGTACTGATTGCCGATGAGCCTTCCTCTGCACTCGATGTCACTTCACAGAAGATGGTGATCAAGATGCTGCGGGATTTGATGGAAAATGGTTTCATCAAGTCGATGATCTTCATCACGCATGAGCTTCCGCTGCTTTACAACGTGACCGATGATATTATGGTCATGTACGCAGGGCAGATCGTGGAAAAGGCCAACGCAAAAGAAGCCGTGTTTGATCCACTCCATCCCTATGCCAAAGGTCTCATGGGCTCGATCATTGTGCCTGAAAAAGGTCTGCGGGATGTAAAACTGGCTGCCATTCCGGGGGTACCGCCTAATCTCAAAAACCCGCCGTCTGGCTGCCGGTTTGCACGAACGCTGTAAATATGCTAAGCCAGAATGCAAAGCAATATCTATCAGTCTTCGCGAATTGGATGGCGGGCGGGCTTACCGCTGTATCTTCTCGGAAAAAGAACTGAGGGATACTTATCAGAAAGAGGCTTATAAAAATGCCCAATGAAAAAAATTTAATCCTGAGTGCCTCAGGACTTACCAAGGTATTTGGGTTTGGCCGTCAGAAAACACTTGCCGTTGATCATGTGGATATCAATCTCTACGAGGGCGAAGTCGTCTCGATCGTGGGTGAATCGGGCAGCGGAAAGACCACTTTAGCGAAGATGCTTTTGGGATTGATCAGTACTACTGAGGGAGATATTTACTTCCAGGGGGAAAAGCGCGATATCAGTACGCATAAGAAGAAACAGGAATACTGGAAAAATATTCAGGCGATCTTTCAGGATCCGTTCTCCTCATACAATATTTTTCATAAGATCGATGCCGTGCTTTTAGATTGTATTCGCATGCGCGGCGGTCGAAAGCTTCCGCATGCGAAAAAAGTAGAGCTGATGACAGAGGCGTGCAGCTTTGTCAACTTGAAGTTCGAAGAATTGACGAACAAGTATCCTTTTGAGCTTTCCGGCGGACAGATGCAGCGCTTAATGATTGCCCGGATCTTCCTGCTGAAGCCTAAGATCCTGCTGGCTGATGAACCTACCTCGATGATCGATGCCTGTTCACGTGCGACGATCCTGGATATGCTGATGCAGTTGCGTGACGAAGTCGGGATGACGATTATTTTCATCACCCATGATATTGGCCTGGCATATTATGTTTCTGACAGTGTCTATATTATGGAGCGTGGCAAATTTGTTGAAAGCGGTTCTGCCGATGAGGTGATTCTGACTCCGAGAGCGGCTTACACCCAACGCTTGATCAATGATGTCCCAAAAATCTATGAAGAATGGGACCTCTCAACTGTGTGATGCGTTCCTGTTGAGTTTGTTTAAAGCGTATAATGGTATGCTCCGAAAAGTAAAGGGGCTGCCCTGCATTGTTCGTTTATCAATAGCCCTTATCCCTAAAGAGCTTGTACTATTTTGTCTTAACCAGGCAAATCACCGGTTGATAGTTATCGATCTAGCCTGGGGTGATGCGAAACGATAAGATTTCGCTCAAGTAAAAAAACTACCAGAAACCAAATAAAGTCGGTGTTGAACCTTCGGGAGGGATAATTGGGATGGTTTTGAAATTGCCTCTTTCGTGCTGGCGCTCAATAAATTAGGAAAGTAATGAATGATTGATTCTCCGGATGTTGACAGCCTGGTACTCATCAACTATCGACACAACATGGTTGTGAATATCATCGATGTGACCTTTTTCTTCCTGGGTTCTGCTTTTATTTCTACCTCGACTATCTTGCCATTATTCGTTTCACACCTGACTGAGAATAAACTGTGGATCGGTTTGATCGGGATGATTTCTGCCACAGGATTTTTCTTGCCTCAATTATTTACCGCCAATTGGGTGGAACGTACGTCGATCAAAAGGGATATCGTTGTAAAAGTTGGTTTCTTTACAGAACGCTTGCCAGTTTTCTTTCTACCGTTTGCAGCGCTGACAGCTCTTTACAACCCACTTTTATCCTTAGCCCTGTTTTTTCTCTTTTACGGTTGGCATAATTTCGGCGCTGGAACCACCGCGGTTGCCTGGCAAGATATGGTTGCCAAAATATTTCCTACGGACCGAAGAGGTTTTTTTTGGGGTGTAGGTTCATTTGGAGGTACAGCTATTGGGGTTGTTGGAGCAATAATCGCTGCAAAACTCCTGGATCGATTTTTATTTCCATTTGGATATGCGATTAGCTTCGGTATTGCTGCTGTTTGTATTCTAATCTCCTGGTTTTTCTTACGCATGACTCGCGAAGTGCCTTCTGAAAAACCAAAAGAGATCACTTCGAACAAGGAGTATTTCCGCAAGCTTCCTGCCATCTTGAGGCAGGACCACAATTTTCGCTGGTTTCTCATTTGCCAGGTGCTGCTCAATTTTGGTGGGATGGCCTGGGGCTTCCTGGCTGTCTTTTCGGTCGATCGCTGGCAGCTTTCGGATGGTTATGTCGGAACTTTTGCCACGGCGTTATTGATCGGTCAATCCATCGGTAACCTCTTCTTCGGCATGCTGGGCGACCGCAAGGGATATTGGATTGTGATAATCTGTGGCTCGATCATTTCATTTTTTACCTTATTGCTGCCCTTATTTATTACCACTCCCACCTGGTTCTACCTGGTCTTCGGCTTGCGTGGACTGAGCCTTGGAGCTGGGATGATGACTTTGCTGATTGCATTGGAATTCTGTGCGCCTGAAGTTCGTCCGACTTATATCGGGATCAGCAATACCACCCTCGGAGTGGTCGGAATCTTTGCTCCGATCCTTGGGGAACTCCTGGCACAGCAAGCTGGATATGAACCCTTGTTCATTAGCGCGGCGGTTCTGACTGCCATGGGATTGCTATTATTTGTGTTTACAGTTCGCGAGCCGAGGACAAAAATCGATCTTTAATCCGAGAACGAGATGATAAAATTACGCGTCTATTGAATTTAGCGTTGGTCAGATAAGCAGAGGATTGCATATAGAGGTTGGCTGGTGCAGAATTTATTTCGTCTTAAGGGCATCAATTATATGTTACTAGGCGCCGCCCTGGGTTTGAATTTCTTTTGGGCACTCTTGCTTGTCATGGTAGGTTACCTTTACATCAGCCAAATTCAATCTGTGGGCGATTTGCTTCAGGTAGGAATGTTGGCTGCGTCGTTCCTGGGTCCTTTTTTGATCGGATGGATGGTGGCAAAGATTGCAGCGGATTTGCATGGGCCCAGCTACGGGTTGATCGGCAGTTTCGGCGGTTTGGTGCCGGTTGTTCTGGTGCTTATCCCTACAGGCATATTTGGTTTCCTCATTGCATTTACAACAGTTTTGGGAGGCTTAAACGGTGGAATTCTTGCAATGAGAAAATCGCGAAGAAATGAGTAAGCATATGGGTAAATATTGGGTGACTCTGTGGTTGGGTGTGGAATTTGTATTTATTCTTACCTAAATAATCGAAAACGCCCTATAAGATCAGGATAAGTCTGACATTTATTTTGGAGGAAAAATGAAAAAAATATCATTGACAGGCGCCTGGGAATTTCGCCAGGCAAACACGAAGGAATGGCTGCCCGCGGCTGTTCCGGGCGGGGTGCATACGGACCTGATGGCATTGGGAAAGATCCCTGATCCTTTCGTGGCGGATAATGAAGCCCGGGTGCAGTGGGTCGCTGAAGCGGATTGGGATTACCGGAAGCAATTTTCCGTTTCGGAGGACATACTAAAAGAGGAAAGAGTCTACCTGGTTTGTGATGGTCTGGATACCCTGGCAACCGTTAAATTGAATGGGGTTGTGCTTGGAAAAACAGATAATATGTTCCGGCAATACTTCTGGGAAGTGAAAAAATTGCTTAAGAAAGGATCCAATGATCTGTTCATCGAGTTCGGCTCCCCGGTTCAATATGTCACAGAGCAGCAGAAGGTCAATCCCTTGCCTGGGGTCTCTCAGGCTATCGATGGCGGTCCACATCTCCGCAAAGCACCCTGCCAGTGGGGATGGGATTGGGGTCCGCAGCTGCCTCCCATTGGAATATGGAAGGATTTACGCCTCGAATCTTACAACCAGGCTCGATTTGATGATGTTTACCTGCGCCAGTATCACCACTCGAAAGCGGTGACTATCTCGGCTGAGTGCAAGCTGGACCAATGGGGTCAGGTGCCATTGACCCTCTGCATGGAGGTCATCTCACCCAAAGGAAAAGTCTTGCACACCGAGGTACCTGCCGGATCAGGAAAAGTGGAATTAGACGTCAAAAATCCACAGCTTTGGTGGCCGAATGGCTACGGCGAGCAGCCCCTTTACCAGGTTTCTGTGATGGTCTGCCAGGGGAAAGTTGTTTTGGATGAAAAGAATTTTAAATTGGGCTTGCGGACACTTGAGCTCAGACGCAGGCCGGATGAGTGGGGAGAATCTTTCACCTTCGTGGTGAATGGTGTGCCAATCTTTGCCAAAGGGTCGAACTGGATCCCGGCGGATTCCTTCCCTACCCGCATCAGCGATGAGTACCTGGGTTGGCTGCTTGGTTCTGCTGTCGAGGCGCATCAGAATATGCTGCGCGTGTGGGGGGGCGGGTTCTATGAGGAAGATCGCTTTTATGAGCTGTGTGACCAGTATGGTATCTTGATCTGGCAGGATATGATCTTCTCGTGCAGTGTCTATCCATTTGATAATCCGGAGTTCCTTGAAAATGTTCGGGTGGAGATTGCAGAGAATGTGGCCCGGCTCAGGCACCATGCCAGCCTGGCATTGTGGTGTGGGAATAACGAGATGGAAATGGGTTGGGAATATTGGGGGTGGATGCAGAAAGCGCTAGCTTATCGAGAATCATATGATCAATTCTTCCATAAGCTCCTGCCTGCCTGGGTTCAGGAATTGGATCCAGACCATAAGTACTGGCCTAGCTCCCCTTCTTCAGAAACTCCATTCCAGGATTCCAATGGGCAAATCAAAGGTGATGCGCATTATTGGGATGTCTGGCACGGACGGAAACCCTTCACAGCGTATCGTGACCAGTTCCCGCGTTTCATGAGTGAGTTCGGATTCCAATCCTTACCGCCAATGGAAACAGTGCGTACCTATGCAGATGAAAAAGATTGGAACATGACTTCCTATATTATGGAATGGCACCAGCGCAGTGCCAGCGGGAATGGGCTGATGATTGGCCAGATGACCGATACATTCCGGATGCCAAGAGATTTTTCATCTCTGGTTTACCTTTCCATGGTGCTTCAAGCGGAAGGCATCCGGTATGGCGTTGAGCACTGGCGCCGGAATAAAGATCGCGTCAGCGGCACCTTGATCTGGCAGCTAAATGATTGCTGGCCGGTAGCCTCCTGGGCTAGCCTGGATTACTTTGGGCGCTGGAAAGCCTTGCATTACGCCGCGAAGCGTTTTTATGCTCCAGTCTTATTGTCCATTGAAGATAAAGGCGACCTGATGAATGTGTATGTGACGAGCGACCTGACTGAACCTTGGGGAGGCACCGTCCTTTGGTCATTGATGACATTGGAAGGAAAAGTGCTGAAATCAGGCTCTCAGGCGGTCATCGTGGCACCGCTGGCATCGGTTAAAGTCTGTTCAGAAAGATTTGAGCTTTCGCCTGAAGAGCAGCGAGAGGTTGTCTTCGTGGCACAGCTCGAGAACAGTGGTAAGCGAGTGGCGCTCAACCTGGCGGCTTTTACCCCGAACAAGCACCTGAAGCTGGTCGAACCGGGGATTAATACAGAAGTCAGCAAAGCGAAAGGTCAGCTGCAGATTCAACTGACTGCGCATAGCCTGGCGCGGTTTGTGGAATTGAAGATTGCTGGTAAGGATGTGGTCTTTAGCGACAACTATTTTGATATCCCTGCTGGAGAAACGATCGTGGTCACTTGCCCGGCTCCACAGGGCATGACGCTTGCCCAAGTCCGAAAGGCTTTGCGGGTCTTCTCTCTCTATAATAGTTTCTAAAATTTTGGTTGAGTTGAAGGTAGTAGGTCTTTGTCACCGATCTAGATGCAAAGACCTACTTTTTTTATTGGTGATCATGATCTTGCTTTTCGGATGGGCCGGATCTTGCAAATTGGCGCCGAGCTCGGAATTGATGCCTGATTCGACATAGCCAGTCTTCAATTTTTGTGTTTTATCGTGATAAACTTATCCGCTATGACAAACCAGCGAATTGTTGTTAAACTCGGTACCTCAACGCTCACTGCTGGGACTACCCAAATTTCTCCGCCGCGCCTGGTGGACCTGGTACGACAGATGGCATCACTTTACGCTACCGGCAGCGAATTGGTAATCGTATCTTCCGGCGCGATTGCAGCAGGGCGCGAACGTCTGAATCATCCGCAGCTTCCCAAAGGTATCCCTGCCAAACAGATGCTGGCAGCGATCGGCCAGCCACGCTTGATGGCACTCTATGAGCAGTTGTTCGGCTTCTACGGGATCACCGTTGCTCAAGTGTTATTGACGCGTGCCGACTTAACAGACCGGCGGCGCTACTTGAATTCACGCAACACCCTGGCTGCTTTACTTTCTCAACGGGTTATTCCGGTGGTCAATGAGAACGACACTGTGGCGACCGAGGAGATTCGCCTTGGAGATAACGATAATCTCTCAGCATTGGTGGCTAACCTGATCGAGGCCAACCTGCTGGTCTTGCTCACAGACCAGCCTGGCCTGTTCACTGCCGACCCTCGCCGCGTACCGGATGCCCAGCTTGTTCGTGAGGTGAAAGAGGCTGAGATCCCGGAGACTTTATGGCAAGCTGCTGGTGGTACAGCGAGCGGATTGGGAACGGGAGGTATGTTTACCAAGCTGCAGGCTGCTGACCTGGCCCGGCGTTCTGGAGCAGCCGTTGTTATCGCGCAAGGTGCAGACCCTGATATTCTTATAAAGGTAACTGCAGGCGAAATGGTTGGAACGCGTTTTCACCCCATCGCCTCAGCGCTGGAAAGCCGTAAGCGCTATATCCTGTCGTCAGGCCGACTACCCGGTGTGATTCGGGTGGATGAAGGCGCGAGGCAAGCGCTGCGCCAGGGTGGAAGCCTCCTGCCAGTGGGGGTGCGCTTGGTGGAGGGGGTCTTTGAGCGGGGCGATTCTGTGCGGATCATCGGGCCCGATGGACATGAGATGGCGCGCGGCTTGGTTAATTATGCCGCAACAGACCTGAAGCGTATTCTCGGCCTGCAGTCCGATGAGATTGAAAAAGTGCTCGGTTTTGCATATGGAGACGAGGTTATCCACCGCAATGATATGGTGCTGTTATGATCACTGAGCTTGGAAAGCAAGCCCGCCTTGCATCCAGAGCGCTTGCAAGGGCTGATAGCAAAAAAAAGGACCAATTCTTGTTTCGATTGGCGGAGAATTTGTTGGCTGCCTCTGATCAAATACTGACCGCTAACCAGGCAGATGTAAGAGCAGGAGAGGAATCAGGTCTTTCTTTTGCATTACTGGATCGCTTGACTTTAAATAAAGACCGGCTGTCTGCCATGGCGGCTGATCTACGGGTGGTCGCTGGCCTGCCAGATCCAGTTGGAGAAGTGTTTGATCAGGCCATATTACCCACCGGCTTACAGGTACATAAACAGCGCGTCCCCCTGGGCGTGCTGGCCGTGGTATATGAATCCCGGCCAAATGTTACTGTCGACGCGGCTGGACTGGCGTTGAAAACCGGGAATGCCATAATCCTGCGTGGTGGAAGTGAAACGATCACCTCGAACCGGGCACTGGTGGAGGTGATCAGGGACTCACTGGCGGAGGCTGGGCTGCCAGTTGAAGCCATCCAATTTATTGCAGATCCCGACCGGGCCAGGGTGATGGAATTATTGCAGCTGCAAGCGTATGTTGATATGCTTATCCCCCGCGGTGGGGCAGCACTGCATGAATTCTGCCGGATGAACAGCCGTATTCCGGTGATCACCGGGGGAATAGGTATCTGCCACTTATTTGTCGATGAAAGCGCTGACTTGGATGCTTCCCTGGATGTGATTCAAAATGCCAAGGTTCAGCGACCGACAGTGTGTAATGCTCTCGACACGGTCTTGATTCACCGAACCGTCGCGGCTGAATTCTTGCCGCGCCTGGTCTGACCTCTTATCCAGGGATGGAGTTAGTTTCCGGGCGGATGAGGTGGCTTTGCCCTTGATGACATCTCCGGGTGTGCTGGCGCTGCCGGCTGGAGCAGGGGACTTTGATACTGAGTGGCTTTCCCTGGTTTTGGGAGTCAAGATCGTGGATGGGCTGGATGAGGCTATCGAGCATATTGCCCGGCACAGCACCGCCCATTCGGATGGCATCTTAACCCGTAACCAGGCGAATGCCAGGCGTTTCGTCGCTGAAGTGGATTCTGCTGCAGTTTACGTCAATGCCAGTACGCGCTTCACAGATGGCAGCCAATTAGGCCTGGGGGCAGAAGTAGCCATCTCTACTCAACGCTTGCATGCCCGTGGACCGATGGGATTGCGCGAGCTGACTACTTATAAATGGGTGATCCGAGGGGAAAATCACATTCGGGGGTAATTGGCTTCCGCGTTTGTTCACCAAATTTTAATCGTGGGCAGCCTAAACCATTGTAAAATCTTGAGAATGATAATGCACTTAAGATATATTTATCACTAGTAGTCAGTCAATCTGATATGGATGGATAAAGTTGCTTCAGTTTGATGCGAGCGTCAGAGGTAAAGAACTGCCAATTCACTTTGGTCTGGTTTTCATTGCGTTCAATCGTCAAAGCCTGCACTTCCATCAAGAGCATTTCTTCGGTGGGGATATGTTTTTTCAAGCTACGACTATAAACACTCAATTCGATTTCAGCCATGTTCAGCCAACTGCCATGTTTGGGCGTATAGTGGAATTCCAGCTTTTTCACAATGCGCCGGGCTTCTTCAGGCGAGAAGGCCTCATACAGAGCAGCCGGTTTGTGTGGTCCGAGATTGTCCAAAACCACCCGAATGACTTCCGCTTCCGGATGGATCTCATCCACCAGCCATTGCATGCAGTGAGCAAAGTCCTGGCTGGTATGCCGCTCCGTTATACGGACATGCCGCTTGCCAAGCAAGGGCTCAAAGGCCATATTCAAGTTGCGAACCCCATTGCGCTTGTATTCGTAATCGTAGCGCTCCACCTGGCCGGTTTTGCCTGGCATTCCTTGACGGGTCTCTTCGATCAACTGCTTGAGGCCTTCGTCATAACAAACCAGGGGACGATTGGGATCATAGGGCCGCTCATATTGGTCCAGCACGTCTTCCATATGGGCTACATATTCGGCATTGGCTTCTGGAACGCACCACATTTGTTTTTGCCAGGGCTTTACATCATTTTTTTGAGCGTCAGACGCACTGTTTCGTGCGAAATGCTCTCCACAATGCCCAATTCTACCAGTTTGCCAGCCAATAGACGCATGGTCCAATGCTCATGCCCTAATGGAGCCTTACTGCAAGCCGTTGCCACTAATTGGGCTTCACCTCGACCATCCAGCTTGCGCTTCTGGCCTGGGCGTGGATCTTCATTCAAGGCTCGTTCCAGCCCGCCCTCGACAAAGCGTTTACGTAACCGTTCCACGCAAGGGCGGCTAACGTTGAGAGCTGCCATGATTTGCGGGTCGCTGAGGCCATCATTGGCTTTGAGCAGAATCATAGCTCGTTTGAACTTGCGGGCTTTGATTTCACCCTTGCGGGTCAGGTCAGTTAGGGTCTGGCTTTCTTCGTCGCTTAGATTGATAAGGTACTTTTTATTGGGCATCTTCAGGGTCTCCTTAGTCCTGAAGGTTGCAAGTTTCTGTCCATCCTAATCAAATGGTCAAACTACTAGGAAATTGAGAGATGAAGAAAACAATCCCGGTGATAGTATTCACTCTGTTCCTAATGGTGGGATTTGCCTTTGCTGCCAGTGCAGGGGGAAGGAAAAATTCCAAAATTCTTGCTGCCATTTCAGCCAGTACACCTTCTCCCATAATCTATTTACCCGCTATTTATTTCCCACAGCCCAGCCCCACGTCAATTAGGACACCTACTCCCACACCAATTTGGACGCCTACCCCCACGCTTACCCCTACGCCAACCTACACGTCGACTCCAATTCCACCGGCACATTTCTCTGTCGCAAACGGCTTTTCTGATGTGATCCCTCACCAGATTATCCGCACTTCTGCTGATCGCTTGTTTATCTTTGCTCCTTTTCCGTATTCCAATACGATTAATGTGTATTCGGCTGCAGGGTTACCTTCTAGCTCCAGTAATTTTTCTCTGGCAGCCCAAATATCCGCGCCATCTGCGCCAATATCCCTTGAAGCAGTTTATGATGGCATAAATATTATCCATGTTCTCATTAATATGCGCAACGGAGAGCTTTGGGATTATCCTTTTAATTCCAATACGAACCAATTCAGCAACCCAACCTCCCTGTCCACGGATGGCGGGAGTCTCAATGGTGATTACATAGGCACCAGTGGTATCTCTGGAATGATCGATTTAGCCGGCAATTTGCAAATTGCTTATTGGACGAAGAGTAACCATATCACCCATTTAGGATATACCTATGACAGCGTCTCAAACATCCTCACACCCATTGGAGAGGCAACCCAGGTCGACAGCGCCGGCAGCGCAAACCACCCCGCCGTGGCAGTTTCACGACTCGACAATTCATTGACCATTGCCTGGGTATCTCAGGCCACCTATCCTGCCAAGATCCTGGCGCGGATTCGCACCAGTGCGGGTGTGTGGGGAAGCATCCAAACTGTCAGTACTTCTCCGGTTTGGACGAGCACCTCGGCGGGCATAAATATCGACCAGGGTCCCAGCCTGCTGAGTGGATCAGATGGGAATAAACACCTGACTTATATCGAAAATCTTGATGCTTCCAACTATTATGGACGCATCCACTATGTCACGAGCGATAGTTCTACATGGGTCGACCAAGCGCTCGATACCTATTCACATAATCCAGCCCTGGCGATCAACAGCCTGGGTGAACTTTTTATCATTGCGCATGGACATCCCCTCAATGCAGGCTGCCAGTCGATGTCGGATATGTGCACCATTAAAAAGAACGTGAATGGATCTTGGGGGTCTCCTCAGTTGTTTGCCCCGCATCCTGCTATATCGGCCACCTTTGATTCCAGCGCATCAGTAAAGTGGTCGGTGGTTGGCTTCAACCGCCCTGAGCTGGTGGAATTCGTCTTTTTTACTACACCCTATTCGAATCCCATGATGTACTATGGGAGGTTCAGCACGCGCTGAATCTGGTGGAATCTTAGAAGAATTTCACACGATAAAAAAATTTGATACTCTTCCCGCCGGAACAAACCGGGGAATTTCTTTAAGATGAGGCATTATGGAACGGTTACATATATTCGAGGTCTGCGGTTCGAAAAAAAGCTTAATTATAGAACCAAGAACCGCTTACATGGCTATTTCAGCTTTGTAAGCGGTTTTCAGTCGGGGCGAGAGGATTTGAACCTCCGACTTCTTGCACCCCATGCAAGCGCGCTAGCCGGACTGCGCTACGCCCCGATTATTCTGCTCAAGCGGGCTGATTATAGCGCGTTCATTCCTTTCTGACAACCCTTTTTAAGCTTGTTATTAACCAATCTTCCTACCCATGCAGCCATTTTTGCGGTAAACTGAAATGGTGACTGCCCAAACAGAACGCAAGGCTAATGTTGTGCGTTGGTGGGATCTCCTGGCTGCCATATTCCTGGTCGCTGCAATTTTGACATCCGCAACCAGGCTGGTGGCTACGCGGTGGGTTGCCCATCTGACCCTGGTGCAGAATGTAGCGATATGGGGTGTGATTGCAGGGCTGGCGTTAGGGAAGAGCAAGTTCCCTCGCGGCGTGGTTTTTCTCTTTGCGTTGGCATATGGCATCTTTGTGATCCCCTGGCAGCTTGGCATGACCATGGCAGAAGGGATCGAATGGCGGGAGCGCATCTTCAGCATGGTTGGGCGGATTACCCTGGTCATACAGGACCTCCTGGCGCAGCGCGATATTCAGGATAACTTATTCTTTCTGTCCATCATGTCATTGCTGTTTTGGACAATTGGGCTTTACGCTGGATTCCAAATCGTCCGGAATGCAAATGTCTGGCGGGCAGTCTTGCCAGCGGGACTGGCCCTTTTTGTCCTGCATGTTTTTGATTCGATGATCGAGAAGCGTGCCTGGTATATCCCTGTTTACATTTTTCTTTGCTTAATGCTGCTGGCGCGGATCCATTTCCTCAAACAACGCCGGAAATGGGAAGCTGAACGAACACATATCCCTACGGATGTCGGATTGGACCTGGGCAGGATTGCTTTGGGTATTTCGATTGTCATCATTTTTATCGCCTGGAACGCACCAATCCTGGCCTCGACGGTCTCTGGCTTTAGTGAGGCGTACAGCAGTCTAAACCGCCCCTGGTTGAGCTTCAAAGATCGGATGAGTTTTATGTTTGCCTCTCTGCGGGCTTCCGTAGGCTACGTTTCTGAATCCTTCGGCAATGTAGAAACCTTGGGATTGGGGAGCCCCAGATCGAACGCCATGGTGATGACCATACAAGGCCCCACGTATCCTTTCCTAGGCGCGCGTTATTATTGGAGGGCGCGGGTGTATGACGAATTTCAGAGTGGGACTTGGAAAACAAACTTTCTGCAGAATATGACGTTTGCACCAGATGAAAATTACTTTAAACAAGAGCCGGTACAAAACCGTTTTGATGCTGTTTTCCAGGTTACGCCCTATATGGCGATGGGAGAATTACTCATTCCTTCACAGCCAGTTTGGGTAAGCCGCCCCGGGAAAGTCCAATATGGCAGCATATCCCCCGATTATATTGATATGGTTGGCTTTCAAGCCGTGCCGTATATCCGTCCGGGTGAAATCTACCAGGCACGTGGATCCCTTTCGTCGGTCACGCAATATCGTCTACGATTAGCAGGAACGGAATATCCACAGTGGGTCCTTGACAGCTACCTGCAGCTTCCGGAGAATATTACCCCTCGAACCAGGGAGCTTGCCCGGCAAATTGCCCAGGGTTATGATAATCCCTATGATATTACTGAAGCAGTGACTCAGTATTTACGAGAAAATATTGAGTATACGGTCACTATCGATCCACCTCCCAAAGGCCAGGAGGTGATTGATTGGTTTTTGTTTGATTATCAGAAAGGATTCTGTAATTATTATGCGACCTCAGAAGTGATCCTGCTGCGCTCATTGGGGATACCGGCGCGGTGGGCAGTAGGGTATGCTGAAGGTGAGAGGGTGCTGACTGAAGAGCAAATGCAAATTCCACGGCGCGGTGAAGATTTTCCTGAAACAACCTCGATGGATGTCGCCACTTTCAATGTAAGGCAAAAGGATGCACATGCCTGGCCTGAAGTGTACTTCCCTGGCAGTGGCTGGGTGGAATTTGAGCCAACTGTTTCTCAATCAGCTTTAGTCCGCCCTCGAGGGCAGAGCAGTGATCCATCGGCAATTCAAAATCCTGCCCCTGCGCGCAATTTCCCTGAGTTAGAGCCAACCTCTGCAATACCAGACGAAGCTCTGAACCGGAATGATGAAACAGATAATAACCAAGGACCAGCCTTTGGGAAGCTGATTTTTGGTTTGATCCTGATGCTGATCGGGGGAACAATCTTATTCATTTATAAGGCACGGGATAGAAGTTCGAGAGTTGGTAGATGGTGGGAAAAAGTCAGCCGAGGCCTTGCTGAGCCGCTGCCTGTGCAGGTTGATCACAGCATCCGCCGCCTTGGCATCACCCCTCCTTACTTCCTCCGCCAATGGGCAAATCAAGCTTTGCTTTCCCCATTAGGACGCGCTTACCAGGAGGTGAATAAGGCGCTTAATCGTCTCCGGAAGGCTCCCCCAATCGATGCTACTCCGGCAGAGCGTGCTGGAGCATTAGCACAAGCACTGCCGGAGGCCGCCCAGCCTGCTCACAAGTTGCTGAAAGAATATGAATTGGGAACTTACAGCACGCATCCAGTGGATATCTTCTCTGCTCGGCAAGCTGGCAGCGAAATCCGGCGCTTATCGAACGCTGCCCGCTTCCGAAGTTGGTTTTCATGGCTTTTTTCTAAATCGGTAAAAAAATGACGAGGTTTATATGACCACCGAATCATCCACAATCCTCAGACTCGATTTGAAACAGCAAATCATGATCGTGAATCAGATGGTGGTCCAGTTGCGGGATGAAGTGCAAAAGAGCAGTGCTACAATTCCGCCTCGCCTGGTGCAGGCGATTAACCAGCTGCTGAGCAGCCTTAACCGCATGAACAAGCAGTTCTCTCAGCTTGAAGATGATCATAATAACTTGATTGCGCTATCTGACGTTGGACAGGTGGTGAATTCATCGTTAGAGCTGGAAGAGGTTCTCAAGATTGTGATGGACACGATTATCCAACTGACAGGCGCGGAGCGGGGTTTCTTGATGCTGCGTGAAGATGGCGCTAACGGAAAGTTGGTCACTCATATTGCCAGGAATTGGGAAAAAGCTGCGCTGGACTCCTCTGAACATGCCATCAGCCAAACGGTAATCAACCGGGTTGTAACCGAAGGCCAGCCGGTCATCACCACCAATGCTCAAGAAGATGATCGCTTCGGCAAACAAGAAAGTATTATTGCTTATAATCTGCGCTCCATCCTCTGTGTGCCCCTCAAGGCGAGGGGGGTGGTTACCGGAGTGATCTATACGGATAACCGTATTAAAGCGGGGATATTTAATGAAGCAAAAACGAAACTTACTGACCGCTTTTGCGAACCAGGCTGCGGTTGCCATTGAGAATGCGCGCTTGTTCAAATCTGTACGCCAGACCCTCAATGAGGTAACGGAATTAAAGAATCTCATGGACAATGTCTTTGCTTCCATTGCCAGCGGAGTCATCACAGCGGATGTGGACGATAAAGTTCTCCTGTGCCAACCGGGCAACCGAAATAATCTTGGGGCAGAAACGAGGAAGAGATGGTCAATCATACCCTGGAAGAAGTTCTGCCTCCCATCACAACTGAGCTTGCGCAATTTTTCAATACGGTGAGAACGACAGATCAGCAGGTGGTTGGCTTTGAATTCAACCCGGTTTTACCAGAGCGAGGCCAGGTTTCACTTATTCTCAACCTGTCACCTCTCAAAGATGCCGAACAGGCTACCCAAGGTGTCACGATCGTTGTTGATGATCTCACAGAGAAAAAACGCCTCGAAAAACAGCGTGGGATGTTCGAACGGATGGTATCGAAAGCAGTGATCGATCAATTAGACCCCGATCAACTGCAGCTCGGTGGAAAACGCAACCAGATTACGACATTATTTGCCGATGTGCGCGGGTTTACCTCCTTCAGCGAGAAGCATGACCCTGAGCTGCTGGTTAAGGTGTTGAACCGCTACCTGTCTGAAGCTGCAAATGCGATCCTGGATGAAGCAGGCACGATTGATAAATTCATGGGTGATGCTGTCATGGCGTGGTTTAATGCACCCATCCCGCAGCCCGACCATGCATTACGAGCCGTTCGAACGGCCTTAAGAATCTGTGATTCGGTCGGTAAGCTACACCAGGAGCTGCCACCTGAATATCATTTGAATTTTGGGGTTGGTATTCATTATGGTGATGCTGTGTTAGGTCTGGTGGGAACCCAAAATCGACTTGAATTTACCGCCATCGGAGATAGTGTCAATACGGCCAAGCGCATTCAGGAGAATGCTTCTGGTGGGCAAATCTTGATCAGCGAGCCGGTATATACCTTAATCGAGGACCAAGTGATCGTACGTCCGGTTGAGCCTGTGCAGGCGAAGGGCAAGAGTCAGCCAGTGGTCGTTTTTGAAGTGCTAAGGTTAAAATAACCAACCGGCTTTCAGCTAATTATTTGTTTAATGGCTTTACGATCCTTTGAAAGCAGGTTGATATTGTTCTGCAAACAAAGCTATAGAACCACCTGTGTGCCAGAATAATAATTTTTCATTGGGCTTAAAGAACCCTTCTCGGATTAGTCCGATCAGACCTGCGGCAGCTCGGCCTGTGTAAACCGGGTCAAGCAGCAGACCTTCTTGGGCGGCGAAAAGGTGGATGGCTTCTTCCTCTGGTATTCCCCATCACCCCATAGCCTGCCCCTAAATATGAGTCATTCACCAATATGTCTTCAGATTGTACTCTGCTGTCACCATCAAGATATTCGATCGTCTTATTAGCCAGGTTTGCTACCAAGGGTGCTAGAACCGAGGCGTTTTCATCGTTGCTGATGCCAAGAATTTTTCCCGGGAAGTTGAAGAGTTTTGCACCTGCAACCATTCCAGCTTGGGTTCCACCCGAAGAAGAAGACATAATGATCCAATCTGGAAGCTCCCCAGCAGGGAATTGATTGATCAATTCCTGAATCGCAAAAACATAACCCGCCGCCCCGGTTGGGTTCGAGCCTCCTACCGGAATCCGATAAGGTCTTCTTCCCTCTCCCCAAGCCAGGTCGAAGGTTTGTTGTAGGGTTTCGGCCCTTTTCTCCGGTTCGGTCCACACAATCTCAGCCCCAAACAGAGAGTTCTAGGAGCAGGTTTCCTGATACGGTTTCAGGTTTGTTTCCAGACAGCACGAGGATGCAATCAAACCCAAAGCGGGCTGCTGCGGCTGCAGTTTGCCGGCAATGGTTGGATTGTACAGCTCCTGCAGTGATCAAAGTCCGCGCACCATGTGCTTTGGCCTCTGCAACCAGGAATTCTAATTTTCGGGTCTTATTTCCTCCAAAAGCTAATCCCGTTTGATCGTCCCGTTTTACCCACAGCCGTGGGCCTTTGAGCGCGGCAGAAAGCCTGGGTAGGGGCTCGATGGGGGTTGGGAGGTGAGCAAACCGGAGGCGTGGTAATGATTTCATGATCATTAAATGCCGACAGTCTTTTTGGTGTCGGCTTTTCCTTTCTTCCGTAGGAGATTCAAAAATTGAGGCAATATTTTCGTGTAAAGAGTGTAAATTGTTGGGCGAGTGGGTAGATCCCAGGCACCGATATGCCGGACGATTTTGCCTCCTAGCCCTCTTTAAATCGGTAGACATTCCATAACGGATCGGTTTCGACGAATTCATCCGGAGCTCCCCAAAGGTCATAGGAGCTGCAGCCCTTGGATTGGGCATGCTGTATGGCGTGCCACTGCAGCAGGTAATTGGGCATTTTGTCCCGGTGCGCTTCGCGCGACATCCCGTAAACATACCAGGCTTTTCCGGCGAAGGTAAAGATGATGATTGCTGCGACCAGCTCCCCGTCAACTTCAGCGATTAAAGCCTCTGCCAGCCCAGCCTGGATAAAGGTTTGCCAGGTATTGTGGTAATAATCTGCCGGTCGAATGACAAAACCATCCCGGATGGAAGTTTCTGCATACATACGGTAGAGCATGGGTAGATCATCCAGTTTCCCTGTTCTGACTTTCACTCCTTTGCGCTCTGCAAGCCGTACATTGTAGCGGGTTTTCTGTTTCATCCGAGCCAGTATTTCATCTTGTGTTGCCGTTAAATCGATCAGGATCGTATTGCGAAATTGGACCTGCTCATCCGATAGCAGCCAGCCTTGATCGCGCAGCTCCATGATGACCGATTGACCGGTTTGATTGTCCTGGTCTTCTGCTGAGCCGGGAAAACCTTCCCCGAGGATGACATCCGGGTCCGTTTTGATGAAGATTGCTCCCTGCCGATGAGCAAGCGACTTCATATCGGCCAAGACCTGGTGGCGTAAAGGGATATTGTTCCAATCCAGCAGTGGGCCTTTTGGAATATACAAGATCCGCAGTCTCGCAGAAAATCCTCTGAGAGATATCGATCTTTGAAGAATTAATGAAGCCGCGGCTGGGTTTCCAGGTTGAGCTCCCCACTCAAACATCTCAAACGTATCCTTCTGAGAGTCTTTCGCATTCCAAACTCGATACATAGGCGTCCAACCTGTCTGTTCTTTGATGGCTGCCCAGTGGGATGTCTGCATAAAGTGGGCTCCGGGCAGAGCCGCGATCATCACATTCCAGGAGGTTTCTAAGGGGATTCACCTGGTACCGCCTCCCCTTGAGCGTTGGAGCCAATAGCGATAGATACGGAAAAGAAAGGGATTGTAAATCCGGTTCCATGGTCCTGCAGAGCGGAGAAGTGTACCGCCGAACCCGCGTTTGAACCGGTACACGCCCCATAAACCAGCAGACCGGTCAGAGAAATTATTTTCTAAGGTTTCGAGTTCCTCATCTGGGACCCCCCAAAGATCATAAGTCTGGCAGCCGTGTTGGATTGCCCAGCGCATCGCTTCCCATTGCAGAAGGTAAGTGGGCATCTTTTCCCGATGGATGTCACGAGATGCGCCATATAAATACCAGGCACGGCGTCCGTGTGCAAAAACCATTAGCATTGCCAGCGGTTCATCCTCGAACCTGGCTAACAAAAGCTCACATTGTGCGTGCGGTTTGAATAATTTGAAGCAGCTCTGGTAATAATTAAGATCATGAACACCAAATTGATCACGTTCGCCAGTTTCCTGGATCATCTCAGAGAATAAATCCAGGTCATCCGTGGATGAAACCTTTACGTCTGACCTTTGCGCCAGGCGGATATTGTAACGGGTTTTTTGTTTCATCCGGTTAAGGATGAATTCTTCATCTGCAGCCAGGTTAACCACGATTGTCCGCGGAGGTTGAATGCTGTGCGGGCTTATCTGCAGTCCAGGTCGGCAGCGTATCAAAAAAGGGTTCTATCCAAGCTCCCTCATTTGATACCTGGGTTTCCCTTCGTGAAGCAGATTCCCAGGCGTCCGGTTCGATTTCTAAGAGAAAAGCGTGATTCTTCCTGCAAACCCGGTCGATTTCAGCCAGGAAATTTTCCCATCCCAATGCAGATGGGCTCGTCAAACCCACGGGGCCTTTTGGGATATATGCCATTGTTACGCCGGGGATGATGGTCCGGAAAAGCACTTGAGCCCCCAGGTCTCCCACAACAATTCTTTCCACGCTCCAGCCAAAATGGGCCTTCAACTCTCCCCAAGCAGCAGTTTGTAAAAGATGAATATCTGGATATTGGGATGTAAAGTCTTCCCATTCATGACCGGTGAGGGTAGTCATAATTTAGATGACTGATGTGATATCCGTAGGAGGTGCGCTGCGAACAGTTGAGCCTGGGATCATAGTATCCAACCGGTGTAAGATTGTTTCTTTATCGCTTTGCTCTGCCAGGCTTTCCAGCTCAGAAATCGCTTGAGACAGCTCAAGTCCCATCAGGTGGTCTTCTTCCATTAGTCTGAAAATATCAGGATGTTCTGTGGGCTGCAAGTCTGTGCCTTCATCCCAAAGGGCTTCACTGAGTTTCTCTCCAGGTCGAATGCCCGTAAATACGATCTCGATATCCTTACCAGGTTCAAGACCAGACAGCCGGATCAAATCCTCTGCCAGGTCCAGGATGCGCACCTGTTCGCCCATATTGAGCACAAAAGCTTCCCCTCCTTGCCCCATGGCAAAAGCTTGCAAAACCAGATGAACTGCCTCGGGGATTGTCATGAAGTAGCGTTTCATATCGGGATGGGTAATGGTGATTGGTCCCCCTTTAGCGATCTGCCGTTTGAACAGGGGGACGATGCTGCCCCGGCTTCCTAACACATTTCCGAAACGGACCACCGAAAATGCTTTTCCCGTCCGCCTGGCTGCGTCCAGGACAATCATCTCTGCTAACCGTTTTGTGGCGCCCATCACACTGGAGGGGCGGACCGCTTTATCGGTTGAGATCAGTACCAATCGCTCCACCCCATTCGACAGGGCTGATTCCACAATATTACGTGTCCCTAGAACATTATTTGTAATCGCTTCTTCTATATTCGCTTCCATGAGGGGGACATGCTTGTGTGCAGCTGCATGAAAAACAACCTGGGGTTGGATGGTTTGAATTATTTTTTCTAACCGTTGCTGGTCCCGAATATCTGCCAGCACTGCATGCTTGGAAAGTGTAGGATAATTTTCATTTAATTCGATCAAAGTCTCAAAGAGGCTGTTTTCACCATGACCCAAGAGGATTAATTGCTCTGGAGTCCACCGTACAATCTGGCGGCATAATTCTCTTCCAATTGAACCTCCTGCCCCAGTTACTAAGATACGTTTCCGGTTCAAATTGATCCCTACCAGATTGTCATCGATATTTACAGATTTGCGCCGGAGTAAATCCGTAATATCCACTTCTCGCAGACGGGAAACACTTACCTTTCCGCCGATTAGCTCGTGAAGTCCAGGCATGGTTTTAAAAGGTACACCTTTTTGACGGCAAAGATCCGTTAAGGTTCTGATGACCTGGCCTGGTGCGCTGGGGATGGCGATGATGACTTCATCGATATGATATAGATCGACAACATGGGGTAAGTCTTTTAATTGACCTACCACCCGAATACTGTGAATTTCCTGGTGCTGCTTCGCCGGATCATCATCGATAAAACAAACTGGTGATAAATTGGCTTGAGGGTTTTTCTGCATTTCCCTGGCTACGAGCGCACCAGCATCTCCAGCGCCGGCAACCAACACCCGCCGAGACCGTATCTGGTTATTCCGCCCCTGCAATTGGCTTTCTGCAATGAGGCGCAAAGAGAAGCGCAGCCCACCCACAGCCACAAGGGAAAGCAGAAAATCGATCAAGACCGCCCTCTTGAAAACTCAGGAAAGACCTGGAGCAGCTGTATGATTGAGATAGCGCCAAACATGAGCGCTGAAGCAAAGCTTACAGCAAATACGATCAGCTTTAGCTCAGCGATGCTGGCATAGATCCAAACTCGCCGGTATAAACCAAACTTATAATAGACAAGCGGCTTGATGATCCAGGCTAAGAGGATCATCGTCAAGATCTGATATTTAAAATCCGCCAACCTTACCCCAAAGTTTAACCTGAGCACGAAGCTGGCGGGGACAATGGCAGTAATCAAGAGTAAATCACCTAGAAATACCGCCCGGTTACGAAATAACAAAATTCGTTTCATTAAAATTTATCGACCTCGAAATCCCAGGATCATGGCGGGTGTTCTGAACATGGTACGGATATCCATTCCCAGGCTTCGATGCTTTATGTAATAAAGATCATACTCCAATTTTTCGATGGTTTCATCAATGGTAGAAGCATATTGTTGGTTTACCTGTGCCCAACCTGTAATTCCGGGTCTGACAAGCAGCCTGGCTCGATAGAAAGGCACATGTTGTTGGAACCACTCAACCAATTCTGGGCGCTCGGCACGGGGACCAACAATACTCATTTCCCCTTTCAAGACGTTGACAAACTGCGGAAATTCATCTAAATGCGTCTTTCGTAATAGTGCACCAATCCGGGTAGCACGGCGATCATTTTCCTCTGCCCATTGTGGCTGGCCATTTGCTTCTGCATCTTGTCGCATGGTGCGGAATTTATAGATGTTATATAGCACGCCATTGCGTCCCATGCGCTTTTGGGTATAAAAAATCGGGAATCCACTGTCAATAATAATGGCTAACGAAATGAAAGGTACAAGTGGTATAAAGAACAGAAGGCAAACGATGGAGATAAAAAGATCCATCAATCGTTTGCCAATATCATTAAACATATTGCCCCGTGCCTGGTCAACAAAGGACCTTAAAATCCAATCAGCTTCAAGATAGCGAATGGGGACGCGATGAAGCAGCTCTTCATAAACAACTGGCATACGGGTGATTTCAATCCCTTTTTCCTGAGCATCCAAGAGAGCCTGGAACATGCTTCCTTGCATCTGTCCTGATATCGCCACAATCAGGTCTGTTATGTCTAGTTTGGCAATGGTTTCTAATAATTGATCACTGCCGGCAAAGACCGGATATCCCTCAATCTCCGAACCGATTTTGTTAGGATCATCGTCAATGATCCCGGTGACAATAAAGGGTTGCGGATGTAAGGTTTTTAATATTTTCAGGATAATCTGTCCAGTCTCACCGCCGCCTACTAAGAGCACCTTACGTAGGAATTGTGGGGCGGTAAAAATATTGATATAGATAAACCTCCAGATCAGTGTCAAGATGAGGGCTGATCCGATGAATGCGGCAACGCCTCGTCTGGGCAAGGATTTGGGAGTATTGAAAAAATAAATCACACTATAGAATGCCAAAGCAATCACTGCCGCGATCGCGATGACTCTGAGAGTCTCTGACCAATCTGCGGCGCGTCTTTCCTGATAAAGGCTGGATAATAATATGAGCCACAGGATCGGGAGAAAATAAAACCATAGAGGAATGGATAATAAAAATTCAATCGTGAAGTTAGCATATGGGTCACCTTGCGCCCAAAAAGCCAGGGCAATAACTACAGCGGCGATCACCATCACAATATCTCCGAAGAGCAATAGAGCGCGGCGTTCACCGGGGCGTAAAAGAATCAAAGAAGAAACAGGTCTAAGAGGCATGTCTGTTCAACCCTTTTTTATGATTTTCGTCAGTAAGCTCCATAAAACGCCAGTACCCCAGGTCAAATGCATGGCGCTTATCGCCATGGGTATGCTGATCAGAAAAGAGAAATCTTTTTTCTGCCAACTCACTTGGATTCCCGCAATAAGTAAGGTAAATCCATACAAGCAGATCTGGAGGATTAGAAGCAGTCCAAACCAAGCATTGAATGCAGTAAGCAACATTAACCCAATAAAACCAGCCGCGAATAAAGGCGGCAACAATTGTCGCCAGCGTAATGTCTGTGGATAACGATAAAGCATGCGTCCTTTCCAATAACCATAACGCCAGTATTGCTGTATGAGGCTTAACAATGATGGACGTGCAAAATATACTGAACGAATGGCGGGATTTAACCAGATTTTACCGCCAGATTGCCGGATTCGCACGTTGAATTCATAATCCTCATTGGTTTGGAGTGTTTCATCGAAAAATCCAATTTTCTCGATCAGCTTCAATTCAAAGGCACCAAAGGGGACGGTATCGACATACTGGGCCTGGTTGGTGAAACGGTATTGGGCATCTCCAACCCCAAACGGGTGAGCCGTTGCAGCAGCGATCCCGCGCGCCATCCATGAGGGAGAGATTTTCCCTTTTCTACCAGGTTGAATTTCCCAAATACCTCCAATGTTATCCCCACGACCAGCTTCTAAATCTTGAACACACTTTTCAATATAGTCTGGGTATGGCATCGAATGGGCATCTAACCGGATAATATATTTTCCCGCTGCAGCTTCAAGAGCCCGGTTGAGTGCAGAGGGGATGATCCTCCCCGGGTTGTCTACCACCTTGATCTGGAAATCTGTATGTTGTTTTTGAAATTCCGAGATGATCATGCGCGTGCCATCTGTGGAGATGCCATCGGAAATGATAACCTCAAACTGGTTGTGAGGAAATGTTTGGCGCTCGATGGCATCCAATAAAAGCTGAATTGTTGCTTCCTCGTTATAACATGGCACGATCACTGAAACAATGAGCATCAAGATCCCTGGTTTAAAAACTCTTATGAGATATCAAGGGTGTTGGTTTAGGAATAGGCACCCTTACAATAAATGTGCATCCGCGCTCGCAATCTCCGGTAAACCTCCAGCCCATCAAAAAGCGGGAGCATGATATCCAGGATGACCAAATTCGCTTGCAAACGCTGGATCGCGGTAAGCGCTTCCTGACCATCTCCGGCAGATTCTACCTGGAACCCGTCTCGTTCCAGGTAGAACCGAGAAAGTTGAATAATTTTCGGTTCATCATCAACGAGCAGGATTAATGCTCTACTCATGGGATGTAGTTTATATGTTTTGATTATAAAAACAATTTTTAGAAGCTGGCTTTATATCAACCTGCAATTGCTACTGTATCAATCTCCACTGCTATACCACGCGGGAGCGCGGCAGCCTGCACTGTCGTGCGAGCTGGTGGATTCGTTGGGAAAAACGTAGCATAAACACCATTCATGACGGTAAAATCTTGCATATCTCGCAAATATACAGTGGTTTTGATTACCAGATCCATTGATGATCCAGCAGCCTCAAGGATATTTTTTATATTGGTCAGTACCTGCCGGGTTTCCGCTTCGATACCGCCAGTAACAATCTCACCAGTTTTAGGATCCATCCCCCCCTGGCCAGCCGTGTAAATAAAACCGCCAACTTTTACCGCCTGTGAATAAGGTCCTATGGCCTTGGGTGCAGCTTCCGTGAAGACAGTTTCCTTTTTTAGTGTCATTGTATCCTGATCCTTTCAAGTCAATCAAATTTTAATAGTTGTAGAATATCGTCTAACGCGGCCTGAAAAATTTTTTGCATCACCAATTCGGAGGCCTGGTAAGGTCCGCCAAAAGAGCCGTCACCGTAGACCTGGCGGGCTTGGTCTGCATTCATTAAGCCTGGTATTCTTGGAGGGGATTTTTCACCATTGGGCAGCTCAGAGACCTGGGTGAATGCAAAGGCCTCCAACCAGTTTGCATGGGCTGGTTTAAGCTGGTTTTGTCGAGCAACCGCCTCCACGCTGTGCGCCAGCCACCAGGCATACCAGGCGATGTGCAGTGATGGGAGCGCATTCGCTAACTCATACAGCCTGCTCCGAGCAGCATCGTTGCCTCCGTGTCCGTTGAGGAATAAGATCCGTCTAAATCCCTGTTGATATACTGAACGTACCAAATCCTCGACAATATCAAGGAGTGTGGTGGATCGCAAGCTGAGCGTCCCCGGATAAGCTTGAAAATATGGGGAAGATCCGAAGTTTAGGGCTGGAGCCACCAATACTCCAGTTTTTTGGCTGGCTGCATCGGCTAACGCCAGGGGGATCCTCACATCTGAAAGCAGACTTAAATAACCGTGCTGTTCACACGCTCCTAATACGAACATTAAACGATCCTCGTGCTTGAGGTAATCTTCGATATCAAACCAGTTCAATTCTTCAAAGCGCATGGTTTAATTTTTCCAATGGTTTTTCCATTCGTCGATAAAAATATCGATATTTTTCCAGGTGAGTTGATCATCCACAGTCAAATTATCAACAGGGGAAAGAATGAAGCCGTTGGGACCCAAAGTCGAAATTGCGTGATGCACTGCTTCCCGAACATCTGCCTCGCTGCCGCGTTCGACGGTAACGGCTCCAGATACGCCTCCCCATAAACTTATTTTGTTGGTGAACTTCTGTTTCATAAGCGGCATATCCGTATGTGTTCCTTGAATAGGATCTACTCCGATCAGCACATCGATACCTGCTTCAACATGGAGATCGAGCATTGGCTTCGTTCCGCTCGAGCAAATATAACCAAATTTTTTTCCATGTTCGTGAGCCAAATCTACCTCAGCTTTCAAGCGTGGCAGTATGGCCTTTCGATAAAAACGAGGGGTAACAAAATCGCAGCCTTCATACCAAGCGCGGCGTATATAGATATCAACGGGTGAGTCGAGCAAGACCCGCATGCGCTGTTTATTCCATTGATGGATCATTTCGAGTAAGTCGCTAACAAAGTCAGGCTGCTCCATGGTTAGAACCATTAGGGATTCCATACCGCACAGCCAATCGACCATATCCATTCCAACACCCCAACCGCCAGCCAGCAGAATACCGTGTTCTTGCGAAAAAGCGGCTGCTTTTTCGGCATCTTGTTTGAATTTACCCACATCCGCTGCCTGGGGTGGGATCAGGAGGTATTTCAACGCTTCCAGTTCGGCTGGTTGTGTAATGAGTGGTTTCGTTGTTCTAGGAATTTGGTAGTCATCAATAAAAGGCAGGTGATCTCCGTGAGGCCAATCCTCTGTAATCCGAATATGGGTCGATAAAGATCCTGCAGGGGTAATATATTCTTTGTGTAGAAAATCGTAACCCTCTGGATTGCTTTCACGCCATTGTTTGACTTTTACATCAGGGTGAAACCGTACTGGAAGACCGCGTAAATCAGGATGATCCCTCCGCTGAGATCGAGGTGCAGTAGGAATAAACAAAAAGGGATCCAACCCCATCTCTTTTTCTTTTAAGGCAACTTCATACCAATTATCATTACAACGCTGGCGCATGATCGTGAAGCTCATGAAAGAGCAAGGGATATGATCCGGTTCTTTTTGGCTTAGAGCCAAAAGAAGTCGATCTCGTGATGTTCGTTGTTTCATCTTTGTGTGCCTCCTGGATAAATTTTATCAGAAAAAATTTCTTCGAATATCTCGCCTTCAGCCACACGTGTTACACCCCCAACCATTGTCACGTGGTTATCTGCCTTTATTTGAATTTCGAGGCTGCCTCCCGGCATGAGGACCGTAATAGGAGACTGGCATAAACCAAGCCGGATGGCAGAGGCCGCTGCAGCACAGCTGCTGCTGCCAGAAGCTAAGGTATATCCTGCCCCTCGTTCCCAAATTTCAATATAAATATGATGTTGGTCGCGTATCTCCATAAATTGGACATTTGTGCGGTTGGGGAAACGTGGGTCCTTTTCGATCAATGGACCGAGCTCCTTGACTTGCTGAGTGGATACCCGGTCGCACCGGATGACACAATGAGGATTCCCTAGTGTAACAGCACAATAATGAAATATTTCCCCAGCAACTTCCAGAATTTCATTTACTACCTCCCGATTAGGGCCGGTGACAGGAATGACCTGACTATCAAAGCTTGCACGCCCCATCTCCACTTTGATAAGATGTCCTTCATCCAGCACTTCGACATTGACTGTCCCTCCCCGAGTCCAAATTTGGAACGGTTTTTCGGTTACAAATTTGTGATCCCAAAGCCAACGCGAAAAGATCCGGATCCCATTACCGCTCTTTTCGGCTTCGCTGCCATCCGGATTGAAAATTCGCAGCCCATATCGAGTCTCCGGAGAAGGAATGGGACCAATCAGGATGCCATCTGATCCGATTCCAAAGTTTCGATGACAAAGGCGCTGCACATCTTCTGGTTGGTGATGCAAATCGCCGGCTTCTTGCGGAGTGATCACAAGGTAATCATTTCCGAGGGCATGGTACTTAGCAAATCTCATTTGGCGGACCGGGAAAGGTTGTTTCTGAGATTTTGGATTAGATCCTTTGATTCTGCCAGGGCTTCCTGTAAGACTGCGGGTGTTGGGTTATTCCCCCGCATTGCCGTGAGGACAACATTTTCTGCCTTTACAAAGTCGTCGCCAACATCTGCGACTTCATCCGCAATCTCGATTGGGATTGTCGTCACGCCGTTAACATCCCCGTGCAATAAATCGTCAGGATAAATGGTGATGCCACCCACGTGAATTGGGACGTGGATTTGTGGAAAATGGACATATCCATGCGAACAGATTGTTCCATTGGTGAAAACAGGGAACACGATCGCATGTACTTGTTGTAAATCCCTCCCGCCTCCACTGGTGATCAAGCCCAGCGCACCAAAGGTCTGGTAAGTCGTACACATAATTTCGCCAAATGTGGCTGCCACTGTTGGATCGTCGAGATCTTGAAAAACAACAACTGGAGGTCCCGATAACTCTTCAAATCGCTTGACTTGATCAACCGATCCAAAGTATCCTATTCCAGATCGAGGTGGACCTCCAGCTCGAAAAGTGGCTGTAGCAGCGAAGCCGACCATGGGTGGCAGCTCGGGAAAACAAGCCCGGATGCGCTGGTCCAAGTAACCAGTGTTATATGGGCGGATATTGAAGAGCTCAATGACATTACAAATGGTTGGGGTATCGAATAAGCGTAGTTTAGCGAGTATTTCTGGACGGATCATTTTTACCGGTCCTTTTCGTGATTTGGTCGAAAAAACCTGCTTCAATCAAGGCTGGCATGCCTAAAAGACCCCCCCAATGATAATACCGGTCGCTGTCAATCCTTTCTCCTCCAATACCCGTCTCCGCACAGTAATTTTCGCAGACAAAACCATTTTCCAACCAGTTCTTCATCAATAAGTTCTTGGATTTCTCTGCGAGATCTTTGATTGCTTCAGGTAGGGGATAATTTCGCAGGCTCAGGTATACGATGAAATTAGAAGGTCCCCAAATCCGTCCTCGCCAATATGCCTGGTCAGGGTAAGCCGGGTCATTTCGCGCGATCGTCGGTATGAGCCATTCGCCCCAGAACTCGTCGGGATTATAGAAATGTTCTGAGATCATTTGCTGGGCTTGCTCTGTTGAAGCGCCTTTTCCTAAGAGGGCATAAAAATGCATTGGAGAAATCCGGTGGCTGAATTGTTTTAAATCGGTGCGCCAGTTGAGGAAGAAGCCCGTTGGCTCATCCCAAAGGCGTTGTAAAGACTGGCGGTAAGTTTCAGCCCTTTGAAGCAGCTCTTTGGCGATCTTTGCATGATTGAGGGCCTTTGCAATTTTTGCCAAACAATCGCAATCAGCAATATACATGCCCATCAATCCAACATCTGCTTGTTGCATCAGATGTGTTTGAGGATCGAAGGGAATATCGTCATACATGGGTGAGTTATCCAATCCAAATTCGTAAGCCGCACCCTGGCGGTTATTGACTCCACCTAAGTCGAGCTCAAACATTGCGCCCGTTACGGGCTCATACGGATCAGATCCCCAGCATAGCAAACCATCACACTGCCGGTGATTATGCCACCAGCGATTCCATTCCAAGAGATTGTCAAAGACTTCCTCCAGGAACCAGGTGTCGCCAAAGCGTTTGAACAATTCCCAACAACAAAGTGCGCCTACAGGTGGTTCTGATCGATCGCGGCTTTTGATGTTCGCTACAGTGCTGAAATTGGGAACGAATCCGGATTCTGTTTTATCGCGGGTCATTTCAATTGCATTGGCATACGCCAGGTCTTTATGATCCAGCCCGGCCATTAGGGCAGCAAAATAGGTATCCCAATCGAACAAGACGAATCCACCCCAAACAACATTCCAGATGCGGCTGACGGGAGAGACTACCCGATCATGTTCTGGCTCGTAGATCGTATCCCATGCCATGCAGGTTTGGATGGCTCGATAAACTTCAGATAGGTCGCCGTATTTTTGAGCTCGGGCGTCCTGGGAGGCTTTCTGTTTGGCGATGATGGCTTGAATTTTTTCAATCGTGCGTGGTTTCCCTGTTGATACGCCCACAGGACCATCCAGTGGAATTGAAAAATAGGGGGTTTGGACGGCTAGATATGGATCGAAAACCGATTCTCGGGTGGCAAACACCTTTACTGTTTTTTTGTTGAGTTTTGCTTTTATATGATCTCTCTTCTGGCAGACATAACCGGGGTGGTTCCAAAGGATACCGGCTTCAACAACCAGCAGAGGGGGCTTCTTATGTGAGGATAACGGAGTCACAAGGATTACAAGATCCTCACCTTTCTGAGCACTCTGTACAATCATCTCCAATCCCTGCCAAAGCAGTCGAAGTTCGGTGTAGCTGCCATCGTATGCATGTGGTCCAGGGAAAATGCGTTCTTCAAAGTCATGATGCCGGCCAATCAAACCTTCTTTTAAATATTGCCGACCAACATATTCTTTGATACATAGATTGAGCGCAAAAGCATCGGGAAGTAATACATGTGAAAGGACACTGCGCGTGTTCCAGGTATTCCAACCCTGGGCAAGACGACATTTTAGTTCGTCATATTGAGAATTCATTTTACTATCCTTGGCTTTGATTGAGGTTTAAAATGTGGGTAATCAATTTATGCCAGTATAGCATAATTCCAAAGCGTATGTATGGGATGAAAGGCCAGACATCTCTTGAGAGTTAGGAGCCTCGGGCTAGGTCGCTGCGTGACGGTATCACTCATATAGGGTTAATATCCTAGAGAAATCCATCACAATCCAAAGGCTATGGTAAAATAATGCCGATATTCGGGTGGAGAGAACCACTCCGTTTTGCCATGCGCCTGGCATAATCCCATAGTCTAAGGAGCGTCCATGCTGAATGATTGGTTGTTCATTGGTCTGTTTTTTCTGATCGTGGCGATCTTTCCCGGTGTTCCAATCCTGCTTGCTGGTTTACTCGCCCCTAAGAGAGGTTCGCCAGCGAAAACCCAGGTGTATGAGTGTGGTATGGAAACCGTTGGCGATACCTGGGTCCAATTTAAAGTCCAATATTACATTTTTGCGCTAACTTTTCTGGTTTTTGATGTTGAGCTTGTTTTCTTGTTCCCTTGGGCAGTTGCATTTGATAAGCTGCCGTTAGTGGGAGTCATTTCAGGGATTATTTTTATTCTAGTTCTGTTTGGTGAACTTTTAGCTGCCTGGCGAAAGGGTGTCTTGGAGTGGGTTTAACCAAAGGCAGAGGTCACAGTGACATTCGAAAGAGAGATCTTTCTTTCGAATGTCACTGTGTTGTTATCTTTAGCAGAGGAGATAGGTAATGGAATTCTTACGTGACCCAATCTCATTTATCGGAAATTGGCTAGAAGGGTTGCTTCTGGGATGGAATATTGCGCCAGCTGCAGCTACTGTGATTGTTACACTCCTGGGCGTGTTTATTTTAGGAACTTTTAGCCTTGCTCTGGTGGTCTTTACAATCTGGTTGGAACGAAAACTATATGCGCGTATTCAGGATCGCCTGGGTCCGAACCGAGTAGGCCCTTGGGGGATTTTCCAGACTTTCCCTGATATGGTTAAGATTTTTACGAAAGAATATATTACTCCAGATGGGGCTGATAAGGTGGTGTACAACTTAGCTCCAATCCTGACTGTCTCGGCAGTGATCCTGCTCTGGGCTGTCATCCCCTTTGCTCCCACGATTGTAGGGTCAGAGGTCAATGTTGGAATCTTATACATTGTGGCGGTTGGAGCTCTAGGTACGCTTGGCATTATTATGGCGGGTTGGTCCTCGAACAATAAATATGCTCTCTTAGGCGCTTTCCGGACCGTTTCACAGATGGTTTCTTATGAAGTTCCTATGGTACTGGCTTTACTGGTGCCAGTTTTATTAGGCCGTACAATGGGCGTCAACAGCCTTGTAGAAGCTCAATCCGTATGGTTTATTGTGCTTTCTCCTCTGGCAGCATTCTTGATTTTTCCTATCTGCTCAAGCTGAAATCGGTCGCGCACCATTTGATCTTCTGGAAGCTGAGTCTGAGTTAGTAGCTGGGTACCAAATCGAGTATTCAGGTCTAAAATTCGGTATGTTCTATGTCGGAGAATTTTTGCACGCTTTCACGGTTTCAGCCTTGATGGCGACTTTTTTCTGGGAGGATGGCGCGGCCCTTGGGCAGAGCAGTGGCCTATTCTCGGTGTGGCATATTTTTTCGCTAAGACCTTCATCGTTTATTTCTTTGTGATCGTCTTGCGCATTACCATGCCTCGTCTGCGAATTGACCAGATGTTGAATTTTAACTGGAAATTGTTAACTCCAATCGCTTTGGTTTTATTGATTGGTACCGCTCTGGTTGAAAAGATCATGCA
This sequence comes from uncultured Chloroflexia bacterium, assembly GCA_963754615.1. Classification (GTDB taxonomy): domain Bacteria; phylum Chloroflexota; class Anaerolineae; order Anaerolineales; family UBA4823; genus CAVVUF01. The sequence continues at coordinate 372,561 of CAVWGW010000012.1, read as the reverse complement.
ATCTTTAGGTTTAGACTCTTTAGGTTTACGTACCATCATGAATCTTGGAATGAATTTGATCATTATTTGGGGAACGATTGAAATTCTACGCCGTTCAGCACGAAAGGAACGGCAGCGAGTGACAGAACCACGACCAGTCGCCATGGCACCGAACACCCCGGTCAGTGATTAGAAGGGAGAAAGAAGTAGATCATGGATCTGATGCAAATTAGCTTTTTCATCTTTGCGGTCATCACGCTTGTTGCAGCCTTCCTGGTTGTCACTGCAAAATCCCTGGTACATTCTGCTCTATGGCTTATCGTAGCGCTTTTTGGAGTGGGTGTTTTGTATGTGTTTCTGGATGCAGGCTTTTTTGCTGTCGCACAGGTGTTGATTTATATTGGCGCGATTGCGATCCTGATTATTTTTGCCGTAATGCTTACCCGTAAAGATCTCCGTGATGCAGGTGCACAGCATAACACTATCTGGCCTTTTGCTGCTCTGGTAGCTGTTTTTCTATTTGTGGGCCTCTTTTTTGTCTTGAGTTCTTGGTCTTCATTTACTACTTCTAAGCCTGGTTTAATGGCAGGAGCAAACGCTCTCTCCGATCTTGGTCAGGCACTGGTTTCTCCGAATGCCTATTTACTGCCGTTCGAGTTGGCTTCTGTATTGCTTGTAGCAGCGATGATCGGCGCTATTTATGTCTCGTTGATTAAGAAATAGCCGAGGAGGTTGAACGGATGATCCCCTTATCCTGGTACTTATTATTCGCCGCAGCGCTGTTTTGTATTGGTTTGTTTGGTGTTCTGTCTCGTAAGAATGCGGTGGCAATATTGATGGGCATCGAATTAATGTTGAATGCGGTCAATGTGAATCTGATCGCATTTTGGCGCTACCTGACCCCAGAGAACATCGCTGGGCAGGTTTTCGCGATCATGGTATTTGCTGTAGCAGCTGCGGAAGTGGCAGTTGGCCTGGCTTTGATCATCTCTATATACCGCCGTCGCGATACAGTGGTAGCAGACGAGATCGATATTCTGAAATGGTGATCAGGAGATAACGCATGGCGACTGAAACTCTGATTTGGCTCATTCCGCTCCCCCCAGTCCTGGCTTTCTTCCTGATTGTGCTATTCACGAACCGGAGCAAGTGGTTTAGCCATACAATTGGCGTTGGCGCAGCTGTTTTATCTTGGTTGGGCAGCATGATCGTTTTCATCCGTGCCGTGCAGACCGAACATCTCGGTTCGCACCCCTTCCAATCCTCCATTCCCTGGTTAGCGACAGGTGATACCTTTCTTAACATTGGTGTATTGGTGGACCCATTATCTGCCATAACACTGTTCTTTGTTGCGTGGACTGTATTGATGATTTTCATCTACAGTGTGGGTTACCATAATTTTGGTCAACCGAAAGGTGACCACGATAAACCTGGCCTGCCTCCGCATGGAGCTTCTGCGACGGACGCGCAGGGTCATACCCATAGCGTTCCATCCATCGAGCCGATGTATTCCCGCTTTTTCGCCTTTATTGGCTTGTTTGCTTTTGGAATGTATACCCTGGTGGTTTCAGATAACCTGCTCACCTTGTTCGTAGGGTGGGAGATCATGGGTTTGTGTTCATACTTATTGATTGGTTTCTGGTTCCAGAAGCCTTCTGCTCGGGCAGCCGCGATCAAAGCTTTCATAACGACGCGCATTGGCGACGTGTTCATGTTGCTAGGTGTGGCTTATCTTTATTCGGAGACGAAAACGCTTTCCTTCAGGGAAATCTTCACCCCTGATACTTTAAACCAACTGGCTGAAAAACCAGCTGTACTGCCGATTGTGGGATTATCTGCGGCTGGTTTGATTGGTATTCTCTTATTCTTTGGAACGATCGGTAAATCTGCTCAATGGCCTTTGCATGTATGGCTGCCCGATGCGATGGAAGGCCCTACTCCGGTTTCTGCCATGATCCATGCGGCAACCATGGTGTCTGCGGGTGTGTATATGGTCATTCGCATGTTCCCGCTGCTGTCGGCTGGGATGGAACATGGTCAGCTGACCGTTCCAATGCAGCTGATGACGTTCATTGGTGCATTTACCGCGCTGTTTGCGGCGACAATCGCCGTCGCACAAAATGATGTCAAACGTGTATTGGCTTATTCGACGATTTCTCAGCTCGGATATATGATTGCAGCTCTGGGGATCGGTGCCTATGTTGCGGCTGCTTTTCACCTGGTCACACATGCCTTCTTTAAGGCGCTCTTGTTCTTGGGTTCAGGTTCTGTGATCCATGGGATGGAACACGGAGTGATGCACACAGGAAACCATCAAGTGGATCCTCAAGACATGTATAACATGGGCGGTTTGAGAAAGAAGATGCCGGTGACCTTCTGGACCTTCTTGATCGGTGGTTTTGCTCTATCAGGCTTTCCTTTGATCACAGCTGGTTTTTGGTCAAAGGATGAAGTTTTAGCGCACGCCTTCGGCAACCAGCATTGGCTTGTCTTTGGCACCCTGGCCTTAGCGGCATTCTTGACTGCTTTTTATACAATGCGCCAGATAACCTTAACATTCCTGGGAGAGCCTCGTACAGAGGAAGCCAAGCATGCCCATGAAACACCCTGGACGATGCTCCTCCCGTTGGTTGTTTTAGCGTTTTTTGCAGTCACTTTTGGGTGGATTGGCATTCCAGAAGATTTCATGGGTTTAACCCTTCCAACCAATTGGTTCCATGAGTTTGTAGGTGGCACGCTTCTGGAACACCCTGAAAAAATACCGTTCAATTGGTTTCCATTAATTACTTCTCTTATTGTAGCTTTGGGTGGATTGACTTTGGGCTGGTTGGTGTATAGAAAGGTAAAGAGCGGAGCGATTGATCCTTTAGCCAGGCCTTTGGGTCGCGTCTATGTATGGATGAAGAATAAATGGTACCATGATGAGGTTTATCAAACTGTCTTTATTAAACCTTCTTATTGGATTTCTGAGCAGTTTACCTATCTCTTCCTCGATCGGAAGGTGATCGATGGATTTCTGCACCTATTTGCCCGGATAAGTCCCCGGATTGGTAAATGGCTGCGTGAGAAATTTGATTTACCCGTTATCAATGGCCTTATCGGTGATGGCTCAGCAACAGTGACACAGTATTTCGGTAGAAAACTAAAGCTTATCCAGACTGGGAAAATACAACAATATATGCTGGTTGCATTAGTCTTTACGTTCGCAACGTTAGCTTATTTTCTGATTGCTCAGCGACCTTAGGAGTGAATAGATAATGAACCAAACAATCTTGCTGATCTTGATTTTATTCTCCCCAACTTTGGTCGCTCTTTTAATGCTTATCCTGCCGAAGGAAGAAAAAAGCTTACTGCGTTGGACTGCTTTATTGGGGAGTCTCATACCTTTTATTTTTGCTGTCGCTTTGTGGATCCAGTTTGATAAATCTCAGGCAGGTTTTCAGTTCCAGGTTCAATACGCCTGGTATGAGGCCTTGAATTCGACCTTTCACCTGGGGGTAGATGGCCTCTCCTTGACGATGGTTTTGTTGACTACATTGCTGACCCCACTTTGTATCCTGGCCTCTTTTAGTATCAACGATCGGATTAAACCCTACATGATCTTGTTCCTCTTGTTGGAGACAGGCATGTTGGGTGTCTTTCTGTCTTTGGATCTGCTGCTTTTCTTTGTCTTTTGGGAAATTGGCCTCGTACCAATGTATTTCTTGATTAACCAGTGGGGTTCTGAGAAAGGCGAGCGTGAAATTACCGAGAATTGGGTTGTTCCTGCCCGGACATATGCTTCCTTTAAGTTTATGATCTACACCATGGCAGGTTCGTTAGGATTACTGCTTGCTATCCAGATGATCGGCGTGGCTTCAGGAACCTACGATCTTCCGCAGTTATTCCAAACCTGGCCGGTGATAACAGAGCTCAAGAATATTCCTTTAGGATTGTCGCTTTCAACCGTCAAAGCCATTGCCTTTTGGGCATTTGTGATTGCTTTTGCAATTAAAGTCCCCGTTTGGCCATTCCATACCTGGCTGCCCGATGCCCATACCGAAGCTCCGACTGCAGGCTCAATGATCCTGGCTGGTGTGCTGCTGAAATTAGGAGCCTATGGTTTCCTGCGCCTCGTATTACCGCTCTACCCGGATGAGGCACATCGCTACGCCGGCGCGCTGGCTTTCCTGGCCACAATGGCAATCATTTTTGGAGCCTTTGCAGCTTTCGGTCAAAAGGATTTTAAACGTCTGGTGGCATATTCATCGGTCAATCATATGGGTTTTGTTGTCTTGGGCATTGCTGCCGCTGCTTATGCGGCTGGAACTCAGGATGCAGTGATTGCTTTGAATGGCGCTGTATTGCAGATGTTTAACCACGGCTTGTCAGCGGCTGGTATGTTCTTCCTTGTAGGAGTTATCTACGATCGTGCCCATACGCGTAACCTGGAAGATTTCGGAGGCCTGTTCCCTCTGGTGCCGGTATATGGGGGGATCCTCATTTTCACTTCGATGGCTTCCCTGGGGTTACCAGGGCTGAATGGGTTCATCTCTGAATTCCTGGTTGTGCGGGGTTCCTGGCCTATCTTGACTTTACCGACAGCCTTAAGCATGATCGGCTTGCTCTTTACAGGTGCTTATATTTTGAAGGGAATAAAGCATGTACTTCATGGCCCAACCAATCAGCACTGGATAGGTCATATTACCGAAATAAATTCGCGTGAAATCCTTGTTATGACACCGCTGATGGTACTAATCCTTTTAATTGGTGTCTGGCCTGGGTGGATCCTGAATGTGATCAACACAGCCATGAATTCCTTATTTTAGGACGAGGTGCAGCATGGATTTTCCTGTTTTGAGTGTGATTGTCTTTACACCCATTGTGGCGGGTTTACTCATCTTGTTGATGCCTGCGGAACGGAAGACTGAAGTCAGGGTGACTGCTCTGGCTGCGGCGACATTTTCACTGCTGCTGTCCATTTGGGTTTATTTTTCATATAAAGGGTCCATAGGTGGCTATCAATTCGTTGAAAGCTATAACTGGCTCCCAGATTTGGGCATTTCGTATATTGTGGGTGTAGATGGTATGAATGCCCCCCTGGTGCTGCTGACAGGAATTGTCATGTTTACAGGTGTGATGATTTCATGGGGCATCGACGATCGACCGAGAGAATTTTTTGCCTTCTTATTTATCCTGGCATCTGGTGTATTTGGTGTTTTTGTTGCCCAAGACCTGTTTATGTTATTTTTCTTCTACGAAATCGCCGTTTTCCCGATGTATTTACTGATCTCGATCTGGGGTTGGGTGAAGACGCGTGAATATGCCGCAATGAAGCTGACCCTTTACTTATTTATCGGCTCGGTCGTTTCCCTGATTGGTGCTCTGGCGATGTATTTCAACTCAGGGTTGAACACATTCAATATGTTTGAGCTTGCCAGGGTCGGTTTTTCACATGACTTTCAGGTTTTCTGGTTCCCATTCGTGTTCTTCGGATTCGCAGTATTGGGCGGTATCTTTCCATTTCATAATTGGAGCCCCGATGGCCACGTGGCTGCACCTACGGCAGTTTCGATGTTCCACGCGGGTGTCTTGATGAAGTTGGGTGCGTTTGCTGCCTTGAGAGTCGGTATCATGCTTTTGCCTGAAGGGGCACAAGCCTGGAGGTGGTTAATCTTAGGCTTGGCAACGGTGAATGTGGTCTATGGGGCGTTTATCGCCATGGTACAGACGGATTTTAAATACGTTATCGGTTTCTCCTCTGTCTCACATATGGGCCTGGTCATGCTTGGCTTCGCCACCCTCACGGAAGAAGGCTTACTTGGCGCGGGAATCCAGATGTTCTCGCATGGTGTGATGACAGCTCTCTTCTTTGCTGTTGTTGGGATGGTTTATGATCGAGCGCATACCCGTGAGATCAATCAGTTAGGTGGATTTTCTAAAAAGATGCCCTGGGTAGCTGTGGCTTTCATCATCGGCGGTCTGGTTTCGATGGGAATGCCTGGCCTTTCTGGTTTTGTGGCTGAGTTCCCAATCTTTATGGGCGTATGGCAAGTGCAGCCCATTGTGGCGATTATTGCAGCGATCTCGATTGTGATTACCGCGGCCTATATTATCAAAATTATTGGAAAAGTATTCTTCGGCCCAATGTCTGAAGAGTTCGAGCACCATGTCAGTGATGTTACGGCTCTCGATAAAGTGGCGCTTGTTACCCTTTGTGTTGTCATGATCACGGTGGGAGTTTACCCAATGGTAATGAGCCCCTTGGTCGCGTCAGGCGTTCAGAGTATTCTGAGCCTGTTTGGAGGTGTCTAAGTGGAAATTTTGAGTTTTGAACCTTCCATGATCTTAGCGATCTTGCCAGAGATTCTCTTGTTGGTGTTAGCTGGTTTTGTGCTGGCTTTTGATGCGTTTTGGGTGGAAGAACGGAAGCGCAGCTTAGGCTGGCTCACCGCAGGTGGGTTAGCATTCATCATGGTAGTTAGCTTACTTTTTGCCAAACCTGATAATCAAACACGTTTGGTTTTCGGTGGGATGCTGCAGCAAGATTGGTTTGGTTTTGCTTTTACATTGTTGATTCTATTTGGTGCCGCCATTACTACCATGTTTGCCATGGATCATGCCGAACTAGGAAAGCGCGGCGAATTTTATGTATTGATGCTTGTTTCAGTGATTGGAATGTGCCTGATGGCCTCAGCCAGCGATATTGTCATGCTTTACCTGGCGATTGAGACAACCTCGATCCCTCTTTATATTCTGGCAGGATTTATGCGTAAAGATGTAAAATCGACAGAGTCAGGGTTCAAATACCTCCTCTTCGGTGCCCTAACTTCTACGGTGATGTTGTACGGCTTTAGCCTCCTGTTTGGATCGACGGGATCAACCAGCCTATATGGTGTGGAGGCTTTGTTCTCGAATACAGGATCGCTGCCGGTTGCCATGATCGTGGGGAGCCTAGTGTTAATCCTGGTAGGTTTTGGTTTCAAAATATCAGCCGTTCCATTCCATTTTTGGGCGCCAGATGTCTATGAAGGCGCTCCCACACCGGTGGCTGGTTTTCTTTCAACTGCATCCAAGGCGGCGGGTTTTGCTGTTCTTCTCAGAGTATTATTCGTTGCATTTACCCCCTACGCCCAAGATTATTGGCCCGCTGTTTTGGCCGGGTTGTCAGTAGCGACCATGACCTTGGGAAATCTGGTGGCACTGACCCAGAAAAATATCAAGCGTTTATTGGCTTATTCATCCATTGCCCATGCCGGATATATCTTGGTTGGTTTTGTATCCTGGAGTGTTTTGGGCATGACCAGTGTCGTTTTTTATTTGATTGCTTATTTGCTCACAAACCTGGCCGCCTTCGGTGCTGTATCAACCGTTTCAAGAATCACTGGAAAAGATGATATCGCTTCGTATGCAGGGCTAAGTAGACGGTCACCTGCATTGGCGCTGGTCATGCTCGTTTCATTCTTGTCCCTGGCAGGGATGCCCCCCTTGGGTGGGTTTATTGCGAAGATATTTGTGTTTGCTGCTGCAGTACAGGTTGGATACATCTGGTTGGCTTTTATCGGTGTGATCAACTCCATTTTCGGGTTATACTACTACCTGACCGTGCTTAAGGTGGTTTACTTATATCGATCGGATGATGAAAGTCAGCTCATTCCAGTGACTCGTCCATATGCGATTGCCTTGGGAATTTTGTCCTTTGGAATCATATTTAATCGGTACGATTTTTGGCCCGTGGTACACTTGGGCAACTACAGCAGTTACGTCTTTGTTCTAAATTGAAGATATTTTGTATAAAATAATTGACTTCTTTCAAATGCATGTGATAAAATTCGCCCGCTGATGAACCAGACTGAGCGTCAACCCCAAAAACCAACCACGAATATTTATACCATGGGGTTTACTCCCATGGTAGTGGGAGGGGAGGTCGGATGCCTGACATTAATCATTGTGATTCTTGCCCTGGTAGTGGGACTATGGTTGGATCGAACATTTGGTACCCGGCCCGTGTTCACGATCATTCTACTTTTAGGATCAGCTCCGTTCTCGTTATTCCTGACGTTTTGGGTTGCTACACGCTCGATCAAACAGATGACAGCTTCCCAAAATCCAGAAACAGTGCAGGCGCACCCGGTAAAAGAGGAGGAAAACAGTGACTGAACCTGTTGCGAAAAAGCGTACCCCTGTCAAACGATGGATCATCTTAGGATTAATTGTTCTAGGAGCTTACTGTGCTTTCTTTGGCCCATCGATTCTAAAACCGATCAGCCCTGTGGTTGTGCTGCCGCCTGAGCCAATTGGTCTGTCGATCTTTGGTTTTCAGATAACCAATACAATCCTGGCGACGCTGATAGCTGATATTCTGCTCATCTTGCTGGCTATCGGTGCATATCGTTTTGTGAAAAAAGGCAACCTGGTTCCAAGAGGCATTTATAATGCTTTTGAAGCGATTGTGGAATTCCTTTGGAATTCAGTGGAAGGCACGGCTGGCAAGTGGTCGCGCCGGATTTTTATCGTTCCCGCGACAATATTCTTGTTGGTCTTTGTGGCCAATATGGTCAAATTGATGCCAGGTTTTGAGAGTATCGGCCAGCTCAAGCAGATGCACGAAGGCACTGGTTATGGCCCGGTTAAGCTGTTATCAATCGGGAGCTTGGATATTTATACAATTGACAAGGGTCAACCGGTTGATGTGTCCACCTCAGAAGCAGAAGAAAGTCATGGTTCAGAAAGCAGTGATGAGCTGTGCACTGCTTGTGAAGTCATGCCCTTTTTGCGTGGATCAGCCACAGATCTTAATTTTACTTTTGCTTTGGCAGTAATTGCTGTGGTAATGGTACAAGTATTTGGGGTGATGGCTCTTGGCGCTCCATATTTTGAGAAGTTCTTTCAATTCAAACAATTGATCACTGGAGGGGTTTTCGGGCTTATCAATTTTGCAGTTGGTTTCCTGGAAATCATCCTGGAGTTTGCTAAAATCCTCTCGTTTGGCTTCCGGTTGTTCGGCAATATCTTTGCTGGCGCGTCTGCTCTTGTCGATCATCGGTGCATTGATCGCGGTGGGTATTCCGCCCTTCTTGTACTTGTTTGAAATTTTCTTTGGCATCATCCAGGCTTATGTGTTCTTCTTGCTATCCACTGTTTTCATCAGCGGCGCCATGGTGAGTCACCACGCCGAAGAGCAACACTAAAACTTTAGGAGGAATTTCCGATGAATGATCCAGTCGCTTTTGTTGCAGGTTTGAAATTGTTAGGTGCAGGTTTAGCTATGTTGGGAGCTATTGGTGCTGGTGTTGGTGTAGGGCTGGCTGCCTCGGGTGGTGTGCAGGCTATGGGTCGCAACCCTGATGCAACGCCAATTATTCAAACAAACATGATCCTGGGTATGGCCTTTGCTGAAGCGGTGGCTATTTATGCACTGGCTGTGGCACTGATTATCATCTTTGCTGCCTAGAGACAGGTAGGAGAGTAAAACCTATGGAAAAACTGGGTATTAATCTAGGCTATTTTCTTTTCCAGGTGTTCAACTTCACCATCATGGCGATCCTGTTGTATGCCTGGGCATACAAACCAATCTTGAATATGATGAAGAAACGCCGTGAAAAGATCGCTCAGGGGCTTGAAGATGCTCAAGTGGCAGCCCAAGCACGCGCCAATGCAGAACAAGAAGCCGCAAAAATTGTTGCTGATGCGCAATCGAAAGCTGGTCAGATTATTCGGGAAGCTACCGAGCGTGCAGATTCTGCCGGGCGTGAGGTTAAGGCAAGCATTGATGCGGAAATAGCTAAAGAGCGTGAAGCTGCATTAGCCGAAGTTCAGGTAGAGCGTGAGCGGATTTTAGGCGAGCTGCGGGGACAGGTAGCGGCTTTGTCGATTGCCGCAGCCCAAAAGCTGGTCGGTCAGGCTTTGGATGAAAAGCGACAGCATGTGCTTTTAGATGAGTTCTTTTCAGGGGTTCGGGCAGGAAAAGTTGTTGTGCTGGAAAGCGGCTCTCTGAGCGGTGTTTCAGCCGAAGTGACAAGCGCATTACCGCTGACGAATGACGAGAAAGAAACCGTAAAAACAGACGTGCTTTCAAAAATTGGTAGCCAGGCTACTGTTACGTTTCGTGTTGATCCATCGATCCTGGGTGGTATCGTGATCAGCGTGGGTGGCAAAGTATTGGATGCTTCAGTAGCTGGACAGCTTGAGACAATGCGACAAAAACTGGGTTAGATAGACCTATCGAAGAATTCCTAAAGGATCACCAGGGTCAAACGATGTTTACCATCGTAGTTGCTCAAGGTGATTCTTTATTTAAAGAAGCTTTAGTCAGGATCGCTTTCGTGTAAGCCAGGCGAAAGCCCATCCTCTCAAGGTTTCGCTGTGAATGACTGGCTGGATCTGTAACAACCATGGCCAAACGATTCCCATTCTCTTTGGCAGCTATGATCCTGGCATACACCAGCGCAGTTTGAACACCACGGCGCCTGTAAGCAGGTCTAGTGCTCGCGCCTCCAAGCTCTACGATCCCCTCATGGCTGTACATGCCTCCTCCCCCGGCTGGATTTCCATCCACCCAGGCGAAGAAACAAGCTGCATTTTCTGCATAGAAATTAGGTGCAAGCACATTTAAAGCTTCCTGAGAAGGTACTTCAACGCCTTCGAAACCCTGGGCAGTTGTCAAGATCTAGAGATTTGCCTCTTCAGGGTTTGATTGGCGGACTTCGATTCCTTTAGGCATTTGGAAATTGTTGATCTCCTGCCAATGGAAACACGAGAACATTTTGAAAAGCTTCAATCGTATAATTCTTTTGTCGCAGCGTCTCAAAAAGGCTTGCATCTGCCATTGGGCAGACATCTATCCGAGGAATAATATTCTTGCTGGTATAAAAAGCTTCGACGCATTCCAGATCATCCAGGTTGACCGGACGGTCAAATCCCATCCCGACTACCCGATTTAAGGGTGAATCCATTCCAGCAAAAATGGCCTGGCCTCCACAGGTAGTTTCAATCCTTACGCCGCACTCAGGATTCAGCTTTGCTTGTGCTCGGGAGTAATGAATGCATCTCCAGGCGTGGCACATCTCTAGTTGTCTTGCGAGAGGGCGATCGACGAAGATCATTTGAAAATCAGTTTTCCGAGAAAAACTATGAACGCTGTTTTTGAATGTTAAATTTAATACGGTGTTAATTTCCTGTGAACTTATCAAAAGTCGTATCCAGCTTTACCTCCCCAATCCCCTTTAGCTCGAAGGTTTCCAGGTTCAATTTGTCATTTTTTACAATAAGCTCAATTTGAAAAGAATCCATCTCGTCCTGAATGGTACATTGTCCCCAAGAGTAACCGTTCGACCAGAAAAATTGTCCTTCCTTAGCTGCAAAAGTCATCCGTTTCGATACCCCAGAATAATGAAAACCCGATAGGGCGATAATCGCAGCCCAGCTCGCCATGGCGCGGGCATAATGGTGCCCACATTCAGCTTCATCGAAAGGATTTCGCTTGAATCCATCATACCGGCTCCGGGTGTCTCGGTAACAACGCACGCCCTCTTCGATTTGACCTTCAAAAAACAACCCTACCGCAGCAACATATTCCAACCCGGTCCAGGCTTCCGAGAAATACGGAAAAGGATTCTCGGGTCTTCCTTTGGGATAGCTGGCTACTAATAATGCGGTTTCGTCTCCGAGGACATACGAGCGCAGGCAATTGAAATGTCCCTGGAATGAATCCACTCGGTTATATTTCAAAATACTTTCTAAAGTCTTGCCAATATGATCTGGATCGAGCAGATAACCCAGGCCACAGATATGCGCCATGTATTGACCAACCAGTTGGTCAACCAGGCATCCAGCACCGAGCTGGTAATCAGGATGGGCTAAATTTTTCGCTCCCATACCGACCAGCAAAGAAGGAGGAATCTGTAAGCCATCAACGATGGGAATTATTTGATGCTCGTAATATTCACCGTTAAAAAGGTTTTGATCGGTCCAATCTTTACCAGAAGCAAATAACTGCCCACATTTCTCAGCAAACTCAATATCACCTACATATTTGCCCATTTCTTCTGCAGCACGCAAGGCACCCAGATACCAGGTTTCTATTTCAGGATTTGGGCCGAAATATTCGATGTCCATTGTGTTATGCTGGCAGCCTTCCATGACCCCGTCCTGGTCAGCATCCCACCCACCTGGCAGCCAGGCAAAAGAAAGGGCTTTCTTTGCGTTTGGCCATAAAGCTTTCATAAGGTTGTCATCTCCTGAGGTTTGCCAATCTCGGTAAAGCTTCATCAAGCAGCCCATTTGACCATCTGCGGCTGCAAAGGAAAAATCATGGCCACGTTCCAACGGTAAATTAACCCGAAAACTCATACATCCGTCGTCTTTGATCGCAGGACCGAATTCTGTTTCGCGCATCGTCCTGGCTAGGCTGCCGAATAAGAAAGGGGTGGCCTGTTCGTAGTTCCATACGTGGGTGCAGGACCCGTGGCAGCAGCCTTGTTGATCATTGCATCCTTCCCAACCGAAGAACTTGCCGTCCGGGATTCGAAAACAAGTTTGCGAACGAAGCGTGCTTAAGTTAAAAAGAGCTGCTTCTTTCACGACATCTGGTAACGAGCTTCTGCAGAAAATATTAACGAAATCCGTAGTTTGATCTTCAAGCGTTTGAAGCTGTGCAGATACCTTTTCTGCAACATCCCAGGCATCCTTATATTGGGTCGTGTAGTAATTTCCAATCCAATTTTTATCGCATGAAGATTGGTTGCAGCCTTCGCCTGAGGGAGAGGGTGTCCAGGTGTACCGGTTGGGGAAATGCCAGCAGATCAAAAAAGTGACAGATCGAGTTTCATGGGGGAGAAGATCAATTTTAACAGCAAGTGAGCCTCTCGGAATCTTTTTTCCATTCCGAGGGCTGCTCTCCTCAAGAATACCGTCAGCATGAAAATCTTCCCAGAAGAACAATAATGCGCTGCCCCATCCTCGGTCTTCCCAGGATGTCTTATAACTAACCCCGTCTTGTGCAGTTGTCATAAGGGCCAGCGAACCATAGCTCTCACTTTTTTCGTTTTTATCTCCGGGTGTCATCAATATGCCCTGGAGATGTTTGGCTTTACGATATTGGTTGATATTCGTGTGCGTGGCAGTTGGATTTGCTGGATCGAATCCAGTGAAGTTGGATAAAGATCCACAGACAGATGCAATCAAAGATTGGTCCGTTAGATTCTGGAGTACATACCGGAATATCCCACACGGAATTCCACTCAAGTCTGGATCTGTAGGAATAAACGGGTTAAAGGCTTGCAGTTTTACATCGATAGGAATCTCAGGATCAGAAAGCAGCACCTGTGCAAAAGGGTAGGCTGCCTCGAAATTACAGTGCCGAAAGCGTGGCAAGCCATGATTGGGGATCGGGCAGCCGCTGGCACCTTCGTAATTGGCTGGGTCAATCTGTCCCTCCAGCACACGCGTTAGAGAATTTCCCCCAGGCATTTGGATGTTAACTGCAAAAAAACAACCACCAGGATTGAACCCTTTGGCAGGGCGGTTCATGATTTCCCAGTCACGCAGGTCGCCGCGACCACCCAAAGAAATCGTCCCTGTGCCTATCCCACCAATTGGAAGAGCAATCCGGGCTAAGTGGTTTTGATCATATTTACGTAACACAGGCCACATTTACCCCGCCTTTCTGCATTGTTCTATGACAAATTACCGATAATTCATCTACTGGTATGGTAGGTGAATCGGCATAAGGTTAAACCTTGTTTGAGCCTGGTATGTATTTTTATTTGGTATTAATACGTAATTACTCTCGGCAAAACCTTTGCCTGTTCAATCCACTTCTCAACCTGCGAGAGAACCGGCAAACGCCGCACCAGTTTCTTTTCTGCATTGGTAGCAGTCATTTTTTCCAATAAGTGTTGAGCATTACGGTTAGCTAGTTCGGGTACTGTGTCTACCCCGGCAGCTTCTAATAAGTCGGAATACTCACTACCAACGCCCTTGATTCTAAAAAGATCAACATGGTTCACCCATTGAAGAATTAAGCTCTCGCCAATGTCTGATTTTTCGGCAATTTCTTTTCTTCCTTTCGGCGTGGCTCCCTTTTCGAGTAAGGCTGCTGTAGATGCTATTCCTGCTGTGTTTAATTTTTGTTGATAAACTGGTCCGACCCCTTCAATTTCAGCAAGTTTTGCCATTTTTTACTCCTTAGGTATTTTGACGAACATATTTTCATTATTTTACCAGAAGGTGCACCAATTGGGAAATTTGGAGGTCAGGTATAATCTGATAAGGAGTAACTATGCATCAACCATATTCATTAGCTGATTTGTTTGTGCACTTCCCTCTCAAGGTGCTTTCAGAGGTTCCAGATTTAGTAATTAACGGCATCACTGCAGATTTCGCGCCAGGTTATACCTGGGAATCTTTTTGTAGCGGTCAAGGGAGGCAGTTTTAACGGCCATGATTATATTCTTGATGCAGTGGCAAAAGGGGCTGCTGCGGTTGTTGGTACTGAACCTGACCCAACGGTGCAAGTTCCTTATATTTTAGTGGCTGATAGCCAGCAGGCGTTACCTCATCTGGCAGCGGCATTCTATGGTTTTCCTGCTCGAAAACTGACAGTTATTGGGGTTACTGGAACGGATGGTAAAACCACAACAACCAATTTGATATACCAGATATTGCTGGCGGCTGGTATCAAAGCTGGCATGGTTTCCACAGTTAACGCCGTGATTGGACAGCAGGTTGTGGATACCGGATTCCATGTCACAACACCGGACGCTCTCGATATACAAAAATACCTGGCGGAAATGGTCGCAGCCGGATTGACGCATGTCGTCCTTGAAGCCACGTCGCATGGCTTATCCCAATATCGTGTAGATGCCTGCGAATTTGACCTGGCAGTAGTCACCAATATTACCCATGAACATCTGGATTACCATGCTACTTACGAAAATTATCGGGCGGCAAAAGGGCGACTATTCACCATGCTCGGTCAAACCGTGCACAAACAGAGGGGAAACGATCGTGTGGCAGTTCTGAATGTTGATGATTCTGCTTATGGCTTTCTTTCAGATTTAACAAATAAGCTACCTCAGGTGCGCATGATTTCTTATGGCGTGGCAAAAAAGACAGACGTCTTTGCGGAATTAATTTCGTCAACCGCCGCGGGGCTCGAATTTAATGCCGTTTCGTCCAAATACAGGTTCTCCGTCCGAAGTCATCTGACTGGCTTATATAATATTTCAAATTGTTTGGCGGCAATTGCCGTGACCGTCGATGGGATGGAAATTGCTTGGGAATATGCTCAAAAAGGGATTGCCAACCTGCCTGGTATCCCAGGACGCATGGAGCGCATTGATCTGGGTCAAGATTTTACTGCAATTGTCGATTTTGCGCATACACCGAACGCTTTGCAGGTCTCTCTTGAAGCTGCCCGTCAAATAACTCACGGTCGCGTGATCGCTGTTTTTGGTTCTGCAGGGCTGCGGGATCGCGCGAAACGACGGATGATGGCTGAAACCGCCATCCAGTTCGCAGATTGCACTGTGCTGACCGCTGAAGATCCCAGGACAGAATCTCTGGAGATGATCCTGAATGAAATGGAAAAGGGTGCTCAGTCACAAGGTGGAATTCTGGGGAAAACCTTTTGGAAAATTCCAGATCGTGGTGAAGCAATCTGTTTTGCAATTAACCAAGCCAGAGCAGGCGATGTCGTGATCGCCTGTGGGAAAGGTCACGAACAATCGATGTGTTTTGGTGTGACGGAATATCCCTGGGATGATCGGATTGCGATGCGATCTGCACTGTCACAGAAATTAGGTGTGCCTGGGCCGATGATGCCCAAGCTGCCTACCTCGTGAGCGTCCCTCTTTCTTGGTTAGGTTATATCCAAGCTGGCAGTCTAGAAATAACCCTGTCTAAAGCTTTCGAAGATTCCGCCACCGATCCCTGTCAACAACATTACGGTGACCACACATATAGAACAGCAAGCCAGGATTAATTGAAGATATCCCAGGATCAAGCCAAAGGTCGCCAATCCGTCACCTGTGATCTGTCCCATACTGCGACGGATCTCCCCTTTTGCAACATGGCCGGTAATTATAGCGATTATTGGACCCAGGATAGGCAGTAAAAACCAACCTAAGATTCCAGCAATCACGCTAATCACCGCTGAAGTGCTGGTATGTGGGGCAGGTGGGTAGGTGGGGGGATAATAACTTTGAGGGGGTGGGGGATAATTTGACACTTTGTGCTCCTATTATTGAAGATTTTGATTCATTTTAACTTGTATTTGTTGATATTCGCTGGACGAGGCATATTTCTGGATCTGTTCGATCCGTTTGATGATCATGGGGTGGGTTGCAGTCAGCTCAACCAGTGATGAAATTGGATCATCATCTTCAGTTTCTATTTTTTGAAAGGCATGCTCTAAACCTTGGGGGGAAATTCTGCCACCTGACTCTAATTTTATCAGAGCAGTGATCGCTTTCGTTGGTTGATTACAGGCTAGTAATCCAGCTCGATCTGCTGAATATTCACATGCCGCGGTTCCACCAACGAAAGATAAATACCAGCATATATGTAGCTGCGTAAGGGGCGGGTATTCCTGCCATGCCGCCAATCAGCGAATTCAACCAAGTATGTCCTAAGGCTACATGGCCCATTTCATGTCCCAAGATAAACTGCAGTTCATCTCGGTCCATAACACGGAAGAGAGAATCATGCATAACAATTGCTTTTGGAGTAGACATACCGAAAGTATAGGCATTCAGCGAGCGGTTGGAAGCAATGAAAATGTCCACTGCATCCACCTGTAAGCGGCTTCTACTCTCGGAAATCAGGTCAACCATACCCGGGGTAGTTTGTGGGGATGCTTTTGTGGCTCGTTGAAGAAGTAAGTCGTGTTGTGAACGTGTGCCAAAATAGGAGATTACCAGGATGATCAGAACAAAAAGTCCGCTCATGCATACTGTAGCGGCTGCTGTAAAGGCGATAACAAATAAAACTGCCAGAACTGTCAGCCAGAGAACCAGGGTTTCGTGCGGGTAACGATAGGATGTCGTTCGGTATGGCATCGCAATTTCTTCTTGATCAGGTTATGGTTAAGTCTATGCCAAAACCAACTCCAAGTCAATCACCATAATGATATAATGGGGTTATGATTTTCATTTACGCTTTAGCAAAGACGATATTGTGTATCGGAGTGCGTGGGTTTATTGCAAAGGGGTCTCCTCAAACCGCGTCTGTTGCTAATTAATCAAAAGAAAGTTAAAACTAACCCATGATTGAGCCGCAGGCGGACCTGCGGTTTTTTTGTTTATTGGAGTTCTGATGATCTCAATTAGTCTTTACAACGTTACTTTAGTCCTGGGAGCCCGGCCGATCTTCCAAAATTTGAGCTGGGAAATTCAGCATGATCAAAAGGTGGGCTTAATCGGCCCCAATGGAGCTGGAAAGTCTTCTCTCCTAAAGCTCATTATTGGTGAATACAATTCAGAAGCAGGTGGAGGCTTAACACGTGCTAAGGGAATCAGTGTGGGTTACTTACCTCAACAGCCAGATCTGGATCCTTCTTTTACAGCTTTCCAGGCTGCCTTGCTGGGAAATCCAAGGGTTGCTGAACTCTCAAAAACCTTGGATGACATCGAGAAGTCGCTCGGAGAGCCGATTATTTTTAACAATCCGAAGAAATTAAGTCATTTAATTGAAAAACAGCAAGAACTCATCCAGGAGTATGAAGCATTAGGCGGTGAGAACTATCCAAAGCTGGTTCGGCAGATGCTGATTGGCTTGGGTCTGGATGAAAAAGAGTTTGATAAAACTCTCAGTGTCTTGAGTGGGGGACAGAAAAAATTGGTATGTTTAGCGCGGTTACTGCTCGCTAAACCCTCTGTCTTGTTATTGGATGAACCGGATAACCACCTGGATTTACCGGGGAAGGCTTATCTGGAACGCTTGATTGGCGATTACCCAGGGGCTGTGATCATTATCTCTCATGACCGTTACTTGCTCGATGCAGCTGTAACTCACATTGCAGAGATCGAAGATGGTAAATTGACCACATTTGAGGGGGATTACTCTATGTTTATGCTAGACAAGCAAGAGCGATTATTGAGACAACAACGTCAATTTAATGTTCAGCAGCGAGAAATCCACCGCCTTGAGACCTCAATCAAAAGGTTAGCTTTGTGGGGAAAATTGTACGAGAATGAAAAATTTACTCGCCGGGCTCAGTCGATGCAGAAACGCCTGGAAAAAATGGACAAAATAGAAAAACCTGTGATCGATCGGCGCAAGATGGATTTGCAGTTGAATGGTTGGCGCGGGTCTAATAAGGTTTTGGAAATGCTTGGGGTGAATAAGTCCTTTTCAGCGAGTCCCTTACTCCAAGAACTGAATCTGACCCTCTGGCACGCCGAAAGGGTGGGATTGATCGGTCCAAATGGCTCTGGTAAATCTGTTTTGCTCAGGATGATCCTGGGGAAAGAGGCTCCCACTACTGGTGAGATTATTTTAGGTCCGAGTGTGCGTATAGGTTATTATGCGCAAGAACACGAGACTTTGAATATTACCCAGACTTTGATTGATGCCGTCAGAGATACTGCACCTCTCAGCGAATCGAGTGCAGTGGCTTTTCTGCTCCGCTACTTATTCACCTACCAACAAGTTTCACAAAAGATTGGCGATCTTTCGGGAGGAGAGAGGAGCCGATTGCAGCTCGCACTATTGGTTTTATCTGAAGCAAATTTCTTGCTTTTAGATGAACCCACCAATAACCTGGATATTGCCTCGGCTGAAGTCTTAGAAACTGCCCTGGAAGATTTTAATGGAACTGTTCTGGTCATCTCACATGACCGGTATTTCCTGGATGAGGTGGTGGACCGTCTTCTGGTGATTGATGAAGGTGAAATCGTCGATTATCGAGGTAATTATGCGGATTATCTTGGCATTAAAGGGGGAAATTTTGATCCATAGCCAATTAAAGAGTCTCCCAGGTGTGAATATAAACCCTGGGAGACTTCGTTTACAGATTGAGATTAACGTCGCGGAGGTCTGCTGCCAGATGACCTTCCCCCGGACGGGCGGCTACCGCCAGGTTTCGAACCGCCACGGTCATGTGCTGCGGCTTCTTCCAACGTCCAGCCTTCGAGGACAGCCTGGCGCGAGAGGCGGACCTTTCCTTGAGAGTCAATGCCAGTGACCATCACTGTAAGCTCATCACCTAATGAGGCAATATCCTCTACCTTGTTGACCCGCTCACTGTCAAGCTGGGAGATATGAACCATACCATCGATGTTGGGTAATATCTCAACAAAGGCACCAAAGTCGGCTGTACGGACGACCTTCCCAGTGTAAATTCGTCCGAGAACAGGAGTCTCGGTTAAACTCTCAACCAGGTCACGTGCCTGGAGGGCAGCAGGACCGTCAGTAGCAGCGATAAAAACAGTACCATCTTCACCAATATCAATTTTCGTCCCGGTTTGTTCCTGGATGCTGCGGATCATCTTCCCACCTGGACCGATGACGGCGCCGATTTTATCTACAGGGATCTTCACGGTGATGATGCGGGGCACGTGAGGCTTAAGCTCAGCCCGGGGTGAAGAGATAACCTCTTTAATTTTATCTAAAATGAATAGTCGGGCAGTCAGTGCCTGGCTCAAGGCTTGAGCCATGATCTTGGATGTAATTCCTTTGATCTTGATATCCATCTGTAAGGCTGTGATACCTTTTGCAGTACCGGCAACTTTGAAATCCATATCGCCAAGATGGTCTTCTTGGCCGAGGATATCGGTCAAAATCACGTATTGATCACCTTCCATGATAAGACCCATGGCAGCGCCTGCTACGGGAGCCTTGATCGGTACGCCAGTGTCCATTAAGGCTAATGTAGAACCACAAACAGACGCCATGGAGGAAGAGCCATTCGAGCTAAGGACTTCAGATACCAACCTCAGCGTGTATGGGAACTGCTCCTCAGTGGGGATTACCGGTATGAGAGCTCTTTCTGCCAAAGCACCATGTCCGATGTCACGGCGCGAAGCGCCTCGCAGCGGTTTTACTTCACCGGTAGAGAAGGGAGGAAAGTTGTAATGGTGCATGTAGCGCTTGTTTTCCATCCCTTCTAGAGAGTCCAATTCTTGGGCATCACGAGGTGTGCCTAGGGTCGCCAGAGTGAGAACCTGCGTTTCGCCACGCGTGAAAAGCCCAGAACCATGTGCCCTTGGACTGATCCCGACTTCGCACCAGATTGGCCGGATTTCCGTCAATCCACGCCCGTCGGGGCGAATGCTTTTTTCCAGGATTCGGTTGCGTACCTGAGTCCGAAGGGAATCTTCGAAGGCTGAGCTTACGGCTGCTTTTAATTCCTCATCTTCAGGTGCTAATTCGGCAAGGACAGCGATCTTTAAATCTTCCAGAGCGCTGTTGTGTTCGGCTTTCAAATATTGCTTTTCAAAGATATCTTCAATTTTTGCGTTGACCTTGGATGCCACAGAGGCCTGGATCGTCGCATCGATTTTATAGGGTTCATACGAACGCTTGGTTTTTCCGATCTCAGCCGCCATTTTCATTTGGGCTTCAATCAAGGGCTGCAAGGCATTATGCCCGTATTCCAGGGCTGATAACATGTCAGCTTCACTGACTTCAATGGCACCGCATTCAACCATCAGAATGGCATCCCGGGTTCCAGCGATGCGCAAATCCAGATCGGACTGTTCTTGTTCGGTAAAGGTCGGATTGGTTATAAACTTGCCATCGATACGACCAACCCTGACGGCACCCACTGGTCCAGACCAGGGAACATCCGAGATCATCAGGGCTGCCGAGGCTGCATTGACGCCCAGAATATCGATCGGGTTTTCACCATCGATCGAAAATGAGTATAAGATTACCTGCACGTCATTGCGCAGGTCTTTTGGAAAAAGAGGGCGGAGCGGCCGGTCGGTCAGACGTGCAGTCAAAATAGCATCCTCTGTTGGTCTGCCTTCACGCCTGAAGAAAGAACCGGGAATACGTCCGCCAGCGTACATGCGTTCTTCGTAATCCACGGTTAGTGGGAAGAAATCAATCCCAGGACGGATTTCTCCCATGGTTGCTGCAGCGAACATCATTGTGTCGCCTAATTGTACGGTAACAGAGCCGCCTGCCTGGCGCGCTAATTTACCGGTTTCGAAGGTGATAGGCTTGCCTCCCACCATCGCGGTATATTGTTGTGTTTCGGGTTTCATTTTTTCTCCTAAATTGTGACCCACCTGGTTAGAAACTGAGAGAGAGAGACAATTGCGAAAGCCTTATCTCCTTCCATCAATTCCCAACCGATGGGATGATAAAAAAATGAGTAGATGGGGGTTGGTCTTGCTGCCATCTACTCTTTTCGGTCCGGTTATTTCCGACGGATGTTCAGCTTCTCGGTCAGGGCCATGTAGCGCTGGTAATCATTGCGCCTGACATATGCCAACAACCTGCGGCGCTGTCCGACCATCTTCAATAGCCCACGGCGGGATAACTCATCGTGCTTATTTATGCGTAAATGTTCCGTGAGCATCGAAATCCTTTGCGTCAACAGGGCAATTTGAACTTCTGGTGAGCCCGTATCGCCCTGATGACGGGCAAAGCCTTCAATTATTTTTGTTTTTTCTTCCTTATCCGTAGACATGACGTCTGCTCTCCTATTTTTTTTTATTTTCTTGCAGGTCTCCAAACCAGCAGCAGCCACCGAATGATTACCGCCGGTTGGTCTAGTCAGCGGAAGGATTATACCACAAATAAATTTGAGCATATTTTTGAACCGAGGGATGATGAAATTCTCATCAATCCTTAAGCCCTGTAGTGAAAGTCCTTCAGGTAGCTCTGAGGGATTCGCGTAAATTATCTTGAATAGGCTGGGGGAACTCCTGAATCAACTGGCGTGTGAGCCAGGCGATATCAGTGGCATCGGATCGATTCAGGTTCTGCCTCAACAGGTATGCCGTTTCTTGTGGGGCATAATGAGCTAGGTTTTGTAAAATATTAAGGATATCAGGGCGCAATTCGTTTGGGATTGTGCGTACAAAAGGCGTAAGCAAATGTATGATTTCTGGCAGGTTTTGAAAATCCGGATCGATCGCAAGATAATAAAGCGCCCATAAACCATATCGTTGATATTCGGGTCTTGAACGAGAGAGCCAATCCTTGACCACATCCATATAAACTGATATCTGTTCACGTCGAAGTCAAGTCATACCTTGATCGATGAGAAGTCTGCATGATCCGATCTTCAGGTTCAATCTCAAGCCATGCCTGGATCATTTGAACAATTTCCTCTGGTGGAGAAGGAGGAATTTGACCGATAAGGGCCGAAGCGATCAGCCGGCATTCAAGGCTTGGCTCTTGCCAGACCGTTTGACTGAGCAACAATGTTGCTTGGGGTTTTGTGCGAGCGATAGGTCTTAGCTCAAAGATGATTTCCCTCAGAACAGGTCCAGGCACCTGGAAGGATTCGAGTAAAGGCAGTGGGACGCCTCCTGGCCTGCACGGTGGGTGCGGTCAGCATAAAAATTGAGAAGGTTGTATAAGGCCTTTAGAAATTGTTCTGGCTGCTCAAAAACGGAAGCTAGCTGAGCTGTCTGGTGTTTCAAGCGAGCCGGTTGAATAGCGGGCATGTGGTTTAATTGAAGGAGCGTGAAGAATACCAGGAATCTTTACGCATGCGGGTTCAAGTTTAATATGAGCGGGCAAAAATGACTTTTTGCTTCGTTGGAGACCCGCAAATGATACAAGGACCTTCGCCTCCGGTTTGTTCCAGTGGAATACAACGCGTAGATGCTTTTGTATCATCCTTTACCTTGGTCTCGCATTCGCCACTGCCACACCACCATGAAAGAGCCCAGCCATTTTGCACCACCTGTGCTAATTCGTG
Source organism: uncultured Chloroflexia bacterium (assembly GCA_963754615.1). GTDB lineage: Bacteria > Chloroflexota > Anaerolineae > Anaerolineales > UBA4823 > CAVVUF01. Next base: position 349,721 of record CAVWGW010000012.1, on the reverse strand, counting down.
GTAATCCTTCGGGTCATGCGTATTTTCTTGACGGAAGCTTAAGGCGCGATCATGTAAGGTTACCTGGATCGTTTGAAGTGCTTCCGCAACCTGCCCTTCGAGCTGCTCTTGGCTGACAAAACTTTTGCCTTGTTTACCCGGTAGGTCGCGGCGTGCAAAGGCGACTGTACATTTCTCCACATCTTTTGGACCGATCTCGATGCGAAGTGGGACGCCGCGCAGCTCCCAATCGTTGAATTTAAATCCAGGTGTCAAATCCTCACGCATATCGACATGCACTCGAAAACCTTGTAGTTCTTGCCTGACCTTCTCAACTACGGTCATGACGGCTGATTTTTCGACATCATTTTTGTAGATTGGGACAAGGACAACCTGAATCGGGGCAAGTTTAGGGGGTAAAACCAATCCCTGATCATCTCCATGCGTCATGATGATTGCGCCAATGAACCGGGTGGATAAGCCCCATGAAGTTGTCCAGCAGTACTGAAGCTCATTGTTCCAATCCAGATATTGGATATCGAAAGCCTTCGCAAAATTTTGACCCAGGAAATGAGAGGTTCCCGACTGCAACGCACGCGTATCTCCCATCATTGCTTCTATTGATTCTGATCGAACTGCGCCAGCAAACTTTTCGCGTTCACTTTTAATCCCAGGAACCACCGGCACAGCTGCATCATTAACCGCAAAATCGGTATATAAATCCAATATCCGCCTGGTCTCTTCTTCAGCTTCCCGAGCGGTAGCATGCGCTGTATGGCCTTCTTGCCAATAGAATTCCAGTGTTCTCAAGAAAAGCTTTGTGCGCATTTCCCATCTCACCACATTGCCCCATTGATTGATCAAAACGGGCAGATCTCGGTAAGATTTAATCCATTTAGAATACATTGCTCCAATTACGGTCTCGGAAGTGGGGCGCACAACCAAAGGCTCCTCAAGTTTTTCACCTCCCCCAATCGTAACTACTGCCAGCTCTGGGGAAAACCCCTCGATGTGTTCCTTCTCTTTTTCAAAGAATGACATGGGAATGAACAAAGGGAAAGCTGCGTTCGTATGACCAGTGGCTTTAAACCTGCGATCTAAGGCTTGTTGAATGTTTTCCCACAGCGTCCAACCGTAAGGTCGAACCACCATGCAGCCGCGCACTGGCGCGTAATCAGCCAGCTCTGCTTTAAGCACCAACTGGTTGTACCATTCTGAAAAATTTTCTTTGCGGGAAGGTAATTTATCGTTACTCATGAACAGCCTTTTCAAAAGCCCCATCTATTGGAAGAGAGGGAAATGTCATAAAGACTCACAAGTCTTTATTTTTGCACTTTACTTTACCATTATCTTGGATTTATGGCAAATACTTTTCGATTGTGCTGGATCACTTATGAATGACTGTCACCCAACATTTTCACTGCTGTCTCTACGTCCTCAGCAAATTGGACCCATGTTCTTTGGCTCGCAGGAATATATTCCCCAAGCTCTCCAAAGAATTTTGAAATGATGCCTTGCCATTCTGGACCAACCAAAATCAATGGACGTGACTGGATTGCTCCGATGAGCAGGTGGTTCCAGGTCGTTAATATTTCGGTCAATGTTCCAACGCCACCGGGTAAGGCAATGGCTGCATCAGAACTATCGATCATCGCCATGATCCTTTGGCGGAGCTGAGGATAACGTACTTCTTGGGTAATCCAAGGATTTGTGGATCCGGGTCGATATTTTTCAATTTCATCACAGGTGACTCCAATCACCTGCCCTCCAGCCTCGGAAGCCCCTCGTGAAACTGCCGCCATTGTGCCAATATAACCGCCATTGATCACTACATGTCCGGCAGATGCCAGCATTTTTCCTAATCGATAGGCTTCTTCGTATGCATCTTCACCCGGCTTGGGTGCTGCGCCTCCAAAAACAGTTACTATAGCCATCGACACGATCCCCTTGTATGAGACGTTTTTCAATCACCGCATAAATTGGCTCCAGCCAGATCCTTTGCAGCAATTGTTGACGGGTAAGGACAAGTGAATTTGGGATCATCGCTAATAGGTCAGACCACTCAGTAACAAAAATCCATAGAAGCGCATAATCCATTATCTTCGACCATGCTTCCTCACTCCAAGACCATCCGTTTGCCTGCAGTAATTTTTCTCGGTAGCGATCGATCAATATATGGATATCCACAGGAATTTCTTCGAAGAACCACATGCTGGTTTGTAGAAAACTTTGTAAATCCAGCACGGCAGGTCCAATGGCTGTCAGCTGCCAATCGATCACATAAAGGTTTTCAGGAGGAAAGACAATCAAGTTGCCAGGCCAGTAGTCTCCATGCAGAAGTGTGGCGGGTTCACTCCGCAATACAGCCGCGATAGGCTCAATGTTTTTTACCAATACATCCATATAGTGGAGTAACTTCGGATCTTGTGAAAATAAGCTTTTTGAGGATTGATCCTGTAAACGCTGAAGTCCGTTTTGGGCTGCCTGAATATATATTTCCAGGTCCGCATCCAAAGGGCGGGCGAGAAAATTATAGGTTGATAAATCTTCAGACAGCCCCCAAAATCGGTCATGTAACCTGACGAGCTGATCGATTGCCATCAAGTATTCGGTTTCCCCCCAATTCTCCGGAGATCTGAAACCCGGGACAAGGTTCAAAACCAACCAATCTCCGCTTGGATCAGCAGAAACCAGCTCGGGTACATCAATCGGAAACTGATCTACCAGGTTGCGATACAGAGAAACCTCTCGCCAACCGGCACTGGCAGTGCCTGCCCGCGTTACACCTTGGGATTCCTTCACCACCATATCAAAAGAAACCTGGCCTTGAGCAGACTTACAGGCTGCTCGGAAGCCACGAATACGACCTCTGCCGGGCCGTTGATAAGGAATGTTCAGCGCAGATATATCCAGGATGCTCAATGTATGATCACCGGTAAATTGCCGTAATCCAGCCATGAGTTCCGATTGGCTGAAAGCCCATGTACGGGTGTCGGTTTTGGGAGACACTACAACCATAGGATTACTCCCCTCGTGTGGGTTAAATTTCTTCGGGATTAGAATCTATTGGATTTTGATCCCATGTACGCTTGTAATTTGTTTTCAATTTTGTGAGTACAGCTTTTTCCAAGTCAATCCCTGATAAGCTGGCTAATTGAAGTAAATATAGTGTAACATCAGCCAGCTCACCGGCTAATTCTTTTTGGTCAACAGAAGCTTCCTTCCATTGGAAGTGTTCCAGCACTTCTCCCGCTTCCAAGCACAAAGAGATTGCCAAGTTCCGCATGGTTTGCGGGCGTGGACTTTGGGGTTCATACCATCCCTTAGCCCTCACGAATTGGTGCATTGCCTCGGTGAGTTCTTGGATGTCCATAGGATGAATTATATCTAGAAAAAGAAAGAAAAGTACTTTTGGGTTGACTTCTTTCCTATAAGACAGTAAAGTTAAATGTGAAATTGCTAGATGGCAGCTTTACTGCAATGAACCCTGACGATAAAAGCCTGGAAAAAATGGAAAATTTACCGCTCGATCGTATCATCCATGGAAACTGCCTTGAAATTCTCGAATCGATGCCAGAGAAATGTGTCGATGTTGTATTTGCTGATCCGCCATATTTTCTGCAGCTTCAACACGAATTGTGGCGTCCAGATAATTCACATGTGGAAGCGGTTAATGATCCTTGGGATCAATTTGATAATTTTTCTACGTATGATGTTTTTACCCAAGGCTGGTTATCAGCTTGTAAGCGTGTCTTAAAGGACACGGGTACTATTTGGGTAATCGGCACATATCATAATATTTTTCGTATTGGCGCAAGCATGCAGGATCTCGGTTTTTGGTTTCTCAATGATATTATTTGGGTTAAGACAAATCCCATGCCTAACTTTCGCGGAGTGCGCTTTACCAATGCGCACGAAACCTTGATCTGGGCATGTAAGCAAAAAGGGGCAAAGTATACATTCAATTATCAATCGATGAAATCCTTGAATGAAGAAATCCAGATGCGCAGTGATTGGTATTTTCCCATTTGTACTGGTCCAGAAAGGATCAAAGAGAATGGCAAGAAAGCTCATTCGACGCAGAAACCAGAGGCTCTTTTGTATCGCCTCATCACGGCTACCACTCAGCCGGGTGATGTAATTCTAGATCCATTCTTTGGGTCTGGAACGACGGGAGCTGTGGCAAAGAAATTACTGCGTCATTGGATCGGGATCGAAAAAGACGAGCATTATGTGCGCATAGCCAACGAACGGATTGCCAGGGTGGTGGCAAATGGAAAGCCTGAATTGTATTGGTTGGATTCGGAAAAACGAAGAAGACCTCGCATCCCCTTTGGTACACTAATCGAAACAGAGCTGCTGAAACCAGGACAAGCTTTGTATTTTCGTGAAGATCGTTCCCGCTATGCCATCATTCGTGCCGATGGAAAGCTGCAATATGATTCGATTAACGGTTCAATCCATCATATCGCTCGGCATTTGGCTGGAGGGAATTCAACGAATGGATGGGAGGTTTGGTTTTTCGAAGATGAGTTTGAAGGGTTGCAGTCGATTAATCTACTCCGATTGAGGATTAAGGAAAACGGATTACAATAGTTTTATGCGCATTATCTTGACTCACGAACAAGCAGATTTTGATGCGCTGGCTTCTTTATTGGCAGGGTATCTATTAGATGAAAGCGCTCTACCGATCTTACCCCACCGTATGAATCGGAATGTGCGCGCTTTCGTCACGATCTACGGTGCTGAACTACCATTTGTTGAACAACGTGATCTGCCTGCCGAGCCAGTCGAAGCGATCTGTCTCGTAGATACACAATCCATGATCACCCTGAAAGGGATTACAGCTGATACTCAGGTTCAAGTCGTGGATCATCACCCCAATCGTGGCAATGTTCCTTCTCATTGGGATGTGACTTCTGACCTGACAGGAGCGACAACGACCCTGCTTGTGGAAGGTATTCAAGAGGGGAATGGACGCTTAAGTGTTGTTTATGCTACCTTGCTTTTATTAGGTATTTATGAAGATACGGGCTCCCTGACTTACAGTCGTACGACTGCCAGGGATCTAAAAGCTGCCGCATTTTTATTAGAGAGAGGCGCAAGCCTTCGTATTGCAGCAGACTTTCTCAACCATCCGCTTTCCGCTGCCCAACAACGGTTGTATGATCGGCTTCGTTCTGATGCCAGAATGATGAAAATCCAAGGTCACAATATAATCCTTGCGACCGGATCAGCTCAGGAAATGGACGAGGAGCTTTCTACGATTGTCCATAAGCTGCGCGATCTCTTAGATCCTGATGCATTGTTTGTTCTCGTCACGACTAAAAGTGGCGTGCAACTGATTGCTCGCTCCAACAATGATCAAATCGATGTATCTGAAATCGCCACTCGTTTTGGTGGAGGCGGGCATGACCGGGCAGCAGCTGCATTGGTTCGAGACCGGCAGTTGGAGGAAGTTCTTGTCGAATTAGAGAAAATCTTACCGGAAATTGTACATCCAGCTATTACTGTTGCCCAAATTATGTCAAGAGGCCCTCAGGTGCTGTCTCCAGATACATCAGCTGTAGATGCTGCCCAAAGAATGCAGCGATACGGATATGAGGGTTATCCGGTTGTCAAAGATGGCAAGATCCTTGGATTGCTAACCCGCCGGGCAGTAGACCGGGCGATATCACATAAACTCAATCTGGTAGCCTCAAGCTTGATGAATTCAGGGGAGGTGTCTGTTTCACCTGGAGATTCGATCGAAACCTTGCAACGATTAATGGTCGAATCGGGTTGGGGGCAAATTCCGGTTGTCCATCCAGAGAGTGGAGAAGTAATTGGAATCGTTACGCGAACAGATCTGCTGAAAACCCTGACTAATCCTCTGTCTCCTGCCTATCATCGCAACATAGCTGATCGCCTCGCATCAGTTCTGCCACCTGCGCATCTGGCGTTATTAAAAACCGTTGCCCAATTAGCTCATGAAAAGCACCTGGCAATCTATATTGTCGGTGGATTTGTTCGCGATTTGCTCCTAGACCGCCCCAGCCTGGATTTTGATATTGTTGTTGAGGGAGATGCGATTGACCTGGCGCAGGCTTTATTTGATAAATTTGGAGGTCGGGTAACGACGCATCACCGTTTTGGCACGGCAAAATGGTACATTGGTGCCGGGCTTGTGATCAATGATCATGGTTTGATCGAAAAAGAGGCAACCAGAACAAAAATATCCATCAATCTGCCCCCTTTCCTTGATTTTATCACTGCGCGCACTGAATTCTATACTTATCCCACGGCGCTGCCCACAGTTGAAACGGGCAGCATCAAACTGGATTTACATCGCCGAGATTTCACGATTAACACACTAGCCTTACGGTTGGATGGCTTTCACTATGGTGATCTGCATGATTATTGGGGTGGCTTGAATGACCTCCGCCAAGGATATGTGAGGGTGCTTCATTCATTATCTTTTGTGGATGACCCAACTCGTATGTTGCGAGCTGTGCGATTTGAGCAGCGATTTGGATTCAAGATTGAGGAGCGTACTTTGCAATTACTGCGAGAAGCATCTTCATTATTACTCCGTATATCTGGGGATCGAATTCGGCATGAATTAGATCACATTTTAGACGAAGAAAATGTGGTTGAGATGCTTGGTAGATTGCAGGAGCTCGACTTATTATATAAGATCCATCCAGAGCTTTTATGGGATGAATGGCTGCGACGCCGCTTTACCACCTTGCCCATTGAATTACCAGGTAAAGAATGGGGGTTCGTTGAGACGGATATTCATGCAAAAGCTTCCTGGAAAAATCAGCGGCGTTTATTAGCTTATACCCTTTGGCTAATCCGTCTTCCGGCTAACCAAATCCAGGCAGTGGCACTTCGCATCAAGATACCTCTCAATCAGATTGGGAACATACTTGCTGCGAGCAAACTCTACCAGGATTTACCTGGCCTGGCACCGCTTCCACCCAGTGCTGTCGTAAGCCGGTTGGAAGATGTTCCGTTATTTTCCATCTATGCCGCTTGCCTGGCTGCTTCAGATTTCGAGCCTTGCGAGCTGCTAAGCACTTATCTAACCCGATGGCGCAAAATTCAACCCACTATTAACGGTGAGGATCTGAAGCGATTTGGATTAACACCTGGCCCCGTATATAAGAAGTTATTAAAACAGTTACGAGATGCATGGTTGGATGGGAGCATTTCTACGGTTGAACAAGAAAAGATCTTGCTTGATAAGCTGCTTGATCAAGAAAAACAAACTTTAAAACAATAATTGATTGATGATATGGATGATCCTGTTGTTCTTTCGCAGATCACTGTTCGGTTCAGCGCGAAATGCAGATCTGCCGGCTCTTGAGTGGGATGGTGAATATATTCATTTCCGCCGCCTATATACGGATGTTTACCAGAGTTATATAGCTGGAAAAGCGCTCATGTGGATTGTGGAACACCGGGGTGATGGGATTATTGGACAGGCTTTTATTTCGTTACAAAGTCTTAGGCCAGAATTGGCAAACGGTATCGACCGTGCTTATCTATATGGATTTAGAGTCAAGCCGGCTTTTCGGAATCGAGGCATAGGGACTGCTGTATTACGAGTCATCGAAAAAGACTTGGTGAGGCGCGGATATGGAATGATCACTTTGAATGTCGCGCGTAACAATTTTGACGCTGAAAGATTGTATCAGCGGCTCGGTTATCAGATCGTGGCAGAAGAAGCAGGTCAATGGTCTTATTTTGACCACTTGGGAATGCATCGGGTCGTTCATGAACCGGCATGGAGAATGGAGAAAGTTCTTAAGAAAGTATAAGAATAGTTCCGAATATCTTGCATCCTAAACACTTCCATGTTAAAATAACTTCGGTTGTTGAGTGCATCGGAATAGTGGTTTATCGAAAAGTGGGCAACCCCCACTTTTCGTGCATATTAGAATAGTCATCATTTTTGTGACATAGTTGGAGATATTAGAGGAATGAAAAACGAATTTACTTTGGCTTTCAACGAGGTGTTGGAAGACAAGCAGCTTCCAAAGGAAGTCATTCTTCAAGCTTTGGAAGCAGCGATGGTCTCTGCTTATCGAAGAGCTGTAAATGCCTCCAATGCGCAGCATGTTGAAGCATCCATTGACCCAGAAACCGGCAAGGTGTCGATCCGTGCCGAAAAAGAGGTCGTTGATGCTGTCCAAGATGACCGGACTGAAGTCTCGTTGGAAGAGGCTTTAAAAATTGATCCTGAAACCCAGCTTGGGAATATGGTCATCGCCGAAGCAACACCAAAGGATTTTGGGCGAGTTGCTGCTCAAACAGCACGGCAGGTGATTCAACAGCGAATCCGCGAAGCCGAAAGGGATACACAACTCGACCATTATAGCAAGCAGATGGGTGAAATTGTCAGCGGACTTATTCAGGCTATTTCACCTCAGGGTGTTACGCTTGGCTTAGATATGAAGGCGGAAGGTATCTTGCCGCGTAATCAACAGGTACCCGGAGAGCGTTTCCACGTTCACGATCGCATTCAAGCGCTGCTTCTTGAGGTTAAGGATCACCCCGCGGCCCGCAAATCATCCTTTCACGCGCTCATCGTAATTTCTTGAGGCGTTTATTGGAAAATGAAGTCCCTGAAATTTATCATGGTCTTGTGGAAATTCGGTCCATCGCTCGTGAACCCGGCCAGAGGTCAAAAGTCGCAGTAGCTGCTTTACAACCCGCTGTGGATCCAGTAGGTGCGTGTGTAGGTATTCGCGGTGTGCGCATCCAGGCAATTGTGCGCGAGCTTAATGATGAAAAGATCGATGTGATTGAGTGGAATTCTGATCCTGCGGCCTACATTGCCAAAGCACTCAGCCCAGCCAGAGTAAATGGCGTTTATTTAAACGATTCCAACCGAGGTGCAAAAACAGCCACGGTGGTTGTACCTGAGGACCAACTTAGCCTGGCAATTGGACGCGACGGTCAAAATGCGCGCTTGGCAGCCAAGCTGACATCCTGGCGAATTGATATCAAGAGCTTACCGGAAGCTGCTTCGGATTCTTTGAATAAACTTCAGAATGATCCCGAATATGCTTTCTTATTAGATTCAGAGACAGAAACCATGCCTCAGATAGAAGCTGTGTTGGCCAAGAAGGCAGAAGGCCGTCCAGTCACACCTGAAGAATTTCAGCTCCTTGTCCAATTTGTGGATCGAGTTGAGCGCGGTATTATTCGCCGCCGGCATGTTGAAAAGAGTGAGACAGATGAACGGTATAAGCTTGTGCGGGATTCAATCCCGGAGAAGGCTTTCACAATATTCCTGGAAGATTTACCTTTCTCATCTCGGATTTTTAATTTATTGAGTGAAGCTGGATATGATACATTGGGCAGTTTAATGCTCCAATTAGGGTTGGATTCGGATACCATCCTGGCTTTGGGTGGCATTGGCCCAAAAGCCCTGGACGAAATTAAATCTGTCATTTCCTCAATTAAATTCGCTGTTGAGGAAGAAATGGTGGTTGAACCAATTCCTACCATTCTGGAACCTGAGATACCAGAAGAAGGTATTCCGATAGCGATTGAGCCAGCCTTGGCCCTTGAAGTCCCTGTTGATTTTACTCCTGAAGCTGAAATGGCAGAGGTCAAGGTTGAACCGGAAGGTGAAGTTCCTGAGGTAATTGAGCCAACCGAACCTGTTACCGCTGAAGGATTAAGTCCTCTGGCAAATGAAGATGAAGAGAAATCGTTGGACTCCATATTCAAACTTAGCCCAGAAGTCTTCACAGAGGCAGTTTCATCAGATGAAGAAGAAGATGATGAGCTTGGTCCAAAGAAAGGTACGAAGGCAAAGAAAAAGAAACGTAAATTCACGGAAATGGAATACGATCCCGATCGTGATGTCATGGTTGTAAAGAAAAAGCGGAAACGTGGCACTGGTGATTGGGAAAATTGGGATTTTTGATTTTAGCGGATAAAATTACGTGCCCCGAAAGAAGGTTAGACAGAAGCATATTCCCCAACGGACCTGTGTCGGATGTAGGGAAGTGCTTTCAAAGCGATCATTGATACGAATTGTGCGTACTCCTGAAGGTACCCGGGTTGATCCTACGGGCAAGCTGGTCGGTAGAGGAGCTTATTTACACGACCGGAAGATTTGTTGGGAGCGCGTGTTGAAGGGGGCTTTATCTTCAGCCTTAAAGGTTGAGTTAACGGAAGAAGATAAAGAATACTTGATCGCTTTTATGGCTGACCTTTCAGATGAGGAACAGAGCGAATAAATCGCCCTTTCATCTCTGCTCACCGGGTCACACAAGTTGATTTTTGGAGGTGTCCTATGAGCGAGATGGTACAAAAAGAGAAGACGATTGCGCTGCCGGCTTTGATTTCGGTGCGTGATCTGGCTCAAAAAATTCAAGCCAGTCCAATTGATATCATTCGAGCTTTGATGTCAAATGGCGTAATGGCGAACATTAATCAGCAGGTCGATTTTGATACTGCTGCAGTTGTGCTTTCTGAAATGGGGTGGGAAGCAGTTCCCGAACAAACCCAGGTTGAGGAAAAAAATTCCGGTGAAATCCCTCTCTGGAGAAGGGTAATTGCTCAGGAAAAGCAGGATAAATTAAAAACTAGACCTCCGGTAGTTGCCATTTTAGGTCATGTTGACCATGGAAAAACATCCTTATTGGACGCGATCCGACATACCAATGTCGCGGGTGGAGAGGCTGGTGGGATTACCCAACATATTGGTGCTTATCAGGCTGAATTGAACGGCAGGTTAATCACTTTTTTGGATACACCCGGTCATGCGGCATTCACAGCTATGCGAGCCAGGGGAGCACAGGGAGCAGATATTGTTGTCTTAGTCGTTGCGGCGGATGATGGGGTTATGCCGCAGACGCGCGAGGCTGCTGCTCATGCCAAGGCTGCCCAAGTCCCCATTATTGTCGCCATGAATAAAATTGATAAAGCCAATGCGGATCCAGATCGAATCAAGCAGCAGCTGGCTGAAATTGAATTGGTTCCAGATGAATGGGATGGGGATACCATCGTTGTTCCTTTATCTGCAAAGCAGCAAATGGGATTAGAAGACTTGCTTGAAGCGATTCTACTAGTCGCGGATAATATGGATATCCAGGCAAATCCAGATGGTCAAACCATCGGTACAGTGATTGAATCCCGTCTTGACAAATCTTCCGGCGTAATGGCTACCTTATTGATTCAAAATGGGAGCCTGAATCTTGGAGATGCAATCGTCGTTGGAACAGCATTTGGTCGTGTGAAAGCCATGTTTGACTATCGGGGCCGGCGCTTACGCAAGGCAGGGCCTTCTACACCCATATCAGTAATGGGGCTTAATGAAGTACCAACCGCTGGTGATTTGTTCCGGGTGATGCCTTCTGAAAAAGAAGCCCGGGCGGTGGCAGCTGAAAGACAACATGAAAACGGGAAAGCAGTTGTTGAACAAAAAGCTGGGGTTACACTTGAACAGCTGTTCGAACAATTCCAGGCTGGTGAGGTCAGGGAACTGCGTTTAGTTGTCAAGGCGGACGTGCAAGGCTCACTCGAACCGATCGTTTCTTCCTTGACCGATCTCAATGCTGGGGATATCAAGATCAATATCCTGCATAAAGAAATAGGCAACATCGGTGAAAACGACATCATGCTTGCAGCAGCATCAAAGGCGATCGTCATTGGTTTCGATGTGCAAGCTGATGCTGCTGCACGCCGTCTTGCTGATGCGGAGGGTGTATCTATCCGGCTTTACGATATTATTTATCGCTTGTTAGAAGATGTCGAGAAAGCTCTGAAAGGCATGCTTGAACCTGAAGTGAGAGAGACTGTTCTGGGGCATGCTGAGGTTCGCACGGTGTTCCGTATCTCCAAGGTCGGAAATATTGCTGGATGCCGGGTTATCGATGGAGAGATCCGACGGAATGGACGGGTTCGATTGATGCGTAAAGGAACCATGATCTATGAAGGAGAAATTTCATCTCTGAAGCATCTTCAGGAAAGTGTCCCTGAAGTCCGTTCTGGTTTTGAGTGTGGGATTGGCTTAAAGAATTTTTCAGATATCGCTGAGGGTGACCTTATTGAAAGTTATGTTCTAGAGAAAGTATTGGTTTCCTGAAAGGAGCGAAAAGGTGGTTTCGAAAACGCGAGCGGTCCGGATTTCAGAACGGATACGTAAAGAATTATCGGAATTGCTAATCAAGGAGATTAGTGACCCCAGACTGCAGGGAATCTCGATCACCGATGTTGAAGTAGACCGTGAGCTGGCTTATGCAACCATTTATTACTCGTCGATAGAAGGTTCTTCTCGGGTGGAGGAAATCCAAGCTGGATTGGAGCACGCTCAGGGATTCTTGCGCAGTGAGTTAGCTCAGCGCATCGAGTTGCGCGCCTTTCCAAGGCTCCGTTTTCGATATGATCCTACATTTGAACGCGCTGAGAATATTGAACGCTTATTTGCGTCACTTGATACAGAAACAAAGCCTAAGGTAGAAGGTGAATAAATCAATTTTATCAGCTGTAGGGGAAAAGCTTCATCTGGCTCAGAATATATTGATCTTGACTCACCTCCGTCCAGATGGAGATGCGATCGGATCACTATTAGGTTTGGGACTGTCGCTCCAAGCGATAGGAAAGTCCGTCCAAATGGTATCTGTGGATGGCGTTCCAGCAGCATTCCGTCATCTGGCAGGCAGTGATAAAATAGTTAAGCGCACAGATGGGAATTATGATCTGTTGATTGTGGTGGACTGTTCTGATCCGGATAGAGTAGGGAATCCGTTTGAAGGTTTGGGACAGCCAGATATCAGTATTGATCATCACATCACGAACCTTAATTTCGCAATTCTAAATCTTGTCGAGACTGAAGCGGCCGCGACAGCTGAGATCATCGCTCGTTGTTTGCCTGTCTGGGGGTTTCCTGTGAGTGCTGGAGTTTCTGATGCCCTCCTCACCGGTATACTTTCTGATACAATCGGTTTCCGTACCAGTAATGTGACGGGACAGGTATTACGAACTGCGGCGGATTTGGTAGATGCTGGCAGCAATCTCGCAAGTTTATACCGGAAGGCACTGCTGCAAAAATCATTAAATGCTGCGCGTTACTGGGGAGCTGGTTTGTCGAACTTAATGTTTGAAAATGGAATAGTGTGGACTACATTGACTATGGCAGACCGCAAATCTGCCAATTATCCTGGCCGAGATGATGCTGATTTGATTAATATGATATCTTATTTGAATGGAGCTGAAATAGCTATCATATTCGTCGAGCAGCCAGATAATGTTGTCAAAGTTAGTTGGAGAGCTCAAAATGGAAAGGATGTTTCCCAAGTGGCATTGCGTTTTGGTGGAGGGGGACATCGCGCCGCCGCTGGGGCTGAGGTAACCGGATTACTTCCGGACGTGCAGTTGCAGGTGCTCAACGCAACGCGCGCAATATTTTTACAGGAGAAAGTTTCCGATGCAAAATGATGATAATTTACTAAATGTGGTTTCGGGGGTGTTGGTTGTCGATAAACCCATCGGTATGACGTCTCATGATGTGGTTCAAATTATCCGGCGCGGAACAGGGATCCGTCGAGCTGGTCACACAGGCACTTTAGACCCGCGTGCTTCGGGTGTTCTGGTTGTCTTAATTGGTCCTGCCGTGCGCCTGAGTGAGTATGTTTCTGCTTCTGATAAAAGATATCAAGCAACGATCCGCTTGGGGAGTGCGACGGATACCTACGATGCAGAGGGAGTGGTGACTTCGTCTGGGCCCATCGAGAATATTACAGAAGAACAGTTTGTCGACACGTTGCAAACATTTATCGGTGAAATTGAACAAGTACCACCTCCTTATTCCGCGGTTAAAGTGCAGGGTCGCAAAGCCTATGAAATGGCTCGGGAAGGGGAGGAAGTAGAATTAGCTCCTCGGAAGATTCAGGTTTATAGCCTGGATTTACTCGAATGGGATTCACCAGAAGCGGTTGTTGATGTTTTTTGCTCTTCTGGAACTTATGTGCGATCATTAGCCAATGATTTAGGATCTGCTTTGGGGTGTGGAGCACACCTGGTTGGTTTACGGCGAACGAAAAGCGGTCGGTTTACATTACGAGACGCGGTTCCTTTACGGAGATTGCAGGAGGCTTTTACAGCCGGGAATTGGTACAAATACCTAATCCCTGCTGCAGAAGCTTTGGGTGATTGGCCTAGTGTTGAATTGGATGCCGATCAGGTTGAATTAATCAGGCACGGTCACCGTGTTCCAGCAGATCTTGACTCTGAAGAATGGGCGCGTGGTATCAGTGAGCAAGGCGATTTAGTGGCGCTTCTCGAGCTGGACAAAGATACAATGGAATGGCAACCGAAGAAAGTTTTCTTCACTTCGTGACCGAAGCAGGTTGTGGAATCCAATTTTTCTGCGGGATTTACTCCTAACACCCTTTCGTCAACAGCCATATGCCAACAATCTTCGGCTCTCTTCATGAAGCTTCGACAAACCATGCCTGGTTGACAATTGGGTCGTTCGACGGGGTGCATTTGGGGCATCAGTCCCTCATCAAGAAGCTGGTCGAGGGGGCGCACGGGGTAGGTGCACCTGCGGTGGTATTGACTTTCCATCCACATCCTGTGGTTGTTTTACGTGGAAAAACTGGGAATATTTATCTAACTCTACCAGAAGAACGCGCCGATATTCTCTCAGGTTTGGGTGTCGATGTGGTGATCATCGAACCTTTTACCCGGGAGCTGGCTCTAACATCAGCACGAGAATTTATTGAGCGATTGTGTAGCCGGTTGGGATTGAATCACCTTCTAATTGGTCATGATTTTGCTCTGGGGCGCGGTAGAGAAGGAAATTTTGACGTTTTAAGTAAGCTTGGCTTGGAATATGGCTATGAAGTGGAAGAAGTGCAGGCGGTCAAATCCCGAGGTGAAATCATCTCTTCCAGCCAGATTCGGCTGCTGTTGGAATCAGGCGATGTCAGAAATGCTGGTTTATGGCTCGGACGCCCATATCTGGTAAGTGGTAAGGTTATTTCAGGGGATCGCCGCGGTAGAAGCATCGGCTTTCCAACTGCGAACTTATTTGTGACTACAGGAAAGATCCTTCCAGCCTCAGGGGTTTACGCCTGCCGTGCTTTGGTAGATGGGCAGGTTTGGGGAGCTGCTACGAATATTGGAGTGCGCCCGACCTTTGATGGAAAAGGATCTGTTTTGCACCTGGAAGCGCATCTCTTGGATTATTCAGGCGATCTTTACGGACAAACCATTTCCTTGGAATTCATCGAAAGGCTGCGCGGAGAAGTCCGTTTTCCAGATATCCAGGCTTTGATTACCCAAATCCGTCAGGATGTCCAGCAAACGCGAGTCTTATTGACTAAGACGAAAGCCAAGTTAACGGAATAATAAGTGTCCAAGCAGAACGGCAGTGAATGTCACTGTGATGTTATCGACATCATGGAATGGCAGCGACTCGACCAGGGTACCTGCCAGAGCAATCAAGGTGAGAGACGCCAGGTAGATTGTTAATGGACCTGTAAAGACTCCCATTCCCACATATAGTGCCAGGATGGTAGCTGACAAGGTCCACCCCCCGATCAACATACCGACTGACCCAGCCAGAGACTTGTTGGAATTCCAAGGGATTTTTTTAGTACCAAACCGCCGCCCTAGAATATCGGCTAAACCATCGCCGCCGCACATCAGCATCAGTGCAACCATCCCTATCGGCGAATCCTTCCAATAAATGATGGTTAAGATCACAAAAAGGATTCCATAATACAAGGGGCCGCGAAGAATTTCACGACGGTCACCGGTGCGCGACATAGCCTGGACGGCGGCCTCATCTCGAATAACACCTGTCCCCACGAGGAAGAATTGGATGGTGATGCTGAATGGCACCAGTGCTGCCAGGTAGCGAGAGATGTCCGCATCTGTAAACAACAGCCAACAAGCAACATACAGAGGACCAGTGCCTATATGAATAATTTTCCTGCTCAGATGGCTGCTGATCCAGCCACGGTTAGCAGCGTAATCATTGATCCTCAACCAGGCCAAGGCAACAGCAAACGTGATGACCAGAGCAACGAAATTATTATTCAGCATAGATTTACTCGCGGGTATGCAATTCTCGCTGCATCTCCCTCTCTACATCCTTGCGGGCGATCTCAGCACGCTTATCGTATAATTTCTTACCTTTTGCAGTCGCTATTTCTATTTTACCCCGTCCATTTTTTAAATAGACGCGCAAGGGGATGACGGTCACACCTTTCTGCCGAACCGTATCCCACAACTTCCGGATTTCATCACGATGTAAGAGCAAGCGGCGAGGCCGGAGCGGATCATGATTATAAAGATTGGCCTGTTCGTAAGGCGCAATGTGAGCATCCACCAACCAGGCTTCTCGTCCGTCTATCTTGATGTAAGCCTCGCTGAGGCTGATCTGCCCTGCTCGAATTGATTTGATTTCACTGCCTCTTAGCTCAATCCCGGCCTCATACGTGTCCAGGATAAAGTATTCATGCCTGGCTTTCCGGTTTGTTGCAACAACTTTAATATTCTCCATAAAATTCATTCTAACATACAGAAATTATTATTTCGGTAGCTGTTCGAGAATAGCTGCCTGGATAAATGGATCTGGGCTCGCATTTGGGTCTGGAATTGTGATGTCCGTCTGGATCCCTTTTCCGGGGCGAGGTGTATCTAAGCCAGGCACCCACCAATGCGCAGAGGTTACATTCATGCTTGATCCATCCAATAATTGAAAAACGAGCTGGATGGTATTCTTTCCATAGGTTGGAACACCAATCAGCTTTGCCCGGTGTTGGGCTTGCAGCGCGCCAGCAATAATTTCAGCAGCACTGGCTGTATTTTGGTTAACCAATATGACGATTGGTAGATCAAAGAGAGCGCCTGGTTTGGTCACTTTGTATTGCTCTATTGGTTTATTCCGATACTGCTGTTCGAGGACAATACCGTCTTTCAAGAATAGACGTGCAATCTCAACCCCACTGTCAAGTAGTCCTCCATAGTTATCGCGCAGATCTAAAGCAAAAGCAGTCGCGCCGCGTTCCTGAAGGTCCTGGACAGCTTTTTGGATTTCATCGGGGGTTGTCGCTGCGATGACATTGATTTTAATCATCCCCAGGCGTGGTTCAGTCGGTTCCAGATACCAGGTGACCGAAGGGAGAGAAATTTCTTGCCGTTTGACTGTATAGGTCTGTGGTTCGTAATCGGGTGCTCGGGAGATGGTTATCTTAACATTTTCACCTACTGGTCCACGGATGGCTGCCATAATTGTGTCGTTAGCAGTATCTGTATGAATTTCGAGATCATTCACCTTTATCAGGCGGTCACCTTCCTGGATTCCAGACTTATCAGCGGGTCCATCTGGAATGGGGAGAAGGACTGGAAAACCGTCTGCGTCTTTTCCGAGAGTCACCCCAATGCCTCCAAAACTTCCCTGCAGCATGTTGCTTGTCAGCTCCGCTTGAGCTGGTTCCGCGAAAGAAGAATAAGGATCCCCAAATGCCTCGAGCATACCTCGGATCATCCCATATTCGAGCACTGGCCCTTCAGCAGGCACATTCAAGCCATGCTCAAAGAGAATTTCATGTGCCTGGATCAAAATGGGCAATTTTTCAGGTTGGGTTTGCCTGGCATGAGTGAAATAACCGGCTAGAAAAGTGGCAATGACTGCAACTACACTCAGGCTGGTGTAAAAGAAAATTTTCTTATATTTCATGTCGATCAGGCATCTTGCCAGCTTGGACTGGGTTGGGCGAGGAGTTTGGCAATTGGGACCATCTCAAGCCACCATTGGTCTTTCGGTCGTTGGTGTTCTGCATCAGACAAGCGGTATAAGTCTTCAATCAACTGGAACTGCAAGCTTCCAGCAACCAAACCAATAAAAGCGCAAGCTGCATCATTCTTTTCACTTTTCTCGATAAGGTAATTGATACAGCGGTTTGCTAAACGCGTTGCCTGGATCCGATCAAATGGCGATGGATCGCCTCCTTGTTGTAAGTGCCCCAAGATGGCTTGCCTCACATCAAAAAGTTCTCCGCCCTCTTCTTCGAATAATGCTGCCATGAAAGCAGTGGTGTACACAGGGTTTGCATATTCATTGCGGATCAGCAATCCTAGCCTCTTCCCTGCGTTGTAGCCTTGTTTTAGGCTTGCCACATCTTTTTGCAGATCAGACAGTGTTACACCTTCTTCATGCAAGAAAACGCGCTCTGCCCCAGTCGCTAATCCGCCAGTTAATGCGAGGTAACCGCAGTAATGTCCCATGACTTCGACGACAAAACAGCGTCCTGTTGCAAAGGCGGACTGTTTTATTTTATCGACAGCCTCGACGATATTATTCAAGGCAGTGTCTGCACCAATTGCCAGTTCTGAACCTGGCAGGTTGTTGTTAATTGTCGCTGGAAGGCAAACGATCGGGATATTAAATGATGGAAAATTTGGACGTTCTTGCATGAGCTTGTAAACGGCTTCATATGCAGACCAGCCGCCGATCACCAATAATCCTTGGATTTCATATTTTTCGATATTTCTGGCGATGGCATATAGATCTGCACCTTTAGGAACCCGACGGCTGGTGCCTAGCTCAGAACCTCCTAACGAAGCCCAGCCATTCACGCTCATCCAGTTTAATTCCTCAATTTCTCCATCTGCCAGGCCTTCGAAACCATTATGAATTCCAAACAAGCGATGGCCTTTATCCAACCCTACCCTGACAGCTGCGCGAGTGGCAGTGTTCATCCCTGGAGCAGGGGCACCTGAATTGAGCACACCCAAGCGTAATCGCTTTTGCCCAGGGTCGGGTGGGTGAGGCAATGCACGCACAAAAGTGCGTAAGGTGCGGAAAGCTTCTTTGAAACTGCTCGTCCGCAGATCGATCGCTTTTTCAAAATCCTTTTGAGCAATTGCCTCGGCAACCGCATGTGTCTGCTGAACACAATCCATTAATGGGGTGCTAACGATGCGATTTCCTTTCATGCCAATCACAATGGGTTCGGTATCAGGTTTCGCATTGAGGATGGCTTCGACCGCATGGTATCCTGTGAGGGTGCCGAGGTTCCGGTCGAATGCACTGGGACGACCTCCGCGTTGGACGTGACCCAATACTGTCACCCGCACTTCCTCACCTAAAGCTTCTTCAAGCGCTTTTTGAACATCCGTACTGCCGATGTAATTCCCATGTCGATCACACGCGCCTTCCGCCATGATCACAATCGAATCCCGTCTGCCAGCTTTTCGTCCAGCTTTCAAACGCTCGCACATCACCTGTTCCCAGTTATCTACATCTGGTGGGCTTTCTGGGATGAGGACCCAATCTGCACCTGTCGCCAGGGCACCCATCACTGCCAGGTATCCACAGTTCCGCCCCATCACCTTAACCACAAAGGTGCGTTGATGACTGGCGGCTGTTGAAGTGATCGCATCGACTGCTTCTGTGATGCGGTGTAGCGCTGAATCAGCACCGATCGTCATATCAGTACCGTAGAAATCATTATCGATGGATCCAACCAGGCCAACGATCGATAAATAAGGGTGCCGGCTGGCAGTATCTTTGCTGATCTTTTTTGCCGTAACTAGCTCCTCAAGTAGCCCGGGCCACTCTTGACGAAAAATGTTCGCGCCTGTCAGGCTCCCATCTCCTCCGATCACGATCAAGTTGTCAATGTCATTTTCTATTAGGTTGAAGGCTGCAGATAACCTGCCTTCTCGCGTACGAAATTTTTCACTGCGTGCAGAGCCAATGACCGTCCCGCCTTTTTGCAAAATGCCCCCCACGGAGTCCCAGTTCATCTTAGTTATCCGACTGCCGCCTTCAACCAAGCCTTGGTAACCCTCGTAAACCGCATATACCTCTAAACCTTTTTCGATCCCAGTACGTACGATAGCTCGTACAGCCGCATTCATACCCTGGGCGTCACCTCCACTGGTGAGGACACCCAACCGTTTAGATTTATGCTTTGTCATAATCAATAACTCCTAATAAAACCTTCGACCGAGATTGGATGAAGCCATTATTTGCGACTTTCCAGGTTGGTTAAGTATAAACGTCTCCGGTAAGGACGTCAAACATGATCCTTGTATTCAATTAATTTGCTATACTCATATAAAAATCTTGATATCGGTTGTGCAAGAAATGCCTTTGACAATCACCGATTTAACCAGTTATATGGATCTTATTTAGAAAAGCGGTAAACAACCGCATGGCATTGAAGATTTATTAAACCGGGTTGTTAAATGCTAGCAATTGCTTGCTGAACCTCAAAAAACATTGGATGTGGTTGAGAAGCACGAGATGCTCGATTTCGTAAAATGTTGAAAATTAAATTTCCGGTGAAATAATCATTCTCACAGAGGAGGTTGTCATGGAAAAACTGGATCTAAAGAAGGAATTGAAATTTCTCTATACTCCTTCTTCAAAGAAAGTCGAGTTGTTAGAAGTCCCAATGTTTAAATTCTTGATGATCGATGGCAAAATCGAGCCAGGCGAGGGGTCCTGGAACCTCCCCTTTGTTTCAAGAGAACATGAAAGCTTTGTATGGCGCAGCTTTTACCCTTAAATTCATGATGAAACTACATAAGGAGACTCCGGTTGACTATCCGGTGATGGCGCTGGAGGGCTTATGGTGGGTGGAAGATGGTCATTTTGACATAAAGATTAAGGATAACTGGTTTTATACGCTGATGATTTTGGTGCCTGACCTGATCACACCTGAATTGATGGCTGATGCTCTGACACAATTGAGGAAAAAGAATGGAGATTTGCCCGGTTTCACTCGCTTACGCCTTGAAAACTTCAGAGAGGGTTTTTCTATCCAGATCATGCATATTGGGCCCTATGATAATGAACCAGCCACCGTTGAAAAGATGGATGCCTTTACGTTTGAGAATGGATTCGTCAAGACTGGCAAGCACCACGAAATTTATCTCGGTAATCCTTTACGCGCAGACCCCGCAAAGTTAAAAACGATTTTACGTCACCCTGTGGAAAAACTTATGCCATGATGCTGATCCTTTCGCGGATAACCTCATAAAGCAAAGCTTCTCCGGAAAGGAAACGTTTTAACTCGTCCACGATATACTGTCCGTTGCGTTGACACTCTCGATTCATTGAGCCGGCGATATGAGGCGAAATAATCACATTTGGTAAGGTTCGAAGGATCGAAGCAGGCTCAGGAGGCTCAGGCCAGGTTACATCCAGGAGAGCGAATAAATCAGGTCGCTGCTGCAGCACTGCAGCTAACTCCTCTTCGCGCACGATGGCGCCTCGCGCAGTATTGATAAAGATAGCCCCTTCTTTCATGGCGGCAAAATGTGCCCCTGTGATCATCCCTTCGGTTTCTGGCAACCAGGGAGTGTGCAGCGAGATGACGTCAGCTTGCTGGAATACCTCCTCGAGAGTGCGCAATTCTACCCCGAGCTGCCTGGCTTTCTCTGTTGAAATATAAGGATCGAAGGCAATCACTTGCACATCCAATATTTTGAGTTTCTCAGCGACCATACTTCCAATCATGCCGAGTGATATTAAACCCACCGTGCTTCGGTAGGTCCCTGCTACTGGAAGATGTTCCCACCATTCATTTTTCTCTCTGACATTCTGAATATGTTGCCAGTAATGTTTCAAGCTCAAGATGATCTGCGCCAGCGTAAATTCTGAGACTGGAATATCATTCGCACGAAAAGCAGTGGTGATCTGGATGCCTCGCTTCCAGAAAGCCTCGGTAACCAGGTAGCGAATGGAGCCCGCCCCGTAAAAGACTGCCTTTAAGTTAGGCGCATGGGCTAAGAGCTCCTCGTCTAAAACTGGACAACCCCACCCGGTGAAGATCAGCTCAACATCCATCAAATTCGAAGGAGTTGCAGAGATGCTCTCACCGGTTTGGGGTTGGATTACAATCTCAACGAGCTGTTCGATCTGTTGACGAATTCTCGGGAGTGTAAATCAGCTCAAATGCAGGTTCAGCAAGAAGGTAAAGCCCTTTCATTTAAATGATTTCTACGATACCCTGCAGCCGGATATCTTCAGAAGAGTTGCCCACCATAATCTCAAACTCACCGGGCTCGACGATCCAATGCAAATGATGGTCATACATGCCTAATCTTTGCACTTCAATCTGGAAGCTCAGGTGTTTCGTTTCGCCTGGCCTCAAAGCAACGCGCTGGAATGCTTTCAGTTCCTTGACTGGACGTGCCAGACTGGCAACTTTATCGTGAATATACAGCTGGACGATCTCAACCCCATCAACAATCCCGGAGTTGCTGATCTCTAGTTCCGTGCGCAGCACAGGCCCTGTAGATCCAGATTCGATCGCTATTTCCAAGTTTCGGTAAGCAAAAGAAGCATAGCTCAGGCCATGCCCAAATGGGAATAGAGGGCTGCCGGCTTTATCGACATATGAGGTAATTCGTCCGGAGGGTTTATAGTTGTAGTAGAGGGGGAGCTGCCCGGTCGTGCGCGGGAAAGTGATGGGCAGCTTGCCGGATGGGTTGGTATCGCCGAAGAGGATTTCAGCAATGGCGGTCGCGCCCTTCTCTCCAGGATACCAGGCTTCTAGAACTGCTCCGACCTGGTCAATCCAGTCAGTCATCGTGATGGCACTGCCATTGATCAACACCACCGCGGTGGGGATACCCAAGGCGCTAATAGCTTTGACCAGCTGGGGTTGGACACCTGGCAGGTCAAGAGAGGCGCGGTCGCGCTGCTCGCCTTCGGTCTGGTGATTATTCCCCAAACAGAGCACGATATATTGGGCGTGTGAAGCCATGCGTACAGCTTCATCAATCCCATCGGGAATCTCTTCCAGCATCTTGCACCCTTTAGCGAAAGAAACCGCAACGTTCTCTCCGGCGCGTGCACGAATGGCCTGGAGTGGTGTGATGAAACGATCTTTCGCATAGCCACCCCAGGTGTAGCCACCCAGAGCAAGCTCATCTGCCTGGGGACCAATGACTGCCAGCGTACTCACACTCGCAGGGATGGGCAAGGTTTGTTTTTCATTTTTCAACAGCACCATTCCCTCACGCGCCATCTTAAGGGCAAGATCCTGGTGGGCAGTGGAATGGGAAACCAGTTCAGCCTGTTCTTCATCAACAAATGGAGTATCGAATAGCCCCAACCAGAACTTGACCCGCAGGACGCGCCGTACAGCCTCATCTACAGCTTCTCTCGATATGCTGCCATCTTCGATGCCTTCGAGCATGGGCTTTGCATAACATTGTGCGTAAGGAAGCTCAACATCCATCCCCGCTTCTACGGCCCGTTTGGCGGTTTCTTTTTTATCTGCAGCTACCTGGTGCTTCTCCAGGATGTGGATGACGAAGTCATAATCCGAAACGACATACCCTTGGAATCCCCATTCTTCTCGCAGCACTTCGGTAAGCAGCCAGGGGTTGCAAGAGCAAGGCAAACCATCAAATGAATTATAGGCTGCCATGATGGAAAGTGCTCCTCCATGGCGAATTGCGGATTCGAAGGCTGGAAAATAAATTTCGCGCATCAACCGTTCTGTAATATGGATCGCGTAGCTGTCGCGCCCACCATCACCTACGAAATTAGCGGCGTAATGTTTTGGGGTAGTGACAACTCCCTGGCTTTGCACGCCGCGGATGAAGGCTACAGCCATCTCAGCAGCTAACATTGGATCTTCGCCATATGTTTCTTCGGTGCGCCCGCAGCGTGGATCCCTGGCAATGTTGATGGTGGGTGAGAGGAGCTGGCGTATACCACGCGTGCGCGTCTCTTTTCCAATTGCCTGGGCTATTTCTTCCAGAAGCTCAGGGTCCCAAGATGAAGCCATTTGGATCGACTGCGGGAAGCTCGTTCCATCATTAGCGAGCAGCCCATGCAGGCCTTCGTCGTGGATGATCGGCGGAATACCCCCATGTTCGAGGGCATAACCGCAAATCTCGTTGGATTTTCGAGCAGCTTCCCGCGGCGGAAGCTCGCGTAGAAAGATGGATAGATGCCCGATTGCTGAAACTTTTTCAGGCTGAATATCTTTTACTTTTTTGATTCGTTCAGATAGGCTGCTGCGAGAGAATTCTCCCCAGTCTGTGAAGGGCAGCATTGAGCCGAGCTGGGCAACCTTCTCTTCCCAGCTCATCCTGGATAGTAAGACCGCAACGCGTGATTCAATTGAAGGGTCAAAGTGGTTCATATTGGGTTCCTTTCAGAATATGGGATGGACTTTATGTTTTATGTTTCATAAGGATCGGGCAAATTCGTGCAGCTTCTCGCGGCGGGTGACCACCATTTGAGCGCACGCATAAGTGATCGCCGCCAAGACAGGGGGATTTATTTCACGGAGGAATTGATAGGGGTGTAATTCGTTATCAAACATCTTCCGTGCCAGTACAACCAGTCGGTTGATCTCTAATTGTCTCACTGTTGTATAAAGAAATAAAGCGAGAGGAGATGTTTTCATATCAAAAGCGGTTTCTGCTGGTCGGCCTTCGTAAAATAATTTATAAAGGATAGAGGTGTGATCAATTGGAGCGGGTTCAATAGGTTGTTGTAAAAAGTCTTGATATCGTAAACTCTGCTTACTTTCAGATTGGAGATCCTCAGAAAATAACGATAACGGAGCATCTCCTCCGGTAATTTCAGCCAAAGCTTCTAAGATAGTTGCCGAAAGCAGCTTGATGCTTAAATAATCACGTGCCGTCAGCACATTGTCATGGGCTTGCCGTACCATTTGTTGATACTTGCGGTTAGAAGGTATACCATGATATTGATTGAAAACATTTTCAGGATTAAGTGAGGAGAAAAATAAATCCATTTTGTACAGAGCCTGCCGGTATTCTCGGATGGAATAGATTTCAGCAGAGCGTAAGGCGACGTTCGTCTCCGGTAATAGTTTCCAGGTATTGTCTAAAAAGCGTCCTGCAGATTTTTCCGAGAAGCTCTCTACATCCTTATTCGAAAATTTTACTGCCAGTTGGAGGGCTTCGATGATATCAGCTTCTTCCATACAGTAAATATATTTTTTATTGATATGTTTTAACCGGTTTTCCAGGATATCGAAGTGGGTTTCCCCTTTTTCGTTCTTTCCTTGGAAGGGGATGGTGGCTTCGATGCAGATGATCATTCTGAGTAGATCATGGTCAGAAATTACCCCATACAGTTTTTTACCCATGACCAAGGCGCTGAGGAATTCATTCAATCCATTATTTGGAGATAGGATTTTTCCTTGTGAGAAATTGAAAACCTCAAGGGTTAATTGTAAGACCCGATCCTCATCTGAAAGGGGAGATCTCAGTGAAATTTGAACTCCATCTTGATGGATAAAGGGAGTGATAATCTCCTGAATTTCGGGTATGAATCCTTCATCAACTTGAAAATAGACAATATCATGGAAAAGAGCTGCGAGTGATTGGATCGGATCAGCCGATGAGGTAAAGCTGAAAACATGTTCAAGGGTATGAAAATGACGCGTTTGAAGCGTCATGGCTCTGTGTACCAACACAGCCATATCTTCCAGATCCTTCATCGGAATATTGACATGCAGATCTGAAAAAGCTTCAAGGAAAACTTCAATTACTCTATGTATCGTCCCTTTACTCATGCAGGTGACCTTCAATAAATTTTGTAAACCAACCTCATTCAAAAAGTCATCGACCCACTTGAGTGAGTATAGCTCAACAATTAATTAACTGGCAAGCATTTTTGTGAATTATTACACACAGAATTGTCAATCTCCCCAATTGGTGATGTAATAAAGAGTAGGATTATTATTAGACTTAAGTCACTTGACCCTCCTTCGGGCAAGCGCTACAATTTTAAAAAGTCACTTGGACAAATGATCTGTTTGTTTCCAATCAATCGATAACTAACCAGTCCCTTAAAAGAGGAGCGTAACAATGACCGATTTTCTCTTCCGCGGCTCTTTAGCCGATCTCGATCCAGATGTGTTTGAGCTGACACAGGTTGAGACAGAACGTCAGTCACGGAAGCTAATTTTAATTGCCAGTGAAAGTACTGCTCCCCTGGCAGTTCGCCAGGCGATGGCTTCTTCCTTTCAGAATATTTATGCTGAAGGCTATCCAGATGAAGAAACACGTTGGATGAGTGAAGCAGATATCTTAGATTATCCAGCCAGGCTGGCCTATTTTCGTCGTTACTCTGACCCTCGTTATTACAAGGGCACAGAGTATGCAGATATCGTTGAGGCTCTGGCGCGCCGGCGTTGTGCAGAGTTGTTTGCAGCGAATGGAATTCCGGCGGACAAGATCTTTGTGAATGTACAACCTCTGTCAGGCGCGCCGGCGAACAATGCTGTCTACCATGCCCTGGCTAACCCGGGTGATACAATTATGGGTATGGATTTGATCCATGGTGGGCATCTTTCACATGGATCACCCGCAAATCGTTCGGGCAAGTTCTATAATGCTGTGCATTACACGGTCGATCCAGAGACCGAAAAAATTAATTATGATTCAATCGAAGCATTAGCCAGGGAACATAAACCAAAATTTATCATCGCTGGATATTCCTCCTATCCCTGGTCGGTCGATTGGGCGCGCTTGCGGGCGATTGCCGATGGCGCAGGAGCCTACTTATTTGCTGATATTGCTCACGTGGCTGGCTTGGTCGCCGGAGGGGTATATCCCTCTCCAGTTGGGTATGCTCACATTATTACCTTCACAACGCATAAATCCTTGTGCGGCCCGCGTGGAGCATGCATCTTGACCACCGACCCTTCTCTGGCGCGTAAGCTCGATAAGGCAGTTTTTCCGGGAGAGCAAGGCGGACCGCACGTGCACATCTTTGCAGCCATGGCTCTGACATTCAAGCTTGCCAAGACTGAGCAGTTCCGCCAGCTTCAATCTCAGGTGGTCAAGAACAGCCAGGTCCTGGCAAAGCGGCTACAAGAGCAGGGTTTTCGCATTGCTTTTGGAGGGACGGATACTCACCTGGTGAACCTGGACTGCACGGTGCACCGGGGTTTGGACGGTGCGCCACTAACCGGTGACCAGGCGGCACGCCTGCTCGATATCGCAGGCATTGTTGTCAACCGGAATACGATCCCTGGTGATAAGTCTGCGTTTGATCCCTCAGGCTTGCGCATGGGTTCTGTATGGGTTACCCAGCGAGGCTTCAAAGAGTCACATATGGTGCAGGTAGCGGATCTCATCGCGCAGCTCCTGAAGTCTACGACACCTTTCCATCTGGAAGGGCGGAAGGGTGAAGCAAGGCGCGCCAAGGTCGATTTCGATGTATTGGAAGAAGTAAAAATGAAGGTGCGCACCCTGGCAGACCTGGCAGGCCAAGATGAAGAATTTAACCTGCATGGTTACCCCCATTTTTATTATCTCGATGATCATGCCAAGGAGAATGGCAATCTATTTTTGACCTTAGCTTCTGAGCGAGTGCGTGAATTTACCAATTATGCATTTAGCAGCGATGTCGAAGCCCTCAAACCGGGTGATAGCCAGCCTTCCAGTCTCTTTACCCCCCGGGGTGAGGTCAAGGGTACATTGCAGTGCAACAGCCCGTACGAATATGTTTTTGGCCTTTCTGCTTCCCAGGCAGGCCTGGCTGCAACCTGGCTGCGTGACCTTTCGGATGGGTTTGTCGCTTTTGATGATGATCCATTGCGTAAATTGCCCGGTCCAGTATTGATTCTGAGAATCCGGCGAGGCTGCAGCGGACAATCCTACCAAGACACTGATTGACATGCAGAAACCCTATTTTATCGGGATCCCCACGCAGCCCATTGAAGCGAAGCCAGCTTTTGTTTGGGAGGAACATGAAGCCGAAGTTCGAAAGACGCCGATCAACCTCACCCACCGCCAGCTGGGTGCCAAGATGATCCCCTTTGCTGGCTGGGATATGCCTGTTTGGTATTCAACCGTAGTGGAAGAGCACCTGGCAGTGCGCAATTCGGCTGGCTTATTTGATGTGGCCCATATGGGTGTGTACCAGGCGGAAGGTCCCGATGCAGCGATCTTCCTGGACAGCGTGGTCGGCAATGATATCGGCGGGTTGGGAGTGGGTGAATCCTGTTATACCCATTTTCTTGACCCAGATGCGAATGTAATCGATGACCTGCTGGTCTACCACCGAGGTAAGGAGAAATTCCTCGTAGTGGTGAATGCCTCAAACGATGATAAAGATTGGGCCTGGTTGAATGCCGTCAAAGAAGGGCAGGTGCGGGTTGATCGCAAGAATCCAGGTTCCAGAGCCTTTGGTAGAAATGTGGTTCTACGCAACTTGCGAGATCCAAAAGAAGGTCCAGACATGCGTGTTGATATTGCACTGCAAGGACCGCGTTCACGCGATATTTTGCTCGCCCTCGGCTGTGACCCCAGCGCACGCAAGCGCATCCTGGCTTTGACGCGCACCCAGCTCTGCGATGCGCAGGTGGGCGGTTATGACCTGGTGGTTTCGCGTACCGGTTACACGGGAGAGCGCATGGCTTTTGAGTTCTTTGTCCATCCTGAAAAGTCAGAGGCCTTTTTCCAGGCGCTGATCAAGGCTGGTGAACCTTTGGCCTTAAACCCTGCGGTCTCGGGGCACGTGATTCCTTGCGCACCGAGGCGGGCTTACCGCTTTATGGGCATGAGATGGGCGGTGAGTTGAACCTGGGCGTCGCTGAAGCGGGATTTGGCTCGTATGTCAAGACCTATAAACCCTGGTTCGTCGGTCGCGAGGCTTTCCTGGAGCGTGAGAAGACCCGCAAAGGTGTGGTTGCACGTTTTCGCTTCAACGAGAAGGGTGTGCGCATGGCGCATTTAAAGGACCCTGTATTGGATAAGCGCGGCCGGGTGGTTGGCATGGTAACCAGCTGTGCTGTGGATAAAGAAGGCTTTTTGACGGGGCAGGCCTTCGTTGAGCTGAAGAGTGCAGAGGAAGGAACGCAGATCTTCATTTACCAGAGTGCCCCTAAAGAAGGCGGCAAGGCCCCTGTGGAAATGAAAGTTGGCGATCGAGCTGTATTGCCTACGCCTGCCACAATGGTCAGTCGTTTTATGAAATAATTAAAACCGAAAGCGGTTCAACAACTAATCATAATATTCATATAGATTGAAAGGAGAGAAAATGGAAACACCTTGGGAATCTCGTTATGCTCAGAGAACCCAACGCATGGGCAGTTCGGCCATCCGGGAGCTGCTAAAATTAACAGAAAAACCCGAAATTATCTCTTTCGGCGGGGGAATGCCTGCTCCAGATGTGTTCCCCGTCGAAGATTTCGCAGCAGCCTGCGATCGTATCCTTCACGAATTTGGCGCACAGGCCCTTCAATACGGCGCTACAGAAGGTTATCTGCCACTGCGCGAGATGATCGCTCGCCATACCGCCCGATATGGCATCAAGATCACGCCCGATAATATCTTGATTACCTCCGGCTCCCAGCAGGCGCTGGATTTGCTCGGGAAGGTATTCATTAACCCTGGTGATCGTATCC
Organism: uncultured Chloroflexia bacterium; assembly: GCA_963754615.1. Classification (GTDB taxonomy): domain Bacteria; phylum Chloroflexota; class Anaerolineae; order Anaerolineales; family UBA4823; genus CAVVUF01. Next base: position 320,358 of record CAVWGW010000012.1, on the reverse strand, counting down.
TGGTTGAAGAGCCGACCTATTTGGGAGCTTTGCAAGCCTGGAATGCCTATGGGGCGGAATATGTGACCGTCCCGATGGATGAAAACGGAATGATCACAGATGGACTGGAAGAAGCGCTGCGCAGCGGTCCGAAGTTTATTTATGTGCTGCCGAACTTCCAAAATCCTACCGGTGTAACCCTATCTGTTGAGCGCCGCCAGACTTTGATCGAGCTGGCAGATCGTTACGGGGTACCCGTCATCGAGGATGATCCCTACGGGCAGCTCCGTTACGAAGGAGAACATTTACCTTCTGTGGTGACCCTGGATGGGCAGTTCCGCGAAATCGGGCAATACACCTTATCGTGGGAATGTAATCTACCTCAGCACGTTCTCAAAGACACTTTCTCCTGGCATTCGCCTGGCATGGGTAGTCGCACCGCAAGAAGTGATCCGCAAGCTGGTACAAGCCAAGCAAGGCGCCGATTTGCATACTGCTACTTTTAACCAGATGGTTGCCTATGAAGTATCCCGCGGAGGCTTCCTTGACCGGCATGTATGGATGATCAGGAGAGTGTATAAAGAACGGCGTGACGTCATGCTCGAAGCGATGGAGGAATTTTTCCCTGAAGGGTGTAATTGGACTCGACCGCAAGGAGGCTTGTTCTTGTGGGGTATCCTACCAGAAGGAATGGATTCTAGAAAGGTGTTGGAAAAAGCGATCGAGAAAAAAGTAGCTTTCGTTCCAGGTTATAGTTTTTATGCCCGGGGAGGCGGAGGAAATACCATGCGCCTGAATTTCTCCTTTGCCTCACCAGAAAAAATCCGCTTAGGCATCGAGCGCTTAGGCAATGTAATCCGTGAACAGTTAGAGGTAAAAACGTCTCACTAGATAAAGAGATTGTCCCAAAGATTAATAATCCCCGCACCACGAGATTAGTAGTGCGAGGATTATTTTTAACTCTTTCGATAAAAAGTCTGGTCTTTCGCAACCTCACGATTATTTTACTTCTTCCAGTTTTACCACAAATACTAATGTGGCGTTCGGAGGAACTCTGCCTGATCCAGCCTCGCTGTAACCCGCTTCGGGTGGTATTATCAGCTGGCGCTCGCCCCCCACTTTCATACCAAAGACTCCATCGTCAAACCCCTCGATCACCTCTCCTTTGCCTAAGGTGAATTCTAAAGGCTTCCCTTGATCAGCAGATGAATCGAACTTGGTGCCATCGGTTAGATAACCATTGTATTTGACCACAACAGTTTTCCCGAGCAAAGCTTGGTCTCCTTTGCCAATTTTAAGATCCTTATATTTAACGCCTGACATCTTCATAAATAGTTCTTCTTCGTTATACTTATATTCATCATTCCTGGGCCAGAAAAATTAACACCAGGGCAGCAATCGTAATCAGGATTGTTATGAAGACCACCGTCGAATTACGTTTCTGATTTTCCTGTCCGGTTGTTCGCTGATCATTGTTCATTTCGGTAGACATACAAACTCCTGAATATTTCCTTTATTTGCATATTATATATCAATGCCAGGTATGAATTCTTCCTGGGCAATCCCTTGTTCAACTGCTTTTCTTGCCACTGCCAGGGCAACCGCTTGGTGCAGAGACTTGTCCAAAGGATTGGGGAGAAATTCATCTTCAGGGGTCTGGTCAGCAATACATTCTGCCGCAGCAACGTACATTTCGTGACTGATATGCGTCGCGTTCGCATCGACAGCGCCGCGTAAAATGCCGGGAAATCCAAGAACATTGTTGACCGATTGCCCATCTGCTGCCAGGACCGCGCCTGATTGCATGGCCAGCTCGGGATCTATTTCAGGATTTGGATTGGATAATGCCAGGATGATCTGTCCTTCTCGAACCATTTCTGGTTTGATGAGTCCTGGCACCCCCGTGGTAGAGATCACGATATCCGCCTCAGCCATGACTTCCGGCAGCGTAGATGCAATCCCTCCAGCCTGCACGAAGCGCTGCATTGCTTCAGGAGAGATATCTACCCCCAATATCTGGTTCCCGGTCAAACGCATGAGCATCTTGCCGATTGCATTACCAGCCGCTCCCAGGCCGATCTGACCAATGGTGGCTTTCTCGAGCTTTTTTCCCGTTTGCCGGCAAGCATTGGTCAGCGCGGCGGTGGTCACGACGGCTGTGCCGTGCTGGTCATCGTGCATCACTGGCTTTTTCAACATGCTGCTCAGCCGCTCTTCGATCTCGAAGCAGCGTGGTGCAGAGATATCTTCTAGCTGGATTGCAGCGAAGGTCGGGGCTATGGCTGCCACGGTGGTAACGATGGTATTAACATCTTTTGTGTTGAGCAAGATCGGCATTCCCGACAATCCCACCAGGGTTTCCATCAACATGGCTTTACCTTCCATTACGGGCATCCCTGCCAGGGGGCCGATATCGCCCAGACCCAGCACGGCTGTCCCATCGGTGACAATGGCAATGAAATGGCTGGTGGCAGTGTATTGGCGAGCCAGAGCTGGGTCCCTGGCAATTCTCATGCAAACCTCTGCCACTCCCGGTGTGTAAACACGGCGTAGAATGGCAAGCGAATCCACTGCACAGCGGCTGCGAATTGCGATTTTGCCTTTCTGGTGCAGCTCCAGCACCTCATCTCTCACTGCCAGGAGCCGGGTTCCTGGATTTGTGGAAATTGCGGTGATGATCTTTTCGACTTGCTCCACATCATCTGCGTAAAAGGTAATGTCGCGGATGGTGCCCCGGTGACTTTCGCGGATCAAGCGGATTTCACCCAAATCCCCGCTAACCTCACCTATCTTTGTCAGCAAGCGACCCAGGGTTCCAGGGATGCGGTCATTACGCACTCGCACGGTGCGCATTAATTTATGGGGATTAAGCATTGGGATCTCCTTAAGAAGTATGCCACCTGGTAAAATCCTTCAAAATCGATCCGCCGATGAATTCGCGCAAGATCGAGTTGTCGGGGATCAGGTCGCTATCGATAGGACGGAACCATTCTAGAAGGGCCAGGAGTCTTTTCGCTTCTATATATTCTTCAGTACCAAAGGGCACCTGGCGCAGCAAAGGTTCTACCAACGGTCTTAATGCCGAAAGTTCATAGACGAGTGCAGAATTGAACATTTCATCTGCATTCTCCTGGTAGGGGAAAATATTCCTCTTTTCTCCCCGCTGAACAGAATCCCAGCGATGAATTGTGTCCTTTGCGCTGTAACCGCGTTCGCGAGTATCGCGAACGATGCGCCGCACCAGGCGGGTATCCGTGGTAGAGATGCGGTTCTGTCGATCTAGGTTGAGCTGGGTTAAGGCGGATGTATAGATGCGGAATGTCCATTCAGAAGGGATACTGGGGAGCAAGTTCGGATTCAAACCATGAATGCCCTCCAGGATGATGAGCTGTCCGGGTTGAAGCTGAACGATATCACCCAACTCCTGACACCCGGCTTTGAAATTGTAGTGTGGGAGCTGAACGGACTCGCCAGATAATAGATGCTGCAGATCGTCTACTAGCTTCTGATTATCCAGGGCCTCCAGCGCTTCGAAATCAAATTGGCCTTTGTCATCGCGCGGGGTTTTATCTCGATCAACGAAATAATTATCCATTTCTATTGGGAATGGTGAGATACCTTGAGAGAGAAGCTGGACAGTCAGCCTTTTTGAGAATGTTGTTTTGCCCGAGCTGCTGGGACCTGCGATCAATGCAATCCGCACCTGGTCGCTCTTTTCTTTAATGCGTGCCGCGATCTCTGCCACGCGCCGTTCGTGCAGTGCTTCAGAGGTAAGGATAATTTCATCTATCCTGCCGGCTTGGATGGCATCGTTTAACGTCCCTACATTGGCAATCCCCAGGTGATCCAGCCATTCACCATACTGCCGGAAGGTATTCAAGAGTTTCGGATAATCAGGGAGGGGCTGCAGATCAGTGGGATGGTTGCGACGCGGAAAACGCAGTGTGAAACCGCCGTTTGTCAATATAAGACCAAACCATTTCAAATAACCAGTCGAAGGTACCATATATCCATGGTGGTAATCCTGGTGATCTGCAAGTCGGTACAATACCAGGTAATCCTTTTGCCGGTGCGCTAGCAAGCGGACCTTATCATCGTCCCCTTTAGCTTCGAAAATAGCTGCGGCTTCAGGAATCGGTACTTCTCTGCGGATAAAAGGTAAGTCCGCTTTAACTAACTCGCGCATATAATCTTCCAGATGCGCTAATCCAGCGGGGGTCAAAATGCTAGGGTCATCCACGTGACAATAAAAACCGCCAGATGAAACTGAATGATCGATCGTCAAGACTGCTGCCGGGTAAATTGCTTCGAAAGCAGCATCCAGCAAGAAGGTTAGCGAACGACGATAGATCAACATTCCGTCCGCTTCTTCCATGGAAATCGGACGCACACGCGCGTCAACTTCGACTGGATAGGTTAGTTCACGCAGCTCGCCGTTGACCACCGCTCCTACAATTGGAGCGGAATCTTCGGATTTAAATTTTTAAGTATTCACCTACAGGAGCACCCCGTGGACCGGAAATAACTCTTCCATCTGGAAGGTGGATCTCGATGCTTGCGCGCGGGGTGACGAATTGAAAGTCATTGTTTGTAAATTTATTCATCATCATAATTACCGGTACCATTACCTCTCAGGAATTGTGATTTTATCATAGCACAGGTAGCTTATTGAATTCCTAAGTATTCTGTCAGAAATTTATGAAAATGGCTTACAGTTCTTTAAGGTATCAAGGTAAAAAGACCAGGCAAGTGCTATCAAATGCTTGCCTGGTCTGTGTTCAGCGTCTTGCGGATGTTGATTCCGTTATTCCTTTGTGGAGCTGACCCCACAGCAAAGTACCAGCTCTTTGGCTGCTTTGATCTCGTCCAACCGTCCGACGGGCGTATCATGCGGGGCAGCTTTGAGCAGCTCAGGACTTTGATGGGCTTCCTTTGCAATCTGGATCATTGCTTCAGCAAAAGCATCCAAAGTTTGCAGGCTTTCAGTCTCTGTGGGTTCGATCATCAATGCTTCATGTACGATGAGTGGAAAATAATTGGTGGGTGGATGGAATTTGTAATCCATCAAGCGTTTGGCAATATCCAAGGCGTGAACATCAGGAGCGTCATCCCAGCGGCCCTCCAGGACAAATTCGTGCATGCAGGTCCGGTCATAAGGCAGGTGGTAGGTATCCTTCAAACAGGCTAGGAGGTAATTTGCATTAAGAACCGCGTATTCCGATATCTTGCGCAGCCCTTCAGCCCCATGCATGAGGATATAAGTGTACGTGCGCACAAACATACCAAAGTGACCGTTAAATGCTTTGACGCGCCCAATGCTTTTCGATGGATAAACGTAACCGTAGAGTGGCGGTTCATCCTCGCTGCTATCATCGATAATCCCGACTACTGGCGCTGGTAAGAAATCGACCAGGTGGGCTGCGACTCCTACCGGTCCAGAACCAGGTCCACCCCCACCGTGCGGTGTAGAAAACGTTTTATGCAGGTTGAAATGCATCACGTCAAAACCCAGGTCCCCAGGTCGAACGATCCCCAGCAGAGCATTCAGGTTGGCGCCATCTCCATAAACTAATCCACCTGCCTGATGGACGATCTCGATCACTTCCTTTACATGTTCATCGAACAGGCCCAAGGTGTTCGGGTTGGTGAACATAATGCCTGCCAGCGTGTCATCGCATTCTTTTCGCAAGACATCCAAGTCGATGTTGCCGTGCGCATCCGATTTGATCTCTATCACACGCAGGCCGATCATCGCGGATGTAGCCGGGTTGGTTCCATGAGCTGAGTCAGGGATTAGGATTTTGTCCCGTTTCAAATCATCACGCGAACGGTGATAAGCCCGGATGATCATCACCCCGGTTAATTCCCCATGCGCGCCGGCAGCTGGTTGGAGGGTGACTCCTGCGAATCCACCGATTTCTTTCAACCATTCCTGCAAGGTGAACATAATCGCCAGGCTGCCTTGTACAGTCTCGATGGGTTGGAGTGGATGTACAAAGGCGAGGCCTGGCAGGCGGCAAGTATCTTCATTAACCTTTGGGTTGTATTTCATGGTGCAGGAGCCCAATGGATAGAAACCCAGGTCGATCCCGTAGTTGAGTTGGGAAAGCCGGGTAAAGTGCCTGACTACATCCACCTCGGATAATTCTGGCAAGGGCAGCTCAGAGCGGAGGAATTGCGTTGGCAGTGCTGCCTCAGGTACATCCGGTTCGGGGAAGCGTACACCTTGCCGGCCGTCAACAGATAGTTCGCAAAGCTGGGGCTCAGTCATGGGTCACCTCCTCCAATGCTTCAGCCAATGTCTCAATTTCTTCACGTGAATTCATCTCGGTCACCGCCACCAACAGCAAACGCTCCATGGTTGGACCGTATGCTTCTCCCAAGTCATAACCACCTAGGATGCCATATTCCAGTAAACCCGCATTGATCTCTGCGGCAGGTTTAGGGCACTTGACCAAGAATTCATTAAAATAAGGTTGGTCAGCCAATATCCGAAAACCTTTCACTTCGGAGATCCTCTCAGCTGTATAATGCGCCTTGTGGTAACACAGCTCAGCAACCTTTTTCAAGCCATGCTTACCCAACAAGCTCAGGTAAACCGCAGAAGCTAGAGCCATCAAGCCCTGGTTCGTGCAAATATTTGAGGTTGCTTTTTCTCTGCGGATGTGCTGCTCTCGGGCGGTGAGAGTCAATACATAGGCGCGCTGACCTCGGTTATCGATCGATTCACCGACTAGCCTTCCTGCCATTTTTCGTACATATTCGGTCTTGGTGGCGAAAAGCCCCAAGTAAGGTCCACCGTAAGAGAGTGGGATGCCCAGGGGCTGTCCTTCACCTGTAACAATATCTGCCCCAAATTGACCGGGTGGGGTTAGCAATCCCAGTGCGATCGGATTGATGGCAACTGCAAAAAGGGCGCCTGCCTGGTGGGCAGCCTCAGCCAGGGCGTGATAATCAAAGATACGCCCGAAGAAATCTGGATATTGGACCACCACCAGGGCAGTCTGGCTATCGACGAGCGGGAGCAGTTTTTCGGGGCTGCTAAAGGGATCCATTTCGCAGGCCGTCAGGGCAATATCGGATCCAGTCGTATAAGTTTTCACCGTTTGTATGGTATGGGGATGGAGTGCTGGAGATAGAAGAACCTTTGTGCGCTTACCACGGAAGTTCGCATAGGCCATGTTCACGGCTTCGGCAACGGCGGTGGCGCCATCGTAGTGCGAGGCATTGCATACTTCCATACCGGTTAATGTGGCGATCAAGCTCTGGTATTCGAAGATCGCTTGAAGGGTGCCTTGGGATATTTCAGGTTGGTAAGGAGTGTAAGCGGTATAAAATTCACCCCGCCGCAAGATCGAATCAACAGCTGCGGGTATGTAATGGTTATAGGCTCCAGCTCCCAAGAAGCTGATCAGGTCACGAGTACTCTCATTTCCATATGCCAGACTTTGCAGCTCAGCCACAGCTTCCATTTCAGTCAAACCAGGAGACAGGTGCAGCTGCGGAAAACGGTGTTCAATAGGTACTGCCTGGAATAGATCTTCCAGGCTGGCCACACCGATTTTACGAAGCATTGTCTCCCGCTCAGCATCTGTATGCGGGATAAACATGTTTATCCTTTCTCCTCAATATGTTTTTGATATCCGGCGGCATCGAGGAGCCCAGAAAGCTCACTAGGATCACTGATCTCGATTTTAACCATCCAAGCGGCTTCATAAGCATCGCTGTTGATCAGCTCAGGAGTCGCTGGCAGATCTTCGTTGACTGCAATTACTTTTCCACTAACAGGCATATAAACATCAGCAGCCGCTTTGACAGATTTAACGGTAGCGCAGCTGTCACCCTTGCTCACCTCATCGTCCACAGATACAACCACTTCTACAAAGACGATATCCGAGAGCTGTTCTTGGGCATAATCTGTGATGCCGATCGTGCCGATTTTTCCATCGATCTTGATCCATTCATCGTTCGATGTGTATTTCAATTGGCTTGGAATGTTCATGTTCTTTTCCTTTCTTTTCGCAATGTGTCATCAATTTTGACCAAAAAAATACAGAGGCGCACACAATCGATGCGTGCGCCTCTGTGGGTTACCTGAGAGATTGGCGCATAGATTGCGCTTGCCCCGTCGGTGCCAGGTTCTCCTGGCTTTCCAGAGTGATTCACAGTACAGGTCCTTCTACCTGAGAGATTCGCCAGGTTTTGAACGCAACCAGGCTTGCCCCTTCGGTGTCCGGCATGGCCGGATCTCTTCCCGAACCGTGTTGAATTTTTTAATCGGACGAAGGTCAGCTTTTACCCAGTGAGTGTACTCCTTACCCAATCGCCGATCAACCAATATTTAAAATCCTGGCCCGAATTACACTGGATCGCACCGATGATACTGTAAATCGGTGCAGCTACGACTGCCAGGGTTAATAGCAGGGCAAACGGCATGCACAAGCAGCCGATCAGGATCACAGCCAGGATCCCGCTGATTGCCCATGAGATTCCCACCAGCGCACCTCCACCGATGAGGACAATCAGCTGGAAAAGAAAGGACTGCAAGGCCTGGTAGGCTACATACCGTGAGCGGTCCTTATACACCAGGTAGATGATCAACGCAGCCACAGGTCCAAGCACACCGGTAATCAGGTTTAACAGGATGCTGAGGTGCGCGAGCATGGCCCAAGTGCGCTCATCTGAAACAGAGAGCGGTTGGGGTTGGGGGGCTGGCAGAGCAGGATTTTCCATGCAGATTTGAACCTTTTATCGCTTTATGCCCAACCCTGCTTCTTGCAGAAATCGGTCACAAATGGGATGGTTACGTATTTGCCCTGATATCCTTGGATGCCCCAATAGATCATCAAGATCCATCCAACAATTCCAACACAGATGCCAATGAGTAAAGCCGCAAGCACACTGCTTAGAACAGCAATGACTAAGCCCATGACCAATGCTTGAGCATTGTGCGCTTTAATAAAGGGCAGATCCTTTTTATCTTTCATCAATAGAATGATGACTGGCACTAAAGGTGAAAATATATAGGCCAGCAATACCCATAACTTTTCATCGCTGGTGGGTTCGACGGCTGTCGGTGTGAATTGATCTGACATTGAAGCCTCCTTGGGATTATAAATAATATACTGCTTTGCTTTCGTGATTTTACAACAAAATGTCTAACAACACAACTTAAAACATGTGGATTTTCCACACGTTTCGAAAACTGATCAGGATTAATCGGTGTGTAAAATTAACTTGCTGTCAGCGGTTTCTTCCAGGCGCAGCTCGGTTAGGGATTGGTTGGCTGGGCCTGAGCGATAGACTCCATTTTGATCGTATTTTGAACCGTGGCACGGGCAGGTGAACCCTTCCTTGTCGGGTGTAACCAGGCAACCCAGGTGTGGGCAGATCAGGCTCAAAGCCTGCAAGCCTTGCGAGCGACTCTGGATGATGGCTTGAGCGTCCGGCACAATGATTCGTGAGCCGGGGGGATAATTCGCCGCATCACCGAGTTTGAATTGAGTTGGAGAGGCTGGCTCAGATTGGTATCCAAGGTATTGTAAGAGCCCACCCAAGCCAAGCAGTCCGCTGAGACCGAGAACGAGCTTCCAGGTAGTCGATAGAAAGTTTCGGCGAGAGAGGGTTGGTTCATTTGGTTTCATCTGTTTTTTCTCCTGGTGGCAAGTATTATTGCGTGGGAATCATAGCCAGGATTGTCAGCACGATGATGAAGAGTCCGATCGAGGCGACAATGATTTGGGCCAATTGATTGCTTTTTGGGAACCATTTCCCTGTTTCTGCAGGGATCGGTTTAGGAAAAAGGTATGGAATTAATGCCAGGATTGTCAAGACACCTAAGGGGACTAATACACCGAAGAAGAATGGATTTCCAATCTTGAGCATTTGCTGTACCCATAAGAAAAACCAGGGTGCGCGCGGGTCTGCCACTGCGCTCGTGTTTTGTTTCATCGGTGCTGAAAGTGGAGCTGGGATGAAAATGGAAACGAGCAGCAAGACCACGGTAGCCAGGATGATTGCCAATGCTTCCCTGCGCACAAGCTCAAACCGGGTGATGCGGGTGTGATCCTGGCGAAGCTCTACTGGGGGCACTGCGATACCGCCGTCCCGCCGAACCCGAAATAGATGCCAGATGAGGAGGATGACCATCACCAGCACCAGCCCGAAGATATGCCAGGCGTAAAAACGCGTCAGTGTTGATGCGCTCAGTTTACCGCCCCCCACCAAAAATCCGTATAAGCCAGGTCCCAGCCAGGGGATTGATTTCACCAGGTTTGTTCCCGCAACCAGAGCCCAGTGAATACCCTCATCCCAGCGCAAGACATAGCCTGTGAAATCGAGAAATAAAGCGATCACCAGTAATGCCAGACCAAGCAGATAATTAAATTGACGTGGCGGTGCGTATGCACCGGTAAAGACGACTCGGATGAGATGGATGCAGGCCGTAATAATCAGGAACTGGGCCGCCCAAAAGTGCATATTCCGTACCACGGCTCCATAAGGTACTAAAAAGGTGATCATCTGGATGGATGCCCCTGCTCGTTCGGGCGTGGGCACGTAAAAGAACATCTCCAAGATGCCGGTGATCATAAGGACACAAGCCAGGTAAACAGAAAGGCCTCCCGCGCCCAGCGTGTATCGGAACCTGGATTGTGCTGCCGGTATCGTCGGTGGATGCAGATGATGGAAGAAAGACGGGCGCATGCTAGAGCGTGATCACCTTTTCAGCCTTCCACTGCGCTTCGATAATATCATTCATGCCTCCGGGAATACCGACCTGGATTTTGTCCATCAAACCAAAATAATTCAAGCAAGTACTGCACAAAATCAAGCGAACTTGTTTTTCTTCCAGCTTTTGTAATTCTGCCAGCACAGGTGATCCTTCAATGGCTAGCTTGACACCCTCTGTATAGAAGCAAATCGCAGCAGGCAGGTACTCACTTTCAAGCAGCAACCGGAGAAAAGTGCCAATGAGTTTTTGCATCAGGGCTTCATCTGCGCTCCCCATCCCATTTTTATTGATTAAGATAACTGTATCCGATTCGGTAGGCAGGTTGGTCACGTTGAACTCCTTCGTTCTATATTGTAATATTCCAGGTCAATATGAATAATACAGTGAATATGACACTCACAATGAGCTGCCGGATGCCGATCCTAGTGGGTTTCCAGCCGATTGCAGGTGTAAAACATCCCCAAATTGTCTCTGCCCATTGAAAGGCAAACGGGATTGGCAATAAGGGCGGTAAGAAGGACCCAATCGAGAGAACGGAGACTGCTAAAAAATTAAAGGTTGTATAAAGGAGTGCCCTTTTCCCCATTTCCAATTGGGTTTTTAGGTCCGGTTTTTTGGACAATTCTCGCTGCTCAAGGCGCAGGTAAGCATATACGATTGAAGCCGCAGACTGCAGCCAGGTTAAAACAAAGAGCCACCATCCTACCGGTGCATAATTTCCCACGCCGACCCAATAAGCTGCTGGGGCAGAAAGCGCCAATACGCCGCTCCCCAAAATCTCGACACCAGCCTGCCGGCGCTCGGAGCGCTTGCTGACCAGGTATAAATGCCAAGAAAATATGGGTATTGCCGGAATTGCTAAGAGAATGAGCACGGCATGTCCCAGAATCATGAGTCCGGCCAGTGCCATCATCAAGATTACGCCATAGGTGATTATCCAGAAAGATGCTGCTGGCAGGTCAGTTTTGGGTCTGCGCTTGGAGGCGATCTTAACTGCGGTCGTGATAGGTTGCCGGATTAGGAAAGCCGAAAAGGCTGCCAGGATGAGAAAAAAGGACGCAAAACTCCATGATTCTCCCGCGGTCAATCCGATGAATAAAGGGGATAAGAGGAATATCCATGAGCCATGATCATTTGGAAGGGCTATCTGCCGCCGGAAATATTTTTTCATGAATGGAGATGCTTCATAACCTCAAGAGGATTGTGATATTAGATGATTAGTAATTTAACGTCATCTTTCCAGAATTTTGATAGCCAAAGTGGAAAAATCAGGTACAGCGATCAAGATTGCTGGTTGATTTCCCAGTTCTTCAAGTTGGTGGGATGTGGTAATGAAAACTGCCCGCATGCCAGCCCGCTGCGCCGCTTCAATACCAAAAAGAAAATCTTCGAAAACGATACAGTTCTCTGGTTTAACATGGAGTTCGTTTGCGGACTTGATAAAAATCTCGGGGTCAGGTTTTCCTTTCTGAATATCTTCAGCACCTATAATCGCACTAAAAAAGTCTTCAAGATTTAAACCTTGCAGTACGAATGCAATATTTTCTTTTCCGGCAGCTGTTGCCAATCCCATCGGGATATTCAACTCTTGGGCCTCCCTTAGGAAAGGCAGCAAGCCTGTGGTTGCTTTCAAATGGGGCCGATATAAATCTCGGTAAAAATTTTCTTTCTGATCAGAAAGAACCTGGATTTCTTCATCAGTAAGGTTCCTGCCAGTGAATTTGCGCAGAATTTCCGGATTGGTTTTCCCTGCCGTGCGCCGCTGGAATTCATCTGCTTCCAAGTGTATCCCCAGGCTTTCAAAGAGCGCCATCCAGGCCTGGGAGTGGAATTTCATATTGTCGACCAATGTGCCATCCATATCAAAGATGAAGGCTCTTTTACCGTTCGTCTTTGCTCGAATTTCATCCATAATTATTATTTTCATCCTTCTGAAAGAGAAGGGCGACCCCCTCGGTCGCCCTGATGGTCAAAGCGATTTGTACTGTTCGATCCGTTTCCCGATGATGCTGAGGCTTTGTTCCCAGAAACTTCTTGTCCGGATATTGATCCCAAAGCGTTCTGCCAGCTCTGCGGCCATATCTTCGCCGGTACTGGCTAGCAGGTTGGTGTAAGATGGGACGAATGGAGTGCCTTGTTGTTGGTAGATGGCAAATAAACCAGTGCCAAATAGTAAACCAAACGCATATGGAAAATTGTAGAACGAAAGTCCTACAGAATAGTAATGCGGCTTCCAGGTCCACATATATTTGTGCAGGTATTGCTCATCGACTCCATCACCATAAGCCGCTTTCTGAGATTTCAACATGATCTCGCAGAGATCATCCGCGGAGAGCTCTGCTTGCTCTCTTCTTTCGAAAACCTCTTTTTCAAACAAATAGCGTGAGTATATATCTACAATCACCTGTGAATCTCCGGTCAGGGAGGTTTCCAGGATTGCCAGGGTTTCTTGAGTAGAATTTGCTTTTTTCAAAGCAGCATCCACCACGATCGTTTCACAGAGAATTGAGGCCGTTTCAGCCAGGGTCATAGGTGTATTGCGCTGCAGCTCTGTTTTTCCTGCCCTGAACATGCACTCATTGTGGAAGGCATGCCCGAGCTCATGGGCGACTGTAGAAACCTGGTCCAATGATCCATCAAAATTGCACAGAACCCTGCTTTCTGCCAAACCTGGGACCGACATACAGAAAGCTCCTCCACGCTTGCCAACGCGCTGCTCTGCATCAATCCACTTTTGCTCAAAAGCTCTACTGGCCAAGCCAGCCAGCTCAGGAGAGAAGCTTTCGAAGTTTTCAAGGATTAATTTTTCTGCCTCTGCAAAAGAATAACTCCGCTCATGGCTGCCCATTGGGGCAAAGAGGTCCCACCAGGTTAATTTTTCCAGGTTTAGCTTCTTTGCTTTTGCTTTGAAATATTCCTGGAACATTGGCAGAGAAGTCTCCATCGCTCCCAGCAGGGCAGATAATGTTTCTCGATCAATCCGGGCTGCATCAAGTGCAGAGTGGAGGGCATCTTTTCTACCTCGGTGGTGGTTGAGGGTGTTGACGGCGCCTTTGATACCGTTCAGCGCGGCTGCCAGGGGTTCTTCCACTGTCTTCCAGGCATCCATTTCAGCATGATAAGCTCTTTCTCTCACCGATCGATCTGGGTGACTGCGTAAATTGATTAAAGCTGGCATGGAAAGCTTTTGTTTCTCGCCATCAAATTCAAATTCTATGTTTAATTGCGATGTGATGGTCCCTTGGAGCTTACCCCACGCACTCGCTCCACTCAAGCTTAATTCAGCTGCTAACCCCTCCTCTGCCTCGCTCATCAAAAATCGAGATTGATCCGCTGTCTCCAGCAAGAAAAAGCTGTGTTCTTGGGCAATACCCGGCTGCTTTAAAATCTCAGGCAAGACCCCTGCCAGCTTACCGATCCAGCTCTCCAGGCGAACGTTCAACTTTTCAAGGGGAATCCTTGCCTGTTCGTATTCGGAGAGAAGCTTTCTGGCTTTTTTATTGAAAGAGTCTGTTGCCACAAAGGAGTAAATGTAGGCTCGGATTGTACCGCCCAATTTCAAGAGTGCATTGTAATCTGCAATAATTACACTTAAAGTCGAGGCGATTTTATCGGGAGGGTCATCGAGGCTTATCCATTCAGTCAGTTGGTTGAATTTCTGCTCCAGTTGATTGATCTGATCCTGGTAATCTTGAAATGCAGTTTGGAACTGCTCTGACTCCAGGCTTGGAAAAACATTGGAAAGGTCCCAACGGGGAGGGGTGTCGATTTTCATGTAAGCTCCTGTTCGATGTCTATTTTGAGTGAGATTTTACTCGATTAATAGCGAATCCCCTTGTTTTTTTTCCAGGGGGATTCGCTCGGAATATCCTCCTGTCCTTCCCATTTCTCCTGCATCGATATGAATTCAGGCAGCCTGGGTGCGATCACTTCTTGCCAAAGGCGTTCAACAGCAGCAAAGGTGGTGAAATTGTGGTTCGGTTTCAGGCGTTCGTATTCCGCCAATAGTTCTTTGCCTTTTGCTCCCAACCACACCACTTCATCATCAACCATTCTTTCTCCAGTCAATCGGTTTGCCAAGGATGCATCTGGTCCCATCGCGAAAACCTTCCCTGGCTCGAAAACAGTTGGGATACGGGAGACATCCACGCATTCGGGTTGCAGCGCCCAGAGCAGCGAAGTCTCCACCTTTCCAGCATGATCTCCCGTTTCGGTGCCGCTGCCAGAGAAGCCTTTGTAATTCGACTCGAATTCAGGCAGGGCATACAGGCGTGTTCCTACAAAGGGTTGGAGTAAGGTAACAAGCTCCTTTAAATCTTGCCAGTTCGGTCCGTAATGACCAGTTAATAGGAGCGCAGCTTGAAAGCCCATTGCATCTGCTGTGCGGATATGATAGCACACGTTTTTAAAATGCTGCCAGGGCGGCATGGCTGTCAGCCAGGTGCGAGGAGGATGCCCAATGGCCTGCTCTGCCCAGATCGCGTACCCTCCAATTTCATGGATATGCCAGTAATCTGCTGGCGCTACGATCCCGCCATTTTTCTCCGCTGCCCGGCAGGCGATGGCATGCGCTTTTAGCTCATCAAGTCCGAGGGCATTCTGAGGCCCATGTGGCTCACACAATCCATATGTAAAATAGACTAACGGGCAATCCAAAAAAGCTTTCTCCAGCTCATCTGGAAACATTTTCTCCCATTGAACATTTTTCATAATATTTTCCTTCGTTAGCTGATATATGTATTTATATTTTTTTTAACTACACCAAGGTCAAGCAAATTTATCTTCAAAATCGATCTGCTTCCTTCTCCAGGTTCTTCACCCTTCTCAGATAAGCCATTACCCGAGCTTCCAGCTCATAGGGATAAACGAATCCGAGTTTCTCACCCACTTTCTCTGCTGTTTTATGCATCAGTTCGATCGTCCGAAACAAAGCCTCCCAATTGTCCTCCAGATCTGCTCCAGTGTATGTGCTTTCTAATGCTTTCCAAAGGTCAGAGCGCAGCCATTTCTTCAACCTTCTTCCATAGGGTCCGGGTTTTACCGACCACCCATGTTCGATCTCCAGGTGCCACTCGAGCATCGGTCGCAGATGTTCATCTTTCACGAATGTTTCCAGGATGTATTTGGCTGCCATTAAATCATCCCGCCAGAGAAATTTTGCAACATAGATGGTGTCGAGGAAAAACATTTCGATCCTATCCTGGTATTCGACCTCACTTGGATGTTTAGGGATATAGGCATGATATGTCGCAGGTTTTATCCCCTCCACCAGGTGATCTTTGTCGATCAAAACCAGGTATCCTGCATCAAATTCAAGGGGTAATTCCGGAGCTGCCACTATCTGTCTTAGGATTTCGACTTCCCACAAAGAAAAATCGATCTTTAGTCCATCTTCAAACTGAACAACATAACCAGATTCCACACTGCCCTGCTTAGTTTCCAAAGGATCACGAAATAAGACCAATACGTGTCCGAGCTCCTCCAGCCAGGTCCTTTTTTCAAAGTAAGGTCGCACATCTTGGAGGGCTAAAATGACATCGTAATCCGAGAATATATCCTCCGCCCCATTGGGGGTCGCCCGTGAGCTGGTAAGGATCACCGCCCGAACTCCAGGTTGTTCCTTGCCCCAATCAATTAATTTCTTGATGGTTTCCTCTTGAGTTTCCATGATATGCGTTTTCCCTTCGCTTGCGTAATTTTACTGGCTCGATAAGTCAGTATTCCTCAAGAGAAGTATAATTCCTTTTATCAAAGGAGTGATGACATGGAAGCGAAAAGCCTGGTTACATCCCAAAATCAGATCGGTGAAGGTCCAATATGGAGTGTTGATGAACAAGCGCTATATTGGGTAGATATCTACGGTAAGCTCATTGAGCGCCTCGACCCTGAGACGGGTCAGCACCGTACTTTTCGACTACCATGCCTGGTTGGCGCTGCGGTTCTCCGTCAAAAGGGAGGTTTTGTCCTTGCTGCCGACCAGGGTTTTGCCTTTTGGGATGGCTCTTCAGAAAATGTACAATGGCTCTCAAATCCAGAGCAAGGGAAACCGCTCTATCGCTTCAACGATGGCAAGGTTGACCCGGGCGGCCGTTTTTGGGCAGGGACGATGTATGATGGTCCTCAGCTCAACCCGCGCCCTGCTGGCAGTCTCTACCGGCTCGATCCGGATGGTTCCATTTCGGTCAAGGAAACTGGCGTGTTGATCAGCAATGGCCTCGGCTGGAGTCCAGATCATCGCACGATGTACTATACCGACTCGGTCCGCAAGACGATTTATTCGTATGAATATGATCCCTCGACGGGCGAGATTGCGAACCGGAAAGTCTTCATCCATACCATTGATGAGCCTGGCGACCCAGATGGCTTGACTGTTGACAGCCAGGGTTTCATTTGGAGTGCCCGTTGGAATGGATGGAAGGTAACCCGTTACGATCCTGCCGGTAAGCCTGAGCGAGAGATCAAGGTTCCAACAGCCTGTCCATCCAGCGTGATGTTTGGAGGAAGCGATCTAAAAGACTTATTTATTACCTCTGCCTGGAAGGAACTGACCGCAGAAGAACGCAACTTCCAGCCTTTAGCCGGGAATTTGTTTAAGATCAGGGTAGAAGTTCAGGGTCTTCCTGAGTTCAAGTTTACTGGCTAACAATCATTTTCTCAGTTTTGTAATAGTGAGCCATACCGGGCTACATCTGCTGCAGTTTTGCCTGGAACGATCAAGTTGGTGGCTTCTCGTTTCGCAATGGCTGCATGGGATGTTTGTGTGACGGTATTCACCATTGCGTAAAAATTTCCAGCAGTGTATCGAAG
Source organism: uncultured Chloroflexia bacterium (assembly GCA_963754615.1). Classification (GTDB taxonomy): domain Bacteria; phylum Chloroflexota; class Anaerolineae; order Anaerolineales; family UBA4823; genus CAVVUF01. The sequence goes on along the minus strand of CAVWGW010000012.1, from coordinate 302,840 downwards.
AAAACATGGTGAGCCGGTCTCAAGAGTAATCCCCCGTTTTTTCCAGTTGGCTTTCTTCGAAGTCGTAAATCGTGGCGTAGGTCCTGCGGCCGGTTAAGAAGGCAGCGTATGCTTCTCATATAACAAGCCCCAAAAGATGAGCTTATTTTGGAATATTTAGCTTTGTTACCAAACCGACACAAGCGCGTGGAAGACGGTTGACCAGACCCGTGCTATACTACATTTTGGATGACATAATTTGAAGAATAGAATGTAAAGGAAGGTGAATGTGAAAGGGAAACCCTCGCTCTCCCGCACCTTTATCGGTTTCTTAATGATCTTCTCCATTATCGGAAGTGCTTGTAATTTGCTGTCCAATCGACCGGTGCAGGTGGCGACCAGTCAGCCTACGCAAGCAGCTGAAGTCACAAAGAGTGTCATGGATACGCTTCAGCCTGATGCCACTGATACTCCTATTCGAACTCCTCCCCCAAAAGCGGCCAGAGATCCTGCCCTGGTATTTTCTAACTTTGTTGAGCCGGCAGTCAATGTTCAACCAGCGCCTTCAATTGCTCAACCCCCCCCTGCAATTCAAGAGGTATATAATCCTTTTTTACTCTCAGAAGCCCAGCTTATGAATTTGGAAGATAATGGTTTCGTTGTCAGTCCTGGTGCCGAGAAAGAATTTTTCACTGTTTATGAAAAAGCCCGGTACGGGAATGTCCCCATTTTTGTCACCAGTGATGCCCTTTTGCACAGTTATCACCTGCTCTTTGACAAAATTTTACGAACCGCCGAGACGGAGCATTTCATCCCACTCCTGCAATCGCTCAATGCCGCGCTGCTGAGGCGTACGGATGAGATTTACCAGCAGCTCCAAGGGACTGGTTGGGAAGATGCTGCCCGCCGTGTGGTAGCTTTTGTGGGCGTTGGCAGCAAGCTGCTCGATCCTTCGGTGCAAGTACCTGACTATGCCTCCGACTTAGTTGATTCTGAGCTTGCCTTGGTTGAAGCGGCCAGCGGAATCCAACCCTCGACAATTTTTCCCTATTTGGAAAACGGGGAGGATTATACCCAATATATCCCTCGCGGCCACTACACTCGCAGCGAAACATTGAAGGCGTATTTTAAAAGTATGATGTGGTATGGGCGCATGACCTACCGATTGAAAACCGAAGATCCTGAAACCGGGAGAGCGGAGACGCGCTCGGCGCTGCTGCTTGTGCACGCGCTGCTCACCAGCCAGGTGAATGGCCAGCCAGCGGTGGATGCCTGGCTCGATCTTTATAACCCGACCGTGTTCTTTGTTGGCAAGAGCGATGATCTCAACTTGTTCCAATATCAGCAAGTGATGGACCAGGTTTATGGCAAGGATGCTCCATTAGAGGTGATCGCTGATGACGGCAAATTGGACACTTTCATCGAGGAGGCCAATAAATTGCCGCCTCCTATGATTTTAGGGATGGTTATCCAGGCTTCGGATGATGAGGAAAAACAAACCAAAGGTTTACGCTTCATGGGGCAGCGCTTTGTCCCTGATGCTTACATCTTTCGACAGTTGATTTATCGCAATGTCAGTACGCAAGATAATCGGCGCGGCCTACCCATGGGCCTGGATTTATTTGCTGCCATGGGATCCGATCGAGCTTATCAAATCCTTGATCAGCTTGGCCAGACCCAATATGAAAAATACCCAGAGCAAATGCAGAAAGTACAAGGATGGTTAAACGGTTTAACTGTTGAGGATTGGACAGAGACTTTATACAATGCCTGGTTATACAGTTTTCAGCCTTTGATCGCAGTTCCGGAACAGAATTACCCATCCTTCATGCGTTCTCCTGCCTGGCTTGATAAACAGCTCAATACCACCTTGGGGAGCTGGGCAGAGTTAAAACATGATACGATCCTGTACGCCAAACAAGTTTACGCAGAATTGGGTGGAGGTCCACCACCTCCTGAGCCAGTGCCTCCAAGAGGATATGTCGAGCCTGTACCCTATTTCTATGCCCGCCTGGCGGCCTTGACATCGATGACCTACACAGGGCTCGACAGCCGTGGGTTATTATCAGACCAGGATCGTGACAGCTTAAAGAACCTGGAAGATCTTTCTACATTTCTGCAGCAAGTTTCTGAAAAAGAATTGCGCGGCGAGCCGTTGAGCGACGATGACTATTACCGGATACGCTATATCGGCGGAGAGCTCGAGAATTTTGTTATGGCTGCTTCCGATTCAGATGCGGAAGATCCCTTCGCCCCAAAGTACATGGACGAGGAACCACAGGCTGCGGTCGTTGCCGATGTCGCTACAGACCCGGATCCTGATGGAGATGGCGTCCCCAACCCAACTGTCTTGGAAGAGGCGGTTGGAAGAGTTAATGAAATCCATGCGGTTGTGCCGATCGTCCAATCGGATGGTTCAATCTTCTGGGAAATCGCGAAGGGGGGCGCGTTCAGCTATTACGAGTTCCAATGGCCTGCCGATGACCGGTTAACGGATGAAAAATGGCGCGGGATGCTCGATGACGGGCAAGCACCACCCCTGCCTACCTGGACAAGCAGCTTTTTTGTGACGGAGGGTGAGTATAGTGATCTACGGTCAAGCATCTCAGACTTCCAAAAATCGTTGGTTTTCGCCTTCTGGGAGCCGACCTCCCAGGTGGAAGATAACACAACTGGTTTACAGTCTTTCAAAGCAGAATTGGATGCTTTACGGAATGCAAAACAGTACGAATCAAGGCAGTTAATCAGCTCCAATATGCTTTCCTTCGATGTGCAATCCAACCAGAAAGCGGTGGTTACCGTTAAGGAAACCTGGTTGGATCAGCTCTTTAATGGGGAGTATCCGGATACAGGAGATGAGGTGGCAGCTGAGCGAGGTCCGTATACACAAACAGCTCAATATGAACTAGCTTACACACCAGAGAACTCCTGGCAGCCCTGGACAGTCGCGCAGGTGACCTATTCAGAGCAACCACCGGAATGGAACGATAAGTAAGTGAAACATTATGGGGCCTGGCTGGTAATTGGATTATTGTTTTTTGTCCCTCTGTTCGGTACTTTTCAAAAAAACCAAACAGCCAGGCTCTTCTCAAGGACTGACTTTTCCAACTATCCTTGGATTTACCAAAGGCAAGATGATTTTAAGCATGTCAAAGCAAAGCCCGCTGAGATCATTATTGTTGGAGACATTCTGTGTGGTCGAAATGGGAACAGCCTGGGATTGAGTTTAGAAAAAGTGTCTGCCTGGCTGCAAAGTGCTGATTTAGCCATCGGAAACCTGGAATGTGGGCTCTCCTCCCAGCGTGGAAGTGAGAACAGAAGCGGTCAGGGTTCTGAAATTGAGCCGTATTTGCTGTTTGGAGCACCAACGCTTGCGGGCTATCTCCATCAAACTGGCTTTGATATCCTAGGGTTGGCAAATAACCACGCACTGGACCTAGGTTGGGATGGGCTGGCAGATACCGTTAAGTATTTACACCAGAATGGCATCGATGGTATCGGTCTGCGTCGAAATGGGGAATGTAAAATTCCTCCGGTGATCAGGCAGGTCGGGTCTAATCGTATCGCTATCCTGGCGTTTAATGCAGTTCCTCAAAATCGAAGCGAGACTCATGTGCCTCCCTCATCCGATTTTACGGTAGAGAGCTGGCAAGAGCACGATTGTGTCCTGGCCCAGATCCAGGGTGCACGTAAAGAATCCGATGCGGTGATCGTCCTGGCTCATTGGGGAGTTGAGTATGAAAATCGCCCTGGCTTCACTCAGAAAGCAATTGCTGAACAGCTTATTCAATCAGGAGCTGATTTGGTCGTAGGACAACATCCACATGTGCCCCAACAAGTGGAGATCTATTCTCAACCGGTTGGGAAACGCGAAAGTGTGGTTGCTTACAGCCTGGGAAATTTCCTCGCAGATCAAGAATTTGGGGAAACCGTGCATGGCTTGGGTTTGAGAGTTCTAATCGATGAATTGGGTTTACGCGCTGTTCAAGCGCTGCCAATTCAAGCTGGACCCAGGCCACAATTGGTTCATTCGGATCAAGATAGCTCCTGGCTAGCCCAGATCATGCCAAAACCAAAGCCAATCACCTTTTTGTGTGACAACAATAGCTGTTCTGAAGATAAGTCGTCATCAATTTTGCCAGGTACGGATTCGGGATTATTCTGGTCAGGTGAAATTGACTTGACCGGAGATGGTATTCCCGAGCAGATACAACGCCAGGCTGGAAGTGTCATCGTTTATCAGGATGGGATTGAAGCCTGGAGATCTCCAGAAAATTGGCAGGTTGTCGATCTGACACTTGGGGACCCTGACCTGGATGGTCGACAGGAAATGATGATAGCTTTCTGGAGAGCAGATAAAACCGGTGTAACCCACAGCCATCCATTCATTGTGGGTTACCGGGGAGGGACTTACCATGAAACCTGGGGTGGATCTGGGGTGAGTGATCCAATCCAGGAGGTGGAGCTCGGGGATGTTGACGGAGATGGTTTACAAGAGCTGGTTGTGCTCGAGCAACGCAGTAGTGGAGAACAAGCCGTGACGGTTTGGGATTGGCATGGATGGGGCTTCAGTTTGAAGTGGCGCAGCCCAGAGGGAAATTACCAGAATTTAAACCTCTATCGAAATCGTACGATGGATAAGGATTTGATTATCGTGTTACTTGCTTCTTCGTAGTTAGAGAAGTATTCCGATAAATTCTTTATAGAGCCAATAACTACAAATTAGTCCTTGACAGGTGGAATTCTTGGTTTAAAATCCTCCTAAGGAATATGTGCATGATGCAAGGGAAGTTATTTGTGTGTACTTGCTTGTGTTTTAGGCGGGGACTGTTTTCTCCGCCTGCGCCTTTGTTTGCATAAACCCGTAAACAAATACCGGCTTTTGGCGTCAGACAGTTACCCGCAGGTCATCCTGGATCCCGTGTGTAGTCTGATGTTTTTATTTAACAAGTGATTCTGTACAAAAATTATTGATAAAAAGGAGCGAATATGAAAATTGCTGCAAATGTAACTGAATTAATTGGCAATACTCCCCTGGTGCGTCTGAACAAGCTGACAGTGGGTTGCGTTGCGGATGTGGTGGTTAAGTTGGAATTTTATAACCCTGCCAAAAGTGTGAAGGATCGGATCGGGCTTTCAATGGTTGAGGCAGCCGAAAAAGCTGGTTTGATAGGCTCTGGAACGACCATTGTTGAGCCAACCAGCGGAAATACGGGGATTGCGCTGGCAATGGTTTGTGCAGCAAAGGGTTATCAGTGCATCTTAACGATGCCCGAGACCATGAGTAAGGAAAGGCGGATGCTGCTGCGCGCTTATGGGGCAGAATTAGTCCTCACCCCTGGCAGCGAAGGGATGGGAGGGGCTATCAAAAAGGCTGAAGAGCTGGTGGCTTCGAATGAAAATTATTTCATGCCCCAGCAGTTTGAAAATCCTGCGAATCCTGAAATCCACCGGAAGACCACTGCAGAAGAGATCTGGCGTGATACAGATGGCAAGGTCGATATCCTGGTCGCCGGGATAGGTACAGGGGGAACGATTACCGGGGTAGGCGAGGTTCTGAAATCTCGTAAACCTTCGTTCCGGGTGGTGGCTGTAGAGCCAGACGCTTCACCGATCTTATCGGGAGGGCAGCGTGGTCCCCATCCCATCCAGGGTATCGGGGCGGGATTCGTCCCGAAAGTTTTGAATACCAGTGTATACGATGAAATCGTCAGAGTCAAAGGCGATGACGCTTTTACTGCTGCCCGGAGAATGGCGCGCGAAGAAGGGCTGTTAGTGGGCATCTCGTCGGGAGCAGCGACCTGGGCTGCCTTGCAGGTGGCACAGCGTGAAGAAAATGCTGGGAAGCTCATCGTGGTGATTATTCCCTCTTTTGGGGAACGCTATCTCAGTACCGCTTTATTCGCCGATCTCGTAGATAAATAAAAATGTTAGATTTGATCCGTCAAGATGTTGAGTTTGTCCTCCAGCGTGATCCAGCTGCTCGATCTACGCTGGAGATCCTTTTGTGCTATCCAGGATTGCATGCGGTGTGGGGGCACCGCCTGACGCATTGGCTTTGGGTACATAACTTTAAATTCTTAGCGCGCTCGGATTTCCCAGCTTCTGCGTGGATTGACCGGTATCGAGATTCACCCTGGAGCGATAATCGGTTGCGGGCTGTTCATCGACCATGGGATGGGCGTTGTGATTGGCGAGACAGCAGAAATTGGGAGCTGTGTCACCCTTTATCATGGGGTAACCCTGGGAGGCACCAGCCTCAATAAGGGTAAACGCCATCCTACGCTTGAGGATAACGTCGTGGTAGGCGCAGGAGCAAAAATCTTGGGTGCAATTATCGTCGGGGAAAACAGCCGTATTGGCGCGAATGCTGTGGTTGTTAAACCAGTGCCACCCAATTCGGTTGTTGTGGGAGTGCCAGGGCAGGTTGTGCTGAGGAGTAAAGCGCGTTCTGCCCTGGCGCTGCCTGACCTGGATCACGACCGTTTACCTGACACAATTGGAGAAACCATTGCGGTCCTTTTAGAGCATGTCAAGAATCTCGAGGATCGGATTGATGTTCACGCAGACCATGCCATGCATGTGCCAGATCATGGGGTCTGGCATGGGGAGGATTTCTCGATCTAGATTGACTTTATTTTCGTTTTTTGTTATCATGTTATCGATACCGGGAACGGTAACGGGGGTAATCTAATACCTTTTTTAGGAGCATAATCTGCATGGTTCGAGGGGAACGCATTACCATAAAGCAGGTCGCCAGCGCAGCCGGTGTCTCGACACAGACGGTTTCGAGAGTTGTTAATCTTCGTCCCGATGTCGCCCCAGAAACACGTCAAAAAGTCATGGAGGTAATCGAGCGCCTCGATTACCATCCCAGCGCGTTAGCGCGCAGCTTAATCCAGAAACGCAGCTATACCTTAGGGGTTGTGACGGCAGGATTAAGATTTATTGGACCATCACGAACCCTGAGCGGCATCGCTGAAAAAGCTGAGGAGCTGGGCTTTGCGCTTTTATTGAGCGAGCTGCCGGATTTTAATGCTCAGGACTGTGAGCTTGTTTTACGGTTTTTTTTGGCTCGACATGTGGATGGGATCCTTTGGGCAGTTCCTGAAGTGGGGGACAATCGGGATTGGGTTCATCACCTTCATGCTACCTTACCTGCCCCGATCATATTTCTAACCATGGAACCCAGGGAAGGGCTCAGTGTCGTGAGCATCGATAATCAATATGGGGGTTTTATTGCCACTCAGCACCTGCTTACTCAAGGATATAGACGAATTGGTCATATCTCTGGCCCATTGGATTGGTGGGAGGCGTGCCAAAGGAAACTGGGCTGGGTGAAAGCATTGGAATTGCACAACTTGCCTGTCTTAGATGTGCAATCGATTGAGGGAACCTGGTCTTCTTCCAGCGGTGAAAAGGCGATGCGGCAGCTTTTACAGCAATGCCCGGATCTTGATGCTGTGTTTGTGGCGAACGATCAAATGGCTCTTGGCGCACTGCAAGCCTGCTACCGAGAAGGATTAGCGATACCAGACCGCCTGGGAGTGGTAGGGTTTGATGGAATCTCGAAGTCAGCCTATTATTTCCCTTCTTTAAGCACGATTGCTCAAGATCAGGCAGAGATGGGGGCAATCGCAGTAACAGAATTAGTAAATTTTATCGAAAAGAGTTATCAGAAGGAGGAGCTGGGAGAACCATCTACGATTGTGATGAAACCTCAATTAATAATCAGAGAGAGTTCGTCGCGCTCCGAGAACTCGAATTGAAAGGATAATTTATGACACTGAAAATTGCTATGGTTGGAGCTGGATCCGTTGGGTTTACTCGGCGTCTTTTTCGCGATATTCTGAGTGTACCCGAGCTTCAAGATACTGAATTTGCTTTGATGGATATTGATCAGCGAAACCTGGATATGGTTTCTCAATTATGTCAAAAGGATATCGATCATTTCGAAGTTCCCGCAAAAATAACCTCAACAACAGATCGCCGAGCCGCTTTAGCGGATGCGGATTATGTGATCTGCACGATCCGGCAGGGTCGTCTGGAAGCTTTTCAACTTGATATCGATATCCCATTGAAATACGGCGTTGATCAATGTGTGGGCGATACCTTGTGCGCGGGGGGATAATGTATGGGCAGCGCACGATTATCGAGCTTTTGGATCATTGTAAGGATATTCGTGAGGTTTCCAAACCAGGTGCAATCTTACTGAATTACGCCAATCCGATGGCGATGAATACCTGGGCGTGTAATCAATACGGAGGGGTGAAGACTATTGGCCTTTGTCATGGGGTTCAAGGGGCGCATTGGCAGATTACTAAAGTGATCGAGAGATGGGCAAAGCAAGAAGGCCTCCTGCCGGCTGATTATATAATGCATCGAAGAGAAGTAGACTATATTGCGGCTGGAATTAACCACCAGACCTGGTTTATCAAAGTGACGTGGCAAGGAAGGAACATGCTCCCCCTCCTGGCAGATTTATTTGAAGCCCACCCGGAATATTCGAAGACAGAAAAAGTCCGTATCGATGTGCTGAAGCGTTTTGGATATTACAGCACCGAATCGAATGGCCATTTGAGCGAATATGTTCCCTGGTACCGCAAACGCCCAGAAGAAATCCTACAATGGATCGATCTCTCGGACTGGATCAACGGTGAAACCGGTGGATACTTAAGAGTTTGTACCGAAGGGCGTAATTGGTTTGAGACCGATTTTTCAAACTGGTTGACTGAGTTACCGCCAAAGCTCTCGGAATATCAGCGCAGCGAGGAGCATGGTTCTTATATTATTGAGGCGTTGGAAACTGGGCGTACCTACCGTGGAGACTTTAATGTCATCAACCAGAGACATATCACCAATTTGAAGGATGGATGTGTCGTAGAAATCCCATGTTTTGTAGACAGGACCGGAATCGATGTACCCGTGGTAGGTGATCTGCCTCTGGCTTGCGCGGCCACCTGTTCAGCCAGTGTGCATGTCCAGGAAATGTCTGTGGAAGCTGCGGTGCATGGTGACGCATTTTTGCTCAAGCAAGCCATGCTGCACGATCCTCTGGTGGGAGCGGTGTGTAATCCGGAGGAAGTCTGGCAAATGACAGATGAAATGTTGGTTGCCCAGGCCCAATGGTTACCGCAATATCAACTTGAAATTCCCCTAGCTAAAAAACGTTTAGAAGAAGCTCAACAGAAAGGGACTCGGGTGAAAATGGTTGAGACAAAGGGAGCCGCGCGTTTGCATACGAAAAGTGTTGAGGAGATGGCTGTAGAGAAAGAAGAGGCCCGCCGTCTCGCCCAGGCAGCCGATAAAGCTCGGGTGAGAAATGAATGATAGGGTAAAAATCGTGTATCGTAAATAAAACCAAGAAAGGAAAATAATAATGAATAAGCTCATCAATAAGACTGTAACACTCGGTGTAATTGTTGGAAATCGAGGGTTCTTCCCCGGTCACTTGTGTGAAACTGGTAGGAAAACCATCCTCGACTTATTAAAAGCCGAAGGAATCAACGCTATCGCACTATCTCCTGAAGACACAAAGTATGGCAGTGTCGAGAGTGTAATCGATGCTCAGAAGGGTGCTGATCTTTTCAAAAAGCATCGTGATGAGATTGATGGTATCTTGATCACACTGCCGAACTTCGGTGATGAGCGGGCGATTGCAAACACAATCCGTTGGTCTGGGCTGGATGTGCCTGTTTTGGTACATGCCTTCCCAGATGATGTGGCAAAAATGACCATCTTGGATCGACGGGATTCTTTCTGCGGAAAGATGTCGGCATGTAACAACCTGCGGCAGTATGGGATTAATTACTCGCTGACAACCCTGCATACAGTTGATCCGTTAAGCGAGAGCTTTAAGCAGGATCTACGCTCCTTTGTTTCAGTTTGCCGGATTGTGAAGGGTTTGAAAGGCGCTCGATTAGGCTTGATAGGAGCCAGGCCGACAAATTTCAACACGGTGCGGTTCAGTGAAAAATTGTTGGAGCGCGCCGGAATCTCAGTCGAAACGCTTGACTTATCGGAGGTGCTTGGACGCATCGAACGGTTACCGGATGATCACCAGAAGGTAAAAGAGAAACTAGCCAATATCCGGGCTTATATTCCGACGAAGAATGTTCCCACTGGTTCTATCCTGCGCATGGCTAAGTTCGGCGCAGTGGTTGATTCTCTGGATGGAAGCTCAGCAGCTTGTCGGGAGTGCGGTGCAATGTTGGACAGCGATGGAAGAGTTCTACGGGATTGTTCCTTGCACGCTGATGAGCATGATGAGCAACCAGCTGATGCCATCGGCTTGCGAGACGGATATTGCTGGATTGGTCGGAATGCTGGCGATGGTATTGGCTTCAGGCAAACCCAGCGCGATTGTTGATTGGAATAATAATTTTGGTGATGACCCAAATAAAGGAGTCATCTTCCACTGCTCGAATTTGCCCAAGGATATCTTTGTCGACGAAAAGATCGCGAAAGAAAATCTTCCCGTCATGGATTACCAGGCGATTATTGCAGGTACAGTCGGTAAGGACAATACTTTTGGCACCGTGGTCGGGATAGTTCGTGCTGAGCCTTTTACCTATTGCCGGGTCTCAACAGATGATTTCAATGGAAAGATCACTGCTTATCTGGGCGAGGAGCGTTAACGGACGATCCACTGAGTACTTTTGGCGGGGTTGGGGTGGTGGAGATCCCTAATTTACAGAAGCTGCTGCGCTACATTTGTGAAAACGGCTTTGAGCACCATGTCGCTGTTAATTTATCCTTGGTCGCTCCTGCAGTCCATGAAGCAATGACGCGTTACCTGGGCTGGGAAGTTTATTACCACAAAGGGTAATGTCTTATGAAGATATTAAGGACAGTCACCGGGGATGTAAGCTTAGAAAAATTGGGCTTGATTTTACCTCATGAGCATTTGTTCACAGACCTGGATGGACCGGACAGGCTCGGTTATGCTGTCGGTGATCCGGATGAGGTTGTTAGCGTCATTCTTCCCTACCTGGATGAAGCGCAGGAAGTTGGCGTTACAGCTCTGGTTGAGTGCTCAACAGGGGGTGTTGGGAGGAACATACAGATCTTGAAGCATATTGCAGAGAAAACGCCTATCTATATTGTTGCTCCAACAGGCGTTTATCGGGATGCGTTCATCCCAAAGGCGATGCGCAATCGCTCACAGGAAGCATTATCTCAGGAATGGATCCGTGACCTTGAGGTTGGGATCGATGACACCCAGATAAAAGCAGGTTTCATCAAGATGGCTGTCAGTGATGATGGACCAACGGAAATAGAAACGTGTACATTGAGAGCGGCAGCTGCTGCCTGCAAGGAAACTGGGGCCGCAGTTGCCAGTCATACGATCCGGGTAGCCTCTGTTCGACAAGAGATGGATATCCTTGAAGCGGAGGGAATGGATTTACATCGTTTTATTTGGGTGCATGCCAACGCAGAGGCAGGAATCACTGAACATTTAGAGGCAGCCAGGCGGGGAGCTTACGTGGAATTCGATGCTATAGGCCCCCCTTCGGCCGATCAGGTGCGTTTGGTGGATTATACAATAGCCCTGATTGATTCTGGTTATGCAGCTCATGTCCTGCTTTCCCATGATGCTGGTTGGTACCAGCCAGGGCGACCCGGCGGTCAGCCTGAAGGTGGAATTCGGGGCTATACGGCTCTGGTAAAGTATTTTATCCCAGCCTTGAAGCAACAAGGGGTCTCGGATGAAATGATTTATCAGCTGACCGTTACCAATCCTGCAGAGGCGTTCGCCCTGCAACGGGATTAATAAGGAAAAGAATGCATGACAACCCCTGAAAGTGGATCTAAGTCTGAAGCTGCACCTTGGTGCGGCTTACTATCCTGAACACTGGCTAGAAGAGCGTTGGGTAGAAGATGTCCGCTTGATGAAAGAGGCCGCATTTACCGTTGTGCGCATGGGAGAGTTCGCCTGGTCGACATTTGAGCCTGTTGAAGGAAATTTCAACTTCGAGTGGATGGATCGAGCGATTGCAATGATGGCAGAGGCTGGGATTGCCACGGTCTTAGGAACGCCAACGGCCGCGCCGCCAGCCTGGCTGACCCAAACCTATCCAGATACCCTGGCAGTGGAGGAGTCGGGTTTACGAGCACAGCATGGCAACCGCTGTCATTACTGTGTGAACTCTCCCCAATACCATCATCATGCGCAAAAGATTGTTTCCCAATTGGCAGAGCATTTTGGACCTAATCCAAATGTCATCGGTTGGCAGATTGATAATGAATACAACCGGGTATGTTATTGTGATACCTGCCGAGAGGCATTTCAGCAGTACCTGGCAGAAAAATATCAGACCCTGGAAGCGCTAAATCAACATTGGTCCACAGCTTATTGGAGCCAGACTTATACCGATTGGAGCCAAATCCCTCTCCCCATTGGCGGACATAATCCTGGATTGAGGTTGGAATTCAAGCGTTTTATCACTCTCAGTTACCGGAAATTCCAAAAAATGCAGTTGGATGCGCTTCGCCCACATTTACCAGAAGGCGTTTGGGTCACGCATAATTTCATGGGTTGGTATGATGGTTATGATCATTACAGCATGGCAGAAGACCTGGATATGGCTTCCTGGGATTGGTATATTGGCACTGGGCATCATGATTATACGGTGACCGGTGCGATTTATGACCTGACGCGAGGATTTAAACGAAAGAATTTTTGGGTGATGGAAACCCAACCTGGAAATGTGAATTGGTCTTCGGTTAATAACATGCTAAACAAAGGCGAGGGACGTGCTATGGCCTGGCATGCGGTAGCACATGGTGCGGATGGCATCCTTTATTGGCAGTGGCGGTCCGCCTTGGGTGGTCAGGAACAATACCACGGCACTTTGGTAGACCAATCTGGCTTGCCGCTGACCCTTTCTATCAGGAGGTACAACAGATCGGTAAGGAATTTGCCAAGGTCGCCGATCTCCTGGCCGACTCGAAACCTACTGCGCGGGCAGCTATCCTCTTTGATTACGAGAGTCGTTGGTCGATTCAATGGCAGCCCCATCACGAAGATTTCGACTATGTAGAACACCTGCTGGCGTACTACCAGCCGTTGAGTTTACAAAACATTCCAGTCGATATTATCTCCGCAGATGAAAAGTTAGATGGTTATTCCCTCGTAATTTGCCCAGCCCTTGTTTTGTTAAATGATCTGCGCAGCGAACATCTCATCAGCTTTGTAAAAAGGGGGGGCAAACTTGTTTTGACTGCCCGCTGCGGCATGAAGGATGACTTTAACTCCTTATTACCTGCCCGACAACCTGGACCGCTCTCGGAAATCGCTGGTATCGAAGTAGAAGAGTATTACGCATTAAATGAACCGATACCCATTAAGGGAAACTTGTTTACAGGCCAGGCGGTACTTTGGGCAGAGCGGTTGAAAACAAAAGCACCCTATACAACCGAAATTGCTCGTTATGGACCCTGTAACGGATGGCTTGATAACCAGCCTGCTGTCACTGTCAGGGCGGTGGGCGGAGGGTTAATCTACTATGTCGGAACGGTATTAGATGAGCGTTCTCAATCCATCTTAATGGATCGCATTGCGCTCATGGGCACGGCAAAACCGGTCGTGGCGTTTCCGAAAGGGGCCAGGATTCCGGGCCTGGAAGTGTGCAGACGGGTGACCCCAGATAAAAAAGAGATCTTTATCATGATTAACCATGATCCCGTTGAGAAAAAAGTGCCCATCCCATGGCCTGCCAAAGAACACCTGACTGGAAGTGCTGGAACGGGCGAGTTTCATATAAAACCGTATGGTGTGGCTGTGATGACTCAGCTTCAGAAATAACTCTATCGATTGGAAGGAATCATGTATTATTTTGGTGTAGATTACTATCCTGAACACTGGCCTGAAGAGCGCTGGTCGGTGGATGCCCGCTTGATGGCTGAAGCGGGGATGAACGTTGTTCGCTTAGCTGAATTCGCCTGGTCAAAAATTGAACCCAGCGATGGCATTTATGCTTTTGAATGGCTGGATCGGGTCATCGATATCCTAGCTAAGCATGAGATCCGGGTTATCTTAGGCACTCCCACTGCATCGCCTCCCCCCTGGTTGGTGCAGGCTCACCCCGGGATGTTTCGAGTGCGTGAGGATGGACGCAGGTTGACTTATGGCAATCGCCGAGAATATTGCCCAAACCATCCCGAATACCAGGAGTACAGCCAGAGAATTGTTCAGAAAATGGCTGACCATTACCAGCAACATCCGTCGGTGATCGGCTGGCAGATTGATAATGAGTTCGGCGATCGATGTTATTGCCCGGTGTGTATGTTAGCTTTTCAAGATTGGCTCTCACGACGCTATCAATCTCTGGATGAATTGAATCAAAAATGGGGCACCGTCTTTTGGAGTCATGAATACAACGCTTGGAAAGAGATCCCTGTCCCAGTGACCACCGGCGGTTCGCCCAATCCAGGCCTGGCTTTGGATTTCTATCGCTTTTCGTCGGATTCCTATGTGGCATTCCAAAAGCAGCAGGTGGATATTTTACGTTCCACTTGCCCGAGCCACTTCATCACCCACAATTTCATGGGTTTCAAGTATGATCGCTTGAATTATTTTGATCTTGCTAAAGATCTCGACCTGGTTGCCTGGGATAATTACCCGCGTACGCAGTGGAATATGGCCGCGGAGGCTAATCTCAGCTTTTTAGCCCTGGGACATGATACCATGCGCGGCTTGAAGGCTAGGAATTTCTGGATGATGGAGCAGCAAGCTGGTCCCGGTGGTTGGGAAAGCGTCAGTGTAATGCCCCGTCCAGGGGAGTTGCGTTTGTGGGCTTACCAAGCGGTTGCACATGGCGCAGATGGGATGATCTTTTTCCGTTGGCGAACGGCTCGTTTTGGAACAGAACAGTATTGGCATGGCCTGCTCGATCATGATGGTACTGCGGGTCGTCGTTATACAGAAATTAAGCAAATGGGCGGTGAGATCAAGAAGCTTGGCAGCCAGGTTCTGGATTCTAAGCTGAAGCCTCAGGTCGCCATGCTGCTATCTTATGACT
This sequence comes from uncultured Chloroflexia bacterium, assembly GCA_963754615.1. Classification (GTDB taxonomy): domain Bacteria; phylum Chloroflexota; class Anaerolineae; order Anaerolineales; family UBA4823; genus CAVVUF01. The sequence continues at coordinate 287,838 of CAVWGW010000012.1, read as the reverse complement.
CTCGATTTGCTTTTCAAATTCAGGCCAATAACCCTCAATTTAATTATCAGGATCATTTTCACGCTTTTTATTGTGCGATCCATAAGCGGAATATTCTCGTCGACATTGTTAATCCGATGAGCGATTTGCATTCGTATAAGTTAGTCATTGTGCCTGCCTTGCACGTTCTACCAGCCAATGTGGCAGATAATTTAAGGCGATTTGTCGAAGAAGGAGGTGTCCTTGTCCTGACCATGCGCAGTGGTGTGAAAGATGAATCCAACATGGTTGTAAATTCTCGTCTTCCAGGGATTTTGGCCGGAATCAGCGGCGTAACGGTAGAAGAATACGACTCACTTGGTTTAGATATGAATAACGCCATCGAATTTACGTTGCCTGAGATGGCAAAGACCTCTCATTTGCCAGTTTCCACCTGGTGCGATATCTTGAAACCATCCGCTTCGGCAGAAGTGATCGCAAAATATACCCAGGATTACTACGCTGGTCGGGCAGCCATAACCCGTAATAAGTTCAAAAAAGGCTGGGTTGTCTATATCGGGACAATTGGTGAAGCGCCTTTTTACGATGTTCTGGCAGGCTGGTTGGTATCAATGGCAGGGGTAAAGTCGGTTCTCGATGCCCCTGAGGGAGTAGAAGTTACCGAGCGCTGGCAAGGAGAGCGGAGATTATTATTCTTGATGAACTATTCGCGCAAAGAACAAGAAGTTACCCTGGATGGCACTTACACCGATTTGCTGTTCAATAGTAAATTGGTGGGAAAAGCTCGCATCGCGCCTTTGGAAGTGCGCGTCTTAGCAAAAGATAAAAGTACAGCGGAGTTGAGATAATGAACGAATATGAAGCAAAACAAAATCAAATCAAATCCTTTATGAAAGAGCAAGACTTGGAAGCGCTTTTACTGCGAAGGGTGAGCAGTTTTGCCTGGGCCACCTGCGGCGCGTCATCTTTCATAAATAGAGCCGCAACAGAAGGAACGGGTTCTTTACTGCTAACCCCGAAAGCCAATTATCTGATTACCACCAACATCGAAGCTGTTCGCATGGAAAAAGAAGAGAAGCTGGCAGACCAGGGGTGGACCTTCCATGCAGTTCCCTGGCATTCCTCTGATGATCCGGTTGCTGAACTGGCTAAAGGGTGGAAGCTGGGAGCAGATGGATTTTATCCGGGGGCAGTGGATGTTTCTAATGAGATCAGCCTGCTGCGAACTTATCTGAGTCCTCAGGAACAGGAACGCTTCAGGGAATTGGGTCAGATATGCGCGCAGGCGATGGATGAAACCATGCATCAGATCCGACCGGGACAAACAGAATTTGAAATCGCCGGTTTGCTCTCTGAAGCTGCAGAAAAACGCGGCGCACAGGCGATCGTCAATCTAATCGCTACCGATGATCGGATCTATAATTTCCGCCATCCGCTGCCCACTGAAAAGAAGCTCGACCGGTATGCGATGGTTGTCTTATGCGGCAGAAAAGCTGGCCTGGTCTGTTCGCTGACACGCCTGGTTCATTTTGGACAAATTCCTTCCGAGCTCAAACGGAAAATTGAGGCCGTGGCGCATCTCGATGCTGTTTTTATCCATTCTACCCGTCCCGGTCGCGTCGTTGGCAATGTTTTCCAGGATGCCTTGCAAGTTTACAAGGAGACCGGATTTGCTGATGAGTGGCAGCTGCATCATCAAGGTGGCCCGGCTGGTTATGAGGCGCGGGAATTTATTGCAACTCCTGCATCCAAGCAAATGGTTAAGATTGGACAAACCTATGCCTGGAATCCATCGATCACAGGCTGTAAATCAGAAGACACCATCCTGGTGGGTGCTTCAGCAAATGAAATCCTCACGGAAATCAAAGGTTGGCCGATGATTAAGGTGATGATTGAAAATAAAGAATATTCTCGGCCAGCGGTATTGGAGGTGAGATGAAAGTTTTGCGTTTACATGGTGTGCAAGACCTGCGCTTGCACGATGAGCCGGTCCCGAACCCGGAAGCAGGCGAAGTTCTGGTTCAGGTGAAGGCGGTTGGGATTTGTGGCTCAGATTTGCATTGGTTTGCAGAAGAGGGGATTGGCGATGCACGCCTGGAAAAGCCGCTTGTCCTTGGGCATGAATTTGCCGGAGTTGTTGCCAATGGACCTCGCCAGGGACAAAGGGTAGCCGTGGATCCATGTATCACCTGCGGAAAGTGTGAATTCTGCTTGCAAGGGGATCCGAATCTGTGCATTGCTCACACCTTTGCCGGTCATGGTATGACCGATGGAGGCCTGAGGGAGTATCTTGCCTGGCCTGAAGAATTCCTCTTGCCGATCCCAGATCGGCTGACCGATGAGGATGGAGCTATGTTGGAACCCCTGGGGGTTGCGCTGCATACGGTTGACCTGGGCCATTTGCGCACTGGGATGACCGTGGGAGTATTTGGCTGTGGTCCGATTGGATTACTGGCGATTCAGCTGGCTCGTCTCTCGGGGGCTGTTCAGGTGGTGGCTACAGATAGACTGCCACACCGTCTTGATGCGGCGCGGGCCGTTGGAGCGGACCTTGTCCTCCAGGCAGAACCAGGCAGTCGTGAAAGTGGTGCCATCCTGGATGCGACGAAAGGCCGCGGAGTGGATGTGGCATTTGAGATCGCCGGTGAGAATGATGCCGTTGAAACGGCAGTGGCGGTTGCCAAACCAGGCGGCTGTGTGGTCTTGGCAGGCATTCCAGGTGAAGATCATACCTCTTTTACGGCTTCAGTGGCTCGGCGGAAGGGATTAACCTTGCGCATGGTCCGGCGGATGAAGCTTACCTATCCGCGTGCAATACGCCTGGTCGAGCAGGGATTGGTAGATGTACGGTCGATCGTTACAGCTTGTTTTCCAATTGATGAAAGCCTGCAAGCATTCAAGCAGGCAAATGAGCGCCAGGGGCTCAAAATTGTCATCAATCCTTGAACCTAACAAAACGGTTCCATACAGAAAATGGCAGGAAATTTAGGCTTATTTCAAGAGGAAAACATGAGTCATCAGAAGTATGCGATTGGCGTAGACTTTGGCACTGAATCGGGGCGGGCGGTTCTAGTCGAGGTTGCAACCGGTCGCGAGGTGGCTACTTCTGTTTACACCTACAAGAACCGAGTCATCGATGAATTTCTACCCGTAGAAGGTGCTCCTGTACCCCTGGATCCTGAATGGGCACTGCAGGATCCAGAAGATTATATCCGCACCTTTCAGAAAACGATCCCCGCAATCCTGAAGGAGAGCAAGATTGATCCACAGGATGTCATTGGGATTGGGATCGACTTTACCGCCTGCACGATGATGCCCGTAAAGAAAGATGGGATGCCTTTGTGTGTCATTCCAGAACTCCGGCGCAACCCTCATTCCTGGGTCAAGCTCTGGAAGCATCATGCTGCTCAGCTGGAGGCAGATCAGATTAATGTGACTGCCCGCCAGATGGGAGAGGCTTGGCTGGATCGTTATGGTGGAAAAATTTCGTCGGAATGGTTCTTTTCGAAAACACTGCAAATTTTACATGAAGCACCTGACATATTCCAGGTTGCTGACCGGTTGATCGAAGCAGCTGATTGGGTGGTCTGGCAGCTTACTGGGGTTGAGACGCGCAATTCCTGCACCGCAGGATATAAAGCGATTTGGTCGAAGCGGGAGGGTTTCCCAGAAAAGAGATATTTTGCTGCCCTGGACCCGAGGTTGGAAAATGTGGTGGACGAAAAAATGACGCGTAAGGTCACTCCGATTGGTGACCGCGCGGGAAGGTTGACTGTTCAGGCTGCAGGTTGGACGGGTTTGAAACCCAGGATTGCAGTGGCCATTGCCAATGTCGATGCGCACGTTTCGGTGCCGGCTGCCACAGTGACAGAAGCAGGTCGGATGGTGATGATCATGGGCACCAGCATCTGCCACATGGTTTTAAGTAAAGAGGAGCACATCGTCCCCGGCATGTGTGGTTATGTGGAAGATGGAATTCTGCCAGGCTTCTTTGGCTACGAAGCGGGACAATCTTGCGTGGGGGATCATTTTGCCTGGTTTGTCGAGAACTGCGTTCCGGCAGCTTATGAGAAAGAAGCCGAGGCGAGAAAAGTTAATATTCACGCCTTGTTGGAAGAGAAGGCTGCGATGCTCAAGCCAGGGGAGAGCGGTTTGCTGGCTCTGGATTGGTGGAATGGGAACCGCAGTGTTTTAGTTGACGTTAATCTGAGCGGTATGCTCCTGGGTGCTACTTTAGCGACCAAAGCGGAAGAAATTTACCGCGCCTTGATTGAAGCAACGGCCTACGGCACCCGCGTAATTATCGATGCCTTCGAGAAACACGGCATTCCAATCGAGGAGCTGGTGGCTTGCGGAGGGTTACCTGAGAAGAATAAACTGCTGATGCAGATCTATGCGGATGTGACGGGAAGAGAGATGAAAGTAAGTGCTTCTCAGCAAACGCCTGCCCTGGGTTCTGCCATGTTTGGGGCGGTTGCGGCTGGAAAAGCTGCCGGCGGCTACGCTTCGATCCTTGAAGCAGCGCATTTTATGGCACACCTAAAGGATGAAGTGTTTAGGCCCATCCCTGAAAACGCGAAAGTCTACGATAAGCTTTTTGCAGAATACCTGCGCTTATATGACTACTTTGGTCGAGGTGAGAACAATGTCATGAAAACACTTAAGCACATCCGTGATGAGGTCAGAGGCGGAGTGGATTGAAAGGAAAAAAAATGGATAAGGAAGCCAAATTTACACTACACAAAGGATTAAGCATTGGTTCTATTGATCCGCGCCTGTACGGATCTTTTATCGAACACCTGGGCAGGGCCGTTTATGAGGGCATTTATGAGCCAGGGCATCCTTCCGCTGATGAACATGGGTTTCGAAAGGATGTGCTGAACCTGGTTCAGGAGCTCAATGTACCGATTGTTCGTTACCCGGGTGGCAACTTTGTTTCTGGTTATAACTGGGAGGATGGCATTGGCCCACAAACAGAACGCCCCAGGCGCTTGGAGCTGGCTTGGCGGACGATTGAGACGAACCAGTTCGGCTTGAATGAGTTCATTTCGTGGAGCCGTAAAGCCCATTCAGAACCTCTGATTGCGATCAACCTGGGAACACGCGGTGTCGATGAAGCACGGGCGATCGTCGAGTATTGTAATCACCCTGCAGGAACCTATTGGAGTGATCTGCGTCATTTACATGGATTTTCTGAACCACACCGGGTGCGCTATTGGTGCCTGGGGAATGAGATGGATGGTCCCTGGCAGATCGGCCATAAAACGGCTGAGGAATATGGCCGGGTAGCCAGTGAAGCAGCCAAGGTCATGAAGTGGGTCGATCCCTCGGTGGAGCTGGTGGCTTGTGGAAGTTCTGGACGAGGCATGCCCACCTTCCCTGCCTGGGAAGCCACGGTTCTGGAACACACTTATGAACAGGTTGATTACATCTCGCTGCACACATATTACGGCAACCGCAGTGGTGACACGCGCAATTTCCTGGCGAAATCCATAGATATGGACTCCTTTATCACATCAGTGGTTGCAGTTTGTGATTATGTCAGGGCGAAGCAAAGAAGTAAGAAAACCATCAATCTCTCCTTTGACGAGTGGAATGTTTGGTTTCACTCGAATGCTGCTGACCGGGAGATTCCCCCGTGGACGATTGCGCCACCGCAGTTAGAGGATGTGTATACCTTCGAAGATGCCTTGTTGGTGGGCTGCATGTTGATCACCCTCCTCAAACATGCTGACCGGGTGAAGATCGCCTGCCTGGCGCAGCTAGTCAATGTCATCGCACCCATCATGACTGAGAAAGGCGGCAATGCCTGGAGGCAAACGATCTTTTATCCTTTTTCTCATGTTTCTAACTTCGGGCTTGGAATGGCATTGAATTTATCTGTCAATTCGCCGGTTTACGAAGATAAAGAATTCGACAGCGTGCCTTGTGTAGATGCGGTTGGCACTTGGGATGAAGGTAAAGGTGCATTGACGATCTTCGCGGTGAACCGCGATCTCGAGCATATGATCCCGATCGTTGGTGATGCACGGGATTTTCCGGGTTACCGGATTGTTGATCAAATTCAAATGACTCATCCCGATCTGAAAGCGTGCAATACAGCCAGCCAACCAAACGTGGTTGCTCCGCATCAAACGAAGGGATGCAGTTATGGAAGGTGGATATTTGAAAGCAAACTTACCCCCAGCTTCCTGGAATGTGATTCGACTGGAAAGAGGTGGATGATGTTAGAGAAAATTCGTGAAGAGGTTTATCGCCTGCACCTGGAACTGCCCAAGAACAATCTGGTGGCTTGGACTTCGGGCAATGTCAGCGGTCGTGATCCCAAGACGGGTTTGGTGGTGATCAAACCCAGTGGGATCATGTATGAAGATCTACGTCCAGAGAATATGGTCGTGGTAAACCTGGATGGTAAAGTAGTTGAAGGGAGCTATAAGCCATCCTCGGATACAGCGACGCATCTTTATATCTACCGCCATCGGGATGATGTAGGCGGGATTGTGCATACTCACTCCACCTACGCGACAGCCTTTGCTGCGGTTGGAAAACCGATCCCACCATATCTAACCGCTATCTGTGATGAATTCGGCGGACCGATCCCGGTGGGTGGATTTGCACTCATTGGGGGAGAGCAGATCGGAGAGGAAGTAGTGCGCTCAATCGGGAGCAGTAAGGCCATCCTGATGCAGAACCACGGTGTGTTTACGATCGGCAAGAATGCTCGTTCGGCTCTAAAGTCGGCAGTCTATGTTGAGGATGCCGCCCGGACGATGTTTTATGCTTTACAACTTGGCGAGGTAGTTCCCATCCCGCCGGAAGAGGTTGCCAAACTGCATAAGCGCTACACTGAGGATTATGGTCAGTAGATTCTGAATGACAACACACCGGTGGAAATCTTCCTCCACCGGTGTGTCTTATTACGCAAACAAAGCCTGGTACGTCAAATTATGAAAATCTGGGACGATCGGATAAGTATCGGAGGGCATGAACTGCAGCATCAGAATACCGATCAGCTCCTCTTGAGGATCGATCCAGAAATTCGTATTGGCTGCCCCTCCCCAACCATAATTACCAACGGAGCCAAGCATTGGAGATTTCCCTAAATCCAAGAGCACGCTGAAGCCTAACCCAAATCCGGATGATGAGTCTAGGTTTACTCCATCAGGCAGGTGGTTAGTCGTCATCCATTCGACAGTTTTTCGACCTAAGAGACGTGTGCCATTAAACTCGCCTTTGTTGAGCAGCATTTGAGAGAATTACCAATAGTGGTGGACCATTGGCTTGATCCTGGCACTGTAGATTGTCGCTATCTTCGCCATGGTTTGCTCATCCAAGAGAGGAAGATCAGCCGTTTTTATGTTTTCTTCGACCTGATCTGGTCGTTTTGCTCCCGGAATGGCGCAGGTCACCGCATCAAACATCAAGATCCAGCACATCGCCATTTGCGCCATACTCATTCCAGCTGGCACAAGCGGGCGCAGCTCATCCACGGCCAGTAAGCCGGTCTCATAGTCCACCCCAGAAAACGTCTCACCACGATCGAAAGCTTCTCCTTGCCGGTTGAAGGAGCGGTGGTCTTCAGCGGTGAAGGTGGTTTGCGGGCTCATCTTGCCGGTCAGCATGCCGGAAGATAATGGCAGCCTGGCCAGGATGCCCACTTGCCGGCGCTTCGCTTCTGTGAAGAACAAATCTGCTGGCCTTTGCCGGAACATATTGAAGATGATTTGAACCGATTGTACACCTGGATATTCAATAGCTTTTAAGGCTTCTTCCACTTTTTCAACGCTGACCCCATAAAAGCGGATTTTTCCTGCCTTGACCAAATCATCCAGGACTCCGAAAACCTCTGGCATGTAAAAAACCTCTGTAGGTGGGCAGTGGAGTTGAACAAGATCGAGAGCTTCTGTATCAAGATTAACAGAGACTCCGCTCAATAAAAGCTGTCAAGTTTTTCTGGTTGTACCCACTGGCTACATGGGGATCCAACCGGCGTCCCGCTTTTGTGGCAATGATGAGCGGCTCTTTCCTTTCTTTCTTGAGCCTGGCGAGCAGCTTTTCACTGCGTCCATCTCCATAAACATCGGCCGTATCGAAGAAATTTACTCCCAAATCTACAGCCCGGTGTAAGGCTGCCAAGGAATCTTTATCTTCGACTTGCCCCCAGGTGCCTCCAATTGCCCAGGCGCCAAAACTAACCGTAGAAACATTCCATCCAGTTCTTCCTAAAGCACGGTATTGCATGATCAAGCTCCTTCCTTTTGTAAATTATTTGTCGATTGTTGAACACTCCGGACAGGCCAAATCCAGAATGAGGTTGATCCGAGGATGCACAATATTCCACACCCGATCATGGTGGTTGCAATGCCGAATTGATCTGCCAAAGCCACACCTGCCAGCGGACAAACAAATGCACCTATGTTCGCGATCGTCATGTAGGCAGCAGTATAACCAGGCCGGTTTTCTTCTGGAGTGACTTTTAATAAAGTGTTGAAGTGACTTAAGTTGACCCCCGGTACCATCAGACCATTAATCGCTGTGGCGACCAGGATTGTGGGTAGCGATGGGAGTAATCCAACCATTATTGGATAAACACCTACCCATAAAATCGTCCGTTTCAACGTAAACGGCTCTCCCCAACGTACCATCAACCAGCGCCAAAAAGCAAATCCCAAAATGGTAGTCGTAGTCAAGATGGTTCCATTCAACCCTAACCAGGCTTCCGTGGCACCCAGGTCGCGCACATAATGCAGAATATATAACGGTCCAACCATCCAGATCCCAATTCCATGCAGGAGGGTATTCATGGTGATGCGCACAAAACCATTATGGGCTGATAAGACTTGTTTGAGCTCGAACCAGGTCTGCTTCAACCGGTGAGGACCCCAGGGGTTTGTATTCTTGATTGGATCCTGCGAACGTGGTTTGATTATTGAATTAGGGACCTGGACCTTGAGCAGAAAATAAAGACTTAACAAAGATGTGACAAAACCAAAAGCATACAGGATCTGGTAGTTGGCAGGAAAGATCACCTTTTCCAGCCAAAGGCCGAAAAAGAAGCCGCAGATACTCATTGAGAGGTTGTAGATGATATTACGCGCTGAGAAAACTGCAGCACGCTTGCCTTCAGGAACGACATCGGAGAGCAGAGGAATCCACCCCACATTGAAGAAATGAGCCATGCTAGAGAAAGAAACGATCAGGCCGATTACCACCGCGGCCAAAGTGGTTTCTGGTAGATGGATGAATGGAAGTAAGGCAACCAGGAGGTAAACAGAGCGGTAGAGCAGCAAACTTCCCAAAATCCAGGGTTTCCGTTTGGATTTTGCGTTGAGAAAACGACCCGCCGGAAGAGAGACCAGCACAGCCATCAAAGCTGGGATGGAGGTTAATAATCCAACTTGAGAATTGGTGGCGCCAAGACGCAGAGCAAAAGCAGCATTGAATGTCGCCGCGCTAGCCAACATGGAAGCCCAGAACATCTCAAGGATTAAGAACCAGGCGTTGCGATCATCGGGCTTGGCCAAATCGAGACGAAAGAGGCGATGCATAATTCCTGTATTCTACGCGGACTAATGTATATCGAGAAGGGGGAAAAACGAACCGTTCCGATCTCTGTAAAAATCGGAACGGAAAAAATTAAGTTATTTTGACCTGAACATCCCTTTTCTCAACCCGCAGGTCCAATCTTTACAGCCTGGGCCATCAGATGACCTTCCTCAACGACCAGGGCAATGCCTCCTCCGGTCAGAGGTTCACTCTTATCTGTATAATCGATCAATTTATTCTCGTTGACCCAACCCTGCAGGCGGTTGCCTTCCACTTGAAGCTTGAGGAGATAGGGATTGAAAACCTCCCATGTTAATTCGACCTCTGCCAGGATGTGATCGCCGTCTAAAGCTTTAATCAAGCGCAGCTTGCCATCTGAACACAATAGAAGGGCGTAGAACCGTTTCATCCCCTGCACGCGAGCCGCAATACCCCCACTTTTAATCAGTACGGGGGTAATCTCGGATTGAACTTGGTAATTGGTCCATTCTCGGGTGCCTGTTGAGATCAGGCCTCTGCCTTCGTTCTGTATTATGCGGAAGGGTTCTCTCCAGCGATATTCCCATTGATCCACCCCATCAATCCAGGCTTTTCGCCAGATTTTCGGACCAGGCCAGGGAAGCACTGTGCCCTCCGGGCGGGTGAAAGTGGTCTGAGGCGTTCCATCCCAGGTGAGGTAATCCAGGTAAATCGAGCCTGCTTCCCGCGCCTCCAGGCCGATCTCTGCAATGGGCAATCCCTTTAGATTAGGGATGGTCCATTCCACCTCATAAGATTTCCCAGGGGGTAAGGTATATTCTGGACCATACAGGGTTTCCAGGTTGTCGTTGGCAGTGTAATATCCAAGGTAGAGAACAGCCTTGAGCGGTCTGTCGGAGCTCAAACGCGCGCGAACCTTTTGCCCAGGATACAACGTGGGCGAGGCCATCAGAGCATAACCGGGCATATCGATCGCATCAGGAGGAATAAAGGTAGGTGTGCCAAAGCGGGCGTTGCCTCGCGAGTGGAGAGCCAGGCAATTTTTTCCTTGTAGGCTGTGCCCTAGAACGTTTTCGATCGTGCCATTTTCAGCCCGGAATCCCTGGACACTGCCTGGCAATTCAAAGTGGAAGCGAGCACCTTCTTTAGGATTGATAGGCGCTTTCTTTGCCAGTGCTCTCGCGCTGTTCACTATATGATAGGTTTCAATGACTGCGTCGGTGATGACTCTACCGCCATCTGCTGCAGCGACAAAAAGCCTGTCTGCCACCGGTCCACGCCAGTCTGGCCCTGTATTAATCCCCACTAACCCATTTTTGATGCCCATGATGCAGCCCACATTCCCAGAGTTGCAGTCTGTATCCCAACCGCAGGTATTAACGATCATCAACGATTTTTGGAAGTTATCTTCGCCATAAAGCAGCGCCAGGATGATCAAGGCATGGTTGGGTACCATATGGCAGTTTCCACCAAATTTGTCATATCCGTAGTGCTTGACGATGAAATTACGACCTTCATGCCAATCAGGATAGCAGGCATGCACTTCACGTAACTCGTTGATAAGGCGGTAAATTACCAAATCCTGGGGGATAAGCGCCGTTCCAGTATCGAGCAGCTTGTTAAGATCGCTTTCGATGAAAGCCTGGGCTTCCATCGCTGCGACCACTTGGGCACCATAGATTGCTTCTCCATCATGGCTAACACTGCCAGCTTTACGGGCAAATTCAGCAGCCAATTCCGGATCCCCAGGAGCAATCATGCCCCATCCATCGATGAAGATTTGAGCGCCAATTTGCTCTGCCACGATCTTACCGTTGGTGGCAAGCGAACCGCTTTGCGGGGCTGGGATACCGCTTTTCAAGCGCAAAAAAGCGGTATGCTCCGTCGAATTTCCCAGACCTCCCCACCATAAAATTGTGCGATCCTCGATGATGTAGTTCAACCAGGTTTGCCCGATTTGTGCAGGGGTCAGGGCTCGGCGATTGCCATAATCGGGTAGGGCACGCAGGAAGGTGAAGGTCCCAGAAATATCATCGTCAGTAACGACCAAAGGCAAGCCACGTTTTTCATGAACATAATAATTGATCTCCCCCAACTCAGATAGGATATGATCATACTGCCAGCCCTCGAATGGACGCCCAAGGTAAACGCCGATGATTTTTCCCAATACTCCAGCATAAACACGTTCCACATAATCAGCAGGTAATTTCATGTTTTTCCTCTTCTTTTTGGTGTCGATTTGTCTGATGACCTAATCGTGGAATTTCAAGATCTCTAGAATCTCTTTACGATCTGGCATTGCATTTTGAGCGCCGAGGCGGGTTACAGCGATGGCTCCTGCCGCTAATGCCCAGTGCAAGGCTTTATCAAAGGGCTGACCTTCGCTGAGCGCGGCTCCTAAGGCTCCGTTGAATGCATCCCCTGCAGCAACAGTATCCACCGCCTGTACAGGGATGGCTGGATAGAGGCGACCACCTGCGTGATCTTTGGCAAAGGCTCCCATAACGCCCATTTTAATAATCGCCAGGTGTGACCCTCTTTCCAGGAACAGGTTAGCAGCCTTTTCAGCTTCTTCAACTGTTTCTACTGGAAAACCTGCCAGGATGCCTGCCTCTGTCGTATTGGGGGTCAGAATATCCACGTAGGGATACAGCTCCGCCGGAAGTGGTTTTGCCGGCGCAGGGTCAAGGATGACGGTAACGCTCCCCTCATGGGCTAATTGAGCTGCTTTCAGAACGATATCCATGGGAATCTCAAGCTGGAGCAGTAATACCTGAACATCGGGTAGTACGGAAACCAAATAATCCAGCTCAGGCTGACCAACGACCCCGTTCGCGCCGGGTACGACGATGATATTATTTTCTGCAGCCTCATCAATGGAGATCAAGGCGACCCCAGAGGGCTGACTCCCTTCAATAGAGACTCCGGTGGTGTCAACACCATACACGGCTAGATTCTTCAAGTAAGGCTTCCCCGAAGACATCATTCCCAACTCGCCCAACCATGTGAGTCTGAACCCCCAGCCGGGCACAGGCTACCGCCTGATTAGCCCCTTTTCCCCCAGGGGTGGTGTGAAAGGAAGTGCCGATCAAGCTTTCTCCAGGCCTGGGCAGGCGCGGGGCATGGGCTACCAGGTCCATATTGATGCTGCCGAGAACGATTATCTCCATAGAATTCCTTTCTTGCAGAAGGATGGATTCACAATTATATTAATATCAACCGAAAGAAGACTTGATTAACTAGATGAAGATCCTATCTGGAAAAATTTAAATCCGTAAGCGGGTAGAGTGAGTGTGAGGAATTCGCCAGTATTCATTATACACTTGCCTGAAATCAGTTCTTTCAGTGCCGGGTTGGATGGATCTCTTAGGTTTATGTTAATGATCTGAGACGTCGGTTGGAAGTTAAAGACTGCCAGGAAGCGCTCACCAGCCAACCTGCGCTCAAAGGCATAGAAGCGAGAGTCATCAGAAGTTGCGACCTGGTGACGAGAACCTCCTGCGCACAACGCCGGGTAGCTCCGGCGGAGCTGAAGCAGGTTGTCAAGTTCGTTACGATAAGCCACCTCAAACTCGGAAATGTGATCGACCCGATCTGAGAGTTCTAAAGGAATCGATAGATCGCCCAGCAGCAAGACCAGCTCACCCATGCTGGCAGTCAATGCCGCGCCCATGATCTGGGCTTCGAGGGGCATATCAGTCAGGCTAGGTGGATCGATATAACAGACCCCACCCGCAGCCACCACCCGGTCCCGGTAATGGCGTAGGGCAGCTTCCACTGGGCGCGGGTCGCCGGAGCGCAGCGCATCCCGGATCACATCAACCCCCTCCCACCACAGCTTGATCGAGTAATCCATGATGCAATTCCAACCGCCCTGCGCCACCCATGGGACTGGATCGTCTCGGAAGCCCCCAGCGCCTTCCGGCTGGCTGAACTGGTTATCTGCTTCACGGATCACATCGGTCATTGAGGAGCGGCAGATCTCCCAGGTGCAGTCGATATACCAGTTGACCGCATCAATGACCATTCCGTCAATACCGGTCGCCAGCCAGTAGCGGAGAATGCGCTGCACCTCAGCCTGCCAGCCTGGATCGCCAAAATTGAACTGCGGCAGGTGATAACCACCCCTTTCGCCTTCCCACTTGACCCAGAAGTACTTGCCGGCCCGTTCGCTCCAGCGCCAGTTTCCGTGCAAATCGTTCATGAAATAGGGCGCTCGGCTGCGGTCCATTTTATCCTGGCCGGTGTCACTCCACAAGAAAAAATGCGTTTCAGGGCTGTCGATCCCTAGGCGCATATCGTCACAGGCTTTCAGAAAGGCAGGGAACTGCTCGTGACCATAACCCAAGTTTAAAAACAGAACAATCGCTATCTTACGGGCATGTGCCTCGCTAACCAATCGCTGGAAATCATCCAGTGAGCCGATGGCTGGGTCGATCTGGTAATAGTCGATGGTGTCCAACCCGTTGTAGCACACCCCACCCTGGCATGGGGCAAAAATTTCCAATGTATCAATCCCACGCCTTTGGTAATCATCCAGTGAAGCTGTCACATCGTTCAGGGTTGCTCCGCGAGATTTTAAATAAGGCCGGGCAATTGCCGAGGCACGCTCCCACCAACGAGGCGTCAGGACAGAGGGCGCGATAGAAGTGCGGCATCTCGACCATAATTACCTGTGGGAGTTTTATCCTTTCAATCCGACGGAGGAGATCCCGCCAATCAGCTTGTCTTGTGCCAGGAAATATATGATCATTGGAGGCAGCATCATGATCAAGTTGGCAGCCATAAGCTGGTTGTTGTTAGGATTGGCACGCGTGGCAAAGTTTGCCAGGCCAATTGCTACCGTGAACTTCTTGTTGTTATCCAGGTAGATCAGCGGTCCAAGCAGGTCACCCCACGAACCCAGGAAGAGGAAAACCACCACCACCGTAAGGACCGGGATGCACAGCGGTAGTATGATATGCCAGTATATTTGAAAATAGTTGCACCCATCCATACGCGCCGCATCGTCCAGCTCCCTGGGAATGGTGCGCATATATTGGCGGACCAAGAAAATAAAGAATGCGCTGCCAAAAAAAGAAGGCACGATCAACGGCAGGTAAGTGCCATACCAACCGAGCTTGTTGAACATCAGAAACTGTGGGATCATCAGCACCTGCCAGGGTATCAGCATGGTGATGATCAGGAAATTGAACATCCAACCGCTGCCTCGAAAGCGCAAGCGAGCGAAGGCAAAAGCCACCAGCGAGCAAGAAAGCAGCGTACCGACGACATTCCCGGCGAAGATCACCAGCGTGTTTGCTGTGTAGGTCAAGAAAGGCCGGGTGGGAGTCAATAGGGCTTTGGAAAAATTGCTCCAGTCCCAATAGCGGGTCGGGAACCATTCTGGGGGAATGGTAAACACTGGCACTCCCTCTGGCTTGAGCGCTACAGTCAACATCCATCCGATCGGCAAGAGCACAAAACCGCACAATGCGATCAGGAACAGGTAAGTGAGCGCTTTTGTCCCCAGCTTCATGGCGCGGTATACAGGAGATGGGAGATGGCTGCGATTGTGAGGAATTTGCATCGCCTACCTCCCTGCATCCGTTTCGTAGTAAACCCAGCGTTCAGATGTGCGAAAAGTGACGACTATCGCAAACGCAGCCAGGATCACAAGCACCCAGGCTAGCGCCGAAGCATACCCAAAACGCGCCCCTCTAAAACCTTCATTGTAAAGGTGCAGCAAGTAAAACAACAGCGCCCCCCGGCGGGCGCCGCGGCCGTTGAGCACATAGGCACTGTCAAAGACCTGGAAAGACCCGATTAAGCTGGTGATCAGCGAGAAGAAGATCGTCGAAGTCAGCAAAGGCAGGGTAATAAAGAAGAATTTTTGGACCGTATTAGCACCGTCGATCTCAGCGGCTTCATAAAGATGGGGTGGAATATTCTGCAACCCAGCCAGGTAAATGATCACATTACCACCGATGCTCCATAAACCCATCAAGACAAAGGCAGGTACCGCCCAATCATTACTCGACAGCCAGCGCGGCGGGTTATCGATGCCGATGAAACGCAGCACCTGGTTCACCACGCCCACATCTGGGTTGAGCAGCATTGACCAAAGCACAGCGACGGCTGTGCCTGCAATCACCGAGGGCATGAACATTACCGTGCGAAAGACATTCATGCCTCTAAGCTTGCGGTTCAGTAAAAGCGCCAACCCTAATCCGGTCACCATATACAAAGGCACCGAAATCAGAGTATAGCGCAGTGTCACGCTCATCGAGCGATAAAAATCGGGGTCGTCGAAAAACATGCGCCGGTAATTATCCAACCCAACCCAGATGGGGGGGGTCGAAAATTCCATCTGGTAAAGCTGATAAAGATGGATGCGATCACTGGTCCGGCCAGTAAAATTACAACGCCAAGCAGCCAGGGCAGCAGGAATAAGTATGCCACGCGTTCTTCTCTTAATTCGAGCTTGCTTAACGTTCTTTTCCCACCGGCCCGGCGATGCTGGATTGAAGATATCGCATTTTGCATTGCCTACACTCCCAGGTTCATGAACAGTTGGATAAGGTATAAAAGATCTAAATAAGCAAAGCCTGCGGTCTGGCATCTTTCAGAACAGACCGCAGGTCTGCTCATAGATCTTCCTGATTAAGGGCTTACCTCATCAAAAGTCGCCCAGGTTTCATCCAGCACGTTTTGGATCTCAGGGGCAATTGCATCAAGAGCCTCTTTCGCTGAAACCCCATCCTCCAGCATACTGGTAAAGGCATCTTCAACCAAGGGCACAGCCTCCCAGTATCCCGGGCAGAACAGGTTTTCGCCGGCATAACTGATGGCAGCGACAGCTTGCTTGCGGCCCTCACTTTCGCCAGCCCACTGTTCAGCCAGCTTCATATTGAGCGGCATGTCGCCCAGCTCGAGACGTAAATCATTGCCCTCGGTACCTATGAAAGCGATGAATTTCAAGGCTTCGTCCTGATGCTTGCTTATGCTGAGCACCCCGAAACCATCCGTCCAGGTTGTCGTCCAAGGGGTATCGCCCTTCGCTTCAGTTGGCACAATCGCCGCGCCCCATGGGATTCCAGCTGCTTCAACCGCAGGAATGGAGATAATATTGTCCACGATGGTGGTAGCCAGCCTGCCCTGTACCAGCAGATCCGTCCCTTCCATTTGTACCATGGCCCCCTCTGATGTGTTCATCGCTGAGCCTTCAGTGCGCATATCAACCATCAACTGGTAAGCTTTGACCGTGAAATCATCATTGACAAATCCAACTGCAGTTCGACCCTCATCGCCAAGATGGGTACTCCAATCCATCCACCAATAGTGAGGGAAGGCGTCACCGCCCCAAATCCGCTCTTCCAGGTTATCACTCTTTTGAGTTAATTTGACCGTCATCTCGAAGTATTCTTGCATGCTCATCGGCTCGGTCGCAGAAGGATAGGGTACACCAAATTTATCGAAGACATCTTTGTTGTAAACGAGAATTATTGCTCCCGTGTATGTCCCGAAGCAGTAAACTTTACCTCGAAGGTGCAATCTCGGGTAATCGCTTTATTGAAATCTTCAAAAGGAACACCGTATTGATCGATGATATTATCCAGCGCCAGGAACTTGCCTGCTTTCAACCAACGTGGCACATAGGCAAATGCTATATCTGGTCCTTCGCCTGCCAGCATGGCTGTATCGATCTTGGTCACATAATCACTTTCTGGAATTTCGGTTAATTCTACGTCGATGTTAGGGTTTTCCGTTTCGAATGCTTCGATCAATTTGGGAAAGAAATCTGTTTCCCCTTCAAACCCCCAGACGTTGAGGGTGATTTTTTCACCGCTTGCAGCGGGTTCTTCAACCTCACCAGGCTCTTCTACGGGTTGAGTGGGGGCATCCGTAGAGGCCGGCGTACAGGCTGCCAGAAGCATTGACAGGACAGCCATCAAAGATAAAACGATGAACAAAAAACGATTTTTCATAACACTTTCTCCTTAGAAATATTTTTGGATTTGATCCGCGTTAGCTGTCATCCATCACAGCATAACTTTGTTTTTGCTTGGTTTTGGGTTCTCAATATTCTGGATTTCACCTCCTTCTACCCGAGCACTGGAACCTCGAATCATCAAGGTAGCGTTCAATCGCTCGCGCCTTGGACTCCTCTGATAATCTTTCATTCTTTCGACCAGCATTGTTACCGCTCTGACACCAATTTCATTGGTCGGCTGCGCAATCGTTGTCAGCGGCGGTGTAGAATAAGATGCCAGGTTGATATTATCAAAACCAACAATGGATAGATTATCAGGAACAGACAACTTTAATACGGCTGCCGTCCTTAGGACACCTAGTGCCATCAAATCGTTGCAGGCGAAAATAGCTGTTGGTCGCTCCTGTTGATCAAGAATTTCAAAGGCCCTTTTCCAGCCCGATTCCAATTGAAAATCTCCTCGTTTGATAATCCTTTCATCGACAGGCACCCCATTTTTAATTAATGCGTCTTTGAATCCAGACAGGCGCTCCGCGCTTGGGTTTACATCGGAAGGTCCAGCGATACAGCCGATCCGGCGATGCCCAAGATCAATGAGATGCTGAGTTGCCTGAAAGCCACCCAAGCGGTTATCTGTCAAAACAGCATCCACTTCCGTACCAGGCAGATCCCGGTCGATCATGACCACAGGGATATTTTTACTTAATACCCGTTGGAGTGAGTCAGCCTGGTCACCTACCGCAACAAAGATGATCCCATCCACCTGGCGGTTACACAGCACATCGACATAGAGAAGCTCTCTTTCGATGTCACTTTCCGTATTGCACAAGATCAGGTTGTAGTTCTGTTCGAAAGCAGCATTCTCAATACTGCGGCTGATTTCAGCAAAAAATGGATTGGTGATGTCAGGTAGGATCAGACCTAAAGTCTGGGTTTTACCCAAGCGCAGCGAACTGGCCAGGGTATTGGGGCGGTATCCTAATTCGTCGATGGCATTTAATACCCGCAAACGGGTTTCTTCTGGAATATTGGTTCCGGATACTTTATTGAGAACAAGCGATACGGTAGCCTGCGAAACGCCTGCGCGCTGCGCAACGTCGTTTTGGGTAGGGCGGTGGTTGGTTCGAAAGGAAGCCACAGAATTGATGATGAGAGAATAGGGAACTAATACGAATTACTAATACGTATTTTAGCAAGATGCTTCAATTTGTCAATAGGGAATTTCTTCCAATGGTAGAATATACTCATCCATTCGCATATTATCCAGTCGAGGTGTTGATGACTCTTCTCCCCATTACCCTGGAAGGTACTTATTTCAAGAAGCAGAACAAACCCTTCATCCCGGTTGGCGCCCATTGGATGCCAGCGAAGGCTGCTCTGCAGTGGCCTTTTCAATGGGATGCTGCGGATATTGAAGCCGATTTCGTCAAGATGAAAGATCTTGGATTTAACACCGTGCGCTTTGATCTCTTCTGGGCCTGGTTCGAACCTCGCCCTGGCGATTACAATCCGATTGCCTTCGAGCAGCTGGATTTCTTTGTGCAGATGGCACACGAATACGATATTTATTTGCATCCAACCTTTTTCATCGGGGGTGAGGTCGGCGAAGCGTTTTGGGATGTGCCCTGGCGGCATGGCAGGCACCCTCATTCTGACCCAGAAATGCTGCGCCTGCAAACGGATCACGCTGCTGAGATCGCTCGGCGTTACCGGGGAGAGCCGGCTATCTTGGCCTGGGATTTGACCGATGAGCCACCGTATTGGATTGCTGGCGCCAGCACGACGGACGCCATGGCAATCAACTGGACGCGATTAATCGCTGGCGCAGTCCGAAGGTTTGACCCGGTTCACCCTCTGTGCGTGGGAACGAGCATGGAAGATGTCAGCCATGGCCCCTTTCGACCGGATAATATTGCAAATGAGGTGGATTTCTTCTCAGCACACCCATACTCCATTTACTCACCGCACCTTTTCCCGGACCCCATGCTCTCTGAGCGCGGCACCTACTGCGGGGCTTTTCAAACTGCCCTGTCTTCTGGGGCTGGGAGACCGGTGATGATCCACGAGCAAGGTGCTTCTTCTGCACAATATAAGCCCGACCGCATAGCAGCCTTGGATCGGGTGACGATGTATTCCAGCCTGGCAGCCGGAGCGAACGGTTTTTTGTTATGGTGTTACACAGATGCTGCCCCTCAGACTTTCCTCCGCGTGCCGTACCTGCGTGCTCCACACGAGACGCAGTTCGGTCTCACAACCTGGGATCGCCAGGATCGTCCCGCCGGGAAGGTACTGCGCTCCTTCAGCCGCGTGCTTGCTCAGATGGATCTTGCTGGACTTTCGCCAGCTAGAGGGGAAGCTGCGCTCATCGTTCCCTACGAGTGGTCAAAACCGCTGGGGGATTTTTCTCGTTTTGGTCTCGGCGGTCCTGAGATGGTTCCCTATGTCTCTACTCAAGATGGGACTGCCCTTCCGGAACAACCACCTCATGGCGACTGGGAGGCTAATACCTGGCTGATGGGATCGCTCCTTTCCACCTTTATCCTGGCCCGGCGCGCAGGCTTGAAGGTTGACCTGGTACGTGAGTATGCGGATTGGAGCCAATATCCACTGCTTCTTTTACCTTCTCCTCTCACAAGCACTCATGTCAATTTGGTTCACCTCCATACAAACTTCTGGGATCAATTAGGCGCGTATGTTCGAAATGGTGGAACCGTATATGCTTCTGTGTGTGCTGATACTGCCATTCCGGAAATGGTTGACCTTTTCGGTGCAGTATTGGTCGATCATGTTCCGACGGGTGAGGTGAAGCTGACCGTTGAGGACTCATTCAGTGGAGGCTTGTCGATTGTGCTTGGTCCTTTCCAACCCTCTCAGCCAGGATATAAACATTGGCCGGCTGTATTGGAAGTCGTTGGAGGGAAGGTAGTTGGCTCTGATCAAAATGGCAGACCAGCGATCGTAGCAAATGAATATGGGCTTGGGAAAACAATCCTATGTGCCTATCCTCTGGAAAGCTACCTGGCTCTGAAGCCCTCTGCCTTTGAAGAGTTCGAAAATACACACCTCTTGTACCAAAAGATTTGCCATTGGGCTGTCATCAAACCTTTCTTTACGACAAACCACCCCTCTGTTGAAGTTTCAGCCATTGCTGGAGAGGGTAGGGGCTATGCAGTTCTGGCAAACCATTGTGGAGAGCCTTGTGAGATCCAGGTCACTAGTAGGCAGACGCTCAAATCTGCAGTCGAGATCAAGGATCAGGAACGGGTGCAGCTGGATTTTCAGGGGGCAGGTTGGAGGATGAGAATTCAGGCTTATGGAGGGGCAGTCGTCGAATGGACAAGCTAGACTTGCTTGGGGCTGTTGATATTGGCGGCACCAAAATTGCCGTGGGGCTGGTGAATCGAGAGGGTCAGATCCTTGCCCGTCGGGATATGCCCACCCAGGCGGATCTGGGGCCGCAAGACGCGGTCATGCGCATAGCTAAATCTCTAAGAGAGATCCTTAAGGACTGCCGAGGCAGCCTGGCGGGTATCGGGATCGGCAGCACCGGACCAGTTTATCCTATGACAGGAGAGATCGGAAGACTGGATTTCTTGTCAGGTTGGGAAGGTTTCAATATTGTGCAAGAGCTTTCCAGTGCTTTTAGTTTGCCAGCAGCCATGGAGAATGATGCGGATGCGGCGGCTTTAGGTGAGGCGGATTGGGGAGCCGGCAAAGGGGCAACTCGCTTTCTTTATGTTACGGTTAGCACAGGGATCGGTACAGGATTTGTCATCGATGGTAAACTTTACCGAGGGGTAGAGGGGTCTCACCCTGAAATGGGACATCATATTATCGATCCTGCTGGACCGTTATGTTCGTGCGGCGGCTGCGGTTGTTGGGAGAGCCTGGCCAGCGGCCCTGCGATGGTTAATTGGATGAATGATTCTGGATTCACCAGCGCAGAAGAAATATGTTCTGCCGCAGAAAAAGGTCACGCGAGAGCGCGTGAAACTGTTGTGCGTGAGGGGAAATATCTGGGAATTGGCCTGGCAAACCTGGTAACCCTGTTTGTCCCAGATGTGATTGCCTTGGGAGGAGGGGTCATGAAAAGCAGGCACTTGTTCTGGGATCAGATCGAAGCCTCAATCCGGAAGATCTGTGGTTATGTTCCCTATGAAAAGGTGAGAATCTTACCAGCCCAGTTGGGTTACCAGGCTGGATTAGTTGGCGCAGCCTGTGTCTGGCTGCACCGGTTTTCGAAAAGATAAGGAGCGTCGTATGGATATACTGCAGGTGAGTGGAAACCAAATCATTAACTCCCTTCATGAACCGGTCTATTTGCGAGGGGTGTGCGTGGGTGGGTGGATGAACATGGAGGAGTTTATCAACGGCTATCCAGGTTCCGAACACGGCACCCGGATGAGGCTTGCCGAAGTGTTAGGTAAAGAAAAAGGAGAATACTTTTTCGATAAGATGCTGGATTATTTCTTCGGCGAAGATGATGTCATTTATTTGAAATCTTTGGGGGCTACTGTCGTGCGCCTGCCGCTGAATTACCGGCATTTTGAGGATGATTCCCAGCCTTTTCAATACCTAGAGAAAGGCTTTGCAAGGTTGAATCAGGCGCTGGCATTATGTGAGAAATATGGGCTTTATGTCATCCTGGATATGCACGCTGTTCAGGGATGGCAGAATACGGATTGGCATAGTGATAATTCAAGCCGGCACACCTTTTTCTGGCAGCACCCTCATTTTCAAGACCGCTTTGTTGCATTATGGGAAGAGTTTGCCCGCCGTTACCGGGGACGCTCCGTGATCGCTGGCTATAATGTGATGAATGAGCCGGTGACGAACACCCCATTTGGGCGATTTACTTCGCAATATCAGCCTGATTGGCAGGTGATCAACCGGATTTACCGGCGGGTTGTTGACGCCATCCGTGCAATTGATCCGGAACATATTATCTTCTTAGAAGGCGATTATTATTCATCTCAATTTGACGGCCTGGAAGCTCCTTTTGCAGCAAACCTGGTTTATAGCAGTCATAACTACAATGCTGGTGGATTTGGCCCGGGTTCTTATCCTGGCTTGATTAATGGCGAACTCTGGGATCGCAACAAGCAAGAGCAGGTGTTTCTTAACCAAAGTGGAACTCGATTTTCTCAAAAATACCAGGTTCCCTTATGGGTAGGGGAATTTGGCGCAGCCTATAATGGACCCGCCCACGAAATTCCTGATCGCCTGCGCGCCTTAGACGACCAGCTCAGTGTTTATGACGAATATGGCGTTCATTGGACGATGTGGACGTACAAAGATATTTATGTCATGGGGTGGGTGCAGATGGATCCAACTTCCAACTATATCCGAACAATTCTCCCTGTTTTAGAAGCGAAAAAGAATCTGGCGACAGATTTTTGGATGAGATGGATTCCGCCTACGCCTGTCAAGCAAAAGGTTTATGAGATTGCACACATGATCGAGTCAACTCTCGAAGATGAGCGGATCGATCCGGCTGCAAACCGGCATTATCTTGCCCAGGCTGCACTTTCAGGTTATACGGCGGGCTTGATGCAAGGAACCTACGCCCGTTTATTCGAGGGCTTGCAAAAGGTAGATCTAGACCAGATCATGCGGTCTTTCGCATTCGACGAGTGCATCCCTCATCAAGAGCTGATCGATATTGTGGTCAAGCACCTTACCGGTTAAGCACTCCCTTTTTCGCAATCGGTGACCCGATTGTCATAGGTCATGATGACTTTTTGACCGGGAGGAACGATCAGGAAGCGATTATTCTCCTGGGTTTGTGTAGGGTGGGTTTCTGTATCCTGCCAATTGCCTTCGAGCAAATCTCGTATTAAATTTAAGTTGCCTGCCAGCTTCTCAAAGACCCAGCCACGACGGGCTGCTTCATCTTGAGCCTTTTTTTCGACATTCGAGCTGTTTCCGATGCCAAGATCGATAAAGGCTGCTCTTTGGTAGTGCTGCTGCCAGGCGCCCATCACTTCCATTAAGTAATCGGCATTTTCTATGCCATATTTTTCGACATATTCAGCATATACCGATTGTAAATCAGTATCTGAGCCAGATCCCATTGAGAGGGTCGTGCCAGAGCCATCGTCTCTCTCGATATAATCTTGGGAATACCAGTATGTGCCGGGATAATTTTCGAATTGATCCTGGTACCGAGCACGGCTTCCGAGGAAGAGCGTTATACAATCATGTGCACGCGGGATGATTAAAGGTATCGAGCGTGCCACCAATCCTGCTGTTGCTTGTCCGCACAATCCATAGACAAGGATGATGCCACTGTAACCCTGGTTTTCTGCTTCATCGATGCGATCTTGAAGCCTGGCACGCAGGTTCAAGGGCTGATTATGCAGGCCACGTTTTAAGAGCTCCACATCCAATAAATGAGGTGAGGTGGCAGCACACCAATAGACAGGGCGTGCCAGCACCTCGCAAGTAATACAAAGGTAACAATTCATCTATGGTTCTAAGAATAATGCCTGGATTTCTGGAATTAACAATTCGGGATTTTTCATATATGTTGAGCCATCTTCATGAACGATCAGCTGTTCAATACTGGGCGTATCGACGGTGATATTTTCCGCCGGAATTAACCGGCTCAAACAGCTCAAGGCTGCAAATTGTTCCAGGCTTAGATCCGTCGTGATATTATCCTGATAGGAAGAATACAATTGAGGGATCTTCACATAAACGGCTGGATCGAGCAACTTATTCCACATGCCTGCCAGGACAATATTTTGATTTGCAAGGCGATATGATTCCTCTTCTGCACTGGTGCGAAACGTAGTCATAGCATGGACCATTTCACTATCCAGATGCTGCTTGCCGGCTGTCAGTACGAGACCTGGGTTTGTGGAGTAATCAGGCATTGTAAAATCCTGCGACAGAGTGACATCGATCCCGCCAACAATAGTCAGCATCTCCTCAACAACATCCTCTTTAACGGTGAAATAATGGTCAGCCGCGATCCCAAAATTATCTAAAATCGCCTGGGCGGTTGCCTGTGAGGCATTGATTTCAGTCGTTTTGCTTTCCCCGTCAGCTATGACAAGTACTGTAAAAATATCTTGGAGGCGAGAGGTCTGAATTTGATATTTTGCGGTCAGCCCGGGAGTCTCGACCACCAAATCAGGAGGGAAGGAATAAACGACCGCAGATTTCTCATCAAAATCGACTTTCATCAAGCGGATCATCTCTGCCGGTGGGACACTTTTATGGATCGTTCTTCCTAAAGCCAGGATGATCCAATCCCCCGATTGACCGCAAACCAGAGGGGCTTTGGTGGGTGATTCTGTGGGTACGGCGATCACTGTTGCTTTGGATGCAACAGAGGTTTGAGTAGCGGGGGCGTTGGTCGCAGTCGTGAGGGCAAGTGTGGGCGCTTGAGGTTGGGTAAAGAATTTCACTCCATAGAAGATCCCACCGATCATGGTGAGGCATAACAATACAACCACAATTGAACCAATGATGATAACAGTATTTCGCATAGTATCTCCATTCCTTACTTTGAAAATTTATTACAGACAAAATGGAAAGGGTTCTTTTATATTTTAAGGCCATTTCCAGTTCAGCACAAGCTAGTCCTTTCTGACTTCGTGACCGCCAAATTGGTTCCTTAAAGCAGCTAATAATTTCGCGCTGAAACTCTCCTCCTGCCGGCTGGCAAAACGCATTTGAAGGGCCAAAGTAATAATCGGGGCGGGTACATCCTGGTCAATCGCTTCAAAAACCGTCCAGCGCCCCTCACCGCTGTCGGCTACCCAGCCTTTGATGCCCTCCAGTTCGGGATTATCGGCGAGGGCGCGGGCTGTCAAATCTAATAACCAGGAACGCACAACTGAACCGGTA
This sequence comes from uncultured Chloroflexia bacterium, assembly GCA_963754615.1. Taxonomy (GTDB): domain Bacteria; phylum Chloroflexota; class Anaerolineae; order Anaerolineales; family UBA4823; genus CAVVUF01. The sequence continues at coordinate 262,505 of CAVWGW010000012.1, read as the reverse complement.
CGCCAAATTTCTGCAACCTGATGCAGGTCTAGGTTAAATTCTTGCTTGGATTGGAGTAGTTCAAACCCTTCCGCATAGGCTTGCATCAGGCCATATTCGATCCCATTATGGATCATTTTGACATAATGACCTGCTCCATGTGGACCAACATGTCCCCAACCTTTATCCGTCGAGGGTGCTAAGGATTCAAAAATGCTCCGGTGGCGTTTGACAACCTTAGCTTCACCTCCAATCATCAGGCTATATCCCTCGCTCAAGCCCCAGACACCTCCACTAGTCCCTACATCGATAAAATGGATGCCTTTGGATTCGAGCAACGCAGCTCGTCGTTGGCTGTCTTTATAGTAAGAATTACCCCCATCGATTACTGTATCACCTGGAGAAAATCTTTCGGCTAGAGCGAATATGGTTTCTTCTGTGATCCGTCCTGCGGGAACCATCACCCATGCTGAACGAGGAGGGGTGAGGATTTGTGCAATGAGTTCAAGGCTTTGGGCTGCTTCTGCTCCCTTATCTACCAGGCTTTGTACAGCTTCTTCATTAACATCATAGGCAATCACTCGGTGGCCCTGATTCAACAAGCGAGTGGCCATATTTGCCCCCATTTTTCCCAGTCCGATCATAGCTAGTTCCATCATTAGTCCTCCTGATACTAATCCAATCAGCCCCCTAATTTAGAGCATTATAATCCAAATGTGATTTACGATAACCTCTCATGGATTAAAATTGTAGATGGGTTTGATTTCAAATTATATGTAGCCTGTGTTGAAGTTGAAAAGTGGTGAGAATTGAAGCTTAGCATCGTTACAAACCACACTGCTTTTTCGTGTAGTAGTCGACAGAACATCAATTATTACATCTGTCATCATAGTGTATGACATTCTTCCCTCAGTAAATCCATAAAAAATGCACTAGAATTCAATTGGAATATAGGGTACTTTAGTGCGAACACCCTATGCGTTGAGATCTTAATCAATCTCTTGGATTATGGAGTACAAAGATGAACAAAACACGCTCAATCCATAAAAGAACCTTCATATTGGTTTTCATGAGCTTCTTTCTGGTTAGCCTTGTGATAGGTGCAGCTGCGGCCTTCACTCATCCAGTCAGCGCATCTCCGATGTTGCAAGCTGAACAGCCAACTCAGATTCCTGGGGGATTTGCTGGTTCTGAGACTTGTAAGTCCTGCCATGAAAATATTCACACTGCCTGGAAGGATACTTTCCACGCCAATGCTTTTTCTTCGCCGATCTTCCAGCGCGATTGGTCAGAATTAGGTTCTGATAGCCGGTGCTTGGAGTGCCACACAACGGGTTATGATCCCCAGACAGGCACGTTCTTGGAGGAAGGGGTAACTTGCGAGTTTTGTCATGGTCCGATGCAGCCTGGACACCCGGCGCAGGTCATGCCAATCCAACCGAATGCCGAACTTTGCGCTCAATGCCATAAGACAACGACAGATGAGTGGCATGCGAGTAAGCATAGCGAGGTAGGGATTCAATGCCAGGATTGCCATAATCCTCATTCTCAGACTCGCAAAGCCGATACGGTCACGGGCTTATGTACCAATTGTCATAAGGAACGCGGTGATACCTTCACTCACAGCACGCATGCGAATGCCGGATTGGAATGCAGCAACTGTCACATGTATTCAGCACCTCGAGAAGATGATCCCATCGATGGGCTCGTAGCAACCGGACATACTTTTTCTGTCGGGTCGGATGCTTGTATCGGCTGCCATCAAGATACCGTGCATTCGCGGGATGAAATTGTCAAGCTAACTGGAGAAGTGGATCAATTACAGAATCAAGATATCGGTACACTTCAACAGCAAAAGACTACTTTGGAAGAAGAAGTTACTACTCTCCAGACGCAAAGTACGGTCAGATTGTATACCGGGCTTGCACAAGGAGCGATTGTTGGTTTGATCATCGGTGGAACAGCGGCCTGGATTGTCAGTAAACGGTTGGTTGTTGAAGAGGTAGAAGAAAATGAGTAAGAAAATGAAAGTTTCCGTCCAGCTTACACGCCGAGACTTTCTCACACTGGGTGCTACAGCTGTGGGATCTGTTTTGGCTGCTCAGGTATTTACTACAGGACCTTTATCACCCTTCTCTGTCTTGAAGCAACAGCAAATCGAAGGTGAAACAGAAGCGGGTGGAGGACATGGAGCTACCGGAGAGTATCACTGGGGGATGGTCATCAGCCTGGATAAGTGTATTGGCTGTGAATATTGCCTGAGAGCCTGCTGTGCAACCAACGATGTGCAGAAGACATGGCCTGGAACGTGGTAAGTGAAGAAATCAATTCAAACGGCTCCACGTTCTATTTCAGCCGACCATGTTTACATTGCCAGGTGGCCCCTTGTGTTGAAGTTTGTCCAGTTCGTGCGACCTACATTCGTGATGATGGTTTAGTTGTGATGGATTATGATCGCTGCATCGGGTGCCGGTATTGCGAGGTAGCATGCCCTTATGACGCCCGTCGATTCAACTGGAAAGCACGCGAAGGGGAGAATCCCTATGTACCCACCTGGGGCGTACCGGAGATAGAAACTCGGCCGCGGGGAGTGGTAGAAAAATGCACTTTCTGTATCCAGCGTATCGATAAAGGTTTAGAAGTTGGCTTGATCCCGGGTGAAGACCTGGACGCCACACCAGCTTGTGTCAATATTTGTCCGGTTGGGGCAAGGGTATTTGGTGATCTGAAAAACCCTGAAAGCCAAATCTCGAAAGTTCTTGAGGCGAATCCGACTATTCGTCTGCGGGAAGAATTGGGTACAAACCCTAGTGTTTACTATATCCCGCCGAAGGAGGGGTTGTAACCATGGCATCGACAACGATCGAACGGCAAAAGCCTTTTACCTGGAAGCCTACCATTTTTATTTGGTACTTGTTCTTGGGGCTGCTCCTGATGATCGGGCTTGTTTCGGCAGTCGTGGTATTCTGGAATGGGTTAATTGTCACCAATATGAGCGACCAAGTGCCCTGGGGATTGTGGATTACCATCGACCTATCAGCGATTGCCTTGGGAGCGGGGGCTTTCACTTTATCGGCCGTGGTTTATGTGTTTAAAATCAAGCAATTCCGATCGATCATCCGATTGGCTGTGCTGGTTGGATTTATCGGGTATACCACTGCACTGCTTACCCTGGTCATGGATATCGGCCGACCAGACCGGTTTTGGCACCCCTGGGTGTTTTGGAATGTGCACTCGGTTCTTTGGGAAATTACTTGGTGCATCACCATCTACCTGACGATTATGTTCCTGGAATTCTTTCCAGTCATTGTCGAGGGAAAATTCTTTGATCGCTGGCCCTGGATCAGAAAAGTTGCAAGTGTGTTCCATCGAGCCGCGCCCGCTTTTGCTCTGGCAGGTTTGCTGATCTCGCTCCTCCATCAATCATCCTTGGGCGCGACCTATGGGGTTATAAAATCCAGACCAATCTGGTTCAAGCCCAGCATGCCTATCATGTTCATCCTGTCAGCTGTGGCAGTGGGGCCGGCCCTCACCATGGCCGTGGTTTATGTGGTTGAATGGATCAAAGGGAAGAAACTGGTACCAGACCAGGTGAAATGGACCATTGCGCGTTTCAGCGGCTTTGCCTTAATGGCTTACGGTTATATCAAAATATGGGATATTGCTGCAGTAACTTATTACGGTCGAACACCGGCTGTCAGCAATTCCTTATATATCCTTAACCAGGAAACGCCATACAATTTTGGTTTCTGGTTTGGAGAGATCATCTTGGGGATCCTTGTTCCTGTTTTCATCTTCCTCAATCCAAAAACCAATAGAAAACCACGTTACCTGGTTTTGGGCGCTGCTGCGGCTGTCATGGGAATTATCTTCAACCGTTGGAATACGACTGTCTCGGGATTAACGATACCTGTGCAGTATTCACCGGGCATCACCTCGGCCATCGAACCAGGTAAGTATTTTCCAGCATGGACAGAGTGGGGGATCGCACTTGGTGTAATCGGATATGCCCTGCTGCTTCTCACTTTAGGGGTGAGGTACTTACCCTTGTTCGATGATAAGGAACATTGAGGTGGTTGATTTCCGCCCTTGAATGATATGCTTGTATCGCTCAAGGGTTTTTTTAATGAATTTCTAATTCTTAGCAGATTAGGTTATACTTTAGCAGATGATCGTCAGTGGTGATTAAGTACAACTTATAAGAGTAGATAATTCCTCTGGTCGAAGTTGGTTGGGAGAGCCTGCTATGAATGATTCAACTTCCAGTCCGCTGATTGTTCCCCTGCTTTGTGTATTGCGCTGTCTTGTTCCCTTATTGATATTATTCGGGATTTCCTATTTACTGCGTCGATTTGGATTTATTAAAGAACCACCTCCTGAGCCGAAGGAAGAACATGAAGACAATAATCACTCAGGAAAAGGAGATCTAGCGCATGGCTCGGTCTAGGAAAACCTGTGTTTTGATTTGGGTCATTCTGGCGGTTGGATTTGTTCTCCTGGCGAGCTTTTCCATTTATTCTTCGGCAATCGCTGGTCAAAAACTGCAAACGACAGAAGGTTACTGCCTGGGCTGCCATAATGATCCGGGGCTGGAGAAGCAGTTGCCCAGTGGAGAGACACTTTCACTATATATCAATCCAGATAACCTGGCTCATTCGATCCACAGCCCAATTGGAATCGAGTGCCAGGCTTGTCATACCAGCATTCAAGATTATCCTCATGCAGAGTCTGACTTTAACTCCCTGCGAGAATTATCTCAGGCCTATGTAGAGGCTTGTAAGAAATGTCATTCGGAAATCTACGAGAAAACACAGGACAGCATGCATGAACAGGTGGCTGAGGCTGGAAACCAGGCAGCTCCCATTTGTACGGATTGTCATGGTGCGCATGATGTCCAATCCCCAGATCAACCGCGCACGAAGGTATCCGAAACTTGTGGGAATTGCCATGAGGATATCTTTAACACATATACACACAGTATCCATGGAAGCGCCTTGCTTCAGGAAGATAACCCCGACGTACCCGTATGTACCGACTGTCATGGGGTTCACAACATCCAGGATCCACGTACCCAGCAGTTCCGGGTAGAGACTCCAGAATTATGCGCTGGCTGCCATGCTGATGAGGCGTTAATGTCAAAATATGGTTTGCCCGCGAACGTATATGATCTTTATGAGCTATCCTGGCATGGAGTCGATGTATCCGTTTATCAAACGCGTTGGCCTTCCATCTGGCATGATTCGGCGATTTGCACGGATTGTCATGGCATCCACAATATCCTGCCAGCCAGTAATCCAGATTCAAGCGTAAATTCGGAAAATCTATTGGCTACATGCCAAAAATGCCACCCAACTGCTGGACCCAATTGGGTAGGAGCCTGGGTCGGGCATAATGACATTAACCAGTTAAGTACCCCGTGGCTTTATTATGTCCAATTATTTTATTCTTATTTCGTTCCGGTGGTGTTATGGGGGTCAATCATTTACGTTGGCCTCCAAATCCTTCACGCAACGATTGCGCGTGTGAAAAGGAGCCTGGCATGAGTGTATCGATCCGTGATGAGGAAGCTCCTGTGCGCGCTGAACATATCTTTCAGCGTTTTTTGCTTGCCCAAAGATGGGAACATGTCATCCTTTTGCTAAGCTTCGGGATCTTGTTGTTGACAGGCTTGCCTCAGAAATATCGAACCGCATCCTGGAGCCAGTACATTTTATCGACTCCAGATCGGGTGAAAGCAATCCAGACCATTCATCATATTGCTGCCGTTTTTCTGATTTTGTTGGTCCTTTATCATATTGGGAATGGGATCGTTTTGTTAGCCAGGCGCAAGCTTTCAGGTGATATTTTCCCGAATTTGCAAGATGGAAAAGATGCCTGGAAGATGGTCAAGTTTTTATTGTTTATCAGTAAAGAGAGACCTGTATATGGGAAGTATAACTTTGAGCAAAAAGTGACTTATTGGTTCTTGTTCTTCGGGATCGGAATCATGGTGGTCACCGGGTTGATTTTATTGTTCCCGATCTTCGTAACGCGTTTCATGCCTGGAGGGATTATTCCGGCTGCTCTAATGGCGCATAGTACTGAAGCTATTGTTGCCATGATTTTCGTGGTAATTTGGCATTTTTATCATGTTCATTTTGAGCGTTTGAACCTGAGCATCTTCACCGGGAAACTGAATGAAGATGAAATGAAAAAATATCATGACCTTGAATACAAAAGGATCATGGTGCAAACCCAAAAAGAAACCGAGACGGGAGGCAAATCGTAATGCCTGTTCGCCGTGCCTTGTATTCTTTTATTCTGATCAGCCTGGTTTTTCTCTTCATTCTGGCGTTTTTTTCAGTTGAAGTACGCAATGAAAACCAGATCGCGAATGCCGCTGCATTGCTGCAATCTTCCAATCCTGGAGAGCCCACGCCCCAGATGTCGATCAGCGATGAGACCTGCCTGGAGTGTCACGGGCAGCCCGGCCTGACGATGACGCTTGAGAATGGAGATGAGCTTGATTTATATGTTTCTGGGGATGATCATGCAGCTTCAATCCATGGTAAAAAAGGATACGCCTGCGTGCAATGTCATACCCTGGTAGGGAATTATCCCCATCCTGCCTGGACTGCAGCCAGCCGGCGAGATGCAACGCTATCCCTCAATCCTGTTTGTTATCGCTGTCATTCGGGGCAGTTTGAGAAAGCGCAAGACAGCGTTCATGGAGCTGCCCTGGCATCCGGTAATCAAAATGCGGCGGTTTGTGTCGACTGCCATACTGCACACACAGTGAAGCAGTTAACGGATCCGAAAACCGGAGAATTGCTCCCCTCAGCCCATATCTTAATCCCTCAGATGTGCGCTCAGTGTCATAATGCCATCTATCAGAAATATGCCACCAGCGTTCATGGTGCTGCACTGCTCGATGAGAATAATCAGGATGTACCCACGTGTATTAGCTGTCATGGCGTACACAATATAGCTAATCCTGCGACTGCAAATTTCCGTTTGAATTCACCAAAAATTTGTGCCGAATGTCATACCGATAAAACGCTGATGGGAAAGTACGGCCTATCTACGGATGTTTTGTCGACTTATGTGGCTGACTTCCATGGGACGACGGTCAGCGTGTTCGAGAAACAATCTCCCGATGCCGAAGTCAATCAGGCGGTTTGTTATGACTGTCATGGTATTCATGATATCCAACGCGTCGATGATCCAGTGGCGGGCATCCAAATCAAGGAAAACCTCTTGGTGCGGTGCAAGATATGCCATCCTGACGCGACCACGAATTTTCCTTCGGCCTGGTTATCCCATTACATCCCCTCTGCGGAAAATAACCGCCTGGTTTATTATGTAGAGCTGTTTTATAAATTCTTTATCCCTCTTGTGATAGGTGGCATGGGATTCTTAGTAGCTCTTGATGTTGGACATTCCCTCTTTATGAAATATCAGAAGCGAAAAAAATCTTTACCTCCACCCCCGCCTTCTAAAACTCAAGGTGAAGAGGTGCAGAATGGCTGATCAGAATCTACCGGATGCCCCACAGGATAAGAATTTATCGGAGATACCTCAGGATCAGAATCTAGCAGATGCTCCTCAGGATCAGAATCTACCGGATGCCCCACAGGATCAGAATTTATTGGAGGTACCTCAGGATCAGAATCTAGCAGATGCTCCTCAAGATCAGAATCTGCTGGACGTCCCTCATGATGAAGAAATAATCCCGGGGTCGCCAATCTCTGAGGACCATTCCAGAGAAGAAAAGAAGGAAAAATATCTGCGCTTTTCGATTCCCCAACGGATTGAGCATATTATTTTCTTGGTTTCTTTTTCAATATTGGGCTTTACGGGCTTAGCGCAAAAATTTGCGGATTCCCCTTGGGGGCTGGCTATTCTAAATGGATTAGGTGGAATCGAAAGAACGCGCCAGATTCATCATTTTTCTGCGGCAGTGATGATGGTAATCAGCGTATATCACGTCATCGAAGTGCTGTATAAGGTGTATGTCGAGCGGACACCCTGGACGATGCTCCCCTTCATCCAAGATTTCCAGCATGTGATTCAAGATATTTTATACAATTTAGGTTTTCGAGAGCGACGCGCCTATTATGGCCGGTATAGTTATGCTGAAAAGGCAGAATACCTGGCACTGGTGTGGGGAACGGTCATCATGGGTCTGACAGGATTCGTGATGTGGAACCCGATCACTACCACGCGTTATCTTCCCGGTCAAATCATACCTGCTGCAAAAGCTGCGCATGGCGCTGAGGCAATTTTAGCAGTTTTGGCGATCATCTTATGGCATTTTTACCATGTTCATTTAAGACATTTCAATAAGAGTATGTTCATTGGTACGCTGACGAAAGAGGAAATGGAGCATGAGCATCCAGCCGAGCTGGCTGAGTTTGAAGCTGGAGGAATAGGAGAGCCAATTGCCCCGTCATTAATCCGCAAGCGACAGAGAGTTTTCTTCCCTTTCGCTGGTGTTTTAACAATTGTTTTGGGATTCGGGATCATAAAATTCCTTACCGTAGAAACGACAGCCTTAACCACCATACCACAAGGTGAAACCGCGGCAGTCTATGTACCGGTTACTCCCACGCCTCGTCCAGTTTCTACTCCCACTCCCACCGCGAATCCAGACCAACCAGCCGGTGCGGATACCTGGGATGGTTATTTTCAGGCCCTCTTCCGCAACCGCTGCGATACTTGTCATGGAGCGACGAAGGTTGGCGGTTTATCACTTGAAACATATGAAAGCGCTCTGCAAGGCGGCAACAGTGGACCGGCGATTGTGCCAGGGGATCCGTACAACAGCATCCTTGTTCAATTACAATCTACGGGTAAACATCCAGGTCAGTTAACAATTGACGAATTAAACCGGGTAATTAATTGGATCGGATCAGGCGCACCTGAAAAATAATTCTCGGAATCTTTATTGGTAAGAAGGAGAATTGGTTATGAAACGCCTCACAAGCAAAATCAAGCAATTTTTCTTTCCATCCCATGACGCAAAATTCATCGTCCGTGTAGCTCCCTATGCCTTATTGGGATTTCTTACATTGATCGTCCTTATGAGTGCAGCTTATGGTTGGGAATATACGAATTCGCCTGAATTCTGTGGGACCTCTTGCCACACGATGCCTCCGGAATATACTGCTTATCAAGTATCCCCACATGCCAATATTGCCTGTGTGGATTGTCATATTGGACGCGCTTTTATTGGCACCCAGGTCTTTCGAAAAGCCGGTGATTTAAAGCATGTCTTTTATACGGTTTTTAAGAATTATGAGTATCCTATTACTGCCAATGATATGCGACCGGCACGCGAGACCTGCGAAAAGTGTCACTCACCTCAAAAGTTTTCGGATGATAGTTTGATAGAGCTAAAGCAATTCGGAAACGACAAGGATAATTCCCAAACCACAACTTATCTTGTACTAAAAACGGGCGGTGGCAATTCTCGGACCGAGGGAGGTAAGGGAATTCATTGGCATATTATCCAGAAAATTGAATACTACCCAACGGATCAATCTGAACAGGAAATTCCCTACGTGCGGGTGTATAACGAGGACGGGATTTATGAAGAGTACGTGGATATTGAGTCGAATATCGATCCTTCTACAATCAGTGAAAATGATCTAAAGGAAATGGATTGTCTCACCTGCCACAATCGCATTACCCATTTGGTTCCCCAGCCTGAAAATGCTGTGGATTCATTGCTATCCAATGGTACGATTGATTCGTCTATCCCCGATATTCGACTGAAAGGCGTCCAGGTCCTTCGAGCCACCTATACCTCTCAAGTGCAAGCGCTTGAAGGGATTGAAGCCTTGAAGGATTATTACCGGGTTTACTACCCCTCTTATTATGCGGAGAATCAACAAAAGATACAAACCGCAGTGGAATCCATCCAGAATGTCTTCCAACAATCTGTTTTTATCGAGCAGAAATCTGATTGGAATTCGCACCCGGATAACATCGGACACAAATATGCACCGGGATGTTTCCGGTGTCATGATGGTAAGCACTTGAATTCTGAACAAGAAGCTATCCGGATGGAATGCAATCTTTGCCATTCGATCCCGGTTGTGGCTAATAACCAGGATTTTACGGCGGATATTGAGATCAGCCGCGGTCCCGAGCCGACCACGCATCGTAATCCGAACTGGATTTCTTTGCATAGAGACGCAATTAACAATACCTGTACGAACTGCCATACGACCTCGAATCCCGGTGGTACAGATAATTCCTCTTTCTGTTCCAACAGTGCCTGTCATGGGAATGTTTGGACATATGCCGGTTTTGATGCACCTGCTTTGAGGGAGATACTTGAGAACCAGCTACCACCCACACCAGAAGCGCCTGTATTTAGTGAGGGTCCTTTGACTTATGACGAAACGATCGGCCCTCTATTAATGTTGCGCTGCGGAGGATGTCATGCTGAATTGGGTAATCAAGGTTTAAACCTGACTACTTATTCGAGCGCGATGAAAGGGAGTGTTAATGGGGCTGTCATTCTACCGGGAGATCCTGCTAACAGCTTAATCATCAAGAAACAGACTGACACCCAACCCCACTTTGCTCAACTGTCTCCGGAAGAACTGGCGTTAGTTAAAGATTGGATCCAAGCTGGTGCTCCCGAGAAATAAGTGAATGGCTGATTTTTTTCTGAATAACCTGATTGCTGTTTTCTTTTTTTATGGGCTTTCCTTTTTTTGCATGGGTTTTGCGATTCTGCTGGAGGTGGGGCATTCCAGTAATTTAGATTTTGCCCGGTCTCTACGCTTGCTTGCTTTTTTTGGCGTTATCCACGGCAGTCACGAGTGGTTTGAGATGTTTCTCCTGATCCAAGGGCAAACATTCTCAAGTCCACTGGCTGGGTTAATCTTTCCCATCCGGATCATCCTGTTAGCCAGTTCATTTTTTATGCTCCTGGCATTCGGAGCTAGTATGCTGGCAAATAAGCCTGATTCAAAAATCATTCCTCTCAGTATCACTGTCGCAGCGGGTATCTGGTTAGCTGGTTTAAGTTTCATCTTATTCTCATCACAGGATACGAATTCTAGGCAGACGACCGCGGATGTATATACCCGCTATGCCCTGGCAGTACCTGGCGCGGCTTTTGCGGCTTGGGGATTGCTCATCCAGCGCCGCCGGTTCAATTCGTTAGGAATGAATAAATTCGGACGGGATGTTGCCTTGGCCGCGATTGCTTTTGCTATCTATGGATGTGTGGGACAGGTGTTTGCCTCACCAAGCGGTATATTTCCTTCACCTTACCTGAATTCAGAGAGCTTCTTGCGCTGGTTTGGATTTCCGATTCAAGTTTTACGCGCATTGATGGCTTGCCTGGTGGCAATTTTCATTATTCGTTCCTTGCGTTCCTTCCAGGTAGAAACGACCCGGCGGATTACTGAGCTAAAGGAAACTCAAGAGGCTGAACGTCAGCGCTTAGAAGAATTGCGTGAGGAGCTGCTGCATCGCACAGTGAATGCGCAAGAAACAGAACGAAAGCGGATTGCCATTGAATTGCATGACCAGGTAGGTCAGAGTTTTACTGCGCTTAGTATGGGTCTTCGGGGTCTTGCTCAAAATATTGAGCAGACGCCCAAGCGGGCTCTGGAACAGGCGAAGCAGTTAGAAAAGGTAGCTTCCAATGGTGTGCAGGATTTACAAAGGTTAATTGCAGGACTGCACCCGCCTCAGCTCGATGATTTAGGTTTGGTGGCTGCTCTGCGCTGGTACGCCAATGATCTGGCAAAAAATAATCCGATGAAAATCGAGATCAGCAGCCAGATACCTCATCTGTCTTTGCCTTCAGATTTGCGTGTCGTGATATTTCGAATTGCTCAAGAAGCGTTGACAAATGTAAGCCGTCATGCACATGCGGCACATGTAGATATACAGATTTTTGAGAGAGATTCTTTTGTGGTAATGATCATTTGCGATGATGGAATTGGTTTTTCGGTTGAAGAAGTTCTCGCTCAGGCAAAGGAAAAACCTTGTTGGGAACTCTTAGGGATGCAAGAAAGATCCGTTTTGGTTGGCGGAACTTGCGCGATAACTTCTCAGGTTGGAAAAGGCACACAGGTTGAAGTTCGGGTACCTCGGAAAGGAGTAAATCACAATGCTTGAGGAGATCCGTCTATTATTGGTCGATGACCATGAGATCGTCCGTACAGGGATCAGTATGTTGTTGGAGAGCGAGACCGATCTGAGCATTGTCGGGGAAGCTAGTACCGGTGCACAAGCCTTGGAGATGGCTTCCCAGCTTCAACCGGATGTTGTGATTATGGATATCACACTACCCGATATTTCTGGCATTGAGGTTACCCGACAACTAAAAGCACAGCATCCAGAAATTGCCGTGGTTGCGCTGACCATCCATGAGGATCAGCAGTATTTCTTCGAAATGCTTCAGGCTGGCGCGGATGGATACGTTCCAAAGCGGGCTGCTTCGGAAGATTTAATCAAGGCCATTCACGCAGCCTTCAGCGGTGAGGTATTTATTTATCCTTCGCTGGCTAAAGTTCTGGTTTCAGATTTTCTGAGCCAGGCTGCTGATGGAAAGGAAAAGGAATCGGTCAATGAGATCACAGCACGCGAGCAACAAGTTCTGGAGATGTTAGCAGCCGGAAAAACGAATGAGGAAATTGCGGCAGCTTTATCGATCAGTAAACACACGGTGGCACGGCATCGAGAAAATGTGATGCGTAAATTGGGACTGCACAGTCGGAGCGAGTTGGTAAAATACGCCATTCGAAAAGGATTAATAGAACCATAAACGATAGGGTTGAAACCCTATCGAACAAGAATAAAAAATATCTAAATTAGCCTATTGACCCAAAGCTCCTTTCTCGTTATGATCTTCGTAAGAGAAAGGAGGTCAATATGCGTAAAGTTCCGTTAGTGGCAGTTATTTGGACAATGGCTTTAGCGATCCCATTTACCGCCTTAGCCCTTTCAGCAGTTGCCTACATTACCGATCACTTAATCGGCCTTGCGACTTCTCTGGCACAATTCGGACAGGCTACTTCACGGGTGGGGCAGCCGTGGTTATCCGTGATAGCCGAGCGTATGCCTGAATTAATCGGTATGGTGGTCGGACAATTAATTATCCTGGTGATTGTGTTCCTGGTCCGCTCTAAAGAAATCCAGGAGCAAAAAGTCAAGTAAAAATTTTCACACACAAACTGTTCGAGAGGCAGCAGAATGATTGCGTTCTGCTGCTTTTTTCTTTTCTGGGATAGGGTGCTGTAGTGTAAATGCCCTATATAATCGTGGTATTTTGCACTAATCAAATTCTCATTTTTGTTGTATAATACGGCGAACTCGCCAGACGGACTTGTTTGTATTTGCACATATGGATATATGCCCGTGAGTGACCCTAACCAAGGAAGGAGGAAAATAATAGCGCCAATCACAGCAAATAGAAGTGGAATTTATCGATTTAGAAATTGATATTGACTGAGGAGAATGATCATGAAAGGAAAATTGTTAATCGTTCTTGGGGTGTTGTTTGTAGCATTGGCGTTGACATTGGCGGGATGCCAGTCGGCTCCAGAGCCTACAGTAGAAGCTACCCCCTGTCCGACTGCGGAACCCTGTCCAACCTGTCCGACCTGCCCAGAGTGCCCGACCTGCCCTGAGCCTGTTGTCAAGGATGTGCCGAACGAGGATACCTGGGCAGATTCCCCGCACAATGTGGTCGAAGCAGAAGCCTTTGTGCACTGGGATGGCGATGATCCCAAAGAAGTACCAACGAACTGCGCCAAGTGCCACAGCACACCCGGTTTCCAAGATTTCGTGGGTGCTGATGGCAGTGCGGCGGGCGTAGTTGATGCTGCTGCTCCTACCGGTACGACGATCGAGTGCGCGGCTTGCCATAACAGCGCTACTGCGACGAAGACCTCGGTGGTCTTCCCATCGGGGGTTGAGATCACTGGATTAGGCGGTGAAGCTGTTTGTATGGAATGCCACCAGGGTCGTGCTTCTAAGGTTCAGGTTGACGAGGCAATTGCCACGGTTGGTGTTGCCGATGATGACACTGTCAGTGCCGATCTGGGTTTCACGAATATCCACTACCGCGCTGCAGCTGCTACGCTTTATGGAACGGAAGTCAAAGGTGGTTATGAGTATGAAGGCAAGATGTACGATGCCAAGCATGATCACGTTGAAGGCTATGCTACTTGCGTAGCCTGCCATGATTCCCACAGCTTGGAAGTCAAGTTGGAAAACTGCCAGACGTGCCATTCGGATGTTGTCGATGTTGAAGGCCTGAAAGAAATTCGCGAGCCTTCTTCTGCGGTGGATTACGATGGTGACGGAGATATTGCTGAAGGTATGTTCTATGAAATCCAGGGTTTGCAGGAACTGCTCATTCAGGGAATCCAGGCATATGGCAAAGATGTCGCTGGGACAGCCATCGCTTACTCTCCGGATGCATATCCCTACTTCTTCGCAGACACCAACGCGAATGGAACTGCTGACGCTGATGAAGCTGTGGCTGCCAATGGATATAAATCCTGGACAGGCCGTCTGCTCAAGGCTGCTTATAACTACCAGATGTCGCTCAAGGATCCAGGTGCCTTCGCGCATGGTAACAAGTATATCGTTCAGCTGCTCTATGATTCAATTGCCAGCTTGAATGAGAAGCTTGCCGCACCGGTTGACCTTTCGGCTGCGTACCGCGATGATGCCGGTCACTTCGCTGGCAACACCGAGCCTTTCCGCCATTGGGATGCTGAGGGTGTTGTTCCCGCCGGGTGTGTGAAGTGCCACACCGCTACAGGCTTGCCCATGTCCCTCGATCCCAACAATGCCGGCCAGGTGATTTCTCAGCCTCCTTCCAACGGTTTTTGGTGTTCCACTTGCCATGATGAAGCGAACTGGCCCAATCGTTACGCGATCAATACCGTTACCTTCCCCAGCAAGAAGGTTGTCTCCTTCGGGGAAGGCAGTGATGGCAATTTGTGCCTCAGCTGCCACCAGGGACGCGAGTCGAAAGCAAGTGTTGATGCAGTCGTGAAGGCCTCTGGCTTGGGTGATGACGAGGTCATGACCCAAGAGCAAAGACTAAGCTTCCGCAACGTCCACTACTTTGCGGCGGGTGCCACGCTGTTTGGCACCGAGGCTCAGGTGGCTTATGAATACGATGGGCAGACCTATGCCGGCGTACACCCGCATGTGGCTAAAGCCCAATTTACCTGCGTAAGCTGCCATGATGTCCATGCTTTGACGGTCAAGACAAACTCTTGCCAAGGATGCCACGGTGAAGCTGGTGAGGATCCCGCAAAGATCCGCATGGGTGACGGTGGATTTTGACGGCGATGGCGATACGACGGAAGGTGTAGCCAGTGAAGTTGCTACCATGCAAGAGCTGGTATTTGCTGCCATCCAGAAATACGCAGTGGAGACGGCTGGTACAGGTATTGTTTACAGCTCTACCGCTTATCCGTATTTCTTTGCTGACGCGGATGGCGATGGCAACCCCGATACTGGTGATAATGGATTGGTATCTTATAGTACCTGGACGCCTCGTTTGCTGCGGGCTGCATACAACCTGCAGTACTCTTACAAGGATCCTGGTGCGTTTGCACACAACTCTCACTATACCTTGCAACTGCTCTTCGATAGTCTCAAGGATCTGGGCGGTGATGTTTCGACACTAACCCGCGCTGAACCTTATCCGACAGAGTAGAATTAACCTGTTGATCTAAGCAAAAATAACCGGATGCAGAAATGCGTCCGGTTATTTTTATGAAAGGAGAGCCGCGATAATTTCGTTCAAATTCACATGGATTGAAACTCTTGCCTATCTTAATTTTGAATTGGCACGGACATTGCACTGATAGATACCAAGGTTCACAATGTTACGCGGCTTCGTCAGGATGAGGGAGAGTTCTATGAACAAAAATATTGAGTTCGACCGTGTGGTTGGAGTGCAGGATCCAAAACGAACAGGTTACCTATATCAGTGGCTAACTAAAGATAGTCATGTCACTTATGAGATGTTTATTCCCACTCGAAAGCTGGTAACCCGCAACCACATTTGCCCGGCTTGTTTCATCTGGCGAGGTGAATTAATTGAGATGGATGAAAACCAAAGATGTCCACTCTGCCGTGGAAAGTATGCTGCTGATGGTTGCGATTGCGGTGAAGTGCCTCATAACGCTACCTGCCCGATGACTTCTCGGAGCAGCTCGAGAAAATAAGATTGGATCAACGGCTTCCACTTTTCTAGAGTATATCTATGATACTTTCGCATCTCTCTTAAGGCGAAGTTTCCTTCTCAATACCAATCCGACGATCAAAACCAATTCAACCGCTGCGATAACAGCTATGAGGGTCAAATATCGCATATTTGAGTGTCTTATCGCTAAGGGACCTGCTTCTCCATGGGGAGGGATTACCCCGTTCTTGGCGAGCAGGTAAGCAGTCAGCGCCCAATATTCATCGTCCTTTAATATTCCAGGACTTTGAGGTGGGTGAGTCACTCTTAAATATTCAAAGAGTTTTTCTGGTATTGAAAAACGGTTTTCGAGGGCAATGCTCCCGATTACAGGCGGGATCACAGTTGGTATGGTGAACACTTCATCTGCGTCACGAATGCTGTGACAGCCGCTAGCCCAACAGTCCTGGTGGTCTTCCTCCCACACTGCGCGCCATTCATCGGTCAATCCTTGACCTTGATCACCATGGCAAGGCATACAGTGATAGTAATATATACTGCTGCCAGTTTCTACCTGAGATGGGTGTTCTGATAATACGGGTAATGCCAGGCGGTCAATGGTCGGTGTGGGAATCGCCTGCTGTGCAGGTATCTCAGGCAAAATATTATTCTCAAGGAGAGATAATAATAACCCAATGCCTAACCAGGAAAAGAAGAAGACCATAAGGCGCATCTTGATTATTATAATCTTAAACAAGCGGACCTAGCCTCCCGCTCGATCGTCTTCAATTTATAATGAGGAATAGAAACATCTGCCTTTTTGATATACTGCTATAATTGAATCAGTAAAAGGTTAACCATTTTATCGGATTAGTTCTGGATGAAGGAGGCTTACCATGGCGAAATATCTCTTCCAAATTACATATACCGAAGCGGGTTTACAGGAAGTTCTAAAAGAAGGCGGATATAAACAGCGTGAAATTTTGGAAACCGCCATTCGCAGCCTGGATGGGTGGCTCGAAGTCATGTATTTCTCGTTTGGTGAGGTTGATCTGTTTATTGTGACAGAGCTTCCAGATAATGTCTCTGCCGCAGCCTTTTCAATGATCGCTTCATCAGCGGGTGCTTCAAGGATCAAAACGACGGTATTGATCTCGCCAGAGGAGATTGAGAAAGCCAGTAAGAAGACGATCACTTACCGACCGCAAGGTTGAGTCAGAGGCTGTGGGATGAGTCCTTATCGATCTTCGCTTCTGATCTCACCAAATTTTAACAGTGATGAATACATGCGCATCACGCCCGTTTCAGCAGGCTGGGAGCATCTCTCTTTTGCTGCCCGGCGGATGCAGACTGGGACGCTTTGGCAGCATGAAACCGGGGAGCATGAGTATGCCCTGGTTGTGCTAGGAGGCACCTGCCGGGTGACTTCCAACCGTGGGGATTGGATGAATATCGGTCGCCGCCCCGATGTCTTTCAGGGTATGCCCTACACGCTGTACTTGCCACGCCAGACGATTTTTTCCGTTGAGGCGACGAGTGCATTGGATATGGCTTATGGGTGGTGTACAGCTTTTTCCGACCATCCGGCGCGCCTGATCACCCCACCAGATGTAGAGATTGAGCTGCGCGGTGGAGGAAATGCCACCCGCCAGATTAATAAAATGATTCCACCCGGTTTCGACTGCAGCCGATTGGTAGTGGTTGAGGTGTATACACCTTCCGGGAATTGGAGCTCCTACCCGCCGCATAAACATGATCAACACCGCCTTGATCCACAAGGGGGCTTGCTTGAGGCCGATCTGGAGGAAGTTTATTTCTATAAAATCGATCGACCGGAAGGATATGCCTACCAGCGTATTTATACCGCGGACGGAAAGCTTGATGAATTGATCCTGGTGCGTGATGATCACCTGGTCTTATCCCCGGAGGGATACCATCCGGTAGTTGCCGCGCATGGCTATCACTGTTATTACCTGAATATGTTGGCAGGCTCGGCTCAGTCGCTGGCTGCCACCGATGATCCTGCTTATTCCTGGGTTAAAGCGAACTGGAAGGAAAAAGATCCGCGCCTTCCTCTCGTGAATATGGTAATGGAAAAATAATTTCTCACTGTGATCCAGGAGACAAACAAAATGGCAAGCATCGATCCTCAAGTTGGCGCGCAAATCCTGCGTTCCCAGCTTGATCCCTGGCACTCGGCAATTGAAAACCCTTCCAGAGCGCAAGAAGAAGTATTGCAGCGGTTCTTGAAAGATTACGCTCACACCGAATATGGGCATCAGTATCGAGCTGACAGAGTTCGAAACGCTGGCAGATTACCGGAGAGCTTTTCCGATCATTAATTACGAGACAATTAAGCCGGTTATTGAGAAAGTGATGGCCGGTCAGGTGAATGCCTTGTTAGCTGAAGCGCCGGTTGGATGGGCGATCACACGCGGAACAACGAAGGGTGAGTCGAAGTTTATCCCCATGACACCGACAGATCTTGGAATGCGGATCAGCGCAGGCCGCGCCATGTTGGCGTATGTTTCCGAGACAGGCCGGTTCGATTTGTTCGATGGGGTAAACTTAAATCTGAACTTTCCTTCCGTGGTAGGGACGGTTCAAGTGGGAGAGCAGGAAGTCACCTACGGGTACAGTTCTGGAATTTATACGAAATATGTTTCTGCGTTTACCCCGATTCGCTCTGTTCCCAGCCAGGATGAGATCGACGCGTTGGGGGGCGGAAAATCACTCGAAGATTGGGATAAGCGCTTCGAGCTGGCATTCCAGTTGTGTAAAGATCAAAATGTGACTCTGGTCGGTGGGGTGTGTCCGACTGCCATCCGTTTTGCCCGCTATACGCGAAGAGTTCATCGGGACTATCCCAAGGATCTGTGGAAGACTCAGATCATGACACTCGGAAGTGTGCCGGGTATTAATACTCACTACCAGGCTTCTCTCCATGCACTTTATGGACCCGCCACAATTCGAGAAATTTACGGCGCTACAGAAGGGATGTTTGGTCAGCAAATGGGTAAGCCGCGCGGGTGGACGCCCAATTATGATCTCTTCTTTTTTGAGGTGCTGACTTCACGCGGCATTAAAATGCTGCATGAAATGCGCCCGGGTGAGATAGGTGGATTAATCGTTTCAACACCGATCTTTCCGCGCTACCGGATCGGTGATTGTATCCTGGCTCTCGATCCACCCTATTTCCGCTGTATTGGGCGTGAGCAGTGGTGGACTCCGCTGCGCTACGCCTGGGATGAATTTTCAACCTTCAACTTTGGGAGGTTGTAAGTAGTTACTCCTTGTTCTCAGGACGGAGCCCTCGGAAGATGATCAGTAAACCCAGGGCGATCAAGATCACCCCCCCCGTGACAACCCAATTGAAAATATTTCCAAGTCCAATCCCAATCAGGATGGCTGCCAGAACGATACTCCCCATGATAGGACGGCGGTATTCCGGAACGAGTAATCGTGTCGCAACCTCAATTAGAAGGATCACGCCGGCTCCTATCAGAACCACCGACCAGGGATCCAGCTTGTAACCCTTAAGCAATCCTGAGATTGTTTGAAAATTTAGCCAACCAAGATTGTAAGCCAGGAAAACAAGGCCAGCCCAGATTAAAATAAATGCCCAGACTATCGAACTGAGCGGATCGCGCCTGTATTTCTCATCCCAGTTCTTTTCTTCGGACGTCTTTTCTTCGGAGGACTTTTCTTCACTCTTTTCCTGCTCTTTTTCGTCAAATTTTTCGTCAGGCATATTTCCTCCCGGAAAACTCACTTGGATTTATAAAGAAAATATATCTTAATCTTACAACCCCTTTTGAATTTGGGCAAGGTGACTCGCCAACTTTACCTAAATTATTCGCAATTCAGATGACTCGATCTGAATCCTCCATTCCCTTGACGTAATTAAGCTGCTGCGATATATTAAGCCGGTTTAACTAATTAAGGAGATTAACCATGCCATCTACTAAACCATTAACTGAGGTTATCCAACGTTGGTCTGAAGTGTTTATGCACCGCTCAGCCCGGGATTTCAAACGTTTCATGTCTGAGACAGATTTATCATTTTCGCAAATCTCAATTCTCATGCGTTTATATCATCACGGTGGTCGAGGGGGAATTTCTCAGGTCGGCGAACAATTAATGGTGACCAAAGCAGCCGCCAGTCAAAATATCGATCGCCTCGTCCAGCTGGGATTGGTTGAGCGCAGTGAAGATCTTGAAGACAGGCGCTTGAAAAAATTAAGCTTGACTGCCAAGGGAAACGCCTTGGTTTCGAGTGGTATTGCCATCCGCAGTCAGTGGGTAGAGGGGTTGGCAGAGGCACTCAATTCTGAAGAGCAGGAGATGATCATCTCTGCCCTGACCCTGCTGACGGATGCTGCCTTGAAGACAGAAGATTAACCGAGGAGTTTTCCTTCTATGTTGAGATTAACCAAGTATTTAAAACCTTATCGGCTTTTGATCCTGATTACGATTATCCTGCTTTTTGTTCAGGCTAATGCTGATCTGGCCTTGCCGGATTATTTAGCCAAGATCATTAATGTTGGCATTCAACAGGGAGGCATTGAAAACGCTGTCCCGGAGGCGATTCGTAAGAGTGAGATGGACAAACTCTTCCTTTTCATGAGCCCCGAAGAAAAGGATGTGGTTCTAAATGCTTACACGCTTATGGATCAGAACTCACCGGATTACGAACAGGCAGTACAAGATTATCCTGCCCTGGCTAATGAACCAGTTTATGTCCTGATTGAGATCGACCAAACAGAGATGGACAAGCTCAACCCCATTATGGCAAAGGCTTTTGTGGCTGTCTCATCAATTGAGCAAGCTGTAGCTGACCCAGCCGTTGCTTCAGCAATGGTTGCCCAGATGGGATTTGATTTTTCCAACCTCCCGGCAGGGATGGATATCTTCACGGTGCTGGGCAAGCTTCCGGCAGACCAACTGGCTAAGATGAATATCTTGATTGATGCAAAGACCGCCTCGCTGAATGAAAGTATGCTTACCCAGGCAGCTATCCCATCGGTCAAGGAAGAGTATATTGCTCTAGGCATTGACACAGTGAAGCTGCAAACCCAATATATCTTGCGGGCTGGGGTGCTGATGCTGTTTGTAACCCTGGTTTCGGTAGTCTGCACGATCCTGGTGGGTTATTTCGCCGCACGAACAGCAGCCGGGTTGGCGCGTGATTTGCGTCGGAATGTTTTTCAGCGGGTGGAGAGCTTTTCCAGCACCGAGTTCGACAAGTTTTCTACGGCTTCACTGATTACCCGTTCCACCAACGATATCACGCAGATCCAGATGGTCGTCTTTATGATCCTGCGCATGGTTATTTATGCTCCGATTATTGGCATTGGGGCGTTAATCCGGGCATTGGATCAAGGCGCTACTATGTGGTGGATCATTGCCCTGGCGATTATCGTGCTGCTTGGTTTGATCCTGATCGTATTCTCAATCGCCCTTCCCAAGTTCAAAAGCATTCAGAGCTTGATTGACCGGTTGAACCTGGTTACGAGGGAGAACTTGTCGGGGATGATGGTTATTCGTTCTTTCAATATGCAGGAATTCGAAGAAGAACGGTTTGATACTGCCAATCAGAACTTGACTAGTACGCTCTTGTTTGTCAACCGATTGATGGTGATCATGATGCCCTTATTGATGTTTATCATGAATGCGCTCTCCATTTTGATCATTTGGGTGGGCGCGTACCAGGTGGCCGAGGCAAACATGCAGGTGGGCGATGTGATGGCCTTTATGCAATATACCATGCAGATCGTCTTTTCCTTCCTCATGCTTTCGATGATGTTCATCATGCTGCCCAGAGCGGCAGTCTCTGGAGATCGGGTGGCAGATGTCCTCGAGACTGAGCCAGCGATCAAAGATCCAGAGGCTCCTAAAAGCTTTTCCGAACCCTTCAGAGCGACTATCGAATTTCGCAATGTCAGCTTCCGTTATCCTGGGGCTGAAGAAGATGTCTTGCATGATATCAGTTTCACATCCCAACCCGGGCAAACCACAGCTTTCATTGGTACCACAGGCTCTGGAAAATCTACGGTCATCAACTTAATTCCACGTTTCTATGAAGTGACGCAAGGTGGTATCTATATAGATGGCATCGATATCCGCCAGGTCACACAGCATGATCTGCGCGCCAAAATTGGTTATGTGCCTCAAAAGAGCAATTTGTTCTCCGGCACAATTAAAAGCAATTTATTGTATGCAGATGAGCATGCCGGTCCAGAAGATCTGAAGCTTGCCGCTGATATCGCTCAGGCCAGCGAGTTCATCGATGCGAAGCCAGAAGGGGTGGAGGCTGAAATTGCTCAGGGAGGGACAAATGTCTCAGGCGGTCAAAAACAACGCCTTTCGATTGCGCGTGCCCTGGTCAAAAAAGCTCCAATCTACATCTTTGACGATAGCTTTTCAGCTCTCGATTTCAAGACCGATGCTGCATTGCGTAGGGCGCTCAAGGAACAGACGGGCTCAAGCACTGTGTTTATTGTTACCCAGCGTATCGCCACGGTTAAAAATGCAGAACAAATTATTGTGTTAGATGAGGGCCGAATAGCAGGTAAGGGTACGCATCAGGAGCTGATGAAGGAATGTGAAGTATATCGAGGCATTGCCTTATCGCAGCTCAGCAAGGAGGAACTGGCATGAACGCACACGGAGCAAAACCCCAAGCGAAAGGAACACAAAGGCCCAGAGGGGGGGGACCGATGGGAGGCGGAGGCCCGATGGCCATGATGAAAGGTGAAAAAGCGCGCAATTTTCGCGGCACCTTACAACAACTGCTCCAATACCTCGGTTCTTATAAGATATCCATCTTAATTGTCATGCTCGTTGCCATTGGCTCTACCATCTTTGCGATCGTAGGGCCGAAAGTCATGGGCAAGGCGACTACCGCGCTCTTTGAAGGCGTGATGGCTCAAATTGCCGGAACGGGTTCCATCGATTTCGAATACATTGGGCGGATCCTCTTGATCACTCTTGGTCTGTATGTCGCCTCGATGTTCTTTGCTTATATCCAAGGCTGGATTATGGCCGGTATTTCGATGAAAATCACCTACCGGTTTCGCCAGGACATTTCCCAAAAAATTAATCGTATGCCGCTCAAATACTTTGATGGCACCAATCACGGCGAGATCCTTTCGCGCGTTACGAATGATGTGGATACGGTCAGCCAGACACTCAGCCAGAGTCTCTCTCAGATCATTACTTCCGTTGTTACGGTAGTCGGTATCTTGGTGATGATGCTGACCATTAGCTGGACGATGACCCTGGTTGCCCTGGGAATCGTACCCATTTCCCTGGCACTCTTGGGGTTGATCATTGGAAAAACACAAGTATATTTTAAGCGCCAGCAGGATTACCTGGGGCATATTAACGGGCATATCGAGGAAATGTACGGCAGTCATATGGTGATGAAAGCATTCAACGGGGAGGCGAAGAGTGTTGAGACGTTTGACGGGATCAATCATACTCTCTACGACTCAGCCTGGAAATCCCAATTCCTTTCCGGCTTGATGTTCCCAATTATGAACTTTGTCGGCAACCTGGGGTACGTGGCTGTATGTGTCATGGGTGGTTACCTGGCTGCTAAAAATGCGATCACCGTCGGTGATATCCAGGCTTTCATCCAATATATGCGCCAATTTACCCAGCCAATTAGCCAGTTAGCCAATATCTCCAACATCCTTCAGCAAACAATGGCAGCAGCAGAGCGTGTTTTTGAATTCTTGGCTGAAACCGAAGAGATCCCCGATCCAAGTGAGTCGGCTATCTTGAAGGGTCCCATCCTGGGGCGGGTTGAATTTAAAGATGTACATTTTGGTTACTCTCCCGATAAAATTATTATCAATGATTTTTGTGCACTTGCTGAACCAGGGCAGAAGATCGCCATCGTCGGCCCGACCGGGGCTGGCAAGACCACCATGGTCAAGCTATTGATGCGCTTCTACGATGTGAACAGTGGGTCGATCTTGCTGGACGGAGTAAACATCAAGGATTTCAAGCGCGGTGACCTGCGCTGCATGTTTGGCATGGTCTTACAAGACACCTGGCTTTACAATGGCACCATCATGGAAAATATACGTTACAGCCGCACGAAAGCGACCGATGAAGATGTCTATGAAGCTGCCCGGGCAGCCCATGTAGATCACTTTATTCGCACTTTGCCGGATGGTTACAATATGGTGCTTAATGAAGAAACCACCAATATCTCACAAGGTCAGATGCAGCTTTTGACGATTGCGCGTGCCATCCTGGTGGATCCAACAATACTAATATTAGATGAAGCAACCAGCTCCGTGGATACCCACACAGAAGTGCTGATCCAAAAAGCTATGGATAATTTAATGAAAGGGCGTACCAGCTTTATCATTGCCCACCGGCTTTCGACCATTCGGGATGCTGATTTGATCTTGGTGATGAAGAATGGTGATATTGTTGAACAGGGCAAGCATAAGGAGCTGCTGGAACGTGAGGGTACCTATGCTGAGCTGTATAATAGTCAATTCGAGGGCAAGGAAATCTGAGCTTCTAAGAATTATATCTTCCCAACATAAATCCCATACCCAATATGCTGCATGAACTGAAGGATCATTCTCGGTTTACTTAAAACTTGCTTCGTAAATCTCCAATAGATTGGATCGGTGAAGAATCCTTTGAAAAACCGTTTCCAGGCCTGAAGAGCTTCTCGTCTCTCCATGCTGTGCATTTCTTCAATGCGCTGTTGGCGCATATCTATCTTATAATTGTTCACCTGCACCTCGTGCAGACCCGCTGCAATAAGAAGATCCTTCCACCCATCGGAAGTCAGGAAATCTGCTCCTGCCATGACGAATGATGCATACTTGCGCAGATCAGAGGATGGCTCTCGGAGCCAATGCACCTCATTCATCCCCACAAAACCTCCTGGCTTTGTTACGCGGGTATATTCACGCAACGCCTTCATTTTATCGGGTATGAATGCGTTCACAGATTCACACACAACTGCGTCGAATAATCCATCCTCAAAAGGCAATGCTTGTGCATCTGCAGCACGAAATTCACACCTGTCCTGCAATCCTTTCTTATTTGCCCTCTCGCTTGCCTTTTCGACCATAACTTCTGATAAATCGATACCCACCACCCGGCAGCCGATTTCTTCTGCGATCAGGCAAGTTGTCTGCCCGACACCGCAGCCGATGATCAGCACGTAGCTATCTTTGCTGACCCGGCAGGCTTTGATCAACTCATGGGTGGCTTTTAAGCCTCCTGGGTGTTTTGTAAATCCGAAGTCAGCCTGGATGTTGAAGTAGAGCGGTTCATCTGCATTGGATATATTGTTCTGTTGAGTCATTCTATCCTTCCCTCTCCAGTACTTCATCCAATCGATCAATCAATTGGTCCACTCGACCAAGAAGATTTCCATCATCCAGTGCTGCCGCCAGAAGAACCTCACTCACATCCGTGTGCATGTCTTCTGGTAACCGCTTGCATTGCTTTTTGGCGATTTCCAACACTCTTTTCTCTCCTGGATTGGGCAGGGAATTTAATGCAAAAATGATATCGAAATAGCTGGCTAGCAAGGCAGCTATCCGATGGTTGATAGAGATGGTATCCTTTCGCTGGATGGCTTTCTCGATTTGATTTCGGTAAGAAGGGATGATCTGGCGTAAAACGGCGTGATTCTTGCGGATAATCTCTTTCCGTAGCTCTTCTGGGTAAGGTTGTTGGCATAGGTTCTGCAGGTCATGGAACCAGCCCTTCCGGTCATAAAGCGGTACAGAGTGCAAGATCGTGTTCCAGAAACAGGTGGTATATCCGATGTTGGCCTGGTGGTATTTCAAAACGCGGTTGATCTGTTCTTCGATCCAGGTTATCGGCCAATAGATCATGTCCACTTCGATGCCTGTCTTGGCATGGTACCATTCATCACCCAAGTCCCAGTATTGTAAGTCCAGGTCAGCGCGAGTTGTTCCAAATCGGTCTATCAGGGCAGTGCGCTGAGAAAGGGGAATGGTCTCTTTCGTATAGACATACATGTCGATGTCGGAATCCCGATCTGCGCCTCCTGCAGCGATTGAACCGCCTAAGGCAATCGCTTCAACTTGGGGGAATGCACTGAAACGCTCCGCAACTTCCTTCGCCAAGCTCATATGGCTTAATGTAGATGGTCGATTTTCCATGTAGTTTCCTTGATCATTTGGGCGTAAGTACGCTCACTTACGGAATGTTTACGGTTTTGTTCTAGCATCAGATTTTCTTATTAGCTGGCTTTCCCAATGGATAGGGCGCGAAGAGGAAGAATGCAACCACCATTGTTATTGCTACAATTGGACCAATGGCTACTACACCATATTTCCAGGTCAGCAGCAAAGCCAGGATCGAGCCAGCCAGCGAGCCGACAAATTGATTGATCAAGCCTTGCACTGCAAAATACATTCCAGCCCGGTCCTTGTTGGTTTGTTCGGCTTCGACTGCGGCAATCTGGGCAGGGAAGGCATAAGGGATGGTGAAAAATGCTCCAATCGAGAAGCTTCCAATCGCCCCTGCGATAATACCGATAACCAATGGTGGAATTGGTAAGCTAAATTTTGTCCAGCCTAACGGGAACAGCAGCATCGCTACGGCAAAGACCAAAAGGGCTACCCGGAATGCGAATTTGGCTCCTTTTTTCCGTGCGATCAAATTGAAGACTATTAACATGATCGGCACCGGTGCGAAAGCTGCACCGTTCATTAAACCCAGCTGTGATTCAGAAATCCCCATCATGTCTGCAGCCATGAAGGCTATCCCACCTAGGAAGAACTGCAATCCAAAGAAAAAGGTGGCTACAGTGGACATATAGATCAGGAAGGTCTTATTTGTTAAAGTAAGCTTGATGCTCTCCCACAGAGGTACATCCCGCGCAGCCTCTTTTGCAGCCGGGGTGTTGGTTGGATCTTCTTTGATTACGAACAAGGGTCCGAGGAATGTAATAAAGCTGGGCAAGAGCATCATTGCCGCTCCTCTTACGCCAAATTTTTCAAAGAGGATCGGCGCAACTACAAACGCCAGAACATAGCTGCCGGTGTTGAAAAAAGTTTGCCAGCTTGCCACGCGCACGCGGGACTGTTCATCTGGAACGATTTCTGAAAGCGCTGCCAGATATGGAACGGTGATAAGCGTATAGAAGAAAAAATATAAAGAGCTGATCACGGCCACGTAAACGGCATTTACCCAATGACCGTCAGTTCCTAGTTCTGCTCCTATAACGGGCGGGAACCACAGGAGTACAAAACAAATGGCAACCGGGATGATCCCCAACACCATCAAGGGTCTGCGCCTGCCCCAGCGACTCTTCATATTATCTGTCCAGCTTGCTATTGGAATGTCAACGATACCATCTAATACACGTGCAACGAACATTCCTACTGCATAACCCAGTGCGGGAGCAAATACCAGCGCCCCAGTTTCAATGCGTGCCTGTGCTGGGCGATAAAAATACAACAGGTACGTTAAAACCAATTGATACATAAAACCTGGTCCAAATCCACCGATCGCATAAATGGGTTCCTGCCACTTCTTTATAGTCTTCATACCTGGTCTCCTCGTTGATCATTGGAATTATGTTTTGTATTTCATACCAGTCAGCTTTTCTTTACTGTCTGTTAAAATAATTAATGACCATTTCTGCCACCGATGTATCTCCGGCCTCCCCAGGTGTTGCTGCTCCCATGATCGGGATGATCCCTTCCAGTCGAATACATTCTTCGATGATCGAATTAATATTGATCTGCCTTGGCTTTTTTCCTGCCAATCGTTCAAAGTTCTTGAAATAAATTTTCTCCAAGACTACCTTTGGAAGATGGATCCCTTGGAAACCTCCCGTAAACTTACCAAATAGATAGCCTTTTTCAGTTTCAAGCTGAAAAACTCCTTCCTTTTCTAAAAATCCTCGCACCAGGTCAACACGCAGCCTGCTATCCTCGGGCTCGATCCCTTCACCAGTTGTTGCCAAGAGTGCCTTCGCGCCGATATCTGTCCCATATAGGATGCGATCCTGGTATCTGATAAAAAAATCGCGCACTTTCTCTGGCACCTTGGAGAAATTTTGGTACATCTCTATCCCCGGAGTCAGGTCGACATGCATATTGGGAAATTCATCAAGATACTCTCCCAATCGTTCGAGCTGATTAGATAAGAAGAAAAAATGTGCGAAAATTACTTTCAAGCCAGGATGGCGTTTTAATACGTTTAGAACCTCAATATACTGGTTTTCATTGTTGATATAGCTTCCATCTCCATAGAACCAGCCTTGCTGTTTAGCCCAACCGGGAACGCGATCTGCAAACCAAAAATCCTCGGGATCATTCACGTGGAAGACGATCGGCAGTTCCATTTCCTCCATCTTGGCCCAATAAGGTGCGTAAGCTGGACCATCAAAAGCCGGAATGGGCAATCTCTTGCGCATGTCCGGCTTCCCCTCAATCATCTTGATCCCATCGCAGCCCATCTCGACCAATTTTTCAATATAACCTGCGAAATATGTCCCGCATGTTTCGGGAAGCATAAATAAGGCTGAAACATCTAACCCACCGAAAACATACACCCTTTCAGGATAATGCGCTTTGAGATGCAGTGCATCTGGGACCAGACTTAAACGCGTTTGGTGTGGCGTGCATACGATATTGCATTTCCCGATCCTATTGTCATTCAAAATTTTCACCAATCCCTCCATAAACACCGGATGCCCATAGTGAATATGACAATCAACAATAGGGGTATGATAGACTGAGTCAGTCATGCTTGCCTCCGTTAAGTTGTTATTCTGTTTTAATTTGAACTGATTATATTATCGCGTGATTTATAATTTCTTGCCTATAAAATACACGCAAATAAAAAAAAACTATTTGAATATAGTCGAATACTTGATCGTAAAAATGGCAGGTAGCAACCTGTTCTCGATTTTCATTTCCCGCCTGGGGTATGATTGGAACAGATGGTTTGACTTACTTCTTATTTTTATAAATTAAAGATGAAATCCGCTGCCTTCCGAAGGTAGAATCTGCTGCTCCGCAAATT
Source organism: uncultured Chloroflexia bacterium (assembly GCA_963754615.1). Lineage (GTDB taxonomy): Bacteria > Chloroflexota > Anaerolineae > Anaerolineales > UBA4823 > CAVVUF01. The sequence goes on along the minus strand of CAVWGW010000012.1, from coordinate 233,314 downwards.
TGCCCGGGTGTTTTTCAAGATCATGCCAACAGGACAGGAACCCCCCATTCAAAATGTGCTGGATCTGGCAGGAGTCCAAAGGGAAGCCACTGCAGTGTATTTTATCGGTGCAGACGGATACACCAGCTCGGTTTCGGTGACCGAAGCCTATTCAAAAGATAACTTTTTTGCTCAGGAGTGGAAAAATCAGCCCGCAGTGATCTATAATTCCTTTGCTTTCTTGGTCTGCTTTCCACGTTCCTCGGTATTTAAAATGCGTTTGCGGATGCGGTAGCTGAGCGGCGTGACCTCGAGCAGGTCGTCTTCGCTGAGATACTCGATGCACTCGTCCAGACTCATCTTACGCGGCGGTGTCAGGCGTACGGTAGCATCGGCTCGCGCTGCCCGCACGTTGGTCAGGTGTTTTTGTTTGCATACATTTACAGCAATATCGTTGGTCTTGGCGTGTTCGCCGATTACCATGCCCTCGTAAACTTCTACACCAGGCTCGATAAATAAGACGCCGCGTTCTTCTGCATTACGCAATCCGAATGTGGTTGTTACCCCTTCTTCCCAAACCACCAGCGAGCCGCGCTCTCGTCCTGATACTTCTCCCGCCAAAGGCATGTAATCATGAAAAATTGTGTGCATCACACCCGCTCCGCGGGTGGCGGTAAGAAATTGGTAACGGAAACCCAGCAAACCGCGGGTTGGAATTAAGTACACCAGGCGCACATTACCATCGGAAGTATCCTGCATATCCAGCATTTGGCCACGGCGTTCTCCAAGCATCTCGACCACCACACCAACGGTTTCCTGGCTGGTTTCGATGTGCACTTCTTCGAAAGGTTCGAGGATTTCACCTGTCTCATCCTCTCGCAAAATGACCTCGGGCTTTGATATTTGAAACTCATAACCCTCCCGGCGCATGGTTTCTACCAGGATCGCCAGATGTAACTCACCCCGACCTGAGACCGTGAAGGCGTCTGTGGTCTCAGTTTCGACGACGCGTAAAGCCACATTGGAACGCAGCTCATCGAATAGGCGTTCACGCAGTTTACGTGAGGTGCTCCAGCGGCTTTCTCTACCTGAGAAAGGAGAAGTGTTGACACCGAATGTCATTCTTACGGTTGGCTCCTCTACTTTGATGGGGGGGAGAGCCACGGGATTTTCAGGGTCACACAAGGTTTCACCGATAGCGATCCCTTCCAAACCCGCCAGGGCGACGATTTCTCCTGCCTCGGCATGTTCTGTCTCGATCTTCGCCAAACCCTGGTGAACGTAAAGATAGCGGGCGCGTTCTGGTAGCACTTCCCCATTCAAAGTCATCCTGGATAATGCCTGCCCAATTCGCACTGTGCCGGAAAAAATCCGTCCAATTGCTGTAATGCCGCGGTAATCATCATATCCCAGGGTTGTTACCAAAATCTGGAGTGGTGCATCGGTATCTACATGAGGAGAGGGGATATGGCGAAGGATAGCCTGAAAGAGGGGCTGCAAGTTAGGGCCCAGGGCTGGCGTCAAGCCAGCCTGAGCGGTGACGGCGTTGGCATAGATCACCGGAAAGTCAGCTTGCTGGTCGTTGGCACCCAACTCGATGAACAGGTCGAAAGTCTGGTTCAAAACCCGTTGAGGTTCGGCATCTTTCCGATCGACTTTATTAATGACCACGATGGCTCTATGGCCCATCTCGAGGGCTTTCTTCAGTACAAAACGCGTCTGAGGCATCGGTCCTTCGGCTGCATCAACGAGTAGGAGCACACCATCCACCATGTTCATCACGCGCTCGACCTCACCACCAAAATCCGCATGGCCAGGTGTATCAACAATGTTAATCTTGACCTGTTGCTGCGCCAATTCATCCCAGATGGTGATAGCGGTATTTTTTGCCAGGATCGTGATGCCACGCTCGCGCTCGAGGTCGTTGGAATCCATCACACGCTCCATCACCTGTTGGTTATCGCGGAAGATATGCGCCTGGCGCAGAAGCCCATCGACCAGGGTGGTCTTGCCATGGTCAACATGGGCGATGATAGCAATATTTCGGAGGTCGGTACGTTCAGTCAGCATAATACCTGCAATCTAGATAAAGGTCGATATTGAAATGGGATGTGCGTGCCAAATCAAGAAGCACTCACATCCCACAGTAGGGCATTCTCACAATGTATACTAAGGCACAGAAAATTAGACGGATGGGGGGATACCCATCCGTACGGGGCGTAATGTTATCAGAAGAAGGTATTTTTGTCGAGAGGGCGTTAAAAAAAGATCGCTCAGTAGTCAGTAAATCCCTTTATCGTGACGACCTTGCGGGAGAATCATCACCCAGGCAGCACCCAATCCTCCTGACCAGTTGATAGAAAATGCATAATTGCGTGCTCGAACGAGAGATCTGGATTCAACCATAAAGGAAATATGGGTGGATCTCAGCTCGTGATTTTTTCTTACCCAAACTTCCGGTTCACGTATTCTTTACACCATCTAAGCTGATTTTCGTGTAAAATATGCACATGCCCCTGCCATCTCCTCTACGCATTCTTTTTCTCTGTTCTGAAGCAGATCCGCTGGTGAAAGTAGGTGGTCTAGGCGATGTGGGTGGATCATTACCTCCCGCCCTGCGAGACCTAAAAACCTATCATTCACCAGAGGGAACTGAGCTGCCCGTTGACATCGATATTCGTCTCGTTATCCCCTTCCATGGCGTGGTAAACCAACAGACCTATAAACCCAAGCAGATAGCTTCTTTCTCTGTGCAGCACAAAAGTGGCCCAATCCAAGCTACCGCCTACCAGGTTGATTTGGACCACGTTCCAGTTTATTTAATCGCTGGAGAACCTTTAAAACCGGGAGCACCCGTATATTCCAGTGATTGGGGTTACGATGCTCATAAGTATATCTTCTATTCTTTAGCTGCTCTGGAGCTGGCGCGACTGATCGATTTTAAACCCCATATTGTGCATGCCAATGACTGGCATACTGCGGCAGCAATTTACTGGCTGTCACTCAATCGTGACAAAGATCCTTTTTATGATCAAACGCGAACTTTATTAAGTGTGCACAATTTACCATTCCTGGGGGTGAGCGGTGAGATTCCGATGGACTCCTTCTATCTACCACCTGTTCCCGAAGGAATCCTTCCTGATTGGGCGCGGCGGCTTCCTTTACCGGTGGGGCTGTATTCTGCCGATTGGATCAACACCGTCTCGCCAACTTATGGGAAAGAGATTTTAACCCCAGAATTTGGTGCAGGCTTGGATGAATTTCTGAAGACCCGGTCTTCATCCATCTCAGGAATTCTTAATGGTATTGATCCCGAACGATGGGATCCGGGTTTTGACCTATCCCTGACTGAACCTTTCTCCGTGGATTCATTATATAAACGCCAGGTAAACAAAGCTGCTTTATTGGAGGAGACTGGTTTTTTAAAGGATCAGCAAACGGTTGATCAGCGAACCCCCTTATTTGCCATGATTACTCGGATGGATTTCCAAAAAGGGATTGATCTTGCTGTTGAGTCCCTTGAGCAGCTAGGCAGACAGAAAAAATACGCTTGGCGAGCCTTGATTTTGGGAACAGGATTACCTGAGCTGGAGGAGACGACCCGGGAATTACAGGATCATTTCCCCAACAGAGTTCGGGCTGTGCTTAAATTCGACGCACCCCTCAGCCACCGGATCTATGCCGGAGCTGACGCTGTTATTAATGCCCTCCCGGTATGAACCTTGTGGATTGGCTCAAATGATTGCCATGCGTTATGGTTGTATTCCCGTAGCCAGAGCAACTGGTGGATTAGCCGATACGATTTTTGATGCCGGCACATCTTCGAAGAGGAATGGTTTTCTTTTTCGGGAGGCTTCTTCACGGGCGCTGTTGAAAACCATGCACCGTGTCCTTAAGGTGTATCAGAATCAAAGTGATTGGCAGGCCATCCAAAGAAATGGGATGATTCAAGATTTTTCCTGGGAACGTTCAGCATTGGCATATTTGAACTTATATGAAATGCTTATAACAAGTCCGCTGAGAAAGACCAATGATGATAGAGGCGTATTCTCAGAATCCAATAATGATGAATGAAAGGGAGAAAACATGAAAACTCGTGCTGTGATCCTGGCTGGTGGGGAGGGGTCTCGTCTGGGTACCCTGACCGCAAAGCGAACGAAGCCGGCGGTTCCCTTTGCCGGTAAATACCGGATCATTGATTTCACGCTTTCTAATTGTGTCAACTCCGGAATATTTGATGTGATGATCGTCGCTCAATATCGCCCGCATTCGTTAATTGAACATATTGGAGCGGGTGGCCCTTGGGATCTGAACCGTGATTTCACCGGTGGTGTTCGGATTTACTCACCTTATAAAGCGCGCGGTGCGTCGGATTGGTTTTTAGGCACGGCAGATGCGGTCCAACAAAATTTTCGCTGGTTGAAAGAAACTAACCCGGATATGGTACTTATCCTTTCGGGTGATCATATCTATGAGATGAATTACGATGCTATGATTACTTTCCACCAGGATCATCAAGCAGACCTGACAATGGCAACGATTCGGGTTCCACCCGAAGAAGCTCCACGTTATGGAATTGTCGGATATGATGCGGATTACCGGGTTACTACGTTTGTGGAAAAGCCCGCTGTTCCTCCCTCTAACCTGGCAAATATGGGAGTTTACCTATTTAATGTTCAGGTTTTAGATCGCGTGCTTTGGGAAGACCATAAACGCCACGATTCAAGCCATGATTTTGGAAAAGATATTTTGCCGCGCATGATCAAGGATGGAAATAACGTATTTGCATACCCTTATTCAGGTTATTGGGTAGATGTCGGGACAGTCAATTCGTATTGGCAAGCTCATATGGACCTGTTAGGATCCAAACCTTCCATAAATCTCTACGATCGTTCCTGGGTGATCCATACCCGAACAGAAGAACGCCCACCGGTCCGGTTTGAAAAAGGGGCGGTTACAGTGGACAGCATGATTACCGATGGCTGCTTGCTCTCTCCAAATTGCCTGGTTGAACGAAGTATTTTGTCCGCGGGCGTACGCGTAGAGAGTGGGGCGGTCATTCGCGAATCGATCATCTTGACTGATGCAGTGGTTAAATCAGGTGCGGTTGTCGAGCGTGCGATTATTGATAAAAAAGTTAAGATCGGTGAAGATTCTCACGTGGGGAAAATTACAGCTGATTCACAGCCGAGCATTGCGATGGTTGGTAAGAATAGTTTTGTGCCTGCTGGATACACGATTGAACCGGGTGCTGTCATCGGAACGGATGTGATCGAAAGCGATTATCCATCTTCGACGATTACAGCGGGTGAATATATCACCACAAAGAGAGAAGCCCATGAAGTTTAACCGTTCTTCTGGAATCCTTTTGCATCCGACCAGCTTACCTGGGCCTTATGGCATCGGTGATATTGGCCCTCAAGCTTATCAATGGTTGGATTTTTTAGCGGAAACCGGCTGCAGCTTGTGGCAAGTCCTGCCATTGGGTCCCACTGGTTATGGTGATTCTCCTTACCAATGTTTTTCATCCTTTGCTGGCAATCCTTACCTGATCAGCCCGGATTCACTGATCCAAGAAGGTTTGCTTTACCCTGATGACCTGTCCGATTGCCCTTCGTTCCCAACGGACCATGTCGATTATGGCGCTGTGATCACCTGGAAATTATCCTTGCTAGATCGTTCTTACGACCGTTTTCTTGAGAATGGATCAAGACCTATCAAAGATCAGTATGAGAAATTTAAAAGCACCCACTCTGCCTGGCTGAATGATTTTGCACTGTTCATGGCGATTAAAGACACGCATGCTGGAGCACCTTGGCCTACCTGGGAGGCTGCTCTCCGAGATCGCCAGCTCCAGGGACTGAGCGAAGTACGCCAGAAGCTAGAACTACTTGTTGAGAGGCATACATATAGACAATTTCTGTTTTATAAACAATGGACTGAACTTCGAACTTATGCTAAACAAAAAGGTATTCAAATCATCGGAGATATTCCTATCTTTGTTGCACATGATAGTGCCGATGTGTGGGCTCATCCGGAACTGTTCTTCTTGGACCCCCATGGTAAACCTACTGTCGTTGCAGGAGTCCCACCCGACTATTTCTCTGCTACAGGGCAGTTGTGGGGAAATCCGTTGTATCGATGGAAAGTGCACAAAGCCAGTGGATATGCCTGGTGGTTAGATCGCATACGGACGGTGCTTAATCTTGTGGATTTTATCCGTTTAGATCATTTCCGCGGCTTTGCTGGGTATTGGGAAGTACCCGGAAATGCTAAAACGGCTGTAAAAGGGAAATGGAAAAAAGGTCCGGGAAAGGATTTCTTCTTTGTTGTCAAGAAAGCCTTAGGAGATCTACCGATCATTGCCGAAGATCTAGGGGTGATCACGCCTGATGTTGTTGCCATCCGTGAAGGATTTAACCTCCCTGGGATGAAAATTCTTCAATTTGCTTTTGATGGGGGACCTGAAAATCTATTCTTGCCCCATCATTATGTTACCAATTGTGTGGCATATACCGGAACTCATGATAATGATACGGTACTTGGATGGTATCAGCGTGTTCCTGAAGGTGAAAAAAGTTATTACAGGCGTTATATGGATCAGGACGGCAGCCAGGTTTCCTGGGATCTGATCCGAGGGGTATGGGCCTCTGTCGCAATGTTTGCACTCGCTCCCATGCAGGATTTTCTGCAACTCGACAATACTGCTCGTATGAACTATCCTGGTAATCCGAGTGGGAATTGGACCTGGCGAATGGCAGAAGGTTCTGCCTCCGAGACCCTTCAGAAACGCATCCTGGATGTGAATCAAATATATGGTCGTTTGAAACCGTAGGAACACAGAATCTTCCATCAGCTCGATTGGTCTCGGTATGGTTAGATACACTTACGATTACCCGCGCCCGGCTTTGACGGTAGATATCGTCATTTTTAGCGTACGAGAAGACAATTTGCAGGTGCTTCTCGTTTGTAGAGGTGAAGAACCTTACCTGGGGATGTGGGCACTTCCTGGTGGTTTTGTGCACCTCGATGAATCGTTGGAGGAAGCTGCAGCCCGGGAACTTGAAGAAGAGACTGGCATTCGGGATGCGTACCTTGAGCAGCTCTATACATACGGTGACTTACAACGCGACCCGCGTGGTCGGGTGGTAACGGTCGCCTATTTTGCCTTGATTGCTGCCGATAAACCGATTTGCAACGAAGGTGGGACGGATACCACGAAGGCCTCATGGTTTTCAATCGATCAAATCCCTACTTTAGCATTCGATCACTCCGAGATCCTGTCAAACGCCCTACTGCGACTGCGATACAAGCTTGAATATACCGCGGTTGGATTTCAGCTACTCCCGGAAGAATTCACCCTGACTGAGATTCAATCTACTTATGAAATTATTTTGGGAGTTAATTTAGATAAGCGCAATTTTCGCCGGCGGATTTTGGATGCAAATGTGATCGAGGAAACTACCCATATGCGCATGGGTGAGGGACGGCCTGCACGGCTTTATCGTTATCGCCCTGATGCGGTCGCTGAGGTGAAAGCCCGCCGCTTGTTCCCTTAAAATGTGACCGAGAGCACTGCGGTGTGCTCTCGGTCTTTGGCCGATATAAGGGCGAACCCCACCGTGCCGTGTGCTGCAAAGTTTTGAACCTGCCTTCGCAGGTTGGGTTCCTTCCCGGTCGCTCCGCCTTGGCTGAGCGAAAATCGCCGGTGCCTATCGCGTCACGAACGAAAGAGTGGAACCCTATAAGTGAGTGTTGGCTCAAAACCGGGGTAGCAGCAACACTTGCACAGCAGGGTGCTTTTCTTATACCACAAAAATTGCCGGGTGAGTAGGTGATAATGAGTCTACAAAAATGAGAGTTTACGAGAATGATCGTAAACTCTCATTTGGTTAATCCGGTCAGAGGTCGAGTTTGATATGAAGCTCTTTTAATTGCTTCGCTTCTGCAGGAGAGGGGGCATCTGCCATCAAATCGCGCGCTGCCTGGTTCTTAGGGAAGGCGATGACCTCGCGAATATTCGGCTCACCTGCCAGAATCATACAGATTCGATCGATCCCTGGGGCGATCCCACCATGAGGCGGTGTTCCGTATTCAAAGGCTTCAAGCATATGCCCGAACCTTTCCCGCGCCACCTCTGGATCCAAGCCGATCAGTTTGAAAATTTTCTCTTGTAAGTTACGGTCATGGATTCGAATAGAGCCACCGCCAACTTCATAATTGTTTAGAACAAGGTCATATTGCTGCCCGCGTGCTTTGCCAGGATCAGTATCCAATAACGGAATATCTTCCGACATCGGGGATGTGAACAGGTGATGGCTAGGATCCCAGCGCTGTTCTTCCTCGGACCAATTGACGAGTGGAAAGTCAATCACCCAGCAAAAAGCGAGTGTGTTTGGATCAGCTAACCCCAATAGTTCTGCTAGATGAACCCTCAGACGCCCCAAAGCCTCAAAGACAATCGCGGGCTTATCTGCAACGAATAATAGAAGATCCCCGGCTTGAGCCTCTAGGCGTTCTAAGAGCTTCTTTAATGTTTCTTCTGGGAGGAACTTAGCAAAGGAAGAGCGCTGGTCACCTTCAGATGTGATCGCTAGGTAAGCCAAACCTTTCGCTCCAAAGGATTTCACAAATTCAGTAAGCTCGTCAATCTGTTTCCGGCTGTAATGACCTAAACCTTTGGCATTTAGTCCGCGAACATGCCCACCGTTGGCCGCGGTAGCTTCAAATACTTGGAAACCAGAGCCAGCAGTCAGATCCGTGATGTTTTTAAGTTCGAGACCGTATCGGAGGTCAGGATTGTCCTTCCCGAATCGTTCCATTGCCTCCCGGTAAGTCAGGCGGGGAAATGGGCTGGATAAAAGGTGTTTTTGAGGGACAATCTTGGCTGTCATTTTGGTGAATAAATCTTCAGCCAGAGCCATGACATCTTCTCTGTAAACAAACGACATTTCCAAATCGAGTTGGGTAAATTCTGGCTGTCGATCGCCTCTCTGATCTTCATCGCGAAAACAACGCGCAATTTGAAAATAACGTTCAATGCCTGCAACCATGAGCATTTGTTTTAGCTGCTGAGGCGATTGTGGTAATGCATAAAATTCACCTGGATGTACGCGGGAGGGCACCAGGTAGTCACGCGCACCCTCAGGGGTGGTTTTAAACAAGATAGGTGTTTCAACCTCAATAAAACCACGTTGATCTAAATAATCCCTCACGAATTTAACAACCCGGTGGCGCATGACCAGGTTATCGCGCATGCGGTCTCGGCGTAGATCCAAGTATCGATAGTGCAAGCGCGTGGCTTCATCGACTTCTTCTTCCTTGTTGATCATAAAAGGAGGCGTTTTGGCCTGGTTCAATACACGCATTTTCTGTACTTCAATTTCAATTTCACCTGTGGGCATATGGAGATTCTCCATACCTTCTGGGCGTTTTCGAACTGCTCCCTCTACCTGGATTACCCACTCCACACGCACATCGACCATCGCTGCGTGAGCTTCTGGAGATGTTTCCGGGTTGGTTACAACCTGGACAATCCCAAAGCGGTCTCGTAAATCGATGAAGGTGACCCCACCATGATCGCGGCGGCGGTGTACCCATCCAGCTACGGTGACTTTTTCTCCGGTGTGGGAAATCCCTAATTCACCACAAGTATGTGTTTTATACATAAAAGCCTCCACAAAATAAATCGCCCTACGCAATTTGCGTCGGGCGATGGGTTAGCGGTACACAGTTTCAGCAACCAGGTGTGCTGCATCCTTCCGCCCGACGGGCGTAACAAATATGATTATTTGTGTTGATGTATCGAATGGTTCTCATAATTTGTTTCCTGATTGAGGGGTGATTATAACCGAAAAATAAGTAAGATGGAAGAAAATTTCAAGATCAGGTGAATGGGGACTGAAAACTTTAAAACTCACCTGATTCAAATACTTGATTTATAATATGCACAAATATAACCGAAGGATGAATTGGGATATGAAAAAACAAATTTGGCTTGTGGGATTAATGCTGGTCTTGATTGCATTTAGCCTTGTAGCCTGTGCAGGCCCTCAAGGACCTCAAGGGGAGGTAGGTCCTGCTGGACCTGCGGGACCAGAAGGACCGCAAGGTCCCGATGGCAAGGCCGGACCTGCGGGGCCGGCTGGAGAACCTGGTCCTTCTGGAGCAGATTATGTTGGCTCACAAACATGTGGGGGATGCCATCAAGATATCTACACTTTGTTTATGAAAACTGGCCATCCTTGGGCATTAAATAAAATAGTTGATGGGCAATCTCCTGCTTATCCGTTTACCGAACTCGATCAATTACCAGAAGGATACGCATGGAATGATATCTTGTATGTGATCGGTGGCTATTACTGGAAAGCCCTATTTGTCAATTCACAGGGATTTATTATTACGGATGAGCCTGGCAAAAGTGGAAATAGCAGCTACTTGAACCAATGGAATTTTTCGAATGACTTTCTAGGAAAGCAGGCTAGTTTTGTTTCTTACCATGCCGGTGAAGAAAACCTGGCAACACCTTGTGTCTCATGCCACACCACCGGATATAACTCTTCTGGGAACCAGGATAGTTTACCTGGTCTGGTGGGGTCATGGGCTATGGATGGAATTCAGTGCGAAGAATGTCATGGTCCGGGAAGTCTGCATATGACGAATCCGAAAGGGATAGCCATGAAAATCTCCCTCGATTCGGAAGTCTTGCAGACAGTGTCATGTATCAAGCAGTAAGCCGATACCTATGCATGAAGGTTTTATCGATTTTTCGGAACAAAGCAGCGACCTTTTTGCAGGAAAACACACAGTACTCAACTGTGTTACCTGTCATGATCCTCATTCAGGCGTCGTTCAATTGGCGAAAGCAAAATCGCAGACTACGCAAGTGGAATGCCAGGATTGTCATTATCAAGAAGCACAATATCAAAAGAATCCCAAACATGTCAGCATGGGATTGTCTTGTTCACAATGTCATATGTCTCAGGTGATTAAACTGGCATGGGGTGAGCCATCAAGATACACTGGCGATTTAAGAACTCATGCTGTGTCAATTAACCCAACCCAGATCGAACAATTTTATGTCACGAATGCTGAGGACGGCACGGAGCTAACTTATTCTTACCCTCAGGTCGGTTTGAATTTCGCTTGTCGTCAATGCCATAGTGTTGGATTTCCGAAGAGCGATCAGGAGTTAATCGACGGTGCATATGGATATCATGAATGGCCGGCTGAACCTCCGATTCTTCCTACACAGACTCCAACACCAGTACCTTGAGTTTGTCTGAACGATTAGTGAAAGCGGGTAAATCGTAAAGCATTACCCGCTTTTTTCATCCGGGATGTTTACAAACATATCGAGGAGACTGCATTGAAAAGCACTTCATCTAAACAAAATCCTGACGAACAGTTGGTCGGTTCCATGAAAACTTTGTTACCAATGCCCGTTTCAATTAACCGGGTAAGGGGTCTTTTACCCTTAACAAAAGCACAAAAGTATTCATCAGCCCAGGAAATGAAGAACTTAGTTTCATAGGACAATATTTGGCTAGTAAATTCAATCCAGCGACTGGCTTTCCCCTGGTTGTAACGCCAGATAATGGATTTGACCATACGGGGCAGATCATAATTTCCTTGAAAGACGATCCTGGCTTGGGAGAGGAAGGTTATCAGCTTGAAATCCGGAAAGATGGGATCGTGATGAGTGCCAGAAACCCTGCCGGCTTATTTTGGGGTGTGCAAACCCTGCGCCAATTGCTTCCGCCATGTATTGAAAGTGCGATAGTTCAATCCGGTCCCTGGGAGATTCCTACAGGCACGATTCGAGATTATCCACGCTTCCCTTGGAGGGGAGTGATGCTGGATGTCTCCAGGCATTTCTTTCAAGTAGAAGATGTCAAGCGTTATATTGACCTGCTTTCATATTACAAAATGAATCGTTGCCATTTGCATCTTACCGACGACCAGGGTTGGAGGCTGATGATCGATTCGTGGCCAAGGCTGGCCGAATATGGAGGCAGTACAGAGGTGGGCGGTGGAAAGGGCGGTTATTATTCCAAAGCACAGTATGCGGAAATTGTTGCTTATGCTCAAAATCGCTATATGACAATTATCCCAGAAATTGACTTGCCTGGTCATACGAACGCAGCTTTAGCCTCTTATCCCGAGTTAAATTGCAGTGGCTCAGCGCCGAATCTTTATACGGGCACAGAGGTCGGTTTCAGCTCACTTTGTGTGAGTAAGGAGGTTACCTTTTCATTTCTGGAAGATGTAATCCGTGAGATTGCTGCGATAACCCCCGGACCATACATCCATATTGGAGGCGATGAAGCTGCAGCTACTGCTCCTGCTGATTACAGAACACTGATGGAGCAAGTTCAATCCATTGTTCATAAGAATGGAAAACAGGCTGTCGGCTGGGAAGAAATTTCCCAAGTAGACCTGCTCCCAAATACAATTGCGCAGTATTGGAGCAGCGGGCATGCCCGAAAGGCTGTAGAACAAGGCAATAAGGTTATCATGTCTCCTGCTTCGAGAATTTACTTTGATATGAAGTACACCCCAGAAACTTCTTGTGGTTTGACCTGGGCGGGAGTTGTAGAAGTGCCGGATTCTTACAATTGGGATCCATCTACTCAACTGCCAGGCGTATCTGAGGCTGACATACTTGGAGTTGAAGCTCCTCTCTGGACTGAGACGATCGAAACAATTCAAGATATTGAATTTATGGTTTTCCCCAAGCTTCCAGGTGTTGCAGAAATTGGTTGGTCTCCGGCACAAGCGAGAGTTTGGGATGAATATAAAGTTCGGTTGGGGGCTCATGGCTCAAGATTGAAAGCGATGAGGGTAAACTACTATCCTTCTCCAGAAGTTCCTTGGGAAGAATGATGTAAGGAGTGTTCTTACTTGATTTTTTCCGAGGGTAGAGCTATAACGTTGTGGATTGGTGTGTTGTTGACAATTTGGAATTATCCTGGTACTATTTTTACAGTAGGATGCTAGTGTGTTACCGTTGGATGTAGTAGAACAAAATTTTAGCCCAAAGCGATCCGCTTAGGGCTTATTTTCGTTGGCTGCACCGATGGGACGTGTAAGCATCAAAGAATCATTCAATCTTACAAGGAGTTTAAAGGAAATGTCTGAACGTATCGTCGGTACAGTCAAATGGTTCAACAGCAGCAAGGGATATGGTTTCCTGTCTCGTGAAGGCGGTCCAGATGTCTTCGTTCACTTCTCAGCAATTCAGTCCCAGGGTTACCGTACTCTGACAGAAGGCCAGAAAGTGGAGTTCACCGTCGAGAAAGGACCTAAAGGTCTGCAGGCTTCTAACGTAGTGCTAATCCCATAAATATTCTATTACCTAAATGACATCACCCCGGTCGTAGCGCCGGGGTGAATTATTTTCAGAGGGTTGAATATAGGATACTAATTTTGATTAGCATTTACATCCTGAAGATAGAAATCGTTATCTTTTTTTTTCGAGAACATCAAAAGCTGACTTTGCCGAGGCAGCTTGTTCTGGGTGCCACCCCATTTCAGTACACATCCGCCGTAAATGATTCATGACGGCCTCTTTACCTTCTTTGTCGAGGGAACTGAAGGCCTTGAGAATCAGCTCATCTTGACGGGATAATAATGCATCCCATAACGACTTTAACTCATCTTGAGATTGTTCCATAAGTAGGTGGTATCCCGAATATATCCCGGTTAAGGGTTATGGTCAAGCTGTGAGGGTATATTCGATCCAGAGGTGATCTGGAGAGTCGTCCACATTGATAGCTCCTATAAAGGCTTTCCATTGTTCATTGGAAATGAGATTGCCCTTAGGCATATCTGGGATTCTTGGAGGAACATTGGGATCGGGTCCACTTCCAGCTGGTTCCTCAATGTTGGTAATGATCCGACCTTTAGTCCGTTGTTGTAATAGCTGTGTAAGAATTGAGGCTGGCATCTTCCAATGCTTACTTTTGGCTTTTTCAATATCTACTGGGATCATCGCGATCAAATCATCCGCATTCATTGCCAATAAACCACCCTCTAATTGGGTGGCATTGTGACTACCGTGATGACCCACTTTGTAAAATGTAGTGCGATTCAGGATATCTTTTCCAGTTGGTGAACCAGTCCATGATTTCCAGTTACCGTATTGTGCATCAGCCACGAAGAGTAAGATTTTCCTGCTTGGAAGCAACTCAAATGCCAGCACCAGACTTGTGTTGTTGATGTCATTATCAAGATCCAGCGCTAATGAACCTGCTCCCCCTAACCAATCCGTCTCAATCCGGCGCCAATCCAGCTCAGGATTTGGCGATGTATCTGAGCCATAATATTTTTGGAAAAATACTTGAGTTGGATCTTGAGATACATCATCCATTGGAAAGCCGAGTGAAGTATCAAAAGGCAAGCTTAGGTTGACTAACTCTTTCAAATCACTCTTGGTTAAACCTTCTGGAAGCCTTCCATTTTGGGTTCGGTGCCCTAATTGAAGAACTGCGGTAGTGAAAGCGGTTGATTGATTGACAGCCTGTCCACGGTCGAGCTGATTTTTTGTCTTCGGCGGATCACTACGTTTTAGCGCTTGAAGATCTTTGGGAGGCGCAAGCACATGCACGTGTACATCATCCAATCCTTCTAATGGTAGAACAGTTGTCGGTCCATTCATATCTGGTTGAGGAGCCAGGTATAACTGCTTATTTCCCCAGCCTTTAACCACATCCATGGCTCCAGGTGTTAGAAAATCTTGCAGCTCCTGATAGCTCTCGTATTGCTCGCCTTTCTTTTTTAATTCCTCGATAGCGATATCTAAAGTTTGGGCGGCAATTTTCCAGTAAGATCGAAAAGTCTCTTTTACATCGGGATCGTCTTTATTTTCTGTCCACGGCATCCAAACTTGGTTAATTTTGAATTTCTTTTGGAAAAGGCTCTCATGGAAAACAAATCCAGAAAGATGGTCGGCGTGTTCATGAGTTACCGCGAGCACATGAAGACGGCCGCGAGTTGTACTCCGAATATCTTTGACAATTTTCTCGAGGCGATCTTTTTCCCCTGATGTTCTCTGGAGGACCCCACAATCAATTAATACATACCGGGAGATCGAGCCTTTTTTAAATTTTAATAAGAAACAGTCACCCAATCCAGGGCGGTACATCCGGATCGAAACCTGTAATCTGGAAGAAGAAGTGGATGTCGTGGATGATGTCTGGTTGCTCATTCTTTTCCTCCTTCCATTTCATCGCGGTGAAGCAAAGCAAAGATCTCGAAAGGTCCTGAACCTTCACCTAACGCCTTACGGTGTGGATCACCAAAGTAGGTTGCCTGGAGTGAAGGGGCTTGACCTCCTTCTAAAATATAACGACGGAGCGCATCAAGTCGTCTCTGGCTTGTTACCGATTTTCCGATCACATAACGTACTATCCCACTTTCCAACGAGATGAGGAAAGTGACTTCCCCCCCGAAATAGAAAATCTGCAGTGGGTGGAGAAATTTTCCCGGCCTCCACTTGGTTCTGTATGTTTAGATCAATATACCCACGCCGTGCTTGGCTTACTTCTACAACGAGATCAGGCTGACTGTACTGGTTTTGGCTCACCCGATAGGCAAGGCGGACAGAATTTACTTTGAATGGGGAACCATCAGGATAAAGAACCAGGCTTGGTGAAGGATGCCAGAGTACTAAACGGAGCGATTCTTCGAAATTGTAAAGATCTTCGGTGGACAATCTGGCAGTGGTTTTAAGATAGTGTGATAGGCTTTTTTTCAACCAGCCGTGGAATAGATTAGCGAAATTAACGTTCCTTTCATACAATTGCTTTCGGATTTCAATTGCACTGCTTTCTCTGGATTGCCCTCTAATCGAACGAGCTGCAGTTTCATATTCCTGCATTTTCTGTAGAATTTTAGAAGAAGAGAAGAAATCATTAATTAATTCCCCGCCTCCACTTGGTGGTCGCCACAGCAAGCTTTCTTCGGAGAGACTGCGTACTTTGTCAGGGTATATACCATAGCGACGGAAAGACTCCATCAAAGCAATCCGGTAACCATCAGGATCGGAAGGGGAGACATCATAATCAGCTGTCACTAGAGCGCGCAGGTATTCTCCAAAAGTGATATCGACAACGGGAGAGTAATCCAGGGCGCGAATGCACATTGAAAGCAGGTGTTGGGATATATGAGCAGCTTCCTCAGCCATACGAGTGACCAGGTCGGGATGGATGGCGCCAGGAAGAAGGATCCCGGTACCACCGGTGGCAATGCGCAGGAGATCGGCGGTGCGAATTTTATAAACAGTCAGGAAGGCATCAAATACTGCTGCCACAAGGATTGAACCGCGTTGGTGAGGCTCTATTGTCTTGGAAAGCGCAGAAGGATCGGCTTTTTCCCCAATTGCACTTCGTAACGCTCGCCGGTTGCCAATGGCCTGACCGAATTGCTGGGCCAGCTCAGCAAGCAAGTTATCACTGGAAAGGTCACCACGTGTGCGTGCAATCTGATGATAAAGTACTTGAGGGTAAGAAAAATGCTGGAACAGGGCAATAAGATCGGCAAAAGCTTCATGGAATGCCAAGACATCTGTGTTGCTTGGGGTATTGAAATTTGGATGAATACCATCTAGAAGAGCATGGGTTACCTCATGGGCAATAATATCGTGAGAAAGACACGTGAAGACGAAGCTACCAGGTAATATCTTACTGTCGATATCACCGGAGGCGGGAAAATACCCAAACAAGATTGCCTTCTTTACTGGGCTGTAATAGGCATTCGCTTCCCTTAATGCATGTGGGTAAATTCGCAGCCTGGGAACATAATTCTCCTCACCGTTTTCCTCTTGAGGGGACCAAAGTATAGGCCTGCTCAAGGCTTCTGCGAAGTTTGCAATGGTTCTACTCGCCACGGCATAAACCATTTGCTGGTGGAACTGAGGGGTACCTTCGGATGGAGAAAGGCCTGCTTGCGCTAATAAAAACTTGTGATCTAAATCGACCGGTGGGTAAAACATGTTGGATGGAGGGTCGACATCGACTACTTCGAGATATTCTCCGACCGGTCCTGGGTCTAATTCTTCCCACGGGACTTTTAGTGAAAGTTGATTGATCGTTGCAGCTTCTAACTCCAGGTTTAAGCTTGGATCAAATGCAAAAACATTGAGCTGCCGAAATTTTGGACGTTGAGGGATGAATTTCTCTTCGGTAGACATAGGAGCCTTTTTATTCCAACTTTCTCGACCCGTCTTTAGTTTTTCTTATTCTTACCATATCTGTATTTTAGAGTATTTATCTCCGAAATGCAAGGTTGAATACCACTGAAGGGTGTACTTGTGAAATTATGACTTTGGAAATACAATATACCTTATAATTTAGAGAAATATTATCCTGATCAATCGTATGTACTGGAGGCATATTTATGGGAATTCCTGATAATGAAATGGGCCGAGATTTTATTCTTGCTACTCCAGGCGAATACCTTGGATCTGTGATAAACCGGTTATTGAAACAAGGGGGAAGTGATTATAGTTTTCTACTCTTAAAAACTGACATTGCTTCCTTCAAGGCTTGCCAAGTTGGCAAGCTTAAGCTGCGTTTGAAATTTTTTCCAGAAGATGAACTGTTTACCAAGAAACTAGGAGAATTAATATCTGACTTTACCGATGTGCCTGTGCTGCAGCAGGCAGAAGCCAACCTTAATGCTGCCAAGCAGTTAGCTCAAAAAAATTCCTTAGGTTTTTTGGTTTTGATGGAAAATGATGCTGTGGTCGGGTATGTTTGGCTGGTCAGGCGGACGGTTTACCCGGGAAAATCTTTAGGCGAAGTTTTTCAAACTTTCCAGGATCATTTCCCTTCGGCAAATGAACTGATGGAAAGCGGGGAACCGAAATCTGCAAAGCCTCGTGCAGAGCGCAATGTTGTCAATACCGGTTTTACCACACGGGATGATCCCAAGACTTTGCTTGATAAAACCCAACCCTTGACTCCGGCAAGCGAGTACTATTTCATCCTGGGGGTTGGAGAGGTACTGGCTGGTTCAATTGAAAAAACCCCGACGTCATTACCTGAGCATCTTCCAGCCCATGCGTTACTGCAAGTCGTATTATTTGATTTTGAGGGGGAGTTGGCGACAGATCCGCAAGCCAGCATCGGACTCCTGGAGCTGCAAGAAGATGGCTCAGCAAGCCTAGTTCGACAGCCTGGTACTGCAAAGATTGCTCCAGAAATACCCTGGCTGCAATTTCCAATTAGAACACCCGCACTCAGCGGTCTCAAGCGGCTGCGGTGTAATATCTACTACAACCAATGCCTGGTTCAATCTCGCTTAGTTAGTGCTCAGGTGTTTCCAAAAGGTGAGTATAGCGGAGAAGAGCCTGCCCTGGTATCTGAGTTGGATTACAATCTCTCGCAAAGCATGGCTGCGGAACATTTGATGGGGATTCAAGAACACTGCCTAAGTTTGATGATTAACGATAATGGAAATGGCACGCATGGCTTCCGCTTCTTTGGAAAAGATGAATTTAAATCTGATGCATCCATCGATGGGCAAGAGCTGCAAGGGTTAATCGACTATGCCCGCGGCAGTATTTCGGAAGACAGCCTGGGGGGATGAAAAAGGTTTTTCGGGTCAAGCTTACCGTTATGCTGGTCCACCGGATTTGAATTGTTTCCGAGACGATCTTTGTAGCCTGGCAGTTCGCGGATATCGAATTTACGATCAGATCATCAACAAATTAGCAGGAGGCCAAGCTCAAACTCGAAAACTATCAGAATTAATGGGAGCGCGAGGTCTTGTACAAATTGCACTGAAACACTCAGCGCGTTTTGTGTTGCCGGCTGCTTTGATCTACGATTATCCCTTGGACACAGGAGCCGATTCTAAAGATTATCAAATATGTCCAGAATTCTTAAAAGCTTTGGCAGGTCCGACACCCTTAGATCAATGCATCTGTTTTGATGGGAAATGTCCCTCGAAAGGAGACGATGTCACCATATGCCCAAGTGGTTTCTGGGGTTTTCGGCAGGATCTCGGGATGCCGTTATCCTTGGCAGATGCACCCGATGCGCCAACCGAAATCATTGTGCAGGGCAGCCCAAATTACGTGATCTCCGTGTGTCTCGATCCAAATTTTACAATGCGAGCAGGGCATGAGACACGTTTGAAAAATACGCTGACTCAGGTGCAATGGACCAGGGCCGACAGCCGCGATGCTACTTTTGACGCAATGAAGGTTGCACAAGCGCATCTTGTTTATTTCTATTGCCATGGTGGATTGACGAGCAGCAATGTGCCCTTTATACAAATTGGCCCAATGAACGAGCGAGGCATTACACGCGACAACTTGCGAGCGAAAGGCGTATTCTGGGAAAATCCTCGGCCTTTGGTATTCATCAATGGTTGTCATACGACTGCATTGGAGCCAGATTCAGCTTTTGAGTTGGTTAGTGGCTTTGTAGAAGTAGCTGGCGCTTCTGGAGTGATCGGGACGGAGATCACAATCTTCGAACCGATTGCAACAGCCTTTGCGGAGAATTTCTTGCAGGCTTTCAGCCAGGGGATCGAAGTTGGAGAGGCGATCCGCCGATCTCGCCTGGCACTGTTAAAACAGAGCAATCCATTAGGACTGGTATATATCCCCTATACGATGGCAGGCTTACATATTAAAATGTGATGGATCATGTCAGTACTGAATATTTTGGGTAGTATTGGGATCGGAGCTGTAATGGGATGGCTGCTTGGCCTCTTGGAACCAAGACGCCTTCGTTTTAGCCAGTTGTTCGCGATCTTATTTGCCAATGGGTTGATCCTACTCGAAATTGTTTGGTTTACAGGCTGGCAGGTAGCTGTCGCTGCGTTCTGCAGTGGTTTTCTTATGTTCTTGATCCATAAATTGTGGCGCAGGGAATTGCGCCGTCGTTGACATTTCTACTTATTTTCAGGAGGTAAATACTTATGGAACCATCAGCTTCCACAATCCAATTAGTAGGAGCAGCAGGTTTTGGCGCTTTGATCGGTTGGTATGTTTACTATATCAATCGATACCGGAAGAGTGAGGTGTCACTCAATGATCTCGTTACGCTTATTGGTGTATTAGGTGGTGGAACTATCCTTGCAATTTTTCCTGAACGCACAGATCTTTTTGGTGCATATGGGATAGGTCTTTTCGTTGGATTCTTCTCCTACTTCATCCTTCTGTTGGTGTGGGTGCGTATATCCAAGAATTTCACTGTGGAATGGTTCCTGGATGGCCGGCGAAAACGACCAATGGAACCTTTCTTTATCCCGGAGGATAAAGCTGGAGGAACTGCGATGGGCATGCCAGACGGTGAAGGTGGGAAAACAACCGTAAATGATTGATCTGGTTAATATATAACAAATTCTTGTTTAAAGAAGAGTCTTGACCTTCTTTATTGATTCGTGGAAATCCCCCGAATTTTATGTAGGATTTCGACAAATAAATAAAACATAAAGGTGAAAAACGGCGTTTGCCTCTTGACAAATACATTTATATATATAAAATCAGAGAAATCTGTGAGCCTTTTTACTGATTTTTTTGTGAGGTAATGAATTTCGAAAATGATTTTATTAAAGTTAATCTCACGCTTGTTCGTAATTCCTAAAGCGAAGCAGTATTAGAACAAGGACGCAGTTCGTTGCGTCCTTGTTCTTTAATAATTATCGAGAGGAAAGGTGAGTATGCTCACAGGACCACTTTCAGACCGAATTGATTGTATTACAGAAAGACCGCCGTTCGATAAGATGAAGAGTGAGTCCAACCAAAATGAAGGACCAGCCTCACACATCGTAGAAACCCCAGAGTTTTTTTCGAATGATTCTCATGAACTATGGCATGCCTCCCAGATCAATTGCCCCATTCCACCTCGCTGCCCCGATCAATGGATGTCGTAAAATAACGAAAAATGATATTGAAAACATGTGATGAGGGGTTGTTTCTGATCTCACTGGAAAACTAATTAATCAGGATTTTGTAATTCACGCGCTTGCTTACGGATATCTAATTCTCCAGTTTCATGAATGATTAAACAACTATATAATTGTAATTAAATTGAGAACAGTGCTCAAAACCAATATTGACATTGTTTTCTTTGTATACTTCATTAAAGGAGATTCCTATGCAATGGGAAAATTTAACATCAAATGATTTTAGAGCCGCCGTGGAAGCCACTCAGGTTTGTGTAATTGCTTTGGGAGTTGTGGAAAGGCATAGTGATCATTTGCCCCTTGGAACTGATTTCCTCAATGGTCATCGGATTGCCTGCCTGGCTGCAGAAAAAGAACCCGCGGTTGTCTTTCCCCCCTTTTATTTTGGCCAAATTTACGAAGCACGTTGTTTCCCTGGCACGATAACTCTGAAACCTAACCTTCTTTTGGATGTGCTGTGGAACGTTTTTGATGAGATCGCCCGGAATGGATTTAAGAAAATCGTCCTTTTGAATGCCCACGGCGGAAATAATTACCTCTTGCGTTTCTTGGGACAATGTTCTCTCTGGGAAGAGAAATCGTACCATTTGTATATCCCAACAGATCTTGTGGATCGCGCTCAATGGAAAGCGATCTTAGACACGGAATATCACGGTCACGCCTGTGAGTGTGAAACCAGTGTCACTCTGGCGAATTATCCTGCACTTGTGCATATGGAGCGAGTGCCTGCTGTACCTGGTGATCCGAAAGGGCGTATGAGCAGCTTACCGGCAACCTACAACGGGATCTGGTGGTATGCGGACCATCCTGAGCATTACGCAGGGGATGCGCGTACAGCGTCTGCTGAAAAAGGGAAGAAGCTCGTCAGCTTGGAAGTAGAAGGGCTGGCGCGTTTATCTCGCGGCAGTGAAAGCAGATCAGATCATCCCATCGTTGACGGCCGAGTTTTTTGCTAAAGAAAATGGATTAGCCAGATCTTAGGATATGGAATCAATGAAAACTAAACTTGCGATAAGCATTAGCCCAAATGGGAGGTATTTTATGAACCCCAAGGGACAGCCATTTTTCTGGCTTGGAGATACGGCCTGGCCTCTTTTTGGCCAGTATTCACGCCAAGATGCTGAGAAATGGATTGAAAACCGATCTCGTAAAGGATTTTCGGTCATTCAAGGAGTCTTAGGTTGGGGTGGAGGGACGGGATTTGAAACGAAGCTTCCTGGCCCTAATTATGCTGGGCACCAACCCTGGTTAGGGAGCCCGGAACAGCCTAACCAAGATTATTTTGAGAATGTCGATTATTTACTTACCACAGCTGAGAAGTTAGGGGTCACGTTGGCTCTGTTGCCCACCTGGGGTTATTACGTTGTAGATACAGGGATATTTAATACGGACAACGCGTATTCTTATGGCTATTGGCTGGGTGAGCGTTATCAATCAAGACCAAACCTGGTTTGGGTGAGTGGAGGCGATCGCATTCCTTCTGGACATGAGGAAGTGTATCGATCTCTGGCTCAAGGTTTAAGGGCTGGTGATCATGGTGCGCACTTAATTACTTATCATCCCTGTGGCTGGCGGCATTCCTCACAATTTTTCCATGAAGAGGAGTGGCTTGATTTTAATATGATTGAGACCTGGACCGAGTGGGTGAGAGTGTACGAGGCGGTACGGTCAGATTATGGCCTGGTACCCGTAAAGCCAGTTGTTCTTGGAGAGCCGGCTTATGAAGACGGTTCGGAATACCCGTTGGGTCCTATCACTCCTTTGATCGTCCGCAGGCAAGCCTGGTGGACTTTCATGGCAGGAGGGTATTTTACCTATGGGCATAATCAGAACTGGCGAATGGAGACCGGTTTCTTATCTTGCCTGGATTCCCCTGGGGCAGACCAGATGAATCTTTTCCAAAAGATCATCCAATCTCGACCCTGGTGGGATATGGTTCCAGACCAGGGATTTTTTGCAGATGGGATCAGCAGCGAACGAACGTTGAATACAGCGATGCGGACAATGGACTCGAGCTGTGGCATAGTTTATCTCTCGAGCCAATGTCATGTTCAGTTATACCTGGAACGGATACTAACTCGAAGGGTAAAAGTCACCTGGGTCAACCCTCAAACCGGTGAAGAGCGTGAAGGTGGAATTTACCTAACAGGGAATGAGAATGGAAAGGCTTTTCCAGAAAGCTTTGTTCGTACACCTTTTACAGTTCCTGGATATTGGGAAGATGCTCTATTGATCTTAGATGGAATGGATTAGAATCCATTCCATGTACTCCAAATAGAGCCTGATGGTTTGGTTTAAATCTGTGATCAAAAATATTTCAGTTTATTGATAGCTGTTCGAAGGAGTAAAAGATGTCTGCAACGGTTCGAAGAATTCAATTACTTGTCCAGCCGCAAACGGTGATGGAGGGGGCGGGAGTCAGGTTAAAACGGAGTTTCCCAACCCGAGTATTAGATTATCCCGATCCTTTCTTATTGTTTGATCACTTTGGATCGGATGATCCAGCCGATTACCTGCCCGGATTTCCAATGCACCCTCATCGTGGCATTGAAACAGTGACGTATATGTTAACAGGAGTAGTGAGTCACCGCGATAGCATCGGAAATGCAGGGAAAATTGCTGCTGGCGATGTCCAATGGATGACGTCGGGTCGAGGCATCTATCATGAGGAGATGCCGGAGCCTGATGAAAGTAAGAAGATGGAAGGTTTCCAATTATGGGTGAATTTACCCGCAAATTTGAAAATGACAACCCCGCATTACCAGGAGATCCATTCGAGTGAGATTCTGGA
Source organism: uncultured Chloroflexia bacterium (assembly GCA_963754615.1). Classification (GTDB taxonomy): domain Bacteria; phylum Chloroflexota; class Anaerolineae; order Anaerolineales; family UBA4823; genus CAVVUF01. The sequence continues at coordinate 209,622 of CAVWGW010000012.1, read as the reverse complement.
GATTGAAAGTTCTGATGGGGCGCGGATTCGAGTCATTGCAGGCTCGGTTTCTGGTAAAAAAGGCCCTGTAGTGGGTATTGCTGCAGATCCACAATATCTTGATGTATCCTTGGTTGCGGGAGGAGTTTTTTCGCATGAGGTTGATCGAGATCATACAGTTCTGGTTTATCTTTATCGCGGAAAAGCCTCTATTGGCAGCGACCAATCAGCAGAAGATAGTACTATTCTTTCTCCAGCAATGATGGTATTAAGTGAGGGAGAGCTCGTTAAAGTAAATGCGAAAGATGGGCTTGCGCGGTTTCTTGTTATGTCCGGACAACCCATGCACGAGCCGATTTTCCGGTATGGTCCGTTTGTGATGAACACGCGTGAAGAAATTGAGGAAACATTAAAGGAACTCCGAGCCGGTACCTTCATAAGATCGTAAATTTTCATCATGTTATTTGTTTGCAACCAATGTGGTGCATACCGGGCTGATAAAATAATCGACCCTAATGGGCTATTTGCAATCTGCCCCGAATGTGGATATAAACACCCTTTTCGTTATTCACCACTCTTGGTGGTTTCAGGCGCGAGTGGAACCGGGAAGAGTGCGGTAATTACCCGCCTAATGGGAAAAATTAACTCTGTGGTTATATTGGAATCCGATATCATTTGGCGACCAGAATTTAACCAGCCGGAAGAAGGATTTCGTAATTTTTTTGAGAGCTGGCTGAGAATCGCTTTTAATATCGGACAATCAGGACGGCCTGTAGTGATCTTTGGAGCAGGGTTTGGAGTTCCAGAGAATCTTGAGGGTTTGGTTGAGCGCAGGTATTTTTTGAATATCAAGTACCTGGCACTGGTCTGCGATGAACTTGAGCTCAAAAATCGATTGTTAAAGCGTCCCAAGTGGCGTGGGATTACTGAAAATTTCGTTCAAAATCAGATAGAATACAACCGCTGGTTTACAGAGATAGGATGTAAAGGAATCCCACCAGTCGATTTAATCAATACATCCAACGTTCCACTTGAAAAGACTGTTAATCAAGTCAGGCAGTGGATACAGAAAAATCATCGCGCGTGATTGGAATCTTACCTGCCAAAAGCATTTTCAATATCACGGATGTGATGGGTTAACCGACCAGGATAACCCCATTGAACATCATATGCTGCATCGAAAAGGGGTTCTGCTTTGATTGCCAGGCGCATCCGATCGATGAACTTTTGATCGGATGGCCCGGTATAAGCTGCCAGAACATTCCTGAGCATCTCTTCCCCAAAATCGGAAAGGATATTCTTTAAATCACATGCAGGATCATCCAATGTAAGGTCGCCAAAATCGATAATCCCACTCAATTCCTGCTTTTGGGTATCGAAAAACAGATGATCGCGGGGATAAAAGTCTCCATGGATCACCACGCTTGTATTTACATCAGAAAAGAAAGCCTCAAAACAGGTGTTTGCGTTATGGAGAGCTTTCTGGGAGAGGCGAGGGGCAATCTCCGATTTGAATATTTGAAAAGCCTCCTTACGCCATCCATTCCAACCCACTGTCATCCCCATCTGCCGGGCGCGCTCAGTTGGGAAGGAGTGCAATGTTGACAGGAAAGCACTTATTTGCTCCGTTACTTTCTTTTGGCTTGCTTCTGAAAGATCTTTGTACCTGCCTGGGCTTAGTAATAATCCTTCAATCTTCCGATAGCCTACAAAGCCTTCTCCTATGTAGTGAAATAAAGGTACAGGAACTGGCGAAAGAGGTGCAAACTCGGCCAGAAATTGCTTTTCAATTTCAAGGACGGTTTGAGCTTCCTGGCTGCGCGGGAAGCGGAACATCCATGTATTATTGACTTCAACGATGGTGAAATCATCACCATGGTGGATTTGGGTAGATAGGATGGGTTCTGCAAAGATAGAAGCGATGAGATTAAGATTCGTCGTATCATGCATAAGACAGTTTCACGATCTTTTTACTACTTTCGTGAAGTTTAGGGTTAAATCATCGTTGACTATGCAGGTTTCACCCCATTGAAGGTGATGGTTTTTGAAGAATAAACCACGCCCATCGGGAATATAACCTCGTTTGATGTATAAAATATGGGCTGGACCGTAATCAGGGGTCAGGCCAACACCTATTCCGGCTATTGGAGACCTCAATGCAATCCGTTTCTCTGCCTCATCCATCAACGCCTTTCCAATCCCTTGCCGGCGATATTTGATCAATACATTGAAATCGACGATTTCAGGGATATGCTCATTTCTAAATGGCTGATATTCTGATTCCCATACGATTGTCAGGTATCCAGAGAATTCCACAAGTGACGGCTGTTTTTCTACTTCAGCAAGGAGAACGGTCCTTACTCCAGATTGGTGTTCTTGCAGATATTGTTGATATTGGCTTTCAGGTTTATTCCATCCTTGAGCGCGAAAAGCGGCCGCCATGACCGGCGGGTCGGATGTCAGCATCTCACGAATGATGATGGGATAATCCATTCAATACTCCTTTTACGGAACATCGGATTTGAAATTTTATTCTGGTCTTTTGTTCTTCTCCAGCTCCCATTGCATGGCCCAGATCGCCAAGGGGCGCATGTAGCCGATGGCTCGATAGACTCCATCAGCATTGATGGCTTCAGGGGTTTGAAAGAAGAGCCCATAATCGCGATAGATCGTTTGATATATGCCTTTCGCAGTGGTGAAAGCCTCTTCTTTTAACTCCATTTGCAGCATACAGGCTGCCAGGGTAAAGGTGGTGCCGATCCACATCTCGCGGGATTGCAGGCTGGATGTATCGACAACCCCATCTGGGCACATGCCATTAATAGCACCACACTCACCATTCTTAAATTTCAGCACATTGTAAGAGAAAATTTTCTCCAAAGACTTGCGCGCATGTTCTGTTGGAATAACATCGGGGAGACCACAGGATTTGCTGAACCATTGTCCCGCTAGCATATCGGCCATGATACTATCTCTATGCTTACTAGTGCTCGAATCGTAGTTATAGTATTCGCCATTCCATAGTCTGTCTTCATAAGCCGACTGGGCTTTGTTGAGCTGAAGGCGATATTCGTGAGCTTCACTGACTTTGCCTAACACCTCAGCCATGCCAGCCATGGCATTTAAACAGGCTAACCACAAGCCCCCCGAATAGGCGCTGGGACCGGTGGCCGTCCAGGCATCATAGGTCTGATCGGGATAGCCGTCGTTCTCGATTAATCCATCACGATCGCGGTCGTATTCTCGCAACTTTTCAGTAGCTTCCTGGCAAGCGGGCCAGGCTTCTTCTAGAAATGTACGATCTTTCGTGAGCAGGTAATCGCGGTAGATCATCAGCACAAATTTGGAGTTGAGGTCTTTCCAACGGCTGACGTCTTGAGCCTGGTAAGCATTTACTTGACGCCAGGGATCCTCTTGTGGGCTTCCCAAGTCGTGAGGAATAACCCCGCTAACCTTACGGGGAGCCTTCTGACCGGAGAGGAACATCACATGCACATCTGGGTGGGTAACCGGTAAAGCGCGAATATAATCTCGCTGCAGCGAAAGCTCTAGCTCAGGGAAAAGCACAGCAAGGGCAATGGATGAGTAAAAGTGTACATCATATGTGTTGTACATTTTATACTCGTAACTTTCTAGATATGCAAAGTGACCGATCTCGGGCTCGGGAAGGACATCTTCTGCAGTGGGAGCATCCCCTTCCCTGCCTGCAGTCCAGATTGTCCCGCCATCGACGAGAAAGTATGTTTCATTAAAAAGCATGGCTTTATACCAATCGGGCAGGGCAGGGTTTTCAAGGATTGGTTTTTGCCAGGCATTAATCTCTTCTTCCCATCGGGGATGATTTAAGAGCGCATCCTGCGAAATACGTTGAACGGCAATCCCCTCTCTCCCGTAATGCTTCGTGTAGCGGCGGTACCAACCGGTGCCCCACCCGAAGCGCGCAATGGGCATATCCCAGGCGAGGGCAAAAATGACCTGGCGTTTCTCCCCGGCAGGAATTTGAAGGCGGGCTGAAATGGCCCCACCAATCGAAAGATCTCGGCTTGAGGGTCTCTCATCTTCTAAATTTCCCAGGTCTCCATCGACTGAAAAATCATCCCATACGTCGTGGCCTGAGGTATTGGTGACGAAACGTGCCCTATAGCTGGCATTAAGGTCCGGGGTGGCTAAAGTGGATATAGCAAAAGTCAACGGATCTTCGAATTTACCTTGCTCTGCCAGCTTCTGACCTGCTTCAAGGGGCTTGGGCTGACGATGAATATGCCGGAACTCAATGCCAATGATATCGCCCGAAGAAGTTGTTTGACAGAAAGAATGGTTCGAATGCCCACCGGCCAGGTCGTTCGGTGTGCCTGTGCCATTTTGGAATGAGAACATCAATGCAGTCGTTACTGGCGTGTCGGCGGTATTCTCTATGGTCCAAACGAAGACCCCAGCCGGAGTTGATGAATCGTCGTAATTATGCGGGATGAACGGGGATATCTGCTTACAGGTCAGGCGTAAGCCGGGGAGAGGATCTTCATATACCGTCCAGGCAAAGGGAAACAGGGCATGATAAGTACCTTTTTCGGCGGGTAAACCCCACTGCCAGGCATCGAGAAAAGAACTGTTTGGCTGCCTGGGATTGAGAACCTGGGTTTGGGCTGATTCGCCAGGACGCTGGGCAAAGAGGGAAAATTGATCTGCCTGGACATTATCAAAGCGGGTAATCCCGGGCTGCAGCTGCCAACGATTGAAATCGCCACGAAAACCACGGGTTACTGTCCCACCACCCAGCCCTCCTAAAGGAATACCCTTATCGGGATTGAAGGGGATACCATGGAATGTATCCAACACAGGAGGATTGCCTTTTTTACGGTCTTCTTGGATTTGCTTTCCGAGGCGGATGATCGTGGGAAGCAATTCCCAGAGTAATTTGAGGCTGACCTTCATCGGAGAGGCTTTCAACAAGGGTTCTTCGTCAAAGCGACGAGACCAGGCAGAGGATGGGATGTAGGTAGGTGAATGCATGATCTGCTCCGGAGATATTCGATTGAGATTATGATTGGGCTAGTAAATTATAATCCAGCCTTTTTATGCGGACTTATTGCTTGTGTCGGCAAGAAGAAGCGTCCGATGGGAGAATTTACAAAAGAGCCTTCTCAGCTTTGGAAATCAGGCTAAGAAGCTCTTTTTCTTGGAATTCGGATAACTGCGAGGGATCGGGATCTTCTTCCCATACCGCCAGGGCAAAGTCCCGGGCTTTATCTACGTCTAATTTTGAGCCTTCTTCGAGCCAGGGAGCGAGCATGGTACGCGTCCACATATGTGGCAGCCAATGCTCTGTACGATAATGCCGGGCAGTGTGTTCTTGATCCAGGTATTGATGCGCCTGGACCCACCTCGAGAATTGTCTCTAACCCGATGCTTTCTTCGCTGATCTCGAAATTAACTACGAAACGCTTAAGAGCAGACACCAGCTCATTATCGAGGATAAGCTGGATGGGAGAGTAAATTTCGTCCATTGAAAGTAGACCTGCGTCCACCCACAGGCTGCCGCCAGCTAAGAGGGTCACTGCGCCTGTCATGGCTTTCTGAGCGCCAGACTCGGGAGAGGGGAACTTGGCATCGGTGAGGGCAGCATGACCTCCAAAGGAAGCACGATAGTGGCGGGCTAATTGCACGGTCATTACATTGGCGACCGCCATCTCGGGCCGCCCAAAGGCATGCACCATCGTGCGCATATCCATGGGAGCGATTGAGGAGTGAAGATGGAAGTGCTTTACACCAAACAGCGCCCAGTTCACAATGCTGAGAGCAAACTGTTCAGCCAGGTTGAGAGTCACAGCGCCAGCGAGGGTGACTGGAGCACTGGCGCCCATGGCATACATGTCACCGATGCCAACCCGCAACCCTTTCTCGAGGAACCACTCGACCTGGTAAGCTTCGTGACGACCGAGCTTAAGCGGGGGTTGTAAGTACACCGTGCCATCAAAAAGCTCTTTTAACGGTACACCCAGCTGTGAGGCACGCAGCTCATAAAGGTCAAGCAGGTGAGGACAAATATCATCTTCATAAATAGAAGAACCCAGAGTGGCTCCATATTTCCAACAGTAAAACCGCTCATATAAGGCTTCTAGTTTCGGAGGGCAAGAGAGGCGGCAGCCCAGCATTTGGGCAGAACCGACATTGGGGAGACGACGGGCCAGCTTGAAATAATAAATCAATTTCTCTTCATCCCAAGGCAGGAGCTGATCGGAGCGAGGGTCGTGGAATTTTCCGTGGTAAACACCTGCCTGGGAGGAGACGGTAGGAATGTGGGAATCCCAATCGTATTTATCGCAAGCTTCTAACCAGCGATCGACAACTGTTTGAGGAAAGAGTACTCTTTCAGACTGGAAATCGACTTTTAGACCGAAATCAGCAAGGCGCTGGAGCAGGCGCTCGTTTTGGACCTGCATGCCAACTTCTTGTAAGATGCGCATAGCCGACGAGTGAATGAGGTTGACTTCTTTTTCAGTGAGGACTGCGTAGGGATGGCCAGAAATTTTCATTGAGAATTCCTATTTTATCTATCAAGCTCACGGATAATTATGGGTGTCGTGGCTGACTTGAATTAATATGGTCAAGGATGGGCAAAGATTTTACCATGAGCGTGATTAATCAATCAATCCGGTGCGCTCGATACTGGTTACAAAATAACGCTGGGTGAAGGCGTAAAGGATGATAAGGGGCAGGATGACCAATAGGGTAGCCGCCATGATTGTGCCGGTACCCCACATACCCCGCAGTTGGAAAGACTCGAGCGCACTCTCAACAATTGATAGACGTTGAGGGAGGAAGAACTGTTCAGGACGGCTCAAGTACAAAGATGGCTCGAGGGTGTCATTCCAATGCCAAACCAGGGAGAAGAGGAATACTACCAGGATAACAGGCTGTGCCAGAGGCAGCATGACCCGGAAGAAAATGCGGAATGGCCCAGCACCATCGATCATGGCAGCATCTTCCAGCTCCCAGGGAAGACCTTTAAAGAATTGTCGATAAATAAATATAAACAGAGCGCCTCGTAAACCCATGCCGAAAGCAGAAGGTACCAGGAATGGATAATACGTTCCTAGCCACCCCATCTTTGAAACCTGTATGAAGTTTTGAATGATCAAGGCATGGGGAGGAACGATCATAGCAAACAAGACGAGCAAAAACAACTTATCTCGCCCCGGAAACTTGAAACGGGCAAAACCATACCCCACGATGGCACAGGACAATGTCTGCAAAACTGCTGCTCCTCCAGCGACTAAAAGCGTCCTTAGAAAAGATGGCCAAAACGTCCACGCGGCAAATGCCAGGGAATAGTTCTCCCAAGCCCAACGCTTCGGTAACCAAGATACTGTTGGATCATAAAGATCCATAATATTCATAAAGGATTGTGATACCAACCGCATTATTGGGAGGAGGAAGATAAAGGCGACGTCGATTAATAGCACAAACATCACCGTTCGAGAAATAATCGTCCGTGCTTTTTTGCCCTGTAAGGACTTTCCAGGCTGATTTATTCGACTTTGCGCTGGCAGGATGTAGTTTGGTTTCGATAACGGTATTTTCCATATGCGACCCTTTACCCACGCTCACCTCGGTAGAAGATTATTCTGCCGATAAAGATAAACAAAATGATCACAAGGATAAAGATCAGGAGGAAATAAATATTTCCAAGTGCTGAAGGATATCCTAACCGATTAGGATTCACGTCAAAGGTTACGACCCTGATGTAGCGTAAAACCAGGTTAAAGTAATCTGTGAAGGAGTCGATAATTGTGTAAATGATATTGATCAAGATAACTGGAGAAAGCATTGGCAGGGTGATCTTCCAAAATTGGTTCCAACTGGAAGCACCATCCACTTGGGCAACCTCATACAACATTGGGTCAATGCTCTTTAGTCCTGCAATAAAGATCAAAATCTGAACTCCTGAACGCCAGAGAACAAAAACAGACCGGCTGAGGAAGCTGATGAAAGCAGGCATTCGATTTCCAAGATAAACGTATAAGAATTCTTGGGCAGATTGACTTCGAAAGAGGACAAGCTCATTACCAAATTGATCAAACATGCGACCGATCACAACCGATGATCCGATCACAACTGGCAGGAAGAAAATAGCCCGAAACACCACACTCCCAGGCACATTCTGAACAGCCAGCATCGCAACTGCTAGCGAGAAAGCCAGGATAATCGGTACATCGGTGAGTAAATTCGTAAATGTCTGGATCAGGTAGGGGATGAATTCGATATCGACCGAAAAAGCCTCGATATAATTTTGGATGCCAATCATTTGATAGGAGTTATCTCGGATCGTGGTGAGCTGCGCATCGGTAAGGCTCAGGAAGAAATTTTCGAATAGAGGGATTAAAAAGAAGACCACCAAACCACCCAACCACATTATAATAAATAGATAACCATTTAAAGCATTGCGCTGTCGGAGGGTTAAGTGCATAGTTCAATCTCCTTCTAATACGATGAATTCCATGGAAGGAATTACGATTGTCCCATCAGAGAATGGAACATAATTGTAATTGACAATAATCCGTGTGCCGTCTTCGTAGGAGGTCTGGTAAACACCTTCTACCAATTTTATGTGGTCGCTGATGAATTGGGAAGAAAGCGGAGAGAGTTTTTCCATGATCTGGTACTGCTTGATCACTTCATCCTTCCAATAGTCATATTGAGAGCTGTACAGATCACTCCAATTTGTGCGCACCAAATTGGATGAGCTTTCCTTGGTGAGAATGAAGAAAGGAAGGGCACCGTATTCGATTTGGCGAAGAAACATGCGTTGGCTGTCGCTAATCAGGTTAAAAGGATTCCCGCCATATTGGGTCAATCCATGCACCGCAATTTGATACAGCGGGATCGTTTCATCGAAGATATCATAATGTGTGCTGTCCAGTGGAACCATTGCCAGGGAATCGGCATATGTGCTGGCATAGATGTTGCTTCCGGTCATGGAAACCCTGCCAAGTTTTTCTGATGAAAGATCTGCAAGCTTCATTAAGGTAGCAGCAAAGCCTTCACGCGTCATGGGAAATCGGGAATTCTTATCAGGTAAGGCTACGGAGGCAAAACCGAGGAGCTGCAAGCCATCCACACCAATCTCTTTGGCTTTGTTAATATTCTTCCCAGCGAAGCGCTCAAGAGCTACCTGTGGATTGAGCATATATCCGGTGTCGCTGTTACCCAAAGGCAATCCATCGACGCCCCTAACTGCATCGAGGTAAGGTATCACATCCTTTGCACCAGGGACCACATCTAAATAGTCACTCGATAAGAACAGTTGCTGACCGTGCTGATGTACATTATCCGCAAGTCTGCGTAAAGCCTCTTCTCCCCCAATCGTTCATCTACTGGAAAGCTCTGTGGATAATCAAGGCTAATGCTCCCTTTATCCCAATTCCATAAAGTGACATCCACCTGCGAAACTCCGGCCTCAGCAAGATCAGCAAGGATCTGATCTACCTGATCAAAGGATGTCATCGAGATCATATCGCGCAAGATCCAATTCCGGCGTTCAGTCCCCATAAAAAATCCCAAACTCGCCAACGGGTTCTGAGAAGGAAGACGGGCTGCACCACGCTCATTGATTAAGAAATCTCGGTAGCGCTTTGCCATACTCGCATAATTAGCAGTTTCCTTATTCAAGAAACAGTAACGTATCTGACGGTCACCTGGGATGCGATCTGGTTGATATAGCCAGGCAGGCTGTCCACCCGTTAAGGAAAAACGACCTTCCCTCCTGAAAACGAACTGTGACCACACATGGTTATAATTGACCCCCTTACCTGCCCGCCCAACACTTATGCCAGAGTCAAAATCGCCATTCGTGATGAAGCCAACAAAGCCAGAATCTTTATTCACCAAACCAAAAACGGGCATGGGGATGCTCTGGCGGTAAACCCCAGAGGATGAATTTCCAGTAGCCTGCCCTCCAGATGCATCAGAACCGTAGACAGTGCCGACCATTTTTTGGACTTCTTCTGAATGTGGGGTCGTGAAATACAAAAGAGCACCGCTGCCATCGGGATACACAATATAACCCTCTTCACCATCATGGACGGCTCCAAAGAAGGGCAGAACCTCAATTGAGACCAAACTGTTTTCCCCGTTTTCCATAATTGAGCTATCGGGGAGGATTAAATTCATACAATCATCTTGGAGAGTATAGATCAAGTCAAGCGCCAGCGCGTCATTATAAAAGTCATACGATACCTTTATTCCATCTTGCACCGGTTGAGTTTCTGACTTTATTTGGGTTGGCTTGACATTTTTCGACTGAGAACGTTCCACGTTCACATAGGCAACCTGGATGGGAACCGCAATTTGGTTTTTCCAGATGTTGGTTGTTGATTTATCTTCCTGCAAATCTGACGGACTGCTGCGCCAGAGGATCTTACTTTGTTTGTCTTCTACAATAATTGCGGTGGAATTTTTGTCAATATATAAACGAAGATAATCATTTTCGGCGACCGGTGTGTAACTGGCTTCAACCCCGGATTCTGGTCTTGAATGGCAGGATACAAGTCGATATTCGCTGGGATTTGCACCGGTGGATTAATTGTAGGAACTTCAGCTAACCGTTCTTCCGATAGCGTTCCAGCACAACCTAGCAATAAAAGCGCTATTAGGAGCAGGCTGGCAAAGCGAATGAGACGATTTTTCATGATGCGCTGTTTCTCCATTAATAAAGCCGCACGTAAATTTCTAAAAGCAGATCACTGATGAAACGAAATATTTCCGCTGTTAGCGCATAGATTAAACCCACTAAAACCCATAAGGCGATGATTCCAACCAGGGTTAGGAGCATCACAGAAATCGATTGTCCCCATTCAAAATTATGGGTGTTTTTAATTACCAACAAAAATTGTAGGATTGTCAAACCCCAGATGATCGCCCAGGCAACCTGATAGAGACTTTTTTCGTCCAGGGTCAGAACATTTGTCAGCAAATTGACTGGCACAGGTAATAAGATTAAAGGCCAAAGCGCCCAGGCGCTTGCGATCAAGATTTTCCGAAATGTACCTTCGCCAAAGAAAATTTCGCCAACCATGGAGGCTGAAATACACCAAGAGATCCAGGGAATGAGAATTTTGATACTTTCGATCAGCAGCGTAATTTCCTCGGGCCTGCGGGTGCGGTACTGGAAGCTCAGCACGGAAAGACTGACCATCCAGGAAAGAATAGTCAAAATCAATAAGATGGGAACTGCCTTCAAACCCAGTCGCTCACGCAGATATTGAATTTTACTCAGCAAGGCGCTCCGCCCGCTCTGGTTTTTACGCCATGCAAGCGCACCCGTTGCAGCTAATCCAATAAGACCAATCCCTAACCAGGCAAAATTCTCACGCATCCATAAATAACGGATCTCACCGAAGGCGGTTGAGTAACCCGTCTGATTTTCTGCAAAGTAGTATTCCTGCATGGCTTCTGCGTACTGCTTCTGGCTCATGAGAGCCTTACCGAGACCTGAATGGGCCAGGGAGAAATTGGTATTGCGTTGAGAAACCTCATTCCAAATCTGTGCAGCTTTTTCGTAACTTCCGGTGAAATATTCGTATGAGGCTGCATGGATCATCCGGGTTAATTCGGTGGGTCGAAAAACCTGGATATTATTGCGCCCAGAGTCGAGGATATAAAGTAAGCCATCTTTGCCTGCTGTAATACTGACCGGTCTCTGTAAGAATCCTTCACTAGAACCTGACCCACCGAATGTCGTGAGCATGTTCCCGGCGGGATCAAACTGGTAGATTTGTTTATTGCGTTCGTCTATGACTGAGACGATCCCCAGCTCATCCACAGCGATGTCAAGAAATTGGGGATTTTTACGATCAGGAACTGACATACGCATGGCGTCATTCCAACTCCAGACAGTGTCGCTTTCGCCAAAGAAAATACCCTCTTTGCCAAGGAGCTTTTCCCATAATTTACCTGCACCCGTGCGCGTTCCAATATCCCCGTAGACATTCGTACCGACAGAATTTAAACGTTGGATTTGATCTAGAGCTAATACTGGTGAAACGGCATAGATAAATCCTTGAGGATCGAGAAAAAGATTGCCGAGAGGCGCGGGCTGTACCGTGAGCATCCTTTTTCGTTGAGCTTTGGTAGCGACAACCCGCGCTATGAGCCGGCGCAGGTTGAATTTGACCTTTGTGCGACCAAAGTACCCGCGAAAGCGATCGGAACCATCAACCACCAGAACCCCGAGGTCATTCTTGGAACCGGTCACGATATAAATAAAACCGCGTTTGTCCACTACAAGCTTGCTAGGAGTGAAGACAACCTCGCTCAAATAAGAGGAGTCAGGTTTCTTATGTTCCCCTTTGAAAATACCCTCCGGTGAAAAAACTGCCACGCGTTGATTGCCGGTATCGGCAACCCAAATATCGCCATCTTGGTCTACAAAAACCCCTTCAGGGGCAACCAAACCAGCCTGCTCACCGCCAATCACGAATTTCACTTTTCCCTCCGGGTCTAAAACGACGACCCGGTTATTTCCGGTGTCTGCAACCAGTAAGTTCCCTGTCTGAAGATCGAGGAAGATGTCTTGAGGGGCTGAAAAGGATCCCGAAGATTGTTCATCCCCACTGAACACTGCCGTCTGAACATAACCAGTCGGTGCTGGTACTCGTTTGCCATCCTGGATGGTATAACCAGGAATCTCAGGACCATCCGCAGAAGCTGGCTCAAAGAGAGATATGAATAAACTGGACACGAAGAGAAAGATAATAGAGAGACGCAGCCCGTTGGAAAGACCTTTCGTTTTGTCTATCATACGAGAATCCTTACTGAATAAAAAAGGGATGAAAAGGATAGACAGGATTGAGCCATAATCATTATGTGTAAATTACTCTATAAGAGAATTTATGATTTGATACCAGAATAAGCCATTGTTTCCATGACATAACGCTGTAAAAAGACGAACAGGATCAAGGTGGGCAGGATCATGACCATGCTGGCAGCAGCAACTGCGCCCGCAGCGAGCAACGACACCCGGACCACCACCGATATTGCTCATCATCAGAGGTAAGGTTTTCATCTGCTCGCTGCGGGTAAAGATCAACGGGGTGAAAAAATCGTTCCAGGTGCCGATGAAGGAGAAGATGATCAAGGTGATCCAGGCAGGGCGCACTAGGGGCATGATGATGCGCCAGAAAATACGCCATTCTGTAGCGCCATCCACCTTGGCAGCTTCGATCAGCTCAGTGGGAAGCTGTTCCATGAATTGTTTCATGAGAAAGAGACCGTAAGTACCTGCCAAGGCTGGCAAGATCAAACCGAAATAGGTATCGATCATGTTTAGCTGATCTACAATCAGATAACGAGGGATCTGGGTTACTTCGGGAGCAAACATCAAGGCAGAAATGATCATCATGAAGAAGAACTTGGCACCAGGCATATGGGGGTATTTTGCCAAAGGATAGGCTGCCAGGCTGCAAAGAATGACAGTTCCAGCAGCCGTAATTATAGAAACTAATAAGCTGTTGAATACATAACGGGCAAAGGGAACCTGAAATGAGTCGATGGCTAAGACCAGTTCTGCAAAGTTGCGCAGTGTGGGGTGGCGAACGAGGAAACGTGGCGGGTAAAGGAACATTTCTTCGAGCGGTTTAAAGGAAGTAGAAACCATATAAACGATGGGCAGCATGGTCAACAAAGCCAGGAAGGTCATGACGATGTATTCTGTTGGAGAGGCTTGCCGTTTGATCAAACGGACAAACCCAGCGCTTTTTCGATGAATAGTTGCCATGCTGTCAGCCACCTCTTTCACTGAATAATCGAATGGATACCCGACCAAGGAAAAATGTCATGACGAATAAAACCACAGCAATCGAAGCTGCATACCCCATTTCGAAATGGATAAAGCCATGCATATACAGGTGAGCTACGATCGTATGTCCAGCATAAAGGGGGCTGGGTACGCCCGCGACTTGGGCTGCCACTTGAAACACTGCAAAGGAGGTAACGATGGCCATGACAGCGCCAAACAAGAGTTGGGGCTTCATGACTGGGAGGGTAATATAAAAGACCTCCTGTAAACTATTTTTAATACCATCCACCATCCCTGCTTCATATAATTCATTCGGAACAGATTGTAATCCTGCTAAAAAGACCAGAAAGCTGGTACCCATACTCATCCACAATGAAATAACGATGATTACAGGCAGAATGGTGGATTGTTCCTGCAGCCAGGCAACCGGTTCTGAAATTATGCCGGATTGGATCAGGGAGTAATTTAGTAATCCGTAACGATCGTTAGCGAAGAAATACAACCAAATGACCGAGATGGCAATCCCACTGGTAAGAGACGGGGCGTAAAAAGCCAGAGTGTACGCCTGGCGAAACTTTAATCGATTGATCAGCCAAGCCAGGATAAATGAGGTGGTATATGCCAAAGGGCCAGTGATGATGGCGAAGATCAGGGTATTTTTGATGGCAGTCAGAAAAACATCATCTTCCAAGAAGAGCAGACGGTAATTGGATAAACCGATCCAACGCGGCGGCTCGAGCATGTTGTAATATGTGAAGCTGAGATAAATGGAAGTGACAACTGGGGCGATCACAAAAATGATAAACAAGACAGTGAAAGGCAGCATGAAGAGATACATGGTGTGGTATTCATGCCAGGCACGTTTAGCTGCATTCCAGCGCATTGATAAGGCTTGAGCCATTGAATACTCCGTAGCCCTTTCCCTTCTTTCCTTATCCGGTTTATGAGGACAGGGGGGAGGGGAGTAGGGGAGGTGTCCACTCCGGGGGATCAGGGTTCAGTAAAAATTCCAAATTCTTCCTGCTTTTTGCGCAATTCTCGATCAATCTGCTTGACTGCTTCTTCCAGTGTCTCTCTGGTATTGGAGCCTTGTAAAACAACTTTATTCCACGCATTTGCAATATGCCGGGGAGTATAGTAGCCTCCCAAGACAACAGGGCGTTCCTGGAACCACTGCCATTGTTCAGTGATCGCTTGAATATCATGCTTTGGCCAAGACATTCCCTGCAAGGCATCGACATTGGCTGTGTTCCAGCGTGCTTCAACGCCCAACAAAGCCTCTAGCTCAATGCCATATTGAAGCTGAGATTCTGCCGAGGTCCACCACTTGGCAAATTCCCAGGCTTCCTGGGGATGTTCGGACTGCTTGAAAATGACGACGGCGTTGCCATTTCCCCCTGTAGATCGATTTATGGAGCCATCTTCCGTCCGAGTACCTGGGATAGGGGCCATTTCCCACCGTCCAGTTAATTCTCGTGCTGCAGTAGATAGCAGCACATAAGTCCAATAATCAGCTATCCCGATTGGCATTTCACCTGTTTTAAATCGATTGAAAAAATCAGCATACTGCGGGATGCGGTAATTAGTGTAAAGACCGGTCCATTCCCGAAAAGCTGCCAGGGCTTCGGGCTGATCAAGGGCTGATTTCAAGCCGTCTTCGGTATAGTAATCTCCCTCGTGCTGGAATAAGAAGGGGGTCAAGCCTTCTGAACCTGGTGGGTAATAGAAATCCAGGCCGTTTTGCTGCAAGATCCACAGCATATCGTACAATTCATCCCAGGTCTGAGGCGGCTTAAGCCCCAGGGCATCCAGGATATCGGTGCGGTAGAACATCATGCTGAAGTTCTGCGTCTCTGGAAGGGCATAAACTTCATCTTGATAGGTGTAAGGAATTAATGCGCCTGGACGGAACCTTTGGGCGATTTCGGGATAATCCTCAAATTCGCTCAGAGGCACCAGGGCATTGCGTATGGCAAATTCGACTGGTAAATTCGGATTAACCGCCGCGGCGACATCCGGGGCTTTGCCAGCCGTGGCTGCCAGGAGGAGCACGCTGGCGTCACCGGCAGAAAGTGAGCCAGGTGGCACGAGATGGAGGTTGACGCGTATGCCGGTTTGGGGGGTAAAGGATTCTTCAATCATTTCCTTCATGATTTTTCCCCATTCGGTGCCACGCGCCATCCAAACCTCGAGAATTACCCCTTCATCCTGCTTGTCAGGATCATAGACGTCTCCGATGACGGTGTAATCCTTGCGGAAGGAGGCCAGGAAATTAATGGCAGTCAAGCGCCACTGCGCCAACATGCCAGCATCACCAGGGGGCATTTCAGAATCAGGAGAAGCAAAGACCAGGCTGTCTACCTCAAATTCACCCTCTTGCAGATCCAGCGCCCAATATCCCAGCATGGATTGGGTTTCGCTGAGCTGCAAGAGACGGTTGGGTATGGTGTCGGGATTGTCAGCCATATTGCGCAGCTGTGAGACAACTTCCAGGAGCGTATCAGCGCTGGTGGGTTTATGACCGGCAATCTGAGTAAGGCGGGCAGCCTCTACCTCTAACTTATCCGCCATCAATCGCAGCTCTGGAACCAGGTCAGGCATTTCCTTTTCCATATCCCATTCCATATTGGGATCTGGTTCAGATCCGGTTAGCAAGATCACCCGACGAGCGAGATCAGACATTTCACCGGTCACCGCTTCGACAGTCCGCACCGTATCGGCAGTGGGTCCGACCACAGAGCGCATTTCAAGGGTATGCTCACCCTGCGTCAAGTAAAAAAGCATCGATTCCCCGGAGGAATGGTCTGTGATCGTTTCTAGCTGCCAATTCCAGTTGTAAGGGAAAGGATAGTCGCGCAGCTCATCAAAGGGGATTTGCCCATCAATTTTTACAGAGCGGAAGACAGGCATCTTTGACCAATCGCCATGCCAGAATTTGATGCCAATCTCGTATAATCCTGTTTCCGGCACAGAGAAGCGCCAGAGGGCGGATTCTGAAGGTTTTGTCCATCTCCAACCGCCAAACACATTCAAGAGAAAATTCCCTTCTGCGGGCGGATTAGCGGCTGGATTGGGACTGTAGTTGCGGGTGAGGGTTGGGGTGGATTTATAGACAGCCTCTTCCCCTTCCATGATCACCTGAGTATCCTGAACAGGTTGGTAGCCTTCCGCCTGGTAATCCACCATGGCTTCTGCGTAAGTTGGCACCTCAGGGGGCGTGAAGAGGCTGATGCGAGCGATGGCAATTGGCTCGCGTATCAAACTCAAGCGCACAGTGTGCTGACCTTCCTCCAGGTAGAAGAGGTAAGGAGCGCGGTACATGGATTGGGCATCTTCTATGAAAGCGAAGCTCCACAGCGGTTCTTCGACTTGAGAAGGGCGGATATCGTTACCCTGGTTATCTTTTTCGGGGGGATGAGCGTCTTTCCAGTTGCGGTAGAAAACCACCCGGCGGGCTTCGTTGAAGGGATATTTTCCATCAATCATCAAGCCGCGTTGGATCGAGGCGCGCTTTCCGGGTAAAGGATAGTATTCCAAACCCAGGTTGTACAGACCAGTTTGGGGAACATCGAAGGTCCATTCCACCCAACCTTCTTCAAGGGTTTCTTGCCAGGTGAGGACAGGGCCAACGTGATCTCCAACATTTTCCTGGCTGCTCAAACCCGCATCTGCTGTGGCTGTATAACCTAAACCAGGCTGATCAATCCAAACACCCTCTGGAGAGGTGTAACCCTGCGTCTCATACTCTTGAAGTACCTCAGCGTAATACGGCTCTGGGTTTTGGTAACCAACCTGTTTTTGAGTATTTTCCAAGGGGCGGGAAACACTGGATGGTGAGGGGGCGGCTTTAACCGCCGGGAGAATGGATTGAGCGCAAAGCACAAACACGATAAGGATTGAAATAGGTATTTGGAACCATCGAGCTCGTGATATTCTTCTCATACCTGTATTCTACCAATTTCTATTAAAAAAACTTCGGCGATTAAAATTCACTAATCCTGTATAAATTCACAAATAAAAAACACGAATACACGAACGGGCTCGATCCAGGATCATTATTCGTGTATTCGTGAGTCATGCTTGGATGAGAATATGCTGCTATCCTTTTACACCTGAAACAACTACACCTTGAATGAAAAGCTTCTGTGCAATAAAGAAGATGATCAGGCATGGCAGCATCGTGACGGTGGCAGCAGCCATCATGTAGGTGATCTGCTGGGAATAAAGACCGTTGAAAGATTGCAGCCCCAGGGCGAGGGTCCACTTCTCCTGGCTTTGGATATAGATGAGTGGGGTGAAGAAATCGTTCCAGGCGTAAAGGAAGTGGAAAATGGCCACGGTGGCAATGGCTGGCCAACATTGGGGTACCAGTATGTAGAGAAGCACCTGGAGTGGATTGGCACCATCGATACGGGCGGCTTCATCCATCTCCAATGGCACGGTCATAAAGAACTGCCTCAGCAAAAAGACATCCCAGGCATTGGCAAAGAAAGCCGGGACGATGAGAGGCCAAAAGGTATCGTACCAGCCGATCTTTTGAAATAATACAAAGGTAGGGATCAGGGTAACTTGGGAAGGCAGCATGATGGTAGAGAGCAAGATCAAGAAGAGGATGTTGAGGCCTGGGGCGCGAAAGCGGGAGAAACCGTAGGCAACCAGGGTACAGGAGATAATTACACCGATCGTGGTGGTGATGACGATAAAGAGCGTATTCCAAACATAGCGAGCAAAGGGCACCATGGTGAGACCGATCTTGTAGTTCTCCCAGTGGATGACAGTTTTCATGACTTTTGTCGCGTCTTCAAGCTTGGCAGTGATCTGTTCTTCCGGATTCTCTGGGTTGAAAAAGATGGCCATGCCGCCTGGTTGCTTCTTGAGCAAACCCCAGCGCAGGGTTTCGCTGTTGTAAGGTACATCATAAACAAAATAGTTCCTGCCGTTATAAGAAACTTTGACACTTTCCCGAGGAATCCAGGTGGGGGGAAATTCGGTGGCATTCTCGCGAGCCTTCAGGGAGGTGGACAGCATCCAGATTAAGGGCAATAGCACCAGGACGGAACCTGCAATCAGAAGTAGAACCGCCAGGGTTTTCCCTAAAAAGCGCGAGAGCTTCAGACCTAAATGGCGTTTGTGAAGGGCAGGTACTGCAGTTGAAGTGGAATTGGATACGGAAACCGAATCAGTCGCCATGGATGCCTCCTATCTCTTTAACTCACCTTCGTAATACACCCACATTGAAGAGCTTTTAAAGACCAGTAAAGTCAAGACGAGCACAATCACAAACAAAGCCCAAGCCAAAGCGGAGGCGTACCCCATTGCCTGGTAGCGAAAGGCATTGTTGTACAGGTTCAGGTTGTAAAATAAGGTGGATTCAACGGGGCCACCGGCCGTCATGACATAAACGGAAGTGAAGATCTGGAATGTTCCAATAATACCAATGATCAAGTTAAAAAAAAGAACGGGAGTGATCATGGGCAGGGTGATGTTAAAGAATTTTTGGACCGAGTTGGCGCCGTCTACTTCAGCAGCCTCATATAGGGCAGTGGGAATACCCTGCAAGCCAGCCAGGTAAATGATCATACCGCCACCCACGCCCCACAGACTCATGATGATCAGGGCTGGAAGGGCCCACTGAGGAGAGCTCAGCCAACCTGGTCCATTAATCCCCACAAGACTGAGCAGCCAATTGATCACACCGTACTGCGGATTGAAAAGATAAACCCACAGGATGGCAACCGCAACGCCAGAGACAACCGAAGGAGTGTAATAAACCGTGCGCCAAACAGAAATCGCAGGCACTTTCGCATTGAGCAGCAGCGCCAGGAACAAACCCAAGGCAAGACCCAATGGGATAGCAAAAATCGCATAGGTCAAGGTGACCTTGAGCGAATGCCAGAAGCGGTAATCTTCAAAAAGCATCGTAATATAATTTTGAAGCCCCACGAAGCGGGTCGATCTGACGATCGAGTAATCGGTGAACGAAAAGACCAGTGAAGCCAGCATCGGACCCAGGGTAAATACAATGAAGCCGATGAGCCAGGGACTGATCAAGAGGTAAGCATTGATCGCCTCGCGGCGCGCCAGGGACGACTTCTTTGGTTTCGCGCGAGTTGGGGTTGATTTGAGTGTGGTTTCCACTTTCATCTCTCCTCTTTTGTGCTTTTTGGGTGGCGGGAAGGTTAGATTTCCCGCCACCCAACTTCACGAAAGATTGGTTTGTGTTTGACCAAAAAATCTGTTTCTAGTTATGGATTTGCCGCCCAATACTCATCCAGCAGAGCCTGGATGGTATCATCGGCAGTTGTCAATACCGCCTGGACATCGGTATTTGTGCCAGTGCGGATTGTACCGAGCACGCCATTGTCACCCATGGCATCCATTACCTTGGTGTAATTAGGAACCCAGGCTTCATGGTTTGGAGCGGGTTCGATATAGTCTAACGCGTCGACAAACACCTGGAAGTCAACGCCTGGATATGCTGCAGTTTGGTCCGAAACCCAGGTCTTCAACTGTTCCGTATCGGCGGGTAAGCAGCCATAGTTCTTGATGAGAACTTTATACTGCTCTGGTTCAAATAACCACTTATAGACTTCCCAAGTTTCGTTGGGGTTCTTTGAAGAAGCCGTGATGACTGCTGTATCTGCATCGACCGTATCAAGAATTTTGCCATTTGGACCGGCGGGGATCGCAGCCACATTCCAGGGGAATTTCTCAGACCAGGAAGGCCAGGCGTAGCTCATCCAGGTGTTGACTTCCCACATACCGACCAATCCACTTCCCATGGGGTCACCTGCGTTCTGGTAGAAGGCGCCAGCCTGTTCGTTTGTGGCGCTGATGTGCCAGGTCCAGATGGCATCTTTAAAGAACGTGATGGCATCGACGTACTGCGGTTCTTTAAGCAGAGATTTCGTACCATCTGCACTCACACCGTTACCAGGCAGATCACCAAAGTGTCTTGAGAAATCGATGGGTGATGACCAATCCCAGGCACTCCAACCAAACTGCTTGATATTTACAGGATCAAAGGATGGGCTGTTTGCGTCGTTGCCGTTGGCATCCAGGGTGATCTGCTTGGCGACCTCAACCATCTTGTCATATGTCCAGGGTTCACCGTCAGCATAAGCTTCACCAAACTTGGCAGGTGGGTAATCTACACCGGCCGCATCGAAAATATCCATGTTGTAGTAAATGCCAGTCGGATAAACACACAGAGGCAGACCCAGGGTGCCCTGACCGGGGTAGTTGTGGATCTCGACCGTGGCGCCAGCGAAGCGGGACATATCATAGTTGTCTGCTTCGATGTAAGGGGTCAGATCGAGCCAACCCTTGTAGAATTCAGCGATCCCGCCTACGCCGATCGGCAGCGCCATATCGGGCGGCTCTCCGGCTGCCAGCATGGTGGAGTACTTGGTGATGCGCTCAGCATGTGGGACGGTCAGGAACTCAATCTGTATATCTGTGTGTGTGCTGTTGTAGAGCTCCTGAAGCTGTGCATGGACAGCCTGCTGCTCAGGGCTGGTGCCGGTTCCAAAGCCGACGAAGATGGTGATCTTCGTGACGCCCTTTGGCAGGGGAGTGGGGGTGACCTCGACGATCGTCTCCACCTCGACCTGCTTTTCGACTTCAACGGTCTCAATAACCGTCTCTTTTTCGGTTACCACCACAGTCTCAACGATGGTCTCGGGCTGGCAAGCTGCCAGAGCCATTGAAGCGACGATTAGAATGGTGAATAAAATCCAAAGCTTGGATTTCATAGAAAACTCCTCCTATTTTTGAATTTGGTTTGGAATTATGGTTGATAAAACGGATGGGGAAAAATCGTTTTTGCTTATCTGTTCCGGTTGCACCTCCTAAGCAAAGTCATGATGCCTCGTTTTATTACAAAACGATGATGATTGTGAAAGAGGCCGGTTCCTGGATTAATTATACAATACATCGGTTTTGGCAACCTTAATTTAGCTGGCGGATCAATCCTAGCTGGTGTGCAGTGGCATCGAGATTGGATTTCACAGCGTCGTCCATAAGGACTCCTTGTTTTTCCAAGCCAAGTAAGACCGCACCAACAACTGGCTCGTAACGAGCGTTGACCAAGCGGGCTTTTGGAGCAACGCTGTGGATACATGTTGTGAGGGTATCGGGCAGAATGGGGCCAATCCCTTTGAACACGCTGCCCGAAAGAACGACTTCTACCTCCAAATCTGTCATCTTGAAATATTTCAGTCCTGCGGTGACCATCTCAGCACAGCCTTCGCCAAACTGGTACAGAATTTTTGCGGCAACTTCATCGCCAGCATAGGCTTCTTCGAAGACAATCGGGCAAAGCTCTTTGAAGGCATCCCAAGAATATTCCTGATGTACCATGGCACGCAGGAAATCATCAACCGTGGGAGCCTGGAATTTTTCAAGCACCCGCTGGGTGAGACGGGTAGGCTGCTCACGGAAAGTCTGGGCACGCAAGACGGCATTCACGGCGCGCTGCCCAATGGCGCCACCACCCTGCAAATCTAAATCATGATAATAATGGTAAGTGAATTCGAAGCCTTGGGGAGTGCGGATGGCGCAGTTGCCTCCGGAACCGGCTATAATCACCGCGCCATAGGGTTTCTCGGTGCCGCCGCGCAAGGCAATTATCGAGTCGTTGGTGGTATAGACATTCGAGCAGAGACCCAGGCTGCGAATGCCCTCGGCAACCAGAGGATATTCTTCGGGGAAATCGACGCCGGTCAGCCCTCCATATATGCAAGAAAGCTGAGCGGTTGAAATACCTGCCTGTGCCAGGGCCTTTTCGGAGGCTTCGCGAACAGCGCCCATAGCAAATTCCATGCCCTGGAAGGTATGCTGCCCACCGTAGCTGGAACCGAAGCCGAGCAGGTGACCTTGTAAGTCGCTGATGGCTGCGCGGGTACCAGTGCCGCCCTGATCGATGCCGAGGACCGCATTTATTGTCATGGGTTATCCAAAGAAATGCGGTAAATAGGCCTGGTTGGCATGGAGCATTTCGTCGAGGAGGGGAACTGCCAGCTCGTATTCGCCCACCAGGGGATGAGACAACAATGCCAGCAAGGCAGTCTCCCGGCTGCCTGTCACAGCGGCTTCGACGGTATATTGTTCGTAGGTTTTTACAGCACTGATCAGCCCCCACATGACACGCGGGACTTCGGGCTGACGCAGGGGGAAGATACCGCTGGCATTGACCAGGCAGGGGATCTCCAGCACAGCATCATCAGGCATACCGGTTACCGCGCCACGGTTTGGTACATTGATGATGATGATTTTATCTTGATTGGTGTAGGCAGCTTCCATGACACTCAGGGCGATCTCGGAATAACCACCCCCGCCGCGCTTGCTGAGTGCTTCGGGTTTGGTTACCTGGGCTGGATCGGCGTAATGGCGAAAGACTTCTGCTTCGATCTGCTGGACGGTTTCACCACGCGTCAGTTCTTTAGTCCTGGCTTGATCAACGCACTGCGTATGGTGGAAATAATAATGGAGGTACGAGCTGGGGATTACTTGCATCAGGCGAATCAGCTCAGCATTGACCGAGCCCCAGGTGGCGACCTTGGCGATTTTTGCCCAGTCTTGACCGGTCAGGAGTTGACCGTCGATATGAATGTTATATCCGTAGTTCAGGTGGTTGAGACCGAAGTAATTGTAGTAAATAGAGCTGGCAGGCACTTTCAGGGCATGCTCAACTACGTTGCGAGGATTATAAGCACCGGAGCACAGCCCGGCGATCGTTACAGCAGTGTAATTGCTGACCGCTTCAGCGATTAAACCGGTTGGGTTGGTGTAATTGATGATCCAGGCATCCGGGGCCACCGCTTCCACATCACGGGCAATTTCCAGCATCACGGGAATGGTGCGCAGGGCTTTCAACATCCCACCTGGACCGGTGGTCTCTTGACCGATGACACCATATTTGAGGGGGATTTTTTCATCCAAGACGCGCTGGGCGTTTCCGCCAACCCGGATCTGGGTCAGGACAAAACGGGAACCCTCAATCGCTTTTCGCCGGTCGGTCGTGGCTTCGATCTCAATCACATGACCTAAGTGCTGCATAAAGCGCTGGCAAAAAGCAGTCATGATCTCAAGGCGTTGTTCGTCAATATCCATGAAAGCCAGGCGGGTAATTGGCAAGCGATCTTTGAGCCTGACGAGCTCTTCGATAATTTCGGGGGTGTAGCTGCTTCCAGCACCAATGATCGCTATTTTCATCGTCATTTCAACTTGAAGCGGTAGCGGTCGCCACGGTAAATGGCATGCAAGAATTCGATAGGCCGGCCATTATCTGTATAGGTGATCTGTTCGGTGATCAGAACCGGGGAAGGATTGGGCAGCTCAAGCAAACGGGCTTCTTCTTCACTGGCCAGGGCAGTTTCGATCATAGCAGAGCAGTCGTTCAACCGCAGGTGGAAATCGCTTTGAAGAATGCGATACAGGGAGTCTCTGGCAAGATCATAATCCAATAAGGTCGGACATAATGAATGAACCAGGTAGCAAGTTTGAATGGCCATAGGAATGCCATCCCCTAAGCGCAGGCGGCGCAGGTAAATCAGAGCGGTATCTTCATGGATATCGAGAGTTTTGGCCAGGATGGTCGATGCGGTTGTCTTATAGGCGTCGAGCATCCGGCTGGAAGCATGCATACCGCGACGTTCGATGTCTTCTGTGAAGCTGACGAGAGGGCTGGTCTCGGGTTCGGGCTCAGCAGCGGCAACATAAAGACCTTTGCCAGGGATGGCTTTGATGTAACCCAGGGTGACCAACTCTTCAATGGCGCGCCGCACGGTCATGTGGCTGGCTCCAAACTGCTCGCACAATTCGCGCTGCGAAGGAAGCTGCTCGCCAGGGCGAAGCTGACCCTGAAGGATTCCATTCAGGAGGCTTTCTTTGATCTGACTGTAGAGGGGGATGACAGATTGGGAGGAGAGGGTCATTGAATTGCAACGAGTCCGGAAGGAACGCTCACAATGACTGGTCCGATATGTACAGGTATAGACTGATATATCATAGCAAGCGATTTATTAATTGTCAAGGATAAAAATGGTCAGATTTGAGAGCGCTCTCATCAAATTTGATAGTCCAACTTAAATTTAGAATTGAATTTAATCAGGAGAGACACTCTATCTGCAAAAGCGATCGGGTGGGTTCATGTATAATTATCGAAAATCAATCTCAAGATAACGGAGGGTCCTATGCGCGCAGTGATCATCGGAGGCAGTGGACATATTGGCACTTATCTGGTGCCGATGCTTATCGAAGCAGGATACCAGGTAGTGAATGTCAGCCGCCAAGAACGAGCAGCTTACCAGGCGAACTCAGCCTGGAGACAAGTAGAGCCGGTGAGGATTGACCGGGGGGAGGCTGAAAAGGCAGGTACTTTTGGCTTACAAATTGCTGCTCTAAAACCAGATATCCTGATCGACCTGATCTGCTTTACAGAAGAGAGTGCTGGGCAGTTGGTAGGAGCGCTGCGTGGTAAAGTACAGCATTTCCTGCATTGTGGTACGGTCTGGGTTCACGGACCGAGTGTCCTGGTACCAACGACAGAAGTGCAGCCGCGCAAACCATTTGGTGAGTATGGTATTCAAAAGGCGAAGATTGAAGCCTATCTCCTGGATGAAGCCCGCCGGGGTGGTTTTCCGGCGACGGTTCTGCATCCGGGGCATATTGTTGGGCCAGGTTGGATTCCGCTCAATCCACAGGGGAACTTCAATCCCGAAGTGTATCGAAAGCTGTCGAAGGGTGAAGAGCTTCTAATTCCAAACCTGGGATTGGAAACCGTTCATCATGTACATGCAGAGGATGTAGCGCAAGCTTTCTTCAAGTCGATCCTGTATTGGAGCTCATCAGTCGGAGAGAGTTTTCATGTTGTATCACCAGCCGCGCTGACTTTACGCGGGTATGCGGAAGCGGTAGCGGGATGGTTTGGTCAAGAAGCGCAATTAAAATACAGTTCCTGGGATCATTTCAAGCAGTTGGTTTCTGATGAAGATGCCCAGGCGACCTGGGACCATATTGCGCATAGTCCTAACTGCTCGATTGACAAGGCAAGAAGGATGATCGATTACCAGCCGCGATACAGCTCTTTACAGGCCGTGAAAGAAGCATTGGAATGGAAAAATCTGCTTTCATTGGAGCCGGTCGAGTAAAACTTTTCTCGGCAGTCATTTCTGCTTGCCTGGCAATCCTGGCCTGGCTGCTCTGGCTGCCCGCTACTGTATCCGGTGAGGAAAGCCCTCTTGTTGACCAGATCAAGATCAACGAGTTAGATTCGGATACTGCTTCTACTCCGATCAATGATGCATTTGAATTTTTTGAGCTTTATGATGGAGGGGCAGGCGGCACTTCATTAACTGGATTGGTGTTGGTTTTTTTCAACGGAGCGACAGATACTTCCTACCGTGCCATTGACCTGGATGGATATCGTACGGATTTAGGAGGATACTTCTTAGCAGGAAATGAAGGCGTTTCAGGGGTCTCTGTGATTTTCCCAAGCAATATCCTACAAAATGGAGCCGATGCAGTAGCGCTTTACCTGGGGAATGGCAATGATTTTCCCAATGGGACTCCCATTACGACAAATAATTTGATCGATGCTGTCGTGTATGGTACTGGGGATGCAGATGATGCTGGACTGCTGGTGTTGCTTAATCCGGGTCAGCCCCAGATCGATGAAAATGCGCATGGTCTTGGAGATCAAGAATTGATCCAGCGCTGTCCAAATGGTTCTGGGTTGGGGCGATATACGAACACCTACATCACGACAGTGCCCACACCCGGACTGCCAAACTGCTTGCCGATCAGTATGCAAGGACCTGCGCTTGTTCAACCAGGTCAGCTCTTTACATATACAGTCACCGTATCCAATTACCTGGGCAACGATTTAACTGGCGTGACCATTACAGACACGCTGCCGGCCAATGCATCCTATGTTGAAGCACTGGATGGTGGGATTTTTGCTGGAGGCGTGGTGAGCTGGGTTGTGCCTGTCTTGGCTGATCAAGGTCAGACACAGGTGCGCTTCCGGGTCTACGCCAGCGAAGTGGGTGGCGTTGATATTATTAACCGATATTATGCTGTACAGGCGAACAATTTCATCACGCCTACATACGGCAATCCGTTCATTACGGCAGTGGATGGAGGGCGGACACTTATCCGCGGCATACAAGGGGCTGGACATATATCACCGCTCAACGGTATGGAAGTAAAGAGAGTTTTTGGCATTGTCACCGCTCTTCGGAAGAATGGTTTTTATCTGCAGGATCCAATGCCTGATGCAGATCTTTCGACTTCAGAAGGGTTCTTTGTCGAAACTGGCATTGCACCCACTGTTCATGTTGGCGATGCTTTGTTTGTGAGAGGGCGAGTGTTAGAGTATCGCCCAGATGGAATAAACTCTGCGGGCTTGACCATAACTGAGTTGGTCTCACCTACTATATTAATCCTTTCAACTGCGAGTACTTTACTTGATCCGGTGATTCTTGGGGAGAATGGGCTTAATTTACCTTGCCAAGTGATCGATGATGATGCGCATGGCGATGTCGAAATCAGCGGGATTTTCGATCCGGTGTATGATGGGATTGATTTTTATGAAAGCCTGGAGGGCATGCTGGTGCAGATTCGAGATCCCATCGCGGTAGGTCCGACCGATGCGGAAGGACGGATTCCAGTTGTGGTAAATGGAGGCGTAAATGCCACATTCCTGAATCCACGTGGTGGAATTGTTGTCAGGACGAATGATTTCAATCCAGAACGGATCTTAGTAGAAGATGTGATCCTGACAAACGAGCCTAAGGTGTCAGTTGGAACAATTTTCAGCGGCACTCTCTTGGGAGTGATGGATTATTACGCGGGTAATTTCCGGTTTATAAATATTTCCCCTTTTCCTTCAGGATCTGGAGGGGCGATATCAGAGACATTATCAATGGCACGGACTGCAAACCAAATTACAGTCGCAACGCTGAACCTGGAGAACCTTGACCCAGTGGATCCTCAGTTAAAATTTGATCGCCTGGCCAGGGAGATCGCCATTAACCTGGACGGTCCAGATTTGATCGCAGTTGAGGAAGTGCAAGATGACAGCGGGACGGTGAACGATGGGGTGGTATCTGCTGCACTGACCTTCAGCAAGCTGATCCAGGCGATTCAAAGTGTCGGTGGTGTTCAGTATGATTACCGGCAGATCGATCCGGTGAATAACCAGGATGGCGGAGATCCAGGTGGAAATATCCGCCAGGCTTTTCTATTTCGCACCGACCGGGGGTTGAGCTTTGTGGAAAGATCTGGAGCTACAGCCGCAACCTCCGTTCGTGTGGTGGTTGGATCTGAAGGGATCCAACTCTCGCACAGTCCAGGGCGCATCGATCCAGCCAACAGCGCATTTTTTGACAGTCGAAAACCATTAGCAGGGGAATTCCTGTTCTATGGGCAGCGGCTTTTCGTCATCGCCAATCACTTTAATTCGAAACAAGGGGATGATCCTCTCTTTGGGCGTTTTCAGCCCCCATCTTTTTCAACGGAGGTAAAACGTGTCCAACAGGCTCAAATTGTCAATCAATTTGCAGACTCTCTGCTCCAACTTGACCCAGACGTAAAGATCATTGTGCTGGGTGATTTTAATGACTATCCTTTTTCAACTACGCTCGAGACGCTGTCAGGAGGTGTGTACAACAATCTGGTGGCTGGGCTTCCAGCCGAGGAACAATATACTTATCTCTTCGAGGGGAATTCGCAGGCCATTGATCACATCCTGGTGAGCCCAGGAATAACTGCGTCTGGTTCACCCATCGTAGATATTGTGCACATGAATGCAGAGTTCCTGGATAGTCAACGTCCTACGGATCATGATCCTGTGATTGCCCAGATTACCCTCTTAGGAGACTTGAAAACCTACCTGCCTTTTATGTCACGGTAATCTCAGTTTAAATTCTTAATCATGAATAGGGTTTATTCGAAAAACCACGAGTAATGACCGATCGGAAAAAGATGAGAAAAAGAAGATAAATCTATATAAAATTGGAGGAGAAAATGGAATATCGAAAAATGGGTTCTACTGGATTACGAGTCAGTGAGCTTTGCCTGGGAGCAATGACGTTTGGGCGAGAATCACCAGAAGCGGAGAGCTATAACATTCTCGATCGCTTTATTGATGCTGGTGGTAATTTTATCGACACAGCAGATGTTTACGGCCAGGGAATCTCTGAAACGATCTTAGGAAAGTGGTTGAAAGTTAGGAAACGGGATGATCTTGTCCTAGCAACCAAGGTGCGGTTTGCCATGGGGGATGGTCCCAACGATTCCGGGCTGAGCCGTAAGCATATCTTGGCAGGGATCGAGGCCAGCCTGCATCGGTTGGGGACGGATTTTGTCGATCTATACCAGGTGCACATGTGGGACCCAGATACGCCTTTGGAAGAGACCCTGGGAACTCTAGATATTCTCGTAAAAAGCGGAAAAGTCCGTTATATTGGCGCCAGTAATTTCGCAGGTTATCAGCTACAAAGATCCGTCGATATCAGCTTACGAATGGGTTGGGAGCCTTTTTCGTGTTTGCAACCCCTTTATAACTTGCTGGACAGGTCGATCGAATGGGAAATAGTCCCGGTTTGTGAAAGACACGGCATTGGAATGATTTCCTGGTCGCCGCTGAGGGGAGGCCGGTTGAGTGGGAAATATGCAAGAGGTATGTCTGCTCCATTGCCGAATACACGCATTGACGATGCGACAAAGCTTGGGTGGAGCGAAGGCTGGAATGTTTATGATAATGAAAGAACCTGGAATGTGATCGATGCCTTGCTCGCAGTAGCGAATGAAGCGGGAAAAACTCCTGCACAAGTCGCTTTGAGATGGTTGCTGCAAAGACCTTGGGTTACTGCTCCGATTATTGGAGTCCGTACCTTATCGCACCTTGAGGATAACTTGGGAGCAACCGGATGGAACCTAAGCCTTGAGATGATGGAAAAGTTGGATCGGGTGAGCCAAATGGACCTCGTATACCCATATAACTTTCTAGTGAATCAGACACCGAAGAAGTAAAAGGTCAAAAAAAAGATCTGCCGTTATTGAGGGATGACACAGAGTGGTTTTAGATTTACTGGATGAAATCCAGAACTACCGGAAACTTTTTATGGATGCGGATTTCTGGGAGCCGTATGTCGCCGCGGCAATGGAACAGGTGGAACTGCCCTGTAAAGTCATGCGCAGTGGAAACCCGGGAACTTGTCCGACTTTTATCGTCGATGATGCCTATGTCATAAAATTCTACGGACGGTTATTCGATGGTGAAAAATCATTCCATACAGAGCTGTATGCAAACCGGTTGTTGAAAAGGCGTAGAGATTTTCCCGTTCCTGCCCTGGTTGCCCAGGGAAAACTTTTCGAAGGCGATTCTCATTGGAATTGGCCATATCTTATTTTTGATTATTTGGACGGGATTAGCATCGGAGAAGCCTGGGATGATTTATCGTTGATGGAAAGGCAAGAAGTCTCCAGCGAGATAGGGCACATGATAGGCGCGCTTCATTCAATCGCATTGGGAGAAAATGGGTTTTTTGACCCGAATTGGGATGCCTTTCGGAACTTTCTAGAAACCCAACAAGCTAATTTATTGGATAGCATGAAAAATTCGGGAAGACTTCCTATTCATCTCTTGAAGCAATTGGATGCTTTCTTCCTTCCCCCAGATCAACTTATCGAATTAGATATTAAATCTTACTTAATCCATGCGGATCTTACCCGGGATCATATCCTCGGAAAAGTGAAGGATGGCAAATGGAATACACTGGGGGTGATTGATTTTGGGGATGCGAGGGTTGGAAATTTGTTTTACGAGCTCATTGCTTTACATCTGGACCTTTTTCAAGGCGAAAAACAGATGCTGAGGGTATTTTTGGAGAATTATGGATTTGAGATGAGCTCTGATAAAAACTTTACTAAAAAAGCAATGAATATGACTTTACTTCACCAGTTTGGTGAAAACATTCTTACGGACCTTTTTCATCGATGCCCACATTATGAACAAATTGCGACTCTCGATGAACTAGCAGAAGAAATATGGGGATTATGATAAATAAATCAACGGACTCCATCGTAAATGTGCGGTGGTTCCAGCTTGTTTTTCAGCCTTCGAAAACGGGATCGGAGAAAGCGCCTCAAAAGTACGAACGGATTCCTGGGGCGATTCTTGCTCGGGATTCAAGGGCTTGTGGGGCGCTCCACTGACTGAGATGTGCCGGCTGTAAAAGTCGATGTCTTGTGCCAGGAGACCTCGTCGGTGAACCCAAATCTTTTGTCCGGCAACCTGTTCGGGAGATTTGTACCCCAGATAGATCTGGGCATCTGCCAGGACGATTGATTGGAAGTATTTGTACATTAACAGTGACAGGATGGCTTGATCATGCCGGTGAGTGGGTTTCGTCGCTTTAATGGCTTCTTCTTCCATGGCGACAGCGAGCGCCTCCCACAATAAATCCCGCATTTCGCCGTTTTTTTGAAATCCCAGCAAGCCTCCTGACAGAGTCGGTTTTCCAATCCGAAATGAAGCATCCACACCACAGCCTCGACAGGCAGCATCGGAGGCTTCGGAATCTAAAAGATGATAATTCGGTACTAGAAAATAGCCCAGGCTCCGGATTGCTGAAAATATCTCATCTAATGGTTCCATGACCGTTATTCCCGCATCCATCCAAAGGATTTGCGCTGCAGGAGCATCGTTCAGACACCAGATTTTCCAGGTGAAATGCTTCCGCCAGTGCGGACAAAAAGCAGGAATTTTGACTACTTCAACCCGGTTTGCTTCCAGCATTTCCAGAGTTTTCGCCTCCATTCCAAGATCGTAGACCCGAACAGGAGGATGAGTGGGCCAATTGAGGTGGATTGAGCCAAGCAATGCCAACAAAGATGCACCAAACCCCTCAGAGGCGGCACTGAGAATGAGCTGTCCGGTAGAGCTATCGCTGGGAGAGGATTGAATCATAGATTTTCTCAATTTGAGCGATCATCATCTGCAAATCGAAATTTTCTCTAGCATATTTTCGGCCTTGCAACCCGAGGGCCTGTCGTGCCAGGGGATCATGCGCCAGGCGAATGCAATCCTTGGCAGCTTGATCTGTGTCGCCTGGTTCTACAAGATAACCGGTCAGTTCCTCTTGTATCCCTTCTGCCACACCATCGACGCGATTTGCTACTACCGGAAGCCCCATCGCCATGGCTTGGGCAAGGACACGAGGCAACCCTTCCCACAGGGAGGTCAATAAAAAGATATCCATCGCTGCCAGCATACGGGGTATGTCTCTGCGTAATCCGGTTAACAAGATCCGGTCTTGTATTCCTTCTTTCTTAATCTCATTTTCAACCTCGCCGCGCAAGGGACCATCTCCGACCATCAAGAAAAAAGCGTCCGGGCAAGCACGTCCGACCATGCCGGCTATTCTTACCCAATCCAAGGGATTCTTTTGAGCGGAGAAACGGCTGACATTTCCAATCACGATGGCTTCAGGGGGGATGCAAAGCTCACTTCGGATGGCCTGGCGGTCAAATTGGGTCGAATCAAATTCATCCAGTGGGATTGCGCTCCGGATAAGATGGTATTGGGCAGGCTTGCCGATCCCCGCCTCTAAACCTTTCTTTACATCCCGTTCCGAAACAACGATCAAGGCATCTGAAAAAGCAGCCATCCGGCGTTCGAGAAAGATGTAAATTTGACGCACCAGTGGGTGCATGAAATTATGAAAGCTCCAACCGTGAACTGTGTGGATGATCACAGGCGTATTGGCAAGATGAGCAGCCAGCCTTCCGATAATCCCAGCTTTAGAGCTGTGCGTATGGACAATGATGTATTTTCCATCCTGGATGTAACGCCGAAGCTGCCACAAAGCCTTGAGGTCGTGAAGCGGGCTGACCTGGCGCAGGAGATCCGGCAGGATCTTCAAGGTGATACCACGGAGGTGAACTTCTTCAATCAGGCTGCCTTCGCTGCCGGTCTGCGGACCCGAAAGGATTTCCACCTGAAAGCGAGCCGGATCGAGCATGGCGGCTGTATACATCGTATTCTCCTGCGCCCCACCGACGATGAGGCGTGTGATGAGATGTAAAACGCGGCTTTTCTGACCACCCGTGGGCAGGTTCAATTTTTCACAGCCTCGGCATAAACTTGTTGGGTTAAGGAAGCACAACGTTCCCAGGAGAAAGTACGGGCGCGTTCCTCGCCCTTCTCGATGCATAGATCACGGACAGAGCCCGGAGAGACAACCTCGAGAATCGCTTCGGCAGCGCGCTTTGGCTTATCCGGCGGTACTAAAATCCCGGCTTCACCCACTACTTCTGGGAGAGAAGTGCAGCTGGATGCCACTACCGGCGTTCCGCTTGCCATGGCTTCAAGAACAGGGAAGCCAAATCCCTCGTAATAGGAAAGCAAGACCAACGCTGCGGAAGATTGGTAATAATATGACAATTCAGCATCCGGTACATAATCCAGAAAACGCACCCACCCATCTAAGCCTAATTCGCTGGTCAATTCTTCTGGAGCGCGATAATCCGCATATGATTTGCCAGCTACTACAAGCTGGAACCCTTCATTGTTGAGGCTCTTAAATTCTTTGAAGGCTCTGATTAAGTTGGGTAGATTTTTATGAGGGCGCCGCTCGCCAACGAATAATAGAAATGGTTGTTCCAAGTTGTGCTTAATCCGGAAATTGAAAAGTTCATTCTTCGATATCTTGCGAAAGAAAGTATCATCAACTCCTAAATGAACGATTTTCAGCTTCTCTCTAGAGATTCCTAAAAGATTTTGTAGATCATCGGAGGTGGATTTCGAGTCACACAGGATCTGTCGCGAGCGATAACACGTATAACGGGTCAATAAATGAATAACTTTTCTTTTCACAAGATCCAGATGAGGAAAAAAATCTGGATGGGCGATATATTTCAGGTCATGGATCGTGGAGACTACAGGACCAGGCATCCTCAGCGGTAAGTCAAAATGTGGGTAATGAATTAAATCCGCCTTCTGGCGAGCGAACTCGTAAGGCAAAAGCGTGTGACCAGCCAGGCTCATATTGGGAATGCGAACATGATGCAGCTTGAGGCGATTTCCCCCCAACTTTTTCGCTGGATGATCAGCCGGTAGGTTTTCTTGCAGCCAGAGCTCATAAGAGAAATCACTATCCATTTTATCTAAGCCACGACAAAGACCGATTAAATATCGACTAACCCCGGTCATTGTTGATAAAATCATCCGCCCGTCGATGATAATTCGCATTTTCTCCTGTAGCAGAGCAAGTATCCTTGATTTGGAGTATACCACCGAGATCATTGGTTCACGTGCTATACTATGTTCTGCTCAAGTTTTCTGACAAAAAGAGGTTCTTAATAAATGATAATTCTAAAAAGTTAACGAAAAAACTTAACTATTTAGAATTATATTTAATTGCTGAAATGATATGACAAGTGACCTGGCACAGCGAAGTATTCGATCAGTAACATGGATTTCTTTTGTGAATATGATCATGCTTCCTGTGAATTTCATCCAATCGGTATTACTGGCCCGCCTTCTTGCAGTGGAATATTTTGGTGTCTACGCAGGGATGAGCTCGATTATTGCACTGGGAAGTGTTTTTTTTGAATTTGGCTTAGGAAATGCCTATCTCCATCGCTCTCAAGAAACGATCAATGAGGACCAGGCTATTTCTGTATTATTTACCCTGCGATTGATATTCGACACGCTATGGTTATTGTCGTTCTTGATTTTCGGATATTTGACTCTGAATGGCTTGAATCGTTCGGTGTTTCTTGTATTGTTAGTTGCGGGTTATTTCAATCGTTTGACGCTAACACCGCGCTTGTTGCTTGTCAGACAAGTACAACACCGCAGGCTGGCTATCCTTGATCTGATCATAAACATTTCTACGACCGTTTTTTCTTTGTTCATTGCTTTCCTCAGTCATTCGATTTGGGCACTTCTTATCTCACCCATTATTGCCACTCTTTTTGGAATCATGGGTATGTATTTCATAAAACCAATCTGGAAGCCCAAGTTGATCTACATAAAACCTGCTTTTCGTTATTTTTTGAGCTTTGGCAGCCGTAACTTGGTCAATAGCATATTAGATGCTACCATCGAAAATATCGACAATATATGGACGAGCATTTTCCTGGGGAACCAGTGGTTGGGGTATTATTCACGCGCTTTCAAATTTGCCATTTACCCGAGAATCATTCTGTCCACACCGATTAACTCAGTGGTGCTTGGAACCTTTGCTGAATTAAAATTTGACAGGCGACGACTTTCGAGAGCATTTTTCCAGACGAATGCTTTTCTTATTCGAGCGGGATTCCTTTTAGCTGGCTGGCTGGCAGTCATTGCGCCTGAATTCATCCGTCTTCTAATTGGTGAGCGATGGATGCCAATGCTGGAGGCTTTTCGCCTGATGTTGATTTTTTCTTTACTCGATCCAATAAAATCAACTGTTTCGAGCGTACTCGTGTCTGTAGGTGTACCTGAGAAGATCTCCATTATCCGAATTGCTCAATTGAGCGTGATGATCATTGGGTTGCTTACCCTCGGATTTCGTTTTCAAATAGTGGGGGTGGCTCTTTCAGTGGATCTGATGATTGTGGTTGGAACAGTTCTCTCGTTGGTGATGGTGAGAAGCTATATCGATGTATCCTTTTTGAAATTATTTGCTGCACCTGGATTTTCCCTGGTTGCTGGAATTGGTTTGGCGGTCCTTTTCAAGACCCTTTCTTATTCACCAACCTCTGATTTATGGAACGCCATTGGCGGTTCACTTTTCTTTTGCGGAGGATATTTGACCGTGCTATTACTCCTGGAAGGCAAACAAATCTATCTCTCGATTCATGAGATTGCAAGTCGATCTGATGGACTAAAAAAGGTGGATGATTTTCTTAGGCTTTTCAAAAAAAGCTGAGCAAGCCTAGCAGATCAAGCGTAAAATTTATAATAGATACTCGATAAATAGGATTAAATTTTGAGACGGGTTTGTATCCTCAGGGACTGGCACGACATTAATGTATTTCGTCAAACACCGGGAAGTAAGGGTGTCTGGGATGATGTCTTATATAGTGAAGAGATGGATGCGAAGTGCGATTATACGATTGTACTCAATAGACCTGTCGCAGATGTTACCGTACAATGCCCGCCCAAAAATGTATGGGCGATTATCCAGGAACCTCCAAACGAGATCTTCTCAAAATTACACAAAGGTGATTCTAGCTTTTCTCGAGTTTACACATCTGATGAAACTCTGCAAGGCGACCGCTATCATCATTCTCAACCTGCCATCGCCTGGCACGTAGATCGAGATTATGATGACTTGTTACGATGTGGAATTCCAGAAAAGAAATTGGATCTATCCTGGATTACCACAAATAAGATGGTTTTTCGCGGGCATCGTTCCCGTATGAAATTCCTGCGTGCACTTCAAAAAGAAATAGAATTCGACTTGTTTGGATATGGAATCCGCCCCATCGATAATAAATGGGATGGACTAGCTCCTTACCGGTACTCCCTGGCGATAGAGAACCATTCCAACCCGTATTATTGGAGTGAAAAAATCGCGGATTGTTTTCTAGCCTGGACGATGCCAATATATTATGGATGCACCAGGATCAGTGATTACTTCCCACCCGAGTCTATGATTAGCATTAATATTGGCGATCCTGATAGTGCAGGGTTCATCCGCGAAGCCATTCATAAGGATCTTTGGAAACAGAATCTCGATGCAATTGCCCATGCTCGCCAGCTCGTGCTTAATCATTATCAATTATTTCCTTTTATAACCGAAGAAATCCACGGTTTCGAACAAGAAGGATTCCCTCAGGCTCCAGACTATCAGCCGGTATTTATCCCACATGAGTTTCGTCAAGAATACTCTCTAAAGGAAAGATCGCGAGATCTTTGGAGGAAATCCACTCCGCGAAGATTGCGACGATATTTAGCTGCTATCCGGCATCGGTTTGAATAAGCTGCTAGCACTGTTCAAGCCACACAAGAAAATTAGAATACAACAATTAATAAGCAGATTGCTTCTCTTCGCTCGTAATAATATATAAAATAAGGGAAAATGTTGATTTCAGTTGTCACCTATACATACAATCGTGCTGATATCCTTAAGATCTTGTTGGAGAGCATCAGCAGCCAGACCTTAAATCCGGAGATGTTTGAACTTATCGTGGTAGATAATCATTCTACTGATCAAACGAGAGAGCTGGTGAATTCTTATTGTGACCGCTACAGCAACATCCATTATTATTACGAAGAGAGACTGGGGACGTCCTCGGCGCGAAACCGCGGGTGGCAGGAAGCGAAAGGGGAGTACATTGCATTTATCGATGATGACGGAAATGCGCCTCTAGGCTGGCTTGAAAACGCTGCAAGTATCATTCGGAAGTTGAAACCAGAGGTGTTCGGTGGACCCGTTCAACAACATGTCTCTTCTCGAAAGCCAAAATGGTTTAAAGACGAGTATGCGACGATTACACACGGGAAACTCGCCAGGCAACTAGAGTCTGAATGAATATTTATCTGGAAATAACCTTTTCATTCGCAGAGGAATATTGGAAGCTGTGAATGGTTACGATGAGCAATTGGGCCATCATGGAACAGTTATTGGTTATGGTGAAGAAACCGACCTGTTACGCCGGGTAAGACAGAAATTCCCGGAAACCAGCATTTATTATGAGCCGAGACTTTCTAACAATCATCTTTTTCGAGAGGAGAAATTTTCGCTATTGTGGCAGGCTCGAGCAAAATTTGCACTGGGACGCTTCAATTATCTGGCATTAAGTAATGGAGAACATAAACTAGAATTTCGTCATCTTTTGGGAGTTTTGTTAATGCCATTTATAATTGGATATGGGTTGACGTTGGGTGTTCTTCTCCGAGATCGAAAAAAATTCTGCTTTCCCCAAAATTACTTTTTCGAAAAATCACTTAACGAAATTAGAATCTTTGGTAGATTGGTCGAACGGTTATGGCAAAGCATGCGTTATCGAAAATGAAACGATGGCTGAGGAAAATTGCAGGTGGATTACCTAAACTTTTCAAGGGTGAAATACCTGGCGTTACGAAGGAAATTCGGAAAACAAGGGAAGATATCATCAAGAACCGCATCTTGATCGTTCAACCTAGAATCAGGGAGTTTCAGAATATCTCACCTTTATCTAGTTTGAAAGAAATTGAATTTCAGGTTTTCTCCCAATGGGGAGAAGATGGGATCATCCAGTATTTGATCTCTCGCATCGAAGTCCCCAATAAGGTGTTTATTGAATTCGGCGTCGAGGATTACGAAGAAAGTAATACCCACTTCTTGCTTATTAATAATAACTGGCGAGGTTTAGTCCTGGATAGAAATCGTAAAAATATAACCCGCATCCAAAAAAGTGAACTTTATTGGCGCTACAATCTTTCGGCGAAATGCGCATTAGTAACCAAAGACAATATCTGCAATCTCATACAAGAAGCTGGGATAGGTGGAGATATTGGCATCTTAAGTATTGATATTGATGGAAACGATTATTGGATATGGGAGGCTATCCCTTCTTCATTGATCTCACCAAGGATCGTGGTCGTCGAATACAACAGCGTGTTTGGCAAACATAAGGCTATTACCGTTCCTTATCGCGACGACTTTACGCGAGGGAGTGGCCACTTTTCACATTTGTATTACGGTGCTTCTTTAAAAGCCTTGTGGTTACTGGGAAAACACAAAGGCTATGTTTTTATAGGCAGCAACAGCGCAGGTAATAATGCTTTTTTTGTACGCCAGGATGTGGCTCAAGGATTGCCAAACCTAAGATGGGATCAAGGGTATGTTGAAAGTCAATTCCGGGAGTCGCGAGATAAAAATGGAAATTTGAATTTTATTAATGGTTCCGCCAGGCTTGATCTGCTCAAAGATCTGTTTGTCGTCGATATTGAAACGGGAGAAACCAAAAAGATCCTGGATACTTTAATAAATTAAATCGGGTACAATCAGCACAGGTCAGCTAAGAATGAGCACTCATAAAACCCCATTAGCCCTGTTTGCGTACCGGCGACCGTTTCATACCCAAAGAGCTTTAGACTTCTCGCCCATTGTACGCGTTATATGGAATGCCAGGTGCATATCTTCTGTGATGGACCTAAGTCACCACAACACTTCGAAGAGGTGGAAGCTACACGAAAGGTGGTTCAGGAGTGGGCGAAGGAACATAACGCCCAGGTCGTCCTGCGTGATCAGAATTTAGGTCTGGCACGCTCGATTGTTAGCGGGGTTACCGAATTGTGCGAGCAGTATGGACGCATAATTGTCCTGGAAGACGATCTTGTGGTCAGCCCTGATTTCCTGGATTACATGCTCCAGGCTCTCGACCGGTATGAAGCTGAAGAAAACGTCTACCAGGTTTCCGGTTTCATGTTCCCAGTCGAGCAACCCGATAAGCCGGACGCTTTTTTCCTGCCCTTGACGACCAGTTGGGGCTGGGCAACCTGGCAGCGAGCCTGGCGGATTTTCGACTGGCAAGCGAGAGGAGCACAGGAGTTACTCTCCAATCCTGACCGCTGCAGGGAGTTCGATTTGGGGGGCAGCTACCCATATTCTGGTATACTCCGCAGCCGTCTGGAAGGAAAAAATGATTCGTGGTGTATTTTATGGTGGTACTCAGTCTTTCAAACGAATGGTCTGGTTTTGCATCCACGGAAATCTCTTGTTTGGAATGGAGGATTTGACGATACAGGCGTTCACTCTGGTAAACCACAAGATGATATGCAGCTGCCCAGAGAATCATTTGTGTACCCGCATCTATCCTCTCAAATCACTTTTCCATTGGAAATTACAGCGGAAAAATCGGTTTTGGGTCGGATAGAGTTGTACTTGCGAAACCGGTCAAAAAAACGCCCTATGTGGAAAAAGGTATTGAATCGTATCCGGCAGCTCTAACAGGAGCGAATCCGAAGAAAAATTCAACGGAGTAAATAATAATATGCCTGTTCAGCGGAACCATGCTTTTGGAGCTGGTGTAACCTATCCAATTGCTTCTCACGAGGTTGGTAGAAACCAGTGGAGCAAAATCAGTTTGCTTGTTATGAAAGCTTTGGTCCATTCTTCAGAAAGGGCACATGGAATACTCGCTTCTGAATCCTTTACCCGCTCCGCTGGTATCGGGAAAGAATGCTGGATTGGTCCTGGAGCCTGGTGTCGTAATTCTGGCGAAAATGGGCTCATCCGGATAGAAGACCACGTAATTTGCAGAGGTTTGCTGAGCATCGAGAAGGGCTCAAGAAACGCCCAGCTTATTGTTCACGAAAATGTATATATTGGCGACGATTGTGTAATTAGCTGTATGGAAAAGATAGAAATTGGGAGGTTCACTTTAATAGCACACGGGGTGCAAATATTTGACAATGACTCCCATCCACTTGACGCTCGTCAGCGTGAGCTTGATTTCTTATTTTTGAGTGGGCTGAGTTCTGGTCCTCGCCAAATGATTCCCTCAGCCCCAATTCACATAGGAGAAAGAGTTTGGATCGGATTTCAATCTGCAGTGATGAAAGGCGTAACCATCGGTGAAGGTGCAGTGATCGCGGGGGCGTCTGTTGTCACAAAAGATGTGCCAGACTGGACTTTAGTCGGGGGCAACCCTGCCAGGGTGATTCGGGAGTTACCCAGGCCGTGACCGAGAAAATGACCTGGGAGCAGTCTGTCGCCTGGCTGCGCCAACAACCAGACCGCCTTGAATTGGTGAGAGCTTGCTACTACGACGACCCCTTATTGGAGGCAGCAGAGCGATTCATGCGCAGCGCGGAATGGCTTGCCGTCCAAGAGCTGCTGCCGGCTCACCCTGGCTCTGCTCTCGATCTTGGTGCCGGGCGGGGGATAAGCAGCTATGCCTTGGCGAAACTGGGCTGGCAAGTGACTGCAGTAGAACCAGACTCGAGCGCTTTAGTTGGAGCTGAGGCAATTCGTAATCTTGCAAGAGAGAGCGGGCTACCGATATTGGTCCACAAGAATTTTGGTGAAAACCTGCCCTTTGAAACCAGCAGCTTCGACCTGGTTTACGGAAGAGAAATTCTTCACCACGCTCATGATCTGGTAGAAATATGTAAAGAGGCCGGGAGGGTGCTTAAGCCAGGTGGTACCTTTCTAGCGACCCGCGAACCTGTTGTGAGAGATGAGTCCCAAAAGGGACGTTTTCTTCAAAACCACCCCCTTCACTTATTGTATGAAGGTGAAAACGCATTTCGACTGGAAGAGTATCTGTCAGCAATTGCCTCCAGCGGCCTTCGAATTCAAAGGGTTTTTGATCCGCTGGATAGTTTGATCCACTCCTATCCAAGTGAAATAGCGGCTCATGAGGCGTATAGAAACTATATTCAAAGACGCAGGTTGTGGAGATGGCGTAATAGGATCGTTCATCTTTTGCCTGAATCCTTTGCCCGGCGGATCTTTCCGGTCCTTGATTCTCCAGGGAGATTGTACAGTTTCCTGGCATTAAAACTGAAAGAAAAATAGATTCATGATGAAAAAGCAAACAGCTCTTATCACCGGTGTTGCCGGTTTCATCGGTCGTTATGCCGCCCGCCATTTCTTCGAGCGTGGTTACTCAGTCACGGGAATCGATATCCAGTCAACTGAGAATGCTCCGACTGCCTTCCTCACCAGCTACCACCAGCTCACCCTGCCCAATCCGGCTCTAGAAACCTTACTGCAACAGATCCAACCGGAGGCCTGCATCCACTGCGCTGGGCGTGCCTCTGTAGGTTTGTCTGTGACAGACCCAGTTCCAGATTTCTACTCCGCTTCCACCCTGGTGTTCGAAACGTTAAAAGCCATTCGGGTAAGCGCCCCTGCCTGTAAATTTCTTTTCCTATCCAGTGCAGCCGTATATGGCAATCCCAGTTCTTTGCCTGTCAGCGAAGACCAGCCTCCTGCGCCCATCTCCCCATATGGATTCCATAAGCTGCAAGCGGAAATAGTTTGCCAGGAGTTCGCTCAAGTGTACGGGCTATCGACCGCCAGTACACGCATCTTTTCCGCTTATGGTCCGGGACTGCGCCGCCAGGTCGTATGGGATATATGCCGAAAAGTTTTTGATGGAGGACCATTGGTTCTGCAGGGGATCAACCAGGAAAGCCGCGATTTTATTCATGCTCGTGATATCGTCCGAGCTTTCGATACCCTTATACAAAAAGCTCCATTTCACGGCGAGGTGTACAACCTAGCTTGCGGTCAGGAAGTTACAATCCAAGATCTGGCTCAAGAAATCCTGGATTGTCTGGGACAAGAGAGGCAGATCATCTTCAACGGCGATCTGCCGCAGGGTGTACCGGCGCGTTGGCAAGCCGATATCTCGAAAATTAAGGCGCTTAGCTACCACCCCGAAATCCGGTTAGAAGATGGCTTGCGGGCGACGGCTCAATGGTGTAAGGCTGAGCTGCTGGGAGATTAAAACCGCTGTGGAAATAGACAACCTTGCATCTACCTCTCGTGACCGTTTTCGAGCTGGATTTATCAATTTGGTCCGTCAGGACTGGACTGCAGGAGGGCAGTATCTTAAAAATGTCTTCATGGCGCTGGAGATGCTTCCGGAATCTGAACGGCCAGAGGTCATTCTGGTCATACAAACCGGTACCACCCCTTCAGACTACGCGCTCTTCACTCCATATCTGAAGCGGGTCATCGAAATCCCAGGCTCTACCTGGGAGAGATATATGAAGTCACTCTACTTACGTCTCCCGCTGCCCCGTTGGTTGGAAATGAGCCTGGTAACTCACTCGAGATTAATTTCAACATTAAATAATTACCAGGTGGATGGACTCTTTTCGAATGACGAATATGGTCCTGGATTCCCGATCCCACTGGTCTCCTGGATCCCAGATTTCCAGCACAAGCACTTGTCTCACTTATTCAGCCGGTCAAAAGCTCGAACCGTCGATCGACACAACCAGCGCATCGCAGCCTATGCTCAACGTATACTGCTTAGCAGTCAGAATGCATTGCGGGATTTTGCCTCCTGTTCGCCAACTGCGGTTGGGAAAGCGCGTGTGGTTCATTTTGTTGCCCAGCCGCCGCAAGATGTCTATAACCAGAACCCAGCCGAGATTTGCCGTCAATACAATCTCCCAGAACGATTCATCTACCTTCCCAACCAGTTTTGGCGCCACAAGAATCACCAGGCAGTCATTGATGCTCTGGTCATTTTGAAAGCCAGCCATCCTGAAATTGTTATCGCCTGCACCGGGAGCACTTATGAATATCGCGATCCGGGCTATTTCAACGAGCTGATGGAACAGGTGCAAACCTATGGGCTGGCTGAGCAATTTAGGTATCTTGGCATCATTCCTCACCCTCATATTTATCTATTGATGCGGCAGTGCCTGGCAGTGCTGCAGCCATCATGGTTTGA
Organism: uncultured Chloroflexia bacterium; assembly: GCA_963754615.1. GTDB lineage: Bacteria > Chloroflexota > Anaerolineae > Anaerolineales > UBA4823 > CAVVUF01. Next base: position 166,442 of record CAVWGW010000012.1, on the reverse strand, counting down.
AGGCTGGAGCACGACCGTTGAGGAAGCCAAGAGCATTGGTAAAGGATTGATATTATCTGATATCCCAGTTCACCGAGAGCAAAACCCTCCTGGTTCAATTTTTTTCGACCCTGGCAAACCAGAAAGTCTTGCAGATTGCCTGGTCAATGCACATCAGGAAAAAAAACCCGGACCTGATTGGATTCTGGAAGAAAATGCCCGCCAGGCTTTACCAGGGCGGACCCAAGAATTCGGCCTTGCTTTCCTGGACGTTCTGCGCCAGGCAACTTCTGCTAAAAGGTAAAGCTGGATGCTCGCCCAACCGCTGGTCTCGGTCATCACCCCCTCCTACAATCAAGGCGCTTTCCTCGAAGCCACGATTTGCTCCATCCTGGATCAGACATACCCCAACATCGAGTATATTGCCATGGATGGCGGCTCGACCGATGACAGCATCGCTATACTCCGGCGCTACGCAGATCAAATCGCTTATTGGGAATCTCAGCCGGATCGGGGCCAGGCGCATGCCATCAACAAAGGTCTCCAAGTGGCTAAAGGAAGCATCCTTGGCTGGCTCAATTCGGATGATCTGCTGCTTCCAGAAACGGTCAGCCAAGTCGTGCAAACCTTCCAGGATGATCCGGATACTGACGTTGTCTATGGTCGGCTTGAGCGCATCGACGAAGAAGGGTGCTTAGTGCCAACACCAATACTGCCGAAAGACCGGATAGAATTTTCTAAGAAATATATTCTGAGTGAATGCATTGTCAACCAGCCGGGGTCATTCTGGCGGCGAGAAATGATGGCAAAGGCGGGCTTATTGAACGAAGACCTCCATTATGCCCTCGATTATGAATATTGGATCCGTCTGGCTCTACTGGGAGCAAGGTTCAAACGCCTGGATCAAGTAGTGGCTCTCTTCCGGCTGAGTCATGCTTCCAAAACCGTCAGCCAAACAACCCTACATGCCCTTGAGCTACTCCGCGTTTTTGAAGGTGTCGCTTCACGTCCGGACTTGCCTGAGATACTGGAACTTCCAGAAAACAATATTCACCGTATGGTTGGAGACACGTGGGCGCGCATTTGTCTGCAGGCATTTTACGGAGAGCTAAAACAAAATAAATGGAGAGCTAGCCTTAACTGGCTCAATCAAGCCATTCAAAACGACCCAACTTCACTGATGGACAGGCGCTGGCTCGATCTAGGTCTTGCCAGTCTTAAACGACGCTTGGGCAGGCTGGACATTATAAGTCGAAAAGTCGAATCCTAAAATAAGGGATTTTTAATAACCCAAATCGATGCGTGAATATTGCTGGTGGTACAATTTAGATCACGAAATCACCTTTTGGTGAAATGTAAAGCCTCGGAGTAATCTTTTTTATGCCAACAAAACTGAGCCGGTACTGTGAAGGTTTAATGGAAGCTGCCTGGTTGGCAGCAATTATTATTCTCCCGTTATTTTTCAATATTTATTCTTCACGCATTTTTGAGCCTGACAAGATCTCAATTTTAAGGTCATTGGCATTATTGATTCTCGGAGCGTGGTTCGTTAAGGTTGTGGATGAGGGCAGTATTCTGTTGGAGAATAGAGAGCCTGGGCAATCAGCTATCAAGACTTTCTTTGCCACACCGATGCTTTTTCCTGTATTATTTCTGATCTTTACATATTTACTTTCAACCCTTTTGTCGGTGACACCGCGCACCAGTTTTTTAGGGTCATATCAGCGTTTACAGGGCACCTATACAACCTTTTCTTACCTGGTAATTTTCGCGGCATTATTGTTAAACCTCCGCAAGCGCAAACAGGTGGATCGTCTAATTACCACGATCATTCTGACCAGCATGCCTGTAGCTTTATACGGTTTCTTGCAGCGATATCAGCTCGACCCCATTCCTTGGGGAGGAAATGTATCCGTTCGAGTTGCAGCAAACATGGGAAATTCGATTTTTGTTGCGGCTTACCTGATTATGGTATTTCCATTGACCATTGGCAGGATTGTCGAAGCATCTGATTCAATCCTGCGAGATGCACCTAATACCACATTAAATGTAATTAAAGCCACGATCTATATGTTTATTGCAGGCATACAGGTATTTGCTCTCTATATGACCCAAAGCCGAGGTCCTTTCTTGGGATGGTTGGCCAGTCTTTTTTTTGTGGTTCTTTTGCTTTCCCTGCGATGGCGTAAGCGATGGTTAACTTTTAGTGTAATTGGTGCAGCGGTAGCCGTTGCTGGATTCTTATTGATTTTGAATGTAAAAAATAGCCCACTCGAATCGCTGAAGCAATCCCCAGTGCTTGGTCGTTTTGGAAGAATTTTGGACTCTGAAAGTAATAATGCTTTGGTCCGTAAATATATCTGGGAAGGAGCGGCTGACCTGGTAGCGCCACACGAGCCCATCGAATTTCCAGATGGCAGTAAAGACACTTTCAATTTCTTACGCCCCCTGATTGGTTATGGGCCTGAAAGTATGTACGTGGCATTCAACCCCTTCTATCCGCCTTTGTTAGGCCAGGTGGAAAAACGGAATGCGTCTCCAGATCGATCGCATAATGAGACTTGGGATTCTTTGGTAATCACAGGCTTGCTTGGTTTTGTTGCATATTTATTGGTATTTTTATCAATTTTCTATTATGGCTTGAAATGGTTAGGCTTAATCCATGGAAAAAACCAGCGGATTTTCTTTTTCATCTGTGTATTTGGCGGCGGAATTGCTGGAACAATCTTACTGATCCTTTGGGGAGGCATGGAATTCTTTGGAGTAGGCCTCCCATTTGGTATCGCGGTAGGTTTAATTTTTTATTTTATTTATGTCGCATTGTCAGGAAGTTACGATACGCCTCAAAATCTAGGCGAGGCAGCACGTTCTTTAACGTTGATTATCTTGATCGCGGCGGTTTTTGCTCATTTCTTGGAAATCAATTTTGGGATTGCGATTGGGGTAACTCGCACCTATTTCTGGGTTTACTGTGCTTTGATTATTTTGGTAGGAAAAGTTCTCCCAGCACACGGTGAATACGGGAGTGTTGTTTTAGCCAATGGGAAAGAGCAAGTAAACGATGCGATGAAGCAGGTGCAAAAGGGCTCTCGTTCAAAACGTCGCAAGATTGAAAGATCAGGGAAAGCATGGCAAACAAGCGAAAAAGGATTGATCTATAATTCTATCCTGGTGGGATTGCTTTTGGCTTTAATCTTGATTTCATTGAACTATGATTATATTTCTAATCCGGGGAATGTCACTTCACCTTTATCTATCTATTGGTCATCTCTAACGAGTTTGTCAACGAGAGAAGGGTTTTTTTCTTTTGGTATCCTGGCATTGTTCTTAACCACCTGGTTATTTTCAGCGCTTGTATTTTCAGCTGAGCTGCCAGAAATCAACGATCAAAAAACTTGGCTTAAGTCTTTTGGGATTGTATTGGCTGTCTCGGCAGGTGTCAGCTTGATCAATGGTGTGATGCAAGCTAACTCCTTAGCTAGCCTGGAGGCATTTTCACCGACCAATGATGTTGAGCTGTTATCGAAGATTTCGAAAATCGGTGGATTATTGACACAATATTATGTTTGGGTCTTTCTCCTCGTGTTCGTCTGTGGTTTACTCCTGGTTATTGAGCGATTTGACCAGGTTTTCCAGCCCGTCCGGTGGGGTTGGGTGTTTGCACCTTTATGGCTGATCTTAGTGATCTGGGGGACCCATAGCACCAATCTGAAGGTAATCCAGGCAGATATTTCATATAAAATGGCGGAACCATTTGCGGCCTCAAATCAATGGTTGGTGGCGACTTTACTTTATGATCGGGCGCTGGATCTAGCACCTAACGAAGATTATTACTATCTCTTCTTGGGTAGAAGCTATCTTGAATACGCCAAAACCATCCAGGATGAGGCTGGCCGGCAGGATTTGGTTGAGAGAGCCAAACGTGATTTACAAGAAGCCCAAAGAATAAACCCCTTGAATACCGATCATACTGCTAATTTAGCCAGGTTATTCAGCTGGTGGGCTTCAAAAACAGATGATCCTGCATCCCGGGATGAGAGAGGGAAAATTTCATCCAATTCTTATGCACGCGCAACTACCCTTAGCCCGAATAACTCTACCTTATGGGGAGAGTGGGCAATTCTATTAATGGATATTCTCAATCAGCCGGAAGCCGCTCGACAAAAATTGGAACATGCTCTTAATCTGGATCCTGCCTACAGTCTTACACTGGGTTTGATGGGAGATTACTTTGTCCAATCGGCGCATAGCCAAGCAGAGGAGTCTCAAAAAGAAACCGACCTCAGCAAAGCAATCGATTACTACCAACAGGCTGTAAAAGTTGCCAAGTCAACTGAAAATATCAGCAAGATTGGGTATTTGGTTTCTCTTGGAAATATCTATGTCGAATTGGCAAGTAAAGATCCAGAGAATCTTGATCCTCAATTGATATTAGTAGCGATCAATTTCTACCAGGAAGCAGTGAAAGCTAGACCATCTTCCAGCGATCTTTACCGGATTGAAGAACAAATTGCCCGGTTGTTTATTCAATTATCTGATAAAGCCAATGCTTTGGTACATGCCAAGGCAGCCTTTGAGGCAGCCCCGGATGATCAAAAAGAAAGCTTAACAGCCTTCCTTGCACAGGTACAAGCAATGCCTTGATATGCAATTTCTCACGGCTGCCGTCTCTTTTATCATAAGCTTAGCCATTGTACCTGTGGTGCGGCTGCTCAGTTTCAGGCTGGGCAAGGTAAAACATCCTCGCCAAGACCGCTGGCACCGACAGCCAACTCCAACATTGGGCGGCATTGCAATATTTGCTGCTTTCTGGGGTGCATTATTTGTCTCATTTATCGCCTCTGGATCCTACTCGGGGAGTTATTTATCTTTACTGTTCGGGTCGGGGCTCGCTTTTATGATTGGACTGATCGATGATCTGCATCCATTGACACCCCCGGTCAAGCTAGGGGGTCAAATCGTTGCGGCAACCATCATTATTTTCTTTGGAAACCAAATAATAAAATTCTTTCCCTGGCCAATTGCCAACATCTTGTTGACCTATTTATGGTTAATTGGCATCACGAATTCGATTAACCTGCTTGACAACATCGATGGTTTGGCAACGGGTGTATCCATTATTGCAGCAGGTTTACTCGGAGTCTTCCTGTGGAGAGATCAGAATCTTTTTCTTTTGCAGGTGGATCTGGCCCTAATTGGAGCACTCATCGGATTCTTGATCTATAATTTTCCTCCAGCAAAAATATTCATGGGGGATAGTGGAAGCTTGTTTATCGGTTTTCTATTGGCTTCGCTAGCTGTCTATAGACGATCACAGGCTTCGTCTGTATTGGCGGTATTTGGAGTACCCATTTTAATTTTTTTACTGCCTATTCTGGATACGACTCTGGTTACAATCACACGCCTCCTGAGAGGTCAGTCACCTACCCAGGGTGGTACGGATCACACCTCGCATCGATTAGTATCTTTTGGGCTATCTGAGGTGCAAACATTATTAATACTTTACGCGATTGCGCTTATCGGTGGCTGCAGCGCAATCGCACTAGAGGCAATTGATTACGACACCAGCCTGGTCCTCATCCCATTTGTTCTCATCACGCTTTCTTTGGTGACGGCTTACCTGGGAAACTTAAAGATCGTGAACAGCACAAAGCCGGCATCGAAAAACATTTCACGGTGGATGACGGAACTTGCATATCGGCGAAAATTGTTAGAAATCATGCTTGATCTAGCCTTGGTGGCTTCCAGTTATTACCTGGCTTTTTGGATGAGTTATGGATTGGATATGACCTCCACCAGCATGGCGTTATTTCTGCAGTCTTGGCCAGTGGCACTGGCCAGTGCATATCTGATGTTCTACCTGGTTGGTGTTTATCGGGGAGTTTGGCGATACCAGGGCATCGATGATTTGCTGAGATTTGTCGGGGCTGCGATGGGAACGGCAATCACAACCTACTTACTGGTATTGCTGCTATATCCTGGGCAGGCTTACAGCCCGGATGTTTTTTTCTTGTTTGCTGTGTTCCTTATCCTGGGTTTGAGCGGATCCAGATCGACTTTTATTATTTTAGATCGTTTTTATTATCGCCAGCGTGTTACAACAGATGGAGATCGAGTGCTTCTGGTGGGGGCTGGTGATGAAGGAGAAATGGTTTTGAGATGGATTTTACGAAATCCAGAAATCGGTTACAGACCGGTTGGTTTCGTGGATGATGATCAAAGTTTGTGGGGACGATCGATTAGCAGTGTTGAAATTCTGGGTGGGATCGACAAAATAAATGCGATGATCGATGACAAAAAATTAGAAGGAATCATCCTTACCTCCAACAGGTTTAGTGCTCAGCCAGAGATGCAGAGAATCATTGACTTATGTCATCAAAAAGCAATTTGGGTCAGGTATCTAAAATTTGAATTTGAGCTGATCGAGGCGGATTGAGGTTCGCTCCGGCTAATTGGCCACAGCCAGCCTGGATGTCAATGCCTCGGCGCAGACGGATGGTACAGGGGATCCCTAATTTTTCAAGCTCATTTTGGAAGGCTAATGCACTTTGCCGACTGGCAGCCTGTTGATTAAAACGGCTGGTAGGATTGAGCGGAATCGCATTGATATGGGCGAGGAGCGTTCCAGACAGCCTGAGCGGTTGGAGCAGTGTAGCCAACTGTCGAGCTTGATCGGGGGTGTCGTTGACTCCTCTGATAAGCGCCCATTCGAAAGAAATGCGTCGATGGGTGAGCGAGATATATTCCCGGCAAGCATCGATGAGGTCAGACAAGGGATATTTTTTATTGATCGGCAGCATGCTGGAGCGCAGCTCATCATTGGCGGCATGTAAAGAGACGGCCAAGTTGATCTGACTTTTTCTGGCTGCAAATTTCCGTATTGCAGGTGTTAATCCGACGGTTGAAATGGTGAAACGCCGAGCACCGAAATTCATCCCTTCTGGATGAGATAACCTATCCAGCGCGGACAAAGTCGCCTCAAAATTATGAAAAGGCTCACCCATGCCCATCACAACCACGTTCGTAACGACTTCACCTTGTGCAGCTAAAAGGCGTGCATAATAGAGCACCTGTTCAACGATCTCTCCGCTGCTGAGGTGCCGGCCAAAACCCATTTGACCAGTGGCGCAGAAGACACATCCCATCCCACAACCCGATTGCGTTGAGATGCACAGAGTCCGGCGATCGGAATATCTCATCAAGACAGCTTCAATAGGACGATGATCCGGAAGGAGAAATAAAGTCTTGCGCGTCTCTCCATCTGACAAGTCGAGGACCGTCGTGGGTGAAAGCGAGCTGAAGGAAAGCTGTAAATCATTTTGAGTTTGCTGGAAATTATTCGCTAGTATCTCACGCAGCTTTTTCGGAAGCGCTGTAAATTGATCGGGCGAAGTCCAAAACTGGTGGTAAAGGCCCTGCCAGATCTGTTTAGAACGAAAAACCGGTTCGCCCCAGCTCACCAGCAGCTCGGTCAGGTCGGAAAGATCCAGGTCAAAAATTAAAGAGGATGAGTTCATTCCCTTAAGAACCGATCAAGCACCTCATTCAGGTCACAGGCGATAATGTCAGGAGGCGGCGCCCAGTCCTTAGCTTGTTCTGCGGAGGTTACACCCGATAAGACGAGGGCGCAGCGGCAGCCGATGGCTTGAGCGCCGATGATATCGGTTTCTGCCCGATCTCCCACCACCAGGGTTTCCTCTGGTCGGGTGTTCATCCGTTTCATTGCTACCTGGTACATTTCAGGAGCAGGCTTTCCACAGATGATCGGTTCATGGTCACAGGCAGCTTGAAGGGCGGCTAGGATCGCACCTGTTCCCGGTACCAGACCAACCGGAGTGGGGAAAGTTTTATCTGGATTGGTGCCAATAAAAGGGATCCCTGAGCGAATCAATAAGGTAGCACGGCGAAGTTTTTCATAGGTTAATACCCGATCCATGCCAGCCACTACAGCCAGGACATTCTCTTCCTCGTAATAATAACCCGCATCGTTCAAGGTGTTGATTAGGGCTTCTGAGCCAATAATAAAGATGGGGCCTCCACCGGGATATGTATTCTGTAAATAACTGACTGTAGCGTGAGCTGAATTGACGAACTGCCAGGGTTCCAGCTCAATGCCAAACCCATGAACTTTCTCCTGGTATTGTTCTACGGTACGGGTGGCGTTATTCGTTGCTAAAACGGTCAATAAACCCAAGCTGTCGATCTTTTTGAAAATGGATCTCAGGTCACCGATTGACTCATTATCTTTCCACAAGACGCCATCCATATCCAGAATCAAGCCACGCAGGTTGCGTATAGAGAGTACGCTCATTTTTCAACCCAGAATTGGCGGAGAATATGTTCGTATACGGGCTTATCCATCTTGCCAGTTTTTATATCGACCCGTTCCTCAAAGTTTTCATTCCCAATGAAGGCTTCGAGGGCTGCGCGAGTCCTTTCATCGTATTGATTACTTGGTTGATCTTGGTAATATCCTAAACGAGACAGTATCATCTGCAAATGAGAAAGAATATCGCCTTCTAGCTTAACCTGCTCACTTTCACCACTTTTGCAGAAATAGAGATCATGCAGAGCCAGAAGCTCGCCCAGGCGAAGAACGGGATCGGGGTGGTCATCGACCCGGTAATCTACCCAGCGGTCGTTAAAGCCTCCATAACCACCTTTTGGTTTAACCACATAGATGGCAGCGGATTGCCTTCCCCGACGGTCGCCTCCGGCGCGATCCCCAGCTAATAATCCAGCCAGCAAGCGATGAGGCAGATCTTTATTTGTCTTTGAAAAGGTTTCCACCAGGGCAGCAACGACCTGTTCCCCAGCTAAAATATTTCCTTGAGCGGCGAAATTTTGTCCAGCAATCCCACCTGCCCAAGAATAGCAGGACTTTCCAGTAAAAGTTGCTGACCCACCCTGGCGATCAACCAGGCCAACCTGGCGGTGTTCTCTCTCGGGATCATCCGCTAGCAATCTTTCAAGGGCCTGGCTGGCAGATAGGCCTTCTTCCATGAAATCTAAGCCTCGCGGGCCAAAAGAGGTATTGGCATATGACTGGGTGGCGACTGCGCCAACCCCAGCTCTTGCCCAGGGTACCACGCTGCCTACTGCCAGGAACTTGGAAGCTACAGCGATTCCCCAAGCCTGAGCTTGGGGGTCATATGCTACGATGGAAAAGGTGGAGGGAAAAATCATAACTTGCTCCAGTCTGGTATTCTAAATCTTCGATATGGATAGCTAATTAAACCACAAGACACGAAGCAAGCATAGAAATCCGGCCTGGCTTCGTGTCTTTGTTCTATCGAAAATGATTATCCTTTCAGGGCTTTTCCCTCGGGTGCCTCCAAGACCTGGTCGACGAGACCATATTCAGCCGCGGCTTTGGCATCCATATAGTAATCCCGGTCGGTGTCACGCTCGATATCCTCAAGGGTGCGGTTTGTATGGAAGGCAAGGATTTCATTCAAACGCGCTTTAAGGCGTAGAATTTCGCGCGCCTGGATTTCGATATCCGTTGCTTGACCCTGTGCACCACCCAAGGGTTGGTGCATGTGCATGGTGGCATGTGGCAGGGCATAGCGCATACCCTTGGCGCCAGCAGCGAGCAGCAGGGTGCCAAAAGAAGCTGTCACTCCAACTGCATATGTTGCCACGGGATTGGAGATCATTTGCATGGTGTCATAGATTGCCAAGCCGGAATATACCTGTCCACCAGGACTATTGATATACATGGAAATCGGAGACTCTCGATCTTCTTGATTCAAGAATAATAGCTGAGCGATGATCAGGTTGGCTATCTGGTCATTGATCGGTGTGCCCAGAAAGATAATCCGGTTTCTCAGCAAGAGTGAAAAAATATCATAAGCACGTTCACCACGGGGAGTGGATTCCACGACCATGGGGACGAGCATTGAGGGATCGGGGTAAATCATTTTAATTCTTCCTTTTCTAAAACGAGACTTATATTATTAATTTTCCGAGCTGGTTTCAGCAGGTTTTGCTTTTTTTGTGCGTTTTGGTTTTGCGACAATTTCTGGAGCAGCTGTGTTTGGTTCTTCTACGCTCACAGGAATTTCGGAAGGTGCGACTTCTTCCGACTTGGCCTCAGTCCCTGATTCCGGCTTGGGCTGTTTTTTAGCAGTAGTTTTTTTCGTTCGCTTGGGTTTGGGCTCGGCGCTGGAGGCTGCTTCGCCGGCAGGGAGTAATTCGCCTTTGGCTATGCTTTGCAGGCGTTCAAGCGTATGCGTAACGGTCAGGTCTGCAGCAATGCTGCTGATCATATTATTTATGAAGGGTTCCGTGACCATCTTTCTCGACTCTTTTGGTGAATAAATTCTGTTAATGGAATCGAGGGTACGGACGGTTTCATTCTGCAGCTCGTTCTGGTCAACCTGGATCTTCTCTTGTTTTGCAATCTCAAAAAGCACAAGAGAGCGCTTCATGCGCAGCTCGGCTGCGGGTGCTAATTCTTTACGCAAATCGGCTTCTTCCATACGGCGGGTTTTGAGGTAAGCAGCCATATCCAGGTTTTGCTCAGCAAGACGGCTTTCTAGCTGCCTAAGCAGGGCATTCGTTTCGTTTTCGAGCATCTGGGGAGGATACTTGAAGGTCGTTTCTTTGATTATTACGTCAACAATTTGATTGTTGTACCCTTCATCATATTCTTTCTTAGATTGTCCTTCCAGATTCTCACGAACAACTTTGCGAAGCGCTTCCAGGGTTTCGAACTCACCGACAGATTGCGCAAATTCATCGTTAAGCTCAGGCAATTTCCGCAATTTAATATCGCTTACCTTGATCCGGAATATGGCAGATGTACCGCGCAGGGATTCCAGGAAGGCATCTTCTGGGTAGGCATACTCGATGACTTTCTCATCACCAACCTGCAAGCCTATTAGATTTCGCGAGAATCCGGGGAACGGCCATTCTTTGCTATTGTCTTTATCTGCTGGATCGATGGTGACCGGAACTTCGCGATCTTTAATTAAAGTAAGGCTTTGGCCTTCTTTAACTTCTTTACGCTCAGCACTTAGATGAACATAGACTTGATCGGCTTCCTGAGCCGAGCGTTCGACGGGCTCCAGGATTGCCATCCGATCCTGCAGTTCTTCGATGGTGTGGCCCACCTCTTCATCGGTCACAGATTTCAATTCATATGGGAAGCGGATCTGGTGGTAATCGCTCAGTGTTACTTCTGCCTCAAGCGGCACGAGGAATTCCAAAGTGGGCGGATCGAGTTTTTGGATATTTTCCAAGCTGCCAGGCCCATAAGGTTGAATGCCAGATTCTTCAATAATCTTCGGATATTTTTCGTTGACAAGAATATCCATGGCTTCATCTAGAATTGAAGCCTCACCTACGGTGCGTAAAACTACCGGGTAAGGGGCTTTGCCAGGCCGAAAGCCTGGGATTTTTACTTTTTGGGCAATCTTGCGGGCGGCACGATGTTTAGCCTCCTCAAGATTCTCAGGTTCTAACTCGACGGTTAATCTTGCTTGATGATCTTCGGTGAATTGTTTTTCGATTTTCAAGGTTATATCCCTTCATAAACTACCCCCTCCGCGGAGGGGGTTTTAATCGCATGGGGAAGGAGGGACTTGAACCCTCACGCCTTTCGGCACATGATCCTAAGTCATGCCTGTCTGCCAATTCCAGCACTTCCCCGCGGGCAGAAATTATAAGCGAGAGGGGCGGGTACGTCAATAAAAGGTTTATTAACATTACCCCCTTCTCAGCAAACCGAGGACTGATACCAGGAAATTGATGTCAGAACATTTAGAATAGTATATACTGATTAATAATTATCCGGTAAACCATCAAATAAGTGGAGTGAAGGGAAGTGGATTTAATCAGGAATGATTTCCTGGAACATTTCGATAGGGAACTATTGAAGAAATTCTTATGTGAAGTATCGGGATATGAAGATGCTGCTCTCCTCGAGTGGGAGTGCGAACCGGTGCAAGGAGGATTCGAGCTAGCTTCATCAATTTACCGTTTGACTGGGAAAGCACTGGTTTCAAGAAAATGTATCCCCTGGTCCGTTATTCTAAAGATAAAGAGGACGACGGCGGGCGCCTCTACCGATCCAGAAGGTGCGCGCTTTTGGAATCGAGAAGCCATGGCTTATCAAACAGGATTCCTGGCAAATCTACCCAAAGGCCTTTCAGCTCCCAGGTGTCATGGCGTTTTTTGGATCAATGAACATGAAACCTGGATCTGGACTGAATATTTACTTGATGAATTTAATGGAAAATGGTCTCAGGAGCAATATGCTGTTGTGGCGCGTCAGCTTGGCCTTTTCAATGGAGCCTATCTATCAAATGTACCAATCCCTGGAGAAGTCATGGCTTAGTCGGGATTGGTTGCGAAAATATGTAGAAGGAGCAGCTCCTTTGTTCAGCGGAGATTTCCTGGAGAGCGAGCGGGTATTGGTGCGGAAGTTCTTACCTGATGAGCTCATGAAAGATAATGCAGAATACTGGAGAACTCGCAACCAATTTCTGGATGCAATTGATCACTTACCAAAGTGTCTCTGCCATCAGGACGCTTTCCGGAGGAATCTTTTTCTTCGAAAAAATGAGAGTGGTGAACTTGAAATCTCAGGGATTGATTGGACTTATATGGGGATTGCGACGATTGGGCAGGAATTAGCCCCTCTGGTAGGGATGGCAGTTTTTGAGGGTGATATTTCTCCAAAACAAATCTCATCCTTTATTGATCGAATCATCGGTAGTTATATAGAAGGGATAAGAGAGGTGGGAGGAAATGTTGATGAGGATCAAGTGCGTTACTGTATGTTGGCAACCTGGCTATATCGATATGCTTTGGGAGCATTGAGTGAATTTATTCCATTCTTATTGGATGGGGTTGAGCCTCCACCATTAAAACAAATTTCGGAACCAGAGGGTGATTATTCTGAGCTTATAGATGTAGTAGGCTCACAATTCAGGTGGTTGTATTCGGAGGCAGAAGGGCTTCTTTCCACGTGCCGACTTTAAAAACCCCTGCGATCCTGATGCCAATCCGAAGATCCTCTTTCCGCTGGTTGTGGATTGGGATGGGACTTTCTTATGCGGGTGACCGGCTGCAAGAATTGGCTCAAGCCTGGCTGGTGGCTGGATTATCTCAATCTTCAGCATTGGCGGTTGGGGGAATCGGTTTCTTAGCCTCACTTCCACAGCTCTTGATGCCTTTGGGCGGCGCAGTGGCTGACCGTCTCAACCGGTATAAGCTGATGATTGTTTGCCAGATTGTTGGAGCAGCAGCGGCAGCTGGAATTGGTTTATTGGTTTTTAATGATGCGATTAAGATCTGGCATATTTACGGTTGGGCATTATTAGCTGGAACGATCTGGCTGGTTTCTCGCCCAGCTTTTAAGGTTTTGCTGACAGAATCAGTTCCTAAAGAGGAAGTCAGAGGGGCGGTGGGTTTGAACTCGATCACGGAGACGCTGGCTATTGTGCTCGTCACCGGAGGGGGAAGCCTGCTCTTGCAACGATTAGGTTTACCTCTTGCTTTTCTACTGAACGCTTTGAGTTATGGATTTGCTGGTTTTTGTCTTTACATGCTGTATCGTTCAATCCGATTACCGGCCATTCAGGCCAGCAGCTTCCAGTTTCGAGCAATTCTGACAGATTTACTGGATGGAATTACTTATCTTGTCAAACAACCCACCTTATTTCATCCCCTTTTGATGACATTAATGATTGTGGGCATGACAGGACCAGCCTCAAGTTTGTTGGCGGCTGTAATCCACAAGCAAGGCGGGACGATTGTCAGCCTGGGGATGCTGGGTATGGCTGGCAGCCTGGGCTCTTTTTGCGGAGCCATCTACGCGGGTTCGATAGCGGATCGATCTTAATCCAACGCGGCGATATGCTTTATGGGGATGTGTAGGAGCTGGAGCATTAATTCTTTTCGCATTTTTGCCGGTTGGCTTGATGAGTTCATTGCCTTTGGCCGTGATCGGATTTATCCTCTTTTCACAAGCGGTCTGGAATACGAGCCGGGTACGGTTAGTGGCAGACCCGGCGTACCAGGCGCGATTACAGGCATTGACTACCATGGCATTTACTTTGGGTGGTGCGTTAGGACAGGTTTGGGGAGGGGTCAGTGTGGATCGCTTTGGCATGCTGGCCTTTGCCGGTGGGGGAGTCGTATTACTTTTTATTTCAATTTGCTTTTTTATTAACACATATAGAACTCAACCTGCTTCGGATTTGATAAAGGAAGACAATCATGAATAAACGCAATTTTTTGATCAAGTTGACCGGGTGCCTCCTAATAATTTCCTCATTATGTGTTGGAATTTTCCAAGCGGGACTCGCGGATATTGCACCCCCAGAACAGCCACCAGGGGGAAACCCGGCACCCGGGGTGGAGACCACCCAGGTGCGCATGGTGGATGAGACCGTTTTGATCGATGTGATCCCGACAACACCTGAAGGATCCTTAGGCCAGGCGAAAGTGACGGTGAAATTTACCATGCAAAACATGGGCACGGAGTCAGAAACGTTATCTGTACGCTTTCCGTTAACCAGTGCTTATGGAACTTATTATGGTAATAAGGAAATTGCCAATTTCAAGGTAAAGGTTAACGGAGAGAGCGTGCCAACCCATAAGATTGACTCAGACTTTTCTGGGAGTTATGCTGGTCCCTGGTCTGAATTTACAGTCACATTTCCACCTGGCGAAGATGTAGTGGTTGAAGTCAGTTATTATGTGGATGGCATGGGGGAGTATCCTTTTATTGCCCTTAAATATATCTTGGAAACCGGAGCTGGATGGAAGGGTACCATTGGCAGCGCAGATGTGACCGTGCGTTTCCCCTATGAAGTCAACCTTCAGAATGTAATTTTCGATACAGAAATTGGCTGGTCAACCACGACACCTGGGGGAACGGTCGATGGGAAGGAAATCCGCTGGCATTTTGAGGATTTCGAACCGGAACCCTCAAGCAATTTTGCTGTTTCTTTGGTAATGCCATCTGTATGGAGAGCCATCTTGAGAGAAAAGGATAACTTGAGCAAGAATTCTCAAGATGGCGAAGCCTGGGGACGGCTGGGAAAGCTCTATAAGGAGATCTACTTCTTACGAAAAAGTTATCGTGAAGACGCGGGGGGGCAAGAGCTATACCAATTGAGCCAGGAAGCTTACCAAAAAGCAGTCACCTTGCTGCCGAAGGATGCCCTCTGGAAAGCAGGCTTTGCTGATCTGCTTTGGGTGCATTGGTATTACAGCCAATGGTTCATGGAAAATCCTGATTACACTGAAGTGATCCAGGCTCTTCGGCTCTTGCAGGAATCTTTACAACTTTCTCCTAAGAATGAAAAGGCGCTCTCTTTATTAGATAGCATCCGGTATGCTGTTCCTGAAGCTGTAAAAGAAGAGAACGGCCAATATATCTTGCTGTTGCTGACAGCAACGCCAACGATTGTACCTTCTCAGACAAGTACAATTGAACCATCTGCCACGCACAAACCGACCGATACTCAGGCGCCTACTTTAAGACCGACCTACACGCTGCCGCCAGCAGAACCAACCATAACCGAGAAGCCGGAGGTTGTCACGCAAGCACCGACAGAACCAACTTCACCCACAAAACCTTCGGCTACAACCAAGCCAGTGCTACCGGTTTGCGGTGCAGCAATATTGGTTCCATTAATTTATCTCCGTAAGTTCCGAAAACGTGAGCAAGAGGATTGATCTTTGGTTGACAAAAAGACCACCTCATAGTAATATTCCCCCGCTTGAATAAAATCCACTTGTGGCGAGGTAGCTCAATGGTGGAGCAGTGGACTCATAAGCCATTGGTTGTGGGTTCAAGTCCCACCCTCGCCACCAAAAATTCTAACCCCTGAGTTTTCTCAGGGGTCTTTTCATTTTCATATGCAATCTTCTTGTGAGATCTAAATGTTAAACTTTTTTGTCAAGCGCCTGATTGATGGCATCGACAACCTTCTGAACATAATTGTGGTCTGTGGTTTCTAAGCCATCTGATGGAATGCCAGAGCTGACGACCCTAACAATGTATTTTTTCTTTGGAAAGATTGCCATCACAGCCCCGATGAGAAATGCCACCAGACCTAAATAGACGGTGAAATTTGTATACCCGTACTTGCTGAAGACGAACAAAGCTCCAATTAATCCTGCCACAGCCAGGATAATCCAGGGTACCCGCGCAGGAGGTTTTTCGACTATTGAAACCGATGACATATTAACGATATAGAAAGTGTTTACCCCAAACTTCACCTTTGCATTGCTTATTTTTACTTTTTCATCTTCAAAAATCATTATCTCTGGCGCATTCATGCATATCTCCTCTCAATTATGAAGTGATTGACATATTCCAAGAACAAAAAACCAAGCAGGTTTGGTCAACTTACCTTTACTTCTATTATGAATATTATACAACCTTATAAAAAATGAGATATAAGGATTTTACTATTCCTAGGAGGTGAGTTTCGCCAAAGAGAGCTGCATTCGTTCCAGTGCATCCTGGATATTTTCCATTGAATTGGCGAAGCAAAGGCGTAAGTAACCTTCACCGTATTGCCCAAAGGAAGTACCCGGCAGCAGGGCGACACCAACCTGATCGAGGAGGTATTCGGCGATGTAGTTGGATGGGTGTCCGAGTGCTTTAATATTGGGGAAAACGTAGAATGCGCCCTGGGGTTTCTGACAGTGCACTCCTGGCATGCGGTTTAAACCCTCCACCAGCACATCACGGCGGCGGCGATATTCGGCGACCACTGTCTCAACAATATCCTGAGGCCCCTGGATCGCTTCGAGCCCTGCAATCTGTGTAAAGCTGGCCGTGCAGCCAATCGAATGAGTTAATAGCAGCTCAACGCGTTCAGCCAAGGGAGTTGGCATGATGCCATATCCCAGGCGCCAACCGGTCATGGCATAAGTTTTCGAGAATCCGTCGCAGATGATAGTGCGCTCTGCCATGCCAGGCAAAGAAGCGATACTCGGGGCTGGGGTTTCATAAACCAATCGAGCATAGATTTCATCTGAGAGAACCCAGAAATTATTTTTGATGGCTGAGTTGGCAATATGTTCCAGGGAGGCTGAGAGCATGACCCCTCCGGTTGGGTTGCTGGGAGAATTAATGACCACCATCCGCGTGCGTGGACTGACTAGCTTATCGAAAATATCCAAATCGAAGGAAAAATCATTTTCCTCTCGTAAAGGGACAGGAACTGGCACCCCGCCCGCCACTTCGATCATTGCTTTGTAGGTCGGAAAACCCGGATCGGGATAGATGACTTCGTCACCCGGCCGCACCAAGGCCAGGGTGGGGAAAAAGAGGAATGGCTTTGCGCCAGGACCAATGATCACCTGATCAGCAGTGAAGCTTAGACCACGCCGCTTTCCAGCATCTTGAGCAAGCGCCTGGCGTAAATTATTCATCCCTGCCGATGGTGTGTAACGGGTATGCCCTGCCTGGATGGCGCATATGCCTGCTTGAGAGACATTAGCAAAGGTGGGAGCATCGGGTTGGCCAAGCTCGAGGTGGATGATATTTTTACCCGCAGCTTCCAAGGCTTGCGCTTTCGCGAGCATAAAATAAGCTCCCTCTGGCATCAATGTGATGACACGTTCAGAAAAATCCATATTTTGCTCTCTTTCCTTTTTTCTTATCCTAGGGAAAAACAGGATGACCAGTTTTTTGTAATGAATTGCATTACACTGTCCGAAAAATATGCCAAGGTCACTTTATAAGACTAAAAAAGATCTTGTTGATTATATTTCCGGGCTTTAACCCAATCCAATAATGCTTGATGTCACCAGCTATTTCGCGCTGAGAAGGAATTATATTGGCAAGTGAACGGACTTGCAAGGCTTGTCCAAGGCATTGATTTCAATGAAAAGCTGGGGATCGGGCCGGACGATTTATACGATCACACTGAATTTTCTTTACTAGACCAATGACTGGTCAAGATAGCTAGCCCGAGTCCAATGCAGTACAAAACCAGGTTGAGAACAAAGGGAAAGGTTTTGTTCATCCCAGAAAGGCTGCCTGCAATCCAACCAAAAGGCGAAGTAAAAATAAACACCACAACATACAGAATGGCATTGATCCGAGAGCGTTCTTTAGGGTCAACCGTAAAAAAAACTAGCGAGTCAACCAAGGGGTTAACCAAGGCGAGGCTGGCGGCATCGATCATTACATTCAGTATCAAGAGGAGGTAGTTTTGGCTTGGCATAAAAATCAACAGGCATTGGCTGGCAATTAAGCCAGAAAACCCGACAATCATTGGCAAATGAAAACGATTTTTATTGATCCGTGGCGTGATCAAGAAAAACATGACTAACATCACCAGCGATCGAATCATCGGAAACAAAGCAATCTTTTCGGCAGGGATATTCAATTTTTGGGTGACGAGGATTGCCCAAAATGTCCCGCTGACGGTGCCGCAGATGCCAACCACAATCAGAAGCCCCAAGGTGAGTAGTGTGGCTGGGGTGCGCAAGATTTGTTGGGCTACACCACGATATTCTTTCAGTAAATCAAAGATTGACTGCCCTTGTGTTTCTATGAGGCGTTCTTTGCCGTGTTGCGTTTCTTTTGAATAAATCAGTAAGATGACAAATTTTGCTGTAAGGACGATAAAGGCAAACAGGTAAAGTGCTCTTACAGCAGGGACAAGGTCGATCCTTTCAACCAATTTCCCAGATAAAGGTGCAAAAAAGGCGGCCACTAACCCAGCGATGTAGATCCAGGTCCACATGGGAACGATCTGATCTGGTTCTGCATCTTCAACCATTAGGCATGTCCATGAAGTATGTGAGATACGCCATGAGCTATTGAAGATGGCAGCTGCCAGAAAAAACCAAAAATTCTGGGCAAAGATCAAAATGAAAGCAGGGACACTCCAGGAAATGAGATCAGAAAAGAAGGTAGTCCACCGCCTGCCGAACTTATCCGTGATCGCGCCGCTCAGCAGTGCAGTGAAGATTTGAAATCCCATCCCGATGGTAGCGATGAGACCAATTTTCTGATCCGATAGACCCAAGGCGACCATAAAAAGAGAGGCATAAGGGATGTAAAGAAAATAAGGGATACCGAAAATAGGTTCTGTGTAAACACAAGCACGCGGATTTCCCTTAAGATCTAGTAATGATTGTATTAGCGGGTGTTTGAGCACTTTTTTTAATCTTTATGGTACGAATGATTTCAATCATCAATCTCCTCGGGATAGACAAAATGCATCGGATTGGAGATTATTTTGGGATTGGGCTCAATGGTTGGAGCGGTCTCACCGGCTAGAACCATGCGCTGGATTAGTCGCTTCCGCAACGAATCTGCCAATTCTTGGTGAGAAATAAGCTGAATTAGGTTGTTAAGCTCGTAAGGATTTGATTGCAAATCGTAAAGATATGAATCTTGATAGTGTGATGAAGCCATCTCATTCCAACCATCTCCGTTTGGATCAACAACACCATATTTCCACCGTTTTGTGCGGATCGCTCTTCCAACCTGCGACTCGCTTATTTGAATGAACACTTCTTTTGGCCAGGGAATCGGTTCGCGGCGAATTAATGGGAGTAAGGAATGCCCTTGCATTTGATATGGAATTTGAATTCCACAGGCATCTAGAAGAGTTGGTGGAATATCGATCAGACTGACCAGGTTTTGAATTCGCCCCCCGCCCAAGAACCCTGGACCGGTGATTGCGGCAGGTACGCGAATCGAGCTTTCATGACCAGAGCGCTTATATTCGGCGTTCCGGGTCTTAAAATGATTCCCGTGATCTGATGTGAAAACAACGATTGTATTTTCTATCAGATGAAGGCTTTTTAGGGTATCCAATAGACGCCCCAAAGCCTCGTCTAATTTCCGAACCATACCATAATAACCGGCAATATGTTGGTGTGTCGAACCTCCTAAGGCGGCCAGGTCCGGGGGAATCCATTTACCAATGTAGCGTTCGGCGTATCCGTCGGGTGCTGGGTAATCGTCGCGCTCGGTTCTGAAAGTGGGGTTCAAGAAATGATAGAAAGAGGAAAAGGAGCGAGTCTTGTTGGCATCAATATATCGAACCGCGGCATCTGCCAGGGCATCGACGCGATAACCAGGCAGGGAGATTGGTTTTTCATTATTATCGAATAAAGTAACCTGATATGCATCAGAAGTAAATTCTAAAACATTCGAAGCCAGCCAGTCTTCATATCCACCACGGTATTCTTCAGGCACTGGACCGATCATTTCGCCTGTACCTAAGTGCCATTTTCCAATATAGGCTGTGCGATAGCCAGATTGATTAAAAAGTTTAGCAATTGTCTGTGAATCTGGGGGCAGTGGAAGACCATTCCGATAGACACCAGAGCAAGTGGAGTACATACCTGTTTGCAGGCAAGCCCGCGCGGGTGTGCACACTGGCTGGCAGGTGAATGTATTGAATAAATGCGTGCCCTCCAAGGCTATCCGGTCGAAATTGGGGGTTAGATCAAGGGGATTGCCATGAACACCTGTCGTATCCCAGCGCTGCTGGTCTGTCAGGATAAACAAGATATTGGGTCTGGAGGGATTTCCCATGACAATTATCACTCCCATTGTTTTGTTGAGCAGGTGGACTGCCAATCTCGTTTAGTAAGCCATATGATCCCGATAAACATCTAATACATACCGGTAGGTATCATAGTGTACGTTTGGGGTGATGGAATGGTCTGAGGCAAATAATAATCTGGCGCCTCTTTCTTTCATGCCATCGATATAATTTCCTACCTCTTTTTTGATTATTTCTTTATCATTGCTTTCAAAAATTCGGATATCCATTCCACCAATGAAAACCAATTTATCATGGTAGATCTCAGCAAACGCGAATGGGTCGTTGTCTTTTGCTTTTCGTTCCATCGGATTTAACCCATCAAATCCAGCGTCAACAATTAACTCTAACGCAGCTGCCTGGCTTCCGCAGGAATGTAGAATTACTGGCAATCCCTTCTCATGAAAATAAGCGACTAATTCCTGATAATAGGGAAAGATCAAGTTCTGTAGAACTTTTGGTGAAGCGAATAATCCGTTCTTATATCCAAGATCCTCGTAAAGCCAGATCCCATCAGGGAGACCGGCATTTGCAAACATATAATCGAAGTGTTGTTTGTAAAATTGGGTATAAACCTGTCCAAAGTCATGGATCCAACCTGGATCGAGCAGGAGACTTTCATACAGTGTAATATCTCCCATGCTTTGGCGCATGATCTCCCAAATGAATATATTTCCATAATGAGTCCAGACATGAGAGGCTTCTGCTTCTTCTCGGCTTGTGCGTAATTCTTCGAGATCAATCCGCAATGGATCCAAATAAAGTAAATGTGGCTTGTAATCGGATTCCCAGATTTCACGGGATGCCATGCGGAAATCCATATGCTCGGGAGTGCCCATCTTGTGCTTCCAGAATTTAAACGAGGCCCCTGCTCCATTTCGGGTTATTTTCCAAGCGCTCGTTTCCTGAATGGTCTCATCGTAATCACGAAGGGGTAAATAATCCATCCATGGGCCAATGCCAACCATGTCGTATTGGAAATGAAGCCAGGGTGGAACTGGTTCTTCGTAATCTCCTTCTTCTGTGACCTCCTCCCACTGACCGTCATCACTGCGCCAGCGTTGTTGGCCAACCTTTTTTTGCACCCAACGGGTGGGGTAACCCTCCTGCACCCAAAGAAGCAATGTGTCGCTCCAAGGGGAATCGGTCAGACCGACTCGGTCAACAGATGTTCCTTGAAAAATTTTCTGAATAAGCGTATGCGAGTTCTGGTTTAATTCCACCATCTGGCAACATCCTTAACCGATTTGAGAATACTTTTGATTGCACTGATCCCTCCAAGATCACTAATCACCGGAGCCAGTGATTTTAAATCCAACAGGAGGTCTGGTCGAGACCGGTGTGATAAATCCTGGAGCAATTTTCTCCATAAACTAAGACTTTGAGATATGGGGAGAAGAAGCCACTTTGAGACTAAGGCGTTGAAAGCCTGGGCGCGGAGGCTTTTCTCCTGAAATTTACAGACGCTTTCCATAAAGTTTTGGAAATTTTCGGGAGCTATCCTGGGGGACAAGCTGATTTAACACTGGGAGGCGCAACTTTTCATCTTGAAAATCGTCGAGATATTGCAAGGCATTTTCGATCTGCGATATAGAGAGCATCGGCATCAGCGCAATTAAAGTTGAGGCTCTTTTGAGAGGATCTTGGATCAATTGAATAAATGCTAGGGCAGCGGCTTGAGATTCAGCCGGAAGGTGAGGAAAGATATTTATCAATCCTTTTGAGATCTCATCATCAGCTGTGAGGTCTCGTAATATCGAAAGAGATCTGTCTATGTCACCATGCTGCGCAAGGATGGAACCTATTTGAATCAAAATTTCAGAACGGGGGTTTACCCCCACCCATCCCTGAGCCGGGAGCCGGATTACAGCATATAATGCATCCAGCAAAGCAGTTTGTCCCAGATAGGGAAGTAAGCCAGCAAGTGCATTTGTTATAAATTCAGGTTTTTCCAACGCCAGTGTCATGGTTAATATTTCACTTCGGAATTCATCGGGCCAGAGTGATGCAAGATCCATTAATAGCCTGGAATGTTGCTCCTGAGAAGTACATTTCCTGACAATTTCAATCGATCGAGCGGTTTCTCCTAAATCAAGGTAGCGTTTTGCTGCGGCTTTAAAAATTGTGGACTGTAAACTTTCGGATTTCAGAAGGTAAGCCTCATCCAGGATTTCTGTAAGAATTGGATCATGCAGAAAAGGGATAAGTCCTTCGTAGGCACGATTTTGACTGTTCAGATCTTTGAAGGTCTGCACAATTCCCAGGGCCTCGTAGCGCTGTTCATCGGTAAGAAATGGGGCTAAACGCTGAATGGCTGAGGCTTTGAAATTTTCGCCTAGAATGGCTTGAATAAGTTTCAATGCTTTTGCCGGTTCACCGGTAGCCGCAGTACGAACCGATAGCTCCCCCAAGACAGGCGCCCGTAAAGTTTCATCTTTAATTTCTCGCGCTGCAGACAACGCATCTTTCAACAGCGTTTCACGCAAATGCGGAATAAGACCTACCAAGGCTTTGCTTCGGCTTTCTTCGTTAAGCTGGTCCAACCATTGGAAGCAATCTCTTTGCAGAGCGTGCGGTAAATAAGGAGCCAGGCTAGCAATCGCGGTTGCCTGTTTGTTTTGGTCGTGGAAAGCCCTGATAAGCGACAATGAAATTTGCAGTGCATCGCGATCCAAGTCTTTTGAAAATTCACCCAATAAATCTGTCTTAATTGCTTCATTCGTAATGGAATGGATTGCTTCTAAAGCCATTTCGACTTGGTTTGCCTCGATTAAATTTCTTGCTAATTGGGCGAGTAATTTATTCCGAAGGGGGTCGGAAGAAAGTTGCCTGGCAATTTCTAAAGCCTGGACTGGTTTACTCAACTCTGTTAATCTTAAAGCGCAATTTGTGATGATTTGGTCTTTTTCCCAGATATCGTCGATGTGTTGGCAATATCTCAATACAGTAGGAATCGATTGGGAGGGTAAGTGAGGCACAACTTCAGCATAGGCTTGATTTTTCCAACGGACGGTTGAGATCGACTCAACTGTAGCCAGAGCTTCGCTTGTATCGCCTTGGTCAGCCAGGCAGGCGGCAAATCTGGATATCAATTGATCTTGTTCTTCTTGGTCGTTAATCACAGTCGTTTTACCAATCATGGATTGTAATGTCATAACAGAGGAGGTGATCAGTGCATAGAAAATATGTTCCTCTACTCCAAGGCTGTTTTTCCATGCTCGCTGAATATCATCAATATAACTGTCCAACACCCCATAAGAAAATTTTATGTCGTACCATCCATTGGTTACTTTCGAAAATTTTTCCTTTCTTGGAACTTCGTCTCTTTTTTTTCTATCTCGAAATAATAAATTTGATTGGGATCTATTGACCTTTTGAGTTTCCCATTCCAGTGATAATAATTTCTGCAGATCCTCTATTGAACCAGAACCTTCCAAATGACCAAGCAGGTAATTGAGTCCATATTCATCTTTCGGTGTAAGCTGTTTCAAACCTCTAAGACCAGGTAGGCTTTCATCAATTGTTCCCCACGATGATAGGATATCTTGTAAAAAACGAAGATGGTACTGCTTATTGTTCTCAATTAATTCTTGAGAGAAAGCCTCTTCTTGTAAAGATAAATCTTTGTTGAGCAACTTTCCTGAAAAGAATTTCTGAAGAGATGGATGATTGAACTGAACCCTTTCTAGTAGATCCATATCTAGGATTGGATACAGCAGCTGATCTAGCAAATGACTTAACAAGCGAACATCCATTGGTGATCCGGCATATTGGATCAGCTGGTTTCTTGAGATTGGTTCTAGATAAGCGCCCAGAACGCCAAGTATGGGTAAGATATACCGATACCATTCTGCATGATCGTTATCTTTGATGATTAAGAATGTTCGTAAATAAGCAGAATATAAATCATCTGGGTAATTTTCTTTTATTTTATCGATCGATATCTCAGAGTTCTTGATATCCTTTAGCTGCTGTAACAATTGGGTCAAGAGAAGCCAATTCCCTTGTGATTTTTCCACAAGCACCGGTACCAATTGTTCCAAATTAACCTGGTTTCGTAAACCATCGAATGAAGTATCTATTAAGCACTTTTGACAATGTGCGTGTAAATCTGAAATATGCCCAGGAATTTCTTGACCTAGGCGTAATTTTTTCGTTGTTTTTTGTGATTTAAAGCTGTTCTGATCAGGTGATTGAGAGATAATAAAAAAGACATTTTCTGGGAGCTCATCCGGCATGCCCAGGCTCTTTGGATCGTAAAAAATTCCAAGATCTTCTAAACCATCCAGGATGATGGTAATCCTTTGACCGGAAGATGAATATTTTTTCCGCTGCAATCCTTCTGAGAGAAGTTCATTCAAAAAATTTTGAGAATGAACAATCTCCTGAAAGCGGTTTGGAGTTATCCAATCTGCTAATTCCAATTCTCTGATAATTTGGGCTCCAAGGTTTGACCTGGCAAGCTGGATACGCTTTTGAGCCTTGGGGCAAAGCGATAAAATGATGGATTGAACACCACTCATAAGATAATTGTTTCAAGAAAGTGGTTTTCCCTGAACCTTCTGGACCTTCAATAATTATTAACCCCCGATCCATCTCGTTCAGCAAGACTTCTATCTCATCTTTGAGCCATTGGCGATCGAGAAGATGGTTTTGCTTGCAATCGATTGAATGTTGGCCAGGCTGGTGCATAATATTGACGCAAGAATGCATAGTCTTGGCTGAATACACCTTCGATAGCCAATTTGGCGGAATTTTTATCTTGGGCTTGAATAATCGGGGAGAAGATCAACTCGGAAGAGCTCTTATCTTTGAGCATTCGACGCAGTCCCTCCGGCGCCTGGGAATGATTCAAGTATAGACGGAACCGTAAAAGACGTCAATAAACGAAAATGCTCTTTTTATTTTCCTTCGGTAGAAAAAATTCCGATTTTTAATGGCGATATCATTTTCCAAGTTTTGCACCTGCAAGGTGATCGTGCCAGTATTATCCGTTTGAACAACGGTATTATTTGAAATCTTCACCGAGCAACTTGATGGAGGCTGCCCGGAGCAAGTGTTCCACCACTGCACAGGCAGGGTGATATTGGGTTGAAAACCAATAATTTTTATTTCTCCGTCTATGGATGGGATGTTGTCACCGTCAACCACGTGGCGCCATGTCTGTTGGCGGTTATCGACCCAAAAAAAAGCGCGGTTGCTGCTTGGATCCTTTTGACCCAAAACGCGCATTGAAGGATTTGTTGAGCTGGCTGCCAGATCTACAAATTGACCTGAATTGATAGGGATGCCTGCCATGAAATCACGATATCGTTTATAAACAGGGAAGAGGTTATTCTTTACGATCGTATCCGAATACCAATATAGCTCGTAGAGCCCCCCAGAATCCATTTGGGAAAATAGAAATTTATGGAGCCATATTCCCCATATGTCTTTGTCCAAATCTGGATCAGGATTAGCATCGGAAGTTATTTCAGTGACTCCTGCCTCACCGCGCACAACGGGTTTTCCAGGATGCTGCATCCAAACATTTAAGCTGTGTTCGTTGTGGTACAACACCGTATCGTTTTTCATGGCTGTCAAATAACATATCTGATCGGATCCACAGGTCTGTTTTGTGATGGGATCCTTGATGTCTATTGGGGCTTTCAACCATGTGGTAGAAATGTAGGCGTGAAAATCTGCGTAATCCAGACCTGGATACGCTGTATTAGCCCAAAATTCTTCAACTGGGAAGGAATGCCAGAAAGAAGTGGTTGCCAGATGCTGGTTAGGATCAGTGGTGTGAATAGTCCGGCTGAAATCTTCTGCCTGATCGTAATGATTACCATTAAACGGATCCCCTTCGTTTAGGAGTTCCCAAGAATGTACCGCAGTTGAGTAACCCCATCGTGCTGATAGATAGCGCCAAAAGTACTCCTGGAGGCGGCGAGTTTTAGTAGGCTGGCTTGGATCAGCTGGATTTACCCCATAAAAATAATTGTCATCTGGTTCTGGAGCGATCGTGCCATCTGGGCGGAAATAACTCAAGATACCATCATGCTTTTCGAGAGTAACCAATTTCATATAAATATTTCGCTCAGCAGCCTTATCCAAGATATAGTCCCAGCGCCACGAAGAGGCTTGATCATAGTATAGATGGTAGTTCATATCACCATGAACGAGAACATTCGGGCTGCTTGGAGTTTCTTTAACGGTTACTCGATCAATATATGCTTGTCCGTCCAGCATATTTTCCAACGCAATCGTGAGGAATTGACCATTCCCTAAAATCACATCTTGGGGCAATGTAAACGTAGCGGTCAGGTCTGTCCAATCAATTGACGTACTAAAATAGGGAGAGAGCGTTTTCAAGCCATTGTCAGGGCTTCCACAAATCCCTTTGGGCCAGGTGCCGATCTTGGCTACCAATCCGAAAGGTTTCCCAGAAATTCGGGGACCTTGAAAATTCACTGTTTTTACGCGGATATCGAGGGTGTAAGTTTTTCCACCCTTAAGAAAAGCTTTAGCTCCCTCACCGAAACCTTGATAGATGCAAGGTGAGTCCCCTGAACTCAGGATCTGGGCTGAAACATCCCTCCCTGGATACACCGGGTTGAAAACGAGGTTTGAGTTAGACCAGGTATCCCAGAAGGAGAAACCTAAACTATAAACACCTGTGGCGCTCATCCAGGTTCGCAGGAAGTTTATCCCATTGACTTGGAAAGTGTTGAAGATGGTTTCTACTTGAGTGTTCGAGCCAAAAGAAAATTGGAAACCCTGCCCTAAGAAGGGTGTCCCATCTGAGAATTCGAAATAACGAGAGTCATTCCGGCTGGTACGAACAAAACCGTGCTCTCCTGGCAAGGGAGCTGACGCCCTAAAGCTTCCTACTGCACTTTCAATCCAATTCTGACAGGGAGATTCTCCCAATGCGCAGATTGATGCATCTTGACGCGCGCAGCTTGAACTTCCAATCACCTATGATTTGAGGCGAAAAGCGAATCATCCAGGTTAATGCGCCAACCGGATAGAGCCCCTCTGCATTGCCAGATGCAATCCGCTGGAAGGATTGGTAGCGAAATGCAGGTTGTACCTGAGCTTTATTCCAGTCCACTTGCCCAGGAGGCAGGAAGAGCGCATCAACGGTAACTCCTGTCTGACCAGGTAATCCCGGTGGGGGAGAAGAGTCGTAGGGAAAGTCTGGCTGGCTAGCCAACGAATTTTCTAATGAAAATGTCAGCTCAAATTTGTCGTAGACTGGAATGGTTCCATCGTTAGATGAAATGGAACTAAAATAAAGTCCTTCTACAGCCACCGTTGGCAGGTACACCTGGTAATCCCCTGATACCGTAGTAATTGATTCGGTCGCCTTTGGTTTTTGCGTGGAAACAGCAAGGGATGCAACCGGAGCCGGTTGAGGCGGAATATCTACCCTCGTTGTTCCATTCACTTGAGTGGTGGGCACACAGGAAACCAGTGTTATCCAGGTTACGACAAAGCGATAAAAATTTTGCTTAAAAAATAGATGATTCATATCAATAAGGGCTCAATAAAGTGAAAATAGTAAATATTTCCAATTACCAATCATTTGACAACGATAACACGACCATTAAGGATCATCAATCTAACCTAAGTACTTAGGACTCAGGTTTAGATGCAAGTGTTTTTTTTGCATTTAGAGAAAAGCAACAGCTTTCGCTAAATTTTGACGGAGCTCCGGGCGATTAAAATATATTCCATTTTTCAGGAAATGAGATCATTAACTGATGTCTTTCCGCATATCGGTAAGCCAAGAAAATGACGACAGGCTCGGGATTTAAACGATCCAGAAGAGGGAAAGCATTTTGATTCACATCCCATTTCTTCAAGAAGCGAGTGATCGTCTGGCATGCAACATTCGCGTCATTCAAATCACCCAAGTGATCCTGAAGATCCTTAATTTCGTTGATAAGTGATTTTGACTCTTCTCCAAGCACTTCCTTAAAAAATTCAAGGGTGTAACGGAATTTCTTGAATTCGATGCGTAATGCGTGTAGCTGTGAGTAGGAGGCGGAATTTAAGAGAGAGTCAAAAGCCATCACACTTGCCAGGCGAGAATATATCAAAGTCGGCGCTTGAAAGCGTACGGTGGTTTGAAGAGGGGCTCTCTTTTTGGCTGCCATTGATCCCAAGCCGGGGGTTTGTAAAAATTTTTGAAAATTTTCTTTGAAATCCAGGTAATCCTGGCTGTTCAGGTGAGTTAATAAGCTTTGACGGGCGCGATCGAGGGTTGTATTCCTATAATTTAACAAAGGATCCAACCCGGATTGCTGCTCTAGGGGCAGTTGATTAAGATAGGCGCGGATCTTTTCTTTAGAAACATCTAAATCACGAACTTCGCCCAAGGATTTTCCAGTGGTTTTCAAGGTTTGTAAAAACGGATTAATTATTTTCGGGGTGAAGAATACCCCAAAAATATTAAATGCGGCACGCATTCGCCTGGTTGCAACCCGCATATCATGTAATTCTTCAATGTCTTCACCCGCAATGGTGCCAGCTTCATGCTTTACCATTTCTTGAAAATGGAAGTAAAGGATTTTTTTACCTGCTTCATCCATCAGGTCATCAGGCAAGACTCCGGGTAGAGATAAGATTGGTGTATTATCTGAACGCACATTTTCCCGAATCCTGTGTTCCTGGGATGGTTTGGTATGCCGGGTAAAAATTTCCAATCGTTGCAGTAGGAAATGATGTTTCCAGAACCGGGCTTGGCTGGGAGAAAAGCCAGCTTGTTGCGCTGCTAGATGAGTGGGTAATCCTTGGTCATACAATAAAATCAATCTGATCCTTTTTTGAAGCATCAGGGGAGCAGTCTCGAGCATGGCTGTTAGCTGGTTCTGTTCTTCAACTGATAGAGATAAATTGTCCATTTTTTATTGCCTTTGCTTGAGAAAATGCAGCTGGCTGTAGAGTAACGGTTGTCCAGATTCTGGTTTTGCACGCTGGTAAGTTCCATTTGATTGCATGAGGCGTGCTTTTAGATTATCTTTCAGGTAAATTGCCAAGATATTATCACGGATCTGTTGAACCAGGTGTGGCTCGCGAATAGGGAATAACACTTCGACACGCCAATCGATATTGCGAGGCATTAGATCAGCGCTCCCTAAATAAATTTCTTCTGCGCCATCGTTATGGAAATAGTAAATCCGACTGTGCTCTAAGAAGCGACCCACGATACTCACTACCCGGATATTCTCGCTGATCACCTCAAAGCCGGGTCTCAAGCAGCACATACCTCTAACAATCAAATCAACTCTTACCCCACTTTGAGATGCTTTATAGAGGCATTTAATCATCGGTTTATCAACCAATGAATTCACTTTGATTATGATATGAGCCTTTTTCCCTTTTCTAGCGTGATCTATTTCACGCTCGATCAGGGATTCCATACGTGAGCGCAAATTAATGGGAGCGACCAATAATTTCCGGTAATCTTGTTTCGATGAATAACCAGTCAGATAATTAAAAAGATCGGTAACGTCTGCGCCAATTTCTTCATCGCAGGTAAACATGCCCAGGTCTTCGTATAGCTGAGCAGTTACAGCGTTATAGTTCCCTGTAGCAAGGTGAAGATACCGGCGAATCCCTTCCCCTTCTCTGCGGACAACCATGGTGACTTTCGAATGGGTTTTCAATCCCAACAAGCCATATATCACATGCACCCCTTCTTTTTCTAACATTTTTGCCCAACCGATATTACTCTCCTCGTCAAACCGAGCTTTCAGTTCCACAAGGACAGCTACCTGTTTCCCGTTTTCTGCAGCTTCCAGGAGGGCTTCCACTACAGGCGGTTTCTTCCCAACACGATAAAGGGTTTGTTTGATGGCCAAAACATCTGGATCGCATGCTGCAGTCTTGAGGAAATCAACTACCGGGGTAAACGAGTCATAGGGATGGTGAATCAGGATATCGCCTTGCCGAATAGCTTCAAAAATGTTGGAGTTCGTGCCGGATTGATAAAGAGCTGGTTGTATGGCAGGTTTAAAGGGGATTTCTTTCAAATCATAGCGATCGATCGAATTATAGAGACTTATTAAATCGCTGAAACCTAAGGGCCCATCCAAAGTGTAAACATCATTTCGGTGGATTTCTAGATTTTTGATAAGTATGTCACGAATTCTATCTGGCATACCAGGATTAATACCCATGCGTACAACCGAACCGAAACGTCTTTGTCGAACACTTTGCTCCATCGTTTCAAGAAGGTCAGAGGCTTCCAATTCTTGGATAACCATGTCGGCATCTCGGGTGACACGGAAGGGGTGAGATTCAACTATTTTCATGCCAGGGAAAAAGGAAGATAAATGGGCAGCGATTAACTGTTCCAGCCAAACAAAATAATGATTATATGGAATCGTTCCATCCTTGCGACTGCTTCCAGAGGAGCGCTTCAGGGGTACGAATCTCGGGAGGGTGTTGGGTACTTTGAGGCGGGCGAAGTGTTCATTTCCGGCTTTATCATTGATTAGAACAGCCAGGTTCAAGCTTAAGTTAGAAATATGAGGAAAAGGTCGTCCTGGGTCGAATCCCAATGGGGTGATGACTGGATAAATTACATCATTAAAATAATTCTTGAGTGTATCCTTTTGGCGCTGATTCAGCTGCGAGTAGTTCAACACTAAGATGCCCGCTTCGCGTAGTTTTGGCATTAAGCGATCACGCCAACAATCACGCTGCTGAGTTATGATTTGATCGGTAATTTTTCGTATTTCAGCCAGGGTTTCTAAAGGACTTAGACCATCAAAAGAAGGGTTATGAATGCCGGCTTCAATCTGTTTTCTCAATCCTGATACTCGAACCATGAAGAACTCATCCAGGTTTGAGCTGACAATCGATAAAAATTTGATCCGTTCTAACAAGAGATTGTTTTCATCTTCAGCTTCTTCGAGCACACGCCGTTGGAATTCGAGCATGCTCAGTTCTCGATTTACGAAGAACTGCGGATTATCGAGGTCAACCAGGTTTTGTTCTTTCGCTTTTTCTTTTTCGGACATAATCGGAATCCTTATGCAGAAACGATCATGATCTTCATTTATCCAAATCGTCCTTCGATGTAATCTTCAGTGCGCTTATCTTGTGGCTTTGTGAAGATCTCTTTTCCGGGAGCATATTCAACAAGCTCACCTTGCAGGAAAAAGGCCGCATAATCGGCAACTCGAGCAGCTTGTTGGATTGAATGAGGGACCAGAACAATCGTGTAGAGAAGTTTAAGTTCCTGTAAAGATGATTCTACCTTACCAGTTGAAATAGGGTCTAAACCTGAGGTAGGTTCATCTAGTAATATCACCTCAGGTTGGAGAGCCAGGCTGCGAGCCAAACAAAGCCGCTGCTGCTGTCCTCCAGAGAGGGCGACTGCGGGATCATCGAGACGATCTTTGACTTCTTCCCATAAGGCGGCTTGTTTTAAGCTGCGTTCAACTGCTTCATCAAAAATACTTTTTTTCTTCACACCTGCAATCTCCAAACCATAGGTAAGATTTGATCGGATGCTCATCGGTAAAACGACTGGCCTGGCAAATACCATACCTATCCGGCGTCTTAGTTGATTGATATCAATCTTAGGATCGAGAATATTTTCTCCATCCAGAAGCACTTTTCCTGAAAGGAATACCACGTCGGCTAACTCATTCAACCGGTTGATCACACGCAGTAAAGATGATTTTCCACCGCCAGCTGGTCCAAATAACACTGTAATGGAATTTTCTGGAATAAAGAGGTTAATATCCTTAAGAGATTCGGTTCCATCTGAATAATTTAGAAATAGATGATCGACGATGATTTTTTTATTCATGCTGGATCACCTTTTCTTACCACTGCCGGCGGGCGCGCGCTGGGAACGAATTACGGTAGCAATTATATTCATCGTTAAAACAAAGAAAATCAGAACTAGAGCAGTACCATACTGGATCTCAATTGGCATTCCAGGTACTTGGGTAGAAATCACGAAGAGATGATAAGGGAGCGCCATAGTGGCATCGAAAGGTGAGGTGGGTAATCGAGGGAGGAAAAAAGCCGCGGCAGTAAATAGAATTGGAGCTGTTTCACCAGCAGCACGCTCTAAACCGAGGATCACACCTGTTAATATTCCAGACACAGCTTGGGGAAGCACAATTCGTCGGATGGTCTGCCAACGCGTGGCTCCGAGAGAAATGCTTACTATCCGGAAGGATTGCGGGACTGACCGTAAAGCTTCTTCAGCAGTTGAAATGATCACTGGGATCGTCATAATCCCCAGGGTTAGTGAGCCTGCCAGAATACTTGTCCCAAATTTCATAAATATTACGAAGAGGCCTAATCCAAACAGGCCATACACGACAGAAGGAATTCCTGCCAAATTAATTATTGAAACACGGATGATTCGGGTCAGTTTGTTGTCACCAGCATATTCTGAAAGATAGATTGCCGCGCCAATGCCTAAAGGTACAGCGAATATTGCTGTTCCGATAGTTAAATAAATCGTACCAACAATGGCTGGGAGGATGCCCCCTGCCTTCATTCCATCCGAAGGGAAGCCGGTAAGAAATTCCCATGAAATCGCCGGTAAGCCTTGCTTTAGGATATATAAAAGCACCAGCACGATTGGGATAACCGTTATAAAAGCCATAACGGTTAAAAATCCGTATCCGATTTTCTGAATGGCTAAACGGGTAGATGAATTTGACTTATTCATGAAAGGATCCGTTCTGACCTTTTGCGTGAGCGAAAAACTAGAGCAGAGGCTGAGACATTGACCACAAGAGAGATCAAGAACAGAACAATACCGATAAAGAAGAGCACATGGTAATGCGTGCTTCCTTCGGCTACTTCTCCCATTTCAGCCGCGATTGTGGCAGTCATGGTACGAACAGGCATGAAGAGATAGCGTAATCCTGTCGGCAGAACAGGAGCGTTTCCAGTAACCATCATAACCGCTATTGTTTCACCAATAGCTCGACCGATACCGAGCATGATGGCTGTTAAAACCCCTGATTTAGCAGCCGGGAGGGTGACATGCCAGATAGTCTGCCAATTCGTTGCCCCAAGGGCTAAAGATGCATCGCGATAAGAGCGAGGCACAGTATCTAGAGCATCTTCAGAGATTGAAATGATGGTAGGCAGCGCTATCCCTGCCAGGAGAAGGGAACCTGCCAGGGCGGTTAACCCGGTGGATAAGTTCAAAAGAATCCTGAGATACGGAGACAGGATTAGGATTCCTAGGAATCCTAAAACCACAGAGGGAAAGCCGCCCAACATTTCTACTAAAGGCTTCAATATTTCTCTTGCCCGGCGGGATGAAATTTCGGAAATATAAATCGCGGTACAAATCCCCACTGGCACAGCCACAAGCATTGCTCCCAGCGTGACGATGAGCGAACCTCCGAGTAAAGGTATTATCCCGAAGTAGTCTTCAATTGGGTACCATCGAACGCTGAATAGATTCTTAAGAGGCACCTCCCCCAAGGTGACAATACCTTGACTGATTAAGAAATAAAAGATCAAGGCGACAAACAGAATGGCCGAATACCCCATTGCTTTAATGATTCGAGTGATGATAAATTCATATTTTGTATTCGATGTTTTCATAATTAGGGCATATAGGTGATGGGAACAAATCCAAGATCTTCGACAATTTTCTGACCCTCAACACTGCGGATCCAATCTATATAAGCTTTTCTTACACCTGTTGGTTGTCCATCTGTGTACATATACAGGTCACGCGCGATTGGGTATGTCCCCTGGTTGACAGTGTCGGCTGACGGAAGCACAAAAGGTCCCTCAGCATTAACTGCAACTGCAATAACCTTCAATTCGGGGGTGACATATCCCAAGCCATCATACCCGATGGCATTCGGGTTCTGGCTGGTCTCTGTCGTGATGCCTTGTGATGAGGGGAGCAAGAGCGTATCCGTTGAAAACAGTGTTTTGTTATCTTTTTCACCGAGGCGAAGAACATTTTCTAGGAAATAAACGTGCGTTCCAGAGTTTGTCTCTCTGGAAAGGCGAACGATTGGGCGGTCTTCACCGCCTACCTCTGTCCAATTATTGATTTTTCCGCTGAAAATATCAGAGATCTGCTGGATAGTTAATTGATCGACGGGATTCTCGGGATTCACTACAATGGCAATTGCATCTTTTGAAATTACGAACTCAACTGGATCAACACCATTATCTTGGGCTGCTTGAATCTCTTCTAATTTTATCTGGCGCGATGCATTGGCAATATCCACAGTTTTATTGATCAGGGCAGCGATTCCTGTTCCTGTACCACCACCGGTTACCGATATGCTTACCACAGGGTGCAATGTTTGGTATTGCTCAGCCCATGCCAGGGCTAAGTTGACAATGGTGTCAGAACCTTTGTTTTCTATGTAATCCGTTTTATTGTTGTCAGCATTTGCTGCTTCGGATAAGTCTGATGGATTGCAGGCTGCAAGGAGCACCAGTATGATTAACCCAAGAAGTAAGTTTCGTTTCATCTGCAAGATTATAGCTTTAATTATTGGAGGTAACAAGGTAAGTCTGGAGATTCATGATAGTACCCAAAATGAATCGATGAGAGTAAAATTGAGGCATGGATGATGCTTCATTTGTTTTCAAAATTTCCCACTTAAATTTTTATTATGGGTCAAACTTAGCGCTGAATGATATTTCAATGGATATCACCCCAAGACAAGTCACTGCTTTGATTGGACCTTCTGGGTGCGGAAAGTCAACTTTTGTCAGGTGTTTGAACCGCATGAACGATACGATCCCTGGAACACGGGTGGAAGGTTCGGTTTTGCTCAATGGGGAGGATATTTATGCTCCGGACGTCGACCTGGCATTTTTACGTCAACGTGTTGGAATGGTTTTCCAAAAGCCGAATCCTTTTCCTCAATCCATATATGCCAACGTCACTTATGGTCCACGTATGGTCGGTATAGCTAAAAAGCGAGTTGAGTTGGATAATATTGTTGAGGAGAGCTTACACAAAGCAGCACTTTGGGATGAAGTGAAAGACCATCTGGAAGATGATGCTCTTTCCCTCTCCTTAGGCCAACAGCAGCGTTTGTGCATTGCGCGTTTACTCGCTGTGAAGCCAGAAGTGATTTTGATGGACGAACCTGCCTCGGCTCTCGATCCAATTGCCACATTACGAATAGAAGAATTAATTCAAGAGCTTAAGAAGGAATTTACGATTGTGATCGTCACGCACAATATGCAGCAGGCTGCCAGAGTATCTGAATCAACTGGCTTTTTCTGGTTAGGAGAATTGGTAGAGGTTTCACCCACACAGCGTATGTTTACACGCCCAGAGAACCAGCTTACTGAAGATTACATAACGGGACGGATGGGATGAACGTGCCAGTATTGATCATTTTTGGAGGAATTTGATGACACAGGGTTTACGTGCCACTTACGATCGTGAATACGATATGATTTGCCAGGACCTGGTTTTGATGGGTCAAAAGGTTGAAAATTCCATCGAACAGGCGATGACGGCACTCGTGGAAACTGATATTCCGCTTGCGAAGGAGGTCATAGCCAATGATGAACAGATCAACCAATTACAATATAAAATTGAAGAAGCTTGCCTGGTTCTGATTGCAACACAACAACCTACAGCCAGTGATCTCCGTTCTGTCATTGCCGTGATGCATATTGTGATTGAGTTGGAACGAATAGGTGATCATGCGGCTGGGATCGCCAAAGCGGTTGTTAAGATGGCAGAAGAGCCAATGCTGAAAACGCTCAAGAAAATCATCAAGATGGCTGATTTGAGTGAGAAGATGCTGCAAGATTGCTTGCAGGCTTTTGTCAAGCGTGATATCGAATGGGCCAGACAAATTGCCGCACAAGATTTAGAAATGGATGGGATGTATCGGTCTGTATTTGAGAAGCTCGTAGAGATTATGGCGGAAAATAAGAAGTTGATCGCCCGTGCGACTTATCTCATGTGGTGTGGGCACAATTTGGAGCGCATTGCTGATCGGGTGACCAATATTGCCGAACAAGTGATTTTCATGTCCACTGGAGATAAAGGAGAATTAAATATTTAAGAACCAGTTGATTAGGCTATTGACCTTCAATTGTCGATCGATTGGTTAGTTTTTTTATTAGCTCGTTCCGAGAAGGTTCTACCAGGATCGAGCCATCTTCAAAGATAATCGTCGGTACACTGCGAAAACCATGATTGGTCTGGATGACGAATTGTTCGGCATGTGGATCTTTATCGATGTCAATCCATTCATATTCAATCTTTTGTGCCTGGATCGTCTTCAAGGCAAAATAACAATCACTGCACCACTTTGTTCCGTAGATTTTGAGCATGGGTTTCTCCAAAAATGACAATAATTCTTTGGTAGGGTATATGCCTAAATGGTACTTGGGTACAATGGGTTTTGGTTATAAAGATTGGTCGAGAGTTTTTTATCCTGAAGGCTGCCGGACTTCGAACTATTTATCCTATTATAGCCGGAGTTTTAATTCAGTAGAGCTGGATACAACTTTTTATGGAGTTCCCAAGTCTTCAAAGATAACTCAATGGACGGCTTCAGTCCCGGATGGTTTTCTTTTCTGTGCAAAATTACCACGTCAAATTACCCATGAAAAACGATTGATCGGTGTTCAGGGAGAATTGACTGAATTTGTTGATGTTATGCGGATGCTTGGGAATAAGCTAGGTGTACTCCTGGTCCAACTGCCTCCAGGTTTCACGATTTCTGAAGAAAATGCTCTGGAGGATTTTCTCAAGCTTCTGCCGGATGATTTAAGATTTGCTGTTGAGTTCAGGCATGCTTCATGGGAAAGGCAGAAAACTCATGAGCTACTCCGTGGATTTAATGTTTGTTGGGCAACCACAGAGTACCCGGGATTAACCAACCAAGTGAAGCAGACCTGTGATTTTATCTATGTTCGTTGGATTGGCCAACATGGAACTTATGACCAGCATTCACAAGAAAGGGTTGATAAAACCAGACAGTTAATTTGGTGGAAGGAACAAATCCAATCTCATCAAGACAAAGTGAACACCGTTTATGGGTTCTTCAACAACGATTATGCAGGTTTTGCAGTTGGAACCTGTATAAAGTTTAAGAAGCTCCTCGGATTCCCAGTCGAAACAGAAAAAATTATTCAAGGTCGGTTATTCTAATGAAAAAATCTAAGAGTTTCACACGTTTTGCTTGGGCAGTTTTATTTGTAAATATGCTCGTTGTATTATGGGGGGCGTTTGTACGTGCTACTGGATCGGGAGCAGGATGTGGTGCCCACTGGCCTTTATGTAATGGAGAGGTAATCCCACGTGCCCAACAGATTGAAACTATCATCGAATTTTCGCACCGCTTGAGCAGCGGGCTGGCATTGATACTTGTTGTGATTTTATTTGTTTGGGCTTGGAAAATTTCCACCAAACAACACCCGGTTCGTCTGGGTGCAAGCTTGAGTCTTTTTTTCATCATCACAGAAGCCCTGGTGGGAGCAGCCCTGGTGCTTTTTAAATGGGTTGCTCAGGATGCCTCGACCGGGCGAGTCATCTCAATTGCTGTGCACCTGGTCAATACATTCTTTCTATTGGCATCGATAACACTAACAGCCTGGTGGGCTTCTGGTGGGAGTGCTGTTCAAATAAAAGGAAATGGAAAGAAAAGCTGGGTATTAATTCCTGCCCTGGTTGGGGTTCTGCTTATCGGGATTACGGGTGCAATCACAGCGCTCGGTGATACTTTGTTCCCAGTTTCTTCTTTAGCCGAGGGGATTCGGCAAGATTTTCTTGATACAGCACATATCCTTATCCGTCTAAGGATTTGGCATCCAATCATTGCGGTGATGGTGGCTTCGTATACAGGTCTAGTCTGTTACTGGGAGTGGAAATCAAACCAGGATCCATGGATAAAAAGGTTTTCAGCCATTTTAGGAGGTTTGTTCATCCTACAATTGTGTGCTGGCCTTTTAAATATTTTCCTTTTGGCGCCAGTTTGGATGCAGCTCATCCATTTACTTTTGGCAGAATTGGTTTGGATTACTTTGATTTTGCTAACAGCTTCAGTATTAGCAAAAAAGGATGATTCTTAAGGAGAGCCTTTATGATGATCGTGCATGTACATATTCATGTGAAGCCTGAATTTGTTGCCCTCTTTAAAGAGGCCTCCATCGAAAACGCTCGAAACAGTCTACAAGAATCTGGGGTGACTCGTTTCGATTTGCTACAACAGCAAGATGATCCCAACCGGTTTCTTTTGATTGAAATTTACAAAACCTTAGAAGATGCTGCCTACCATAAAGAAACGGCTCATTATAAGAAATGGCGAGATACAGTAGCTGAAATGATGGCAGAACCCCGTAAAAGCGAAAAATTTTTGTTACTTTACCCTACAGGAGCCTGAACAGTGCGATGACACGTTTTGAATTTTCTACTGTTTCCAGGATCATCTTTGGAGAGGGTGTTTTTTGCGAGACAGCCTCGCTTGCCAGTCAGATGGGTCGGCGAATCTTGGTTGTGTGCGGAATAAAGGGAGCGTTTGCTGATAGTCTGAATGAGCGTTTGAGAGGGGTGGGGTGCGAAACCTTTCACTTTGAAGTTGTGAGTGAGCCTACGGTCCACTCGATTATGGTCGGTTTAGATATTGCCAGAAGAAATGCCTGTGATATGGTACTCAGCTTGGGAGGAGGCAGCACGATCGATACCGGAAAGGTAATTTCGGTTATGGCGACAAATCCAGGTGAGGTTCTTGACTATCTGGAGGTGATTGGCAGGGGGAAAGAGATTCAAATCCCGGGTCTTCCTTTTATTGCTGTTCCAACAACAGCAGGAACAGGCGCAGAAGTCACTCGCAATGCAGTGATCGGTTCTCCTGAACATGGGGTGAAAGTCAGCTTACGAAGCTCCTTGATGCTGCCAAAGGTAGCCATCATTGACCCGGAATTGACTTATTCCCTACCGTCTGATGTTACCGCTTACACAGGCCTGGATGCTTTGACACAATTGATCGAACCTTTTGTATCGTTAGCTGCGAATCCAGTAACCGATCCCCTCTGCAGAGAAGGTATCTTTAGAGCAGCCCAGTCTTTACGAAGGGTTTATTTGGATGGACAGGATCAGTCGGCGCGCAAAAACATGGCACTTGCAAGCTTGTTCGGAGGGCTAGCTCTGGCAAACGCGAAGCTAGGAGCAGTACATGGATTTGCAGGTCCAATCGGTGGGATGTTTCCCGCTCCTCATGGGGCGGTGTGTGCCAGGCTGCTGGGAGTGGTGATGGAGGTAAATCTGCGCGCCTTAATAGAGAGGCAGCCAGCCAACTCTGCTCACCAACGATATCAGGAAATAGCCAGGATGGTAACTGGTTCGGACGGGGCAGAGCCTATTGACGGGGTGAGATGGATCGATGATCTGTGTGTAGCTTTACACATTCCTTCTTTGAGTCAATTTGGAATCACACGAGAATCTCTCCAAGAGATTGTCAAAATGGCCGCTAAATCGAGCAGCATGAAAGGCAACCCGATCCAATTGACTGAAGAAGAAATGAGAGAGATCCTGGAAAGAGCCCTATAATTCGACCAAAGCGGCTTATTTCACGATTAGTTCAACCTGAGGCGTACTTAAGAATTCAGTGCCATTTTCTGTTACAAGGACATCTTCCTCGAGGCCAATATAACCAAAACCTGGTAGGGTGATCCCTGGCTCGACCGTATAGACATGACCTGGCTCGAGTGGATAATTGGGTGTATCACCGTAACGCTCCCAAAGGGGGCCGAGTACACCGGCTCCATCATGAGCATTTCTGCCGAGATGGTGTCCGGTGGCGTACATGTATTCCGGGTAGCCTGCATCCGTGATTGCCTTTCGAGTCAATTGGTCAATTTGTAATCCTGTCATTCCAGGACGCATTGCTGCAACTGTATTCTGAATGGCAGAAGAGACTGTATTGAAGCC
This sequence comes from uncultured Chloroflexia bacterium, assembly GCA_963754615.1. GTDB lineage: Bacteria > Chloroflexota > Anaerolineae > Anaerolineales > UBA4823 > CAVVUF01. Next base: position 126,005 of record CAVWGW010000012.1, on the reverse strand, counting down.
ATTTTGAACGTCTTTGGGAGGGTATTTTTCATCGGGAGCAAGGAAATAAATCACCCGTTGAAGATCCGAGCAAAATCCATTTTGTTTTACACCGAAGTCTATGTGGAAAATTTGACCAGGTTCGATCTTCAGATTGGTTGGGCCAATATGGCCCACGCTTGAATCAGGTCCAGCGTTCACAATTGGGCAATTTTGGAAATCCCAGGCTTCACTCACCCCGTGTTCGACGATCTTTTGATGCATGAACTCACTGACTTGAATTTCGGACATGCCAGGTTGGATGTAGGCATATGTTTCCAGAAAGATATTTTCAGTGGTCTGAATGGCAGAACGGATTAGTTGAACTTCCTTTGAAGTCTTCCGACTTCGTAGGGCTCCGATGATCCTTTCAGCGGAGATAAGCCTTTCCAGATAGGGGGTATTTGCCAGATATTTCAATAAAACCTGATATAGGCCAACTGTCAGGCCATCTGCCTGCACATCGTTTTCTGAAAAATTTATCGCGATTCTTTTTGGATTAATCCGCTTCAAAACCAGGAGCAATTCTGGTGCAATGGATTGGTGGTAAGGGATCACCGTGGTGTAAGCGCCAGTCCGGCGAGCTGCCTCAGCTTCATAATGCCCCACGATGGCTATCGTTTCTCCTGATTTGGTGATCATGAGAGCGCTTTCCCATGTTAAATCCAAACCATAGATCAAAGGTAAAACAGGGTCGCCTCCCGCGCTTGTCTCGCGAACGAAAGTCAGCCAGAGGTCAATTTCATTTTCATTGAGAAGGTGAATGGCTTGTTGTACTTTTTCTTGAACCAGGTTCATCGGAGAAATCCTTTCTGAAGTTTGCTGTTCACGAAGATGATAAGAATCTATTTCGGTAATATATTACTCCGAGCAAGAGGATGAATTGAATAGAAGCAATAAAAATTGACGAAAATTGATCGAAGTAAAAAAGAAAAATATCCACAACAGTCAGAGATATGAGCAGGCTGATAAAACTTAAGTTTACGCCACGACGATCTGCACCGAAAATCAAGAAAATTGCTGAAATTATTAGAAGAAGACCCACTGCGACTTCTAATGCCAGCCAGGTAGAAAACCACTGGAGTTTTCCTGAGCTGGTCAATAAACCGGATTGAATTAAATTTGCCATCATTATTTGAAGAGGTTGAGAATTTACGCCTATAGCTAATAAGGGAATAAATTGCCATAATGAATGTATTCCCAAAGCTAAGAGACTCCCCGCTAATACTGCTCGAAGCGTAGATTTGTGAATATATTTATTTTCAAATTCGCGAAGCCTGAGGATCCAAATATCGAGGGTTGTTTTTTCCTCGGGTAGGACTTTAATTTGCCCATTTTCGACATAACTCAATAAAGCCGATGAAAGTGTTCTAAAATCTTGATCTGATTCAGTTTGATTAATTTGCTGCAGCTTATTCAATAACTCAATTCTTTCTTCTTGATCCAAATCATGGTCAAGGATTTCTTCCAATCCTTCTAGAATCTCATAGAGCTGTTGACGAGGGTTGGAGGCAGGCTTGCGACGCACACGTACATAGAGCAGAACGGTAAGGAGAAAGAAGGCGTAAATAATCGGTGCTGCTGCAGGATAAAAGTAATTATTATTCTGGGTAATAAATTTTCCGACTTCATCAATGAATAAACCAACCCCAATGCCTGATAGAAAAGCAGTGAGAATGTATACCCATCGATTTGCTAAAACTAGAGGCAGCAAGGCTGCAATGAATAGGAAAAGTCCGCCCCAGAGTAGGTGAGCAATATGGAGAGCTTTCCCCCCTAATTGGGGATAACCAGTTACTTCGAGGAAAAGGCGAGTTAATGTGATTGAGGCAGCGAAGCTTAGAAGGGTGATTAACAAATAATTTTCAGCACGTGGCCGGCGTACAGCTGCAGGGATGCGGGTAGTGAATCTTGTCATATTAAGATTACGAGTGTGAAGGAAAAAAGTTCGTATTGAGCAGATGAGCTTGTGGCCAAATATTGGCGATAAGTTCAGGAAGAATTTTTCCAGAAGGGCCTTGCAGAACAAAATCTGCCAGGTGAGTCAAGGGAGTGTGTTCTAGATTGACCTCAATTAAAACGCAACCGTGCTGCCGGGCAGCGATTGGAAGCGAAGCAGCTGGTTCAACCAGGCTAGAGGTCCCAATTGAAAAGAACACATCGCAGTTTTGGAGGAAATTGTTGGAAGATGTTATCGCTTTCTGTGGAATGGGTTCTCCAAACCAAACTACATTGGGCCGTAAAAAATGATTACAGCGAGGGCACCGAGGAGGAATATCATTTGTCTCAGGCCAGGATTCAATGATGATATCTTCATAGGAGCACTTAGTTTGGAAAATATTGCCGTGAAACTCGATAATATTCTGGCTGCCAGCGATGCGATGAAGGTTATCAACATTCTGGGTAATTAAGTAAAAATTTGGTACCAGATTTTCCATAGCTGCAAGAGCCAGGTGGCCGGGATTTGGTTTTGCTTTTTGGATTAAATCTCGCCTCCAGGAGTACCATTCCCAAACGAGGCGAGGGTTTCGCTGAAAGGCTTCTGGCGTGGCCAAGTTTTCTGGGTGGTACTTAGCCCATAAACCCGTCTGTGCTTCGCGAAATGTAGGAACGCCGCTTTCTGCGGATATTCCTGCACCAGTTAACACCATGATTTGGTCAGCGGAACGGATGAGGTGAATTAATTCCTCTGGAAAATGAAATGAATTAACAGGAATTTCAGCCATGTTTGGTCGCAGTCAAGATGTGAAAACGATTTGTTTGAGCTAACTTTTGCGATTTTCCAAACACTTCTTTCATCAGGTTGTCATAGCGGATAAATTGGTTGGCAACAACCATTAGTTTTCCGCCAGGCTCAAGGGCTCGAAAAGCCTGGTGAAGTAATGCAACAGAAATCGAGTAATTAATTTCTTTACCGGCGTGGAACGGAGGGTTTGAAACGATCAAGTGATAATGATTTTCTGAAATGCGATCTAATAAATCACTGGAGATGATTTTAACGTTTTCGAGCTTGTTGACGCTTCGATTTTTTTGCGAGGCGGCAATTGCCAGCCGGTTCGAATCAACCAGGTCAATTTCAGATGAAGGTTCTTGGGCAGCTGCATTGAGCCCAATGATGCCATAGCCACAACCAACATCGAGAATTCTAGATGATGAAGGAAAATCTATGGTTTCTAGAAGTAGTCCGGTTCCTTCGTCCAACCGATCGTGTGAAAAAATCCCGGGCAGGCTGAAAAAGGTGAGGTCTTTTCCTTTAATAGAAATATTCATTGTTATCCAAGTGCCTGGTGCAATACCGGGTTCGATGGCCCACTCAGGTAATTTATCTCGATCTCCTTCTTTCCTCACCAGAGCGCACCGATTTCCCTTCTTATAACCCACAATAACAGCATTGCCGAATAATTCTTGGGCATCTTTGATGATTGATTGAATCCCCTGGGCATTCGCCCCTCCGATATACAATTCGCCACCTGTTTCTAAGAGAAAATAAGATTCGACCAACCAGTGGCGAGTTAGTTTCCTCCCCTTCGGTATGTCCAGGGCAATCAGGGAAAATGTATTGGCTGCTTGGGGAAGTAATGATACTTCCGTCGAAATGAAATAATTTTGGATCCCATTTATCAAGAGGGTTCTTTCGGTGCAATTGATGGCGACCTGATCAATATCCAATATAAAGAGGTTATCTTTTGATGTTTGACACCCTAGAATGACAGATAAGGCTCCGTGATGACAGCCGATGTTCATGACGCGGTCTGATAAATTCGGATGGATTGCTTCTGCGAGCAGGCAAGCAGAAGGTGTTATTTGATTCCATTCAGGCAATCCAGGCTTTGTACAGAATGTGAGGGAACGACCAGCAATCTTTCTGGTAAATTCCTGGAAATTTGTGTAATCGTAATAATCGGTTATTTTCATATAGACGAACCGTAAATGTTAGCCATTCTGGATAAATTATAATGGATTAAACCTTGCCATTGACGAAAGTGATAAATACGGCTAAAATTCAGCCCGCTTGAAAAGCAGGTCTGAATTCGTTATTCTGCTATTTTTAAGCAATCCACTACCTACCGGTGGAAACCGGACGTTTCAAGCGAGTGAAGGTAACCTGGATGATACCAGGTGAGAGGCGCTCAAGGAAGGAAAAAATGGAAAGAGAAGTTATTGATGCAGTACGACGATCGGTGATTGGAAAGCAGGTGAAAGCACTGCGTAGAGAAGGCAAGTTACCTGCTATTTTATACGGTTCAACGATTGAACCTACACCGGTATTGATGGATTTGAAATCTGCCAGTAATACCCTGAACCGGCTGCCAGGCTCAGCACTGGTGTCTATCAACCTAGAAGGTGAAAATCTTGTTTCTCTGGTGCGTGAGAAGCAACGTAATGTACTTACGGGAACGATAACCCATGTTGATTTCCAGGTCGTCTCGATGAAAGAGAAGATTCGAACGGAAGTGTCTGTGGAGATACGTGGCGAGGCTCCTGCAGTTAAAAACTTTAACGGAATCTTAGTTCAAAATGTCGACGAATTGGAAGTCGAAGCGTTGCCTGGTGATTTACCAGAACGAATCATAGTGGATGTATCCGGGTTAACCAATATTGGGCAGTCAGTGACGCTCCGAGACATTGCAATACCTGAAAAGGTAACCGTTTTGGATGATCTTGACCTTGTTCTAGTTGTTGTAACTGCTCCGGAAGCGGAGGAAGTTGTTGAAGTGGCTGAGGTTGTTGGTGAAGAGCCAGAAGTGATCGAAAAAGGCAAGAAAGAAGAGGAAGAAGAAGCCTAAAGCTCCTTTATCCTTTCCAATAGAATTAAACAAACCTATTGCGGCGCAGGATTTTCCTGCGCCGTTTTATTATAGGTGAGTCTGTTCAAGCAAATCTGTCAAGAACCGGACGGTTATCTCTGCGCTGACTCCCCAAAGGATCTCCTCTTGATAAGGTTTGAAATATATGACATCCCGTAAATGGGGAATATTGCTGTTAAGTAAATCTGGCCTAGGCCTGATTTCATGATTGGCTTTGTCCGCCAGCCATTCTAACGGAATAGAGAAGACATGGCTTACTTCCTCAGGCTCAAGAGTGAAAGTGGTAGGCCAGGGGATCAGGCCTATGACAGGAGTTACTAAGTAATTGGTAATGGTGATGATGCGCTCCAATTTTCCGATCACTTGAACCTGATCAGGTTCAAGACCGATCTCCTCGTTGGCTTCTCGAAGAGCGGTAGTTTCTGGGTTGAGATCCATTGGATCGGTGGAACCGCCGGGAAAAGAGACCTGACCTTTGTGATCAGCAACAAGGTCGGTTCGTTTTGTGAATAACAGGTGCCATTCTGGAGAGAATTCATTTTCGCTTGCGTTCAGGATTGGAATCAGAACTGAGGCTGGTTTAGCACCAGGATACTTTAAGTGTAAATTTTCCTGGCTTGATTCTGAAACGATAATTTTCGTTAAATTTGTGATTAATTCTTGCCTGGATAACATTTTATACGTCAGGATCTATGGTGTTTTCAGTGAAGTTATCAGTGACGATCTGGTCTTCTTCCGAGGGAAGTGCACCTTCTTGAATTGATCGAGCAAAGATTAAAAATCCGGTATGGGCAACCATGCGATCGGTTGGACGTAAACGTTCTGGAACTGCTTTATAGTAACGAAGTAATACCTCGCAAACGTCTATAAAGGCAAAATTCTCACGATGCAAGGCGATTAGCAGTTTAGAAACCTGGTTGGTTGTAGGCAAGATTGAGCCAAAAAATCCTCCAAGTTTTAAAGTCTGGCGAACCTGGACGATATAGTCATAAGGATTTGGAACATCCAAGAATATGGCATCAATATTTGTCTCGTCGAATCCTTCCATGATATCTCGGGTCTTAAAAGTAACTTGCTCAGCCAGACCGACACGCTCCAGATTCTTTTGAGCCAGCTGCTGCATCTCGGGACGGCTATCATAGGAATATATATGACCGGTGGGACCTACTGAAAATGCTAAGGCTGTAGTCAGAGCACCGGAACCCGTGCCTGCCTCCAATACTTTTTTCCCAGGACCAATACCGAGGGTGACTAAAACAAAACCAACATCTTTGGGGTACATGATCTGAGTATTTCGACGGATTTCGATCAGCAAATCGGCAATCGATGGCTGGAGCAGGAGATAACTGGAGCCGAGATGACTGTACACTTTGCTACCCCAGGGCAGACCGATAAGATCAGCATGATTCAATACCCCCCGGTGGGTCTGAAGCTGATCCCCTGACTTTAAACGGAGCATGTAGCGTTTATTTTGAGCGCTGACCAAGAGAGCAGTATCGCCCTCCTGAGCTAAGATGTCATTATTAAGCATCATTTTTTCTCAATTCCTTTTTTCTCTACCTGAACCAGGCTAAGCCAAGCTCCCACAAATAAAAAGAGAAGGCTTCCGACCAAAGCAGCGCCAATATGGATTGACCCGAATTTATCAAATGTCCACCCCAAATTCGATGCAACCCATTGACCGATCCAAAAACCAAACCAGCTAAGGCAGAGATAAAAAAGCAGCCGGCCTGGACCGCCTCCACGCCAAAGATGAAATAAGGCACCGATCAGTGTGGAAAGGATAAAGCCGAGAACAAGCGTGGGGAGTGTCATAAATAACCTCAATCTGGTTGAATAATCCCACCGCCAAGGCAAACCTGGTCAGTATAGAAGACCGCAGCCTGCCCTGGGGTAATATCGCGTAATTTGGATCGGAATTTGATATGCACTTTTTGATCGGATAAAGGAGTTATGCTACCTGTAACTTCTTGTGCTTTATACCGAATTTTGATATTGGCTTCAAAAGGATGTTCGGGACATTTTCCAGAGATCCAATTTACCTGGCTAGCGATCAATTCACCTTTTCCTAATTCCTCAAGGGGACCAACGATCAGAGTGTTTTGGATAGGGTCTTTCTCCAATACATAGAGGGGAATGGACGAGGCAATGCGAATGCCTTTTCGCTGTCCGATGGTATAAAAAGCCAACCCTTGATGCTCTCCGATTTTCTTGCCACTTCGGTCTAAGATAGGGCCGGGATTCTTAATATTGTCTGAATGTCGGACGAGAAAATTACGATAGTCGTCATTCCCCAGGAAACACAAATCCTGACTCTCGGATCTTTCGGCAACCGGTAAGTTGAACTGGTGAGCCAGCTGCCTGACCTGTGATTTTGTATAATTGCCTAAAGGGAAAATGGATTGGGCGAGCTGATCCTGCTGTAAAACATGCAGAACGTAAGTTTGATCCTTCTGATGATCGATGGCGCGTAGGAGCTGCCAGTTTGCCTGGTCAAGCTGTTGCACTCTGGCATAATGGCCGGTCGCCATAAAATTAGCGCCTATCGCAAGAGCGCGCTGAAAAAGGAAACCCCAACGAATGTGCCGGTTGCAGACCAGGCAGGGATTCGGTGTAACAGATCGAGCATATTCGTTGACAAAGGTATCGACAACAATCTGTTTGAAGATTTCCTGGGCATCTATTGTGTAAAACGGTATTCCAAGCCTGCCAGCAACACGCCGAGCCATATGCATTGCATCGGGAGTACAACAGCGGTTCTCTGCTTCACTACCAGGCTCATTCCAAAGGCGCAGCATCATACCAGTCACCTGGAATCCTTGATGAACAAGTAAGGCAGCAGCCACTGAACTGTCTACCCCACCGCTCATCGCAATGACTACGTGGCCTGATGAAGTCATCGAGTGGTTACCGCTCCATTTTTCTGGCTTCTGTGATGATCTTTGGTAATTGATCTAAGAAATGATCAATCTCGACAGGGGTTGTGTCAGTGCCTAAGGTGATGCGCAACGATCCCATTGCCCAATCACGTTCCAAACCGAGAGCAAGCAGCACGTCGGATGGTTCTGGGCTACCGGTCTTGCAGGCCGACCCAGAAGAACAAGCGAAACCAGCAATATCTAAGAGCATAAGCAGTGAATTACCGTTTACACCTCGAAAAACAAAGCTGGCATGGTTCGGTAAGCGTTGCTGCGGGTGACCGGTGAGCTGGGAATCGGGGATCTCCTCTAAAATACACCCAACCAGATGGTTGCGGAGCGGCATTAAATGCTCGACCCTTGAGACTCTTTCTGATTGAGTGATATTCAAAGCTTCTGCCAACCCAACGATATAGGGGATATTATGGGTGCCAGCGCGTAAGCTAAATTCTTGCCCACCGCCTGTCTGGGTGGGAATGATCGGGATTCCTTTCCGCACATATAAGGCTCCAATACCCTTGGGTCCATAAAATTTATGTGCTCCGATCGAGAGCAGGTCGACCTTAAGCTGTTCTGTGTCGAGGGAAAGATAGGCTGCCGCCTGAACAGCATCGGTATGAAAAATAATATTACGTTCTCTACATATGGCGCCGATTTCAGCAATCGGGTTGATTGTACCGATCTCATTGTTCGCATAGATAATGGAAACAATCGCTACATCTGGAGTCAGGTAGGGGATAATTTTTTCTGGTTCTACAGTACCCCATTGGTTTACGGGCAGAGAGACTAAGTTGAATCCAAATAAATCTGCTAACTGCCTGGCGGTGTGAGAGACAGCATGGTGTTCGACAGGCGAGATCAGGATCGAATTGGCACCTCGTAATTTCCGCGCGGCGAAAGCCGCACCCCTCAGGGCAAGGTTATCGCTTTCTGAGCCACATGATGTAAACACGACTTCACCTGGAAGGCAATTCATGCCGCGGGCGACTTTTTCTCGAGCATCTTCGAGAGCAGCCTCTGCCTGTTGACCATACGAGTGAATCGAAGATGAATTGCCAAAAATTTGGCTGAAGTAGGGAAGCATCTGGCCCAACACCCGCGGATCGACCGGGGTGGTGGCGGCATAATCTAGATATATCTTAGAAGAATTCATGGGGATCATTATATCTCAGGAAAAGAGGCTCATGTCAATTTTTTTTCACTATAAAGTCTTTCCTGATATAATATTATTTACCTCAAATTCTCACGATTCGGAGACAAGATGTCTGAAATAATCCACTTTGGGACAGATGGATGGCGCGGTCGCTTGGCAGATGATTATACTTTCGCTAATCTCCGCAGGTGCACACAAGGATTTGCAAATTACCTAATTGAAAAAGGATTTGTGGGTGAGTGGGTCGTGGTAGGTTATGATCAACGTTTCCATTCAGAAAATTTTGCTGCTGCGGCTGCGGAAATCTTGGCTGGAAACGGTTTATGTGTCTACCTGACCAAGGAACCCACACCAACACCGGCAATATCTTATTCGGTTGTGAATAAGAAGGCTGTCGGGGCTGTGAATATCACTGCATCGCATAATCCACCTACCGATAATGGTTTCAAAGTAAGAGACAGCTATGGTGGGGCAATTGATCCGGAAGGATTGAAGCAGATTGAAAGTTTGATCCCGGTTTCAGATGAAAAACTCAAGAGGATGCCTCTCAAAGAGGCTATCAACGACGGTAAGGTGGACGTTTTTGATGCTGCTCCCGAATACATCGAGCAAATAAAACGCCTTGTGGACCTTGAGCTGATCAAAAATGCAGGGTTTAAGATCCTGATTGATCCGATGTGGGGGAATGGGTGCGGATGGTTTCCCAGGCTGCTCCAGGGAGGCAAATCTCAGATTGAAGAAATTCACAACTTTCGAAACCCAATCTTCCCGGAAATGTCTCGACCGGAACCAATCCCGCCAAATGTCAATGTGGGCCTCCGGGAAACTGTTTTGCGTAAGTCAGATGTGCTGATTGTGACCGATGGAGATGCTGACCGCTTAGGGTTGGGGGATGAGAATGGGCAATTTATTGACCAGTTACGTGTGTTTGGCTTATTAGCATATTATTTACTGGAAGTTAGAGGTCTGCGCGGCCCCATTGTCAAGACACTTTCGACAACAACCATGCTCAATAAGCTTGGTAAGTTATATAATGTGCCGGTTTATGAGACCGGAGTTGGTTTTAAATATGTTGCTCCAAAGGTCTTGGAGACGAATGCGATCATTGGGGGTGAAGAGTCGGGTGGATATGCTTTTCAAGGACATGTTCCTGAGCGAGATGGAATCGTAGCTGGTTTATATATCCTAGATATGATGGTGAAATTGAAAGCCAAGCCCTCCCAATTATTGGAGCTTCTCTTTCAGAAGGTCGGATATCATTATTATGATCGGATTGATTCTCAATTTAGTGGGGATCGCCTAACACGTGAGAAGATGATTTTAGGGGCTAATCCGAATACATTGGGAGGATTAAAGGTTTTAGGGTTGGACACCACCGATGGCTTTAAATTCAAGCTTGAAGATGGTGGTTTCTTGTTGATCCGTTTTTCAGGGACCGAGCCGATCCTCCGCGTCTATACAGAGACGATGCATCAGGATAAAGTGCAGAATATCCTGGAAGATGGTTTACGCGTGGCAGGCTTGAGATAATTTGTGGCAGCCAAATGGTTGGTGGACACACATTGTCATTTGAACTTTAACGTTTTTGATATTGATCGGGCAGAGGTTGTCGTTCGCGCCAGAGAATCTGGGGTAATCCGGATTATTAATCCCGGGATTGATATCTCTACCAGCAAGCTAGCGTTGGAGCTGGGAGCTATTTATCCAGAAGTTTATGCTGCAATTGGAATACATCCCAATGAGTTACAATCCTTGGACGTTGTTCGCAATGGGGAATTGGAAGGTTTTTTGACTCTTCCCAAAGTCGCTGCTGTAGGAGAGATTGGACTGGATTATTACTGGAATAAAGCTCCTAAGAATCTGCAGATGAAAGCTTTTGAGATGCAGCTTCAGTTTGCAGCTGAGGCAGGGCTGCCGGTTATTGTACATAATCGGGAGGCAAGTCAGGACACCTTATCCATCTTAACCTCCTGGCATTCGGGATTAAAATCTGCCTACCCTAGTCTGGCGAAATGTCCCGGTGTTTTACACTCATTTTCGGGTACAATCGAAGAAGCTCTGTACGTGGTTGAGATGGGATTCCTCATCGGTATCACAGGTCCGGTGACATTCAAGAAAGCCGTCGACCTGCAGAACCTGGTAACTGTTCTGCCTCTCGAAAGCTTATTGGTTGAAACAGATGCCCCTTTTCTGACTCCTCATCCAATGAGAGGTAGACGGAACGAACCTTCTTATGTAAAAATTACCACCGAAAAGATTGCAGAGCTACGCGGAATTTCCTATGAGCAGGTTGCCGTGGTTACCACTGAAAATGCATTCCGATTATTTCATTGGAGAGAACCTTTTTGAGTAAAGTACCATTTTTTGATCCCGTTCAGGCAGGTATCCAACGGGTTGAAGAACGAATGATAGGGCAAGCTGAAGGCTTGAATCCAGAGTTATCTGCTGCGCTGCAGCTATTAATTGCTTCGGGTGGAAAGAGGATCCGGGTTGCAGTTACCTTGTTGATGGGCGGTATGTTGAATGCAGATGCTGAGAAGTTAACTACTTTAGCATCTGCAATTGAGCTCCTTCATACGGCAACCCTCGTGCATGATGATTTGATCGACGGAGCTTTGATCCGCCGAGGAACACCGACACTTAATGCGAGCTGGTCTCCAGCAGCCACAGTTTTAACCGGTGACTATATCTTTGCAAGGGCAGCCAAATTGGCAGCAGAAACCGGGTCAGTACCGATCATTATATTGTTTGCTGAAACCTTGGCGATCATTGTCAATGGTGAGATCACCCAAATGTTTGGTAAGCATCAATTGATCGACCGATCGGCATATGATGAGCGCATCTATGCGAAAACGGCCTCCTTGTTTGAGACAGCTTGCCGTTCCGCGGCGATCCTCAGCACACAGGATAAAGCTGTCTGGGAAAAGGCCAGGTTATATGGTTATCAAATTGGCATGGCCTTCCAAATTGTGGATGATATTTTGGATTTTACGGGCGAACAGGAGACCATAGGTAAACCTGTAGCCAATGATCTGAGGCAAGGATTGATTACGCTGCCGGCTCTCCTTCATTATGAACACAATCCCAACCAGAGTTTGATCAAGTCAGTCATTAACGGAGAGGCAACCGAGGCAGAGATAAATCAACTGGTGGAGACTATCCGAAAAGAGGGAGCGATTGATGCTTCTATGCAGATCGCTCTTCAGTACATTGAGAGCGGAATAAACGCCCTATCAGGCTTCCCAGACTGCCTCGAAAGACAGAGCCTGGAAAGCCTGGCGCGGTTTATTGTTGAGAGAAGTAAATAAGTGGTAGAAGAGATTGGGGCTCTTCGCGCGAACTTCAACTAGTTCAGCTTTCTACTTTCAATCAATAGATAATCTTCAGGTTAAGGTCCTGGTATGGGGTCAACCTTGAACCTTTCAGGAGCAGTGTGTTGGTCATCTGGCAGTGATGTTCAATACTGCAATCGGATTCGATGAACACATTTGGTCCAATCCTGCAGTGTTCTCCGATTATGGTGTGGGGTCCGATCCAATAAGGGGGAATCAGGGCAATATTTTTTTCGATTGTGACCGAATCATCAATAAACTGTGGCTTTTCAATTTGAAGGAAGTATAAATTAATATCCAGTAAATCTTGAGCTGAGGTGAGGTTTAATCGCTCTTCGATCAATATACCTTGGACGTCCTTCCCCTGGTCGATGAGAGATTGAATGGCATCCTGCAATTCATATTCACCCCGCGGAGATGGTTTTATTTTCGGTAAATCGTCCAGGATACCTGGTTGGAAAATGTAGATCGGCAGGCTGGCGAGGTTTGAAACCGTTTGATGAGAGGCCGGCTTTTCAATGATCCTGGTGATGCGATCACTTTCGATCTGCACAACCGCAGTTTGGTGCATCTTTTCAGGGGATACAAGCATCAAAGCTAACAAGGCCGCGGTGTGAGTTTGGGAGTACCAGGAGGTAATCATACGGTTATAGCTGGTTGGGGGGATGAGACTATCGCAAGCAGTGAGAAGGAAATCACCAACAATCCAATCCTTCGCACTCATTAAGGCGAGGGCCATCCCTCTTGGCTCTAACTGTTCTAGCAAACGAACGTTTATTTCAGGGAGAGGGTTGTTTTGAAAATAGGTTAGTAACGGTTTATCATCCGGGCTGGAGACAATAATAAAATCGGAGACTCCATTGGATGCGATTGAATTTACAATCCTCGCGATGATTGGCTGGCCTAAAACAGGAAGCATAGCTTTTGAACGCTGTAGGGTGATTGGGTGCAGACGTTTACCGCGCCCGGCGGCCAGGACGACTGCTTGCATCCTAAGCTTCATCCATCAAGGTGAGTCCTTTTTGTGAGATCTTTGGGCAGTATATCCAGGCGGATGTCAAGTTTGCTTCAGATACTACTTTCTCCCAGGCATGTATTACCTGCTCTTCGTGATCAGGATTGGTCAGTGCGAAAACGGATCCGCCACTGCCTGCACCGGTTAATTTGGCCCCTAAGGCGCCATTCTGCAGTGCACTTTCAATAAGCAGGTTGTTCGCCCAACCTGCTCCATCTTCAAACCCACAATACTGCATCATCTTGTCGACCAGGTGGTGGTTCTCGTTCATGAGAGACCCAAAAGCTTCCAGGTCATTCGCTAGAAGCGCTATTTTCCCTTTCCAGGCGGTATCCCAAGCAGATGACATGAACTGCACCATGGGTGGTGTGCTGCCACCGTGATGGATCCAATGCTCGTGTTCGTTTAAATAGCGAGGTCTCATTTTCCCATGTACATCGCCGGAATCGTGTTGAATGCCAGTTGAAACTGCAACGATTGGTAAATCCTTTATCCACTGATCTAACCGCTCATAGGTGGTATAAGGTTCTGAGCCGATGGGGTGATGATAGAGCTTACCGCGATAATCCAGATAGGCGATCCCTCCAAAAAGAGGCACGTAACGGTCGGCAAAACCACATGTGATGTGTAACTCCAATGACTCGACTCTTTGGGTTAATTCAGAGAGAACATAATCATTGTGGAAAAATCGATCCAGGTCATAGTATTCTCTTAGCGCTCCCAGGGTGAGCAGGACAAAAAGTGATGACCCACCCAAACCGCTCTGCCTGGGAACTTCGCTCCAGAGTGAAAGACTGACCCCTCGTTTGTGAATGCATTCTCTGAATTCAGGGCTATATTGGTAGAGGCGGTTGATGGCTGCTTTGACCAGATCCATCCGCCCATCATAAGGGAGTGGAATTTGGGAAAGTGTAAATTCTCGCTGCTCTGTTACGATCGGAGTTATTCCCGGGTGGGGGCGAGAAGCGATTGTTCTTAGAAGGATGGAGGAAGCATCTTCTACGCGTATCCCTGCGTAAAGGTTGACCGCAGCAGATATCGTGGCAAAGTCGCCTTCATTACCATCGGAGGGATTACCAAGGATGTTAATTCGGGCAGGGATAGTTAGCTCGATGGGCATAGGTGTTTTGAGGAGGATATAGCTGATGGAAAAAATTATAAGAACGTTTTTAGATGCCGAGTTTTTTTCGCCATTCAACGATTTGAGAAGCATGTTCGACTTCATGCTCAAAGCTATCACTGGCGATCCATTCCCATAAGGGACGAGAAGCCAGCCAGGGAAATTTATTTGGATCCGTTAACTCTTTGTCTGAGAAGCTTTCGACCCTCAAGATCGTTTGGTTACGCACCGTGTGAAAGTCATCCAGAACATGTTCCAGGGAGCGAGTACGCGATTCGATATACCAGATATTGTTCGTCTTATCCACATTTGTTTGGGTGAACTGCATGGTGGTTGGACGCTGTCCCTGGCGCGCCTGCCAGAGAAGCTTGACTAACTCAGCTTCCCAGCGGCTGAGATGAGAAAGGATGTCCTTGATGGACCATTCTCCCTCAACACCGGGAACGATCCATTGGTCTACGGGTAAACCATCGAGTGTATCCAAGAATTTCTCGCGGCTTTCTTCTAGCTGGATCAAGATGTCATTCTTATTCATTAACGGTCCTTTGAATAAATTGGCGGATAGCGGCGTTGAAAAAGCCTGGCTGTTCTAAATTGAGAAGGTGCCCTGCATCAGAAAGTATTGTAAGCTGAGCATTTGGGATGGTTTGTTGAAGGGCTCGTGCTTCAGTCAAAGGAACAATCTGGTCGTCCGCACCATGAATAATGAGCGTGGATTTAGTAGAAGCAGCCAGGAGGAAGGTGGAATCAGGCCGTTCCTTCAGTCCCAGCAGATCTTTGATGATGGTGTTGACCGAGATGGAAGACATGATCTCGTGTGCAATTTGGACAATTTCGGGTCGACCAGCAAGGCTCTTTGGCGAGAGAAGGTGAGGCAGCATGCTATCGATGATGGGTTTAGCACCCTGGGTCTGCGCCAGCAGGATGGATTTTTCTCGATTGGCTTTTACTTCAGGGGTATCGGCTGCAGACCGGGTGGCGGTCAGGATTAGTCCCGCAATGCGCTCTGGGTGCAACCGCAGCATTGCCATTGCAATATAACCACCCATGGAAAGACCGCAAACGTACAGGGGAGCCGAAATCCCCAGCATTTCCAGGAGGTCAAAACAATCCTGAGCGAGATTCTGCATCGTATGGGGAGCGAGACCGGACTCGGATTCCCCATGACCACGCAGATCAGGGGCAATTACCTGGGCTGCGTCAGCAAGGGCGGTCCATTGACCTTCCCATAATTGGCGATGGAGCGGGAAGCCATGAATGAAAAGCAGCGGAGGACCAGAACCGTGCTGTTCAAAGCATATGTTTACATCAGAAAGCTTGACGGTGGGCATTTGGAGCCATTCTTAGGGTATTAAAAACTCGCCAGCATCAGGCTGGCGAGTGATGGATAGAACCAGTAAATCAGTCAATGCCTAACCTTAAAGATTCGGTCTTGACCTTGCCTGCAAGAATGTGCATAGAATGATTCTACAGGCACTAGGTGATGTTATTTCGGTTCTTCTTCCTTTTTTTCAGTTTTTTCAACTTTTTCGTCTTTTTTCTGATCGTCGTCGTTGCTAAGTCCCTGGCGGAACTCGCGAATACCTTTACCTAACTCGCCGGCAATCTTGCCAATCCGGCCAACGCCGAAGAGGAGGATGACGATGATCAGGATGATGATTAACTCAGTTGGACCTAAACGCGGAATCATATTCTCTCCTTATTCTACTTTTCAATAGTGGGGGTATTATACATCAGATTTTCAGGATGTTAGGTTTAGATTCGATGAGAAAGTAAAAATTACCTTTTTCCAGGAAAGGGATTTGAATTGGCTACTCACAGAGTTGATAGCAATCAAAAAAAATGAAAACCCTAAACGAAATAGGCAGATCTTTAATATATAATTAGTGCGGGTAAAGCAAGCAGCGGGAAGGCATCACCTGCCCAGTTCTGCATATCGCTTCCCCACCATTGGTCTGGGGCTCGTACCCCAATTTCCAATCCTGCTCCAAGGTGCTGTACCTGAGGTGAGATACCCAAAGAAATGGCACCCAGCCCCGCAGGTTAAGACCTCCGCTGATTGCCTGTGGCTCCTTGGGGCAGGATAAATTCTCTACCGCCTGGAGATCTCAGGAAATTTGAGAAAGACAAGAGGTAATTCAGGCAGAAAGGGATTTCAGATGGAATGGTTTTTTCCGTTTCTGGTCGTTGTTCTTATCGCCGCAATCGCAGTATTTTATCGTCAGGTGACAGTAATGGAGTATGAAAGTGGGCTGCTCTACAGCGGTGGAAAGTTCAAGAGGATGCTGTCTCCGGGTAAGCACGGCTATGTAAATGGTTGGCACAGCGTCCAAAAGCTGGATATGCGTAACCGATTCGTTACTGTACCTGGACAGGAATTGATTACGGCGGATAATATCAGCTTGAAGATTAGCCTGGCTGCCAGTTATAAGATTGGTGATCCCTACCAGGCCGTGAACGAATCAAACAATTTCCAAGAAGCGTTGTATATGCTTTTACAGGTCAACCTACGCGATATCATTGGCGGAAATATTGTTGATGATGTGCTTGAAAAGCGGCAGGCGATTGGACTTGAGCTGCTCAAGCGTTCAAGCGACCAGGCCAAAGCTTTAGGATTAATCCTCGGTTTCGTTAATATTAAGGATGTAATGTTTCCGGGAGAGTTGAAGAGTATCTTTGCCCAGGTTGTAAAAGCACGAAAGGAAGGACAGGCCGCGTTGGAGCGCGCCCGGGGAGAAAGCGCCGCTCTGCGGAATCTGGCGAACGCTTCTAAGCTTCTACAGCACAATCCTGAGCTAGCACATCTGCGCCTGTTGCAGACCTTGGAAAATCATGTAGGCAATACGGTGGTGCTCCTGGCTGGTTCAGAGGGAGTTTCTACAGTGGAAGCTTTGAAGAAGCATGTAAAATCTGAAGCGAAATAATTTCTAAATGGAGGCATATCATGAAGGTTCTCGTTACAGGCGGCGCGGGTTTTATTGGCTCTCATGTTGTAGATGTGATGTTAGAAGCTGGTCACCAGGTTAGTATTGTAGACAACCTATGGGAAAAGGGCGGCGGTCGACTGGAAAATGTCAATCCGAAGGCGGCGTTCTATAAGGTAGATGTCCGCGATGCTGCCTTGGCGGAAGTTTTCGACAAAGAACGCCCAGAAGCGATTTGCCACCTGGCAGCTCAACATAGCGTGAAAATTTCTACGGATGATCCTGTTCATGATGCCCAGGTAAATATCCTTGGGCTGATCAACCTGCTGCAGTGCGCTACACGTTATGAAGCACGTAAAGTTATCTTCTCCTCCTCTGGGGCAACTTATGGTACGGTGGAAAAGATGCCCATTAATGAACGTACAGAACGGAACCCCGAATCTCCCTATGGAATTACCAAGATGGCCAGTGAATTTTATCTGAGGTTTTGGAAGGAGCTTTACGGATTGGATTTCACTGCGCTGAGGTATGGAAATGTGTTTGGACCACGGCAAGATCCTACTGGAGAGGCTGGGGTGATTGCGATCTTTGCGAGACAAATCTTGTTAGGGATTCCTGTGCGTATTGACTGGGACGGCGAACAGCAGAAAGATTATGTTTTTGCGCGCGATGTGGCGCGTGCAAACCTGGCTGCCCTAACGAAGGGCTCTGGGGAAGCCTATTGTATCGCTACAGGAACAGGTTCCTCTGTCAACGCACTTTACCGTGGACTGGCGGATATTATCGGCCATGATGTCGAAATTGTTCATGCTCCAAAACGCCCGGGGGATATTTATTTATCCTATTTCGATTGCTCAAAAGCAAAAGAGCAGCTCGGATGGGAGCCGAAGACGGGATTGATAGAAGGACTGAGACTGACTGTGGAGTTTTTTAAGCAATCTGTAGAAAAATGAAGGTATCGACAAGCAAAGAAATCGTAAAAAAGACTTTGCAGTTTCAATTTCCTGAGCGTTTGCCTTACGATTTCCCGGAAAAATTTGGATCTGATTTTTATTGGGCAGGGATGGATCCCTCTCCAGATGCCAGGCCGAAGACAGGAGTGGATGAATGGGGAGCATCTTGGGAAAATATCGGCGCTATGACCTTGGGACAAGTCAAAGATTTCCCGCTCAAGAATTGGTTGGAATTTGACCGACTAAAAATCCCTGACATTGATGATCCTCGGCGCTGGACTTGCCTGGATAATGTTCGTAAACGAGCTGGAGATCGTTTTTTACTCGGGCATGGTATTTCGATTTATGCCCGCGTGCATTATATCCGAGGGTTAGAAAATACCTGGATGGATATTCATGATGCACCGGATGAGTTAGGTCATCTAATTGATGTGTTGGTGGACATGAACCTGGCCGCTATTCAGCGCTACTCTAATTTGGAATTTGATGGCTTGATCTTTCCTGATGACTGGGGTCTGCAAAATCGCTTAATGATCTCACCAACTGATTGGCGTGAGATCTGGAAACCACGTTATGCGCGTATCTTTGCAGCCGCCCATGCTCATGGATTGCACACCTTCTTACATTCTTGTGGTTATATCGTGGAAATTCTCGATGATTTGATTGAGATTGGACTTGAAGCCATCCACATGGATCAGCAAGAAAACATGGGACTCGAGCACTTAGGAAAGCGTTTTGGTGGACGGATTACTTTTTTTGCGCCGGTAGACATCCAAAAGACAATGGCGATTGGCTCTTTGGATGAGATCCGACTCTATTGTCAGGCAATGGTGCGCTGCCTGGGGCGCCCGAAGGGTGGATTCATCCCGCGCTGGTATTCTGATCCGGTTGGTGCTGGTCATCGCCCAGAGGCTATCGATGCAATGTGCGAGGAATTCCTGAAGATTAGCCAGAACCTGGCGTCTGTTTGGCACTGACATCCACATTGGGCATACCTAAAAGAGCATAACCTGATATTGAACCTTTGATCAGATGACCTGCAGCATGAGTACCGCCAGAGCCAGCAAATAGGGCAACAGCGCAACAAGGAAAAGGATTGCAGCCCAGCGAAAATGCTGATGAGTGCGTTGCTGCGCCTGATGGAGTTGATCAAGATCAGCTATCGTCAAGCTGAGCATCTTTTGGCGTGTGAGTGCTCCAGTGGGCAGGCTGCTGGGGAGGCCACCTCTCCAGATGACGATCACCCCAAGCACT
The DNA here is from genome assembly GCA_963754615.1 of uncultured Chloroflexia bacterium. GTDB lineage: Bacteria > Chloroflexota > Anaerolineae > Anaerolineales > UBA4823 > CAVVUF01. Next base: position 106,510 of record CAVWGW010000012.1, on the reverse strand, counting down.
GCAAAAGCCATGGAAACTAGCATAAAAAAACTTGCAATCCCTGCCCCCAACGCATAAACCAGGCGAATTATCAGGCTCATCAGGCCGGAGCCTCCAAAAATATTATCGGGCGAGAGCGCTAGACCTGCCAGCAGAATGCTTTCGGTAAGGACGAGCAGCAGCAGGAGGGCAGACTGGGAGGAGCTGGTTCTACGAGTATGCTTTAACTGTTCGAAAACGAATTGGTAACGCTCTTCAGCCAGGCGCTCGATCAGGGAGCGCTCAGCCTGGGTAAGAGGTTTTGGGCGGATGTCAGCATGGGCTGGGCGGGGGGAAGGCACAACCTTACTCCATTTCGACCGAATCACAACTCACCTCCAGCGTCTCAATCAATGGGCTCCCATCCAGGCCATTGAGCGGCGAGAAAGCATAACGAACCGGAAAAGCTCCTAACAATTTCCAGGAGGTGACTATTTGGCGATCTTCATTCCACAGGTGGATAACCAGGTTTTGGCGTGCATTGGGGTTGCTGTCAGAAGCCTGCTTCCACCAAAGGTAGAGATCGAGACTGCCCGAAAAGCTGCGACGCAGTACCAGGTTGGTGTACTTTGGCATGCCAGGGAATTTGCGACTCGAGCGGACTCGGTCGCTGCCTTCGCGCAATTCTTCAACTTCGACGATTAACTCAGGGAGCAGGATTTCGTCGAAGGCTTGAGCCTGTGGTGAAGCTGGGATATCGACGGAATATTGTGCATTTGAATAGGGATGATCTTGTGAAATAGCCATTTTGATGTGCCTCCAAAATTTGGGAATTGACAATTTCTTTAATATACTTTTGGTATTCGACTTTTTGCTGGGGACAGAAACCTGGATATAATACGGTTATCCCTATTGGAAATTGTATACCAAGTGAATCCTCGAGGTGCTTATGAAATATGCTATTTATACACCTAACTTCGGTGACGGGGTAGACCCGCTCACGATGATCGATTTAGCTAAGGAAGCTGAGTCTTGCGGTTGGGATGGTTTCTTCTTGTGGGATCACATGCTAGCAAGCAAGAGCCAAAAGTTGAAAATCTTCGATCCCTGGGTCGTTTTGGCTGGCATTGCCACCGTCACGGAGCGCATATGCCTGGGCACAACTGTCACGCCTGTGGCCCGCCGTCGTCCCTGGAAGCTGGCGCGGGAGACAGTCTCTCTTGACCAACTCTCAAACGGGCGGTTGGTGGTGGGAGTGGGTTTGGGAGAGCCGCCCGACGCTGATTTTGAGTTTTTTGGGGACGATCCTACTCCTAAAGGCAGGGCGGAGCGTCTTGATGAGGGACTCGACATCCTGGCAGGGCTGTGGAAGGGCAAGCCTTTCCGCTACCAGGGCAAACATTATAAGGTTGAAAAGGTAACCTTTCTTCCTGAGCCGGTTCAGAAACCGCGCATCCCAGTGTGGGTAGGCGGATTCTGGCCACATAAGCTGCCTTATCGCCGTGCTGCCCGTTGGGACGGCGTGATCCCGTTAAAAAATGACGGTTGGATTGGCCCACAGGATATTGTTGAAATCATGGCATTCATCCGTCCACTGCGCAAGCCAGAAGATGCCTTTGATGTGGCTGTGATCGGTTCGCAGCCCTCCTTGGGAAAAGGTGCTGCTGTTCAGAAGAAGTTAACTGAATTTGATAAGGCTGGCACAACCTGGTGGCTGGAAGCTTTCTACCTGGAAAGGCAAAATGCCGAGCGCTTTTATAAACATATCCGCCAGGGACCGCCAGGAAAATAGACACCCAGGAATAGGAGAAAATTAATGATCGATTTTAATACAGAATTTGGGCAACGAGTGCAGAAGAGATTAGAGCATGAGTCTGTGATTTGGATAACCACTGTCGATTCAAAAGGCAATCCACAACCCAGACCGGTGTGGTTCCATTGGGATGGCGAGACGGTGCTTATTTTCAGCCAGGCAGAAGGCGCAAAGGTGAAGCATATCAAGGGCAACCCGCGTGTGGCCTTAAACTTGAACAGCACTCCAGATGGAGGGGATGTGATGGTTCTGTTGGGAGAAGCAACGATTGAAGAAGGTAAGGTCAGCCCTGAACGGTTGAAGAACTACATTCGAAAATATCGGGAAGGTATTAAAGATATCGGCATGACACCAGAAAGCTTCGAGGCGGATTACCATGTGGCGATCTTTGTGAATCCGGTGTCTTTGCGAGGATTTTGATTGCTGGAAAGCCAGATGAATGGCTATGATCACAATTACTGCAAGGCAAGTTGAGTATTGAACCGATTATTGACATTGGATGAATTCTTTGAAGGATATGTGAGATCCAGGCTTCTCTTTGATGCTCTGGTTCGTATGATCCACGAGGTGGGAGTCTATGAATTGCGTATAACCAAGAGCCAGATCGCCTTTCGCCGCAGGAAGAATTTTGCCTGGATATGGATACCGGGTAAATACCTGGGCCCAAATCGAGCTCCGCTTGTATTTACACTCTCCTTGGCAAGACGAGATGGTTCCACACGATGGAAGGAGATCGTTGGGCCTGTTCCAGGTAGATTCATTCATCACCTAGAATTATATTCCAACGAAGATATCGATGATGAATTAATTCAGTGGTACAAGGAAGCATGGCTGCTGGGATAAAGAATATCATGTCACCCACCCGTCACAGCTTTCGATGCAGTCTAATTGTCCCCTTGTTTCATTACTCTTAGGAGGTTAATCAATGGGCCTACAATATCCTACGACCCGCAAGTCCGATCAAATTGATGACTATCACGGTACGCTTGTGCCGGATCCCTTTCGTTGGCTGGAAGATGTCGACTCGCCTGAGACCTTGGAGTGGGTGCAGCAACAGAACAAGCTGACTTTTGGTTACCTGGAAAAGATTCCGGCACGTGAGCGCCTGCGCCAGAGGCTGACAACGCTGTGGGATTACCCCAAAGCCTTTGCGCCCACGAAACGCGGTGGAATCTACTTTCAATTTCGGAATACAGGTTTGCAAAATCAGAATGTGCTCTATTTGTTGGATGGATTGGAGTTCTGAGCCTCGCCTTCTCCTCGATCCGAATACTTTATCTGACGATGGTACGGTGGCATTAAACACCTGGGAAGTATCGGAAGATGGAGCCTGGCTGGCTTATGCCCTCTCAAGCAGCGGCTCTGATTGGCAGAAGTGGCGTATCCGAAATGTGGAGACCGGAGAAGACCTGCCGGAGACTTTAGAGTGGAGCAAGTTCTCTGGAGCTGCCTGGCGTAAGGATGGCTCTGGCTTTTATTATTGCCAGTACCCGGCTCCCAAAGCAGGTGAAGCATACCTGGAAGCCAATTACAACCAGCAGCTTTACTTCCACAAGCTGGGCACCGAACAGACTCAAGATCTGCTGGTTTATGAACGTCCTGATCACAAGGATTGGGGGTTTGGCGCCATCGTGACTGAGGACGATCGCTTTCTGATCTTGAATGTTTGGCAGGGTACCGATACGCGTAACCGCCTGTTCTACCAAGATTTGCAAGTTAGCGATCCGGTGATCGAGCTGATCCCTGAGTTAGAAGCCTCCTATGAATTTATCAGTAATGATGGACCGGTTTTGTATATTAAAACAGACCTGAGTGCACCGAGAGGCCAGATTATCGCAATTGATACAGCTAATCCAGTGAGGGAGAACTGGCAAACGCTGGTGACACAATCTTCCGACAGCCTCGAAGCCGCGATAATGGCGAACAATGAGTTCATCCTTTTATATGTGCATGATGCAAGCCATCAGCTAAAACGTTTTGACCTGGATGGATTCCATATCGGTGATATCGACCTGCCGACGCTCGGTTCCTTATTGGAGCTGCCTTCAGGGAAAAGGGGAGATCAGGAATTGTTCTATGTATTCAATTCCTTTGTTTACCCTCCGACTGTCTTCCGTTTTGATTTCAGTAAGGGAGAAAGTCAAGTCCTCTGGTCTCCACCTATTCATTTCGATTTCTCGGAATACGTAACTCGCCAGGTCTTCGTGGCCAGTAAAGATGGCACTCAGGTGCCTTTATTCCTTGTGCATCGCAAAAATATTCAATTCAATGGCACCAATCCGTCGATCTTATATGGTTATGGAGGTTTAAAATTTCCAATCTACCTGTTTTCTCCATCAGCCGGCTGGCGTGGTTTGAGGTCGGCGGGATACTGGCATATTCGTGCCTGAGAGGTGGAGGTGAATACGGTGAAGAATGGCACCAGTCGGGCATGCTGCATCATAAGCAAAATGTCTTTGATGATTTCATCGCCTGTGCAGAGTGGTTGATCAAAGAAAAAATCACCTCTACACCCAGATTGGCTATCCAAGGAGGCTCAAACGGTGGGTTGTTAGTGGGAGCATGCATGACACAGCGTCCGGACTTATTCGGCGCGGCTCTACCTGCGGTAGGTGTGATGGATATGCTGCGCTTCCATAAGTTCACGATCGGCTGGGCGTGGGTGAGTGATTATGGCTCATCAGATGATCCAGATCTCTTCAAAACTCTGTATGCCTATTCGCCACTGCATAACCTCAAACCGGATCGAAAATATCCGCCCACGCTGATCACCACCGCGGACCATGACGATCGCGTGGTGCCAGGGCATTCCTTTAAATTTGCTGCGACACTCCAGGCGGCCCAGGCTGGTGAGGCGCCTGTGCTCATTCGTATCCAGACCAAGGCAGGGCACGGTTTCGGCAAGCCCACGCGAGTGATCATCGAGGAGATGGCGGATGTGTTTGCCTTCTTATCTCATATTTTTGAGATCCCTTATGAATAAGGCTTTTGGAGAAACCTCACAAGTAATTATTACAATTCTGGTGGATAACCGTGCCGATTTGATCGTCAAATCGACCGATAAGATCCATTACTTTACGAAAAAGCCGCTGTTAGCGGAACATGGCTTTGCTGCACTGGTTGATTTACCGGATGATCATTTGCGTATTCTTTGGGATGCTGGATTAACTCCCCTGGTTTTGATCGAGAACATGAAACGTATGGAGATCGACCCGGCAACCATTCAAATGATTGCTCTCAGCCATGGGCACGACGATCATACAGCAGGTTTAGCGGATCTTCTGCGTTGGATGGATCGCCGACCCAAACCCAAGGAATGGGATGTGGGGGTTAGCGTGGATGAGATACGCGGCTGGTCAGAGATGCGCCGTTTGCCAGTGATCGCTCAATCAGCAGCTTTTCGAGAACGCTGGTATGTAGATAAAGATGGGAAAAAGTTCGGACCGATGCAGCCTCCCCCTCGCCTGGAATGGGAAGCCCTTGGCGCAGAAGTGATTCTTTCAGATGAGCCCTACAAACTAGGACGAGGCTGCTGGACAACGGGATCCGTGCCGCATTTGAGTTTCGAAAAATCTGGTAGATCCTCATCGCTTTATTACCGACAAGAAAATGAATTCATCCATGATGATATTGAAGATGACCAAGCACTTGTGGTGAATGTGAAGGGTAAAGGATTAGTGATCCTCTCAGGCTGCGCACATTCAGGAATTGTCAATACCATCAACCGAGCCAGGCAAATCAGTGATATCGAGCGGATTTGGGCAGTCTTGGGAGGCTTTCACCTGGCAGGAGCAGATGAAGATGAATTGCAAAAGACTGTCGATGCTCTCAAAGAATTCCAACCTAAGCTCATCGTGCCCTCCCACTGTACTGGCTTTCGGGCTCAATGCCGGTTGGCTGAAGAGACGGGAGAAGTTTTCATCCCAGGAGTTGTTGGAGCCAGTTATTATTTCTAAGGGATGAAGTAAAAGCTTGCTCATCCCAGGGTGTTATGCCATAATTCTGGGCAAAGTTAATGCTAAACGATCAGAAAAGAGTACTCCTCGTTTTTTTTCTCCTTGCTTTCAGCTATGGCTATTATGCTCATGATCCAGGAGCAAATGGAAATTCGCGCCTTGGTCTGACCTTTGCGATTGTTCAAGAAGGGCGCCTGACCATCGATTCTTTTCACGATCAAGAAGGCACCCAGACCATCGATAAAGCCTTTTATAACGGGCATTATTATTCTGATAAAGCCATCGGCGCCTCGCTCCTGGGCGTTGTCTTTTATGCGCCTATGTATTGGTTTATGAGACTGGCCTCCTTTGAGCTGGACCTTAGGCAGATTAAATATATCTTGACATTTCTTGTAATTGGGCTGCCTTCGGCAATGACAGGTTGCCTTCTATACATTCTTTGTGAGACGATTTCAAAAAGTAAGATGAAAGCATTTGTGGCAACTTTATCCGTAATGTTAGGGACGATGTGCCTGCCTTTTAGCGCGATATTTTTCGGTCACCAGCTTGCAGCTGCGTTTCTTTTTTCTAGTTTTTTCCTGACCTTCCGGCTCAGGCTCAAACCAGGTTTGAAAAATAAGCCTTTCTATTTATTCTGGATCGGTTTCTTGATGGGCTGCGCTTTTTTAGTTGAATATACGACCTTGGTTGTAATCCTTCCCCTGGTGACATATTGTGTGTATATCCTATGGGAGAAAAAATCCCCGGTCTTGAATTTAAGAAAATTGGTTATGCCCACCTTGGGCGGATTAATTCCTATAGTCATCTTGATGATTTACAATAATCAAATATTTGGCAGCCCATTCACGATCGGATACGAGCACCTGGGTAACGAGTATCAAGCCTCGATGTCACAGGGATTGATGGGTATCAATTGGCCCCGCTTACTCGTTCTCTATTACCTGACATTTCACCCAGCACAGGGTTTATTTTGGCAATCTCCAGTGCTGCTGATGGGATTTGTTGGAATTTACTACATGTTAATCGACAAGCAGTATCGGATTGAAGCGATGGTAATCGTTTTCTCATCCGTTTTCTATCTGCTGCTCAATTCGGGTTACTTTATGTGGTGGGGAGGTGCTTCTTTTGGGCCTCGGCATCTAATCCCAATGCTCCCATTCCTTGCAATCCCTTTGGTATTTGTACCACGTCGACTATTTCCATTGGTGATCATCCTGGGGATCATCTCAATCGCTCAAATGTTTATTCCACTTGCTGGGTTCATCCAGGTTCCTGACGATATTTTCTACAATATCAACAGCCTAGGAACCTTTGCTTACTCGTCCATTTATAGTTACAGTTTACCTCAATTGTTTAAGGGCTACTTTACGTATAACCTGGGCGAGAAAATATTGGGTCTAAAGAGTTGGATGATCTTTGTTCCTAATTTGTTGGCGATCCTGGTTACCACAGGTGTCTTTTTTCTGGATGATATTCTTACTTCAAAAAAACTTGAGAATTCCTAAATGAGGTATCCTTTATGCCCCTTTCTCCTCTCTCATTCATCCCGTTCCCACTAGGATCGATTACTCCGCTGGGTTGGCTTAGAAACCAGCTGCAACTGCAAGCAAATGGTCTCTCCGGTCACCTGGACGAATTTTGGCCAGATGTGAAGGATTCACGCTGGATCGGTGGAAATGCGGAAGCCTGGGAGCGCTTCCCATACTGGCTGGATGGCGTCATCCCACTTTCTTATTTAATCAATGATTCAAACCTGATCACAAGGGTGAATTCATACGTAGAATATATCTTGGACCACCAGGCTGAGGATGGCTGGCTTGGTCCGCGCAAGATGGTTATCCATGCAGGGGGGACGGAACTACTTAAATATGATCTTTGGGCGCAATTCCTTATCCTTAAAGCCTTGGTGCAGTTTTTTGAGGTTACGCAAGACCAACGTGTGCCAGAAGTGGTTGAGAAGAGCTTGAGAGGCATCGATACCTATATCGACCGCATTCCACTTTTCGATTGGGGACAATTCCGTTGGTTCGAAGCCCTGATCCCTATTTATTGGCTCTATGACTTGAAAAGCTTGCCGCGGCCCGGAGGAGATGTCCTGGTCGCGGAAGCGGATGAAGTGCAATGGCTGCTCGATCTGGCTGTGAAGCTGCATGCCCAGGGTTTCCACTGGGGGGATTTCTTCGCCCGCTGGCCTCTCACGCAACCAACCCCCAAGTGGCGCTGGAACTTTGCCGGGCATGTCGTTAATAATGCCATGGCGATCAAAGCTCAAGGTTTGTGGGGACGCCTGACTGGTGATGAAAATGATCGTCGTGCAGTTTACGATTTCATGTTGAAGCTTGACCGTTTCCATGGAATGGTAACCGGAGTCTTTTCCGGCGATGAGTGCCTTGCAGGCAAGCGCCCCACCCAGGGAACGGAACTGTGTGCAGTGGTTGAATATGCATACAGCCTGGAAATTCTGCTCTCGATCATGGGAGATCCTAGTTTCGCGGACCGGTTGGAGAAGTTAATTTTCAACGCCTTGCCGGCCACTTTTTCACCCGATATGTGGGCTCACCAATATGACCAGCAGGTCAACCAGGTGGAATGCTCTATCCGGGAGCGAGATTGGAACTCGAATTACAATGAATTGAACCTGTTTGGCCTGGAGCCGAACTTCGGCTGCTGTACAGCCAATCTCAGCCAGGGATGGCCTAAGTTTGCCGCGCACTTGTGGATGGGCTTAAAAGATGGAGGATTGGCTGCCATCGCTTATGCTCCCAGCCGCGTACAGACGCTTATCAAAGGGGTCCCCGTAACTGTGACACTTGAAACTTATTATCCTTTCAGAGAAGATTTGCATTTATCAATCGATGTTGCACAACCTGTCGAATTCCCGCTACTCCTGCGCATCCCATCTTGGGCAAAAGGTGCCTCCATCCGCCTTTTCTATGCAGGCACCACCTATCATCCCGAGCCTGGAGGTTTTTTCCGCCTGGAACGATTATGGGAGGGGAAGAAAGAGATCAATTTGCATTTTCCGATGCAGCCAAGCCTGCTCGATGGATTTCGAGGCGCGGTATCCATCCAGAGGGGCCCTCTCATATATGCGCTCAAAATTGGGGAACGTTGGCAGCAGGTGAACAACGAGAACCCTTACCGGCAGCTCCCGCACGCAGATTGGGAAGTTTACCCAACCACACCTTGGAACTATGCCCTGGCTGTGAGTGAAGAATCACTTGAAGAGGATATCGAATTCGAGAGCCGTGACCTGGGGGAGTGTCCTTTTTCACCCGATGGTGCCCCGGTCATTGCAAGAGTAAAAGGTCGCAAGCTGCCTGGTTGGAGAATGGAGAATGGATCCGCAGCGGATGTACCCATCAGTACAGTGACATCGGACGAACCACTGGAAGCGGTGGAGTTAATTCCTTATGGTTGTACGAATCTGAGGGTCACGGAGTTCCCGGTGTTGGAAAAAAACACTTAGTCGGTTTTACCCACTCAAGGCATTTTTTCCCACCAGGATGGATCGCAGTCCACAAAACCGAGAGCGATGACTCTCTTGACGATATCGAGGTAATTATTTGATCCTTCGATTCCAGCGTAATCCATGAAGGTCTTAATCCGCGCCGGAAGCTGGTCGCAGCTCTCGGCTGATTTGTAGCCAGGTGGGTTATTACCCGAATAGCCATTCAAGGTAGCCCAGCCAAGCTCCTGAGCTAACAACATGGCGTCAATCTCCTCAGCCCAGAAAGGTTCTTTTGGATTTAAAGCTACGAAAAGAATCGGATTGGAGGAATCTCCGCTGGGATGAGCTGGCGCATAGCATCCAAGCGAGCCTGTGAATCTCCCTTGATGAAGGTGGCGTGGTTATAAAAAATTGATTCCGCCATCAAGAACCCGACTAGCAGATAGATCGCTGCTTGCCTCCACCGGTGCTCTTGGTTGACCTGCCGTAAGAATCCATCGATCGTCCAGGCTGAGAAAAAAGCGAGAGGCCACATCACTACCAACATACTGCGAGTTACAGCTCGGATGCTGCTCATTCCCGGCAAACGCCAGATAATCTCATAAAGTGAGAATCCATGAATTTCCAGGGTCAAGGCAACAAACACGATTGCAGCACAAAGATTTAACCAAGCCAGCCTGCGATTTTCGGTTTGAAATCGCCCTACCATTCCAATTAGTACCAATATCAGGACTGCCGCACCGGGAAATAACTGATGTTCGTGACGGAGAGGTAGATTGGAAAAAATGCTGGTTTTTAAATGCCACAACTGAGAATTATCCGCCAACAAAAAGCTCTTCCATCGGGGGAGCATGCTGGAAACCTCAGTCCAGTTCCTGTAAAATCCATAGTTTTGTTGGGCACGATAATATGGTAGGAACAAGGCTGTGAAACAAAAAAACAAGGCTATTACTGCGCTTATTGCTAAGCAACGATCAATAAAACGCGCCTGAGACCAGGCTTTAATCAACCGCTTTGGCCAGATCATTATTCGCTGCATGAATGTTCGTTCTGGGACAAAGAACGGAAGTAGCACGAAAAATATGCCAAGAAGAAGTACCAGGAAGATGCCCATGTAAATCGTAAGATACATTTGCCAAATCATCCAAAAGCCAAGACTGACAAGAGTTTTCAATCGAGGCGTTTGATAGAACTGCCAGAGTGTAAAACAAGCCAGTGGAATGCAAAAACGAAATAGGAGCTGAACATGGTTCTCCTGAGCCAACAGTGGGAGTCCAAACGTAAAGAAGAACGCGCCGGCTCCCACAGCCAGCGGTCTGAATTTTGACCGTATCAAGACATAACTGGCAGCAGCATAATTAAGGATGTACCCAAGGATAAACCAAACTTGGAAGGCAGTTTCCCGATCTAACCCAAGCCACCTGAACAGGGCGTATAAAGGTGCAGAACCTAGCAGATTATCACTGAAGGCTATTGTCTGCTGAAACGGGAAGAAGAAGGGTGCATTCCAATAATTAGTAACCTGCCCTGTTGCCCAACGAAAAAAATGCTCTAAAATATAGTTGTTGAAACGCGTATCGCCTAGATCACCCGGGAGGCGTGTCAGGTGCAACCCTAAGGGTTGCAGAACGACCAGCCACATTCCAAGGATGAGGAGGATCCATACAGGCGCAAAGTTTATTACTTTTTGCATTTTCATGAGATTGCATGATCCCATACTTCTTTCGAGATGACAAGGGAATCTTGTGCTGATATACTTAATCCGCGCAATTCGGCTGACAAAAACTTTTGCGTATGCAACGGAATTGCCGCAGTGATCAATCCTCGGCTTAGTGACTACCCAAGCCAGCAGATTGAACTGGATCCGATTGGAGGCATATCGATGATTAGAAAAATTCACTTAATCTTCAAGACCCACCTGGATGTGGGCTTTACCGAATTTGCTCAAAAGGTTGTAGAAAATTATTTTACTCGTTTTATTCCCCAAGCTCTTACCACTGCCGAAGAATTACGCCATGCGGGTGGAACGGAACGCTTTGTGTGGACAACTGGCGCATGGTTGATTTATGAATACCTGGAGCAGGCAGAAGCGCATGGTCGAGAGCGCCTGGAGAAGGCGATTGAGGCGGGAGATATCGCCTGGCACGGGTTGCCTTTCACGACGCATAGTGAGCTGCTGGACCCTGAGCTTTTCCGCTTCGGTTTGAGCCTGTCTGCTGAGCTTGACCGGCGCTTTGGTCGACGGACGATTGCAGCCAAGATGACCGATGTGCCTGGGCATACGCGTGGGATCGTCCCCCTGCTGGCTGAAGCTGGGATCCAGTTCCTGCATATAGGTGTAAATCCCGCCTCCACACCTCCGGATGTACCACCGGTTTTTACCTGGTGTAGCCCAGATGGGTCGGATGTCATGGTGATGTATCATAAAGGGTCTTATGGCGATCTCATGACCGTTCCTGGCCTGGATGAAGCAATCGCTTTTGCCCACACTGGAGATAATCGAGGGCCGCAGTCAGCAGATGGAATCCGGAAAGTATTTACGGAATTCCACCAGCGATTTCCTGGAGTGGAGTTAGTAGCTTCTACGATGGATGCATTTGCTGAATGTTTATTGACGGTCAAGGATCGCCTGCCGAAGGTTTGCTCAGAGTTGGGTGATACCTGGATCCATGGCATAGGTAGTGATCCGGGCAAAGTGAGTCAATACCGTGAGCTGCTCCGGCTACGGAAATCCTGGCTGGCAAAAGGGCGGTTGAAGGTGGATTCACTTCTATATCGTGACTTATCACGGGCTTTGCTCCTGGTTCCAGAGCATACCTGGGGGATGGATGTGAAGACTCACTTAGCGGATTATGAAGCTTACACCGCGAGTGAGTTCCGAGCAAAGCGTGGGCAACCGAATTTCATCAAGTTTGCTTCCTCTTGGGATGAGCAGCGCGAGTATGTGCGCCGGGCAGTGGACGAACTGATTGATCGTGATTTGAAAGAGGAAGCTCGAGCAACCTTGAGCACCCTGCAACCGGTACGACCACTGGCAGTAAATTATGGGCAGGCTGCCAGCCTGGAAGAGGTATTCGAAACCAGTTATTTTCGAATGAGCTTCGATCCGGCTACCGGTGCTATAACAAACCTGGAGTCAAAAGAGACGCGCCGCAGATGGGCAAGTGTGGATACACCAATCGGATTGTTTCAATATGAAACCTTCTCTCAATCTGATTATGACCGTTTTTACCGGCAGTATATTAAAAATAAAAGGCAAGTCTGGACCTGGGCTATACCAGACTTTACGAAGCTGGGGATGGAGAACGCCGGCGCTGAACATCGCACCTGGCTGCCCTGTTTGACGGCTCTACACCATCGCCAGTCTAACCGAGGGGACAGTTTCTTACTCCAGTTAGATTATTCTGGGCAACCGGTCGAAAAGTACGGCTGCCCGGCGAATGTAGCAATCGAGATCGAGGCCTTGCACGATGAACCTGTTCTAAATTTTACTGTCCAATGGTTCGACAAGGCAGCCTGCCGTTTGCCCGAAGCGATTTGGTTCTCTTTTATGCCACGTACGGGACGCTCATCTAATTGGCAGATGGATAAGCTAGGCCAGCTCATTTCACCGCTGGAAGTGATCAGAAACGGTAATCGTAAACTGCATGCGCTTGGTACAGGGCTGTTTTACCAGGACGAGCACAGTGGGCTGGCTATTGAGACATTGGATACCCCATTAGTCGCTCCAGGTGAGCGCTCGCTGTTGGACTTCAACAATCGCCAGCCACCTTTACGAAAAGGGATGCATTTTCTGCTTTACAACAATTTATGGGGTACCAATTTCCCCATGTGGTACGAAGAAGATGCCCGTTTCCGGTTTATTCTGAAGTTCAGTGGATGATGAAAAGAATTTGCCTATACCAAAGGGTGCGCTAATGCTTGCTTCCGGCGATATGGTGAAGAAAAGATGGCCACTGCAAGGTATTTGGCTTATCTGCAATTCTATTTGGGAGCGTAGACGATAAAATCGGTAAAGGCTGCCTGGGCTTTATCCCCCTTGTTCATCACTTCCACGCCTAAGCCGATTTCTCCTGGGGTGAAATCTTCCTTCATGTACCAGACAGGCCGGCCGTTGATTAGGAAGATGTAATCGGAGCCTGAGGCGCGCACACCAAGCTGGTTGGGCTGATCTAAGTCAATGGCAGCTGAGTGGATTACGATATCCTGATAAATTCTTGTTTCGAAAACTGCTAACACTTGAAAGCGCCCATCACTTCGTAAGCCGAAGAATCCGTAGTCGTCGTTATGATGACAGAAAACAAGCCCAAAAGCGTAATCTCCGGTGGCTTTACCCTGGATGAATTCCAACCTGGTTTTGGCATAAAAGTCAGTGAAGGATTGTCCCAAGGATGGCATCAGATTCCAATAGGAGTTGCTGTGCTTAGGATCGTTTATTGTCCATATGTATTTACCATCTGAGATCCGCGTACTGGTCGCCAGATAATCATCTTCTTGAATGCCAATCGGCCAGCCGAGGGTGTTGCTTGCAAATGTGTCGGTGAGGACGGGCGTCCAGGATGTCTGTGCAAAAGCCAGTTCCCGGGCTTTTTCAACCAGAAGAGCAGTTTCGGTAGCTTGTTGTCGTAGATACCGATCGGCGGTGGCAGTGGAGGACTGGCTTTCGTGGGTTGCTTGAGCATCCAATGTCGCCTGGACGTGCCGGGTAGCCTGCACAACGGCACCTTCTATGGCATCCCTTTGGGCAGGGCTAAGTGTGGCGGGAATAGGGAATAATGATGTGGGAGTTAGCTCAGTTATTTGAGATTTAACACAAGCAGCGCAGACCAAGAAGAAAAATAGAGATATCACAAATTGAGGGGATTTTCTGCAGAAGGTGTTCTTTTCGCTAAAAGAAAACCATAGGTTCTTGTGCATCTTGGATGAATTTCCCAAAGGTGTATGCTAGCGGAGGATTTTGGATTTGAAGAATCTTTCTTGAAATTCGGTCAGAGCACTGATCTGCTCTTCGGTAAAGTTTTTGCCTTCTGGTACGACAACGAGCTTGTCATCATTGTCATCCAGACGATGGAGGATGGCGATACAGCAGCCGCGGAATTCTTCCAACGGTTCAAAGACCCCTAACACATAGACATCCAGATCTTCACCGTCTGGTGCAGGAATTCCAGGGACATATCCATAGTTGACAGGATAGATGAATCCCCATTGAGGATGTCGCGAACCGATTGGTCGATCGATTTCAATGGTAAGGGTTTTTCCGATGAATTCCTTGGGATCTGAAATTCCTAATTGGTTGGTTTTCATACGTTTCATAAAATTATACAGGCTTTACGAAAATCTGGTTCTTTATGAATTGCCGTGGAGGACACCCAGTTTTAGGATTGTGTGCGTGCGTGCGCGCATACCCCAAAATCCAGGCAAATCCACGGTAACCCCCAATGAGCCGAAGACCGTAAATGACCGTTTGATTTAGAATTAAAGAAGTGGATTTTATCTCTCAAGTGATAGAATCAATAAAATCTACTTTTCCCCTGGGAAGAATTATGATTACTCAACAAATGCCTTCAGAAGCTTTCTTTAAGCTCACAGATTTAATCCAGTCGAAGATGCAACGGTTCGCCATCCCTGGCGTTTCCGTTGGAGTCTTAATTGGTGACCAGGAATTTACCGCTTCCTTTGGTGTGACTAGCATTGAGAATCCGCTGATTGTTACCCCCGAAACTCTCTTCCAAATCGGTTCGATCACCAAGACGTTCACTGGGACAGCTGCCATGCGTCTGGTGGAGATGGAGAAGCTTCACCTGGACCAGCCGGTACGAAATTATATCCCGGGCCTTAAGCTGGCTGATGAGTCGGTCGCGCAGCGAGTCACCTTGCGTCACTTGCTGACACATACGGGAGGTTGGGCAGGTGATTATTTCGATGATTTTGGCCAAGGGGATGAGGCACTGGCGAAGATGGTGGCGAAACTAGAAGACTTGCCACAGCTAACTCCCTTAGGTGAGTTGTGGTCCTACAATAATGCTGGTTTTTACCTGGCTGGGAGGCTGATCGAAGTCGCTACCGGATTATCCTACGAAGCCGCATTAAAAGAGTTAATCCTCTCTCCATTGGGAATGGAACATTCTTTCTTCTTTGCACACGAAGTGATTTCCTATCGATTTGCTGTTGGGCATGCGGTGAAAGAAGGTGAGCCTTATGTGTCGCGCCCCTGGGCGGTTGGACGTGCCATCCATCCCGTCGGAGGCTTGGTGACAAATTTACCCGACTTGTTCCGGTATGCTCGCTTCCAAATGGGCGATGGAACTACGCAAGCTGGGGTCCGCCTGTTACGGGCAGATACACTGGCAGAAATGCATGCCCCCCTCGTGCCAGCCTCCGGAATCCGTTCCTTTGGCTTGAGCTGGGGAGTGGTGGACATTGAGGATTGCCGTTTGATCTCACACGGTGGGGGAACCAAAGGGCAAACAACTTTCCTGGGCATCTCGCCAGCCCAACGCTTTGCACTGATCGTCCTGACAAATGGGGAAGATGGTGACACCATCACAAGCAGCGCCTGGAGTGAAGCTTTGAAGTTATTCCTTGGCCTCGAAATGCCCGAAGCACAACCCATCCAAGCTTCGCCTAAAAAATTAATGGAATTTATTGGAAAGTATGACAGCCTGGCCGAAATCCTGGAGTTGAAGATAGAAGGAGATGCGCTTGTGCTTTACACCTCCAACAAGGGAGGTTTTCCAACTCCTAATACGCCACCGATGCCGAATCCACCGGCTGTCAAAGTGGCTTTGTGCGGGGAGGACTGCCTGGTGTTGCTCGATGAGCCAATGATGGGCAACCGGGGCGAATTCTTACGCAGCAAAGCTGGCACGATCGAGTGGTTACGCCTGGGTGGCAGGGTACATCGCAGGAT
This sequence comes from uncultured Chloroflexia bacterium, assembly GCA_963754615.1. GTDB lineage: Bacteria > Chloroflexota > Anaerolineae > Anaerolineales > UBA4823 > CAVVUF01. Next base: position 90,422 of record CAVWGW010000012.1, on the reverse strand, counting down.
CTCTTAGGAGTTCAGAAATGATATTTTGGATTTCCGCTGCCATTGGGTTGATTGTTTTAGGATGCCTGTTCGTGGTTGTGATTGTGCGTACCTTGCGGATAATGCCTCGGTTGGTAGACAAAAGTGCAGTCCAGCCCATTCCCGTTGATCCCCAGGAATCAATCGAGCATCTCGCAGGAGCTGTGCGCATCAAGACAGCCTCGCACCTGGAAGCGAGCCAGATCAATTATCCTGCTTTCCTTGAGCTTCATCGCTACCTTGAGAAGTCTTTTCCACAGGTTCACAAAACCCTCACACAGGAAGTTGTGGATCAATATAGCCTGCTTTATACCTGGCAAGGACAAGATGCAAGCCTTAAGCCCGTGCTTCTTATGGGACATTTGGATGTCGTACCGATCGAAGAAGGTACACAAAAAGACTGGATTTGCCCTCCTTTTGAAGGGATTGTAAAGGATGGATTCCTGTATGGTCGAGGTACGATGGATGATAAGAATGCAGTTGTGGGTGTTCTCGAAGCCATCGAAGGACTTCTTAAAGAAAGGTACCAGCCCAAACGGACAATATACCTGGCTTTCGGCCATGATGAGGAGATCGGTGGAAGAGGTGCAGCCCAGATTGCAGGGCTTTTCCAATCCAGGGGGGTTGTGTTTGAGTGTGTGTTGGACGAGGGCTTAGCGATCATTGATGGCATTTTGCCAGGGATCGAAAAGCCTTTTGCCTTAATCGGTGTGGCAGAGAAGGGTTATCTCAGTGTTGAGTTGAGTGTGGAGAGCAGCGGAGGGCATGCCGCCATGCCGCCGAAGGAAACGGCGATCGGGATCCTCAGCAGGGCGATGCTACGCCTGGAAGAGCATCAAATGCCAGCGCGTTTCAGACCTCCTACCAGCCAGATGTTCGCTTACCTGGCGCCAGAAATGCCTTTTTCTCTGCGCCTGGTGATGGCTAACCTGTGGATTTTCAAAGGTTTGTTACTGAACCGGTTAAGTGGTGTGAATGCCATTAACGCCATGCTCCGGACCACTACGGCTCCAACGATTTTTAACGCAGGATTCAAAGATAACATCTTACCGGTTCAGGCACGTGGGGCGGTTAATTTTCGCTTGCTACAGGGAGACACTTCTGAAAGTGTTTTGGAACATGTGCAGAAGACAATTGCTGACCAGCGTGTAAAAGTTAAACCTGCTTCCGACTTCTGCGTCGAAGCTTCATCGGTTTCACAAGTGAATGAAATTAGTTTCCAAGCGCTGGAACGAGCCCTGGCAACCATTTTTCCTGGTGTTGTGGTTGCACCAGGTCTTGTGACTGGAGCTACTGACAGCCGCCATTATGCAAGATTATCTGCCAGCATCTATCGCTTTTCCCCTTTATGGGTTAAGCCAGATGACTTGAGCCGGGTGCATGGGACGAATGAGCGGATTGGGGTGGAAAATTTTCAAAGAATGGTACAGTTTTACGCCACTTTTATCCGCGAATTGGCTTAATGATCCCATAAAGCAAACGAATTATGCCACACTTAAAATTCGAAATTACAGCCTCACAAAATATTCTCGAATTCTCTACCCGTCCAGATGGTCCTGCGTCCAGACCCTGGTGGCGAGAATTGGATTGGATGTCAAGTTGGTGCATTTCCTGCTCGATGGGCATCACAAGATGATGGCAGCTAGTAATTTGAAGAAGCCAATCACGATGTTGTCATTTCTTAATGTCAGCGAGTCCTTCGCACCTGCTGATTGGGTGGGTAATATAGTGAGGTCACGATATTAAAATTTTGGATTGCTGCTCTATAAATATCAAGGAGTATTGGCAGCTGAACCTTAAGCGATAGGATGTTCATTAGTTATGAAACTACAACGAATAGAAACCTTTGCAACACCATTGCTCTGCCTGGTGCGAGTCACCTCCGACGATGGTTGGCGCGGCTGGGGACAGACTGCGCCTTTCAACGCCGACATCACAGCCACCGTCCTACATCGCCAGATAGCTCCGTTTGCCTTAGGTTGGGATGTGGAGGATCTTGATGGATTGGTGGATGCTTGTTTTGAACGCAACCATAAGTTTCCCTGGTCGTATATCAGCCGTGCAGTGGGTGGGATTGAAACTGCTTTATGGGATTTACGCGGGCGGCGTGATCAAAAACCTGTCTTTGAGCTGTTGGGCGGGACGCCAAAGCGTGTTCCAGCTTATGGCTCCAGCATGCGCCGCGATATCACCCCTACAGACGAGGCTGAACGGCTGTTGAGGCTACGGGATGAGAAAGGTTTTCGAGCGTTTAAAATCCGTTTGGGTAAGGAATGCGGACATGATTCTGACGTGTGGCCTGGTCGTACAGAGACGCTCATTCCAACAGTACACAAGGTGCTTGGGGATGGTGTAAAGCTACTGGCAGACGCCAATTCATGCTATTCACCAGAGAAAGCGATCCAGATTGGCAGGCTGCTACAAGAGAATGCATTCTGCCATTTCGAGGAGCCCTGCCCTTACTGGGAGCTGGAATGGACGGCAGAGGTTGCAGCAAAGTTAGATATCGATGTGGCGGGAGGGGAGCAGGACGTTGATCTGGCGCAGTGGCGGCGAATGGTGCGTATGCACGCAGTAGATATTGTCCAACCGGATGTATGTTATGTCGGAGGGATAACACGGGCACTGCGCGTAGCAAGGTTTGCGTATGAAGCAGGTTTGTTGTGTGTACCACACTCGGCAAACCTTTCCCTGGTTACAATCTTTACATTGCACCTGTTGGCTTCTATCCCTAATGCTGGCCCTTACTTAGAATTTTCCATAGAGCCTTCTGGATGGACAGATGGACTTTTTGAACCTATGTTGGAAGTGGTGGATGGTATGGTGGCGGTGCCTGATGGTCCCGGCTGGGGAGTTGAGATCAACCCAGAATGGTTAGAGAAAGCTCAATACCAGGTGAGTGGGATGTAGCAGGGTTTGGTGTTCTTCAAACACTAGCGATTTTAAACAATGCATTTACCGTATTCCAGTTGCGGGTAGTGGCAGACACAAATAATTTTTTCTCGAAATAATTGTTCGTAAGCTTTGTTTTTCCATATCCGTGTAAACAGAAGAGATAGATCTCTTTCTCACCTGGAATAAATTTATCCTCTTCGCTTACTTGAGCAGGCAGACGATTGACCAATTCTTTTTTCGGTAAAGAATACAAGAAGGTGACATAAAGGTTGGCAGGATCTTCGTTTCGGTCCCTGAGGAATGGGTTGTGATTCACGATGTGTTGGAAATCATCCAGTGTGCGGACAAAAACTGGCACATGGTAGCCAAAAGATTTCTCGATTTTTGCTTCAATCCTCTCAATGAGATTTGACCCGCCCAACGCTTCACTCTCGAAGACGATATTACCACTCTGAAGATAGGTCTGTATGTTATTTAAGCCCAATGTTTCGTATAGGTGTGTTATCTCTGCCATACGGATCGATTTTTGTCCACTGACATTAATGCCTCGTAACAGAGAAATAAAGGTTGCCATCTTAATTCTTTTTTATCGATGTGTCGCTGCGAAGCGGCGGCAGAGGTTTCGAAACTGGCTTGGAAATAGTGATGATGGTGGGAATGTTGACTGGGGCGGTGATGCCCATGGCTTGCAGCACACTGGTAGCCCGGTTGCGCACACCAGCATCAGGATCGTTCAACAATACCTGTTTGAGCGCTTCTATGGCCTGATCTTCCTTAAAGTGAATAAGAGCTCCAGCAGCTTGTTTGCGCACATCGGGATGTGCGTCTTTGAGGGCATGCAGAAGCAGGTTAATTGCGGCGGGGTTGTCTTGCTTTCCTAAGGCTTCAGCTGCATGTGCCCGGACCACATGGCGGGGATGCCCGGGTTTTCCTTCCCCTCCCAAGGCCAGAGTTAGCTCATCGAAAGCCAGAGGGCTCATACGTCCCAGAGATTTGATGGCGATATCTTGTAAAGCAGAGTCTTTTGTGCTGTTTAGAATCAGACCCAAAGCTTCTACTGCTTGAGGCTCGCGATATCCTGAAAGCAAAAGGGCTGCCTGATACTGTTCGCGTGTGGTGCCACTCTGAAGTGTGTGAATTAATTCATTGAGGGTAGGTATGGGCATAAGTTGATTATACCAAGGTTAGTAACTGGTCGTATCGAGATGTAAAACCAAGAAATAATCTATAAATAGGGGCAGTAGAAAGCTATTGTATAATGAATAAAAATACTTAAGAATGGATCTGTCCATAAAGTAGGAATTAATCCAGTGATATGAACGCATTTCCTCAAGAGATCATCGGTCGTTATCAACTCCTCCACCAGCTTGGTTCCGGTGGCATGGGAGCGGTCTACAAAGCTCAAGATTTAAAGCTAAAAAGAGAGGTTGCGTTAAAGATCATGCACCCCTCATTATCGCATAACCAGGAGTTTAGAGACCGTTTTCTACAGGAAGCTCAGTCAGGAGCAAGGTTGAAGCATCCTGGCATCGTGCAAGTGCATGATATTTGCGAGGAAGATGATTATTTATTTATCGTCGAAGACTTTATTGCTGGTGAAAACTTGACTGCACGCATGAAAGTATTGCGGGCAGAGAACCATACGATGGTTGTGGAAGAAGCTGTTGAACTTGTGCGCCAGGTAAGCCTGGCTTTGGGATATGCCCATGAGCACGGCGTTTTACACCGGGATATTAAACCTGCCAATATCTTGCTTGAGCCAATTTCAGGTGAAAGACTGCCTTACCGGCCGGTACTGACAGACCTGGGATTAGCCAAGCTAATGGTTGGTGGGCTAGAAACGATGACGGGGATCTCCTTAGGCACACCCGCTTATATGGCACCGGAGCAAGCCTTGGGGCAGGCTGCAGATGCGCGCAGCGATATTTATGCGTTGGGTGTGCTGCTCTATGAGCTGGTTAGCGGCAGGCTTCCCTTCTCTTTAAAAACGGTTTCAGATGCGGTTCGCTGTCATATGTACGAGCCTCCGCCAGTTCCGCCCCCTTTACCAGCGGGGATACCAGAAACATTGTCAGACCTCTTATTGCAGACACTCCAACGCAACCGAGAAGCCAGGCCAGCCAACGCTCTGGCTTTTGCCACAATGTTGGAACGGGTTCTGGAAGTAAGAAAAGGATCTTCGCAAGAGGCAGGAGTGAAGGAAGAAGTTCGTGGACCATCGATTTGGAAGAAGTTCCAATCGCCTGCGGATGAGCGAGAAATTGATCGTGTGGAGGTTTTCTTGCCAGGAGGAGAGTGCCGTATTGTCAACCTGTTGAAGGGAGCCTTGATCATCGGGCGGGATGAAAGCTCAGATATTGTCCTCGATGATCTCAAAGCCTCCCGAAAGCACGCCAGACTCGAATTTGATGGCGACCATTACAGGTTGACTGACTTGAACAGCACCAATGGCTCTTTTCTCGAAAAGAAGCGCCTTTTACCTGGGGTCGATGAACCCTGGGACTCTGAAAAACCTTTACGAATTGGGGATCATTACTTGAGATTGGTAAGGGCTAAAGGATGGAATGATTCGAAAAAATTCAAGAGCGAGGGGACTATAGTGGACTTAAAGCCTGCGATAAGCAGTCAAGGGAGGGGGTGGATCGGAGTGGCCGTCCCTCAGGTAAATTTGTTAGTAGAGGCTGGAAAAACGGCAGTCCTCACTTTTTCAATGATCAACCAGGGAACCCAGGTGGATCAGTTTCAGGTTATCGTTGAAGGCTTGCCAAATGGGTGGGTTCAAAACATCCCAGCTCTACTACCGTTACAACCTGGGAAGTCACTGGAGGTGACGCTGCCGATCCAGCCTCCACGGCAAGCTGACAGCCGCGCTACCCGATATCCTTTCATCCTCCGAGTGAGATCAAAAAACAATCCAGCCGAAGTTGTTGATACCCGGTGTGCACTAACCATTTTACCTTTTACCCAATATACCAGCCAGCTCCAGCCACAAGGGCTGAAAAGCGGAGAGACCGGAAGGGTAATAATTCAAAACTTGGGTAATGTGGTTGAGACCTTTACGATCACTTTTATTGACCAGAGGGAATGAGCTCGTGTTTTCACTTTCTGAGAGCAAGCTGCGGATTCAGGAAGGAAAATCCGATTCCCTTGAATTTTCTGCGCGTACACGGAAGAATCATTGGATGGGAGGAGAAAAGAAATATCCTTTTACGATCAATGTGGCAACAGAAACGAAACCTGGGAGCCCGATCAGCATGCAGCCCCCACCTCAGGTACATCAGGGCGAGTTGGTCAGCAAGGGGAAATTGGCTAGCCTGGTTGGATGTGAAAATTTTATAATGAAAATTCCATCTCTTCCCCAAGCGGAATCATACCTTCTCGAGGCTGCCTCTCTCAATCCTGGTCCTTGGGTAGCACATTCCCGTTACGCAGCGAAGGGCGCCAGCCTGATCGCAGAAAAAGTGCCAGGTCTCGATATCGAAACGGCAATGATCTTTGGCTTGCTGCACGATATTGGCCGGCGCGAGGACCTTCTCATATGCGGCATGCCCTGGATGGATTTCGTTTTATGGAAAGAGAGGGTTACCCTGAGGTTGGGCGTATCTGCCTGACACATTCCTATCCGGATAAGAACCTGCCCGCTCAGGCAGCCTGGGATGGTAATTCCGATGAATTTCTGTTTTTTCAAGATAGGCTGGCTGCTTTCGAGTATGATGATTATGACCGCCTGATCCAACTGATGGACTGCCTGGCACTGCCCAGCGGTTTTTGTTTGATGGAGAAACGCTTTGTGGATGTAACGATGCGCTATGGTTTCAACGGGAGTACTGTACAGCGCTGGAAGGCTTACTTTGCTCTCAAAAAGTACTTTGAGAATTCTGATCGGTGCCTCTGTATACAGCCTGCTCGAAGGGGTGGTGGAGAACACATTTTACAGGGATTTGGAGCTATAACGGAAATTCTTGAATGGCCGGGATTGAAAACCAACGAAAAGAAACGAAAGAGGCCGGTAATGCCAACCCTGTGGTCTTTTTCATCACCGGGCTGCCTTGTACGGGTAAAACTGTTCTTGGAAAGCAAATTGCGGCTCATTTCTCCCTCCCGTACCTTTATAAAGACGGGATCAAAGAAAGCCTGTTTAATTCATTGGGTTGGTCCGACCGAGACTGGTCTAGAAGAATTGGGGCGGCTGCGTATAGCCTTTTGTTTTACTTCACCGAAGCACTCTTGGAAGCCAGGCAGTCTTTTATCTTGGAAAGCAACTTCGCTGTTGAACGAGAAGGACCCAGACTTCAAAAATTACAGGAGAATTACATATTTCGAGCGATCGAGATCCAGTGCGTGGCAGAGGGGGAAGTGATTGTGGAACGCTACCGCCAGCGCTGGGAAACAGGTACGCGTCACCCGGGACATGTCGATCCGGAGACCTATGATGAGCTGCGCCCAACGCTGCTCTTGGGGCGCTTGCCCCCATTGGGTCTGCAGGGGAGTATATTGAAGTTGAGACCACAGATTTTGAGAAGGTGGATTTGGCGGCGGTTATCCAGGTTTTAGAAAAAACATTCGTTAGGCTAGCCAATCAATCTACCGGTTGATTGGCTGGTTTATTTCACTTCTTCTGGCCTCACTTCTCGACCAGCGGCAGAGGATTGAAGCGCCGCTAAGGTGAACTGTAAAACAGCCTTGCCGGTCGGTCCATCCAGGCGGGGCTGGAGACCGGTTTTCAGCTTCTCGATGCAGTCCTGTGTGGCGGCAATAAAGGAATCGTGCCATTCCACTCCTTCAACCGGGATCGGGGTGGTCTTACCATCCTTGAATAGCATCAGCTCCGGTAAATCAACGGTCTTGGCGGTGTATCGATTGATGAAAAGGATACCTTTATCTCCAATCACTTCGATGCGGTCGTCGTCAGCATAATATTGGGAATGGATGCGCATCTTGGGGGTGTGCTCGATATCCAGAACTCCATAGCAACGTGGAGCTTTGAATTGGAACATAATAACTGCTGGAGCGTCAATATCAACCAGCCCCGCAGCCTGCGAGACAGGGGTCTTGTCGATCCAGGCATAGACGCTGTTCGACAGGTCCTCCAAGGTAATAGGCTATTGAAAATAGGTGGTAGCCATGGTCGAAGACCAGTGGACCCCCACCGGATTTTTTCTCATTGAAGCGCCACAGCCAGGCGGAAAACGGCACCTCCCAGGCGGTATCCCCCGTACCCGTGGAGACATGCAGTCGAACCGCCCGCACTTCACCGATCTCGCCAGCTTCGATCATCTGCCGGGCACGTACCGCAGGAGCGTAATACACAAAATTTTCATAAACCCGCAACATGACCCCTGCCTGGTTCGCCGCGGCGATCATCTCGTCTGCTTCGGAGACAGTCAGGGCCATCGGTTTTTGAACCGAGATATGCTTCCTGGCTTGGGCAGCCTGCACGGTCATTGGGCAGTGCAGATAGTGGGGGGTCAGGAGCTCGACCAGGTCAACTTCTTTGTCTTCGAGGACCTGCAGGTAGTCTGTATAAATTTTCTGCCACACCCCATTCTTTGGCTTTTTTTCGGGCATGGGCTTTGTTTGTATCACAGACCGCCACGATTTTGGCATCCTCCCGATTACGGTAACCAAGCTGGTGTAGGTCAGAGATGCGGCCGCAGCCGACAATGGCAACCCGGATTGGATTCATCGAATTTCCTCCTTCGATTCCTGTTTAAAAGCTTGATCTAATCCTTCCAGTTTTCGGCGCACTTCAGCGTGGCTCCGGCGGGTGATGGGGTACAAGAACAAGAAAGGCAGTCCAAGGAGAGATGAAGAACGCCGGGATCAACCCGAAGAACAGGCGGATGCCGAGGAGAGCCTGTGGCGTTTGCTCAACATTCGGAACATATCCAAACCCGGTCAAGATCCAACCAACGGCTGCCAGGGCCAGCGCTTCGGAAAATTTTGTGGCCAACCCCCAAACGCCGTAGTACATACCGCTGCGCTGCTGACCGGTTTCTAGGCGGTCATAATCTGCTACATCGGCCACCATCGCCCAGGGGAAGATCCATTGAGCTGAAAAACCAAAACCTGCCAGCACAGAAACAAGATAGATCAACGGGGTAGCGTTGTGCGGCAGGAAGAAGGTGATCATCACTGCCAGGGCGCCGAGCATCATCCCCAAGGCGTAGGCAGGGCCTTTGTCCATCTTGCGGCTGAGCCACTGCCAGAATGGTAGAGCAATCGTGACGCAGATTAAGAGCAAACCCATTACCAATGAAATGGATGTTTTCATCAGCAGCTGGTATTCGACGTAATAGGCCATCAAGATTTTGATGAAGGCAAAGGAGATATTGATCACGAAATAGACTCCGCACAACCATATGAAGGGCTTGTTCTTTAACGAGACCAGGAGCGACTTGATAGGTGATGGCTCGGGTGTCGAAACTGCCAGGCCGGTACGCTCGTGAATTCCTAGGGCTGAAATGATCAAGGCTGCTGCAGCGAAGATACCGTAGGCGATGCCAATGAAAGCATACCCGGTGCGCTGGAGGGCGAATAGACCTACAATGGCAGGGGTCAAAGCAGCCCCGACCAGGTAAGCTGGAACAGCCATCACCATACGGTAGGTAGTCAGGCTGGATCGCTCATCGTAGTCGTCGGTCAGCTCGGAGGTCAAGGCATAGTAGGGGACGTTGGTCAGCGTCCAGAGCGTGTCGAACAGGATAAAGGTAAAGGCGATCCACACAAAGGCAGACATCACTGCGATGCGGGAACATACCAAAGCAGGGCAATGGATATTGCCAGTGGAATCGCTCCAAAAAGCATGAAGACACGCCGTTTCCCGAAGCGTGATTTGGTCCGGTCGGTGAACCAGCCAAAGAGGGGGTCATTAATAGCATCCCAGATTTTGCCGATCAGCAGGGCATTACCCGCCAGGGCAGGCATGATCAGGGCGGCGTCTGTATAGAACTTCATCAAGAAGAACTGGATCGCCGAATTCACCAGGGCGTTGCCGAGGTCGCCGATACCGTAAAAGATCTTGGTGCGAGTGCGCAATTTACCAGTGTCTTCAGCCATGGAAATCTCCTTGTTGATCCTAAAATTGCTCACGGATGCTTACAATGTGTCCATCGTTTCGGATCTCACAGATTTTAAACTGCAGGTCAGGAAAAAGCATAAAGATTTGACAAAGCAGTTCATTCTGATTGATCCTTTAATGATTCCTGACCGTGGATTGTAACTCTGGATCGTATGTAACAACTTCCTTCAGCACGGTGTGGAAGGCAGGGAAGGTGAGAGCTGGACGGAGCACCTCCTCGGGCAGTGCCGACAGGATCTCGGGCATAGGGCGGTGGGTGGTCCGAGAAACCTGTTGGAGCAGGTGCCTGCCCTGGCGCTGAGGCTCGGCGCGCGCTGACTGGGTAGCCACTGCCGGTCTCCGGGGTGAACAGGGCATCGAAGATCAGGCGCAGGTTGACCTCACCAGCCCAACCATAACCCTGGTTGAGCGCCAGCGAGACGCAGTTGCCGGCATTGATGCGGGCGAAGAGGAACGCATCCAATGGGGTAAGCAAGTGCCCACAGAAAACACCCGGGTACTGCATGACGGAGTTGAGGTAGCCCAGCCCGGTTCCGCAGCCGCCAATGACAAAATCGACAGCTTTCAGATGCAGGAGCAAGGCTGACATCAGCCCGGTGTGGATGTAGAGCAAAGCGGGCGAGTCGCTGCTCCGGGTATTACCCAGGTTCAAAACGGAATGGCCGCGATCTTCTAATGCCCTCAGGATATCGGCGTTCTTATCAGCGGCACTGATCTCATTGATGACTGCTATTTTCATAATGACCTTCTCCTTATAAACCGATGGTATGTCGCATTCCTTGGACTTCGTCACACCAGTTGCCCACATTCCAACGACCATAGACCCCCATGCCTCCCAATGGGTCAGGGCCGTAGTAGACCGGCACATGGATGAACGAGAGACCCGCATGGCTGCCAGCCTGCTCCAGGGCGGCTTTTAGCGCTGCAGGGTCGCGACCACCGTCCAAGGTCAGCAAACCTGGGATCGAACGAGCCCAAGACAGGTAATCAATATAAACGGTGTTCCAGTTGGCAAATCCTTCCCCGTACTGCGCCTCCTGCAACCCGGTGATGGCGCCCATCCGCCCGTTATCCAGGAGCAGGATGCAGCCCTGGGCTCCGTGCTCACCACCGTCGATCAGGATTTGGGGATTCATCGTGAAGGATCCGTCGCCGGTGAGGGCAAGGCCGAAGAAGGGCTGCTTAGCTGCGCAGGTGGATAGAAGGGCAGAAACTGCGAAGCCCATGTAGGAAGCCCCTGCTTCAGTGAAGGTTTGGCCGGGATGGTCATCTTCAACGATCTGGAAGCCGTTCGCCTGCACATCGCCAGCGTCGAAGAAGCTGACTGCTCCACGTACCTTTGCCCAATCCAGGGCGATTTTAATGGCGGCTGGCTGGGTCAAGACCGGAGTTCCCCAATAGTCGTCGTGCAAAATAGGGTTATGTTCTCGCTCGGCTTTGTAAGCTTGCCAGATCGATTTCTGCTCAGTGCAGGCTTTCAGCCAGTCTGTTTTGGATGCAGCACCAGGGATAAGGGCGTGGTTCAATTTTTTCAAGGTTTTCCGCACATCACCGACCAGCGCCTGGGTATGGCGGTAGTGGGTGGCATCTTCCATGTCTGCGTTGATATTGATCACTTGTTTCACATTCGGATAGCCGGTGCGGGAACTGTCGGACTGGCAGACGGCGCGTGTGCCCACTGCGATCAGCAGGTCAGCGTTTTCCATGGCGTAGTTTCCGCACAGCGAGCCCTTCGATCCACCCACAGTCATGTTTAGAGGGTGAGAATAGGGGATGCAGCCTGTAGCGATCGGGGTGTGCACCAGGACGCCTCCGCAAAGCTCCAGAAGTTTTTCCAGCTCCGGTCCAGCCATGCGCCCGCCCCCGCCGACCTTGACAACGAATTCGTTCAGCTTCTCGGATCCATTGGGCAGCTTGCATATAGTCGCCATCCGCCGCTCCCAGCGAGAGGTGCGGCGCTTCGGGGAGCTCATCCAGGTTGAAATCCGGCAGCCAGGCAGCCTGGGTGTTCATCGGCAGCAGCAGGTAGAAGGGTCCAGGGCGGTAGGGATGGTCCACCGTGGCCGCGCCGCGCTGCAGGGCTGTGGGCAGCGCCAAGGGCGTGTGCAGACTGTAGGCGTTCCCCATGGTCGAGGCTAGCTGTAAAAAAAGGCCCTGTGCGTGGCGAGGGATTTGCTGCATGTTGAAGCCCTCGTCTTCGGTGGTTTCATCACCGAAGATATACCAGACCCCGATCCCATCGGAGGCTGGGACGAGAGAAGCTGCCAGGGCTTGCTGAGCACCCGGGCCGATAGATGTGATCACGGCGGCTTTCTCCGCGGTCACCCAGCGCAGGGCGGTCGCGGCGTGGGATGCTTCGATTTCGCTGCGCAGGCCATAGACCTTGACCAGTCCGGCCTCCTGGTAGAGACGCAGCACTTCGCCCACTTCGGTCGAGCCGTGACCGAATACGGTGAAAAATGTCTTGACTCCCTGCTTGAGCAATCCGAGGACCAGGGCTTCGGAGAGGGTCAGGTCGAGGTGGTTGGGCAGAGTGCCTTGTTTATAGGCAAGTGCATGTTCACGCCGTTGGCGAGTTAATTCTACTTGAGACGGTTTCGAGGAAGGAGATGGCATAATTTTTCTAATGGGTAGTAAGTTGGGATATGTGGGGGAAAACAACCCTGTTGTTGCCGTAATTATATAATATAGAAGGGGAGAAAGAACATAGGTAACCATCCACGAATAATGGATAAACCCCAGGTTTATATAACCCCCTGGGGCTGGAATACAGGTTATCGTAAAGGTTTATACCTGCTTGGCGTACTCGATGGCCTGCTCGAGGGTCATTGCCTGTCCCTCTTCCCAGGCGGTCGCGAAAGCCTTTTCGCCCAGGGCCTGCTGGAGGGAGGTAATGGCGCTTTCACGTCCCTGCCTTTCGAGCGGGGTGCGGGTGAACTTGAAGATTTGGTGCCAGCCTTCGGTTGCTCCCAATAAACGGGCAGCTCTCTCCATTTGCTTTTCGGATAGCGACAGAAAGGACAAGCCCTCTAAAGCAAGCTCATCGTTCCAAAAAAGCCAGTCCAATCCTACCCATTTTCCAATTGCCTGATGAAATTTTTGCTTGGCGTTATCCAAATCACCCTTTTTGTATGCAATTTTTCCTATACCATAATGGGCGATTGCTTCCTGGCTTATATATACATCCTCAAATTTTCCTTCCAAAACTTTTGAATAATTATCAGTCGCCTGTTCCAGATTGCCTTCAGCCAGGGCTAAAGCGCCTGATCCGCAGAGCAGATGAGCCATATCTTTCTTGAGACTTGTCGACAGACTTTCTTCGAGAAATTCCTGTGCGTTTGCAAGATTTCCTTGGGACAAACTCAGAGTGCTTAGGATGTAAAGGCCATAAGTGATGGAGTAGATATCCCCCGTTTGCCGGCATATGGACATCATTTCGTTGATATGGCTGACAGCCTGTTCAAAATTTCCCTGGATCCAGTCTATTAATCCTAAATTATAGGAACCCCATTGTAAAATAAATGAGTTCTTAATCGCAGCTGCAACCTGCAGACTTTCTGTCGTTAGCAATGTGGCTTTATCGAATTTGCGTTGGAAACATGCTACATTGCCCAGGGATAATAACGTGTAGGCCGCGCCATCTTGATCACCGATCTCCTTTCGCAAGGCTAAATTCATCTCGTAATACCGGTTGGCTTGTTCGTATTTTCGCTGACTTAAGGCAATTAATCCGAACACAAGATCGCTCTCGCCTTCACCGAACCGGTCTCCCTCTTCCTTGAATATCTCGAAGCACGCTTCCATTAACTTTTCTGACTGGGATAAATCCCCTCTAATGAAAGCGATATGCCCCAAATTCCAGATGGCATAAGCTAAGCCTATTTTTCCATCATCCTTGATGGATTTATATAATGAATAACTTTGCTCAGAAAATATAGTTGCTTTTTCAATATCGCCTGCATTCATGGCCAAATAACCTGCGATTCGGAGTGCTTTGGCGCGGATCTTTACCCTTGCTACATGGACAGGTTCCTCACCAGTGGATTTGGCTTCTGCCTCAAGCAAATGTTCCAGCCATTCCAGTGCAAAAGTAAAGAGAGATTGGCTGTTCCAGAACCACAACAAGGCTGAGGCTAATTTATATCCTGGATCAGGCGTCCAGCCTGGGTTATCTTTACCTTCAATCGACCAATCAAGAGCTAAGCGCAGGTTTTCCAGGTCGGCACCTAACATGGTTGTGATAACGTTCTGATCTGGCCCGCGGATCTTATGTTCCACGCTTTCGGCCAGGTAGAGAAAATAATTCAAATGCCGGTCACGGGCTGCTTGGGCACTCCCTGCTTCCAGCAGTTTTTCTTGAGCATAGTGGCGGATGGTCTCCAGCATACGGTAGTGCGTGTTTGAGAGGACTTCAGCCTCAACGGATACCAGAGATTTGTTGACCAATTGACCAAGCAAATCCAATACTTCACAGGGTTGGATGTCATTTCCACAACCGACATATTCCGCCGCCTCCAGAAACCACCCCCCTGCAAAGACGGATAAACGCTGCAAGAACGCTTTCTCAGCAGGTGAGAGCAGCTCATAGGACCAATCGATGGATGCGCGCAGCGTCTGGTAGCGCGGCAGGGCTGCCCGGCTGCCCCCGGTGAGCAGGTGGAAGCGGTCATCCAACCGGTGGGTGATCTCGTCAACGCTAAGCAGTTTGACGCGCGCCGCGGCAAGCTCGAGCGCCAGCGGGATGCCGTCCAGGCGTTGGCAGAGTTGGGTGACGGCCGGAGCATTCTGTATGTTGATGGCAAACTCAGGAGAAGCGGTTTCTGCGCGCTCGACAAACAAGCGGACAGCTTCATACTGTTCCAGATTCTCCAGAGATGTACCCGCCAATGGAAAGGCAAGGGGAGGCACGCGGAAGGAGGCTTCACCTTCAATCTCCAAGGCTTCGCGACTGCTGGCCAGGATAGAGATGTGCGGGCAGGCGTGCAGTAGAGCGTCTGCCAGACTGGCGCAGGCTTCGATGAGATGTTCGCAGTTATCCAGGATGAGCAGCAGGTGCTTCACTTCGATGAAATTTTCCAGGAGAGAAACCGCATCACTGACAGTTGTCTCGCGCAGACCCAGGGCGCGGGCAACGGCTAACGGTACTCTCTTAGGGTCTGATAAGGCTGCCAGCTCGACCAGCCAGACCCCATCTGTGAATTTCTCCAGCAGCTCGGAGGCGATCTGCAATGACAAGCGAGACTTACCCGTCCCGCCGGCTCCGGTGAGTGTCACCAGGCGGTGGGCGTTGAGCTGGTTTTTCACACGGGCGATCTCTTTCTCACGGCCGATGAAGCTGGTCAATTGCATTGGCAAATTGTGGGGATGTTCTTGCTTCTGGGCAGGCTCTGATGAGTGACTGTCGCGGATGTTTTCGAACAGACGAACTGTCTCAGCCGAAGGCTCGACGCCTAACTCGGATTTCAGGCTGCGCTTGCAGGCTTCGAATTGCGCCAGGGCAGCCGGGCGCTGACCGGAGGCAGCCAGCAGCCTCATCAACTGGCGGTGAGCGTCTTCCTGCCAGGGCTCCAGCTCGAGAAGTTTACGAGCATTTTCAATGGCTTTATCATACTCCTTGCTCTGCTCATACAGCTCTGCCAATCGGGAAAGCAGCGCAGAAGCCTGTTGCTGCAAGTGTTCGCGGATGATAGCGGACCAGTCATCGAAGGCGGGGCAGTCCTTGAGCGTGAAGCCTTCCAGGAAACCCCCGCGATAGAGGTCGAGAGCAACCTGAAGTTGTTCTACGGTGGCGTGGCTGTCTTTGATGATGCGCTCGAGCTCGAGGGTATCGAGGGAATAGCTGGACTTCTGGATTGAACTGGATGGTCTCGCGGGTGATGAGCAGGAAGGGAGGATCGGCGGTAGCGTCGCCAATCGCCGCGCGCAAGTTGGAGAGGGCGTTGCGCAGGCTGGTGCGGGCAGAGGCGTCCGGCCAGCCAGGCCAGAAGAGGGTGGCTAAATGCTCACGCCTGTGGGCGTGCTGTGATTCGACTGCTAGATAAACGAGCAGGGCGCGCACCTTGTCCGCTTCAAAGCCGGTGACGGGTTGACCATCCAGCTTGATCTGCAGAGGACCTAGAAAAGACAGCTCCAGTTGGGGCATATTCCTCCCTTACCTGCAATTAATCAGCATATTCATTGTAGCATAAAGCGATCAGGTGGGATCGATATTTAATCAAGTAGACCCCTGGGGTTGCGTTGCTTTGCATCGCCAGAATCCCCTGGGGTCTTAACTTGATTCTCTTACGCTGTTCTTACGTAGATCTTGCGCAGCTCTCGCGCCTGTATTGCGACTTCCTCGCGCTGAATTTGTAAAGTGGATTCACAGAAACAAATTCGGCGCACTTGACACCAGGAAAGGAAGTCAAAATGATCAAGCGAATTTTTCTCCTCACCATCTTAGCTACCATGCTCTTCAATGGAACCCAGAATGCCTTAGCCCAGAGCAAAGCAGTTACGTCCAGCCCATCGGATCTGCTCAACACCCTTGAACAGAATTACGGCTGGAAGGTCGATGGAGAGTACACGAGCGAGCACCTTAATACGATCTTGAAGGCGGGCACCTGGATTGAGAGTTACGTGGCAGACCTGACCGGTTTGAATGGCCAGGCATGGATCAAGAAGTACCTGCACAATGCCATCTTTCATATCAATGGCATGGTGATCAACAGCGCTTACCAAATCAATATCCGTGGGTTTGTCTTCCCCAATACCGATGTTTACCTGCCCGAAAAGTTCACGGCTTTTGTCGTAGTGCATGAGCTGGGGCACGTACTGGACAACAATATGGGTGGTGACAAACCAGCCGTCTGGTTCGGTGGCGGTGCAGCCGATCAAATGCTCAAGGATCTGGGCGGTCATCCGGAGCAGGTACCCTTCCCACACTGCCTGGACCGCTCAGACTACATCTCAAAATACGCTGGCTCCGAGTCGTGGCCCGAATATATGAATGGCGGCAAGAACCCAGCCGATGATTTCGCCGATACTTTCCTGGTAGCAATCGTTGGCAGCGATTTACCTGTGCCGGATGTCTTGACTTTCGCTCCTCAGCGCCTGGCCTGGATGGATGCCTTTGTAAGCAGCCTTCTGTAACCAAACCAAACCAAACCAAACCAAACCAAACCAAACCAATTCACACATTCAAAAAAAGGAGAAAAAAAATGAACACTAACAAATTTCTAACCATCTTAACACTGGTCGCAGTTTTCAGCCTGATGGCCAGCGGCTGCAGCGGAATATCGTATGCGGCTGCGTCGACCCTTACACCCAAAACCCCGCAGCATACACCAACCTTCACGCCTATGCCAACTGCACCTTTCATCGTTCGGGAACCTGCTAATTCGGGAGTGCTTTCAGTGACCCAGGATGAGTTGGTTGGGACCTGGTTCAATGGAACTTACCTCGAATTCAAATCGAATGGGTTTTATTCTCTTTACAGTTCACTGGAAGCTCTTCAGGCAGGCGACAAGTCCGATGAAGGCCAGTACGGCCAGCAAGGTGACCAACTCTGGTTAGGCCCAATGTCCAAGTATTGTAACGGGATGGGTTTTTACCAACTGACGAGCAAAAGCGAGAATGTGCTTGTTTTCTCCATGGTCAGGGATGAGTGCAGCCGTACCTTGGGTAAATTGCAGAAGGTGACGCCTTAATAACCGGGAACAAGTGATCCTTTCCTTGGGTGAGAATGACCCCCTCGCTGGAAGAGAGGGGGTCAATCTCTTTTAATTGGTTCGTAATCGAAAAATGGAACGCAGGGAGATTTTAAAAGTACTAAGAAGGAAATTCCTTTCTCTCATGTATAATATTCTTAGGGGAGAGATGGTTATTTACTGAGTACCAATCTTTGGCTTATGGAGGAGACATATGGAAACCCGACCTTTTGGTAAAACCGGCCAATCTTTTCCGATCCTGAGCTTTGGCGGCCAACGTATTGTTGACGAGCATCACTGCAGCGAAGAGGAAGCGATCCGGATTGTCAACACGGCCATCGATCGCGGCATCCGCTACTTTGATACCGCCTGGATCTACTCACAAGGGCAGGCAGAGACACGCATGGGCAAGGTGGTCAAGCACCGCCGGGCGGAGATGTGGATTGCTACAAAGACCTGGGATACCACGAAAGATGGTGCGCGCAGGCAGCTCGAAACCAGCCTGGAACGCCTGAACACCGATCATGTGGATGAATGGCGCCTGCACAATGTGTGGGATTTTGCCCGCCTGAATGAATTCACAGGCAAGGGCGGTGCGCTGGAGGCAGCCATCCGGGCGCGGGAAGAGGGGTTGGTGCGGAATATCAGCATCAGCTGCCATACTGATCCACAAATCCTGGTTGAGGCTTTGAGTCGTTTCCCGTTTGATAGTGCTTTAATGGCCGCCTCAGCCCTCGATCATTTTATCCTCAGCTTTGCTGAAGAGTTCCTGCCGCTGGCAAATGCGAAAGGGGTGGCAACGATCGGGATGAAGGTCTTAGGTTTTGGGAGCCTGACGCATGAAGTTGAGCGCTCCCTGCGTTACGCCTTCAGCCTGCCCCTGAGCACGGTAATTGTGGGGATGGAAAGTATGGCACAGCTGGAGCAAAACCTGGCGATTGCCGAAGCCTTCTCACCGATGAGTGACGTAGAACGCTTGGATTTCTTCAAAGATATACTCCCGCTGGTGCGCCCGGAGAAGGTGCGCTGGAAGGCAACCGATTGGGATTACCCAAGAGAATGGATCCCGAGAGGTCGAGGGCTTTAGGGAGGGTATTTTGTGGACGCCAGGCAGCGTTTTCTTCGTGCGCTTTCATCTCAATCTGTTGATCGCATTCCTTTTCTCGAGGAAGGCATCCGGGAGGAGGTGCTGGAGGCGTGGTATAACCAGGGTTTAATGCGTGAGGCAACCCTGAACGAGCTGTTCCACTACGATCAACGGGACGAGATCGATCCAGACCTTGAACCGCGCCCCTACCCGCCTCGCTGGCCGCGCCTGCCAGAGGATCTAAGGGGTTTTAAAAGCCGGCTCGACCCTCAAGAGCGCCGGAGGCTGCCTGAGAACTGGAAGGGTAAGGTCAAAGCCTGGCATAGGCGAGATTATCCACTGATCTTGCACGTGCACCAGGGATTCTTCCTGACGCTTGGCGTAGGAGATTGGAAGCGCTTCTACGAGGTGCTCTACCTGACCAAAGACCAGCCTGACCTGGTGCGAGGGATGCTGGAGGCGCAGGGTGTATTTGCCGCCCGGCTGGCAGAGCAGATCATGGGGGAGGTGAGTGTGGACGCAGTGCTTTTCTCTGAGCCAATCGGCGGGAATAACGGTCCAATTATCTCGCCGCGCATGTACCGGGATATCGTTTTGGGGAGCTACCAGCCTGTCATGGAGGCTGCCCGAAACTTCCAAGTGCCGCTGGTGATCATGCGTACCTATGCAAATCCACGCCCCCTTCTTGATGACATATTCAGATCAGGAGTTAATTGCTTATGGGCGTGTGAGACACCGGAGGATGGGATGGATTTCAGGGAGCTGCGCAAGGTCTATGGGAGAGAGCTGCGTTTGATTGGCGGGATTGACACAGACGCCTTGCGGATTGGGAAAGAGGCGATCCAGGCTGAGGTGGCGAAAGTACCCGAACTGCTTGCTCAGGGTGGCTACATTCCACTCTTAGATGGACGGGTTCGCGAGGATGTGCCGTATGAGAATTATGTGTATTACCGGAAGCTTTTGGAGGAAGTCACCTCTGTGACTGGAGGAGCCTGATCGCTTGTTCCAAAGTTTATCCAGGGCTTAATGCTCATCCTCCTGGAACATGCGATGGAACAGATTCTCGATTTCAAAACTTATTCCGGGCTCAAAAGCCTCCAATGTTTCGATGAACCGGGCTCCTCCTTCATAGAAAGAGACGCGGGAGAAGGGTTGTCCTTCTTTATCTGCTGCGCAGCACCAAATTCTCCATCTGGTCGAAGCGTGATTCCATGCCCTGGAGGAGCTTGATCTGGGTGCGAGCCCGGTCAAGGTTTTGTGCGGGGCGGTTAATCTTGTAATAGGTATCGCCGTTCAGGTAATCTCCTAAAAAGCGCAGGGCTTGTTCATAGGTGATCAGCCAACCGGAAAAAGCCAGGTTTTCCAGCTCTGCTTCTGTCAGCAGACAGCCGGCTTTCGCTAGATAACCCCGTACGAGCCGCTCAAAGACAGGCAGATTAAAGATACACCTTCGACAGATCCGGCTCATCTTCTGCGGCGGGGTTTGCTGCGGAACGCACCGCATCCCCAAAATCGTAGAGCGCCAGGCCGGGCATAACCGTATCCAGGTCGATAACGCAGATGGCTTCACCGGTCCTTTCGTCGATCATCACATTGTCCAGCTTGGTATCGTTGTGCGTCACACGCAAGGGGATTTTTCCTTGTTTTTCGAGCTCGGTTAGCAGACCGGCTTGCTCCTGGCGCTGCAAGAGGAAATCGATCTCCGGCCGGGCAGGTCCAGCTCTCCCGGCGGTGTCTTTCTCTAAAGCGATCATGAAGTTGTTTAATCGCCAGGGAGTATTGTGAAAATCGGGAAGTGTTACATGCAAGTCGCTGGCAGGGAAGTCAGCCAGGCGTACCTGGAAGAGTCCAAAGGCTCCGGCTGCCCGGTTATAAAGTTCGGGATCGAGAAAAGTCTGGTAGGTTTGGGCACCTTCGATGAACAGCATCGCCCGCCATGTGGAGCCATCCTCCTCCTGGTAGTAGAATTTACCTTCCTGGGTTGGGATCAATGTCAGGGTTTCTCTCCGGGGATCACCTCCGACCTCTTCGATCACTCTCCGTAAGTGGGAAGTGACTTTTTGGATATTCTCCATCACCTGCACAGGACGGGTGAAGATATGGGTGTTCATTTTCTGAAGGATGTAGCGGTGCGTCTGGCCAGGTTCCGTTTCAAAGGTCGCTGCGTACGTGTCATGAATATGCCCATTGCCGAAAGGATGGGCTGATAGGAAGCTCCCTTCAAAGGTGAAGTGGGGGATCAGATCTGGAAAATTAGGCATTATGGGGGATATCGTCATCAATTTATTAAAATTAGAATGGTGTTCATCAATCTTGCAGTAAAAATGCATGGGTGGCTCAAGGCTTGCAAGAATTGCTGATATTGGCAGGCCAATTATACGGTAAAAACAGATATTGGAGGTGACGGATGAAAGCTCATTAACTCGTTTGACGAAAGCCCAGGAAAGCAGGCGATTAACTGGAAGGATTTCAGTCTGGGCGATGATCTTCCTTGTACTTTTGGGGTCGAGCTTTCTGGTCATTACTGCGGCTGCTCGCGGCGAGCCGGGTATTCAAGTTGATCCAGTTGTTGAATTGAATGAACCCCCACTTTTTCCAGAACGACCCGGTCAGCTCGAATTAAGTACCGGTAAAGCTGGTGTTAAAATTGAGTTAGCGCCTCTGGCTACGCTGGATAAATTCGTTTATTTTCCAGTGATCTATTACGAGGACTGGGCACTATCTGTGCGACCAACCACCCGTCAGGAGTTGTTGATTTTCTACCAGAAATTTTATCTTACTAGCACGGTAAACCCAGGCTGGACGGGAAATGTGTCTGCCTGTAATCCAGGGACGACATCGCAGGCTTTTCGCGACTCGCTAGCGCTGCGCATCAATTATTTCCGCGCCATGGCCGGTGTGCCTGCGAAGGTCACATTGTTGGATGAGTACAACCAGAAAGCACAACAGGCTGCCTTGATGATGAGCGCTAACAGTGCGCTTTCGCATAATCCGCCAACGAATTGGAAATGTTATACAAACCAGGGGCGTGAAGCGGCGGGGAGCTCAAACCTGGCTTTGGGAGGGTATGGTTTGGATGCCTTGAGAATGTACATGCAAGATTATGGGTCGGGTAACACGGCAGTGGGACACCGGCGCTGGATTTTATATCCCCAAACCCAGAATTTTGGCACTGGAGATATTCCTGGTGGAAGCGGGTATTCGGCAGCTAACGACTTATGGGTCTTTGACAGCCATATTTGGGATGCTCGTCCTGCGACGCGTGAGGCTTTTGTAGCCTGGCCTCCTCCTGGGTATGTGCCCTTACACCGTGGTCTACCAGCGCTGGTCTTTTTCGTACGATGAGGCTGATTTTTCGAACGCGGTGGTGAACATGACAGAAAATGGGGCTAATCTGCCTGTGACGCGCTATACCCCGGTGAATGGGTATGGGGAGAATACATTGGTGTGGATCCGCACTGGGGCGAACGATGGAAGCTCCTGGCCAAAGCCTACATGCAGATACCACCTATGTCGTGACGGTCAGCAACGTAGTGATTGGGGGCAGCCCACATAGCTTTCAGTATACTGTGTTCATTTATGATCCGGGGTCGTAAGAAGGCCGAGCGTGGGCAATGCGCTTAGATAGAGAGTTTGAGTACTTTTCATGTCCTCTCGATCTTTATCGTCACATCCGTGGGAAGTGCAAGCCCAGCCTCCACCTCTACTGCTTTGATGATCCCCACGGCGACGGGACAAGCCGCGTGTTTACAGTACTTGACTGCGGCTTCCATGGTTTGGGGCATATTGCGCCGGAAGGAGATCTCTCGGAATGGCTCAACCTGGGTGAGGTCGGCAGCCATGCGCTGGATGGCGTCACATTGGCTGTCAATGACTAGCTTGCACACCTCTCCCTCCATGGAAGCCTGAACAGTGGTGTTGAATCCGCATATACCGGCAAATATTTCTGCTTTTGACATTAATAAACTCTCCACTTGTACATTTTTATCAATTTGGCTTTATCTAAAGCGATCAAACCCGTTATCAACATAGAGTGCGCTGAGTTTTGCTATTATAACCCTGTGAAGCCCTTTCGTTTTAGCAAGCTTATCCTTCTGGTTGCCTATCCTTACGAAAATGTAGGTTGACTGGATCTTATAGTCATGTATAATCTTGATAAAGAAAAAATCACAGAATTTTTGAGGAAAGGAGGAATACAGCGATGTTGTTCTCACGAAAAGAAAAAGGTCAGGGTATGGTTGAATATGCATTAATTATCGTTTTGGTAGCAGTCGTTCTGATTATCGTTCTTGCTCTCGTTGGCAGCCAAATTTCGAACGTGTTCAGCCGCATTATTTCTGGTCTTGCCACTTAAGGCAAAAAACATCAAATGAAGTCATCTTAATGAAGCCCTGTCGAAAGACAGGGCTTCTTATTTCCGGAGAGACATCATCGGTTTACTTTTTCTAGGATTTCTATTGGTTCATTACACATTTTTGGATTAATGGCTTTCTTTGACCGGTAAGATGATCGCCGAGGGGTGTGCCGGGTCGTGGAATACCTGCTGATCGGCTGAAATCAGTTTGACGGCTGTAGCCAGCGGCTCACCACTGCCAGGGTTGCGAGTGAAGCGTGGGTGTGAGCCGCTGGAGATCTGCAGCCGGATGCGTTGACCTTTCTTGAAGCAGTGGGCGGTGGGCCACAGCTCGATCTGCACCTTCAGGACGCCATCTTCTGCCGCGCTGGGCTGTCCAGGGATCAGCCGAAGGATGCCATCGCTCAGGTTGACCGACTTTCCGGCGGGATTGACACTGCACAGCCGTGCGAAGAAGTCGGTGTGCTGCAAGCTGGATTTGACAAACAGCTCCACATGCAGTGGGCCGATCACTTCCAGGTCGCGCTCGAGCGGAGTGGATGTGTAAATCAGAACATCCTGCCTGGCTTCGAGCTTGCGGTTATCCCGTACCCCAGAATTGGGTGATAGGCTGGAGCCGCCTACGGAGGGGGTCGGGTCGGCAGGATCATAGCGGTAGCGGTCGGGGGCAGAGTCAGCTGGCTCGTTGGCACAGAGAACCCCATCTGCGTGCAGATGCCAGCGCTGTGGGGTAAAACCCTTGGGAGGCCATTCCTCAAATTCCCGCCACTCGTCTGCGCCCATCACATACAGCCTGACGGGCAGTTTCCGCACGCCGCTTCGGTCGTTCAACAGGTGAGCGCGGCACCAGGCCAGGCTTTCGTTCATCATCACTGGCTGCATAACCGATGCGCCGTGCGTCCAAGGGCCAATGGTCATGTATGGATTTTGGCCTGCTGCGCGTAGCCGTTGATAGCATGCTAATGTCTGTGGGAAGAGCACATCATACCAACCACCGATCAAGTTCACTGGAGCGGTCACATGAGCCACCCTGGCAGTGTGGTCGGATTGCTCCCAGTAGGGATCACCAGATGTGTTGTGTGCCAGCCAATCCTGGTAGAAATTTACCGTTTTCTCCGCTGCCACATGATCGGTCTGGGTCAAGGGCAGGTGCCGGTAAGCTTGTTCAAGCTGGTTGATATGGTGGAGGCGCGAGACTATTAACTTGATTGGGGGTTCTTCCTGATAAGCCATTTCTTGTGCCCAGAATAGGATTGTATTGAGGGCAAAGGATTCGCCTGGATAAGTTACGCTCCGAAACTCGGCAGTGGTGACGATGGGGATGAGGGCTTTCAGCTCAGGACCAGCCGCATCCGCAATCGCCCACTGCACATAGCTTAGATAACTGGGTCCGAACATGGCGAATGCACCCGAGAACCAGGGCTGCGCTTTGAGCCAGGCAATGGTCGCCAGGCCATCTTCGCGCTCATGATGGAAGGGGTAGAAATCTCCACCGGAGCCGAAGGTGCCGCGGCAAGACTGCACCAAAACTTGAAAGCCCCGTTCTGCAAAGATACGGAAGGCAGCATCTAAGATGAACCCCGAACGCCCGTAGGGAGAACGCACCAGGATAATGGGAGATTGGTTGTTTTGGGTCGGGTAATACCTGTCCGCCAGCAGATTCACACCATCGGGCATGGGGATGGGAATATCGCGCTGGGTAGAGATGGCATATGTTTCCGCGGGAGGAAGCTTGAATTTCCAGGCTACTAAACGGCTGATCAAGGTCATTGTGGGCGCTCCTTTGGGATAAGAGGAAAATGTTCAATGTGGAGCCGCTGGGAAAGCAGAGATGTATTTGCTCCCTAATCCGGAAGGTTTCGTGTCATGAAGGGCGCGATGCGCTCCGTGGCGCGTTGAGCGTAAGCAGGATCATTCTCGTAACCAATGTATTTCCTGCCAGCTCTCAACGCAGCGATAGCAGTCGTACCACTGCCCAGGAAGGGATCCAGGATGATATCGCCGGAAAAGGTGTAAAGCTGGATCAGGCGGTAGGGCAGCTCCACCGGGAAGGGAGCTGGGTGACCAACCTTGCGGGCAGATTCGGGATTCATGGTCCAGACGGATTTGGTCCATTCCATGAACTGCTCGCGGGTGATGGTGTTCTCTTTACCTACCGATTTTTTACGAGAAAAAGAGCCTTTTGAAAAGATGAGGATGTATTCGTGCGTGTCTCGCAAAACGGGGTTGGAAGCGGACTGCCAGCTTCCCCAGGCCATGGAGACGCCTGCCCCGGCGGCCTTGTTCCAGATGATATCGCCACGCATCTGGAAGCCGATCTCGAGCATGATGTTCGATACAAAAACAGAAAGCGGTAGGTAGGGCTTCCGGCCCAGGTTGGCAACATTCACGCATGCGCGACCGCCTTCCACCAGCACGCGATAAGTCTCAGCAAACACTTTTTGAAGCAGCTTTAAATATTCCTGAAGCGATAAATCCTCGTCATATTCTTTGGTTACGTTGTAGGGAGGTGAGGTGACCATCAAGTGCAGGGAGCTGTCGGGGATGGCTTGCATATCCTCAGCGCTGCCCTGGATGATTGAATTTTCCAGCTCAGATGGGAAGGGCAGGTCTGGGAGGGGCTTCCGATCTGAGGAGGGTAATTCGGAATTCAATCGCGAGTGATAGTAACTGGAGGCGTCGTGGTTGATCCGAGAAGTGGTGCCGTAATGACTGGTCTTGGAGCCTTTTGTCATAGTTACCGTGATTCCAGCTTCCTTTGTAGTGCATCCAGGTATTCTAACCCAAACTCTTGGGCGGGCTCGATGGAGGTGTCTTCGTGCCATTCGTTCCAGGAGGTGGTCATGAACATGTTGATCTGCGGGTCGAGAAAGCTGAGGGCAATATCCAGCTGGCTCTCGAATAAGCCCACCGAGCGCGGAATGGGTGGGTGGTTTGCCTCAGGTCTGACTAAAGTGTCATCGAAGCCGGGCAGGGCGTCGGGGACAAAGGCTACGCCCAGGCTATCGGCGGTGGCTTTCCAGGTGGTGAATTCGTTCTGAACCTTTTGGGAGAAATTATCGGCGATATCAGGGACGGAGGTATGCATATTATAGGCAGTGACAGCATCGAAAGCCTGGATGTGGCTGGCTCCTAGTGACTGCGCATTGCCCCAATAGACTTCGTCGCCAACCAGGTAAACCTCGCTGCCGCGCGAGCGCAGGGCGCCGCGCAGGGCTGAAAAAGTTCCCCCCACATCACCGGTGAAGATACGCGTCAGGTAGATGAACACCACCGGACGGTCATCGATCTTCAAGTAATGTGGATCATTAAAATAGGTATCCTGGATATATTTAAAGTCATCCAATAGTTTTTGAAAGGTATCTGGGGAATCCAGGTCGATTGAATCATTCGAGACTGGCAGAAGACCGGTGCTTTCGTACAACACTGCGAATTGGATTTCATCCCTCATCGGGCTGTTGAGCAGTTCATCTTTAAAAACCTGATCTTCATGAGAGCCAATTCCCCACCAGCTCACGGCGAAGAAATCGATCCCATGTCCAGAAGCCCAATCAATATGCTGATTGATGACTTTCTTATCGGCGGAGTCATACTCTCCCAGGGTGGGGTGTTCGGCATAACCATCTTGCCAGTGATTCCGGTCCGGCCCATACCACGGGTAGTAATAGGCACCGACCAGAACAGTGTCATTCCTGGCAGTATTGGGGAACTGCCTTGGATAATCGCCTCCAGCCAACTGTGTTTTCAGGGCAGCAATTGCGGTCTCTTGGAGGTTATCGGCTTTGGTCGCTGCGGCCGAGACAGCGGTCTCTTTCAGCTTATCGGTTTGAGTCTCGGCGATCGTTACAGCAGTCATCTCGAGTTTGGCAGCCTGGGTTTTGGCGATCTCACCACCTTGCGCCAGGGCGGTCTTGCCGGCGAGAGAGACCTGGGTTTGGATCTGGGTTTGTCCGGTGGAGGTGCAAGCCAGGATGACCAGCATGAGGGTTAGGATGGGAGTGAGCAGGGATTTTGAGGTGTGCATAAAAACAGTATACATTAAGATATCTGCAGGTGCAATCAATCAGGGACCGTTCCATTCTTCAAATGTTGTGAAAGTTTGCACGAAATATTCGTTGACTTTTAACGATATCTTTGCTTTAATTGTAGCAAAGCTATTTCGTACAGGGGAGTCAGAACCTATTTCAAAAAGTCTTTTCTTCCATTTCAACAACCATAATTCGTAGGGGAGGTCTATGCAGGGATCAATCAATCGCTTCTAAACCAATGTCCTATCAA
This sequence comes from uncultured Chloroflexia bacterium, assembly GCA_963754615.1. GTDB lineage: Bacteria > Chloroflexota > Anaerolineae > Anaerolineales > UBA4823 > CAVVUF01. The sequence continues at coordinate 63,021 of CAVWGW010000012.1, read as the reverse complement.
CCATGGAAGCTTTGAACCAAGCACTTAAACTGGTCGCCTGTCCCGGAAAGTATCGAGCGAGCCTTTGGGGAGCAAACAGCGAAACCGGCCATGAGGGTCGTTTTTTTTGACTAGATAAAAATGGAGGAAAAAATGTCAGTACATAAACTGAACAGGCGTGAGTTCATCAAAGCTTCGACGGTTGGTGTAATCGGTGCAGCGATGGCGGCCGCGGGTGCATCAACATATTCAGCAAGCTCTAAAGCCGAGAAAAGAAAGGATTTTATCGACCAGGCAGCTCAGTTGGTGGATGAAGAATCTTATTCGCTGTATCACGAAGCTCCAGAATTGAAGGAAAGGGTTGCCCTGGATTCTCTGCCGCCCGTTGATCAGCGGCTGCCCGAAAACCCCCGGGTAGTGAGCGGTGCAAAGGAGATCGGCACATACGGGGGTGTGATCCGCATGATCCACAAAGGGACGACTGAGTTTGTTAGTAATTATGCCCCTGGCATATCGTATCCAACCCACAGACGGGAGTGTATCTTTGGGAACGCAACCCCTATTATTGGAAGGTTGACCTGGCCGGCAACCAGCTACCTTATATTAGCGGATTACGGTACGATCTGGTCAGCAATGATACAGAGGTCAAGAGCAAACTTGGTCAGGGGCAGATTGACCTGCTAGGGCAGCATGATGTCAGCATGGCGGATTACCCTTATTATCAAGCGCACTCATCCCAGGGAAATTACATGATCGGCGATTACCTGTCTTGCATGACCGATCGTTACGTTTTGTTCCCTCAACATTACATCGCTGGGGACAGTGTGCTGACCGACATTGTCAACCATCCCAATTTCGTCAAGGCGCTTTCGGTGGCGATCAACCGTGAAGCGGTCAACCAGGTCCTGTTCTACGGCATGGCCACCATGGGACAGATGAGCGTGATGCCGAATTCCAAATATTACAAGGCGGCTTATGGCACAGCTTGGGCGACGTATAATGTGGTTCAGGCCAACACTCTCCTGGACGACATGGGCTTGAATCTGCGTGATGCCCAGAATTACCGGCTTCGCTCGGATGGACTGCGACTCACTTTTAACATTGAGCATACAGGTGAGCGCGTGGGGCCATCCTGCGCGGCTTACGCCGATGTGGTGGCAGGTTACTGGCGCGCGGTGGGCATTGATGCCACCACTGTGTCTGAGGATGAGGGTACCTACACGCAACATATGTCAAACTACCAGGTGCACTGCGGTGTGTGGCACGCTGACCGCTGTACGGATATGCTCTGGCACATCCAACCTGAATGGTTCATCCCGACTGCCGACGGGACTCAGGGCACAGCCTGTTCCGCCTGGGTTGCGTGGTATCAAGCCGAGGATCGAACGGACCCGAATCTCATCGTACCTCCCCAGGCGATCCAAACCTTGTATGGATATTTCGACCAGATGACCGCCACACAAAGCGAGACAGAGCGGGTCCTGAAAGGTCAACAGATCTTAGACTGGCTGGCAGACACTCCCTTAGAGATCGGTGTGTACTGGATTGCCCGGCGCCTCTGCTGTTTAATAAATATATGCGCAACCTGCCGCCCGCCAAGGTCCCAATTGGCTGGGATACCTATGGACTGTCTACCTATCACCCGGAAACTTTTTATTACAATTATCCATACCGTGTTTATCTGCCCTTTGTTAAACGGTGAAGGTAGATAAATCTTCTTTGCAAATTCAGAACCACTCTGTGCCCTTGCGATAAACAAACATAAATCAGTCGCGGGGGTGAAGTGATTGATATTCGTCCTCCAGCATACCATACAACCCCCTAGCTCTGGTAGCTGCTATTCGCGTTGCGGACAACTATCCGCCGTACACCCTCATGGGTAAAGCAAACCTTCTACTTCAAGCGAACGGAGGCCAGGTTGTCCATTTGCGTATCCACATTGATGTGGTGCAGGTGCAAGGCTTCGGTGGCATTGCCTTGGCGTTATTAAGGCTGCGCCTTACGGTAACCCAGGTCAGCTTTTTAGGAAAGGTAGTGAAGTCAATTCTGCCATGAAAAGTAATATGTCTAAAGTTGTTGATGTTGGGTAGTTCGTATATAATTTAGGGAGTAGGGAGACTGAGAAAATTAAGCTAGATGGCTCATCCTTTATGCAATTAATGGGATTGCTTCGCAAGAACCGCTTGCATTGATGAATAGGAAAACGGAAACCATCATGAGAACACCTGAAACACCAAAATCAACTCTCCTGGTCGCCTGGACCGTCATGATCCTCGCCTCTTCGCTGCCCAAGGTGATTCTGCAAGAAATTTTCGGTCAGACTGTCTCTGCAGATCAGCAGGCGGTCATGTCGCTCAGCGTGATCCTGGTCGCCATACTGGCGACTTTGATCTGGCGGTCGCTGCGCGGGCTGTGGCCTTTGCTGGGCTTGTTCACGGTGTTGATCGGCAGCCAGTGGTTGGTTTACACCCGCATCGACGAGCTATCGAATTATCCCGTCTGGCTCCACCATCCTTCCTTCAATGTTAACATGATGGCTGAGCAATCGCTCAACCTGATGGTCACCATGTTGGTTATCATCGCGCTGCTCCTGATGGGGAAGAAACCCAAGGATTTCTACCTGGCGAAAGGCGACATCGCCGCTCCCGCAGAGCCTATCCGCTGGCTGGGTGTCAAGGAAGGCGAGCGCTGGAATAAGTTTGGCATCTGGCTGTCCGTCTTTATCAGCCTGGGTACGCTGACCTTCCTAGTCATCGGGGGGCACCCCCCGCTGGACATCGTCATCCGGGCGTTGCCCTTCTTGCCAGCGATCCTTTTGGCGGCTGCCTTGAATGCTTTTACCGAAGAGCTCACCTACAAGGCCTCCTTCCTCTCGGTGCTCGAGAACCCGGTGGGGCCGCGGCAGGCGGTCTATATGGTGGCGGTTTATTTTGGCCTCGCACATTACTATGGCATTCCATACGGTTTGGTCGGTGTGCTGCTGGCAGCCTTCATGGGCTGGCTCCTGGCAAAGTCAATGCAAGAGACACGCGGTTTGTTCTGGGCCTGGTTCATTCACTTCCTTCAGGATGTCTGGATCTTCGCTTTCCTGGCGATCGGCTCGATCATACCAGGTGGTGGTTAGGATGAAATCATTTTTTGTTCGAGATCAATCTTTGGAAATACGAGAAATTTCACACGATGATCTCGATGGAGTACTCAGCGTATACCAGCAGTGTGAGGATTTCCTGGCATTAGGCCCAGTGTCGATTGCATCGCTGGAGATGGTTATGAAAGATATCGAAATTTCTCGAGATGAAGGCGGGTTCTATTGCGGAATTTTCACAGCAGATAGGCAAATGATCGGCGTGGTAGATTATGTGCCCAGCAAGTATAGAGGAGACCCACAGTCTGCCTACCTTTCCTTGCTCATGCTTGCCAAGCCCTACCGGAGCCGCGGGATTGGAGATGTTGTCGTTGAGGCGGTTGAGAATGAGATCAAGAAGGATCCCCAGGTCAGGACGATCCTGGCGGGGGTGCAGGTGAACAATCCCCAGGCTGTGAGGTTCTGGCAGAAACATGGCTACCAGATAATCAGCGGACCTACACTGATGCCCGACCAGACTACCGTATTTGATCTGCGAAAAGACCTTGGAATGAAATAAGCTTGCAGAATCGCATCAATAAACCTGGGCTTCGTCCCCCACTTGCACTTCCGGAAGATGCACCAACCAGAACCCCAGCAGGGTGAAATAATTCCCTATAGACGAGGTCGCCTGACCGGCCCATAATAAAACAAAGTTAGGGTTTTCTAGCAAGTGACGAAACACAGGGGAAATATTTGTGAAAAATAAACCCGGGATGTAACTTTTGATTGATGACGGCTTACACTGGGAATGGTATATTGGGAATATACCAGAAGGAAAGGAGCGAAATGATCCCTATGCCCCCGATGACTATCCATCCGCCCATCGAACGCGCCGTGCTTTTACGGCAAGAGGCGATATGTATTCTGCAAGAGACTGGCTTGTTGAGGAGTCTAGCCCGGCGTAGTAAGGTGACCTTTACCGGCAGTTATTTCATGGACACGATGGTGTATCCGGATTTGGATATGTATGTCGCGGAGGTTCCTCTGGAAGAAATGTTTCAAATCGGCGCTGAAGCGGCTGTTTCTCATTTGGTTCAGCAGGTGGTGTTCGAGAAAGGGGATCTGCCCAGCCTGCCGGGCGGCTTGTATCTGAAAGTGCGCGTAGAATACGGGAATTGGAAGCGTCCCTGGAAATTGGATATCTGGTCGATTTGTACGGCTTTGATCGAAGAGAAGCAGCAAGAAATGGAACGCTTACGCCAGAAAATGACGCCTGAGTTACGTGAGCAGATTATCTTCTACAAAGACTCGCTGATTACAAACGAAAACCGTACGCCAATGTTCAGCGGGTATTTCATATATAAAGCATTTCTGGATGAAGGTTTAAGCGATCCGATTGAGGTGACTAAGTATTTGGTGAATCAGGGCATCCAGGTGGAGCATTTGCCTGTGGTCGGAGGGGATGCTGAAGCGCAGGAGTGTTTTGAAATTTGGGTGGAGGGGCATCTCAAAGAGGGCGGCTCGGTTTGGTTCGATGGGATGTGCGTGACCAACCTGAATGCGGGGCAGGCTGTTTTGAGGGGGTGCGTGCCCGACCAGGCGGCAATGCATGGCTTGCTGGCGAAGATTAGGGACATGAATATGAAATTATTGAAGGTGAATAGGTTGGGATGTTGAGACTTGATTTAATTGAGGAAAACTCGTTCGGTCAGAGATGATTTCGTAAGACCACTCAGGCCCATTGGACCCAATATTGAGATGATGCTCTTACCTTGATCCCATTTCGTGAGGTAGGGGGAGCCACTATTTCCTCAAGTCATTATATAATCATGTTAGCCGATCCGGGATCGGATACGGTTTTTCAATATCACTGTCTATAAACCATGGAAAGGAACCTGCTGCAATGGAAGTAGCACTTTTTGAGGAGATGCAGGTGGAATTCATGAGGCGAGTAAGCCAAGCGGTGTATTGCACGATGGCAACCGTCGATCTTAAGAACCGTCCGCGGACACGCGTGCTCCACCCGATCTGGGATGGTCCTATTGGTTGGGTTATTTCGTGGCCTGCATCGCACAAAGCAAAGCATCTGGCACATAATCCTGCTGTTTCTCTGGCATATATCCCAGATAAGGAAAAGCCAGTCTATGTGGATGGCTTTGCTGAATGGATCGATAACCTTGATGAAAAACGCCGGATATGGGATCTCCACCGGACAACCCCACCGCCGTTAGGATTTGATCCCCAACCGCATTATGGCAGCGTTGAACATCCGTATTTCGGCTTGCTGAGGATATTGCCATGGCGGATTGAGCTTGGAAACCTGAATGGCGAGCCGGTTATTTGGCGACCGCATGCAACATAAGCCCACCTATTGCGCTGATGCCTCCTTCCCTGCTAAACACCAAGACCTATTTCCCGCCTTTGCGTGAAGGACTGGTGAGCAGGCCGCGCCTCGTGGAGAGGCTCAAGCAAGGGCTGCGCTTGCCGCTAACGCTAATCTCGGCACCGGCAGGTTCGGGAAAGACCACATTGCTGAGTGCCTGGCGCGCCAGAGAAGGGGACGATTATCCGGCAGCCTGGCTGTCATTAGATGCGGGGGATAACGATCCAAGGCGCTTCCTGGCGTATTTGGCGAAGGCATTGGAGACTTTGCAAACGGATTTAGTCACAGGTACAATGGTCTTACTGAGCTCCCCCCAGCAGGAATCGATCGAGACAGTACTTACCTCACTGATTAACGACCTTGCGGGCTTCCCTTCTGATTTTGCACTGGTATTGGATGATTACCACTTAATCACCTCTCCGGCGCTGCAGGCGGGGATGGCCTTTTTACTTGAGCACCAACCCCCTCAGATGCACCTGGTGATCCTGACGCGCCTCGACCCACCGCTACCCCTTTCAAGAATGCGCGGGCGCGCCCAGCTCCTTGAGCTCAGAGCGGCTGATCTTCGATTTACATTGCAAGAGACCGTATTCTTTTATAACGAAGTCATTGGTTTAGGTCTTTCAGGTGAGGATATCGATGCCCTTGAAAAACGAATCGAAGGTTGGGCGGCAGGTCTTCAGCTGGCAGCGGCAGCCATGCAAGCCAGATCGGTGGAGCAGGGCCAAGAGAATGTTCACAGCTTTGTTACCGCATTTACCGACAGCCACCACTATATCGTTGAATATCTGGTTGAGGAAGTTCTCAATCAACAGCCCGAACATGTGCGTGATTTTCTTTTGCGAACCTCAATTCTGGAGCGGTTCAATGCAGAATTATGCGAGTTTATATTAAAGGATACGGGACATGCAAAATGGAATAAGGAAGAATGGTTCTCTGACCCCTTACCTCCCATCCCTTCTTCCCCAGATCAAATTCTGGATTATATTGACAGTGCCAACCTCTTCCTGCAGCCGTTGGATGATCATCGCCAATGGTTCCGCTACCATACGTTATTTGCTGATATGCTGAGAAGACGGCTCCAGCAGTCCGAACCGGAGATCATCCCTGTCCTGCACCAGCGTGCATCTGCATGGTTGGAGCAGCATGAACTGCCCAGCGAAGCTCTTAAACATGCTCTGGCTGCAGGGGACCTGGTAATGGCAGCCCGGCTGCTCGAGGTGTACGGAAGACCGATGTTGACTCGCGGTGAGTGGGTGACGTTGGCGGATAATTTAAGAGCTCTTGGTGACGTAGTTCACCAAAGACCAATTCTAGGAATGCTGCAAGCCTGGGTTTTTAGCTTAACAGGGCATTGGGAGCCTGTGAGAGGTTTACTGCTCGATATTGAACGGCTGGCAGCAGAAGATCATGAGATGGTTGCAGAGTCAAAGACAGACCTTATTGGGGAAATATCCACCCTGCATGGCTTGATGGCATATTTTAATGGCGATGCTGGTACAGCGGTAGGCGATTGCCGGGAGGCTCTTGAGAAATTATCCCCTGACAATCTGGCTGGGCGCAGTATCGCGGCGCATATCCTGGGGGAGGCTTGCAACCGAAATGGGGATCTACCGGGAGCTATTCAAGCAAATACCCAAGCTGTGGAATGGGCCCGGGCAACCGGCAGCTTTTCCATGGCAGTCTCTGCTTTGACAGCTCTGGGAGATCTGCAAATGGGTCAAGGGCACCTTCACGCAGCCATGGAAAAGTATGAGGAAGCGCTGCACAGAGTCACTCGCCCGGACGGTAAACGCTGGCTTCCAGCTGGTAGGGCTTTGATCTGTATGAGCAAGATTCCGTATGAGTGGAATAACCTCCAATTTGCTGGGCAAGTCATTCAAGAGGGACTTGACCTTTGCCGGCAGAGTGGTGATTTGGAATACCAGATCATTGGATATGTAATGGAATCACGCTTGAAGGGGGCACAGGGCAATCTGGAGGGGGCAATTCGAACCATGCATGAGGCTGCAAATTTGGTGAAAGCGCATACTGTCCCTGCCACAACGATCAGTCTGGTGGAATCATTCCGCGCCCGGTTGCTTTTAGCCCATGCACCCGTGGAAGCTTTCCGTTGGGCAGAACAGAGCGGTTTGAATACAAGCGACGAAATTTCATATATTCGTGAGCAAGAATACCGCAGTTTTGTACGGATAGCGGCAAAGCGAGGGGAGATCCAAGATGCCCTGTCCTTATTAAGTCGCCTCTCCACCTCCGCTGAATCTGCAGGGAGGATGGGATGGGTGATTCACCTGCTTGTCTTGCGAGCGAAAATATTGCTCGATTCTGGCTATTTTGATAAAGCTCAAGTGGCTTTGGAACGCGCCCTGGGATTGGCTCAGCCAGAAGGTTTTAAACGTGTATTTCTGGATGAGGGGGAATCCGTGGGAAAGTTACTACTCAAGATCAAGAAGCTAGGAAATAGCCAGGTGAAAAATTTTTGGGTGGGAGCCTATTTGAATGAGCTGATTTCAAGCTTTGGACTCGCCGAGGAAACCAGGCAACCATCAGCCAAGGATATTCAAATAGTTCAGGGCGGATTCATCGAGCCGCTTTCTGACCGGGAGGTGCAGGTGCTGCGAATGGTGGCTGCTGGGAAGACAAACCAGGAGATCGCCAGTGAGCTGTTCCTTGCAGTGGGCACAGTCAAGCGCCACCTTAACAATATCTTCGGTAAGTTGGAGGTGCAAAACCGGACGGCGTGCGTAGCGAAAGCAAGAGAGATAGGATTAATTTAAAATAAACCTCTAATGTATCCTCTGATACATGAACTGCCTCCGGGTTTACTGTACACTGTAAACATGGAAGATGTAAATTTCTAAAGAAGGAGGCGTTTGATGAAAATTTTCAAGAAGATCGGAAAAATAATTCTATGGGTGGTAGGTGGACTTGCGGGGATCCTGGCAATATTCCTGTTGATAATGAGTGTTGTATATTCGCCAGAATTTGTTTGGCGATGTTTGTTCAGCGGAGAGGAGACTGTTTACGATTACCAGATCTTTCCAGAACGTAAGCTGGAAGCCAGTAATAATCCTTACTCCTTCAAGAGCGATTTGGATGAAGCAGGAGTTAAAGCTGCATTCGAAGCCAATCCGAATGTAGGAAACTTGGAGGAACTCCTGGCCTCCACAGGCAGCCAGGCCTTCATCATAATCCAGGATGATGTGATTCGTTATGAGAAGTACTTCAATGGAGCACAAAGAGACACACTGGTAACATCCTTCTCAACAGCCAAGTCGATCGATTCGGCTCTGGTGGGTTCAGCCATTGTGGATGGTTATATAAAAAGTGTAGATGATCCCATCACCAATTACCTTCCCGAGCTGGCAGAGCGTGATGACCGCTTCCAGCAGATCACGATCCGCAACTTGTTGGAAATGAACTCGGGCATCCGTTATGTAGAAAAGGATATCCCATTTTTCGATGATGGTAACCGCACTTATCGCTTTCCCGATATGCGCCGGTTAGCTTTGGAGATGACCAAGATCGATGCCCCTCCTGGGGAGTTTGTCTATAATCCCTATAATCCGTTGGTGTTGGGGGTAATCCTGGAGCGTGTGACTGGTAAAAGTGTCACGCAGTATTTGCAGGAAAAGCTTTGGACACCGTTGGGGATGGAATACGGGGGATCGTGGAGCCTCGACAGCCAGAGGACCGGCTATGAAAAAATGGAGAGCGGTATCAACGCACGTGCCATTGACTTTGCCAAGATCGGAAGTCTGTACCTTCACCATGGTATTTTCAATGGAACCCAGATCCTGCCTGCAGAATGGGTAGCAAAATCGACTAATCCGGATGAAGCAATTAAGCTGGACGAGAATGTTTACTATAAATATTATTGGTGGGGCTTCAAACGTGGTGAAAAGGATTACGATTATTTCGCTTTGGGCAACCTGGGTCAGTTCATCTACATTTCTCCCACACATAACCTGATCATCGTGCGCAATGGTAAGGAGTATGGACTTGAAGGTGAAGGATTCGCATGGGGTGATATGTTTTATCAATTCGCGAGCGAGTACAGGAAGAGCCAGTGAAACGTTCGACCTGATCAAAACCTCGTTATCGTCTGATTGGGCACTGAAAAAGGTCCGGATGTATATTGGCCGCAGGTGTTCCAGTTGATGGCTGATAAGATTAAAGAGTAATGCCATGCCAAAAATTGAAAAACTAAAAATGTTCTTGTTCAGCGATACAGGTCTCCTGATCTTGTTAGGCCTGGCAAGCCTCTTAATACATACCTTGTTGAATGGGCGGTATGGCTTTCATCGTGATGAGCTGAATACGCTTGTAAATGCCCGTCACCTGGCATGGGGCTATGTGGAATATCCACCTTTCACACCTTTCCTGGTGCGGCTGGCTTACACCTTGTTCGGACCTGCTCCAGTGGGATTACGTTTTATCTCTGCAGCGGCGATGAGCATGGCGCTGGTTCTGGCTGGGTTAATGGCGCGTGATCTGGGCGGCGGGCGAAACGCTCAAATCCTGGCGGCTTTATCGACTGCCATTGCACCGTATATCCTGCTTTATGGTGGGATTGGAATGTACGAGACCTACGATTATTTTTGGTGGGTGGTAGTCACTTATCTGATCGTCCACCTTTTAAAAACAGAAGACCCTCGCTGGTGGTTGGGGGTCGGCGCGGCGATCGGGTTGGGGATGATGAGCAAGTACTCGATGGGATTCCTGGTGATTGGGATTATCTTGGGGATCTTGCTAACCAAAGCGCGCCGTTATCTGCTCAGTCCCTGGCTGTGGGCGGGAGTGGGGATCTCTCTGCTGATCTTTTTACCGAACCTGATTTGGCAGGTGCAGCACAATTTCATCTCCCTGGATTTTTTACAGTCTATCCATGCGCGGGACATCAGGATTGGACGCGCAGAAAGCTTTCTCAGCGAGCAGTTTTGGGCGTGTACAAACCTGGTCACGGTGCCCATCTGGATTGCCGGTTTATTTTTCATTCTACTGGCACGCTCTGCTAAAGCTTTCCGGATGGTAGCCTGGATGGTCCTCGTGCCGTGCGGCATCTTCTATTATCTGCAAGGACGCAGTTATTACTTGACCGGTGTTTATCCGGTTCTGCTGGCTGCGGGGTCAGTGGCATGGGAAATGGGGCTAGAACGCCTTCCACAAACCATCAAGCGTGTGCTGGCCGGGGTTACCTATGGGGTGGTATTCCTAAGTGGGGCGGCTTTTTCTCTGATCGCTCTGCCAATCGCACCAGTAGGATCCGAATTATTTGTCAAAGTGAGTGGAATCAATACGGAATTTCGGGAACAGGTGGGCTGGCCTGAGCTGGTGGAATCAGTTGCAGTGATTTATGCCAAGCTGCCGGAGGAAGAAAAAGCAGTGACAGGCATCCTGGCAGGAAATTATGGCGAAGCAGGAGCAGTGGATCTTTATGGCCCAGAGTACGGGTTGCCGGAGGTGATCAGTGGGGTTAATACCTTCTGGCTGCGCGGCTATGGTGACCCGCCTCCGCAAACCCTGATTGTCCTGGGGATCGATGATGTGAGGATCTACAGCTTCTTTAAGCAATGCGGGATCGAAGGCAGGGTTTCAAACCTATACAATATACCCAATGAAGAGTATCTACATCATTCCAGCATCTATATCTGCCGGGGGCTGCGCAAACCCTGGGAAGAAATTTGGGAATTCTTTCAGGATTATGGATGACCCACCAATGGTATAGAGAGTTCACGGTAAAACTTCCATAAGGAGCTGCGGAATATACCTTCACCACGAAGTAGACGGGGATATGGTAAGTGGTAATATGAGACAACCTTGGAGAATTAATTATGGATGAAGTGGCATTGGGTTATGAAAAACTGATCGAACGCTTTGTGTCCTGGGCTGAAAAAGAAACTACTATATCGTCAGCGGTGGTGATCGGATCTCGAGCGCGGACGGATCACCCTGCCGATGAGTGGGCTGACCTGGATGTGATTGTGGTAACACGTGATCCAGCGCTTTTGCTGGCGCAACCCGATTGGCTAGATGACATTGGCAACCCCGTTGTGACGTTCATCGAAGACACTTCCAGTGGGGGTGAGAAGGAGCGCAGGGTGCTGTTTGATAATGGGTTGGATGTGGATTTTTCTGTTATTCCCTATAACAAAATTGAGATGATGCTCCAGCCACAGGTATTTGCGCAGGTGGTAGGAGAGATGAGCAATATATTCGGGCGCGGAGTCCGGGTGCTGTTAGATAAAGATGGGCAGATAAAGCAGCTTGACCAGCTGGTATCACTTGCTCAGGCGGCTCCTACTCAACTACCCAGTGAAACGAATTTCCTACAGGTGGTGAATGATTTTTGGTATCATACGGTATGGACTGCGCGGCACCTTCGGCGCGGTGAGCTGTGGTGGGGCGGGAGTGGGCTGAACGGTCGGTTGCGGGATCTGCTCTTCATCATGATGGAATGGCAGGCACGTGCTATAAGAGGTCCCAACTACGACACCTGGTTCCGCGGTCGCTTCCTGGAAGAATGGGCTGACCCACGGCGGTTCAGGCTCTCAAGGATGTCCTTGCGCATTACGATACGGAAGATACCTGGCGGGCGCTCCAGGCTATGATGGAACTCTTTCGCTGGCTGGCGATGGAGACTGCAGAGCGGTGGGGCTTTGCCTATCTGGCGGAGGGAGATGAATTTACGACAAGACTAACGAGAGAGCTTTATGAAGGTCGCCGGGGGGAGTAAAAATTTGTCGCTGAAAGCCACTACAAATGACAGGTTGTCATTGCCCTGTTCTAATAGCAAGAATTGAACCCAAAAAATTACACCTGACCTTTCTTTTAATTTGCATCTTAGAGACAATTCAGGTATGATTCAAAATACATGGCCTGTGGGACATACCATAGCAAGTAGGAGGACTGCAGAACCTTCTCTCACGTCACTTAAGCTCCAATATTTAATCCATAGCAATTATTTCAGATTCGCGGGGACTTATATTCAATCAAGGAGTTTTCATATGAATAAATCATTTATCAAGTCTAGGCAGTGGGCGATCCCTATTATATTAATCGTGTGCCTGCTGTCTACCCTGCCAGGTATCGTCACGCAGGCGGAATCCATATCTGACCCCATCTTGCTGGTGGTCAACGATGCCTATCCCTCCAATCATTTCGGTCGCTACCTGGGAGAAATCCTTCGTGCTGAAGGCTTGAACGCTTTCACCGTCCTGGACATTGCCGATTTGACAGCAGGAGAGCTGTCTCAGCACACACTGACTATTCTGGCGGAGACCACATTGAGTTATGCACAAGCCAGCCTGCTGACCAGCTATGTGTCATCGGGGGGCAAGCTGCTCGCCATGCGACCGGATGCCCAGATTGCCAACCTTTTCGGCCTGGGCGGGTCGAGCGGGACAATGACCGATGGCTATTTTAAGCTCAACCCGGCTGCTACCTGGAACGACTCCTTGCCGGGCGCGGGTCTCACATCTTCTGCTTTGCAGATCCATGGCACAGCCAACCGATATACACTGTCGGGCAGGGCGGTGACGCTGGCACAGCTGTATGCGGATCGAACCACCCCTGCAGGGTTTCCTGCGGTGGTTGGATCGGCGGATGGTAAGGCAGCTGCCTTTCTTTATGACCTGGCGCGCAACATTGCCTACACTCGCCAGGGTAATCCCGCCAATGCTGGTGTGGATGTCGACGGAGATGGCATCTTACGTACAATTGACTTGTTTCAAAGTGCGGGGGGCGGGTTACCCTGGGTCGATCGAGAACTCATCCCCATCCCCCAGGCAGATGAACAGCAGCGTTTCTTTGCCCGCCTGGTGCGCTTGATGGTGAGCAGTGCCAAGCCGCTCCCGCAGTTGTGGTATTTTCCGGACACATCGAAGACGATGCTGATCTTAACTGGGGATGCCCACGCGGACCAGACTGCGGATTTCCAAACAGAGATCAACGTCTTGAACACCTATAACGCCAAGATGACCTTCTATCTTTCGATTGCCGGTGAGCCGCCTGATGCCTCAATGCAGGCCTGGCGAGCGGAGGGTTATGAGTTTGGCATCCATCCGTACGCCTATCGCGAAGATACTTACGAACCCTATAAGATCACCAACCTCACTCAAGGGTACGATGTCTTCGATAATTGGTGGTCCGAAAATTATTCTACTCCAAAATCACGCACGGTGCGAAACCATGAGATCGCCTGGCTAGGGTGGACGGATGCCGTAGACCTGGAGGTCAATCACGATATCGCGCTGGATCTGAACTTTTATCATTGGGGACCGTGGCTACAGAAAACCAATGGAATCTGGCCGCACGGGTACTTCACTGGCAGCGGACAGCCGATGAAGTTCGTCCATGAAAATGGTACTATCATCAATAACTATCAACTATTGACAGAGCTCGTAGACGAGCAGATGGTGACCGGTGCTGGACCCGCCTATGAGCAGCTCAGCCCAGACCAAGCATTTGATGTGACGCGCAGCCTGATTGATGCCAGCCAGTCTGGTTACTATTCTACATTGGTTAACCAATTCCACGTATGTCTTTTCGACAATACCTATTCTTGGGTTGTCGGAACCTTGGCTTATGCAAGCAGCCTGGGGATCCCCATGTGGAATGCGGATACATATTTGTCTTTTACCGAAGCTCGCCACGATGCCAGTTATTCGAATATATCCTGGAATGACCTTACCGGGACACTCACCTTCAATCTGGAATCGAGCGCTGGCTCCCCAGCCACCCTGACAACCCTTCTGCCGTTCAATTACAACGGGATGGTCCTCCAATCAGTCACGGTGGATGGCAGTCCGGTGGCTTTCACAAATCAGGCGGTCAATGGTGTGGAGATGGCGTTTATCAGCAAGGCGGGAGGAACACACGCTTTTAATGCGAAATACAAGCGAAATGTTAAGTTATACCTGCCATTATTAAGAAAGTGATAGAGAAACCTGACTGGCTCTAAGGAATTATGGTGGATTGGAATAAATTTTTAGAGACCAGTCAGGTCTTGGTTATTTCACATCGAACACTATTTCCAGCATTTCGGGGGCACCCAGTGCTAGCCCTCGCTTCGAAGGCGAGCAGCCGCCTACACTGAGCTTGAACTGTCCGGGCTCCAGGACGAGCTCGCCCTTTTCATCGACGAGCATGAGAGAAGCGGGGGAGAGCTCGAAGGTTATGGATTGGCTCTCGCCGGGCTGCAGAGGCACTCGGCGGAAGGCGACCAAGCTTTGCAGCGGGACAGGCAGGGAAGCTTGCAGATCACTGATATACACCTGGACGATCTCTTCAGAGGCAATCTCTCCCACGTTCGTTAGCGTGAAGGAGAAAGTGAGCGGTTGCCCCGCTCTGACCTGGACAGGAGCTTGGAGGTGGCTGTAAGCGAACTGCGTATAGCTGAGCCCGAAGCCGAAGGGGAAAAGCGGGTCAGCGGTCAAGTAGCGGTAGGTGCGTCCAACCATCGAATAATCTTCGAAGGGAGGCAGTTGGGCCATTGACTTGGGGAAGGTGAGAGGCAGCTTGCCAGAAGGGACAGCATTGCCGAAGAGTACATCTGCCACGGCACGGCCGCCTTCTTGGCCAGGGTACCAAACGAAGACAATGGCCTCCACGAGGTCTTCTACCTCGCCCAGGGCGATGGGGCTGCCGCCGGAGAGGATCAGGATAACCTTGGCTCCAACCTCGTTAAGCTTTCGAATATAGTCCATCTGGGTCTGGGGTAGGGCAATGTCGCGCCGGTCGCCATTTTCTGCGGCGAGGATCGTTTCCCCTTCTTCGCCTTCCATCCAGCGGTTAATGCCCATGCAGGCGATGGTGAGATCGGATGCGGCAGCGGTGTAGATGGACCAGTCTAAAGGAGACTCGTTGGGATGCACGAGCTGAGAGCCGGTATGATATTCCAATTTAATACCCTCGGGGAGTGCGCCGACAATGCCTTCGAGCAGCGTGGTCATGTGGTCGGCGAGGCCGAAGTAGTTGCCCAGCAGAAAGTCGACGCTGGCGGCGTTGGGTCCGACCAGCTCGATGGTCTTTGTGGATGGCTTGATGGGAAGAATGTTGTTCTTGTTTTTGAGCAGAACAATGGATTTTAGCGCGGCTTCATAAGCCAGGTCCTTATGCGCCTGGCAACCGACCACACTCATGGGGATGGATGCATAGGGGACCTGTTCGGGTGGATCGAACATGCCGAGTTTAAAGCGGGTGGCGAGGGTGCGGGCAAGGGAACGGTCGACATCCGCCTCGCTGGCAAGACCCTGCTCAATGGCTTCATCGAGGTGCTCGTAGGTGCAGATGCAGGCATTGTCGCAGCCCTTTTTGAGCGCCCAGGCTGCAGATTCTGCAGGTGTGGAGGTGATTTTATGGTGCTCGTGGAAGTCGTTGATGGCGCCGCAGTCAGAAACGACATGCCCCTCGAAGCCCCATTGGCCGCGCAGGATGTCAACGAGTAATTGTTGGGATCCGCAGGCGGGTTCGTCGTTGACTCGGTTATAGGCACCCATCACAGCCTCGACTTTTGCGTCCTGGACGAGTTTTCGGAAGGCGGGCAGGTAGGTGGTAAACATTTCCCGGCGGGAAACGTGCACGTTGAAGGTATGGCGGTCTTTCTCGGGTCCGGAGTGGACCGCGTAGTGCTTGGCACAGGCGGCGGCTTTCAGATACCTGGGATGGTCGCCTTGCATACCTTTAACAAAGGCGGAGCCGAGCTCGCCGGTTAAGTAGGGGTCTTCACCCCAGGTTTCTTGTCCGCGGCCCCAACGGGGATCACGGAAAATATTGACATTTGGAGACCAGAAGGTGAGACCTTGATAGATCAGGTTGCCACCGTTACGGCGCAGCGCTTCGTGAAACTTGGCGCGGCCTTCGTCACCGACAGCTGAGGCGATGCGTTGGATGAGGTCAGGATCCCAAGCGGAAGCCATGCCGATCACCTGTGGAAAGACGGTGGCGCGGCCGTTTCGGGCAACACCATGCAGGCCTTCTGACCAGTAATCATAGGCAGGTATTCCCAAGCGAGGGATCGCTGCACAAGCATTGCACATTTGGCTGATCTTTTCGGAGAGGGAGAGGCGGGAGAGCAGGTCTGTGACGCGCTCCGGGATGGGGAGGGATGGATCGAGATAAGGGTGAGGCATGGATACGTCCTTTGGAAGTTTTTCAGGGGGCACGGCGAGTGTTCTACCGTGCCCGTACATACACATATTGTACCAAAAGGAAGCAGGAAAAACCAAAGAACCTATGTTAGGAAATGTGAAGTGCTATACCCAGCCCAACCACCTCACTACCGTGGCGGTCGTGAAAGTTACCAGGAAAGCCGTCCCCAGCGTGATGACCACACTCAGAGTCGCCCAACGCTTGCTGTTGGTTTCCTTATAAATTGTCATAATCGTCGTCGCACAAGGGTTGTGCAGCAGGCTGAACAGCATCAGGTTAATCGCGGTCAGCATTGTCCAACCATGCTGCGTCACCAGTAAGGTGTACAGCGTATCGTAAGAAGGCAGGTCCGTCATCATTCCTGTGCCCATGTAGACCATCATCATGGTCGGTACCACGATCTCGTTCGCTGGGATGGCGATGATATAAGCCAGCAGGATTACCCCGTCCAGCCCCAGTAAGAGACCAAAGGGGTTGAGGAAGGTTGCAATGTAATCAGCCAGACTCGTCCCGTTCACGGTAATGTTACCCAGGATCCAGATAATCCCTCCCGCTGGCGCTGCTGTCTGAATCGCCCGATAGAGCACAAATAACGTCCGATCGATCAGTGAGGTGTACAAGATGCGTGAGACGTTCGGCTTACGGTAGGGCGGCATCTCCAGCGTGAATGCCGAGGCTTCCCCTTTCAGCACTGTCTTGGTCAAACCCCACGACATCAGCAGCGTGAATCCGATCCCAATCAGCACCACTGCCACCACCGAACCCGCAGCAACGAAAGATGTAAAGGCGGGTGGAAAGGCTGACGCGACGAACACTGTTCCCAGCATGATTAGGGTCGGGAAGCGCCCGTTGCAGGGCACGAAGTTATTGGTCAGGATGGCGATCAGTCGCTCCCTCGGTGAGTCGATGATCCGGGTAGAGATGACACCAGCCGCGTTGCACCCGAAGCCCATCGCCATCGTTAGCGATTGTTTTCCATGCGCGCCAGTTTTCTTAAACAACCAGTCCAGGTTGAAAGCCACCCTTGGCAGGTAGCCCAGATCTTCCAAGATGGTAAAGATGGGGAAGAAGATCGCCATGGGTGGAAGCATCACCGCAATCACCCATGCCAGCCCACGATACACACCGTGCCAGATAAAGCCTGTGATCCACCATGGTATGCCCAGGCTGGTGAAAAGGTTCGCCATCTGGTCTTCAACCCAAAACAATGCCGTGGCGATCATTTGCGAGGGGATGTTTGCTAAAACAACCGTCACCCAAATGATGACCATGAGTATCAACAACATGATCGGCAGCCCGAACACTGGTGAGGTTACCAACCGATCGATGCGCTGGTCGAGGTCATACTTCTTATCCGTGCCTGTCCTTACGGCGCGTTGGGCAACCCGTTCCGCCTCGGTATAGAGTGACTTGACGATCTCATCACGAAAGCCTACGCTCAAGCCGCCGCGCAGGCTCTCGGCCTTGGCTAAAATATCATTGGGGTTGATCGTATCCTCATTCATGCTACTGCCTGCCTTCCACCGCCATCTTGCGGCTAAAACTCACCTCAGCTCTGCGTTGCCTGGCCATCAACTCGGGCAGTTCGCCCTCTCGTAAGGCCTTCTGCACGCGTGCGTCACCGTCCAACAGGCGGATTGCCACCCAACGGGCGTTGGGAATGCCCGGAACAGTCTGCTCGATCATCGGCACTAGCTCATCGATGGCGTGCTGGAACTCGCTTGTCCCACCCACCCGCAGCGGTTGGGTTAGGATGTCGCCCTTGATCACACCCTCCACCGTCTGCAGCAGAGTCGGCAGCCCCTCACCCGTCCTGGCAGTGATAGGGATAGCCGGCACGCCCAGATCGCGGCTGATGCTGCGCGCATCCACTTCCAACCCTTTGCGCCGCGCCTCGTCCATTAGGTTGACGGCTACCACCACCTTGTCGGTAATCTCCATCACCTGCATCACCAGGTTCAGGTTGCGCTCTAAGGCTGTGGCGTCGGTGACCACGATGGTGCAGTCCGGCTGACCAAATAAGATGAAATCACGGGCTACTTCCTCATCCTGGGATGCCGAGAGCAGCGAATATGTCCCCGGCAAGTCCACCAATTTATAGCGGATGCCGTTGAACTGGTAGCCACCCTCGGCGCGGGTTACCGTCTTGCCAGGCCAATTGCCCGTATGCTGCTTGAGGCCAGTCAGGGCGTTGAACACTGTCGACTTACCTGTATTCGGGTTGCCTGCCAACGCCACCAACCGGTCGAAATTATCCACTGTCAACCCCATCTGTTCCAGGTGTGCATACGCTGGGCAGGTCTCGCAGTTCTCGGTGGGGAGTTGTATCTTGATCTTTTCAGTCATCATTCACCTCAAAAAATACTCACGGATAAACACTGATTTCACGGATTTTTTTTCATACCGGTTTCACCCAGATCATATTCGCCTGATCCTTCCGCAGGGCGATGAGCGTGCCGCGGATGCGGTAGCCGCGCGGGTCTCCAAAGAAGTTCTTCAACTCCGGGGAGATCACTGTCCCGGGCGTCAGGCCCAGGTCCAGGAAGCGCCGGCGGGTAAAGCCCTGCACCCCATCGTCCAGCAACACAATTTCGGCCTTCTGGTTGTGATCAAGCTGCCAAAGGGGGATGGCCCCCGTGCGCTTCAATTCACTCTCCGGAAGCGCTGCCACCTGCACGTTAGCTGCCACAGAAGGCGCCAACCGGTACTCGTTTTCGCCATCGCTCAACACAAACACCTGTGGGGTTTTTGAGAGGATGTGCACCACTTGCCCCAGCCGCAGTCCCGTGGCGAGGATCTGCTCGTAGGCAATGACCGGCTCATCTTCCAGGTGCACGATGCAGCCTTTGACACCATCATTCCAGGCTGTCAGCGATGTGGCTTCCACGCCGTGCACCTGTCCGGCGCTGCTGGGAATCGGGTCGCCATGCGGATCGATGGTGGGGAAGCCCAGGGCGGCCTCCATGGCATCTAGCTCGGAGGCACTCATGGCATGCTCGCGGCGGTGCGCCTCGCCGTGGATCTGCCTCAAGGGCATGCGCGCCTCATCTGCCAGGTAGCGTTCCCACAGGCGGTGAGCACGCACGATGTGTAGCGCCCAGCGCTCACCCTCTTCCGTCAAACTCACTTCCATGCCCTGGTGCTGCACATAACCGAGTGTATCCATCTCGGCCAGCAGTTTCATCACGCGCCCCGGTGAGAGACGCAGCGTCCCCCCCAACGACTCGGGTGAGGCATGCCGGCCTTGCTGTTCGCGGTCCAGCAAATGTTTCAGCGCATCTTCCACTTGCTCGCGCTTGCGCTCCTCCCGCCAGACCCGCCCACGTCTAAGCAGACCGTATTTTGGCAAGAATACCACCAATGCTGCAATCACCACGAATATGATCACCCATCCAATACCATTCATTACTTCCTCCATTCAATAATTAAACCACGAACTACACTTAATCCTCGAATAAAAAACCCACTCTTTTCTTTTACCCTGTGGTTTACGCGGTTCATAACGCCTCCACGAAGACGCGACTGCTCACTGGCGGCCCCACAACAAACTCTTCACCGCCCTCTACCGAGAGCGTCAGGATCCCATCGAAAGGGGTATAGCCTCTCACTTCCAGGTTGGCTCCGGGCGTCAACCCCAATTTATCCAGGTGGCGCAACAGGCTTTGGTCCTTGGCCTGCACACGCACTACTATCGCCTGTTGGGTGGGTCTCAGCTCTGCTAGTGGCAGTAAGAGGTCTGCTGTCATCACCAGATCAGGCGTAGGGATAAGCTCTCCGTGAGGATCACGCAATGGATCTCCTAGCGCCATAGCAATCCGGCGCTCGAAATCATCTGAAATCACATGCTCCAGGCGGCAGGCTTCCTCATGCACTGTATCCCACGAATAACCCAACTCCCGCACCAGGTAGGTCTCGAGCAGGCGGTGGTGGCGGATCACCTGCAGTGCTTCCCGCTCCCCCACCTCTGTCAGAGTGACGCCTTGACCCTTACGGTAGTTCACCAGCGGTGGGTCAGAGACAGCCATGCGCTGCAGCATGCCCGTCACCGAAGCCGGAGAAATCTTCAACCGCTTGGCGATCTCCATCGTAGATGCTTCGCCTTCTTCGCTGACCAAGGCGAAAATCGTTTTCAAGTAATCTTGGGTATGACTGCTAATATTTTTCATAGGCTAAGTATTAAATTAGGTTTTCCTAAATAATGTTAGCATATTTCCATGGTTGGGTCAAGTCTTTGGAGGTTCCCTTGTTTTAAACGGTGCTTTTTTGTTCCTGAAACGTTAAGAAAATTAGAGAGTTTTTATCCTGTAATTGACGCCTGAAAGTTAAACTGATAGTATTGACCAGTTTTATTGGGTAATTTTCTATTTATTTTTGTGGCAAGCGAGGTTTACAATGGGCTGGATATTTTTATGTTTTTTCTCGTTTCTGACAGGTATCTTTTATTTGAAGTTTTTGACGGTCCATCCTTTGCGTATGCATATCCACTTGAACCTGATGTGGATATTCTTTCTTTAGTATTGCTTAATTGATTGACCATCTGTACGTTAATAATTTTTAAAGACACTTTCGGCCAATCACCTAAATCAGATCCATTACACTTCTAAAAAAAGGAAAAGAAATGCGCACCAATCGGTATATTGTCAATTGGGTAATCTTGGTTGGTTTGTCGATTGCACTGGGTGTTGTCTTTGTTCAATACCTGGTTGCCCCTCCCTTGCAGGTGGCTACTTACCTGCTACTCTGCGTATTTTTATTGGTTGGATTGCTGCTGGTCGTTTGGGTTGGATTTCGCAAGATTTCTAGACTCATTGCTGTAGGTATTATCCTGGCGAGCTTTGTGGTTGGTTATCTGGCAGCCACCACGATATTCCTAAACCAAGAAGAGGAGCGCCACCTGGCAGCAATAAACCCACCACCAATAGTGCAGCAAGATCACGGTGCGGTGATCTACTTCACCCACGGTGAACCGCCGGCTTACAGTCCTATGCCGTGGATCGAGACTTTCAAGGAATTAGATGCAGACAAAGTCTCATTCATCCCAAAGCCATTTCGTCCCTTTTTCTTCTTGGTTTTCCGTGAAGAATATTTGAAAGTCGGCGGCAGCCCACACAACTATATTCACCAGGATATGGCGCGCAGCCTAAAAGAACTTTACAAAGCCGAGGGCGATGACTCGACTCGTTTCTACATGGCCTTCCTGGACTCGAATCCACGCCCGGATGAGGCCGTCATCCGGGCTATTAACGAAGGCGCCCGGCAAGTCAAGTTTGCTACCGTATTTGTCACTATCTCCAGTCACACCAAAGCTGGGCAAGATATGGTCAAAGAGTTGGATCTGGAAAAATTCGGCGTACCTATCTGCTTCTCCGAGCCCTTATGGAACTCGGAAACTTTACACGAGATGTTTGTGAAGCGCGCCAATGAGAATCTCGATGGGACGGATAAAACAAAAGTCGGCATGCTGCTCGTAGGTCATGGGCAGCCAGGGGATTGGGATAAGATTTATCCTACCCAAACCGAACAGGAGAATCTCTTCAGGCAATCCATCATCAAACGCCTGGTTGCAAATGGATACTCAGAAGAAAATATCTCTCTGGCATGGATGGAGTTCAAGCAGCCGGAGATCGCTGATGCTGTGAAAGATTTAGCGAACAATGGCATTGAAAAACTTTTTGTTTTTGCCACCTCGATCAGCGCTTCCTCGCTGCACAGCCTTTATGACATCCCCGAGGCAGTGCGAGAGGCCGGTCTGCCAGAAAATATCGAGATGGTGAACTTGGGTGCCTGGGATGATGATCCGATTGTGATCCAGGCTATCAAGGAGCAGTTGGAAACGTGCAAGTAAACGAGGATAGTGAACCCAACGGATATAGATAAAGTGTTAGGGTAGAAGCAAACGAGTATTTATTGGAAAGTAGCGATTAGAAGGATCGAGCAAAAGCTGTTGTTTATTTATCGGAGCAGAGATGGGTACGAACTATGTCGTTTTGATCGATCAGAAGCCACCGCCGGGTGAGGTGGGCGGGAAGGCGCTTCACCTGCACCGGCTGATGAAGAGGGGGCTGCGCGTGCCGAGGTCGTTGGTGGTTACCTGGAAGGCATATGACCGCTACATGCAGGGGGATGTGCGGGTGTTGGAGGATGTGCATAGGGAGCTGGCGGAACGCTTGGATCCCTCCAAGACGTACGCGGTGCGCTCGTCAGCGAATATCGAGGATACGCTAGAGCATTCCTTTGCGGGGCAATTCAAGACGGAGCTGGAGGTGAGGGGGGTGGAGCGGGTGGCGGAGGCGGTGAGGTCTACCTGGGAATCGACGCACAGCCCGGCGGTGAAGGCTTACCTGACAAAGCTGCCGGAGGAGAAGCGCGAGCTGCACATGGGGGTGATCGTGCAGGAGATG
The DNA here is from genome assembly GCA_963754615.1 of uncultured Chloroflexia bacterium. GTDB lineage: Bacteria > Chloroflexota > Anaerolineae > Anaerolineales > UBA4823 > CAVVUF01. Next base: position 40,040 of record CAVWGW010000012.1, on the reverse strand, counting down.
GTGAAGCCTGTGGTTTCGGGGGTGACTTTTTCTCGCAACCCGATGACCGGCGAGGACGAGGTGATCGTAGAGGCAGTGAGGGGGGTGGGAACGGCGCTGGTGCAGGATGGGGCGACGCCGCTGCACTGGGTCTGGCAAGGTGGGCAATGGAAGAGCCGATCAGGCGAGGAGGCAAGCGTGCAAGATGTGGTGGAACCAGGCTTGATCGAGGGGGTGGTGGAAGAGACGCGGCGGATCGCGCAGCTCTTCCGCTTGGATCTGGATCTGGAGTGGGTATACGATGGACAAGCGCTGTACTGGGTGCAGATGCGTGAGATCACCTCGCTGAAAGACCTGACGATTTATTCTAACCGTATCGCGAAGGAAATGCTCCCGGGGATGATCAAGCCGCTGGTATGGTCGGTAAACGTGCCGCTGGTGAACAAGGTGTGGGTGGATGTTCTGACGGAGTTGGTGGGGAAGAATGATCTCAAATTAAATGATCTGGCGAAGAGCTTTTATTACCGGGCGTATTTCAACCTGAGCGCGCTGGGACGCATCTGGGCGAAGGTGGGGATGCCGCGCGAGAGCCTGGAGATGATGATGGGGATCGTGCCGCGCGCCGAAGGGCAGCGCACCTTCAAGATGACGAGGCGCATGCTGGCCTTGACGCCCAGGCTGGTGGGATTCTTGCGGAATAAGTGGCGGTTGGGGGAGCGCTTCGAGCGAGAATTCCCGGCGCTGAGGGCGCATTTCGAAACATATGATTGGCAAGCGGCAGATGGATTGGATGGGCGAGAGCTGATGGGGGAGATCGACCGATTGTACACCGATGTCCAGCGCCTGGTGTATTACAACATCAACGTGCCGATCTTGATGGCGGTATATAATGCCCTTTTGGGACAGTCACTTGCTAAAAAGGGTCTGGACCTGAGGCAGTTTGATGTGATGGAGGGGATGACTGAACACCTGGTTTATGATCCGCAGGTGAGCTTGAGGGAGCTGCGCAATGATTACGCCAGGCTGGACAAGGATTTGCAAGTGCGCATCAAGGGCAGCTCGTTCGCGGAGTTCGAAAGCCTGGAGCGGATCGATGCTTTCCAGACGCAGGTGACTAATTTTCTGCGACGTTTCGGGCACCTCTCGAACAGCGGGAATGATTTTTCAAGCGTGCCCTGGCGGGAGAGACCGGAGATGATCTTGAAGCTGGTAACGCAGGTGGTTGAGGCAGGGGAGACGGCGGGGGCTAAGCGCAGCCTGATGGAGGTGGAGCTGGGCGGGCTGAGGGGTTATTGGATGAAAAGGATGTACAAGCGGGCGCAGCGGTTCCACCTGTACCGTGAGCAGATCAGCTCACTGTATACTTACGCATACGGGCTGTTCCGACCCTATTTCCTAGCGCTGGGAAGGCATTTTGTACGGGAAGGGCTGCTGGTTGAGGCGGAAGATGTGTTCTATTTGACCAAGGAAGAGGTCAGGACAATGGGATTGTTGCTCGAGCAGGAAGTGTTTGCTCGAAAAGAAGAGGGACTGTATTACCGGAAGTGGGTGGCGGACCGGCAGGCTGAGATGGAGCGCTGCCGGGAAGTGGTCTTGCCAGGACTGATCTATGGGGATGCCGCGCCGGTGCTCGAGGCGGGGAGCGGGGAGAAGCTGAGTGGGGTACCCACCTCGCGCGGGTACTGCCGGGGGAGGGTGCGGGTGGTACGGGGGTTGGAGGATTTCGACAAAGTGCTGGAAGGGGATGTAGTGGTAATCCCGTATTCGGATGTGAGCTGGACACCGCTATTTGCGCGGGCGGGAGCGGTGGTGGCTGAGTCGGGCGGGATGCTTTCGCACAGCTCGATTGTGGCGCGCGAGTACCAGATCCCGGCGGTGGTATCGGTAGAAGGTGCGGTGAATTTACCGGACGGAGTGCTGGTGAGCGTCGATGGGTTCAGGGGTGAAGTGATTGTGCATGAGGAGCACGGAGATGAATGAATTTTGGGGTTATCTATTGGCGGCGGTCATTGGGTATTTGATGGGATCGCTCTCGTTTGCCAGAATTGTTACCTGGATCTTCGCGAGGGGCACAGATATTTCAAGCATCAAACAGCCGATCCCGAATACAGATATAACGTTTGAGTCGGACTCGATCAGCGCTTCGGCAGTTCGCATCCATGTGGGGACGCGTTATGGCTGCCTGACAGCAATACTCGATATGATGAAGGTAACGCTTCCTACCCTGGCTTTCAGGTTCTGGCAGCCTGAGATGCCTTTTTTTCTCGTAGTCGCAGCTGCAGGTTTAGTAGGGCATGATTGGCCTATTTATTACCGGTTTAAAGGTGGGCGTGGAGAGTCTCCCATCTTGGGCGGGATGCTGGCAATCGATCCACTGGGATTAGTGGTCACGAACCTGGCGGGATTTCTTACTGGCTGGCTGGTAGGAGATGTGCTGGTGCTACGTTGGTCGTTCCTGGTTCTGCTGATCCCGTGGTTCTGGCTAACGAAACAAGAGCCGGCGTATGTGCTTTATGCAGTCTTTTTCAACTTGGTATACTGGAGCTCGATGAGTCCGGAGCTCAAACAGTTTGTGATGATCTTGAAGAAGGGTGGGCTTAGCAAACAATCAGAGGTGGCTGGTGATATGGCAATGGGGAAAAGGCTAGGTTCCTTTTTAGATCAGTATGGTGCACCTGCGTTGTTGAAAAAGGGTTTTAAACGAGCCACTAAACCTTGAGAGATAGAGTACAGAATGAATGTTCTTTGGATTTATTTTTTAGCAAGCCTGGTTGGATATATTTCAGGCTCAATATCTTTTGCCAGGTTGGTCGCGAGGATTGCCTCTCCGGGCAGGCAGGTGGGTGATATTAAGGTGCAGGTGCCAGGAACAAATGAGTATGTGGAGTCGGATGCAATGAGTGCTACGACGGTGAGGTTGGAGTTTGGAGCGAAGTTCGGCTGCCTGGTGGGTATTTTCGATATCCTCAAGGCTTTGGTGCCGAGCTTAATTTTCAAGCTTTTGTACCCGGACTCCTACGTATACCTGGCAGCGTCTGGGATGGCGGTGGTGGGTCACAACTGGCCAATTTATTACCGCTTCAAAGGTGGGCGAGGGCTGTCATCGGTGCTGGGTGGGTTCCTGGTCATGGATTGGTTGGGAGTGCTTGTTACGAATATAATCGGCTTTTTGATCGGTTTCCCATCGCGGAATATGTTGGTGATTACTGGGGCGGGGATTGTCTTTATGATCCCTTGGATTATGCTGCGAACCCAAGATTGGGTGCTGGTGGGGTATACTGTCTTAATGAATGTGATATTCTGGGGGTCGATGGCTCCTGAATTGAAGAGCTACGGAAAAATATTGAGAGCAGGCAAGTTAGATGAATTTTCGAGAGCGCGAGAAGTACACGTAATCCATGAAGATGGAACTGAACGCGTTGATACGTTTACGCTTGAAGTCTATGGTCAACTCGATGAAGCGTAAGCTAAATTGGAAGTAGGCAGAGAAAGGGTAAGGCTGAAGATGGTTGTTCTGGAAGCAAAAGGTTTGCGAAAAACATACCACATGGGTGAGGTGTCTGTCGATGCGCTGGCGGGGGTGAATTTTTCCGTAGAAAAAGGGGAGTTCGTAGCGATCATGGGACCTTCAGGGAGCGGGAAGTCAACCCTGCTACACTTGATGGGCGGTTTGGACCAGCCTTCGGAAGGCGAAGTGACACTGGCGGGGCAGCGGCTTTCGGTGCTGGACGATAAGGAAGCAACGCTGGTGCGCCGGCATAATATCGGCTTCGTTTTTCAGTTCTTCAACCTGCTGCCGACCCTGACGGCGGAGGAAAACATCGCTTTGCCGCTGGTGATCGACGGTAAGAACCTCCGCCAGCACCAGGCGCACATCGATCACCTGCTGGAGTTGGTAGGGTTGAGTGAACGAAGGCGGCATAAGCCAGACCAGCTTTCGGGTGGGGAGCAGCAGCGGGTGGCGCTGGCGCGCGCCCTGGTGACAGAGCCGGCGATTGTGCTGGCAGATGAGCCGACCGGCAACCTGGATTCAAAGACCGGGACTCTGATCATGGAGCTGCTGCGGCGTTCCTGCGATGAGCTGGAGCAGGCGCTGATCGCTGTGACCCACGATGCGCGAGCGGCGACCTATGCTGACCGGGTGGTCTTCTTGCGCGATGGGCAGATTGTTAGCGAGCTGGTCTTCGATCCGCAGCAAGCGATGGCAGAGCGTTTGAGCCTGGTGGCCAGGAACTTCGAAATGCTGGAAGCGGAAGCCTGATATGCTGTTGATCCGGTGGGTCACACTGCGTTCTCTGCGCACGCGGCCTTTGCGCACGCTGTTAAGTGCGTTTGGAATCGTGTTGGGTGTGGCAGGGCTGTTGGCGATCCAAATTACGAACCAGACGGCGCTGGATTCACTGCTGGCGCTTTTTGCAGGCACAGCAGGCCGGACCGACCTGATTGTGACCTATGCCGGGGAGGATAAGCAGGGGCTTTCGGAGCGCATCTTACGGCGGATTGCGGACAGTCCTGAAGTGCAAGCTGCTGTGCCGAGCCTTCAGTTGCCGACCTCGCTGGCAAGTGGATCTGGAGAGGCAGATATGCCCTTGAGCATGCTGGGCTTCGATATGGGAGGTCTCCAGGTATATGGGATTGACCCGGCAGTCGACAGCACAGTGCGTGATTACACCCTGGAGGCGGGTGAGTTTCTGGGTGGGGGCAGCGATGCGCAAGAGATCGTGTTGGTGAAAAACTTTGCAGAGGATAACGATTTGGCCGTGGGGAAGCGGGTAGAATTGGTAACGCCGAACGGGCTGGAAGAATTCGAAGTTGTGGGGCTGATGGCAAAAGAAGGCGCCGGGCAGATAAATAATGGCACCTTTGGGGTGATCCCGCTGCGGGTAGCGCAGGAGCTGTTCAACCGGAACGGCGAGCTGGATCAGGTGGACATTATCCTCAAGCCAGGCTATAAATCGAAGGAAAAGCTGGATACAGCCAAGCTCAGCTTGCAGAACCGCTTGGGGGAGGATGCAGCGGTGACGACGACGGCAGCCCAGGGGGAACGGGTGAACCAGATGTTGAGCGGCTTTACGATTGGGTTAAATTTCATGGCAGGCATGGCGCTGTTTGTGGGTGGCTACCTGATCTATAATGCTTTTTCGATGACGGTGGTGGAACGGACACGCGAATTCGGTTTGCTGCGCACGCTGGGGCTGACAAGAAGGCAGGTGACCTGGCAGGTGCTTACGGAGGCAGCTGTATTGGGGCTGGGTGGTTCCTTGGTGGGGGCATTCCTGGGGATCTGGCTGGCGCGCGGGGCGAGCAGTTTGCTGGCGTATTTGTTGGAGCTGGACTCGATGGTGCTGCGGATTTCACCGGGGACGGTTTTGACAGGGGTGGTGGTGGGTGTCTTCGTGACCCTGATAGCGGCGTTCTTGCCAGCCTGGCAAGCCGGGCGTATCTCGCCGCTGGAGGCGCTGCGCGTGCGCGGCGTGCGAAAAGAAGGCTGGCTCATCCGGCAGGGATGGAAGCTAGGCGTGGGGCTGCTCATCATCTCAACGATCATCCTGGTGGCAAATCCATTTCCATATGATGTGCAGTTCCGCCTGGGGAGCCTGACTGTGGTGATGCTGTTCTTCGGCGGAACACTGCTGATTCCAGGGAGCGTGGGGCTGTGGGAGAAAGCTACTCGCCCGGTAGTGCGCTGGCTGTATGGGGCGGCAGGACAGTTGGGCAGCAGTAATATCCAGCGCAACCGGCTGCGTACCACCCTGACCGTGGCGGCGCTGATGGTGGGTATCTCCATGATCATCGTCACGCGCGGCATGACGGATTCGTTCCGAGGCGACCTGGAGATCTGGATCGATGCTTACGTTGGGGGGGATCTGCTGGTGAGCTCTGCAGCACCAATGCGCAGCCAGGTGATGAAGCGGCTGGAGACCGTTCCCGGTGTGCAGGTGGTGACACCGATGCGCACGGTGGAGGTGATCTGGCGTAAGCCCGATGGGACCGACGAAGGTCTGGTATTCACCGGGGTGGATACGAATACTTATGATAAAGTCACTTCCTTCGTTTACAGTGACAGCCGGGTGGATGCGCAGGCGGCTTACGACCAGCTTGCGGATGGAAGGGCGGTCTTCATCTCTAGTGTGTTAGCAGAGAAGTATGGTCTGGAAGCAGGGGATGTGATGCGCCTGCGCACGCGGGGTGGTGATCAAGATTTTAAGATCGCCGCGGTGGTAGTGAATTTCTTCAACCAGGGGCTGACCATCCAGGGGAGCTGGCAGGATATGAGGCGATATTTCAAAACGGACGATGCAAATGCTTACCTGGTTAAGGTTGATGAGGGGGCTGACCTGGAGCGAGTTCAAAAAGCCATAGAAGATGCCTATGGAGAGCGGGAGAAACTCTCAGTGGTCTCGAACCGGTCGGTGATCGATCAGGTGCTCACGCTGCTCAACCAGGCCTACAGTATGTTCGATGCCATGGCGATCATTGCCTTATTGGTAGGTGCGCTGGGAGTGGTGAACACGCTAACGATGAACGTGCTGGAAAGAACGCAGGAGATCGGCATGCTGCGCAGCATCGGATTGACACGCGGTCAGACACAGGTGATGGTGCTGGCAGAAGCGCTGTTGATGGGGCTGGTGGGGGGTGTTTTGGGGTTGGCTTTTGGGGTTGTGCTGACGCGCATCTTCTTGTGGTCGATGACGGCTATGTCGGGATATAAAATTTCGTTCATTTTGCCATTGGGGGCGGTGCTGGCGGGTATGCTGCTGGCGGTGGTGGTGTCGCAGATGGCTGCTTTTCTGCCAGCGAGGCGGGCGGCGCGGACGAAGATCCTTGAAGCGATCCATTATGAGTAGGAAAAGAGGTGAGTGGGCAAGGAGAGCAGTTGGTCGAAAGATAAAGTCACTGTATGACCACGCAGGTGTGATGGTTATAGAACACGAAATGGGTGAAAGAACTATGAAAAGTTTAAACCCATGAATGAATTGGTCATGCGATAGCGGATGACAAAACACGGTTGAATAGATATATAATCTCTACAAAATATTGACAAAATATAGATAGCGTGGTAAATTAGTTTTATAATTTTCAACTATGAAATGAAAGGAAATTTTTATGAAGGTAAATCGAAAAAATGTCCTTGTAATCAGCATCCTCATGGTAGGCTTGCTGGCACTGGTGGGCTGCCAGTCAAAGACTGTCGAAACTGCAGAAGTGCAAGCGCAGGTTGAAGGTGATGCTGTGGCAGAAACATCTGCAGATGTGGAAGCTATCGGTGAGGTAACCGTGGAGGGGAGACTGGTACCTAAGGAAGATGTGAGCCTGTCTTTCTCAATGAGTGGGCAGGTTCAAGATGTGTTGGTGGAAGATGGTGAACGGGTGACAGCTGGGCAAGAGCTGGCACGCTTGGATACTACGGAAGCACTGCTCACCGTGCAGCAGGCAGAAGCTGACCTGTCTGCTGTGCAGATCAGCTACGACCAAGCCCCAACGGCTGAGCCTGCTAAGAAGCAGGTGGACATCACCGCCGCTACATTGGCGCTGCTGCAAGCTCAGGACCTCCTGGCTGACCTGGACCGGAATGCATCCCTCCAGGCGGCACGTGCTCAGCTCGCCCTGGCGACTGCTCAAAAAGCACTCAACGATGCTCAAAGCGATCGCATAAATTTAGACTACCCACGCGCCAACCAGACCACGATCGATGGGGCGGAGGCATTTTACGAGCTCAAGCAAGAAGAATTAGAAAAGGCCAAGCAGGAATATAACAATGTTAGGGACTTGCCGATCGATGACCCGGAGCGGAATGCAAAGCTCCTCGACCAATCGAATGCACAAAAAGCGCGTGATAAAGCTTTGGCAACCTTGAACTGGTATCTGGGGAAGAACAGTGATGAAGACCTGGCGGAGGCGGATGCCAAGCTGGCTTTGGCGCAAGCAGAGCTGGAGATCGCACAGGATGAGCTGAACCTGGTGAAAGACGGACCGGCAGAGACGGATGTGGCGCTGGCACAGGAACAGATTGCCAACGCGCAGGCGCTGCTTGACCTGGCAGACGCTCAGTCGGTTGAACAGCAGATCGCCTTGGTGAAAACGAAATTGGATGCGGCGAAGGCGCGCCTGGATCTGGCAAGGGCGCAGTTAGACAAGCTGACGATCAAAGCGCCCTTCAATGGCAAAGTGACTTCTGTGGATGTGAAACCTGGCGAGTGGGTGACGGTGGGGCAGCCTGCTATGGTGCTGGCAGACCTGGACAATTTGATGGTCGAAACAACGGACCTGAGTGAGATTGATGTCGTGAATATTAGCGTTGGACAGAATGTGCAGGTCAGCGTGGATGCGCTGCCGGATTTATCGCTGACTGGCAAAGTTATTTCTATCGGTGATGCATTCGACGAGACGCGCGGCGATATCACCTACCCGGTTCTGATCGAGCTGGATGAGACTGATCCGCGCTTGAAATGGGGGATGACGACCTTGGTGACCTTTGAGAAGTAGAATTGGTGATTAAATATGTACATCCCTTGGTTCCACGCTTATGACCGGGCGTGCTGGCGGGCAGTGAAGCTTGCATGACCTGCTTGAGGCGGTTGATGTCGTTATACAGGTTGTAACGGATGGACATGAGGTCGCCCTGGTGGACAAAGAGATTTGCTCCCATTTTCGCATAGATAATTTCTTGCTCGAGGGCATTGCTGTAGGTGGCATGCAGTCCAGCGCCCAACCCGTAACGTCGGGCGGTTGTGATGATCGTTTCAACCGCTTGCAGAAACTTGGGGTGGGTATACTGTTCGGGGAGGCCCAGGCTGATGGACAGGTCGTGGGGGCCGATCAACACGGCGTCGAGGCCTTCGACAGAAAGGATGTCATCCAGGCTTTCCAGGGCGGGCACGCTCTCAATGTTGATGACGAGCAGGTTATTCGTGTTGTAATCGTCTAAGTAGCTGCGCAGCTCTGGGTTGGGCTCGAAGGTGCCGGCAAGCAGCTCCTGGAGACGCTTGCCTTTCAAAGGACGATACCTGACGGAGCCAACCAATGCACGTACTTGGGCAGCCGTTTCAATATAGGGTGCGATGATGCCGTGCGCTCCGCCATCGAGAGCCATGCAGGCGAGAAAGGGATCTGGGCTCGGGATGCGCACCAGGGGAGCCATACCGAGGGCGGCGTAGACCTGGCACATCCAGGCAGTGTTCTGGCGGTCAAAGGGGGTATGCTCGTTGTCGATGAAGACGAAGTCGATTCCCAGGCTGCTGATAGTTTGGGACCAGCGCGGTGAGGCGGAGGTGATGAGGGTGCCATACACGCAGACGCCGTTGTGAAGGTTTTGGCGGAGGGTCTTGCCGTTCATTGAAACTCCTAATTTTCTTGAACAGAATCTACAGAATGAACAGGATTAGACTGGAAGATCAAATGAGTAACTCGCTCCAGTGCGAACATCTTTTAGGGTTAATAAAACGAATAGAAGATCATAGATTATTTGATAATTTCAGTAGAAAAAACTCCTGATCAAACCACGAAAATTTTGATATTCAGAACCAATTGGCAGAATTTGCACCAGGTTTTGTTAAGGTGTACACTAATTGTAGAGTGTTATGCGGATAAGGGCAAGGCAGTGCGTGAGAAAAAAATCGGAGGAAGAAATGAAATCACCAAAGAACAAAATTGGGGATGAAATACGCTATGATGTCCATTTTGTCAAGTCGCACACCCTGCAACCCCGCTGGTATAAAATCGCTAAGGTGTTTATTCTGATCGGATTCCTTACTGGGTATGTCCTTTTTTTCGGCTGGCGTAAGACCCTGATTTTCCTGGCAGTCTTTATGATCCTTGCCGCGGCCTTGCATATGCTCTATCGTGTGAAAACCAAAAAATTCACGCAGACCTGGATGGATTTTGTTGTAATCCATGAAGGAGGTGAGACGCGGATGAAGCGTATCGGGATATTCTATTACAGCTGCATCTCGCTTTTCGCAGTGATGGCTGTGGGGGTCAGCCAGGTGTTGGGGTGAAGTAAAGAATCGATTATTCGACGATGAAGTGCGCTATCAAAGTCAGGAGGCGATTTTCGACATTTGATTTTCCAAGGGATACCAACCGAGCTCTGCGACTGTTTCTTCCAGAGCCCGGTAATGCGCTTCTGGCCAGGGCATGCTTTGATCTGGGCGGCACAAGTAGCCGCCCTGCCTGCCTAGCTGCCACATCCGCTCAATAGTTTCTGCTCGGATAGCCTCGATTGGCCCACTGACAAGCGTGGCTGAGCGCACACCCCCTTGGAGCGCCAAGCGCCCCTGGGTAATTTGCCGCACTTCATCCAGGTTATTTGCTGAAGCCTGGATCGGATTGAGGATATTGATACCCAGCTCAATGAAGGTTTCCAACAGAGGGGTGATGTGGCCGCAGGAGTGAAAGTTGATCAAGACGCCATGTGCTCGGTAAAGGTTGCATAGACGCCGGTATTCAGGGACCAGGAATTCATGAACAAGGCGCGGGGAAAGCAGAAGCCTGGATTGGGTTCCCAGATCATCACCGAGCTGCACCATTTCGACGCCTACCGTGAGATAATGGCGGGCGATCCCAAGCTGGAAATCCATGATAACATGGAATAGCTCGCGTACAGCCTCAGGCTCAGACAGGAAATAGCACAGCATATTTTCCATACCCACTAGCATATAGCTCTTTTCCCAGAGCGTGTCGCGGTGAGAGCCGGTAAGAAAAGTTTCATTACGATCCCAATTTTCTGCTTGCTGGTAAATCAGGCTGCATAGGCGCTCATCGTCTGGGTTGGGTGGCCGAAAAGCAGGCAAACCTTCCACCAGGTTCGAGAGTGGATTGCCAACCGGGAAACCCATTACGCCTGGGTGCTCGCGGCGCCAGGTGGTTCCCCAAATATCCGTCCAGGAGGAGCCGACCGGCAGGTGATGGCCACCTCCGGAGTAACCCTCGTGGTTGCAGCCAAGATAGGAGATCGAATGTTGGGGAACACCGGTCATGATCCGTTCGGGTTGATCGAAATGGATGATGTGGAGAGCGTTTTCTTTCGGATCCATGGTTTGGGGTTTCTTCCAAAGAAAATTTAGTGAATTTCCGTTAATTTTACAATATCCCTAATTGATTAAGCTGTTCTTGAAGCTGTTGGGGAGATTGAAAGAGGATGGTGCGAAAACCCAGGGAGTGGGCGGTTTGAATATTGGCTTTGGAATCGTCGATCATCAAGCACGCTTCCGCAGAGCGGTCGATCCGATCGAGCAGCAGGCGGAAGATGCATGGATCGGGCTTGGCAAGGTGTACCTCACCAGATATGATGATGTCATCGAACCAGCTGAAGAAGTCATACTTGTGGCACACGATCTGAAACTTCTCAGCAGGCCAGTTGCTCAGACCGTACAAGCGAAAACCAGCCGCGCGCAGCCTTTGAAGAATCTCCACGCTGGCGGGGATCGTGCCGCCGATGGATTCCTCGTAGCGCTCATCGTAGAGGCGGATAAGGTCACAGTAATGCGGATGGCGGGCGCACAGGTCGGAGACGGCTTCGGAAAAGGGGCGACCGGCATCTTGTAAACGATTCCACTCAAAGAAGCCGACTTCATTCAAAAAGCGATCCACGTTCGTCTCGTCGTTATTGAACACCTTACGGTAAAGGTAGCGCGGATTCCAATCGATCAGTACACCGCCAAAGTCAAATACAAGCGCAAGTCGGCTGGGGGAGGGTGGAGAGGGATGGATTGGCATCACTTTACCACCTTATAGAAATTGACGATATTTCCATCCGGGTCGCGGAACCAAACGGCGCGCCTGCCCCAGGGATAGGTGGTTGGCGGCTTGACGATGGGGGCACCCATTTTGAGGATGCGCTCGTATTCGAGGTCCACATCTTCAACCTGGAACTCGATCGTGAAGCTGCCGTGCCCGGCGCCCTGCAGCGAGCCTGGCGCCATCTGCTCCATCTGAGTCTCTAAAAAGATATACAGTCCTGCTCCTTGCGTGAAAAGCTCGCTATGGATTTGATCTCCTTGCATTTCCACTTGCAGTAAATCTCGATAGAATGTGCTCAGCCTGAGTACATCGTGTGTGATCAGGCAAAGTCCAGTTAATTTTTTCACAAGAGTAGTGATGGCTCCTAGGGGAGTGAACGCTGTCGAATTCGATCTCTATCTAAAACTGTGAACTTGTACTCAAACCCGAAGCAGTCGAATGCTCTTGAGAGGGAAATTCTCATTTGCCAAGAAGCGCATTACTTTGCCTGAAGAGGGATGGAGAACAGAGTAGTATCGGTCATCGTATCAGCCACATACGCAAATACGGCTCTCAAGGCTTCTTTGCTTAGAGAAGGATAATTTTCTAGAACCTGCTGCTCCGTCCAACCATTTGCAAAAAGCCTGAGTATGAAATCAACCGATAAACGTGTTCCTTTGACTACGGGTTTTCCCAACAGGATATCAGGATCAGAATGGATGAATTGATTCCAGTCCATAAGACTCTCCAAAGAAATTATGCGGCGGGGACTGCCCCCTTCAGTCGGCAGAGGCAACCACCTTCTCCTTTCCTTGCATGAGATGATTGAAAAATATCGAATATCATAGTACACTTGTTCTATGAACGACGTCCGGTATCGCCGTAACGCAGGCAGCGTTTTCTCGCTGAAATATCACTTCGTCCTGGTGCCCGAAGTACCACCGCAAAGTGTTGGCAGGTGAGATTGCCGAAGAATTCGCGCTCCCGGCTTCCGAGTCTGTGGAGCAGAAGCTACTCCGTTGGCACAATTCGGCCACGTCTGCGATGAAACCGTACAGCGGTACATCGAAATGCAGAAATCGAGTTAGGGAATGCTTCGCACTTACAAGTACCTCCTTCGCCCAAATCCTGAGCAGGTGAAACAACTGGACTTTTTGCTCTGGCAGTCCAGGCTGGTTTACAATGCCGCTCTGGAACAGCGCATAACAACCTATCAGGGAACCGGCAAGGGCATTGGCTACGGTGCGCAATGGATGCACTTCCGAGATTTGCGCCGTGATAACCCTACGACGCTTGGTCTGTTGAACGCTTCTAGCCTGCAACACCTGCTGCGCCGCCTGGATAAATCCTTTGCTGCTTTCTTTCGCCGCTTGAAAGCGGGAGAGAAGCCCGGCTTTCCCCGCTTCAAAAGCCGCCAGCGCTTCCAGAGCATCGAGTACACCTACGGCGACGGCTGCAAGCTGCGCCAGGATGAGCATGGCCGCCGGAGCTTCTACGTCCAGAACGTGGGTGAAATGCGCATGTGTTATCACCGAGCTCTGCCAGAAGGGCGAACATCAAGCACGCCGTCGTCAAGCGGGTCAACGGGCGCTGGTATGTTTGCCTCGATGCTCGAAGTGCCTGTCCCCGCAACGAAAGCGCACCTGCGACTGGAAAGCAGGTTGGCATCGACCTTGGCTTGAAAAGCCTTGCCGCTCTCTCCACTGGGGAGTTGATCGATAACCCCCGCTGGCTGCGGGAAAGCCTTGCCAGGCTGCGCCGCTTGCAGCGCCACGCTTCTCGGCAGGTCAAGGGCAGCCAGCGTCAGCGGGAAACCTACCGTCAGATTGCCCGCTTGCATGAGCGGGTTTCTAATCAACGAGCGGATTATCTTCACAAGGTCAGTTACCGGCTCGTTGCCGAAAATGACCTGATTGCGATTGAAAACCTTACCCTCGGCTTCATGAACCGAAACGACCACCTTTCCCTGTCCTCGCATGATGCTGGGTTTGGACTGTTCCGGCAGATGCTTGAATACAAGGCTGAAAGTGCTGGTATTCAAGTCATCGCCGTGAACCCGTCCAACACCACCCAGGTGTGCAGCGGGTGCGGTTGGATGGTTCCAAAAGGTTTGTCGGTTCGTGTTCATGATTGCCCTGATTGCGGTTTAGTCCTCGACCGAGACGTAAATGCAGCTCGGAATATCCTGACTTTGGCTTTACAAAACCCGCTCGGACGGAGCGGTCAGGCGGTAACGTGTCCCGTTGGGGAGAGCGTTGCCTGAGAAGCCGTCCCGTTTAGCGGGACGGAGAACGTCACAGACATATTCTACCTCAAACTAAGCTTTAATATTTCTTTCTATTACCCACACCAGGGAATCGTTGGTGGGCACTTGGGCATCCTGCGATGCGGGTAAATTACCATACCAGGCTTCCGCGATATTCCAACCGCCAGCGATGGTCAGGTGCACCTCTTGGGGAGTGGGGCTGTAGTTGATAAGCATAACCAGGCGTTTGTCATCAGATAGGATGTGCTCGGTGATGCCGACCAGGGGGTTATCCTTCGAGACAAGGCGATTGGAAAGGTGAGGTAGGGCGATGTGGCGGTAAATCTGCCAGAAGGGCTGAGCGGAGGGGGCGATGAAGGCCCCCGGTGTGCAGGTCAGGTACTGCTCAATGGGTACGGAGAGGAAGTAAACCTGTCCCTTGCCGTAAGCGTGGCAGGTGAAGGCTGGGTTGCCATCTGGCTCGCTGCCCAGGACCGATGCTCCGGCTGCGGTGAGGGTGTATTTTACCCCGGCGGGCAGGTGAAAGCTGGGGGTCCCAGGCAAGCTTTGAATTGTAAACTCGGCAGGCAAGGTGCGCTTTTCCCGCGTCTGAACTTCCAGACCGAAAGGCTCCTTGAAGGGAGAGAGGATGGCATTGTTCATGGAGAGATAGAGTGTCGCACCGGATTGAATGCGCTCATCGAGGGCATACCAGAAACGGCGTGAGAAGGGGCTGCCGCCGGAGACAGAGGGCAACATGTAAAGGGAAGTGTCTTTGAGGGGTTGGTCGGCGTACTGGAAGCTCAGGTCGAATCCAGCTTGCTTGGCGAGGATGAAGCTGGCGTAGGCGATGCCCCATTGTTCCTGCCCGTGGGTGAGGATGCAGACAGCTTCTCGCAGGCGGGGAGCCAAGTTGGGGACAGGCAGGCTGTCCAGGAACCGGCGAAAATCTCCGAAGACCTGGCTGACGGGCTTGGGGGTGTGGTCAGAGCGGATCAGTCCCAGCTCGCGTTCGATGGGTGTCCAGTCGTAGGGGGCGTTGACCAGCCTATCCTGGTCGTAGGCGCACCACCACAGTAAGCCGTGGCAATCATGCGCCCACAAGGAGAAGAGCGTCGTACGGGCATAGGCTGCGGCGACTGGCGGGCTGGCGAACATGGGACCGAGTGTACCGAGCTCTTCTGCCAGGGCAGGTACGCCGCCGATATCGGCATACCAACAGGTTTGAGCGGTGGCGTGCAAGCCGTTGCGCAGTGTATTGATCGGTTCCTGGTCGCAATGAGGGGTGAAGTATGGGTAAGGGTGGGTGGTGAGCAGGTCGGTCAGCTCTGCCTGGTCAAAGATGCGCCAATCACCATTCTCATCAGGCTCATCCAGGCTGTGCATGCCAGAGACGACCGGGCGGGAGGGATCCTCCACCCGGATGGCATTGCTGATGGCAGAGGTCCAGGCCCAGGCAGCGGCGTGACCGGGGACAGGCGCCATGACATTGCACTCGTTGCCCAGGTCCCAAGCGAGGATGGTGGGAGAATCCTTGAAGCGGCGCACGAAATGGCGTACGAAACGCGTCTCCCACAGGATGGCGGTGGGATCCGTGAGCACGTTGCGACCCTCCAGGGCAGGTGGGACGAACAACCTGCCGCTCATCCAGCCGGTGAGCAGGCCAACGATGAGCTTGAGATGGAATTTCTCTGCCAGCTCGGTGAAGGCCCGGAAGCGGCTCAGGGCTTCTAGCGAGAGCCCAGCCTGGAGGGCATGCACATCCAAATCAAACGCGGGGTCGCTGAGACCGATGTATTCTTGTGAGATGGATTGAGTGATGGGGGTCAAAGGCTCTTCGCTGAAGCGCATCTCCTGGGGGGTGCCGCCACCGCCGTAGAGCTGGGTGAGGGGCTGGAAGACCGGCCAAAGAGGGAAGACGCGCAGTATTTGCAAACCAGCTTGCGAAAGCTGCTGCAGGTCGGCTCCGACAACTTCGGGCTGCCAATCCGACCACATATGCATGCCAGCGTGAGAAGCCCAGTAGTTTGCGCCGATGGAGAATTTTCCTGGGGTAGTGAGGGGATTGGACATTTGCACCTTCTTTGAATCAACAAGATAGACAGGATGTAAAGGATTTGAATGGCGGTATAGGGGCATTGGCGAATCGCAATAAGCACATCGCATACTGCCGTGTCAGAATAAGCTGATTAATTATCTAGTACAACATCTGCCGCGAGCAGTGTTTTGCGCAGGAGGTCGTAAGATAAATCCCGTGCGTTGGTGTTGTTCTTAGCACACAAGGCTGCGGCGGTTCCCGCCGCCTGGCCCTGGCCCATGCAGGCGACAGTGTTGCGCGTCGACATATGCGCTTCCCAGTCAGAGGTGATCATCATGCCGGTGGCATAAAGATTTTCAATTCCAGATACCAACAAGGCACGGTAGGGTATGCCGTAGGTGTTGCCATCCTTGATCTGGAGGCGTGGGGCGCAGTCATGGAAGCCGTAGGCCATGATGTCATCGTCGAAATGCACGCCGTCGATCACCTCCTGATTGGAGAGATCATAATCACACACGATTCTGCGCCCACGGCGGATGCAAAGGGAAGGGCTGGTGCGGGCGATGAAAGCATTTTCACACCCAGGGACAAATTTTCGAAACCACTCTACGGCTTGAACCTGGCGGCGTCGAAGCTCCAGTTCTGCTTGGGAGGCTGCATCTGGGTCGGTTGGGCTCACCGGCATTTTATAGTTCAGCTTAATGAACATCAGATAATTATTGTGCAGGGTGGTGGTGACGGTGTGCATGCCCATCGCGTGGATCGTCTGGCGCATCTCCTCCGGATACTTTCGCTCGTCTCCACTCAAACGTACGATCTGGTCAGATTTTCCGTCGTAATCGCTGCGCGCCAGCTCGTAAACGGCATCCTGCTTTTTGAGAAAATCATAATATCTCTCGATACTCACGCCACCCAATCCGATACTGTTGGCGACTGGGTGATCGTTGGGTTCAGTAAATTCTGCCCCCGCAAAGGCACAAAGATCCCCGTAGCCAGTTGCATCGATAAAGGATTTGGCAAAGATGGCTTCCTTACCGGCGTGGCTGCTGACGGTGATACCCAGGAGGCGCTCTCCCGAGCGGATGGTGCCGGTCACCAGGGTGTTCACGCGCACGGTCACCCCGGCTTCTACGAGCATTTCAAAGGCAATCCATTTATACAGCTCCGTGTCGATGGCGGTACAGAAAGAAATCATAACCTGTGCCTTGCAAAGTGGGTGCATGACCGGTGGAGCCACCTACCCGCAGCAACCGGTCGATTAATTCCTGTGGAATACCTTTCACTACCTGGCGTTTTGGAACTCCAGGAAAGGCGGTAAACAAGTTGAAGAAGCTGTGCAGGGCGGTGCCACCTTCGACCGCTGTCCCTCCGGGGTATCCCTTGGCTTCCACCAGGATGGTTTTCGCACCGGTGCGGCTGGCAGCAATGGCGGCGATCACACCGCCTGTACCGGCACCGGCAACAACCACATCGCATTCACGGCTGGGTATTCGTTGAGATGGTTCTTCATAATATTGCATGGGATCCTCCTTCTTTAAATTTACAAAATAAAGGGGCACTCGCTTTACCGTGGGTCCGACGGTCGTTTGCCGGATTCGCGGTCAACTCTCGAAAAAATTCTATCCAGCCGGCTGAGGGTTGCCGGGCTGAGGGGGCCTCTCTCAACTGCCCGGATATTTTCTTCCAAATGTGCGATAGACCCGGTTCCGCTGAGCACAACGTGAAGATCGGGGTCGTGCAGGCAGTAGCGGTAAGCAGCTTCAGGGAGACTCTCTGCCTCATCGAGTAAAAACCCCAATGGATTCTCCAGGTCAACCTCATCCGCCTGTACTTGTCCCAGACCAACCAGCCGTTTGAGCACAGGTTGGAGGTTTTCCAGGTTGATCAGTGCATGGCGCACGGCGAACATGTTCAGGATCCCCATGCCATGCTGGCGGGAAGTGGGGAATACGGTGCGGCGCGCCGAGGTGTTCAGGAGGTTGAAACCGACCATCAGGGTATCCCAGCACGCATCATGAGAGGCTAATTGTAGCATGGCGTGAGCTGTGTCGGTCTCAAAGCGCTCGGTAAGGCCGATAAAGCGGATTTTACCCTGGGAGCGGAGGCGGAGCAGTTCTGGGACGAGATGGTTGACCACATGGCTGTATTCCTCCTCTTGAACGCCATGGAGCTGGTAAATATCGATATAGTCGGTGCCTAAAGTGCGCAGGCTTTGCTCCAGGCTGCGGGAGAGATCCTTAGGGTCACGTGGCTCATCAACGGAACCGGCACCGGTTTTGGTGCACAGAACCAGGAGATGGCGTGGTAATCCTTTTATTGCCTGCCCCACACTGACTTCAGTACCGTAAGACTCTGCTGTATCGATGATGTTTACGCCAAGCTCCAGCGCCCGCCGCACCACCGCGACCGCATTGCCATCGCCACCTCCCTGGCTCGTCCCAAGACGGCTGTATCCACCACCGCCCAATCCGAGCACGCTGACCTGGAGCCCGGTTCTACCGAGGATTTTATATTCCACAATATTATCCTTTTTAAAAAACTTTTCTATTCGATCACCAGTGTCTCAAACAACTCAAGCTCCGGCAGTGGAATTTCTACCTGCCCAGCTGCCATTTCTGGTCACGGCGCACCTGGGAATGCATCTCCAACATTGGTGGTAGATCGGTCCTTAACCAGGGAGTATACCTTAGAATATCCTGGATAACCCTTTGCATGATCAGCGTGTGAGTGTGGATGGGGAACTTATCGTAATCCAGGCCAATCCTCCATGGAATATAAACACAGCAGCCCTGGCCAAAAGCGCTCACGATGATACCCAGGATTTCGGTCTCCTCAGTATAGTAGCAATTCTCGTGATGACCGTACATGGGTACTGGAATCAAGCCAAGGTAAGCGACGCTGCCGGGAGGGGTGTTACACTCGAGAAGCTCTCCTGATAGATGCGTGATGTCAACTTCTTCGAAACCTTTCAGAATGAGCTTATCGGATGATCGCATCCGGAAGGTGTTGTTGTCAATGGCTGGTAGAGATCGATCCAAAAACCACCTTAAAAAAAGTTGTGTGCCATTGGATCGTGCATTATACTGGTATAAAACCTTTGAGGGATTTGCCGATCAGGATCTGTTTTATGCAAACCATTCCAATTCCAAATACTGCTCTCACGCCTTCTGTTCTCTGCCTGGGAACTGTGAGCATAGGGGCAACGCTTGACCGAGAAACATCTTTTGACATGCTGGATAAATTCTTTGAGCACGGTGGGACATTCATCGATACGGCCAAGATTTACAGTGACTGGATTCCTGGAGAGAAGAGCCGCAGCGAGAAGGTGATTGGAGCATGGATAAAGGAGCGCAAGAACCGCGAGCGGGTCATCCTTGCGACCAAGGGAGCGCACCCAGAATTGAGCAGCATGCACATCCCGCGCCTCTCAAAGGTAGAGATCACTGCCGATCTGGAAGCCAGCCTGAGACATTTGCAGGTGGATTATCTCGACCTGTATTGGCTGCACCGCGACGATCCGGCCTGCCCGGTTGCTGAGGTCTTGGAGACCCTCTCTGGGTTGGTGCGAGCAGGGCAAGATCCGCTACTACGGCTGTTCCAACTGGCGGCTTGAGCGCATCCAATCGGCGCAGGCAGCTGCGGCGGCGAGTGGCATAGCGGGATTCGCTGGCGTGCAGAACCTGTGGAGCCTGGCGAAGGTGAATAGCGAACGATTAGTAGATCCAACCCTGGCTGTGATGGACCAGCCTTTATGGGACTTCCACCGGAAAAACCAGCTGGCGGCAATCCCTTTCTCCAGCCAGGCGAATGGGCTGTTCCAAAAGCTGGAAAGCGGGCAGGAGAGGCGCATCTCTGAAGGGCAGCGCAATATGTTTCTCAACGCAGAAACCGAAGCGCGTTTCCGGCGTGTGCAGGTGCTGAAAGAACAGACTGGGCTAACCACCAGCCAGATTGTACTCGGTTATTTGATCGGGCAGCCTTTTCCGACCTTCCCGGTCATCGGACCGCAAAATATAGCTCAATTGGAAGACAGCCTCGCTGCGGCGGAGGTGGCTCTGACGGAAGGGCAGATCCGGTTTTTGGAGGATGGAGGGATTTGAATCCCCCGTTGATAGGCTGATGATCTCGGTGCGGCGAATACAGGTGGGCGAAGGTGAGCTCTTCAAAAAGATGAGGCTGACCTCACTGCGCGAATCCCCTGCTGCCTTTTCATCCACCTACGCATCAGCATTGAAGCGGACACCTGAAAGCTGGCGGGAGCAAGCTGACCAATCGGCTGAAGGACCAGACCGGGCAACTTTCCTGCTCTTTTCGGAGGATACACCGATCGGAATTGCGGCTTTGTATCGAGATATGAATAACATCGCTATGGGAGAGGTCATCCAGGTATGGGTATCGCCTGAGTATAGAAGTACAGGTGCTGCCGTAACCTTGATGGAGGCTGTGTTCGGTTGGGCAAAAGCGAATGGTATTAAAAGGATCCTGGCTGGCATTAACCAAGGGAATACAAGGGCGTTGCGGTTCTACCAGAGATTGGGATTCAGGCTGGTGCAGGAAACAAAGGGAGATGGTACGGGCGGCTTTTTGGTGAAGGATGTTGGATGAACTTACCAAAACAAAACGCTGATTGCTCCGCAAAATTCATTTAAGCGGAAAGCTGCTCGAACTGTTTAAAGACTTTCGAGTGGCGGGTGTGCGGGATGGGATGGATACGCGGATGCATCATTATAATGGGTCGATGGACCCGGCATCCGCCCGCTGTTCCGTAATCGGACGTTCGGCATTGCCCGCACTTGTTGCTATCTCCTTTTTCGATGATCGCTGGCTGGCGAATAACCACACGCTGGCAATTAATATCTTCAGGTGGTTGACGCGGAAGTGATCGATAAGAGAATGGGGTGGCACATTAATTGCAATATCAGTGGTTATAAACCATAAAATGAGGCAATATTTACCATGCTGAAGCACGTTATCGTAATTTCGGTAAGGGAGGATGTATGGCAACGATCCTGGTGACAGGCGGGGCAGGTTTCATAGGCTCACATGTAGCAGAGACGCTTGTAAAGCTCGGGCATAAGGTGCTGGTACTGGATGACCTGAGCGGTGGCTTTCGCGAGAACCTGGTGGAGGGGATCGAGTTTGTGCAGGGGAATGTGAATGATGTGGAGCTGATCAATAAACTTTTCGACGAACATGGTTTTCAATATGTCTACCACCTGGCCGCCTACGCGGCAGACGGTTTGAGCCATTTCATAAAGCGCTTCAACTATACCAATAACCTGATCGGCAGCGTGAACCTGATCAATGCATCAATCAATCATGGGGTTAAATGTTTCGTATTCACTTCATCCGTAACCGTGTATGGCGCCAGACCAATCTTGCCGGTGACGGAAAATGCGCGGCCTCATCCCGAAGACCCTTACAGCATCGCCAAGCTGGCTATAGAACAAGACTTGAGGGTGAACAAGAGTTTTTTTGATTTGAATTTCATCATTTTTCGCCCCCATAGCGTGTACGGCGAAAGGCAAAATATTGGGGACCGGTATCGCAATGTTGTGGGGATTTTCATGAACGAGCTCTTACAGGAAAAGCCGATGACGGTGTTTGGCGATGGCAACCAGATCAGGGCTTTCAGCTATATCAGCGATATTGCGCCCATTATGGCAGAGGCGATCGATATCCCAATGGCATATAACGAGGTCTTCAACATCGGCTCGGACCAGCCCTATTCGATCAATGAGCTGGCGCAGTCAGTGGCGCACGCGATGGGAGTAAAACCAGACATCCGCTACCTACCACCGCGCAATGAGGTGAAGAATATGGTTGCCTCGCATGCCAAGCTGCAAACTGTTTTTGGGAAGCGTGAGCCGGTGAATTTGGATGACGGATTGCAGCGCATGGCGGATTGGGTAAAACAGCATGGTGCGCGCCAGAGCCGGCGGTTCGATTCGATCGAAGTGTCGAAGAACTTTCCAACGGCATGGGTGGAGTAGAAAAGATATCCCCAAGGAGGATTGAAGAATGCATTTGGGGGATTCCTATGTGCTTTAACTCAGAGCCCTAAGCAGCTCCAGGTTATTTTCTAATATCGTTCTTTAAAGCTGTCTCGATATCCGCGCCAGGTTCAAATTGTCCGGTGAAGTACTGGTAGGATTGCTCGCGATCTTCGCCACCTTCCGAAGTAAGTAAAAGCTGCTTGCTGAATTCAGCCATGTCGACAATGATGCGCTCGTAACGGTAGTAGCAAAGTGCCTGGTGGTCGATTTCCGTGGAACCGTAGCCCTTGAAAAAGAGTTCTGCCTCTTGGGTGCTGCGCCAGGGACCAAGACCACCACCGCCGATAAGATTTAAATCGCGCTCCTTGGGCGCAAGCAGGGGGTTGTCCCAATCGACGATGTATACAGCACCGCCAGGCGTTATGTGCAGGTTGCCGGGGTGGATATCAGAATGGCAGAGGGTGAAATTTATGTTACGGGCTTGCAGGCTGGCGGCGAGCTGCTCAGCACGATTTATTACCTGTTTGATCGTCGTGCTTTGGAGGCGCATAAATGCAGCTAAACTGGCAGCTACTGGGTCGGCGAAGGAATCTGCTTCGACCCGGACTTGGAATTCCTTGACGCTCTCCCGCCAATCGGGAGAGTACGTTTCGCGCGGGATCTGGGCGAGCAGGGAAGCTGGAAGCCGGGTAGTGTGGATGGCTCTCAACGCGGAACCGAAGGCTTGCCATTGTTCTGCGGATAGAGAGGCTTCATAACCATTCAAGCCTTCGATATAGGGATAAAGGATTAGCTTGTATTCCCCCATTTCTCCCCAAAGGTGATTTGCGCGCGTCTCCAGTGGTGGGATGATCGCTTTTTGACCCTGATCAGACAGATATTTTGGCAGGGAGACGGCAATCTCGTCGAAGGGACCTTTACGCAGCTTGAGGAAATAGGACGTGCCAGCTGCCGTGTCAAGGCGGTAGACAGCTGTATTTACATCATATCCGAGGGGGAGGAAGGTGAGGCGCGCCCTCGGAAAGCCGTATTCGCGTTGGGCATATAAAATGATCGAGTCGTCTGAGATAGCGGGTTTTTCGAGCATAAAGAGGAAATTGTGGGCTTTCTTCAGCCCCTGAATGTCTCCAAAATCTTTAGGGTCTTCATCAGATGCATTTTAACATCGAAAATACGTGGAAATTACAGGGAAACTACGTAGAACTACGTATAGAGTTCCACTTTTATATATGCGATACTATGCACACGAATTCATAAGAAAGGAGTAAAGTGATGAAAGAATTTTACCGTTTATGTAATGCACTCATCGTCGTCTTCCTACTTTTAAGCCTGGTGGGTCCAACCTCACCTCCGGCGGTTGTGGCAGCTCAAAAAGTCCAACCTGTGCTGGTGCAGACTGCGCTGGCTGACCCAAGTAAGATGGTGCGGGTGATCGTACAGCGCGCGGGTACTGCCACTGGGTTGGAGAGTCACCTGGTAAGCCTGGGCGGCAAGGTAACCGAGGATTTGAAGATCATCAACGCCTTTGCGGCTGATATACCGGCAAAAGTCGTTTTGGAATTATCTAGACGCCCGGATGTTCGTTGGGTTTCGCTGGATGCGCCGATCGAAAGCGCAGGAGGGCCAGATGGGACAGTAAACACCAGTAATATGGTTAATGCATATATCCGGGCGATCAATGCCGACGATCTGTGGAATGAAGGTTACCAGGGTAGCTCGGTCACCGTGGCGGTGGTTGACAGCGGTATGAACAAACACAACGATTTCAAGGCACGCCTTGTCACAAATGTCAAGACCAACAGTTATCCCGTCACAACCGGGGATAATTATGGACATGGGACGCACATTGCCGGCACGATCGGTGGAAGCGGTGCAAACTCGTCTGGCAAGTATATCGGTGTTGCTCCCATGGTAAAAATAATCAATGTCAAGGTGACAGACGATGCGGGTATGGCGTTGATGTCCGATGTCGTGGCTGGCCTTCAATGGGTTTATGACAACCGGGTTAAATACAACATCAGGGTCGTGAACCTCTCTATGAACAGCACGGTTGTTGAGTCGTATAATGTCAATCCCCTCGATGCGGCTTTGGAAATTTTATGGTTCAATAAGATTGTTGTGGTTGTTTCAGCGGGGAATAATGGGACTAATGAAATTTACCCTCCGGCTAACGACCCATTCGTGATATCGGTTGGCTCGATCAATGACCGTGGTACACCTGCTAATACTGACGATCTTCTGGCATCTTACTCGGCATTTGGAACTACTCCCGATGGGTTCTCCAAGCCGGATCTGGTTGCCCCGGGCAGCAATATTATCAGCGACCTAGCCAGCTCAGGATGTCTATTGAGCACGCAGTATTCAGATCACAGGGTCAGCGGGGCTAGCACGTACTTCCGCATGTCCGGCACTTCGATGGCATCGGCAGTCACAACGGGTGCTGTCGCCCTGCTTCTTCAGGATGAACCTAACCTGAACCCGGACCAGGTGAAATACCGCTTAATGCAGACTGCCAGACCTTTCAGCGCTGGGAATGGAGCGGGCTACCTGGATATTTATGCCGCGGTGTATGGGACAAGCACTCAATCAGCCAATACAGGAATACTCGCCAGCCGCTTGCTCTCCTCGGGTGCAAATCCTGTTACATGGGGGAGTGTGGGCTGGAACTCGGTTGGTTGGAACAGCGTGGGTTGGAACAGCGTGGGTTGGAATTCCGTAGGTTGGAACAGTGTCGGCTGGAACTCTGATTACTGGGGTCCGTAAGAGCAAAAAGCGTTATGCTATGAGCTTCTCAATGAAAAATTTATTTATAGACAAGATCTTCGGAGGCAGAAAATGGACATGAAACTGAAAACAAAGAATTGGATGAGTATATTGCTCATAGCCCTGGCGGCCTCAGGATTGCTAACCGCTTTGATGAACGTACAGCCTGCCCTGGCAAGCGTGAGCTGGAACTTCTAGGGGATAAAAAGAAACAAAAAACTGAATATATGCTGGACGAGGGGCTGTGGCGCCGGAGGTGCTGCAGCCTCTTCGTTTTAAATCTCACCGCAAAGCCAAAGAGGGCGCAGAGAAGTGCAGCGAGAATATAAATGAAAAAAAAATAAACCAGCGTTCTCAGAGGCTCTACTGTATCTATCAACCAGCAGATACAGCAAGCAGGAACCAGGCGGTGTGGGGCAGCCACTGTTCGGTCCAACGCCAATCGGAGTCCTGACCGGTCTGCTCCTGGGGCACCTGAAAGTCGATGCCTTCTTCATCAATGAAACCACCGGTGATACCGTTGCAGATGCCTCCTGGCAGGTTGGCGTACTCCCAGGATCCGAAGAACAGGTAAGGGGGGTTGTTGCGTCCGGAGCCGTGCAGCATGCAGGAGTCGTAGGGATTCAATCCCAGGATCCAGTTGAGCAGGTTCTGCGCGTAAACCTGGAGCTTGCCGTAGAAAGGCTTCTCGGATTCAAATAGGGGGGCTGCCAGGCGTGCAGCGGCAGCCAAGGAAGCCAGGCGAGCGTTCTCTCCCTGCCACCAGGGGGCGGTCTCAGTATCGTGGGGGAAGAAAAAGGCAGTGCGCTTTCCACCGGCTATATTCTGAACGAGCTGGCGGGCGTAACCAAAGGGATTGATCACTTCGGATGTCAGGTTCAGCTCAAAGCACAGCGAGCGTTGGATGGCATCCTTGAAGATGGGTTTCTCGTTATCGGGGGCAATTTCCAGGTAAGCCAGCAGGCTGAGGATGGGAAAGCCTGCATCGGCGGCATGGAAGAATGGGCGAGTATGTTCATCCGCGCGCCAGAAGTTCGCATAGATTTCGGATGTGACCAGGCGGTCCCTCAGGCTGTGTGCACGGCGGCTGGCTGAAGCCAGGTAGAGCTCCTTTTTGCTGGCTTTGAAAAGTTCAACGGCTGCCAACAATGCGCAATAATCATCTACGATGTTCTCCCTGCCATCGTTCGTCAATTCGTAAATTGTGAGCTTCCAAGTATATGAAAGCATCTTCAGCGGCTTCCAGATAATCCTGAGTAGGATAATCGCCGCCTTCTCCGCAGGCGGAGGCGGCTGCCAAAGCGGCGATGCTCACGCCTGCGCCTGAGCGGAAGCTGGATTCATAAATGGATGCTTGGGTGGCTTTGATGGTGGGGGCATAGGCGTCTTTCTTTTCCGGATCAGCCAATCGGAAGCCGCGCATGGCGGGCGACAGGCGCCGGTCTGCTGGGCGTTTTTCAGGTCCAAAGCCGGATACAGTGATATAGAAAGAACCGCCTGGTTTATGGATGCGCACCAAGTAATCGGCACCGAACAGGGCTTCATCTTGCATGCGGCGCAAGAGCTGGATGGTATTCGGATCCCCTTTACGGCGCAGCTCGCGTATAGACTGGAGCAGGCTCCAGGCGACCATAGGGAGCTGCTGCGGGTTGAAGTAGGTGGAGAAGCACAGGTGAGAGAGGTGCTTGCCGTAGTCAGCAGTGGCATCATACCAGCCGCCATGGACATCCACCACTTTTCGGGAGGAGTCGCCCTCGAAGGTCATGCGGCGATCGGCTCGATCGTTAGCCCCAGAGCAGCGCATGGCTTTAAAATAGGCAACCACATTCGAGAGCGCCTGGCGTTCAAGTACCTGGGTCTGGATCAGGAAGGGGGCTGATGAAATTACTCCCTGGGAGGTGCTGCATTCGAGGAAGTAGGTGCCCTCCACGGTGATGGAGGAGAAGTCGACCGTCCAAAAATACCAATCCTTCCAACCGGGGACCGAACCAGCTGCTCACTGGCTCACGGTTGATGATCACTCTACCGCTGGCTAAGTCGAGCAAGCGAACATCTTCGCACCGATCAGTGGTTTTACCCTGGATGACTGCTTGCTTAGGCCCAATGGGATCGTATCCGATGTGGTTGGTGAGGATTCGCATGATGATCTCCTGAACGCGATGAAGCAGAGAGCGCCGAGTCTTTATAAGAATTTCCTGCGTTCTCTGTGAATTTACTTTTTCCGCTTTATCTTCGTCTTCTTAGAAGCCAGGTAAAAAAGGCAAAGATTGCGCCGAAAGCTGCGCCGAATAGTAAGGCTTGTGGTTTATCGAGCAAGACTTTGCTATCTTCACTCAGGTTAAGCTGGTTGGTGATAGCCAAGCCAATAAAAGTTTGCTGGGCAGTCATCTCACCGCCCACGACCATGACCTGCGCACCGCCGTTGGAGATCTGGCTGTTACCACCGGTGATGATAAACTGAGCACCGCCATTGGTGACCTGCATGTCTCCACCTGCCACGATGGTCATGGCACCGCTGTCCTGGACATATGCATCACCTTCGGCGCGAGCAATGGCTGCAAATGAATTGCTAAGATTGAGGTTGCCCTGGGCATTGGCGCTGACTGCGAAGCTACTTTCTAGCTGAATATTTTCACCAATAACTTCCTTGATGAATTGTCCTTGTTCAAGTGTTTCAGGTTCGAGAGAAACAGGGGGCACGTTTTCTATTGATTCGGGGGTTGGGTTGTCCATGCTATTACTCCTTGGTATTTTTATGTAGCGAACAGACGAATATTGTTATTTGTTGATCCAGATTAAATCGCTCAAATCACTTTTCTGCGAAACATGCAATTTATCAATCTCTTGACCACAAAAAATGTTAAAAATAGTCATTAACATTGCTTTAACAATATAACTGGGTTATTCTAAAGAACTTCTTTATATCATCCCGACCCAATCGATGTCGATCTTTGCGCGCTCTCCCAAACGTTCCATTAGCTCAGCGGTATGATGCTGGAGATGGCGGATGTTATAAATCTGCAGCTCCAGCTTGCCAAAAGGTAGCCAGGAAAAACCAGAGGTTTGAGATTCCAGGTCCAGGGATGGGATTATCTCTTTAACATCCTGGACACAGAACTCTAAGTATGCAAGAATTTCTGCCTTGGCATACGGCTCACCGATCTGGGGCTTGCCCTTGGATGTGTGGGGATAAGGCCCCAGCTGTTCGTAATGAGGGTGGTGCTGCGCCCAGGCGCTGAATTTCTCGCGCTTTTCTTGTGCATACAGGTGGGTGTAGAACAGGACATGATAGGCGATATGCCAGAACTGGTTGCGATCTCCGGGTTCGTTCCAAAGGCCCTCCGGGCACTGGAGAACTGCTTGCTTCAGCATTTCAAAGGACGCCAGATACTGCGAAAGGATGGGGGCAATAAGATTTGACATCACTACCTCCTGGATCAGACAATCTAGTATACACCCATCTATTCGACTTTACCTGAAAAAGAGTCGTTTCCCGCAGAGACTTCGTGAACGCGGCGCTCTTTTCGGTTATCAGTAAAGCCACAAGAAGATAATGGGGTCTTTTGGAATTGCCGTGGTGGACAGATCCACGGTAACTCCAATGAGCCAATAATGGTCTCTTCTTGTGGTATAATGGAACTATCTAATCACCAGATTCGCGAATGAACCGATTGCCGCCATTCTGTTTTGAGTGGCGGTTTTTCACACCAGCACTTAGTTATCGTTAGAAATGAGGCCCTGCATGGTATTTCAGGTAGGCGATAAGGTTATTCATAAACGCTATGGCCTGGGGGAGGTCATCGAGCTGGACGAGAAAGAGTTTTCGGGCCGCCCAACACATTGTTACGTGGTGCGCATCCGAGATTTGACGATGTGGGTTCCGGCAGTAGAAACCGACCAATCAAGCTTGCGTTTGCCAACTCCCCGCGATGAGTTCGAAGATTTATTTTCGATTCTACGAAGCGTCGGTGAACCGCTGCCCAATGATCGCTTCCAACGCAAGACGCAGCTCTATGAAAACATGAAGGACGGCGGGCTGGAAGGCATCTGCCGGGTGATTCGCGACCTGACCTTCTTGGGCACTACGAAAAAATTAAATGTAGACGATCGCTCTGTTCTGGAGCGGGCGCAAAGTTTTCTGGTCAATGAGTGGATGCTCTCGTTCTCGATCTCCCAGGCTCAAGCGCAGCGCGAGTTGAATCAATTATTGGGGTTTTAACCCTTAACCGAGCTTAACTCTTTCTTCTGTCAGCCGCTGTGCCTCTAGCATCGCTGCCGGGCGCATGGTGATCGGGAAGCGGTTGTGCAAGGGACTGATTTTCGCGCCCCATTGACTGGGTAGGACGAAGACAATCTTGACCACAGGGCGCAGGAAGCCGACCATCTGGTAAGCTTCGACTGTCTCTTTCAACCCGGCATCGTCCCAACCTCCCGCCAGCGCGTAGAAGAAAAAGAACACCGGCATGCAGGGTACCAGCGCAATGAAGAACAGAATAATACTTGAAATCTCATCGCCCTGCCATACATATTTAGCGATCAGACTCAAGAAAAAGTAATGTAATGTCGCGGACAGCATCGGCGCAGCCAGTGATTGCCAGAAATAAAAACGCTGGGGAAAACAAAACTTGTGCGCAACAAAATATGCTACAAACCCGCGGGTTAAGATGCCCACAAAATAGGCGATGATCAGCGCCTCGATTTGGAAGCGCGGCAGCAGCGTGACTAACAACCCAATGCGAATGACCTGCTCACCCAAGATCATGATGGCGCGCAAACCCGGTCGGTTCGAACCCAAAAAGATGGCATCGCCCAGCCAGCCAAAAAATTGAATCGTGCCAAAAATGGTCAGCGGGACCGCCAGCAGTGCCGCGCGCTGGAATTCCTCACCCGACGAGCCTAAAATGAACTTCGGCGCGACGACCAGCATGATCGCCCCCAGGGCTGCGCTGGAGATAGCTCCCCATTTATAGGACTGCACGCTGTAGTACTGGCTCAGCTTCTTATATCCACTGGAGAGCGCTTCGGAAATTGCCGGCATGACTCCATCGAAAAGATTGGTGGAGACAGTAAATGCCATCAAGAAGTTGCCTGCCATTATCCAGTTGCCCCAGGACTCGGCGTAGTTGGCCAGCCCCTTTTGCGTCACCCAGATTTCGATGGCAGCCCCCGCTGCCACCAGCACCCCGCCCAGCATATCAAAAACGCCAAATCGGAAAGTTTCCTTGATAATGCCCCAATCAAAATGGGCCATAAAGAGCACACTGGCTTTGTAACCGATGCGCTTATAAAGCCACATGCCCAGCAGGAACAGCCCGAATTCCATGGCGTAGGCGGCTGCTCCCAAGCCAATGAGCCCGCCCATGGCTGGACCAATGGCTGGGTGCGATTTGCCCCAGGCATAGAAGACCGGCACCAGAGCCAATTGGGCTAAGGTCGGCATGAAGATCAGCCAGGCGGCATCGATATAACGGGCATAATCGTTGCGCTGCAAGCCATTCAGTGTACTGCGGAAGACGCCATAGAATCCAGGGATCTGGATAAGGGCATGCACGACGATGCTCCAGGATAAGAGGGCATAGGTTGTGTGCACAACTCCCAGGCTGGTGATGGCTACCACCAGCGCCACCTGGATGGCTCCTGATAACGCCTGCCACCACACAAATACCTGCATATACTTAAAACCACGCTGAGGATCGCTGACACGATATTGGCTGAGGAACTTCATCGATGCCATGGCGGTGCCCATATCGAAGATCGCCCAAGCCCACCCAAATAGCTGCGTCACACGTCCCCACAGGCCGATTGCCTGGGCGGAGGGCAAGATAAATTGGGGCAGGATCAGGTTCTGGTAAATGA
The DNA here is from genome assembly GCA_963754615.1 of uncultured Chloroflexia bacterium. Taxonomy (GTDB): domain Bacteria; phylum Chloroflexota; class Anaerolineae; order Anaerolineales; family UBA4823; genus CAVVUF01. Next base: position 9,442 of record CAVWGW010000012.1, on the reverse strand, counting down.
TCAGCGGGATAAAAAGCAGGATACCAATTCCCATCCCCACCATCAAGCCTGAAAGCGGACGGTGGAAACCAACCTTCTCCCAATTCGTCGTGGCTTCCTGCTTCTCAAACTTCTCGCGGTCTGCAACGAGGGAATCCAAAGCCTCGGGGTGTTTGAGGCTGAAACGCCTGACCACCACGAAGAGAATGAAGAAGAAGATCAGCTCGGCAGCCAGGAAGATGAATAGAACCCTGCGATCGCCTGCGTGGGGCACGGGGGAGGCGGGATAATCGGCAAAAGACAAGGGAATAGCCCCTGCAGCACGCTCCACGAGATGGTAGATCAAATAGTTGAAATAGCCCCATTCCTGGATCTGTGGGTTTGCCTCACCTGAGAGCCAGGGCGAAAAGACAAAGGTGCGCCCAGGGACCTGGATTAAGATGTCTTCAACCCCCCCGTAGGTAGTGACGAGCGCCTGTGATTCAGAGTCCAGCCCCTGGATGATCGAACGCTCGCGCACCTGTGGTGCGCTGTTCCAAACGATTTCCTCTAGGATGGGGTCGCTCACGCCTTCGGCATCGACCAGGCTGACAGCCTCCTCAGCCGGGCTGAGGGTGACGGACTGATCGAGCAGGGTGCGTACATCCGCCAGGGAGGCAGCCTCTCCCAATATAAGCACCAGACCTGCGCCAGCCTGTACCCGCTCTGCAATGTACTGCGCAGACGGTATCTCACCGTTCAGCACAAAGACTTCAGCTGAGCTGGGGTCGTTTACTAGTGTGTAGCCAGCCAGGGACAGGGCGGTCTTCACACCGCCATCCGGTCCGGCGTAAAATACTTCGCGCTGCGCTGAACCTGTGGGATGGGCTGGAGCGCAGGCTGTGAGCAGCACAACGAGCAGGAGAACGAGTGTGAATTTTTTCATTTTGTAGAGTAGGTCTCGAGGATTGGTTAATCATACTGAAAAATTGAATATTCGGCAATACCGCTCGTTAAAAAAATTACTCCTCTTGACAACCTGATGGAAAAGACTATAATTTAGTCGGCTAAATATTAGCTAGCTAAATATTATACGGCTAATGAATTAATCGAAGAGGCGAGCATGACAAAACCCCAACCTGAAACCTTAGATTCCTTAATGGCACAAAATTGCCACCTCCATCATATGCGCGCCTACCAGCTGTTCGAGGCGATCGGACTTTACCGCGGGCAGCCGCCTGTCCTTTTTGCTTTGTGGGAAAGGGAGGGGCAGACTCAGACCGAGCTGGCAGAGAAACTGCGCATCGCACCGGCTACGATTACCAAGATGCTGCAGCGCATGGAGAAAACCGGTTTCGTTCAACGGAAGCCGGATGCAGAAGATCAGCGCATCTCGCGCGTTTACCTGTCCGAGGCCGGTCGCGCCGTTCAAAGCCAGGTTGAGGCGATCTGGAAAACGATGGAAGCCGAAACCTTCGATCAATTTAACTGCCGAGGAAAAGGTTCTGCTGCACCGCTTTCTGCTGCAGATCCGCCAGAATCTACTCCGTGCGACCGGAGAAGAAGCATGAACTCAGCATTGAAACTGGCAAAATTTGTGAAACCTTACTGGCGTTGGGCGATCCTGGCACCGCTCTTGATGATGCTGGAAGTGACCATGGATCTGATGCAGCCGCGCATGGTGCAGCGCATCGTCGACGAAGGCATCGCAATGTTAGATTTAACCGTGGTGGTCCAGACTGGCCTGTGGATGGTTGGGCTGGCGCTGATCGGGCTGGTAGGCGGGATGGGCAGCGCTTTGTTCGCTGAGATGACCTCCCAGAGCTTTGGGGCTGACTTGCGTGCAACGCTTTTCCGCAAGGTGCAGTCGCTTTCTTTTGGCAACCTGGATGAGCTGGAAACAGGGCAGCTTGTGACACGCCTGACGAACGATGTGACCCAGGTTCAGGAGGCGCTGGGCATGATCTTGCGCATGCTCGTGCGCGCCCCCATGCTGCTGGTGGGCAGCCTGATCATGGGGATTATCACTTGCCCGCAGCTGGCATTCTTGCCGATTATTTTATTGCCTATCGAGCTGCTGGCGGTATATCTGATCGTCACCAAGGCCACTCCGCTCTTCACCCGGGTGCAGGAGCGCCTGGATGCACTGAACGAGGTGATGCAGGAGAACCTGGCCGGCGTTCGTGTCGTAAAAGCTTTCGTGAGGCAGACCCACGAAGAAGCCCGCTTTGGAAAAGCTAATCAAGATCTGACGAACCAGAATGTGCTGGCAGGGAGAACTGTGGCGATCATCCCAGCCTTTATGATGCTGACGATGAACATGGGCATCATCGGGGTTCTGTGGTTTGGCGGGGTATTCGTGACCCAGGGGACTATGCAAATTGGGCAGATCATTGCCTTCGTTAACTATTTGATGATCACCTTGTTTTCGCTGATGATGGTGAGCCAGCTCGTGATCATGCTGGCGCGGGCTGAGGCTTCCGCCAGGCGCATCCAGGAAGTTTTGGGGAGTGAGGCGAAGGTACAGGATAAAGTCGATGCGCAGAAAGTGGTCTCTCCGCAAGGCAGGGTAGCTTTCGAAAACGTGACCTTTTGCTATGACGGGGATGGTTGCGATCCAGTGTTGAGGGGGGTTAGCTTCACCGCGGAGCCTGGGCAAACGGTGGCGCTGTTGGGGACCACCGGGGCTGGAAAATCGAGCCTGGTACACCTGATCCCTCGCTTCTATGATGTCCAATCAGGTCGGGTGACCGTGGACGGGGTGGATGTGCGCGAGCTGGAACAGGAATCCTTGCGCCGCAGCATCGGCATTGCCCCGCAGGAGGTGGTGCTTTTCAGTGGTACCATCCGAGATAATATCCGTTACGGGCGGCCAGAAGCTACCGATGCGGAAGTCGAGGCGGCAGCCAAGGCAGCCCAGGCACATGAATTCATCTTGTCTTTCCCAGAGGGGTATGACACCCAGCTTGGGCAGCGTGGGGTTAACCTTTCGGGTGGACAGAAGCAGCGTATTGCCATTGCGCGTGCCTTGCTGCCAAAACCTGCCATCTTGATCCTGGATGACTCGACCAGCGCAGTGGATGTGGAGACGGAAAGCCTCATCCAGGATGCGCTGGAAGAGATCATGCACAAGCGTAAAGTTGAATCTGGCTCCCCATGGACGAATATCGTGATTGCACAGCGCATCAGCACGGTGCTGGCCGCAGATAAGATCCTGGTGCTGGATGATGGGCGGATTGCCGCCCAGGGGACGCATCCTGAGCTGATGAAATCCAGCTCAATTTACCGGGAAATTTACGAGTCGCAGCTCGGAAACGGAGTCGCATAATATGACTACCGTACGAAACACGAAGCCAGAAACAACTCCCCCTCCGGTTATCGGATTTCGTCCCGGCGGAGGTCCGATGGGGATGTTCCGGGAAGTAGAAAAATCGAAAAATACACGCCTCACGCTGCTGCGCCTATGGGGCTACCTGAAGCGGCAAAGCATCGTATTAATCGGTACAGCTTTCCTGGTGATTGTGATTACCTTTATTGATCTGCTCGGACCATACCTGATGGGTATGGCAATCGATCAGTATATTGTCAAAGGGGACCTGCCTGGATTGGCCCGCCTTTTGCTCTTGATGATCGGTACCTATGTCGTTGCTGCGGCAGGGACCTGGCTGCAGACTTACTTGATGGTAGGGGTAGCACAAGGGGTGGTGCGCGACCTGCGCAGGGACCTCTTCGCCCGTCTGCAGACGCTGCCTTTGCGGTTTTTCGACCAGCACTCCCATGGTGATTTGATGAGCCGGCAGACGAATGATATGGATAATATCAGCAATATCCTGGCGACTAGCTTCAGCCAGTTCATTTCGAATGTCTTGAGCCTGGTCGGCGTGCTGATTTTTATGTTCATGCTCAATCCAATCCTGGCAGCTATTAACCTGGTGATCGTGCCGTTTACCTATCTCCTCACACGGGCGGTGGCGCGGCGCACCCGCATAGGCTTCCGAGAAACTCAGCAGGCGCTCGGCTCGCTCAATGGGATCATCGAAGAGACCGTTACCGGTGAGCGGACGGTGAAGGCTTTTGTGCGCGAGCAAAAGGCCGTGGAAGATTTTTCTACGACGAACCAGCACTTGAAGCAGGTATCCTTGCGGGCACGCGTGATCGCCAACTTTATGGGACCGATCATGAACATGCTCAGCAACATAAGCCTGGCGGTCGTGGCGTGTTCGGGGGGGTGGTTGGCGGTGAAAGGATTGGCGACGGTGGGTGAGGTGGCAGCTTTCATCAGCTACTCGGGACGCTTCGGACGCCCATTGAACATGATTGCCCAATTATTCAGCTCGATCCAATCCGCTTTAGCAGGTGCGGAGCGCGTCTTCGACCTGATGGATCAATTGCCAGAGATGGATGCGCCCGAGGCGAAAGCCCTGGAACATGTCAACGGAGAAGTAACCTTTGAGGATGTTGATTTCAGCTACGAGGCGGGCGTGCCGGTGCTCAAGGATGTCAGCTTGCATGCGCAGGCCGGGCAGATGATCGCCCTGGTGGGGCCAACCGGAGCCGGCAAGACCACCATCGCAAACCTGCTGACCCGCTTCTACGATGTGGACAGCGGCTCGATCTGCGTGGATGGGCAGGATGTGCGCGGGCTGAAGAAAGACGATCTGCGGCACAAGCTGGGGCTGGTGCTGCAAGATAACTTCCTGTTCGCCGACACGGTGATGGAAAATATCCGTTACGGGAAGCCGGAAGCAACGGATGAAGAGGTGATGGCAGCGGCGCGGCTTGCCAATGCCGATTTGTTCATTCACCGTTTGCCGCACGGCTACCAGAGCGTGCTGACCGAGCGCGGTGGCAACTTGAGCCAGGGGCAGCGCCAGCTTTTGGCCATCGGGCGCGCCATCCTGGCAGACCCGGATATCTTGATCCTGGATGAGGCTACCAGCAACGTCGACACGCGCACCGAGAAGCACCTGCAGGAAGCCCTGCTGCGCTTGATGAAAGGGCGGACGAGCTTCGTGATCGCTCACCGGCTTTCGACGATCCGCGATGCCGACCAGGTGCTGGTGATCCACTCCGGGCAGATCATTGAGCGCGGCACGCACGAAAGCTTGCTGGCGCAAAAAGGCTTCTACCAGCGCCTGTACCTGAGCCAGTTCAAGGGGCAGGTGCTGCCTGAGGCGGTGGGATAAAGGATCCACCGCAGAGCGCAGAGATGCGGAAAGAAAAGAAGGGATAGAAAAAAAATAACCCTTACAAGGATGTTTCATATATAATTAAATGATCTTTCAAGAAAGGAAGTTTCGATGTTCATCAATCCATATAAAGCACCCCCTGAAGAAGTGCAGCCTGAATTCCACAATCCAGCCTGGCTGGAGCAGGCGATTATTTACGAGATTTATCCACAATCGTTCTATGACACCAATGGGGATGGCATTGGCGACCTGCAAGGGGTGATTGAAAAGCTAGCATATTTACAATCGATCGGGGCGAACACTATCTGGCTCAATCCCTGCTTCGAGTCGCCCTTTGGCGATGCAGGCTATGACATCTCCGATTTTTATAAGGTCGCCCCACGTTATGGTACGAACGAGGATCTACGGCGCCTGTTCAAAGAAGCGCACCAGCGCGGCATCCGCGTTCTGCTCGACCTGGTAGCAGGGCATACTTCTATCGAGTGCGAATGGTTCAAGCAGTCCGCCAGGCACGAACGCAACGCATACTCCGACTGGTACATCTGGACGAACAGCATCTGGTCACCGATGATGCCTGGCACCCGCCAACAATTCATTGGCGGGACCGCTGAGCGTAACGGCAGCTATCTGCCCAATTTCTTCCCCTTCCAGCCAGCCTTGAATTACGGTTTCGCCAATCCCGATCCCGACCTGCCCTGGCAGCAGTCCATGGATGCACCGGGGCCGAAGGCGGTGAGGGCTGAACTTAGGAAAATCATGAAATTCTGGCTGGATATGGGCGCCAGCGGCTTTCGGGTGGATATGGCAGCCTCGCTGGTGAAGGAGGATCCCGGCTCGCGAGCAACCATCGCACTGTGGCGGGAGATCCGCGCCTGGCTGGACCGAGATTATCCTGAAGCGGTGCTGATCTCTGAATGGGGCAGGCCTGATCGGGCGATCAAGGCCGGGTATCATATCGATTTCTACCTGGGCGGTGGGTCTGGCAATGGGTATACCTCCCTGTTTCGCAAGAACGTGGCGCGGCCCTTCGGCGGTTCAGGAGGCGGATTCAGCTTCTTTGATGCAGCCGGGATGGGCAACATCATGGAGTTTGTGGACGAGTACCTGCCGCGGCTCAAGGCTACCCAAAAGGCCGGGTACATCTGCATCTTTTCGGGGAATCACGACACCAGTCCGCGCCTGGGTATGGGTCGCAGCTTCCAGGACTTGGGCGTGGCTTTCACCTTCCTGCTGACCATGCCGGGTGTGCCCAAGATTTACTACGGCGATGAGATTGGCATGCTGGGCGTGCCGGGGCTGCCTTCCAAAGAAGGCAGCTATTGGCGAACGGAAGCGCGCACACCGATGCAGTGGGATCATGGGCTGAACGCGGGATTTTCGAAGGCTGGGGAAGAGAAACTGTACCTGCCGGTGGAGGCTGACCTGGGGAAGCGGACGGTCGCGGATCAGGAACAAGATGCTCACAGCCTGCTGAACACCATCCGGGAGCTGTGTAAGCTGCGGCAGGCACACCCGGCGCTGGGCAACCGTGGTGATTTCCAGGTGGTGTATGCCCAACCCGGGCGCTACCCGTTTGTATACCTGCGCCAGGGTGGCGGGGAGAGCATTTTGGTGGCGGTTAACCCTGCCGGTCAAACGGTGGAAGTGGACATCCCTGGAGAGCTGGTATCCAGCAGCTTGGAAAAACCGATCACGCTGTGGGGGGTTGAAGATGGCTTGAGGCGGACGGGGCAGGGCTGGAAGCTCTCGCTGCCGGCTGTGCGAACAGGAGTGTATCAGATCTGATTATTGAAAGGAAACTGCCGCTGGTGAATTTGCTCAGGAAGATCGCCAGCGGCTGTTTTTTATATTACAAATAAAGTCAGCAAGGTCTAGAATGGATGAAAGAGAGCGCTCGACAATAGAATTTTTCCGTAACTTGTTGAATGTAACCCTTTACTACCAGGAGCGTTGTATGAAGAGATGCCAGATAACGCTTACGATTTACGCTGTCATTTGCATGCATCTCTCGGTAGATACGCTGTGACTCCAATCCCTGCTTGAGCGCCTCATGATTGCGAATATTTGCCTGATCGATATCTTCGAAACCCATCGCTTGCCTCCGTAACAAAACACCAAATCTTGATATGGGTTTGCTGCCAGCAACCTGTAGATGGATTGAAATTGGTAGGCAAATGGATATATGGGTCAATTACGGTCTACATTATCCAATTATATCGCATTTTTGAGTCGATGTCAATCAACTTCAGGCAGTCTGTTTTCGCAAAAACAAGGTAATAATTGGAGCTTTATCTGGTAATCCTGGCTTATCAATTCAAGTATTGCGGTTTGCGTTGCCCGCTGGTGGGCGGGTATGGACAATAATACAGAAAACTGACTGGGCGTAGAATCAACTCCATTGGGCCGGACGAATCCCACCAGTCGGGTACACACTGTGTTAGCCATGCCTATGTTCATGTAAGTTCTATACTCAAGGCTGAGTGGAACTCTTATGCAATGATGATCCAGAAGTCACGGGTCAGTCAAAAGCGGATTCGCAGAACAGCACAACTCTCTTCTCAGTTCGCTTAGCTTTAAACATGGCCGTATCGGCATTTTTGAAAAGGATATCAGCCGTTTCTCCATCTGCGGGATATATGGCAATACCGATACTGACTCTTATAGAAAGAACAATCCCAGTAAACTCGCAGGCCTCGGCAATTCGATTAACCATCTTCTCTGCAACGCGAGTCACATCGACTTCTTGCTTGACTTCCAATAATAGGCACATAAACTCGTCGCCTCCCCAGCGACTGACCGTGTCTTCATCGCGGATTAAAGACTGTAAACGGTTTGCCACCATGATCAGCACCTTGTCTCCCAGATCATGACCATAAGAGTCATTAATGCTCTTGAATTTGTCGATGTCAATAAACAGGACGGCGAGTCCCCAACTGCGCCGTTTTGCCTGGATCAACCCCTGGTCGAGATGCTGTTCAAATAACACACGATTCGGAAGGCCTGTGAGTGCATCCTGAAACGTTAATTTTCGTGTTTCTTCTTCTTTGATTTGGGATTTCGATAAATCGTCGCGCACTTTGGCCAGATCGGTCTTCGTGTCGGCGAGTTCGGATTCGATGACTACTCGTTCGTCCACCTCCTTGGCAAGTTCGATGTTAACCTGATGCAAATCGTCTGCAGCTCTCGCCACTTTGTGCTCGACATCTTCGTTCAAAGTGATTGCCTCTTCAATGGTCTGAACAGGGATATCGACTTTTATCCCCTGATTTAGAACTTCATTTACCGAGGTGAGGTCACTTGCAGCATGCTCGACATTTTTTTTGATTTTCTTGTTTTTGTTAAGCACACGTCTAAGCGAAACTTTCTTGGCGGGTACGGGTTTTTTCAAATCTTTTGATTTTGACTTCATAAGTATTCTCTCTTGCATAGAGTGGGCTAACGCTCGAGCTAAGCGGTGGCGGAGATTTAGGCTAAGTGCACTAGCTTGCTCGAAACATTGCTGGCGTAGCACGCATACCTGGAAGCGGTGCAGCTGCCGTCCGCTTGAGCGAGTTGTTAGGCGCCCGGAGGTGTTGACCCCCGGATGGGCGTGACTGCTCCCTTCATGGCCCACAGATAACCATCGGCATACTCAATCACTGCAGGGTGTGCCGTTTGGGGATCGAGATAGACCATCGCAGTCAGCTCGTGGCCGACCTGTTCCCTCGTTTTGCCGGAAGGTGCCCATAGGCCGACTTGCCAGCCCCTCGGATTGGATCTCACCGAATCATCCGTGATCAGAGCGTAGTACTGAGTGCTATCCGAGCTATCGTCGACTTCCACCTGGAGGAGCATTGGCTTGGCTATCTGCGTCCTGAGCACACGTAGCAGACGGCGGGGCCACCGATAGGCGGTGATGAGGAAGACAATGCCGAAGGCAACCAGCAGCCCTCCTAAGACCAGCCAAATAAGATTTCCTCGATAGGTGGCTGCAGAGCCAGGCTCGACGCCTATGAGGGAGGGGTGCACAAAGAGCAACAGGGACACGACCCCGAAAGCCGCCACGAGGAGGGATGCGCACCACGCGATGACTGAGTACCTTCGAAGAAATGCTAGATCGGTCTGCTGCGACATCTACACCTCCTCGTACACCCGGCGGGCGCCTAACAATGAGTGTACAGAAAATTTCTATAAATATCCATTCATTGTTTTATACGGACTTGTACTCTAATTTTATTGTGTTAATCGCCCTGGTTGGTCTTTAGGAAATTAGTATACAACAATCTGTTTCTATAAGCAATCTAAGGAGTTGGCGG
>CAVWGW010000011.1:0-60067 GCA_963754615.1 uncultured Chloroflexia bacterium | reverse complement strand
TCGTGTCATGGTCCAGGTGTCCAGTTCGAGTCAACTTCTCGTCTTGATGTAATTATTATCTAATGCCTGGTCGCAGCGCCCGATCCGTTCAGTAAGTTTTATACCAGTCAAAGGGCGCATCTGCAGCGTAAAAATCTGTATAAGGCCTGGCTAAAGCAGCACATAAAGCATTCAAGCGAACAAGGCGCTCTCTGGCTGTGGTTTGCAGGAAGGCAAGCCGCTCAGCCCGGCTCATGGTGACGGACTCCTGCCAGACAGCACGCCCAACTGCAATACCGGAGGCGCCTGCCCGACAGGCGGTGATTATCTGGCTCACGTATGTCTCAAAGGAAACGGCGGCAGAGAGCAATATCCACGGTGTTTTTGAGGCAGCGCTGACCTCGGCACAGGCTGCTGCCAATCGGGATGAATCGTTATCTGCAGTGTCGAGGGGCAGCTCTGCTTTGAGGATGTCAATGCCGGGGATGGGCGTCAGGCGCCGGGCGGTTTCGACGACCACGTAGCGTTTTTCGTCAGAGGTAAGTTTCTGGCTGGTCAGCGAATAGGAGAGCGGCTCAAGCATCATTCCTAAATCGTGTTTGACGCACTCGGCGGCGATTTGAGCTGTGAAGGCTTCTGTTTCCGCAGCGGTGGTCGAATCGGGATGGTAATAGACGAGCAGTTTAATCATGCTGGCGCCCATGCGCTTTGCTTTTTCCACACTCCAATCCGGGATGATCTGTGCCCGGCGGGCAGCAGCATCGCCGGCATAGCCTGTCGATTCAACTGCAACTACGAGACCTTTATTGCCGGGAAGCTTTCCAGCTGCAATCGCCTGGGCAGCCGAGACTTCTGGGTCTAGCAAGATAGCTGTGCTATAGGGCGCCAACTCGGCGACGACATCCAGCTTGAATTGGCTGAGCTCGGCATCTTCTACGAATGCCGGGTTGGCTTTGCGCAGGTTCTGGCGATGGTCAAGGGCAAGGCACGTGAAGGTGGCTTGCGGGGAGGTGGATTGCTGTAAGCCGCGTAGTTTACCGATGGTCAGTGATTTCATGGTGGAGATCCTGTTTTACAAATCGAGTTTGATGACTGCGGTCAGATTGTTGGGTCTGTCAGGGTTCAAGCCTTTTGCCATTGAGCGATAGAATGCCATGAGCTGCAAAACTGGAAGGTAGAGCACCCCACGCACGCTTTCAGGGATTCCGGATTCGAATACTACGCGGGCATTCGATTCTGCCAGCGAAACAATCTCGGCGCCTCTGGCAGCCATCTCGTTCAGGACCGCAACCTCGTGGTGGTAATTTTTATCAGACAATAGACCGATCATAACAGCGGTATTCGAAGCCATGCTCATTGGGCCATGGCGGAACTCTAAAAAGTGAAATGGCTCGCTGTGGGTGAGGGTCATTTCTTTCATTTTCAGGTTGACCTCGCAAGCCAGTCCGTAACGTGCACCGCTGCCCAGGAAATAGAAGCGATCAAAAACCAGGTTCTCTCCCAGCTCGCGCGCCAGAGGTTCATTGGTTGCAATCAGCTTTTGTCCGACGTCAGGCAGGCGCTGCATTGTATCAACAAGCGTGCGGTCTTCTGCTGCTAACGCCGCCAGGGCCGTCCCTGCCACATACATTGAAGCAAACGAGCGGGTCTGGGCGATGCTCTGCTCCTGACCTTGATCGATTACCAGGGCTACATCTGCCAGCCCTGCCAGGGGCTGGTCGCCATAATTGGTGATGACCACAACAGGGCCGCGCTGCTGTTGTTTGAATTGTTCCACAGCACGGATAGTCTCGGTTGTTGATCCTGAGCGGCTGACGGCGACCAGCAACGATTTTGCGCTGCTGTCTTGCGCCATGGTGACATCAGGATTCAACAACAACTCCCCACCGGGAACGGCGCGGGCTATCCTGCCGGTCAATTGTTGAAACAGAGCTGCCGCAGAGAGTGAAAGATAATAGGTCGAACCGCAGCCTGTAAATAACACCTGATCATAACGATGGCGAAGCAATTGTGACAGGTTGGCTCGTTCTGCATCTACAACCTGGCTAGCCTGCACCCAGGCATCTGGCTGGGTGGTTATTTCGTTATACGTGTGGATTCCTCTTTCCATTATTTTTTCCTTTGTTTGCATGATCGATGGAGATGCCAGGGAATTGTAATAAATATTTCCCGGTTTAGTACAATCAAACTGGGAACTTTAACAATCTGGCAGCATTATCGTAGTAGAACTTTTTGAGCACGTCATCGGGCAGGTGCAGCCCACACACATACCAGCGACCTTGCAATGGCACCTCGGAGGTATTGTAGTTGAAGTACTCGTCATCCGTCTCGAAAAAGCGATAGCTCAAGAGATATCCTTCAAGATGGACACCCTCGTCTAAACCGAAGAGAATCCGATCGGCATATTTCAAGAAGAACCGCCTGGCGCTGTATGGCTGGCGACCGAGCTCACCCAGGCGACCGGAGATGTCCACGTAATAGTTGGGGCATTCATCCAGCATCTGTCCTACGAAGTCCAGGTTTTCGGCATAACAACCGACATGCGCCCCGATGAAGGTCGTTGCCGGGTGGCGCTTGACCAGGCGCTGCAAGCCGGTCAAAATCTCAATAAACGGCGGGAATGGTGGGCTGGTAAAAGCCCAATCGGGGTGAGCGCCAATTTCCTCCCAACGCTCATTGGTCTCATCAATCGGGTCAAAAAAAGCCACCGGGTCTGCAACGTGGATCAGCACCGGCATCTCCAACTCCGCGGCAGCCTGCCAGAGGGGCATCAGGCGCTCGTCGTCGACTTTAACCAGCTGCCCGTGCTGGTCGCGGACATGCAGCCCAAATGGCTTCCAGATTTTCAGTCCAAATGCGCCGCGCTCTTTCTGAGCATGCAAGCGATCTACTGCATATGACGGGAAGTCTTCTCCCAAATGCGGCCATTGATCCCAATCCACACCACCGAAGACCCGGAACCTGTCTGCGGCGGGCGCCAGACGACTCAGATGAAGGTCGAGGATATCTTCGCCCCAACCGCCATCCAGGTCAACATAGCCAACCACACCGGCAGCCTCCAACTCAGCCAGAATTTCGTGCAAGGGGCGGTCGATCCAGCCTTTTCCAAAGGGGTAGCCGAGATGATTGTGCGCATCGATCACCGGAAAGCGCGGTTTTTCAATCATTGTCGTTTTGGTTACCAACTTTGATATGGGACGAAAATCATTGAGCAACATATGGCATCCTTCTCTAGGAATCTTTCGCTCATTTTCGATCTTAATCAATCACTATCAATCATGATTTTATCTGAATTTTGATTAAATTCAAGGGAATAATGCTAATATTATTTTACTCTTGTTTAAACTAATCGATGTCTATGGTGGCAGGCACAGCGTGCCTGGAGCAGTAAAGTGAAATATAATCAGATGGGAGGGACGAACAAGTCATGTTGTACATCAAAAATGCCACGATCTACACCCCATTGCTGGTAATCGAAAACGGCGCGGTGCTGGCTGAGAATGGCACCATCGTCGCGGTAGGGCAGGTGAAAGATGTGAAGTGTCCCCCAGGCGCAGAGCTGATTGATGCGGCGGGGCTGATCCTGGCGCCGGGCTTTATCGACCTGCAGCTTAACGGCGCGTTCGGCGATGATTTCACCGCTGACCCGGCGACGATCTGGCGTGTGGCAGAGAAGCTGCCGCGCTATGGGGTTACCTCTTTCCTGCCAACTATCATTACCTCGCCCCTGGAGATGGTTCACACCGGACAGCAGGTCGTAAATGGCGGACAGCCGGAGGGTTTTCGCGGCGCGCGGCCATTGGGCTTGCATGTCGAAGGGCCATTCCTCAACCCGCAGAAGAAAGGCGCACACAATCCGAAGTGCCTGCAGCTGCCCAGCCTGGAAGCTGTAGCTGGCTGGGCGCCAGAATCCAGCGTTCGACTGGTGACGCTGGCGCCAGAGCTGCCGGGCGCGTTGGAGGTAATCGAGGCATTGTCAGCGCGAGGGGTGCTGGTAAGCGAAGGCCATTCTGTGGCGACCTATGAGCAGGCAAAGGCGGGCATGGATGCAGGCGTACGGTACGGCACGCATTTATTTAACGCCATGCCGGCGTTGGGGCATCGCGAGCCTGGCATGCCCGGTGCTTTGCTCACCGACGAACGGGTCACTGTGGGCGTCATTGCCGATGGCGTGCACGCTCATCCCTCGGTTGTCAAGCTTGTCTGGCAGGCGCTGGGCGGCGCGCGGTTAAACCTGGTGACCGACGCGATCGCCGCTCTGGGGATGCCGGCAGGATCGTATATGTTGGGGGACTTTCAGGTCTCTGTAGATGCTACGAGTGTCCGGTTAGAGGATGGTACGCTGGCGGGCAGCGTCCTGTCGCTGGACCAGGCGTTACGCAACCTGATCGAATTCACTGGCTGTACCCTGGCGGAGGCGCTGCCGACTGTTACCACCACACCGGCGCGGGCGCTTGGGCTGAAAGGCGAGCGAGGCCGGATCGAGCCGGGTACCATTGCTGACCTGGTGCTGCTGACGCCTGACCTGCGCGTATATTCAACGATTGTCGAGGGTCAGGTTGCATATAGCGCCGGTTGATGTAACTCACCACAACGGTATAAAGCCAGCAGCCAGCCAGGAAGAAAAGTCTGTTTGGCTGATTGTGCTAACAACGTAAACAGCGAGGTACAGATGATCGAGCTGAAATCGACCCACGTCTACCGGGAAATTCACGAACAGCCGGAGGTGCTGGAACGACTCTTGATGGAAGAGCGCAGCACTGCTGAAGCCCTGGCTGCTGAGATCAAACGCCGAGACATTCAATATGTTGTGATCGCAGCGCGCGGCACCAGTGATAATGCCGGGCGCTACGCCCAGTATCTGCTCGGGGCGCGCAACAGGCTGTATACCGGACTTGCCACGCCGAGCCTGTTCACGATCTACAACGCGCCCCCCAGGTTTGGCAATGCGCTGGTGCTCGGCATCAGCCAGAGCGGTAAAAGCCCCGACATTGTTGCAGTGCTGGCTGAAGCGCGGCGGCAGGGCGCGCTGACTGCCGCGATTACTAACTTTCCCAATTCCGATCTCGGCCAGGCTGCCGAATTTGTCATCGATCTGCATGCGGGTGAGGAGAAAGCAATCGCGGCAACCAAGACTTACACTGCCGAGCTTGCCGCCATAGCCTTGCTCAGCAGTACGCTCGGTGGCGATGCTGAGATGATGCGAGCGCTGGAGCTCGTCCCAACCCATTTAATGCAAACGTTGAGCATGAACAGCAACCTGGATTGCATTGCCGAGCGCTACCGCTACGCGCAGTCATGCGTTACCATCGGTCGTGGTTATAACTACTGCACTGCGTTCGAGCTGGCGCTGAAACTCAAGGAAATGACCTACACGATCGTCGAGCCTTATTCTAGTGCCGATTTTCTTCACGGTCCCCTGGCGCTGATCTCCCTGGGCTTTCCGGTTATCACCATCGCCCCATCCGGAATGATGCTGCCCGAGATGAAAAGCTTCATGAAGACAGCAAAAGAACGTGGGGCAGAGCTAATTGTAATCAGCGACGATGCGGAAGCACTAGATATGGGGCGCGTGGCGATGGCGCTGCCGGCGGGCGTGCCTGAGTGGCTGTCATCGATCTGCGCTATTGTGCCGGGGCAACTGCTGGCGATGCACCTGGCACACACCCGTGACTTCGACCCTGACCGACCACGTGGCCTGCACAAGGTGACGGAGACGTTGTAATAATTGGTGACCAGTACAAGATCAATCAATTCTGCAGCATTATTTCCAGTGCAGCTCTCACCCGCCGAACGAATCCCGCAGAAAGGCAAGGGTCCGATCCCATGCCAGACTGGCGGCTGCCGGGTTGTACGCCTGCGTGCGGTCAGGCTCAAAGAACCAGTGACCGGTGCCGCTATAAAGATAGAAAGTCACGGGTCGACCAGCGCGCTTGAGTGAAGACTTTAAATCATCAACGTTGGATTGCGGCTCGTACTCATCCTGGTCGGCAAAGTGACCCAGGAAGGCTGCTTTGGATTTGCTGAAATCACTCGGCCCAGTGCCGTAAAAGATGACAACGGAGCGGATATGTTCAGCATCAGCGCTGGCAAGGTCGAGTGCATAAAAGGCGCCCAGAGAGAAGCCGATGACTGCCAGTCCACGCTCGGCCTGTCCGGCTCGCTCGGTGAGGAACAGCACTGCATCCGTGATTTCGGCTTTGGCCTGCAGGTGTTTTGAATCAAGTGCGCTGCTCAGGGCTTCCGCGCCAGTGATAGTATCTGCTATTTTTCCATGATAGAGGTCTGGGGCGAAAACCACAAAACCGGATTCTGCCAGGCGAGTGCAGAAGGCTTTGATGGTGTCGTTCAACCCCCACCAGGCATGCAGGACTAACGCAGGCGGTCCGGTACCGGTTGGAGGTAGAGCGAGAAAACCCTCAGGTTGAGTATGTCTCATGTGGCTCCTAATTGTAGTTGTTGAGAATCATGATGCTCATCCAATGGTACGAATAACGCAACGCGATAATATTTAGATATATTTAGTCGTATTGATTATTATACACCGAGCCGGTGTGCTCAGATTGAATGATGATACATTGATCAGGTCATCAGCCGACTGTTGGCGATCATAAGCAGTATTCTCGCACCTGCTACTGGCCGTAGTCTGTTGGTTACCTGCCCTTCCCAATCTGGCGTAATACCATTTCTGCCACGCGCAGCCCGCCCAGGGCTACTGCCGCGGTTGACTGACCTGGGAAGATAGAGTCGCCCACCAGCCACAGGTTGCGCCCCAGGCGTGGTCCGAGTGCGCGCAGCAGACCTGTCTGGGGGAACCCGCCCACCCAGCCCCATCTGCGGCGGGTGAAGCGCTGAAAAGTAACCGGTGTTCCGGGGAGCACCAGCTGCGCGGCAGCACGCAAGCCGGGGATTGCCGTTTCGGCGGCAGTTAAAACCCGGTCAGCCAGCTCGGATTTCCGTGCTTCATAACCGGGTCGATCCTGCTGGTAAAGCCGCCACCAGTCATCCAATGTGGTGTGAGTGCTCAAGGTGAGCGCACGCCGACGAGCAGGAGCGCGGCTGAATCCCAGGCCGGGCTGAGAGAGGCAAAGACGCTGTTGCCTTCTCCCAGCGGGCGCCTCACAATAATTTGGTGGTGAAGGGGATAGTCTGGTGGAACGGTCTTGTCGTCCAAGCCAACGTAAACTACGAAAGCCCCCCAACCATCGGAAGGCTGCGGCGGCAGGTGGCGCAGGGAGGCGGGCGGGTTATCTTCCAGCAGCTTGAGGGCATCCCAGGGGGTCAGGTTGAATATTACCAGGTCGGCGGGGAAAGAACCACCTTGCCGTGTCTTAACCACCAACTGGTCAGCCTGGAGCGTGCGAACATCGGTGACTTCGTGGCGGTAGAGCACGCGTCCGCCATGGCTCCGCACTGCGTCAACCAAAGTTTCGGCAATTGCCCCAATCCCCCCGGAGAAATGAACGACGCCGCGACGAGGCAGATCGAGGGCGGCTGCACCATAGAGTGCATTGGTATTCTGGCTGGTTGCTTGCGCTGAAATGAGCAGCTGGGCATCGATAAACAAGCGCAGAGAATCGGGCGCAGCCCGTAAGTGGGAGGCAACTGGACGGAAGGCATCTGCCGCCAAACGCAGCTTATTACCCTTGAGCAGCCAGGGGAAGCCGATGACGGCTGCGCCAGTCCAATCGGAGATAGATTGAGGCGGCCAGGGAGGCAGGCGCAGCGCCAGATCCCAAAGCCCATCGGCTGTGCGTTCCTGCCAGCGAAACAAGTCCACTGCGGCATTTCCGAAGGCAGCAACATAATCATCCAGGCGCGATTCGCCAGCGTGACGGGTGACTTTAGTGCCATCAGGCATGTGAACAACCATTGCCATAGCTGCCGGATGGACTGGCCAGGCAGAGATCCCAACCGCAAGGGCGACTTTATCCATCGGCCCGCAGGGATAGAAGCCGCCAGCCAGTGTGGCGCCAGCATCAAAGCGGTAGCCTTGATGGAAATAAGTGCTGGCACAGCCGCCGGGGTAGACTTGCGCTTCGAGCACGGCTACTTCCATACCGGCACGCGCCAGCACTGCTGCCGTGGTCAGACCACCAATTCCAGCCCCGATTACTACTGCAGATGACATCTGCTCACTTTGCCAATAGCGGCTTGTTAACCCGGAGGGTGACGTTCTGGGGTTGAGTGTCAGCTATGCCAGAATCCAATGGAAGACACGAATTCTTTCCAATCATGACAGGATTTTCCTTGTTTTCCATGCTCGGTAGGCGAACAAAATAGGAAGTCCAGCACGCATGCCGATCCCGACCAGCCACCAGAGTGGTTGAGAGGAGAGGCGAAGGTTTATCTCATCTGTGACAGCGGTCGTATGAGCATCCACAGCTGAGAAAATGTGCCGGTGAACCCATTCAGCGAAAGGACCGCGCATCTGGCGGTCGGTAAAACCGTTGGGCGTGACATTTTCTATGCGTGCCAGCCAGTGGGCGGGGAATGGGCCAAGCCATAAGGTGAAATTCATATCAGCGCCCTCCGCCAGAACAACTGGCGCTTGATGTATCTTAACAATCATCGGCGGAGGTGTAATTGCTGCCATGCTGGCTGATTGCTGGTGGAATTCGGCAACGCGTGCCAGTGAAGTGTTTACCTGGAAATGGTGGCGATAGATCATTCTTGTCCCGTAATCTAAACAATGGCTATATCTGAGTAACTGTTTGTCAACATTGAAATCATATCATTAATTCCATTAATTGTCTATATTTTATTCTTTATATCTAGACAAATAATAGACAAATTAATCCTATATTCTGTAAATAGATAAGTATTAATTATGGAAGGCTGGTTATCAATTGGTGCGGGTGCCTTCACAAATCATATTTGGAACCCAAGCAACTTGCTACAGGAAAAACCCTTGCCGCTCTGATTGATATACCTTTTGGCAATTGTGGCAACGGTGATAGAATATTGTTAAATATAGATCAAAAAGGGACTAATTGTCGGTTTAGAAATGGGCAAACAGCAATCAGGCAGATCTATGCCTATGTTAGCCTTTGAGTGTGGATTCGGCAGACATATATCTCAGACCTGGTTAAGGAGATGATGATGGAACTGGGAGCATTTTCGGTGAGCCTGGCTGTCAAAGATATCCAGGCGTCGAAGTACTTTTATGAAAAGCTTGGGTTTGCGGTTTTCATGGGAAACCAAGCGCAGAACTGGCTCATTATGAAGAATGGCGACGCTGTGATTGGACTGTTTCAAGGTATGTTCGAAAAGAATATTCTCACCTTTAATCCGGGCTGGAACAGCGATGCGCAACCGCTCAAAGAATTCATGGATGTGCGCGGGCTGCAACACGAGCTCAAAGAAGGCGGCTTAACCCTGATGGTAGAAGCCGATGAAAGCACAACCGGACCGGCAAGCTTTATGATTGTTGATCCAGATGGAAACACGATACTGTTCGATCAGCACGTATAGATAAGCCGACCGAGAATTTAAGTTCTACTTTCTGTGGGCAGATTGATCCTCCCATATGGGGAAGATGACTGGTGAGTCTCTTTCAACTCGGTGGAAAAGCCACTGGTAGTTTCACAGCTTTGCGATGGCGAGCAGCAGGAGCAGGGAGATATGGTTTGATAATTTACCACAATTACTGTCTAATTAGTGTATAATCCTGTTCCAACAGATCTGCCTGCCTGTTCGGAGATAGTTGTGGGCATCAATTTCTGGAAAATGACCGTTATGGAGGCGTATTATGAATAGGAACCCGGACCAGGCTGGCATTTCTGATCGTGAGCTTGTCCTGACCCGTATTTTCGATGTATCACCGGAAAAGGTTTACCGCGCCTGGACGGAGCCAGAGCTGCTTAAGCAGTGGTTTGCTCCCCTGCCGTGGACGACGCCTCGAGCAGAGATTGACGTTCGCCCTGGCGGTGCCAACTTAATCGTCATGCGCAACCCTGAAGGGGAAGATTTTCCAAATCATGGGGTATACCTCGATGTCGTCAAAAACGAGCGCCTGGTCTTCACCGACGCCTACACTCGTGCGTGGGAGCCTTCGGAACAGCCTATCATGACCGTAGTGCTCACCTTCGAAGATCTTGGCGGGAAGACACGATACACTGCTCGCGTCCTGCATTGGACAGTCGCTGACCGTGCGCGCCACGAGCAAATGGGTTTCCATGAGGGCTGGGGGCAGTGCGCTGACCAGTTAGCCGAACTGCTGAAACGCATCTAGAGCCTGGCGTCTTGGTGTTCGATTTGGCAACTAACCCATGTATTAATCATCTAATCTGGAGGAACAATGAAAACAAAACTCAACCCGTACATTAACTTCAAGGACAACACCCGTGAAGCGATGCAGTTTTATAAAACGGTATTTGGCGGCGAACTCACCATGAGCACGTTCAAGGAGTTTCACGCGGCTGAGGATCCAAAGGAAGAAAATTTAATTATGCATGCCGTGCTCGAGACTGAGAATGGCATGACGATTATGGCATCCGACACGCCGAACCGAATGGAATATCGCCCGGGCACAAACTTTGCCATATCCCTGAGCGGGGATAACGATGCGGAGCTCAGCGCTTACTATCATAAACTCTGCGACGGCGGCACGGTCACCATGCCGCTTGAAAAAGCTATGTGGGGCGATACGTTTGGGATGTGTGTCGATAAGTTTGGGATCAGCTGGTTGGTGAACATCTCACCAGCAAAGGTGTAAGATAATAAGGCTATCTACCTGCATACCCCACGGGCTTATTTAAGGATCGTGGTTTTTTTTAGAGAGGTTGGCACTCTCTGGGATGCAGGAGTTGAGCATTAGCGAATCGGCGGGCTACAAGCAGCTGGATGCTTGTAGAGCTTCTGTTTATTTCTGATGCAGTGTGGTATTAAGACACCTTTACCAAACAATATGCGGAGAAGGTGGGTGCCCTCTCACCCAGGCATCAAGCAGGATAAAAGCAATTAATAGCCAGATCTCGATCTGCCCCGGTGTTTTCTAAGGCTAGATTGAGAGCTGGCTTTATTTATTCTCTCAATAATCCAGCGGATGATAATGGGGGGGGGACCACACAAGCTACATACCCACCGCCGGGCGCCTGGAATGCCCGAAATCTGTGACTGTACTCGAAGTGGTGGAATGGGAACGGGGCTATCCTAAAACAGCTTACCGCAGGATCATGGAATGCAAGCCTGAAGCCATCCAATTCGGCGCCAAAACTTTCTGGTTGCAGAAAGATGGTTCAGCCTGGTAAAAAAGCGTTTCACAACGATTCAGCAAGGAAATTCGAATTGTAATTGTATAATTATGGTATAAATAATCAGATTTACCCCTTCGGTAAGGAGCGATATTGTATGAACCCTGAGATAAAATCCTCCCACCTGCATGGATGAGATTGATTCCATCCAACAGGCTATGACTGCCCTCGACGCACAGAGAGCGGTTCTTGGTGATGCGGTTGTTGATACTGCGCTGGCACCGCTGCGCGAAAAACTGTCGTTGCTGCAACCGCAGCCGCCTGCCGAGCAGCGCAAGCTAGTAACTGTGCTGTTTGCCGACCTGGTTGGATTCACAGCCTTTTCCGAGCACATGGATCCTGAAGATGTCCGTGAGATTGTGAATGCTTACTTTACGCAATGGACAGCCTGCATCGAAAAGGCTGGCGGGGTGGTGGAGAAGTTCATCGGTGATGCTGTTATGGCGGTCTTTGGGGTTTCAACTAGCCGGGAGGATGACCCGGAGAACGCAATCCGGGCTGCGCTCGAGATGCGCCAGGCGCTTGTAGAATTGAATCGCACAATGGAAAAGGACTGGGGGAAGCAACTGGCGATGCGAGTGGGGATTCACACTGGCACGGTGGTAATCAGCTTTTTGGGAGAACGAAGGGGCCAGGAATTCGTCGTGGTTGGCGACACGGTGAACCTCGCCAGCCGGCTGCAGTCGATTGCCCCCAGGGGAGGTATCCTCATCTCGCACGATACGTTCCGGCATGTGCAAGGCATCTTTGATGTGCAAATGCTGGATTCAATGCAAGTCAAGGGAAAAGAAGAACCCATCCAGGCGTACCTGGTGGTGGAAGCTAAACGCCACTCCTTTCGTGTTCCAGCACGCGGCGTAGAGGGCATTGAAACGCGTCTGGTTGGACGAGATTCTGAACTGGCACAACTGAAAGATGCGCTGTATTCCGTGGTAGAAGCTCGGAATATGCAAGTGATAACGCTGGTGGGCGAGGCAGGTATCGGCAAAAGCCGCCTCATCACTGAATTTGACAAGTGGGTCCATTTACTTCCGCAACCCATCCGATATGTAAAAGGTCGGGCCAGATCCTCGATGCAGAACCTGCCCTATGCACTGCTGCGTGACCTATTTTCCTTCAGCTTTCAAATCTACGAAAGCGACTCACCTCAGGTGGTGCAGGATAAAATTGAAAGCGGGATCGGAGAGTTCGAATTTAGTGAGTCAGGGATTTCCCGGGTCTCTTCCCATTCTTCCGCTTCCAATAGCGGCTTGCTGCACGAAACGACGATGCGCGCCCATGTTATTGGGCAATTGTTGGGATTTCGATTTGAAAACAGCCCATACCTGCGCGATGCGCGCCAAGAGCCCCAGATTTTTTGGGACCGCGCCCTGATTTACCTGATCGATTACTTTACAGCACTGTTGTCAACCGGTCCAGTCGTCCTGCTGCTGGAAGACATTCACTGGGCTGATGATAACTCCCTGGTAATCCTGGAACGAATCTTGGAAAGGCTGTCTGAGAAACAATTGCTGGTTGTATGCTCTACACGCCCAGGTTTTTTCGACATCAAGCCAGAGTGGGGCAATGGTAAAGCCGGTGATAAAGTAGTTTTTACGAGAATCAACCTGAACTCTCTTTCTCATACGAACAGCCAGCAATTGGTGGCGGCGATCTTAGGGAAAGTACAAGGGCTCCCCAATCCTTACGTGATGTGATTGTTGAAAGAGCCGAAGGGAATCCTTTCTTTATAGAAGAGCTGATCAAGATGCTGATTGAGGAGCAAGTGATCCTTAAAGACAACGAAGACTGGCGCGTAGACCTTTCTCATCTGGCAGAAGTGCATATTCCATCTACTCTAGTTGAAGTCCTACAAACTCGTCTTGACAGTTTGACCGCGGAGGAGCGTGTATTATTACAGCGCGCTTCGGTGTTGGGCAGAGTCTTTTGGGATGACGCACTCAGCTATATGGATAAAGTCCAGGAAGATTATATGCAGATCAGCCCACGGATGGATGAGACCTTCATCAATCTGACCGCCAAAGAGATGGTCTTCTCAAATCAGGTTTCCACTTTTAAGGATATGAGGGAATTTTCTTTCATCCACGCTTTATTACGCGATGTCACTTATGAGAATTTGCTTAAACGGCTGCGGAGAATTTATCATGGTTACGCGGCTGAGTGGCTAGAGACGACTACTGAACAAAGCAAGCGATCTGGTGAATATGCTGCCTTAATTGCTGAACATTACGAACGCGGTAATGACCGCGAGAAAGCCAGGGCATGGTTTCTGCTCGCTGGGAATCAGGCGGCAGACACTTATGCAAATGCCGATGGCATTCGATTCCTGACCCACACCCTGGAACTCTGGCCTGAGGAGGATGCCGCTGGTAAGTTTCCCGTCTTGCTCAAGAGAGCGCGGCTTTATGATGCGCTGGCAAACCGGCAAGCGCAGAAGCAAGATCTGGAAACGCTGCAAATTCTGGCGGAAAAACTGGAAGAACAGGATCCGCCCGAAGATCAACCCAGGGTATCAAGGCGAGCCAAGGTCTTCCTGCAATGGTGGCATTTGTACGACTCTATGGGGGATCTGAGCGCCTCTGCTGAATCCTGCCAGCAGGCAATTGAACTCGCCAAAGCTTATGGAGACCAGGTAACCGAAGCAGAAGGGAATCTTTATCTGGGCGCGACTTTGTGGAGGCAAGCCAGTTTCGAGTCAGCCCAGGAGATTCTCAAGAAGGCACTGGGGCTGGCACGTATGACCCAATCTCGTAGCATGGAAGGTGACTGCCTGCGAAACCTTGGGATTGTTCTGCAATTCATGGGTGATTATCTCGCATCGCGCACTCATTATGAAGAGGCATTGCATATCTATCATGAGACTGGCGACGAACAGGGGGAAAGCAGGACGCTGAACAGCCTTGGGAACCTGCTTGTGGATCAGGGACTTTACCGTGAAGCTCTTTCTTATTATGAACGTTCGCTCGAGTTGAAACGCAAGATTGGTAACCGGAGAGCCGAGCATATCACGCTGATTAATCAGGAATCCTGGCTAATAAATTAGGTAACTATTTGGATGCAATCGGTTACCTGGAAAAGGTGGAACAATTTGCCATAGAAACTGGCGAACGGGAAGAGGAAGCTGATGCACTAATCAGCCTTGGCAGCTCCTATATGCATTTGGGAGATTTTGGTAAAGCACAAATGAACATGGAGAGCGCCCTTAACCTTGCCAGGGAGATCGAAAATCAGACCAGCGAGTATGATGCGCTGCAAAGTTTGGCTATCCTTGCTCGCTACCAAAATAAAAAAGATATTGCTTACCAGAACAGTTTAGATGCGCTTGCGCTGGCTCGGGAATTAAATTTGTCAACCTACCAGGCCTACAGCTTAATGAATACTGCCGATGCAATGCTCAATCTGGGTCTCTTTGATGATGCTATGAACAATTATCACGCTGCGCATGAGCTGGCACAGCGGAACAACGATATCCGTTTAGGCATCGATATTCGCGCTGGGCTGGCTCAGGCGAGCCTGGCTAAGGGTGAACCTGACCGGGCTTTAGGGATTATCGAAGAGATTCTTGTTTACCTTGGCATAGAAGACCAGTCTAGAGCTGAAGCTCCGCTTTACATCGGTTATTCCAGCCTCGAAGGCTTGTACGCACCTTTCCAGATTCTGTTAACCTGCTACCGAGTATTGCATGCCAATCAGAACCGTCGCGCCGATCCGTTATTAGGCGCAGCATATCGCTTGCTTCTGGAACAGGCTAACCATTTGCCATCAGAGCTGGTAAAGTCGAATTTCCTGGGAATGATTCCTGCCCATCGCGAACTGTGCATGCTTTACGAACAGTTCATTGTCGAAGCCAACGGAGGCCCGCTTTGAAACCAGAAGTGCTGCGCAGTATCCCGCTGCTCGCGCCTCTTACAGATGCCGAGTTAGGTCGCCTGGCTTCATCTTTCGATCGCCGGGCTTTTCAGGCTGGGACAATCCTGTATCGCGAAGATGATCCCGGTGACTGCTTTTCCATCCTTCTCACCGGAGAGATTGAGATTGTCAAGGCGTTGGGAACGGCAGAGGAACGCCTGTTAGCCGTGTTGTACCCGGGTGATTTCCTGGGTGAGATGAGCCTGTTGGATCCTGGCGGGTTGCGCTCCGCCAGCGTGCGGGCACGCAGTGATATTGAGCTGGCAGAGATCACCTCGGAGGCCTTTATAGCGCTGCTTAATCGCCAGCCTGTGCTCTCCCTTCGCCTGCTGCGTGAAATGAGCACCCGGTTGCGCCGTTCTGAAGCAGACACAATCCGCGATCTGCAGGCGAAAAATCAGGCTCTGACCCAGGCCTACCTGGATTTGCAACAAGCCCAAGCTGAGCTGATTGAGAAAGAAAAACTTGAACACGAGCTAGAAATAGCCCGAGTGGTCCAGGAAAGCATACTGCCCAAACAGATTCCGGTGCTGCCTGGCTGGCAGATCACGGCTCACTGGCAACCAGCCCGGGCTATCAGTGGGGATTTTTATGATTTTTTCCCTTACCCAGATGGGCGTTTGGGAATTTTAATCGCCGATGTGACAGGAAAAGGGGTGCCGGCTGCTCTGGTAATGGCAGTTACCTGCAGCGTATTGCGTACCGTAATAGAGTCTGAAACCGCACCTTCGGCAGTCTTGGAACGGGCGAATAATCTGCTCTGCCCGAATATGCCTCGGAATATGTTTGCAACCTGCTTGTATGGGCTGTTCGATCCATCCAACAGGATCATGCGTTTTGCCAATGCTGGTCATAATCTGCCTGTAAAGGTTGAACAGGGTGCGGTTCAGGAACAGCGCGCTACCGGCATGCCACTAGGGCTGCTGCCCGGAATGACCTACGCAGAGAACGAAATCTACCTCCAATCCGGTAGTGGACTGCTTTTGTATACAGACGGGATTATAGAAGCGCATAATCCCGATCGTGAGATGTTTGGCTTCCCGCGCCTGAAAGCCTGCCTGGAGGAAACAACCTTCGGGGCAAACGTGGTGAATCATCTGCTGTCCCGCCTGGCTGAGTTTACCGGTTCTGATACAGAGCAGGAGGATGATGTCACCCTGATCGTGCTGTCCAGCCTGTCGCCTGGCTGAATCCGTTTGTGCAGATAAGATGGGCTGCCGCGCCACAGTGGGTAAAGACCGCTGAGTCGATGAAATAACCCATAGATATGTTTACTGGTAAGCTAATGCGCAACTGCTCAGGTTTTTCCTTCGACAAAGAGGACCAGACGAACAAGTTGGGCATCCCAGGCTTGAAAATGAGGCTGTATCAGGAAGTAGCGTGAACCAGGTTGTAGTGGTTCGTAAACCTCAAGGCGAAATTTGAAAGAATCACCCCTATACCAAGCAGCAGGCATGCCACGCCGAATCCGGTCATCGCGACATTGAAGGCATCTGCGTAATTAACCCAAGTTGCTACCTAACCAGGTAGTTGATAGAGCAGGCAAGCACAAATAGAGCCACCTTGAGTTCGAAGCCCCGGGAAGTAACGGCGTGAATATGCTTAGGAAGGAGTTGTTCAATCAAGCTCCCGGTTGTTTCGATGAGTTTGCGATAGGAAGACCTCAAGTAATGCACCCAAGGTGCAACCGAGCGCTTGGAGTTCTTCTTTCGGATTGGGATGAAAGAGATGCCAGCCTGGTTGATGACATCTTCAACCTCGTAATCGTTGTAAGCTTTGTCGCCAGTGAGTTTGGCACCTTCAGGTAGATCAAAGATATACAGCTTCAGAGCACTTGTATCACTGTAATTGCCTGAAGTCAGGAAAAACTCGACCGGTTGACCAGTTTCGGTGATCATCAGATGGATCTTCAACCCATAAAAGTAACGTCTTTTGCTGGCCTGATAGCCCCTGAAATCTTCTCCCCGGTACAGCCGACAGCGCTGGATACGATAGTTGTCAC
Organism: uncultured Chloroflexia bacterium; assembly: GCA_963754615.1. GTDB lineage: Bacteria > Chloroflexota > Anaerolineae > Anaerolineales > UBA4823 > CAVVUF01. The sequence goes on along the minus strand of CAVWGW010000011.1, from coordinate 42,922 downwards.
AAGCTGCCACCGGGAAGCTGTCGATCACATAGATCGCGTGACTATTCAATTGTTTCCAGGTTTCACCCAGCAGGCTGAACAGCGTCAGAAACAGGTTCGCATTGCGATGCCAACGACGATTGAAACGGCTTTTACCCAACATGTTGGGAATATATCCCTCCACCTGGAGCATTTGGCGGGCTTTCTCCAGATTCCCACCATAATTCAGAGCTGCCACTATCGCAGTGGTCATGACTTCTGCATCTGTCATTTGACATTGAGGATCATCTCGATGATAAAGCGCTTTCAACATATCGTCACACAGGCAATAAACTGCTACAATTCGAGTGTCCATGTGTTCCTCCGGTTAGTTGGGGTTGGTCACCATCAACATTACCAGAGACACATGGACTTTTTACATCATTCTCCTAGGGTAGCAACTTGGGTTAATTAACATTATTCCAGGTGTGCGTAGAGCCCATCGTAAATTGAATGCTGAGCGCCAGGAGCCCCACTGCGATGGCAGCCGCCCCGCCCGCCGGCAGGTTGGATTGCATGCTGCCTTGCGTGAAATTTACCCCCTGCCAGACCCACGGGACACGGAAGATCAGGAACAGGATCAAGGTCAAGACGGTGGTGTAAACCACGGCATCCACCGGCATCGATTTGCCACGCAGCGCCTGGGAGACAACCATGTGGATGATACCGATCACAGTGCCTGCAACCAATACGTACATTGCATAGTGGTATGATTTCTCAGCCCTTTTTAATCAGCAGGATGGTAGTGTAAATCCCAAACACACCCAGGGCGATCCCGGCCAGCACGAAGAGGATATAAAGCCATTGGTAAGGCGCCAGCAGCGCCATGCTCTCGCTAAATCCGCTGGGATTCAACGCCACGCAGGTTGTACCAATGCCGCCCAGCAGGGTGAACCCGGCGGTCAATCCCATCAATACGATACCCAGGAAGTGCAGAAACTTTGCAAAGAAACTATTGGGTGACATCATCTTCTCCTTTACGGTTATCCAAGCTTGAATCCGGCGACGAAACAGAAGGTCATCATTAGCAGCAAGCCCGGCAGGATTTTCAGGATTGATTCTCGCGGCAGGATGGGCTTGCCCATTTTTAAGAAAGAGAGTAGCAACCCGCCGACCCCGATCAGCGCGCCCCCCAAACCGACCAGGGCGAAGGCGGGATTCACCGCTCCTTGTAGCGCCAGCAGGATCGGCAGCAGGAAGATGGTCATCCCTGCCACGCCGTGTACGGTTGTCAGCACGGCTATTTGGATTGTTATCTGTATGGGGAGGATGCGGGTGACGACTACCGCCAGAAAACCTGTGATGGCGAAGATCAAGTAAGCGGTCTGCCAACGCGGCAGGGACTGTGCGACCAAGCCCAGCGATATTGCTAGCGGGATGATCGTCGAAACGATCACCACGACAGGCAAATCCAGCACCTCAAATCCCATGATAACGAGCATCAAGACAGCGATCAGCAGGACGCCAAAGGCAATTGTGTAGGCCAGGGTGGGCAAGGTAGAAAGGCCGTCAATCCCGATGGCGATCTGGTAGGCAGCCAGGATACCCGTGGCGAGCAGGAATACGCGGTCGAGATGGGTCATTTTCATCGGGCTATATCACCATGATCACAACCAGGATCATTGCCGCCAGCATGTACACCGAGGCATATTTGAACAGGCCGAAGCTGGCACGATCAGAGGGCTTCACAGTTCCAGCTACGGCCAGGATAAACAGCCCAATAGATAGCACACCCAGCAGGCGCAAGAATCCCCAGGACATCCCGATGCCCCAGGCAGCCAGGCCCATTGCCAGCGCCGCCAGGATACTCGAAACGGCGATCGTCAGCCTGGTGACACCAAAACCATACGTGGTTGGGAATGTGGGCACGCCGGCGGCCTGGTAATCGTCGAAATAACGCATGCTAAAGCTCAGGATGTGGGTTGGGATCCAAAACAAGATGCCAAGCGACAACAGGATGCCGATTTCATCAACATACCCCAGACCCAGTGCTCGCCCGGCCAGGATGGGCATGCCGCCGGATATGCCGCCCCATACGATGCTCCAGCAGGTGCGGCGTTTCAGCCACATGGTATAGATGATCACATCGAAGAACAGACCGGCGAAGACGATCAGTCCATACAACAGATCGATAGACAGGGCCAACCCCACGCCGAGCAAGGAGAGCGCCAACCCCACCCGGAAGGCCTCGTCAGGATTGATTTTCCCGGAAGCCAGGGGGCGTTTATGCGTGCGGTTCATCCGGGCATCGATATCGCGGTCCCACCACATATTGAGTATGGTGCTGCCGCTGATGGCGGCAGCCAGGCTGACGAACACCCCGGCGATGGTGGTCAGGTTGAAGATGGGGCAGCGGGCGCTCATATAACCTGCCAGACCGGTAAACACCAGCAGGCCGGTTTGCAGGCTCTTAATCAGCAACCAGTATAGACGGAGTTTGACCTTCATTGCTTTCATGGCGCTGCTCCTAAATACTGATACAGAAATAAAGCAAGACTTTCAGCACAACGGCTTCAGCGAACACAGCGAAAGCCCACCCCAGGGCTGAAATAGGTTGGTGTGGCATTATTCCTGACCCAGATGCGCAGGTCCATCTCGTAGGTATCCTTTGAGCCGCCGCGCATAAAGCGGTAATGCATACCTTCATATGTATCCCCGGTCCATTGCCAGACATTACCAGCCATGTCGTACAGCCCAAAAGGCGAGGCGGAATCCAAGGTGGTGTACCCCTCGTAGCTGTTGCCGTTGTAGAAACCGACGGGAGTGGTGCGCGAGCCATAGGAGCTCATATCCTCAAATGGATCGCGGCTGGCGTAGAAGTTGGCGTTTTCGCGTTGGATTTCATCTCCCCACGGATAGGGGCGCGTATCCGTGCCGCGGGCTGCTTTCTCCCATTCCACCTCGGTTGGCAGGCGGGCATTGTAATACCCGCAGTAGCCCCACGCGCCGAACCAGGAAACCATCGTCATGGGGTGATTTTCGTAACCGGGCTGGACGCTGAAGGTTGTACCATCCCACTGGATTCGCTGGGAGGGGTCGTCCAGAGGGACGAAAATCCAGTCGCCGGCCTCGATAGGCTCTTCGTGCTTCACGCCGTGGAATTCATCACCCGGGTAAAAGCCCACAATTTGATTGCCATCCAGCTTGACCGAGCCATCAGCCAGCGCACTGTTCAGGTAGGTCGCATACTGGGTGGTGGTGACGATGGTGACCATCATCTCGAAAGCATCGGTTTCTGCCACGTCTTCATGCTGGCCTAGGTAAAATTCGCCTGCAGGGACCTGCACCCAGGCGTTCGAGTCTACGCCGGTATCAAATGCGGGTAGCGGTGCGTTCAAGTCGACGGTGGCGCATGCCGCCAGGAGGACTGCTGCTGCAAGCAGTAAGATTATGTGCCTCATTTCCCCACCTCCTGTGCCAGCTCCTGGTCTTTCTCGATAGTCCAGCGGCCTTTCTTTTTAAAAAGATCGATCAATCGCCATGCCATCACCACCGCCAGCAGCACCAATAACAACGCCAGCGCCGCATCCATGACATACATTAGCACATTGACGATTGGCTGCTGCTCGGCCTCTGTCACGAACAAGCGCTTCATTTCGAAGAAAGTCACCGCCGCAAAGGCGATGTCCGAGAGGATGATGATGCTCCAGCCGTAGAACTGGCGCAGCTTGCCTTTGAGACCGATCATGTCGCCGTAATACAGCAGGATGATCGTGGCTATAATGGCCGACAATACATGCCAGTGCCCGGTCAGCTCGATGCGCTCCTCGCGCGCCGGCCACACACGGAAGATCTCATCCAGGCGGATGGCCATAAAGATGCCGATGCCGCTGGTGGTGAAGTTCATGAACAGCATCTGCCAGGTGGGGCCAAAGCGCAGCGGGTCGCGCGTCAGGGCGTTGAGCTTCTGCCCGAAGCCGGGTTTGGGCAGGTGAGCCGTCCCTTCGCGAATCAACATGCGCCAGCTCCAGATCAGCAGCAGCAGCGCTGCCAACATAGAGGGGGTCGCCCCGACATAGATGATCATGTGGGCGACCGGCTCGAGCGGTGTCACCACCCCCCACACGCCCAGGTTGAGCACGATGGTGCCCAGGATCATCAGTGGCATGGCGATCTTGTGCAGGATGCCCTTGAAATTCAACCAGCGGCCAATGATCAGGGTGATCATTACTGCGATCAGCGCCAGCATGATGTGCAGGTGGCCGATGATGGAGTATTCCATGGTTGTTTTTTCGGGGTAGCGAATGATATTCTCGGCCAGGAAGGCTTCAAACCCGTTGCCAAAAAACGACCCAGGGACGGCGCCGAATAAGGCTGAGATCACTGTGGTGAGGGCTGCAGCAAAGAAAGCTACTCGCTCCAGGTCGACACCCGAGCGGGTGCGGGCAAATTCCCCGTCCGGTTGGTGGTAATCCTTGTTCCAGGGCCACAGGGCGATCACCAGCAACACGCCGGCGAAGAAGATCAATGTAAGACCGCTGATGTACAAGCCGTGAAAGGCCCAGTTATGTCCAAAATAGGCGAATCCCAGGCCAAAGATCATCGTGACGATATAGCCGACTGTGATGATGGCGTTGATGGTGATCTTGTAGAACGGCTTCATTTTCAACAGGCCGGTGATCATATAGGTTTCAATGGCCACAATTGCCATTGCTATGGAATGATACAGGATGATAATCCGCCCTTCGCGCTCGGCCGGCACCATCTCCATGCCCAGCAGCCGGACCACTACATCCCGCACCCCAAACTCGGCCATCGGTCCGGAAAGCATCCCCCAAACAGCGGTAACGACCGCGGTCATGGCAATCGCCACCAGGATCAGCCCCTTGGTTGAGCCGAACAGGTAATTGAAACGCTCTTTGATGAATGGCATTAAGGTTTCTCCTGTGAGATCAACCTCTGCGGGTAAATCCGATGGTAAAGGCAAGGGTCATCAGCAACAGCAGAGGGGTGAGAATTTGCATGACAAATTCGGGGCTAAAGAAGAGCAGCTGCGCCCCAGCAGAAATAAACGCCAGCGCGATCCCGCCCAGGCCAATTAACAACCCGCCAATACCTACCCAGAAGAAGCCTTTTGGAGCGCCATTGGCGAAGAATGGACCCAGGAAGATAACAAGTCCGGCTACGCCATGGAAGAGCGGCACAGCAATTTTCTTCAACAGGTCCATCCCACCAATGCTGGAGACCGCAATCGCCAGGATGCCTAACAGTGCAAACCACTTGTACGCTTTTTTCCAGCGGGGATAATACTCTTCAATCAGCCCGATTGAGATACCCAGCGGGATCAGGCTGGCAACGGTCAGAACATAGGGCGATGATAGGATGTCCAGGCCCAGGAAAATAAGCAACAGCCCGGAAACGAACAGCACTGCAAAGCCCATCAGGTAGTACAGGTTGTGCTGTGCTTTATTGCGACTGTAGCGCTGCCAGAAGTACCAGCACAGGTACGCTGCCAGCAAGCTGGTGATCAGAAGGAATAGGCTGTCGAGTGTGAACATGGCACCCACTTTATTACTTAATATCTAATTGGTTGCATTCCAGGCATCAAGCATCTTGCGAGCTCCCGGCAGCCACAGGTAGATGAGCAACCCGGTGCTCATCAGGGGCGCTGGCAGGAACATTGAGAAACGGTGCACCTCTATCAAGGCGTTATGCAATCCCAGCGGGTAGCCGGCCAGCATCGACATGGTGCCTGCAAAGATACCCACTGGAATCGCCCACGATTTCTTGGCCAACACTGCGAAGATGAAGATCGCCCAGGCCGCCGCACCCCACCAGCTCACCTGCTGCGTCATGACATACATGCCATTCCAGAATGGATCGTCCTGTGAGGTGGTGTACTTGGCGATTGGGGCAACACCATCGATGAAGGTGAGTACATAGGCCAGACCGGCGATAAAAGTCAACACGATGATCTTCTTCTGCACGCCACCGATCAGAAGCATAGCGAACCACAACAGCAATGCCAGCCCGAAAACGATCAATGTTGGCATTGACATATGGCTGTCCATCGCCGGTATGGCGGGAAAAAACCCAACCAGCAATTGGATTGTGGCTGCCACCGCCCCCCAAAACCAGGCCCATTTTTGCTTGTGTACAAAACCATACAGCACCGCCGCCCAAATAGCTCCGGTTGTGACTCCCAGCCATCCCAGCACGGCGTAAGTGATCCTTACCGAAGCGGCTTCATCAGCCCGCCCGTCCATCACCTTGGCATCAATCAACAGGTTGTATTGGGCTGCCAGCAAATAGAACGCGATCAGGCCGGTTATGATGCCCAAAATTGCCAGTATTATCCCCAATTTGGTATTGTTTTTCATCGAATTCGCTCCTCTCTTCGATCTGTCAGGTCAACATCATTCCACGATTGGTTGCTTACTGATAGAGCCTTCCATTTTCTTCTTGCGCTGTCCTTTGACAATATATGGGAGCAGAAATAAATAGGACCCACTGATTGCCATAATCAGCATCAAAATAGATGGAATCTTGTCAAATTTTTCCCAGGCAGCTACGATTTGCGGATCACCGATTAATTTGATGATCACCGCCACTGGAATTAACAATGCAGTCGGCACAGCGATCCAGCGGTGGAATTTACGAAACCATTTACTCCAAAACTTTGTCATATATGGAAACCTCTTGTCTTTGTAGGATTACATCTCATTGGTTAAATTCAGGTTGATTTCCCGCGCCGGACTGGGTGCACCTGGTGCTTCGATACGGTTCACTACCCCGCGGACATCAGGCACCTGTCCGGCAAGTTCTTCTGCAGCGTCGCGCTCAACCAGAGAATCAACGGTCCCCGCCAGATGGGCGATGCCGTTCATCACGCCCAACCTTAAATCAGCACTGGCGGTGCGATCGTCGGCCGCAAATGCAGCTAAAATGGCTGCTCGCAAGCTTTCGTCCAGGTTAGGAAGGGGTAACTGCATGGTAGTTGGTTACCTCAAGAAAGCGTTACAGTTAGGATCAGTGTACAAATAGAAGTGATTATTGAATACGACTTTCGTCGTGCTGCACGATTAGCCGGGAGCCTGGGTTATTACAGTGGGAGGTTGGGCAGCCTTGGCTCTTGCGCCGCTGCAGGAACATCAATACCAATATAATCAACCAGACTGCTATACGGATGGTCATAGCCACAATGCTGTCTGTTGCCACAACATCACGGTACCCTGTCAGCAGGATGATCATGACCAGAGCGTGAATGCTGAAAATTCCGATGGCCGCGGGCAGGGCAAACCTGCTGTTTGTCCAGATGAGAGGGACAGCTAGGAAGATGGTCAGAATGCCGACGGTGTAGTTATATAGCAGCAGCCAGTTGATGACATAATAGCCCGGATCTTTTCCCAGCAGCGCCTGACCGCCTGCAAATACTGCCATGGCTCCGATAATAAAGGCCAGGATGGCTGCAATTTTATTCAAGTTGGTTTTCATATCGATCTTCTCCTTGGATGGGCTTAACAGGTTGTAGCCATTTTGAGTATATAGCCATCATGCTGGAAATGTAACGACTTAAGTCGTACGCCCAGTCTCGCTCAAGGTGTATGCTTCAATTAACCTGAGCAATTATTTGCATAAGGCCAAAGGAGAATCAAAACGTGCAAATCACAAAAGATACACGCATTTCAGAAATCCTGCTGGAATACGGCGATATTGCTGAAGTGATGGAGGTTTTTGGCGTCAAACGTGTGGGACGGTACTCCTTGCGCATGTTCTTTGCGAAGGCGCTCACGGTGGAATGGGCAGCGCGCATCCATGGTGTCCCACTGGATGAATTTCTTGCAATACTACACCAGGCAGTCACGAGGATAAATGGAGAATCCTGAAATGACCCAGTCTAAGGAACACCCAGTGAAACTCAGGCGGAGGGTGATACTCTTGTTCTTTTCGGGCCTGCTGTTGATGGCTGCGCTGGCGGTAGGAATTGGTTGGGCCTGCGCAGACCGGGGGAGTATCCGTCTCGGCTGGCCGAATCAGGTGGTTGGCCCGATACTGCTCTTCGGGGGAATCGCCCTGGTGGTCTGGTCGGTCAACATCCAATATACACTTGGCAGAGGCACGCCCGCGCCGAAGGTTGCCACCCAAAGGCTGGTGACGCAAGGTCCCTATGCTTATACCCGCAACCCGATGACGCTGGGAGCCCTGCTGATCTATTTGGGGATTGGAATTTGGATGGGTTCGGGAGTGGTCATCATCCTGACCGTGATCGTCTTCAGTGGTTTGTTGGTATACATTTATCACCACGAGACAGGTGAGTTGACTGGGCGCTTTGGAGAGGAGTACCTGGATTATATGAGGCGAACGCCTTTTTTATTGCCGCGTTGATCGCGACGGCGTGGATTTATTGAATAAGCCATGGGGTTAGGGCAAGCTTACCCATGAAGACAGGAGCTCATGAGTAAACTTGGTGTCAACGATTGGCTCGTTCTGCCAAACCTTTCGGGTCGAGTAAAACGATAAACTGTTTCTCCACCCTGAGCAAATTCTCTGTCTCGAGCGTCTTCAAAGCCCGGCTGAGCACATCACGCACGGTCCCCAGGCGGATGGCCATCTCATCGAAAGTTGTCCATTCTCGGCGCGGGACCATCAGGTTTCCGTCATGCAGCTTGGCATTTTGCAGCAGCGTGTGCGCCAGCCGCGCCTCGACACTGCGCAGCGAAAGATCTTCCACCAGGTTGACATAATGCAGGACACGTTCTCCCAAATGATGGATAATGGTCATCGCCAGATCAGGATGGCGCGGAATTAATTCCAGTATTGTTTTGGCGGGTATTACCCAAACACGCACTGGTTCCAGGGCTACCACCGTACCCGGGTAGGGAGTACCGGTGAACACCGCGATATCACCAAAAATATCCACCGGGCGAAGGAACAACAGCGCCTGCTCGCGGCCCTCAAGCGTCATACGAGTAGCTTTTATCCAGCCGGCTTCAAGAACATAAATCGACTCGGCGGGCTCGCCTTCCAGGTAGATTACCTGCCCACTGTTAAAATGGTGCAGTGTAGCAACCGCAGATATTGCCTGTTGGGTTTCACCAGCCAATCCATCAAAATGGGGCACCAGTTGTAAAGTGTTCTTAAACTGCGCAGAATTCATCGTGAGCCTGTCATCAGTCAATCTTACCATAAGCTTTCAATCCGATTACCATAACAGTTTCCTGCTCAAATCTGCGCCCTGCCATATGTGCGTGGGTATATCTGAAAGCGGCTGCGCTTCTAATGCCCCATTCAGTCAAAGCAGAGCGCAAGGAGCTTGTTCACATCATGATCCAGGAAGTTGGCGTTGATGTGACGGTCAAACGGGTACTGTGGGTGAAAGCCCGACCGGATTACGAACCGCTCTTCTCAATCCTAGATGAGATGCGCCAGGATACCGGCAGGCGGTTTTGGATGGAGCCGATGAATGGTCTAAGGAACGAGGATCGTAATGGAGGGCAGGCTGGCACCTTTACCGGTATCTCGAAGTCAATTTGTCAGAATGCCTGATAACGCGGAGGAGTGTATGATGAGAGTTCTCCATGTAATAAGCGAGATCGCCCAGGTGTCACTGAGCGATCTCGGAAGTACAAAGCACATCTCTTGTAACCCTCGGTCGGTTAGGATCATATTTTGACGCGGATGCGGATTGATCTGAAGTAGTACAAACACCATAAGATACCCTTCCGCAGTGAAGGGCTGTCTCCCGAAGCCACCCTCGCTCCGGCTGGGCGAGGGTGGAATTTATGTAGAGGAGATCTCGCTTGGGTGATAGACAATATTTATCTAGCTGTTTTACTGGGGTGAAGCCAACACCTCCAGGAACTTGGCTATCTCTCTTCTTGCAGTATCCTCACTGCCCAACAGCAAGTGCCCGCCGCTCGGAAAAGTATAAAACTGCGCGTTCGGCATGCGCTCTGCCATGGCCCTGGCATTCTCGAACTTTACCAGCGGATCATCTACCGCGGAAATGATCAGTGTTGGCACGTGCAGCTCTTCCAGTGGATAAGCCTGCGGGTGTCGGTCCATATCCAGATTGGAATTGAACATATCGAAGACAAAACCTGCCTGGCGCGGTTGGATGGGCAAAATGGAGCGGATCAGATCGCTCACCAACACCTGGTCTGCTTCGTTGAGCGAGTAGCCTTCGGGCACGCCTACCGTCGCATGCATCATGGACTGGAATTTCGTGGTGATCAGCCACATCAGGAAATCCGAGCCGAAAACGACCTGGATCACGGGTTTGGGGGGCAGGGCGATAGTCTCCACAACCGCCGCAGGAGCAACAGAGGAAACCAGCACCAGGGCTTTGACTCTGTCCGGGTGGCGCAGCGCCATCTGGATGGCGGAGGCGCCTCCGGCGGAGTTCGCCAGGACCGTCACCTTGTCCAGTTTGAGCGCGTCCAGCAGGCAAAGATAAGCATCTGCCTGAGCTGCTGGCGAGGCATTTTCTGGCAGCGGCGTGCCCAGATAACCAAAGCGGGAAACAGAAATCGCTTGCATCCCCTCGCTCAGGTGCGCCTCAGCCAGCCCCAAGCCCTGGTCAAAACCGCCTGCAATGCCATGGCTGATCAGAACTGGCTCACCCTGGCCGCGGATGGCAGCTTCGATGGGTCCGCAGGCTGTCTGAAACGTATGCCGCTCGATAGCTTCCAGGCGTTGGTAAGCAGCCGCGATGTCTCTGCGGTAAGGCAAATATAAAAACACGATAGTGAACACCACCAGAAATACCAGGATTAAGTAGGGCATAGTTTTTCTCTTTCGTTTCGATGATTTGTTCATGATTTTTGATACCGCAATTCTTTTCGGAAATAGGTTTGCAACCGCAAATCGGTTACATCCACCAGGCGTACGAGGAAGTGATCATTCAATCGCTCCAACATGGCTCGCGCTTCAGAGAGCATCTCCATGCTGCATTGGTAGGTTTGGGCGACGCGCCTCGGTTCGCTGCGCAGGGCTTTGGCTGCCTGGCGCGCTTGCCGGGTGTCGTGTAGATCTTTCGCTCCCAGGGTGACATACGAATAGTGGCCCACAGCCAGGTCGCCTTCCAGGTCGGTCCAATCGTCGATCATCTGGATGACGGCGCCAAACAGCAGGAATACCCGCCAGTAATCCTCGATCAGATGCGCCTTGCCCAGCCGCTCCAGGCTGAGCATGAAGGGCGTGACTACGTGTGCGCCTTTGGCGCCGCAGTCTTCGGGTTTATCCAGGCTGTAAGGGCTGGTTTTGCCGCGTTGGGATTTCTCCCTGATCTCGGCTGCCAGGAACAGGCAGCGCATGCGGTGCAGCACCTCCAGGTTGATCGGCGAGACGCCAAAGACCTGCAAGATCAACGTCTCGTACTCGGCGATCAACGCCTGCGAGGTCAAAATCTCGACCGGTGATGCAGCGCTGCCATCTACGTTCATATCCAGAATGCCATAGCCAGCCACACCGTAAACGGCGGAGCGCAGGATATCATCAAACTGGGTCAGGAAGTCCGTCAGGCCAGATTCCTCCATCCACACCGCCAGGAATGCGATGATGGGATAGGCATCCTTGAAATACTGCGTCCGGTTATTTTTCCAGCTCGTGACATCAATCCCCAGCGGTGCGCTGAAATCCTTCAGCACCTGGCGGGATTCATCGTCCAGGCCTTGAAAGGCAAAGAACAGGTCAGCCGTTACTTTACGGTGCTGCCACAAGCTCAGGAAAGTCGTCTCCGACATAAAGGGCGCCATCACGGCCGCCCAAAAGGCCTCTTTATCGCGGCGATAGACTTTGAGAATAGCGGGGGCAAAGGCTTGAAAGCGGTTGATTTTCACGGTTTTACCCAGACTCATTCGCCACGCGCCCGGATGTAGGCACTCACATCCAGGTTGTATGCCAGCGCTTTCACCGCAAAGAACGCCCACGGTTTGCCCTGGTCCAGCCAGGTGGCGGAACCTACCGCGCCGATCTTTGTCCCTGGGATGAAAACGCCCGGTTCGTTGCGCGTGATCCAAAGGATTTTCGATTTCCCCTGACCCGCTTCCCGATAGCGCATGGCTTCCAGCAGGTCTACGAGCCCGGTTTGTGGGTTGAAGCGCACCACGAAACTTTCCTCGCCGTCTTCGAAGGGAACGTACAGGATGGCGGTGTGCGCGTCCACCGCCTGCCAGCGCACACGCGGGTCGGTGATCCACAGCGCCGGGAACCAGCCGCCCTCAGCCCACAGCGCCAGGTTTGCGCCCTGGTTGGTGTTGGGGTCGTCGTGGGAGTTGCCCATCGGGCTCTCGAAAAAGCTCTTGCCATCCAGGATGCCCTCATTGACTTTTAAGATGGGCAAGCCGAAGAAAGTCGCTTCGATGTAATGGCGGTAGTCTTTCCCCGCGTTGTGGACGAAGACGAAGCGCACCGGCAGCCAGACCCCAAAGGGGCGAATCCTGCCGCGCCCGGTGATGACGACTGTTTCGATCACTGGAATCTGCTCGCCATAGACCACCCGGTAGAAACGCTCCACCGGCGCTGGCAGGCCCTGTGGCAGCGGGACGGTTTTGAATACCGCTTGTGGCAGTGTTGCCAGAGCAAACGGTTTGGGTTTTACCAGCAATCCCAGCCAGCTGATGACGAACAGGAGGATCAGGATAGAAAAAACAACAAGTATCGGTTTCATTCAGGTCTCTTTCTAAGGGGAATGTAAGCGCCTCAGGCTCTCAGGAGCGGCGGCAGCGCGGCTGCCCAAGAGCGGATGGAATTCCAGTCGCGGTGATCGCCCTCTTTCCAGGCGCCAAAGAGCACGCTCAGGCGAAACTTCAGCCGGTCGCTGAAAGATGGGATTTTGCCGATATCCAACACTCCGGCGAACAGCCCCTCGCTGACCGGCATCACCAGCGCCCGCACCGGGTTCATCCGTGTGGCGACATGGCTGCGGTATTGCTCGCCGTTTTTCATCGAGAGGGTCATGCACACCAGGAAGGCCGCAAAAGGTTTACTGCGCAGCTCAGCCTGGTGCGCTTGCACGAACTGCAGCGCTTCCGGCAGCCAGGCGCCGCTGTTGATGGCGCTGCCGGCGATCACAGCCTGGTAAGCAGAGAGGTCTTTCACTTCTTTCATCGACAGCACATCCACCTGGGCGCCGTGTTCAGCCAGGGTTTTACCGATCGCTTCAGCAACGCCAGCCGTGGAGCCAAAGCGGCTGGCATAGGTGACGAGAATTTTGTTGCTCATTTGCTACCTTCCCTCAATTGTTTTTTGAACACCCTGCTCAGCAGGATGCCGTTGACGATCAATACCAACCAGTTAATCGAGATGATTGCCACTTCAAAACGATCCTGGCGGTCTAATCCATAAATGGCAGAAAATATAGCCAGGACAACGAATGCCAGCACAAAGCCACCGATAAATATCCACCGTACGGAGTTTTCCAGGCGGTTATTGTTGGAAAACACTGGCGCGATGAACACAAACGAGAGGCTCATCAGCAGATACCCCAGCTCTTCCAGGACGATGAATATCCCATGGGCGTTGTACTGGGTGAGCAGCGTGATCCCTTCCGTTTCCCCACTCATCAGGCTGATTGGAACTACCGAAAACTGGATGAAATAGTCGCTGAGCAAGATCAGCGCTGCCATGCTGGCAAAGACCAGTCCAACCTGGCTGAAAACTCTTCTGTGCTGCGCGGCGTACGCGTGGATCGAGACCATCCAGACCACATATGCCAGCATCAGGATCATCGCAGGCACCATCCATCGGTAGTCTTTCGGGAACTGTGCAACAGTATCCAAATAGGGATACTCAATGCACCCTTCTCGGCAGTTGGCGCCGGAGATAGGGATCGCCGTGATGGCAAAACCAAAGGTGAGCATGGTAATCAGCGCTGTGAACACAGAGGAGTATAAACCCATCTGGTTCGATGTTCTCCTAGATAACTCAGCGCTGGGTGTGGGGTGATCTTTGGCTGTCATAATCCTCACTTTTGGCTCGGTTCGATTAAGGTGGGTTTCATATTTCCAAACAGCAGTGCTCCAGCCACAAGACCAAACACGGTCAACGTACCCCATAGAGGCAGCTCGTTTGTCTCTGAAAGCCCTGCGCTCATGACCAGGATACTGTTCACACCCAGGACAAGTGTATACAGCGGGCCTTTGACGCTGAGAATGCCGGCGATGACGTAGCCCCATGGCTTGCGCTTGATCAGCCATACTGCCCCTACGACCAACCAGGGGATGAGCAAGGTCAGATCCAGGGCAAAGACCACGTTGGTGGGATGCTCGGTGATCGTAACAATCGCCGGAAGCTGCCCGGTGGCGATGAACGCCATGGACTGCGCTACATAGATCAGGCTCAAACCTGCCGCCACGAACAGGAAGTAGCCGCCGATCCATTTGACCGGCGTGCGCGGGGTGAATTGCTGCTGGATTTCTTCTACATTCAGGTTGACCAGCCCAAAGATCAGGGCAAAGATCGACAGCCCTGTCAGGGCAGCATAGATCAGGAAGAAGGCGTTGAAGGCTGCGCCGAAGAGATAGAAGGCGTAGTTGTACAGCATATAATCCAATGCGCCCAGCCAGATGAGCTGAGCCCTGAGCGAGCCGCGCCGTGAAAACAGCATTGCCGCAACCAGGATGGGGATTGCCAGGAACAGGGTGACTGCATCATTGCCCAGCCAGGTTGTGGTTACAAAGGCATTGTCGCGGTACAGGTCCTCGAGCAGCAATCCCCCAGCGGAAGCGACCAGCGCCAGCACGACAATGGCTACCGAAAGGTAAACGAAAGTTTTGGGAGGGGTTAATGACAACTTAAATAACTCCGAGATCAGTTGATTGAGTGGTTTGGTTCTTATGGGATGATTGTTTGAGATAGTAACGCTGCGCAAACCAGACCAGCGCAAGCATCAAGAGTAATACCTCGGCAAACCCCAATGCAGCAAGCAAGGGCAGAGATAAGCCATCCTCGATCAAGGTGACCAGCTGTCCCATCGGCTGGAAGACCGGCCAAAGGATGAAGATATTCTTCGTCAGGCGGAAAACGACCGAAAAAAGGATGCCGATAAAGAACAAGAAAGTGATCTCACTGGCGGGCATGGCATATCCGATGTGATAAACGGCGTACAGAGCAGAACCGAGCAGGATGGCGGGGATGATCCCAAACGCATCCTCCAGCCGCAGCAGCACCCAGCCGCGCCAGAAGATCGCTTCGAAGAAGCCGATCGCCAACGCCAGTCCAATAAGAGGAATCAGTTCATTGGCCGAAGGGAGCTGGACCCTGGCCAGGGTGACCGAATACAGCAGCACGCTGAACACAGCCTGGAGCGCCAGGCTGGGGATGAGCCTTTGCTTTGTTAATCCCAGGTCTGCGATCGAGCGTTGGCGTTTGACCACCGTCCAGTACAGGGGGTAACCGACGCCGAAGATCGTGGCGCAAAGGAGGGCATAGAGCAAGAAATAAGCAAAGCCACCCCATACAGAAGAACCTATGATCACGGTCGCTGTATAGAGCGCGCCTGTGACCAGAAGCCAGGAAACTGCCACTGCCAGTAGATCCTTGCCGGGGTTCCAGCGAACGGTAAAAATGTGTTGAATTGCTGATACGACAGTCTGGTTCATAGTTCGACTCTTAAGTTCGAGGTTTTTGCTTTAGTTGCTTGCAGTTCTTTTTAAATTTTTTTAACGAGTGGTTTAAAAATTTCACTCAGTCTGTTGTATGATACCGAGCATCATCCTGTGTCCATCGTAAACCCAGCGGCTGAGTCAGCCTACACTCCCACGGTTCCCTGCAAGCTACTGTTCAGGTGGTTGGCGATTGAGCGCAGCGGATCTGCAGTGCGGTGGACTCTGCTCAGAATAATCCCGCCTTCCAGGCTTGCCAGGGTCAAGCGAGCCCGTTCGGCTGCTTCAGAGTCGGATAGGCCGCAACACAGCAGCTTTTCCTGCAATACAGCTTCGATCTGAGCATACACCTCCCGGCAGGCCTGGCTGATGCGCTCGCTTGCCCCGGCAGCTTCCACCGCAACAATCGTCAACGGATTGCCAGCAGTGAAATGCTTTTCCTCCACCTTGCCAGCCAGGTGCATGATGTATTCATACAGCGCCTGAATCGGGTTATCGTACCTGGCCAGCTCGCCACGCATCCGTTCAATCAAGATTTTGCCTGCGTACAATACTGCCTCGCCGACAATCTGCTCTTTGCCATCCGGAAAATAATAATAAAGAGAACCCTTGGGCGCACCACTCTCTTTTACAATCTCGTCTAAGGAAGTTGCCGGATAACCTTGTTTTTCGAGCAAGGTGCAGGCAGCCTGAATAATTAGGTCACGGGTACTTGGCATTAGACTCTCCTTTAGGAATTTAAACTCGGCGGATTATAATGACTAGTCGATATAATGTCAATCCTCAAAGCGATGCTAAAAATCTAGTTTGATAATCGATAAGCCTGAAAAGTTTGTATAACTGCAATGTAACAGTGGCGAATGAGCCCGGAAAAACTTGTCTCTATGAGAATTTCATATATCCTGGAGATTTGTTGGTGCAGGTGTGGCACAGATGCATTATTTTGACAAAGGAGTACCGGTGTCGAAATCATGCTGCAGATGTCCCACAATATCTTGACAAGTATCGAGGGGCACGTACTAATGAGAGTGTTGCACTTTAATATCGAGATCGCCCAGTGGACACTGTGCGATCTTTGTTGTAAAGTTTCAGTCACCTGACGTTCATTGCTGATTTCTTCATTAGCATAATTACCCCATTTATCGTAATCCGAAGCCCATCGGATATAATATTACACAATAAGAAGGTCTACTGCCTAGGTAAGGGAAAATCTTCAGGAAAACCAGAAGAGAAAGAATATTGGTATAGGCCTCTGCTTGGATCAGCCTGGTTGCCATGCTGGTCGTGGGCGCGCCTGGTGCGGCTGAGCTTGCCACCCAGAGATGATGGTGGGCAATCCTGGAGCGGCGCTGTGCCTGGCGTGCGACTGCACCGCCAACTTGGTAATTGGTAAATTATGCAGCCAGACCGTGTCAGTTAAGGGCTCAGAAAAAGAGATTCAAAGAAATGAATAGCAAATTACTACGCCCGGCGCGCTGGTTGACTTTCCTGCTTGGAATTGCATTCAGCCTGGCGGCAGTTTATTCGTACACCTATACGGCCAAAATGGTCTTCGGTGATCCGGCTCTGGTTTTGCCGGACGAGGAGCTCTGGACTGCTGGCCAGCTTGCGAACGTCCTGGCGGAGCTGAACCTGCCAGGAAACTTCTATGCAGTTTATACACTGGGCGTGACTCTACTTTTCGGCCTTGCTTTTCTGGTTTGCGGCTGGCTGATCCTGCTGCGCAGGAGCCAGGACTGGTTCGGCATGTACCTGTCTTTGCTCCTGTTATCCTGGACAAGTGGAGTAGGCGTATTCTCTTCGATGCCGAACTCTCCCTTGATAGAGGGCAGTTATGTGGGCTGGTTTATGTGGCCCGGTTTGTTTTTATTATTATATTTTTTCCCCAGTGGGCACATCGTCCCGGGCTGGGCGCGCTGGTTTGCCTCGGGCTGGATTTTGTTCTCTGCCTCTATGTTCGTAACGGATATCCTGGGCGTCTTACCGGAGAATTTTTTAATCTTTCTCCCCGTACTAATCGCCGTCCTACTGGTAGGCGGCTATGCCCAGATCTACCGCTACCGGCGAGCAGCCACACTGGAGCGCCAGCAGATCAAACTCGTGGTGTTTTCGCTGGTGTTCTTCGCGGCCTTTTTTGTATTCTTCGCGCTGGCAGTCAATGTCACCGGCCTGGTCAATCCCAGTGAACGCGGCCTGGTCAGCGCCTTTGTTTATACCATCGTCTTATCAACTGGTGCTCATCTGGTATTTATGGGGGTACCCATCTCCATTACTGTGGCAGTATTGCGCTACCGGCTGTGGGATGTGGACATCATCATCCGTAAGACGTTGCTCTACTCGGTGGTGATTGGCCTGCTGGCTTTGGTGTACATTGGCGGGATAATACTGCTGCAAGAGGTGATAGCTGGCTTTGGGGTGAGGCAATCGCCAGCGGCAATCGTCCTCTCCACCCTGGCGATCGCCATCCTGTTCAACCAGGTGCGTCGGTGGTTGAGGCCCAGGGTGGACCGGCTCTTTTTCCGGCAAAAGTACGACGCGGAGCAGGCACTGACCGTGTTCGCGACCCAGACTCGCGATGAGGTGGATATAGAATGTTTAACCGCGGCGCTGGTGAGCGCCCTGGAGGAAACCGTGCACCCGGTCCGGGTGAGTTTGTGGTTGGAGGCAAGTGGGGTTCAGGTGGCGAACAGCGCTACTCCTTCTAGCGGAGAACACCCGTCCGCATCTCAGGCCAGGATGATGGTGATGGACATCGCCCCAGATGACCCTCTGCGTTCGTACTTGCTGAAGGAAAGCGAGGGGATCGAGATTGAGGCGCTGGATCTGGACTCAGCCGCCCTGCGCCACTCGAAGGAGGCTGGAATGAAGCTCTCCGTGCCGTTTATCAGCCAGGGCGAGTTGATCGGCGTGCTAAACCTGGGACCGAGGCGGAGCGAACAGGGCTATTCCAGCGATGACAGGCGCCTGATCAGTAACCTGGCTATCCGGGCTGCCCCAGCTCTGCGCGTGGCCCAATTGGTCCACCAAAGGTTGTTCGAAGCTGGGCGGCGGGAGCGCATCGAACAGGAGCTACGCGTGGCGCGCCTCGTCCAGGAAACCCTGCTGCCCAAGGACGTACCGTCTATTCCTGGCTGGGAGCTGGCAGCTCTCTGGCAGCCTGCCCGCGAGATGAGCGGCGATTTTTACGATTTCCTGCCTTTCCCGGACGGTCGCCTGGGATTGATCATTGGAGACGTGGCCGGCAAAGGTATGCCGGCCGCGCTGGTCATGGGAATCACGCAAAGCATCTTGCGCGCCACCGCCGAACGGATGGCTCCACCGGCGGAGGTGCTGGAGCGAGCCAACAACCTTATCCTGCCGCAAATCCCCGCCAACATGTTTGCTACTTGCCTGTATATGATCCTTGATCCGGCCACCGGCTGCTTGCAGTTTGCGAATGCTGGCCACAATCTGCCTATCTTACAAACCGACCGGGGGGTGGTGGAGCCGCGCGCCACCGGCATGCCCCTCGGCCTGCTGCCCGGAATGACCTACGATCAGAATGATGTTCAGCTAATGCCTGGCAACCGCATGCTGATGTACACCGACGGCCTGGTGGAAGCCCATAATCCCCAGGGAGAAATGTTCGGCACCCCCTATCTGCACGAGCTGATTGGGCAGGAGATTCAAGTTCCACCAGGCAGCTCTAGCGGAGCCGCGCTGATAGAGCATCTGCTGGCCAGCCTGGCAGGCTTCACCGGCTCTGGCTGGGAGCAAGAGGACGATGTGACTATGGTCACGTTGGATTACCTTGGACCGGAATGGCCTGTAGAAGAGGCGCAGAGAGAGACCATCACGAAAGAATCCCCCAGAACTCTAGTTGATTTCAAGCTGTCCGGACGGTCCAACAGCAACTGAGTGACCTTGGGGGGTGGATCACATGTTCCATGCGTCACTAAAATCGTAAACCTTCAGCACCTTGACATTCGTTCACCAAGCGTTGCTGCCGGTGAAGATGCTCTGAAAGTTATACGCTCTGCGGAGAGGGTGGGCCGCCTCTCATCAGGTTATCCGTATAGACAATATAAATTGCTGGTACTTATTGCCGGCACCCGATGCTAGGTAATCGAGTGCCGGCTGGGTTCGCGCACTCTTCCTAGGGGATGAGTACAAAACCATACGTCTCGTAGGTGGTCTCGCCAGATTGCACGATGTTCACCTTTTGCAGCATGCCCTCCAGCTCACCGGTGCCGTGCGAGATGGCTTTGCCTGAATAGACAAAGTTCTCTATCTTCCCGCGGTAAGTACCCACCCAGGCGCCATCGAAGCCATCCGGGGTAATGGTATGCTTGCCATAGACGTTCCCCTTTCCGGTGACCAGGTTGAGTTTGATATTCACTTCCATCTCCATATGACCGCTCGAGTATGCCGGATCGCACTCTGGGTGCCCTGCCAGGGGTGTGATATCGGCATATGTGATTTGCCCGCGGATATGCATGATTGTGCCGTCGTCGGAAAACCATATCTTGCCGGGAATCTCTGCCGTATTGGTTTGCAACGCACAAGTTGTGATTTTGGAGGCTTTGGCCGCGCCTGGGGTTGCGGACATTAGCGCCAGGACCGCTATGAGCAAAATTACCAGTGAGAATAAAACTATCTTTTTCATGAGCTTTTTTCCTTTCTACCAGAAACTGATTTCTTAATGCTGCCTGGAGAAGCATCGCCTATGCATAGCTTCTACAACCATCAGCATAATTATTCTTACACAACCGTGTGGCGGAAATGTAGCCCGCCGTGTAGCGAGAGAGTGGTTTATGAGAATTAATTGGTATATAATGATTTAGAACCTATCCGAAACCCACCCTTTCCCGAATACTCGGATAGATACTTAATGAATGCCATTCAGGTGTCTCTAGGGCGGGGTATGAAGAAACTTTATCTGTCATTTTTTGGTCCTTTCCAGGCCCGGCTGGACGGGGAGGAAATCTCCACCTTCAAGTCTAATAAAGTGCGCACTCTGCTAGCTTACCTGGCAGTCGAGGCGGGGCGCCGGCACAGCCGCGATGCATTAGCGGCGTTACTGTGGCCGGATTACCCGGAACGAGAGGCACGCAACAACTTGCGCTACGCACTTTACAATCTTCGCCAAGCTATACAAGACCGGCAGGTCGAACTGCCATTTCTGATCACTGAGCGCGAGACCATCCAATTCAACCCAGAAAGCAGTTACTTCCTGGACGTAAGCCGTTTCACCCAACTGCTGGGTCGGGGGAAAGGCCAATCGGTAAATCCCGAAAACCTGCAGGAAGCTATCCGGTTATATGATGGTGAGTTCCTGGAGGGATTTGCTCTGCCCGACAGCCTTGAGCTAGACGAGTGGATCACACTGAAGCGCGCCGAAACAAACCGCATGCTGGTCGAGGCCCTGGGGGCGCTGGCAGATTATCATGAAAGCTGTGGTGAATTCGATGAGGCGCTGGCGTATGCCCAGCGCCAGGTTGAGGCGGAGCCGTGGCAGGAGAATGGGCACCGCCAGCTGATGCGCTTGCTGGCCTACAACGGGCGGCCTGGCGCAGCCCTGGCACACTACGAGCAGTACCAACAGCGGCTGCACAAGGAATTGGGTGTCAAGCCGGCTGAGGAAACCCAGGCACTGGCTAAACTGATTCGCACGGACAGCCGGGCGCTGCAACCGCCGGTCAGGCCAGCAGGGACAATAAAACTCAAGGTCAAGCTGGGGGAATGCCCATACCGGGGGCTGGCGGCATTTCGTGAGCAGGATGCGCCGTTCTTCTTTGGGCGCGCCGGGTATGTCGAGCGCCTATTGCAAACGTTCAAAGAACAACCCCTGGTTGTGGTGGTTGTCGGATCTTCGGGTTCCGGCAAATCTTCCTTGATTTTTGCCGGCTTGCTGCCTGCGCTGCGCAATTCCGGTGATTGGCTGGTTGTAGATAATCGCCCCGGACAGCGGCCTTTTCACGCGTTGGCGGTTGCTCTTCTGCCTTGGCTGGACTCGCAGAAAACCGAAACCGAACGCCTGATCGAGGCGCAAAAGCTGGCAGAAGCTCTTCTTACAGAAGAAATCACGCTCCAGGCAGTTATCGAGCGGATACTGGAGGAGCATCCGGAGATCAAACACCTGCTGCTTTTCACCGACCAGTTCGAGGAGCTTTATACCCTGTGCCCGGATGCCGGAGTACAGCAGCGCTTTCTTGACGTTCTGCTGCAAACAGCGCATAGCATTCAAGAGCAACGCAGTGCTCCACTGCGAATTTTGCTCACCCTGCGGGCTGACTTTATGGGCCGGGCTCTCAGCTACCGGCCCTTTGCAGATGCTCTACAACAAGCCTCGCAGATGCTGGGACCGATGAACCGGGAAGAGTTGCGCCTCGCAGTGGAGAGACCGGCTGAACTGCAAGGGGCACGCTTCGAGTTTGGACTGGTAGAACGCATCCTGGATGATGTGGGCGAACAGCTGGGCAACCTGCCGCTCCTGGAGTTTGCGCTCACCCTGCTCTGGGACCAGGCAGATGCCAATGGTGTGCTCACGCATGCCGCCTACGAGCATGTCGGGAGGATGGAAGGAGGGCTGACGCTCTATGCTGAACGAGTTTACACCGAACTGAGAACGCAAGACCAGGGCGTTGCTAGGCAGATTTTCATGCAACTGCTACAGCCTGGGTGGGGCACCGAGGATACACGGCGGGTAGCCAGACAGGATGAAATCGGAGAAGAAAACTGGTCACTGGTACAACACTTAGCAGACAAACGGCTGGTAGTAACAAATCGCGATGCCAGTGGTCTAGAGACGGTCGAGATCGTGCACGAGGCGCTGATCCAACGATGGGAGCGGCTGAAAGCGTGGATGGACGCCGACCGGGCTTTCCGCACCTGGCAGGAGACACTGCGCGCTGGCATCCACCAGTGGCAAACTGCCAATTGCGATGAGGGCGGGCTGCTGCGCGGCGTACCGTTAGACCAGGCCGAAAGCTGGCTGGCAGAACGGAGCCTCGAGCTGAGCGAATTAGAAAAGAACTTTATCCAGACCAGCGTTGTCCAGCGAGAACAAAGGCAGAGAGAACGCCATCGCCAGCAACAGGTTGAACTAGAGAAAGCTCGGGCACTGGCTATGACCGAGCGCCGCTCACGGCGCTTCCTGGGCGCGCTTGCGGGAGTGTTGGCGCTGGCTGTCTTAGCGACCACTCTACTGAGTGTCTTTGCCAACCAGCAGCGAACCCAGGCGCTGCAGGCCTATAGCCTGAGCGTGGCTGCCAACGCCGAGCAGGCACTGGCGGATCTGGATAGCGGTACTGCGCTCAGCCTGGCATTAGCGGCTAACCGCATCGCAGATCCGCCGCGTCAAGCCCAGCGCGTGCTGTTAGATGCCGCCTACGCCCCCGGCGCCCGCAGCTTGTTACTGCTCAAGAGTTCGATTCCAGATTACACCGGGTCAGCAACCAGCCTGGACACCAGTCCGCAGGGCGACCGCGCTCTGCTTGGCCTGGAAGATGGACGGCTGGTGCTTTGGAATTTTGGAAGTAATCAAGCACAAGTTTTGGCGGGACACACAGGCCAAATCACAAGCCTGGCTTTCTCCTTCGACGGCCAGCGGGCAATCTCTGGAGGCGAAGACCGGCAGGTCATTTATTGGGACCTGACCACCGGGCGGGAGATTCTGCGTTTGGGAGACAGCGTACTTGGGCACACCGGCATAGTGCGCTGTGTAGACTTCAGCCCCGATGGTAAGCTTGCACTCAGCGGGGGGGTGGCGGGCAGCGCCATCACCAATCCTGGCGAGTTGATCATTTGGGATCTGGAGAGCGGCGAGCAAATACATCGCCTCGAGGGCCACTTGAATGGCGTGGTGGACGCCCACTTCACCCCGGATGGGTACCAGGTGCTTTCTAGCTCAGGGGACTGGGAAACCCTGATTGAAGGCGAAAAAGTCGAAGGACAAACCACGAATAATGACCTGATTCTTTGGGATGCTGCCAGCGGTGAAATTCAAACCCGTTTCGAGCGGTTGAGCTACGATGTCTTCGACATCGCTATCAGTCCAGACGGCTCCCAGGCGCTGCTGGCTTCGTATTATGATAACGTCATCTCAATCCTGGATCTTGACGCGGGTGAAGTCACCGGCGTGCTCAGTGCTCATCAGAACGCCGTGCGTTCTGTGGCCTATCTGCCAGGCGGGCAGCAGGCGGTTTCAGCTTCGGACGATGCCAGCCTGATCCTTTGGGATCTTATCAGCCAGGCGCCGCTGGCGATTCTTAAAGCTGGGGAAAGCAGCCAGGCTGCCCTGGCAGTGCTTTCAGATGGCCGTTCTGCGTTTTCGGCAACCCGCGCTGGCGAGATCTTACGCTGGGACCTCCAGGATGCTGCCCTGATCCAACGCTTTGGCAGCCATGAGGATGCCATCTTCGATGTGGATTACTCCCCAGACGGCACGACTGCGCTGTCTTGCGCTGGCGCCGGCACTCCGAACGCGCCAACCCGCGACTCCAGCCTGCGTCTGTGGGACATCCACAACGGGCGGCAGCTGCAGATCATGCAACCACAGGTATTGGTGAACTTTCAGTGCGCCGTAAGCCCGGATGGTCGGTGGGCTCTCTCCGGCGCATATGATGGTTCGGTGCGCCTGTGGGATTTGACAAGCGGAGAGCAAATTCGCCTGCTCAAAGGTCACACCGACTGGGTCATCTCGCTTGCATTTGCACCCGACGGCAAGAAAGCCCTGACTGGCTCCAAAGACGGCTCGCTGATCTACTGGGATCTGGAGCGCGGTGAGCCTACCCTGCGGCTCTTCAGTGCACCCAACGACAACTGGTCGCTGGCGATCAGTCCGGATGGACGCACGGCGCTCTCGGATGCCGCACTGGGAGGGGTGATTTACTGGGATTTAGAGCGCGGGCAGGAAATTCGGCGATTGGTGCGTGTGGATGAGACGAAAACGCATGGGGTGAGTGGCCTGGCCTACCTGCCCGACGGGCAGAGCGCTGTGAGCGGTGGAAATGACGGTTACTTAATCCAGTGGGATTTGAAAACCGGCAAAGAAATGCGCCGCTTCGGACGCCACGACGACATCCGTACCCGCGTGGAGATTAGCCCGGATGGCAAGCTGCTGCTGTCCAGCGGTATGAACGGTGTGCTGCGCCTGTGGGACCTCGAGAGCGGTGAGTTGATCCGCGAGTTCGGCTACACCGGCCCGGCGGTCGTCTTCGATATCGCTCTTAGCCCGGATGGGCGCACGGCGCTGTCCGGCTCGGTTGACCAGACGATCACCCAATGGGCGATCGAGGACCCCACCCTGGAGGATCTGCTGGCCTGGATCGAGGCCAACCGTTATGTGCGCAAGCTAGCCTGCGATGAGAGGGCTCGTTACCAGATCGAGCCGCTGTGCCCGCAGGAATAAGACTGAGGAAAGCGCTTCATCCGTTATCCCCTTGCAGCACCTTCACCAAGCCAAACGTGCCAGTGTCGAGATCTTCAAGCTGTATGCTGACTCGGCTCAGTCACCTGATTGTAAGTTCAACGATAGAGTTGCGCTTTCAAAGCAAGATCGCCCAGCGGACACTGAGCGATCTCGGGCGTGGAAATCACGCCAAAGTGTAAAATTCCATTCCTTCTCATCCGTTTTTCAACAGATCGAGAGCAGGTAAGGCTCTGAGACTTTACGCTCAGCGGAGAGGGTGGGTGCCCTCTCCACGGTGGGTATAGAAGTAATATGCCTTTATCTTCCCAACAGGACGGATTAATACAGGCATATTGGTGTCTCACACCTCGACAGTTTCTATAAAAATGGTTTATAGCGCTTGACGCTTAGCGCGACACGTTATATAATCTATCCGGACACATGATCAAATCCTTAAGAGCAAGGAAACCGCCCGCATCTTCGCACGCTTGCGCTCGACCCGGCTGCCCCAAGACATCCAACAGGTCAGCTACCGCAAACTGCGCATGCTCAACAATGCCATCACCCTCGAAGATCTTCGTATTCCACCGGCAAACCGGCTGGAGAAGCTCAGCGGCGAACGGACAGGGCAATATAGCATCCGGATCAACGATCAATGGCGGATATGCTTTGAATGGATCGAAGGTGATGCTAATAACGTAGAAATCGTGGATTATCATTAGGAGTTGGTAGTATGAACGATAAGCTAAATCCTGTCCATCCTGGGGAAGTACTTTTAGATGAATTCCTCAAGCCAATGGGTTTAAGCCAGAACCGGTTATCGTTGGAGATCGGCGTACATCCCCGGCGCATCAATGAGATTGTGCTTGGCAAGCGGCGTATCACCGCCGATACCGCCCTGCGTCTGGCGCGCTTCTTCGGCACATCGCCTCAGTTTTGGATGGGGCTGCAGAACGATTATGATTTAGAGGTAGCTGCGGATACCCTCGGCAATCGGCTGGAGGTCGAGGTCCGGCCTATGGCGGTATCTGGATAATTTATTATTAGAGGCTTACCGCATTCCTAACCTGAGTAAAACAGGGTCATTGGGATTTACCGTGATGATTTCCAGATTTGGGGGTGTGTAGGCGGCATAGCCGCCTACACACCCCAGAATTTACCCACCGTCCACAGAACACAAACTGGAATTCCTACACATGGCAAATCAGCTAACTTTCTCTGGTATTGGCTGTGTACTCTTACGGATGCCAGATTACATTCAGGGCAAGAATATGACCTTTGGGTTGCCATTACCTTCAAAACCAACTTGCCTATCTCCAGGCAGATCTCTTCGAGTAAGTCCGATTTCATTGGGATCGGGAATTAGCAGGGAAGAAAGCATGGAAGACCTTTGTGCTGGGAATATGCCCTCCAATTTTAACCACCGATCCACCAGCCTTTTTTACGAAATGTACGGGAGAGTCGTTTTTTATTTTACAAAATACAACTAATTGCTTATAGCCGGAGCCTTGCGGACGTAATCGCTGTTTTTTACCTGTTCCAACATGAAATCGGCCATGTCTGCCCGACTGATACGCGCCCCCATGCCCTTGCCTACCATACCCGCTTTCACCTGACCGGTGGCTGGCTCGTCGGTAAGCATTGGCACACGCACGATTGTCCAATCCAGACCGGACGCCCGTACCAGGTCAACTGTTTTGAGCATATCTTCATAAACATATCGGGATGCTACCTTCAACAATGCGTTCATCAGCTTATTGAATAATTTTGGCGCATCCTCCGGGTCGCCGACACCGGCCCCAGCAGAGATGATCAGGCGTTTCACCCCATTTTTGTGCATCACTCGCAGGATCGTTTGCATCCCCTGGCTGATCTCGAAAGTGGGCTGATTATTGGCAGGGCCTAAGGCGCTCAACACGACCTCGGTGCCCTTGACTGCCTGTTCTACACTGCTCACATCGGTTAAACTTCCTTGAATGACCGTTAATCGCTCGTTCTTGATGTCCAGTTTGGCCGGGTTGCGCACCAGCACAGTCACCTGGTGACCCTCGTCAAGGGCTTTTTGCAATAAATGTCGGCCGGTGCGGCCGGTGGCGCCAAATAGGGTCAGTTTCATTTTTCCTCCTTGTGATCAAACCGGTTCCTATGACTGCTTTGATTACGTGTGCTTTTTATCCCTACTGTTAAAAAATTAGGACCGGCAATTTTGGATGAGGCAGGCCAGTTGGGCGGCTGCCTGGCGTAACGGGTCGCCGCTGTGGAAGGTGCGGCTGAGAATGATCGCACCTTCGATGGTAGCGTTAACCGTCCAGGCCAGCGAAACGGCTTTGTCTTCTGCCAACCCAGCAGCCCGCAGCTTGTCCGTAAAGGCCTGGCGCAGTTCGTCATAGGCTGCCTGGCAGGCCTGGTTGATCCGCTCGCTGGTGGTGGCCGACTCGGATGCGACGATGGTTAGCGCTCCACCCGAGCGGAAGCCGGAGGCTTCCACGTGGTAGGCGATGGTCTCTAGGAAAGAACGGATCGCTTCGGCCGGGTCTTCTATCGAGGCCAGGTGGGTGCAAATCCTTTCGGCCGTGCGCTGCCCGGCGAAGCGCACTGTTTCGGCGACGATCTCTTCTTTCCCTTCCGGAAAATAGTAATAGATTGAGCCTTTCGGCGCACCGCTTTCCTTGACAATTTCATTCAGCCCCGTGCCGTGGAAACCCTGGTTTTCAATCAGGTCGCAGGTGGTCTGTAATATTTGCTCCCGGCTGTTACTCATTTCTGGTGACCCAGCTCCTGAGAAAGCGTTACCTCAATGAAATACGTTCCCAGGGTTGCTTTCATCACTTCTTCTGGACTGGATGCGTCCAGATGATCCGCCCACAACCCCATGCGGCGCGACATGGCTTCCCCATGGGCGGTAATGAGTAAGCTCACAATTTGCCTGGTCTTTGCCGCATCGGTCACCAGGCTGGCAATGCCACTCACCTCTTTTCCCCGGATGGCATGGTAACGGGCGCAGGCTGCTGAAAATTATTCCGCCAGACGCTGTGGGTAAACACCAGGATCCGGTTGCCATCCTGCAGATACCCGACCGGGGTCGAATAGCGCTGGCCGCTTTTTCGCCCCGTGAAAGATAATACCATCAGACGCTTGCTCAATCCCCCGTGCAATGGCGAGCGCAGCAGCATCTTGATGAGCGGGTTGGTCAGTGTGAACATCCAACGCGGCGCCGGGAGATCCCGGCAGGAGCCACTTGCCTGGTTTACCGAAGCGTTGGTTGGGCTTATGGATGACAAAACTCCTTCTTGCCGTAGAAAGGTTGTGATCTTCATCAATAGTATAACGAACGGTCTATATATTGTCAAGCCGGAGGATTGGCTGTATAATCCCAACCGTTTCGTAGATAAGATCGAAAGCTGAGGAGTAGACCAATTTGAAAGCGACTTTCCTGGTTTTAGGCGCGCTGGGCAACGTTGGCGCAGAAGTTGTGAAATCATTACTGTCAGCCGGCGTAACGGTGCGGGCCGGCGACCTTTTTCCCGAAAAAGTCAAACAGCACTTTGGCCAGAATGTGGAAGCCGTGCTGTTCGATTTTGGCAAACCGGAAACCTTCGCTCCAGCCTTCCAGGGCATCCGCAATGTGTTCGTCATGCGTCCGCCGCAAATATCGGACATCCAGAAATATATGGTTCCGGCCCTGGAAGCGGCAAAAACCGCCGGTGTGCAGCACATGGTCTTTCTCTCCTTAATCGGTATCGAGCAAAACACGGTCGTGCCACATTATAAGGTCGAGCAGTGGATGCGACAATCCGGCCTGGACTACACCTTCCTGCGCTGCAGCTTCTTCATGCAAAACCTGAACACCACCCACCGCGCCGAAATCCGTGACCATGACGAGATCTACATCCCGGTGGGCAAGGCAAAAACTAATTTCCTGGATGTGCGCGATATTGGAGCGGTTGCGGCTTTAGCATTGACCCAGCCCGGACATGAAAAGAAGGCTTATGATCTAACCGGCAGCGAAGCCCTGGATTACGACCAGGTGGCCGACCTTTTCACGCAGGTGTTAGGCCGCAAGATCACCTATAAAAATCCCTCCGCCGTGGGGTTCTTCGTCCGCCAGATGCGAAACAAAACCCAACTGATGTTTGCCCTGGTAACCACATGGCTGTACACCAATACTAAAAGCGGAATGGCCGATGTCATCACGGACGAAGTCCAACAATTGCTGGATCACCCGCCCATTCGAATGCGCCAGTATATTGAAGATTACAAATCCAGTTGGATGCGCGATAATTAACCGAGGTGCGGAGCCCAATATTGTAAAGGTCATAAATATGAAATATTTCCAGTTGACGCGTAAGTACTCGAACCTGGAAGACTGGCAGCATGACGCGGTCATTGCCGACCGGGCGCTTTACCTGCACACCTATCTCATCGAGCACAGCCGCTTGGGAGCCGTTTTGGCTGAAAAGCGCCCGCGGCGCCTGCTGGATGTGGGCTGCGGGGGAGGGCAGTCGGCGTTTCGCCTGAAAGAGCTGCATCCCTATCTTGAAATAACTGGAATTGATCTGCCTGCTGGCCAGATCGAGCGTGCCCGAGAGCGCGCCCGGCGCAAGAGTTTGGCGCTGCAATTCCAGGCAGCCGATGCCCAATGCCTGCCATTTCCCGACGCTAGCTTTTACACAGTCTACAGCTTTAACTCGGCAAAGCACTGACCCGACCTGCTGAAAGGGTTCGGCGAGTGCTGGCGCGTGCTCAAGCCGGGCGGCGAGTTGTTCATCACCGATGCGACTTCTGACGCCTCGCAGGAACAAGTACAAAATTGTTACGCTATCGCCCGCTTTCCTAGGCTGCTGATGAAGCCGGTCAGCGGTTTTCTATACCGGCGCATGTTCCACCCCTCTCGCTCGTTGGAGACCTACCGCCAGGTGGCGGCGCATTTGGGGCTGCCGACGAAAACGGTTAGTATGCTGCCGGCAGTAGCTGCTTTTCTCTTCGAGGCGCAAAAACCGGTGTAACGCATGATTCCGAAAAATCAGCCGGTTATTTTGGGAAACAGGTCAACCAATGCGCCCCTGACTTCGGGGAATTTGAAACGATAACCGCTGTCCAGGGCATGCTGGGGGAGCATGCGCCGGTTGTGCAGCACCATATCGGCAATGATCTTACCCATGAAAAGGCGCGTCATGAGCTCAGGCGCGTGCCGGTCTGAAGGTTTCCCAACGATTTCGCCGAGGAACCGGGCATAGTCGCGGTACTGCACCGGCTGCGGGGCGGAAAGGTTGAACGATCCGTGCAAATCCGATCGTTCCAGCAGGTGGAGGATGATCCCCATCTCATCCGCGATATGGATCCACGGCACCCAGTTCAGGCTCGCGCCCGGAATACTGCCCCAGCCTTGCCGGAATTGGTCTAACTGCCCATAAGCCATGCCATCGTCCCGTCCCCACATGGTCCCGGTGCGCAGGAGGGCGGTGCGGATACCCGTCCAGACCGCCGGCAGGTCATGCGTGCCATGATACCCGCCCTCGAATTTGGCGATCAGGGGACCCCCGGTGGTGGCACACGCCAGCCGGCAGGCATACATGGTCGCCTCGCTACCAGAGTTGCACAGGCTAACCTTATCCACACCCGGCACCATGTCGCAAAACAGCCTGGCAAACTCATACTCGTGCGCATGGCACTGACCATAATGAGTCCCCGCCAGGCAGCGCCTCCCGGATCGCTTCTTGAACCTCGTCTGGCGTATTGCCGAGGATCATGGTCGAAAAGCCAAGCATGAAGTCCAGGTGTTCATTGTCATCCGCATCCCAAATCCTGGCGCCTCTCGCCCGCTTAACCACCATTGGGAAAGGATCCGCCAGCCGGAAGATACTGCCCACGCCTCCCGGCATGACCGTGCGGTTGCCTTGCCAGATCGATAATGACTTCGGGCTTTTGGCTATGATCTCGCCGCGATACAAGTCGAGAAGCCTTGCAATAAATTCCTTCTCGGCCATAGCATTCTCTTCTATTTCAGAAACACATCCTCTACCTGAATATTGCATCCAACGAAGTTTTGATTGGTTGGATCTTGACAATCACGCGCGTTTCCTTTTCTTTTTGTTCAGGCGGATAAACATCACCGTAGAATTGGCGCTTGCCGGGGCAATAGCGTTGTGTGAGTTTATCGGCATGAACCTCTGCACCATTCCCGCGTCATTTCCATGACCAGTCCACGTACTTCAACCCAACGGCTCGAAATCTTTTGGGTCAATCACGAGTACCGTCACTTTTGGATTCGCCCGCATATTGCGCCCTTTTTGCCGTTCCAAGGTCGTGTTGATGAGCACATACTCCCCATCGTAATCCACCCAAACAATGCTGGACTGCGGCATACCGTCGGGTAGCATGGTAGTCAGCACGCCGTGGACCGGCTCCTGGAATAAGTCAAGATGTGTGTTGGGTATCGTAATTTGCATTCCTTCTCAACCTTCGACCCGAATATGGGTTGGCAATATCCTGACACGCTCGGGTGTGTATCGCGATTGCAGTTCCGCCGGAATCGAATCGCCAAAGAATTTGGCATCGTGCTTTTTCAAATACAGCTGGGTGAGCTCGTCGAGATGTTCCACCGCTCCGCTTTCCGTCATCTCGATCACATGACCGCGAATTTCGATGTTGTGCAAAGGGTTCTTTGGGTCATACACCAGCAATGAGACTTTCGGATTCGACCGCATATTCTTTTCTTTACGAAAGCTCTTCATAACGTTGATGAAGATGCAATCCTCCTTGCGATTGCACCAGACAGGTGTAGTCTGCGGCTGGCCATCCGGCATGACCGTAGTCAGTGCCACAACGTAAGGTCCATCAATCAATTCCAGATGTGATATGGGGATATGTTTCATCCTTACCTGTCCTGTGTAGTTGTTGCTTGTTCAGCCTGGATCTCCTCTTCACCAAGCCCATAGCCGCTCTCAATAAAATCTACCAGGCGACGAACAAAGCGGGTGGCAGGACCGCCATCAACGATATCGTGGTCGAACGAAACCGTCAGGTTGAGGATCTCGCGCGGCTCGATCCGCCCATCCACGACGGCAGACTTCCAGCTGATGCCCCCCACCACCAGCCCGAGCGGGTGGGGCGTGGGACTCAGCCCCCAACCGCTGTGGCCGCCACCGAACATCCCCACCGAGGTGAGGGCGACCGTGCCACCCATGGACACGGCAATAGTGGGATCACGGCGGCCGTTCATTCGGATCAAGGCGATAACCAGCCTGGATAAAGGCCATGGCAACAGCAAGACCGAGCGGAACCAGTTAGGCATCCCTCTGCCCGGCGGCACTGGCTCGGACTGCACCTTGCGAATCTCGTCATGGATCTCCCGAAAAGTCTTGCGGTTTGCAGCCCGGATGGTATGTCCCATCAAGAGGCGCTTCTCGCCAACCTGCCGCTCGACCATCAAGCCAACGTCCACATCGTCAAACAGGATGAGCTGTTTGTCGCCTTTGCGGTGGGCCTGGAGGGTTTTATCCTCGCCCACCGCCCGCGCCAGGCAGAAAGTCAAGAAGCCAGCGAAGGACAGCTTCTCGCCAGTGCGCCTCTCGTGCTCCGCAATGAGCTTCCGGACGATCGTAACATCCACTTCCAGCAGGCCATAGATGGCATGGGCTGGCCAGGACAGGTCGAGCGTGTTCACCCATATCCGGCGCCCGGCGGGTAGATCAACAACCTGATAGGCTAATGTGTTCGTGCTCACTGCTTTTATCCTCCAATATGGCCCTGGCTGATCCACTAAGGATCAACATAGCTGGATGCGGATCATCACCACACTCTGCGCTGCCTTCTCTACTTCTTGTGCCTTTGGATCTCCGTGGTCGTCGAAAGTCACCTGGTAATACCTGGCATCACTGGGCACCTTGCGCAGGTGGGCTGCCAGACCGGCTGCCACAGCTTGCTTGTCTTCGGCGACCGGCTGAGCCAGCCCTTGAAGCTCCCGTCCCCGGATGCGCAGGGTAACCGGCGCCCCGCCGCGCAGGTTTTTCCACCAGCCGCCATGAGTGAATACGGTCACCTGATCGCCGTCTTGCGAGTAGTCGACCGGGGTGGTGTAGGTCTTGCCGCTCTTGCGCCCGGTGAAGGTGATCAACAGAACGGTTTTGCTCACTATCCCGTGGGCGGGAGAGCGGAGGATGAGTTTCATGGTTTTATTGACGAACGGTGGAATAGTTGGTGTTTCGGACATTTCAGCCTCTTTCTCAGGGTTTCACTTGTTCATTATAAGCATAGGCCGGAGTTGTTTCGGTTAAAAAGCTCCGGATGATCCCAACCGTGACATCCTTCTCCTCTATTTGTGGGTTATGACCAGCGCACTCAATTAACTCCAGGCGGGCGTCCGGTATGCGATCTGCCAGGATGGCTTGATGTTCCGGTGGGAACAGGAAGTCGTAGCGCCCTGCCGTGACCAGGGTGGGCACTTGAATCTCACCGAGCCGGTCCATCACCGTCCAGCCTTGGAGCATCTGGCCGTAACCAAAGATGAGGGCTTCGGGCCGCAATTTCATCGGAGGGCCCAATCCTAATTTCATTGCTAGCGTGATAATGCCGGGTTGATCCAAGAGGCTGGAGTGGTACGAGTACGCCTTCAAAAATTTTCTTAAAGTGGGAAAGTAATCATCGACCGTCACCTGCCCGTTAAAGAAACGGTGGGCTGCTTCCACAGTCTCGGCGTTGTAGCACCGTTTTGCCAGGAGCTCGGGAGCATTGTGGTTCACCCACCCCTGGTCACCACCGGTATTCATCAAGATCAGACGGGAGAGCCTTTGCGGGTAACGGAGCGCATACTCCAGGGCGACATTCCCGCCAAATGAATGCCCAAGGACGATCCATTGGTCGTAGCCGAGCTCCTGGCGCAGAGTGTCTGCATCGGCGGTGAGGTTGTCCATCGTCATCGTCGATGCTTCCGCTCCCTCAGAACGGCCGTTGCAGCGGTGGTCATAGAAGATCAGGGTGTATTGGTCCGCTAAAGGCTCCAGGGGCAGCAGGGTGGTGTGATCCAGGCTGGGACCACCGTGCATGAGCACCAGCGGGTATCCTTGTCCAATGACTTTCACGAAGAGGGATACATCTCGAATCTGCATGTGTGTCATTTTCTACTCTCCTAAAAATCGGCACGCTAAACTGCGGTTAATCCTTATCGGAATCCAGGGCAGGTGGACTGCCGCTGGTGACTGAGATTAAGGTCAGGTTGAGATCGCGGATGCGCTCAAGCAGGCCGTGGAGTGCGGCTTGGTCGGGTAGCGGGCCGGAAAGCAGGGTCTCATCACCTTCCAGGTGGACCAGCTGCATGCCGGCAAACCAGCCTGACCAGTGTGGGTCCAGATGTCCCTTGATTTTGATCTCGTAATACTCTGGCATCATTATCTCCTTAGATATTGAAGTAATGAATGGGTGGTACGATCGAACAAGTCAAACCCTTCAAGCGGTTTTTATGTTTCTGCGGAAGAGCACGGCAACAGAAACTGCGGCTGCAGTGAAAACAGGGCACCAGATGACCAGGCTGCCAAGTAAATAGACTGGTGGGCTATCCAGAAAAGCGCTGGCAAGGGTAACAATCCCCGAAACACCGTTCAGGATGAATAGCAACCGGATTCGATTCTCAAGGGGATTTCCGGCAAAAACCATGGCAGAAAACAGCATCGCCAGGTTCATGAAGATATACGCGTAGGCCAAAGCCCAGAAGATGGAATGCGGATTTCCCAACACGTACATTGCCAACCCGTCCGTCTCGCCGTTGTTAATACTGCGCCACACCGGCAGAAGCTGGGTCATATAGTTCATCGCCGCCATGCTGGCATAAATCAGGGTGAAAGCCAGCCCGAGGCGGCCCCAGATTTTCTTATCTTCAGCGGCGTAGGAATGGATGCTGACCATCAGGGCGGTGAAAGCGGGGGCTAAGAACAGGGAGGGGATCACCGGCAGCATCTGGACGGGTGTGAAACTCGCCAGAAAGGCGTCGATCCCGGTCCAACCCTGGGCAGCAGAGGCTGATTGGCTGGCCAGGGAAGACACCATGACAGCGATCACCGCCATTCCATAACCAACGCCGCAAAAGCTGGTCAGCAGTGCTGACCACCACCCGATCTTGCTGATCGTTAGGATTGCACTGGCGCTTGGGCTGGGCTGGACTTCGGTCTTGATCGCGAAGAATGCTTTCGCCTGATGGACGTTGAGCGATATTTGGAGAACTTACTTGAGACATTTCGACCTCCATAAATTGCATCTTAAATCATCTGGCTTTAGTTTAGCCCGCGCTGAAGAAGTCCGCATCTGCCAAAAGGGATATCCGCGGTTTATTTTTTGGGTTTACTTGTAAACTTATTTACCGGCAGGATCTGGAAAAATTGGTGCAGGTATTACCAGAAGAAAAACGGGAAAATGAGCTGTGTGCGGGCTGAAGCTCGCAACAAGCTCATTTTCCCGAATATTCTTCATCCCCCGCTAACCGGGCAGGGCTGGGGGCTAAGATTTAGAACAAGCCTGGAAAGATACAATCAGGGGTTGAATCTTGCCTGCTGGGGGTCAAGGCAAGATACCGAGCTGCCGGGCATGCGCCACCGCTTCGGTCCGGTTGGCGACGTCCAGCTTGCGGTAAATACTGGAGGCTGTGCGCTTTGACGGTTCCCGGCGATATGATCAGCTGTCGGGCGATATCCTGGTTGGTCCTGCCCTGGGCGATGAGCTGGAGCACTTCCAGCTCGCGCCCCGAGAGCTCTTCAACCAATCCCGCTGGTGCAGGGCAGGGGGATTTTGCCAGTTTGGGGAGTGAAAGCACATTCAGTATTTTTTGGGCGTATGGCTTATAGGGCGGATTAGTCGATCGTAGGTAGGCAGCCAGCAGCCCTCGCACCACTTCGCCAGCATCCAAAAAGACCCGTAAATATCCTTCCGGCTCAGCCAGCGCCAGGCAGGCTTCCGTGATTTGCAATGCTTTCGCCGTCTGACCTTGCCCGGCAGCTGCCCCGGCCAGCAGTAAGTTGCTTTCCAGTTGCCTGCTGACCTGGCTCGCCGCTCGCGAACGGAAGTATTATCCCTGCAAGAAGCTCTTCCACCTCGGCGAAACGGCCTTGCGCCAGCCGGATCTGTCCCAGGGTGAGCCAGTACAGTTCCTTGTGCTGGCGGAACTCCTCGCTCAGTTGCACCTCGTCCGCCCATTGGAAAGGATTTTGGAGATCCCCGCTGGCAAGCTGGACGCGGATTTTCAGGGTACGTAAATCCTCGTCGAATTCGCGCGGCTGTGCGTGCTCATGCAGCCTGGCTTCGAGCGTCTCCACCGCCCACATCGCCCCGCTGTAATTCCTCTTTGCCAACAGTACGCGTGCTAGCGCTGCCAGCCCGAAGCCGTCCGTCATGATATTCCGCCACGGCTCATTATCTTGCAGCCCCTTCCGGAGGTATTCCTCGGCTTCCTCCAGGCAGTTCCATTCGGAGAGTGTCTCTCCCAGGTCGACCTTCATGCTGCCGGTTGTGTAGATGAACCGGACGTCTCTCTCCTCGATCGGCTCCAGGTATTCGCGGCACAGGTCGGCGGTGGTGTGCAAGCGCCCCTGGATCAGGTAGATGCGGCTCAGGAAGGGTACCAGGGTGGGGATAGATGGCGACCCACGCAACGCCTTCTCTCGCTTGATGCACACAAGTGATACCTCTACCGCCCGCTCAAGCTGTCCTCGCCTAGCCAGCGCCATCCCGTACAGGAAATCTGCCGCGTTGCGCAGCAGAAGCTCTTCGTCAGGGATCTCATCCAGCAGCCGGTAATCGGGCAGCGGGACCAATCCTGACGCCTCCGTCGGTGGAGAGAGAAAAGCCACCGCTGTGGCGATGAACGTCTGCATCCATTGTTGTCCCGATTGGGGGTCCGTCTCAGCAAGCTGTCGGCTCAGGTCGTTTATCAGCAGGCGGGCTTTTGCGATGCGCGACTGAGTGATGAGCAGCCACACCTGGTAGAGACCTATTTTCGGCCGGGCAAGGATCATCTCCTGTGGCAGGTTATCTGCCATCAGCAGCACGGTGGGGTCGCTCTCTGCAAGGCGTCGTGGTCCGTAGTGCTCCACCAGGTCTGCCGCCTTGCCAATCTCCTTGGCAGCCAGCAGGTGCTGGATCGCTTCGCTGATGAGCCCATTCTCCTCAAACCAGGCAGAGGCTTTTACATGCAGGGCAGGCAGAAGGTCAGGTTGGATCCACTGCAGCCGGGCGCGCAGCAGGTCGGCAAAGAGGTGGTGGTAGCGGTACCAGATGCGCTCATCATCCAGAGGCACCAGGAAGAGGTTTGCCCGTTCCAGGTATTCGAGAATTGAGCGAGAGTCGAGGCTCGAGTGTCGAGACTCATAACCTCTATCGATTCTCCACCCCTGATTCTCAATGATAAAATCACACAGCGGGGCAGTCAGCTGATCCGAAATTGACGTATACAGCAGGAACTGCTGGATTTCCGGCGGTTGGCCGGCCAGGACCTCTTCCAGCAGGTAGTCCAGGATATGGCGGTTCGTGCCTGAAAACCCTTCGATGAATCTGGATACGTCTTCGCGGTCACGCATGGAGAGAGCCGCCATCTGCAAGCCAGCAATCCAGCCTTCCGTACGCTCTTCGAGGTCTTTCTATCGACCGGGCGTCCAGCTCCAGCCCCATCACCTCGTTCAGGAACTGGGCTGCCTCGGGCTCGGTAAAGCGCAGATCGGCAGCCCGCAGCTCAACCGTCTGACCGCGGGCGCGCAGCCGGGACAAAGGCAGCGCCGGGTCTGATCGGGATGCGATCACCAGGTGGAAGCCGCTCGGGCAGTGCTCGAGCAGAAATGTCACCCCTTCATGCACCGCCTGGCTGCTGATGAACTGGTAGTCATCCAGTGCCAGGACGATTTCTTTGCCCGTGGCGTCAAGATCGTTGATTAGGCTGGTCAGGATCGCTTCCGGTGCCGCTGGCGGTGAGGCTGTCATGAGCTTAACCGCCTCGATCCCCATCGTGGGTCGATCTCCTGCAGAGCAGCGACCAGGTAAACCAGGAAGCGATCGGTCTGGTTGTCATGTTTGTCCAGGGAAAGCCAGGCTGCTGGCATGCCGCATCCGGCAATAGCGGCTGCTGCCAGGGTGGTCTTGCCGAAGCCTGCCGGGGCGGTGATCAGCGTCAGCGGACCTTGCAGCCCTTCCGCGATTCGTTTCTTGAGTCTCTGCACGTTGCACCAGCGCTGGGCGGATCAATGGCTGGCGCAGCTTTGTACGGATGAGGGGATCAGCCTTTTGCATACACTGCGCGCTCGTTCCAGGCTAACGGTTTATACAATCATACTGAAAACTTCGAGAGAGACGAAACAAATATGAAAATCACTGGCTTATGTCTGTTTTACTATCGGCAATACAACTGTTGATCCTTTGGAATTATTCCAACACAAACCGAATTTTCTAGAGTGTGAGATTCTAATCGTTGGCAAGCACAACAACATTGGTAATTCTAGCGAGGAGGTGACGACTACCATACTAATCTTATATCAAAATCGTCGTTGATACAAGTAATAATCCCTGACCTTCGGACAAAAGTTCGGACAAGGACTTGAAAAAATGAACAGAAGTCTCCAGAATGAGTAAAACCGGTCACAACGGATACTCAAGGAGGAGACTTCCATGGATAAGTGTATCAATTTCAGCGGATTTTTGGGATACCTTTTCGATGATAATAAGATGGTCCAGCAAGCAGCCTGGATCATGAAGGCGTTATTGGAAGCGCAGTCACCTCGACTGACCAACATAGCGGAGAAGATGGCTGGGCAGAAGAGTGAGAGCAACTACAAAGTCATCCAACGGTTCCTGAAGCAGGTGGATTTGA
Source organism: uncultured Chloroflexia bacterium (assembly GCA_963754615.1). Taxonomy (GTDB): domain Bacteria; phylum Chloroflexota; class Anaerolineae; order Anaerolineales; family UBA4823; genus CAVVUF01. The sequence goes on along the minus strand of CAVWGW010000011.1, from coordinate 4,128 downwards.
AACAGTTACTGATGCGTTTATACCAGGAAGAAGTGGAGTTCATCATCGGTGACCCAATCGAAATGGCACGTTGCAAAGCGCCAAAAACATCCTATGTTGGCACCTTGAGCGATGGCAAAACGGCTGGGTACTGGCTGATGGTGCTCTCAACACCCTTTCGGGGACGCTCATTGCCTTTCTCGTTTGTGGTTTACTCATCGAGAACGATTGGTGATCAATCCACTTCGCGGAACCAGGAACACTTTCGCTGCTTTGAAGAAGTCAAACAATTGCTCGCTGATCGTCCTTTGGTTCTGGACCGGGAGTTCAGCTATGAAGAGCTCATGGAGATCCTGTCCATTGAACACATCCAGTTTGTCATCCGCCTGAACCAGGGCGATCAGCACAAACAGCCTCGCCTGATCGATGCCGATGGCGAGCCAATCAAGCTGTTCATCAAGCCGGGTGAGACGGTTATCCGACCCGATGTCTATTATTTGGGCACGGTCAAAGTCAACCTGATCGGTTACTGGAGAAAGAGCCTATCCAAACCTTTGTGGGTCATGACCACGTTAGAACCCGATCATGGTCTGGAGATTTACCTCCAACGGATGAAAATTGAAGAGACTTTCAGGGATTGTAAAGACTTGTTACACCTGACCAAACAGATGAACAAGAAACAATCGCTCCTCGAGCAGATGATTGCCTTTTGCTTGCTGGCCTACGTCGTTGGTGTCTGGTTTGGTGAAGCCATTCGGGATGTCGTCTACGGTAAGCTGGACATTGCTCAGGTGCCAGAGGCTTTGTTCAATAAATCGCCAACCATTACCATAGCTCTCCCCAAGTGGCTGCTCTATTCTGGTCTGTTTGTCCTGCTCAAACAAAGGCTCCGCCTGTCTAGCAAACAGGTGCACGCTGTCTCTCTTGTTGCTGCTGAGGCTTTTGGTGCCATGATCTATTGTAATGTCCGAACTTCTGTCAGAACCTCAGCCACAATACCTTGACGAGAGCAGAGGAGTACGTACAATGAAGGGTATGCACTTTAAAAGCGAGATCGCCCAGCTGGAACTGAGCGATCTCTGTCGTGAGCCCTCGGTCGGTTAGGACCATGTCACCAAACGATTGAGGCTGGCGATTATGTGCAGCTTTCACTGCTACGAGGATCTTCCGACCTGCGGAGAGGGTGGGATTCGAACCCACGGTGGTCCGAAGGACCACAACGGTTTTCGAGACCGCCCCGTTCAACCGCTCCGGCACCTCTCCTATCGGCATATTTCCCGAGCGTACGCAGGATTATACCAATGAAAATCTCAAGTCAGGATTGAAAATTGTAATTTTCGATCCTAACCTTTGAAATCATTGGGCAGCACAGGGATTTTGAGCACCATCCCGGTGCGCACTTTGTTTGGATTCTCTCCGATTACTTCTTTATTGGCTTCGTAGATGAACTGCCAGTAAGGCGGTGTGGCTTTGCCATAGTACTTGAGGGCAAGGTGGCTGAGCGTCTCACCAGAAGCGACGGTGTGCTCAGCCTGGATCGCCGGGGCTGCCTGGGCTTCCAGGGTTTTCAAGCGTGCCTCCAGCTCACCTGCTTTCTTTTTTGCATCCTCGACTGCTTGATAGGCTTTTGGCTTCTCGCTGCCCGGAGCGACCTGGGCGGCGACCTGCAGCTCGCTTACTTTTTTCTGCGCGGATGCTAACTCTTGCCGGGCAAGAGCCAGTGCTGTATTTTCTACTGCTTTTTGAGGATCTTGATTATCTGTCATTTTCTATCTCCTTGTAGGCGCAGGCTATTCACCTGGCCTACCACTATCTTTATTATAGACCTGTATTCCCCACTCGAGCTGCAAATTCAAGGCAGGAATTATAGGTCAAATGGCACGGGCAATATCTGTCAAAAAACACCTGACAGGCAGTCTGCTGGTTTGTATAATGATGAGAAAATACTGGTTTATCTTTACAGGTGATCTATGTCCCATATCTCCCGCCGTGAATTTGTGCGCCTGGCTGCCCTTGGCATGGGGGCAGCGGCTTTCGATTCAGTTTTGTCAGCCTGTGCGAAGGCGGACAGCACAGCTGCTCCCGAGTCGCCCCCACAGATTTCTCCCACCAGCCAACCCCAGGCGACAGCGGTCGAGAGTTATTCTACTCAGACCGAGGCAGAGCAAGCGGCTGAATCGGTAACCGAGCCGACCAGCCAGCCGGCTGCAGAAAATCCATACCTGGTTGTGGCGCGGGGTGGTGAACCAGAGGAGCTTGTGCGCCGCGCACTGGCTGCCCTGGGCGGTATGGAGAAATTTATACCGAAAGGCGCACGAGTGCTGATCAAGCCCAACATTTGCGTGGCATATCATACTTATGAGTACGCAGCCACGACCAATCCCTGGGTGGTTGCTGCTTTAGTTCGCCTGGCTTTTGAAGCTGGAGCGAGATCTGTCCAGGTGCTGGATTACCCCTTCGGCGGCAGCGCTGATGAGGCTTATACCCGCAGTGGGATTGAAGAGCAGGTGCGGGCGGCGGGTGGCGAGATGGCGTCAATGCCCGGCTTCAAGTTCCAGAGGGTTGATTTGCCCCAGGCGGTTGACCTGCGGCGCACGAAGGTGTTCAAGGATGCACTGGATGCTGATGTGCTCATCGATGTGCCGATTGCCAAGGATCACGGACTGGCACGGCTGACGCTAGGCATGAAGAACCTGATGGGCCTGGTCGAGGATCGCGGCTCTATCCACCACAACCTGGGCCAGCGCATTGCCGATCTGACCAGTCTGTTCCAGCCCGGCCTGACGGTGGTGGATGCGGTGCGGGTGCTGATGGCGAACGGTCCTACGGGCGGCGATCTGGGCGATGTGAAGAAGCTCGATACGGTCATCGCCAGCGCGGATATCGTAGCCGCGGACAGCTACGCCACCAGCCTGTTTGGGCTGCGCCCGGAGGATATTGCTTATATCCCGGCTGCCGCGGCGATGGGGCTGGGGCGCAGCGACCTGGAGAATCTCAAGATCGAGCAGATCACCATTGGTGGATAACCACAGCATGGTCAGATTGGAGCATAGCGGCTGAGGAAAGATGCGATTGAAGCAGCCTTCCCGCTCACAGTCTTCAGCAGCCTGGATTTTAACTCGTAAAATTATCCAGTATCTTGCATTGCTGGCATTCATCGTGATCTTCATTGCTGCCCATAACAGCGATTGGTCCCCGGCCTTGTTGAATTTGCCGATGCGCCTGGATCCCCTGCTGATGCTGGCGCACCTGCTCTCCAGCCGCATCTTCCTGGTCAGCTCGCTACTGGCGTTGCTCACCCTTTTCCTTGCGCTGATCTTTGGCCGCGCCTGGTGCGGTTGGCTCTGCCCATTGGGTACGGTGCTCGATCTCTTTTCTTTGAAACGGTGGCGTTCCAGACGCCAGCCACCGCCTGATTCCTGGCGAGCGATCAAATATGTCATACTCTTTGCCATATTCACCGCGGCGCTGCTGGGCAATCTCACCTTGTTAGTGCTGGATCCTTTGACGCTGCTGTTTCGCTTTCTGACTTCCAGCTTGTGGCCGGCGCTCGACCAAGTAATTACCGGGGTAGAGAGCGTGCTTTATCGGGTGCCATTCCTTTCCACTCCGGTGTCTGCCTTCGATGCCTGGCTGCGACCTTCCATCTTTCCCGCTGCACCAATCTATTCTCGTTCAGCGCTGCTGTTTGCCATGCTCTTTCTGGGAGTCATTGCGCTAAACCTGTGGGCGCCGCGCTTCTGGTGCCGCTATCTTTGTCCCCTGGGAGGCTTGTTGGGGTTGCTGAGCAAAGTTGCGCTCTTTCGCCGGCAGGTTGCTGTTGAATGCAAAGGCTGCACGGCTTGTACGCGTGCCTGCCCCACCGGAACGATCAACCCGGCGAAGGAATATGCCAGTGATCCCAGCGAGTGCACGCTGTGCCTGGACTGCATGGAAGCCTGCCCACGCGGCCTGGTTGACATTCTAACCCGGGAATTTCACTCGCTCCGTGGAATGAATATGATCCCAACCGCCGCCTGGCGCTGCTGTCAATCGGCACTGCGGTATTCGGGGTAGCCTTAACCGCGTGTGGGTGGGCTGTCGACTCACATTCCATCTCGCCTGCTGCGCCCGCCGGGGCGTGGGATGTGAATGCAGATATTGTGGAGA